>CAVYYO010000013.1:0-126898 GCA_963772735.1 uncultured cyanobacterium | reverse complement strand
GGAAGCGCACCAGGGGGAATCCTCCTGGCCGCCGTAAAAACCCATGTGATCGCCGCAGGGGCCGTCCGGGAGCATCTCCCGGGGTGATCGTGCCCTCCAGCACCACCTCGCTGTGGGAGGGCACATCCAGGTCGAGGGTCTTGCAGCGGGTGAGCCGGCACCCCCTCGCCGGCATAGAGGCCGGCGAACAGCCACTCGCTCAGCTGCACGGGAATGGGGGTGGCTGCCGCCATCACCAGCAGGGGATGGACGCCGATCGCCACCGCCACCTCCAGCTTGCGGCCCAGGGCCGCCGCCTTGCGCAGGTGCCGGGCTCCGCCCCGCACGCTCAGCCAGTGGACGGTGGCGCTGTTCGGTGACTGGCGCTGCAGCCGGTAGACCCCGACGTTCGGCACGCCGGTCTCCGGGTCCTTGGTGATCACCAGGCCCAGGGTGATCACCCCGCCCGCATCTCCGGGCCAGGGGCGCAGCAGGGGCAGGCGCTCCAGGTTCACCGCGTCGCCCCTGAGCACCTGCTGGTGGCAGGGCGGGGTGAGGTCGCGGTCGGGCCGGGCACGCACCAGATCCCAGAACACCCCTCCGAACTTCATCAGTTCCTGGAGGCCCTTCGGCGGGCGTGGCTGCTGCAGCAGGGCCAGGCGCTCCCCCAGGGCCTCGAGCTCCTCGGGGCGCTCCATGCCCATGCTCCACAGCACCCGTTCCACGGTGCCCAGCAGGTTCACGGCCACCGGCATGGGGGAGCCGATCACGTTCTCGAACAGCAGGGCCGGGCCGCCCATGGCCAGCACCCGGTCGGCGATGGCCGCCAGTTCCAGATCCGGATCCACCGGCGCCGTGATGCGCCGCAGCTGGCCACGCCGCTCCAGCAGGGCGATGAAATCGCGCAGATTGCGCTGGCGACCGAGCGCCTTGCCAACCCCCTCTGCCACCACCGTCGCCACGTCGTCCTGTGCCGTCGAGCCGCTGCCTACTGTGACGCACCCCCGTAGCGATCGCGTTCCGTGCAGCTGTCCTATTTCCACACCTCCGAAACGGTCCCCCCCCTGCTGCCGGTCGAGGAAGGCGGCCCCGATGCGGCCGTGGTCATCGACGTGCTGCGGGCCACCACCACCATCGCCTGGGCGCTGCAGAACGGAGCCGAGGCGATCCAGGCCTTCGCCGATCTTCCCTCCCTCGAGGCCGCCGCCGCGGGCTGGCCTGCCGCCCGGCGTCTGCGGGCCGGGGAGCGGGGCGGGAAACGGATCGAGGGCTACGACCTGGGCAACTCCCCCCTGGCGGTGACCCCGGAGCGGGTGGGCAGCAAGCGGATCTTCCTGAGCACCACCAACGGCACCCGCTCCCTCGACCGGGTCCGCGAGGTGCCGCTGCTGCTCACCGCCTGCCTGCCCAACCGCACCGCCGTGGCCCGGCGGTTGATCGAGTGCCAGGCCCTGCGGGTGTGGATCGTCGGCAGCGGCTGGGAGGGGTCCTATTCCCTCGAGGACAGCCTGGCGGCGGGGGCCCTGGCCTCGGCCGCCATCGAGCTGGCGGTGGCTCCCCACATGGGGGTCCGCTGCGCCAACGACGAGATGCTGGCGGCCCTGGCGCTCTGGCACCAGTGGCGCCACGACACCGAAACCTGCCTGCGCAGCGCCACCCACGGCCAGCGCCTGATCGGCCTGGGCAACCACGACGCCGACTTCGCCTGCTGCGCTGCCGTGGACAACCTGGAGATCGTGCCGATCCAGGAGGAACCGGGGGTTCTGCGGGCCAGCTGAGGGGGCCATTGCCCCCCTTGGCAGCTCCCTTACGATTCGCCGGTCTTGAGCGGTCGGGCGGTGGGCAGTTTTCTGGCAGCGGCGCTGCAACTCACCAGCACTCCGGATCCCGATGCCAACTTCGCGGCGGCCGAGGAGCTGATCGATCTGGCCGCCCGCCGAGGCGCCGACCTGGTGGGACTGCCCGAGAACTTCGCCTTCATGGGCGACGATTCCCGCCGCCTGGAGCTGGCACCCAGCCTGGCGGATCGCTGCAGCCGCTTCCTGGTCACCATGGCGCGCCGCTACCAGCTCACCCTGTTGGGTGGGGGTTTCCCCGTGCCCGCCGGCGACGGCCAGACCTTCAACCGTGCCGAGCTCGTCGGCCGGGAGGGCCAGCTGCTGGCCCGTTACGACAAGATCCACCTCTTCGACGTGGACATCCCCGACGGGATCACGTACCGGGAGTCGGCCACGGTGCAGCCGGGCCATGATCTGCCTCCCGTGGTCGACGTGCCGGGGCTCTGCCGCATCGGCCTGTCCATCTGCTACGACGTGCGCTTTCCGGAGCTCTATCGCCAGCTGGCCGGATCGGGGGCCGAGCTGCTGATGATCCCCGCCGCCTTCACCGCCTATACCGGCAAGGACCACTGGCAGGTGCTGCTCCAGGCCCGGGCCATCGAGAACACCGCCTACGTGCTCGCCCCCGCCCAGACGGGTCTCCACTACGGCCGCCGCCAGACCCATGGCCATGCTCTGGTGATCGATCCCTGGGGCACGGTCATGGCCGATGCGGGGGTGGAGCCCGGGCTGGCCATGGCCCCGGTGGACACGGCCCACGTGGCTCGGGTGAGGGCCCAGATGCCCAGCCTCCAGCATCGCCATCCGGCCCTTTTCTGAATGTTCATGAGAGTGCGTCCGGCGCGATTCGCCTGGTTACTGGCCCTGCCACTGCTGCTGGCGGCCCTTCCGGCGCAGGCGGCGAGCGCCCTGGCGGCCTGGCGACTGAGCCGTGAGGGGGTGCTGGAGCTGCGCACCTCCCCCGGGGTGAGGCTGCGGGCTTACTTCGAGGAGGGATCCGGCAGCACCGGTCCCCGGGTCTGGGTGGATCTGCCGGGGGCCCCCCAGCGCAGCCGTTCGGTGCCGGTCGGCGGTCTGGTGAAGGAAGTGCGCATCGGCCGGCCCGACCCGGGCACCACCCGGCTGGTGCTGGAGTTCCGGCCTGGCACCCGCATCGATCCACGCCAGCTGCGGCTGGTGGGCACGGCCCGGGACCGCTGGCGCATGGCCCTGACAGGCCTGCCCCGGAGCGGCTTCAGCCGCAACGTCGGCGAGGGCGACATCAATGCCGCGACCTCGACCTGGACGGCCTCCCGCCCCGGAGGTTTCAGCAGCAGCGGCCAGGCCACGTCCGGCCGCCCCCTCTCCGCCGATGGACTGCCGGTGGTGCCCCGGGGACGCTTCCGGGTGGTGATCGACCCAGGCCATGGCGGTCCCGATCCGGGGGCGGTGGGCATCGGTGGCCTGCGCGAGACCGACATCGTCCTGGACGTGGGTCTGCAGGTGGCCCGGCTGCTCCAGGCCCGTGGTGTTCAGGTGGTGATGACCCGCACCTCCGAGGTGGACGTCGACCTTCCGCCAAGGGTGTCGCTGGCCAACAGAACCAATGCCGACGTGTTCGTCAGCATCCACGCCAACGCCCTCAGCATGGCCCGGCCCGATGTCAACGGCGTCGAGACCTTCTATTTCCAGGCGGGCAATTCCCTGCGACTGGCCCGGGCGATCCAGTCCCAGATCATGGCTGTCTCTCCGGGCACTCCGGATCGCGGTGCCCGGCCCGGCCGTTTCTTCGTGATCCGCCGGACGGTGATGCCCGCGGTGCTCACGGAGATGGGTTTCGTCACCGGCCGCATCGACGCCCCTCGGCTGGCCAGTCCCAACTTCCGCCGTCGGCTGGCGCTGGCCATCTCCGCCGGGATTCTCAACTATCTGCGGGGGGGCTCTTGAGCCTCCTGGTGGGGCTGTTCGACAGCGGCCTGGGGGGGCTCACGGTCCTGCGTCAGATCCATGCCCTGTACCCCCACTCTCCCTGCCTGTATCTGGGGGACACGGCCCGGGTCCCCTACGGGCAGCGGTCGAAGGAGGAGATCCGGGCGATCGCTTCGGAGGTGGTGCACTGGCTGCGGCTGCAGGGGGTGGGGGTGCTGGTGATGGCCTGCAACACCTCCAATGCCCTGGCCCTCGATGTGGCGGTGGCCGAGGCGGGGGTGCCGGTGGTGGGGCTGATCGACAGCCTGGCCAGCGAACTGACCAGCGACCAGGTGGGCGTCCTGGCGACCCCCGCCACCGCCGCAAGCGGCGCCTATCGCCGTTCGATCCACGCCTGCCGCCCCTCGGCCCGCGTGCTGGAGGTGGGCTGCCCCGCCTTCGTGCCCCTGATCGAAGCCGGCGACCTGGAGGCTCCCGAACTGCGGGCGGCGGCGGCCGATTATCTGGCGCCGCTGCTGGCGGCCGAGGTGGACACGATCGTGCTGGGCTGCACCCACTACCCCCTGCTGCGGGCCCTGCTGGCCCAGTTGGTGCCCCCCGACATCCAGCTGGTGGACCCCGCCCTGGCCGCCGCCCAGCGCCTGGGCCCCCTGCTGGGGAGCCTGGGCGATGCGCCGGAGGTGGATCAGGCGGAGGAGTCAGTGCGGCCGCCGATGGAACGCACCCGCTTCTGCGTCACCGGAGCCGCCGATGACTTCGCCGCCGCTGCCTCCACCTGGCTGGGCAGTCGGCCTGCGGTGCGCAGCGTCAGCCTGCAGTCGCCCACCCGCGCCTACTGAGGCACGGCCCCTAGGATCAATCCATCGTGGAGGTGATGTGGCGACGGTTGCAGAGTTGCTCCAGCCAGTGGAGTCCGACCTCGATGCCCTTCTGGCCGACCTGCGCAGCCTGATCGGTGCTGGCCATCCCATCCTGCAGGCCGCCGCCGAACATCTGTTCGCCGCAGGGGGCAAGCGGCTGCGGCCCGGCATCGTGCTGCTTCTCTCCCGCGCCATCGCCCCCGACGGCGGACTGAGCTCCCGGCACCGGCGCCTGGCGGAGATCACCGAAATGATCCACACCGCCTCCCTCGTCCACGACGACGTGGTGGATGAAGCTGCCACCCGCCGCGGCGTGGCCACGGTGCACAGTCGCTTCAACCATCGCGTCGCGGTGCTCGCCGGTGATTTCCTCTTCGCCCAGGCCAGCTGGCACCTGGCCAACCTCGACGACCTGGAGGTGGTGAAGCTGCTGTCGCGGGTGATCATGGATCTGGCCGACGGTGAGGTTCGCCAGGGTCTGTTCCGTTACGACACGGGCCAGAGCTTCGAGACCTACCTCGAGAAGAGTTACTGCAAGACCGCCTCCCTGATTGCCAACAGCGCCCGGGCCGCCGGCGTGCTCACCGGCCTGGGCGAATCCCGGCTCGATTCGCTTTACCGCTTCGGCCGCCAGCTGGGCCTGGCCTTCCAGGTGGTCGACGACATCCTCGATTTCACCGCCAGTGACCAGCAGCTGGGCAAGCCCGCCGCCAGCGATCTGGCCTCGGGGTATCTCACCGCTCCGGTGCTCTACGCCCTGGAGGAACGCCCCGCGCTGGCGGGGCTGATCGAGAGGGAGTTCTGCGAGGCGGGCGATCTGGACCAGGCCCTGGCCATGGTGCGCGGCTGCGATGCCATCGCCCGGGCCCGCTCCCTGGCTGAAGGATTCGCCCGGGAGGCTCATGAGTCCATTGCCTGGCTACCGCCCTCGGAGCCCCGCAGCGCCCTGCGGGCCCTGCCGGAGTACGTGCTCAGCCGGCTCTACTGATCGAGGGACACATCCTCCAGGGACCGGAGGCAGCGCACCGTGTCCGGATAGGCCTCGCAGCCCACTCCGGGCGGCAGCAGCACATGCACCCGGCAGCCGGCGGCCTGGGCGGCGGCCACCCCGGCGACCGAATCCTCGAACGCCCAGCAGGCTCCGGGTGCGACACCCAACCGGCGGGCCGCCAGCAGAAAGGGATCCGGGGCCGGCTTGCCGCCCCCCAGTTCCGGGTCGTCGCCATGGACCCGCTCGGCGATCAGGGCCATCCAGGGATGGGGCGCCACCTTGATCTCCACGGCCTCCCGGGCGCTGCTGGTGGCCAGCGCCATCGGAATCTCCAGGGTCCTGCAGCGGCGCACCAGGAGCTCGGCGCCGGGCATGGCCGGGGCCCGGGCCAGCAGGGCTTCGGCGATGGGCTGGCGCACCGCCAGCAGTTCCTCGTCGCTCAGATGCGGCCCGCCGGCGTCAGCGATCCAACGGCGCACCTGGAGGGCACAGTCGAGGCGGCGGCGGCCCCGCAGCGTCAGCAGCTCGGCCGATGTGAGGGACCTGCCGAACCGGCGGGCCGCCTGCTGCCACGCGTGGGCATGGGCGGGCTCGGTATCCAGCAGCAGACCGTCGAGATCGAAGAGGCAGGCGGCGGGACGCGAAAGCATCCTCCCAGCCTGCATCAGGACGGGCCTGTCTCCGGGTAGCGGTCCTCCAGGGCCGTTTCCAGCGTTGTGAGCAGCAGAACCAGGGCGGCACGGGCATCGAGGTCGGCACCACTGACCTCCCCGATCCACCGCTGGCAGAGGGCTTCGATCTGCTGGAACAGGCCGCTGCCGCTCCGCAGCAGCATCATCACCTTGTCGACGCTGTCCTCGTCGATGTCCGGCGGCAGACCCACCACATAGCGACGTCCGTCGTCCCCCACATAGGTGAGGTTGCCGTCGGCATCCAGGGTCGGTCCGGCATGGGGTGTGATCGGCTGCTCCTCCATGGCCTTCCGCTCCTCTTCCGCTGCTGTGTTCCCTGGCTAACGCCGCCCGGGGATCTTGCCAAGCGTCCATGGGCACGCCTGATCGTCCCACCCGCCGCCACGGGGTTCAGGGATTCAGCTTCTGCATCCGCCAGGTCACGAAGGTGCCGATCGGACTCCAGAGCAGAAAAGGGAGCAGCAGCCAGGCCGCTGGGCCCGACTGCGCCGCCACCCGCAGCCCCAGTCCCAGGCCCCAGAGCCAGCCGGCCAGGCCTGCCGCCGTGCCCCATACCAGGCGACGGGTGCGGCAGATCAGCAGCGTGTAGCTCTGCACCAGGAGCAGCAGCAGCAGATAGCCCACCATCGTCGCCCGGTCACCGCCGGCCGACCAGCTGAGCAGGGCCGAGGCGTAGAAACAGAGGTAGATCAGGCTCCAGATCAGGGGGATCCAGCGCTCGAAGGTGAGCCAGCGGGGCCGCCGCAGTCGCAGGAACCAGCCGAACTCCCTGCGGCTCGGGGTCAGGGCGGCGATCACCAGAGCCATCACCAGCAGGATCGTCAGCCAGGCGGGCATGGGGACGTTGCGGCACTGACTCCAGCGTGGCTCGTCTGCGGTTGAATGCACCATGCCAACGCCCGATCGGCAGGCCCCTTCATGACCCAGGACTCCTCCCCCACCATCGAGTCGGTGCTCCAGGAGCAGCGGCAGTTCGATCCGCCGCCCCAGCTGGCCGCCGGTGCCCGCATCGGCTCGATGGCGGCCTATGAAGCGCTGGCGACCCGGGCCCAGGCTGATCCCGACGTTTTCTGGGGAGAGGCCGCCCGGCGCGAACTGCACTGGTTCCAGCCGTTCGACACGGTGCTCGACTGGAGCGATCCCCCCTTTGCCCGCTGGTTCGAGGGCGGCACCACCAACCTCTCCTACAACTGCCTCGACCGCCATCTCGACGGCCCCCGCGCCGAGAAGACGGCCCTGATCTGGGAAGGGGAACCGGGGGAAGTGCGCAGATTCAGCTACCGCGAGCTCCACGCCGAGGTCTGCCGTGCCGCCAACGCACTGAAATCCCTTGGTGTCGGCAAGGGGGATCTGGTGGCTCTCTACATGCCGATGGTGCCGGAGGCGGCCATCGCCATGCTGGCCTGCGCCCGCATCGGCGCCCCCCATTCGGTGGTCTTCGGTGGCTTCTCCGCCGAGGCCCTGCGCGACCGGCTGATCGACGGCCAGGCGAAGTTGGTGATCACCGCCGACGGCGGCTTCCGCAAGGACAAAGCCGTGGCCCTCAAGCCGGCGGTGGATCAGGCCCTGGCCGAGGGCTGCCCCAGCGTGGAGCACGTGCTGGTGGTGCGCCGCACCGGCGAAATCTGCGGCTTCGAGACCGGACGGGACCTCTGGTGGCACGAGCTGGTGGACGGCCAGAGCAGCGACTGTCCGGCCGAACCGATGGCCAGTGAGGACCGGCTCTTCGTGCTCTACACCTCCGGCTCCACCGGCAAGCCCAAGGGGGTGGTGCACAGCACCGCCGGCTACAACCTCTGGGCCCACCTCACCTTTCAGTGGATCTTCGACATCCGCGAGGACGACATCCACTGGTGCACGGCCGACGTGGGCTGGATCACCGGCCACAGCTACATCGTCTACGGCCCCCTCTCCAACGGCGCCACCACGGTGATGTACGAGGGAGCCCCGCGCCCCTCCAAGCCCGGGGCGTTCTGGGAGGTGATCCAGAAGCACGGCGTCACGATCTTCTACACCGCGCCCACGGCCATCCGCGCCTTCATGAAGAGCGGCCGTGAGGTGCCCGATCAGTACGACATGTCCAGCCTCCGGATCCTCGGCACCGTCGGCGAGCCCATCAATCCCGAGGCCTGGATGTGGTACCGGGAGGTGATCGGCGGCGACCGCTGCCCCGTGGTGGACACCTGGTGGCAGACCGAGACCGGCGGGGTGATGATCAGCCCCCTGCCCGGGGCCACCCCCACCAAGCCGGGATCCTGCACCCTGCCCCTGCCCGGGATCGTGGCCGACGTGGTGGATCTGGAGGGCAACAGCGTGCCGACGGGTCAGGGGGGCTACCTGGCGATACGGCGACCCTGGCCCGGGATGATGCGCACGGTGCACGGCGATCCCGAGCGCTTCCGCCGCAGCTACTGGGAGCACATCCGGCCCGCGGACGGCAGCTGGCTCTATTTCGCCGGTGACGGCGCCCGCCGCGACGAGGACGGCTACTTCTGGGTGATGGGCCGGGTGGACGACGTCATCAACGTCTCCGGCCACCGGCTGGGCACCATGGAGATCGAGTCGGCCCTGGTGAGCCATCCGTCCGTGGCGGAGGCCGCGGTGGTGGGCCGGCCCGACGACCTCAAGGGGGAAGGCATCGTCGCCTTCGTCACCCTGGATGCGGGACTGGAAGGGGATGGGGCCCTGGAGGCCGAGCTGCGCCGCCATGTGGGTGCAGGAAATCGGCCCGATCGCCCGGCCGGATGTGATCCGCTTCACCGATGCCCTGCCCAAGACCCGCAGCGGCAAGATCATGCGCCGGATCCTGCGCTCCCTGGCCGCCGGCCAGGAGGTGAGCGGCGACACCAGCACCCTGGAGGACCGCTCGGTGCTCGACGCCCTGCGGGTCTGAGGTCGGAGGGCCGGCCGGCTCCTGCGGTCAGCCGGCCGGGGTGCTCCACTCCAGCACGGTCTCCGCCAGGCGCTCGATCTGCCGCTGGCGCGCCGGATCGTCGGCCCAGTCCCCGAGAAGATTGCGGCGCACCCCGGCACTGGCGGGGGTGAGGTGGTCGCCGGGCAGTTCCAGCAGTTCGCTGGCGTCGCCCGCTCTGGCCTGCAGGGCCGCCAGCAGTGGTGGGCTCTCGTCGAGACCATCCCGCCGGAAGCGCACCAGCAGGTTGCGGGGTTGGCGGTAGCGTCTCGCTCACCTGGCGCAGGGTCTGCTGGGGGGAGGGGCTGAATTCGCTGCGGAAGCCGAACTGCTGGCCCATCTCCGCCAGCAGGGGGACCGAGCGTTCCGCGGAGAAGTTGTTGAAGCTCAGGGCCACCAGGCCGTCGCAGCCCCGGCCGCCGTCGGGGGCCAGCAGATGGAGCTTGCAGCCCAGGCTGTGGCCCAGCCGCAGCCGCCGTGTCGAGCCAGGCCTCATCTCGTCGGCGCGGGCGGTGCGGAAGGCTCGCCAGGCCTCGTTGGCCTGGCTCTGGTGGTCGAAGCCCGGCACGTAGCTCCAGGCCAGGATCCGGCAGCCCCTGGCAGCCAGGGCCTCGAGCAGCCTTCGGTAGCTGAGCTGGGGGGTGGCGGCCAGGTAGCTGCCGCCGATGAACTCGACCACACCCCGGTCGCCGGCCCTCGGGCCAGCCGACAGGCTCCAGAGCGGGCCGCGCTGGCGCCAGGGGGCCATCTCAGCTGCCGGCGGGGGCGGCCAGGCGCTGCAGGACCGACAGGGCCTCGCGCCGGTGGGCCGGGCCATCGAGCAGATTGTTGAACACGTGGCGGATGATCCCCTCGCCGTCGATGACGTAGGTGACCCTGCCGGGCAGCAGGCCGAGCACGCTGGGAACCCCGAAGGCCTTGCGTAGGCGGTTGCCCGTGTCCACCAGCAGGGGGAAGGGCAGCTGATGGCGGCCGGCGAAGCGCCGGTGGCTGGCCCCATCGTCGCCGCTCACCCCCCACACCTCGGCGCCGAGCTCCTGGAATTCGGCGTAGCTGTCGCGGAAGGCGCAGGCCTCCATGGTGCAGCCGGGGGTGTCGTCCTTGGGATAGAAGAACAGGACCAGGGCCTTGCCGGCCAGCTGATCGCTGCGCCGTTCGATCCCTTCGGCGTCCTGCAGGGCGATGAGGGGGGCGGGATCGCCGGGGGCGGGGGCAGCGGCCACGGAGCGGATCGGAGCGGATGACCCCCCAACCCTAGGAAGCACGGCACGGCAAGGAGGGGCGGGGGGCCTTGCCCGGCTTGCGAGCATGGGACCGCGTGAGGGCACTGCCGATGCAGGAGCAACCCGGTCTCTGGCAACAGAACGACCTGCTGGGCCTCGTTGAGCCCGTGACCTCCCCTGGGCCCACCGCGGCAGAGTCCGGCCCTGCGCCTGGAGCCCCCCCCAGTCCTCCGCCTGCCGCGAAGATTGCCCATCCGGCGCCGTCGGCCCCCGTGGCCCTGCCCGCCTGGTCGGGAGCCCCATCCCGCGCCCGACCCGCCAGTCCCGGGATGCTGTTGATCCTCGACACGGAGACCACCGGTCTCTCCAGCCAGGAGGGTCAGTGCATCGAGGTGGGGGCGGTGTTGTTCCATGTGCCGCACCGGGCCGTGCTGACCCAGGTCTCGTTTCTGATGCCCTGCGTCAGCAACCCCGCCGAGGCCATCAATGGCATCCCCGCGGTGGTGACGCGGCTGGAGCAGCCCTGGCAGGAGGCCCTGGGCTGCTTCCGCGCCATGGTGGCGGCCAGCGATGCCCTGGTGGCCCATAACGCCGCCTTCGATCGTCAGTGGTTCGGTCTGGGTGCCCTGCCGGTGCTGGAGAGGCCGTGGATCTGCTCCATGGAGGACATCCGCTGGCCCGCCGATCGCCAGCTGCGCAGCACCCCCTCGGTCCGTGATCTCGCCCTGGCCTACGGCGTCCCCGTCTGGGCCGCCCATCGGGCCCTCACCGACTGCATCTACCTGGCCCAGGTGTTCGAGCGCTGCGCCGATCTCGAAGCCCTGCTGGAGGCCGCAATGGAGCCCCGCAGCCTCTACCGCGCCGAACTGTCCTACGCCGAGCGGCACCGGGCCAAGGCCGCCGGCTTCCGCTGGAACGACCCGGTTCCCCGCGCCTGGAGCCGGCGGCTCAGCCGGCGGGAGGCGGAGGCGCTCCCCTTCCCCGTGCAGCCGGTGGGGGAGCCGCCGGTGGCGGAGGTCCTGCCCCGCACGGCCTGAGCCGGGCAGGTCTTCCGTTTTTATTTCGAACGTTGAAGCGGATCCGATGATCCCGGTCGTTGGGCTCCGGCCTTCCCACCCTGGGAAGGTCCGCCCGGGATGGTTGCGATGCTCACCCGGCTGCCAACCAGCTCCGGTGACCAGGGCGAACCCGCCGTGCAGCGGGTCCGCCGCTGGCAGACCGCCCGCAGCTGGGCACGGCTGATCCGGGAGGCGGAGGCCCTCTGGAGCGTCGACGTCCGAGCTCTGCACCGGATCGCCTCCCTGGAGCTGTTCCAGCTGGTTCAGGAGGTGCCCCCGCGGCTGCGCCGCCGCGTCAACCTCTGGCTGGTGCGCTTCAACGTCATGACCCGCCTCCACTGACGCCGGCGGGACGGATACGGGCAGCAGCGGGCAAAAAAAATCAGCCGATGGGATCAGCTGAAGCGGAGCGATGCAGGCAGGGGATCCTGGTGTCGATCGCCCTGCAGGCCGGTTGAATCGGAGCGGCGGGATTTGAACCCACGACCCCCACTACCCCAAAGTGGTGCGCTACCAAGCTGCGCTACGCCCCGGCGAATTGAAGTTATCACAGCGTCCTGGGGCCCCGGCGCCGCCTGGAGAGCCGGCGCAGCAACCGGTTCGTCAGCCGTTGCCGGCCCATGGCCGCGTAGCCGCAGATCCTCTGCTCACGGGCCAGCTGGCGCAGTTCCGCCAGCCCCATCGTGGCCAGCTGCAGCTCCGGCAGGCGCTGCCAGGCCATCGAGGGCAGGGGGAGCTCGGACCCCTCCCGGCCTTCCTGGAAACCGGAGAGGAATCCCCCGGCCATCCACTCCGGGACCAGCACGAACAGCACCGCCAGAAGGCCGTAGAGCTCCACCAGGCCCCTGGGCAGGGGGTGCATCTGGCGCGGCGGGCGCTCCGATTCCTCGGCAGGGTCCCTCACGGAGCGACCATCAGCAGCTGGACGCTCGGCCCCTGGCGCCACTGCAGCGGAGGTTCCCCGGCAGGCTGGAGCCGCACCGTCCAGAAGGCGAGGGCGAAGCAGAGGCCGACGGCCGCGATCAGAGCGCCGATGACCACCCGATCCGGGAGCGGCGTCATACCTGTTCGGTGCGCTGGCAGACCCGGCGGGTGGGCAGCTGTTCGAGGGTGAGTTCGTCCCCCCGAAGGATCACTCGCAGGGAGTCGTTCTGGTAGCGGAGCCCGGGGGCGTCCGACTCCTCGCGGAACAGGGTGGTGCGGCCGTTGCCGGCGATCAGGGAGGCCTGGGAGGCATTGCGCTCGAGCACCACCGCCTGGCGATCACTGCAGACGAAACGCTCCCGCAGGTCGTAGTGCTCCCACCAGGGCGACTGCATCACCAGCATCGGCAGGAGTCCGAGCGTCAGCAGCGGGGCAGCGGCCATGGACGTAAGCGGTCAGGGGAGGGCGATCGGCGCATTGTCGCCACGGAGGACGCAATGGGGAATGGCCCAGTCATAGCTTTCCCACACGGCAGGCGGGAGCTTGTAGTCGGCGCCGGGGAAGGGGCCCAGGGTGACACCCGTGGGCTGGGCGGAGCAGTAGGGCCTGCTGCCCGGTTTGGCCAGGTACTGCTGGTGGTAGGGCTCGGCGAAGTGGAACGGCCTGCCGCTGGCGATCTCGGTGGTGATCGCCCCCCTGCTGCCGGCGGCATTCAGGGCCTCCTGGTAGGCCTGGCGGCTGGCTTCGGCCAGGGACAGCAGATCGGGATCGTCCACGAAGATGGCCGAGCGGTACTGACTGCCGCGGTCGTTGCCCTGCCGGTTCCCCTGGGTGGGGTCGTGGCACTCCCAGAACAGCTTCAGCAGATCGGCGAAGGACAACCGGGTGGTGTCCCAGACCACCCGAACCACCTCCGCATGACCGCTGCGGCCACTGCACACCTGCTCGTAGGTGGGGGAAGCCAGCTGGCCGCCGGCATAGCCGACCGCGGTGGTGATCACCCCGGGAAGACGCCAGAAGCCCTTCTCGGCACCCCAGAAGCAGCCACAGCCGAACTGGGCCTCGGCCTGACCCGCTTCCAGGGGCGCCGCCAGAGGGGTGCCGAGAACGGCATGGGTGAGCTCCTGGGCTCCCCCATCGATGCTGGAGGGGGTGCTGCGGCCCGAAGGGCTGGGGCTGCGGAAGAGTCCGTACAAGGCAGGTGCTGCGATCAGACGGACCAGCCTAGGAAGAGCTCTGGTGCTCCTGCTCCGGGACCAGGGCGATGTGGTTGAGCAGGGTGGTGGTGAAGGCGAACAGCAGGAAGGGCAGCGACAGCACCAGGATCAGCCCCACCCCCACCAGGGCGAACAGGGGACGGCTCGCCCCCATCAGGGCCAGGCCCGCCGCCAGGCTCACGAAGATGACCGCCATCCAGATCAGGATCTGACCGTAGATGTCCCCGAAGGTCAGGGTGCAACGCAGGTTGTAGGGCTGGCTGACGGTGGACGGAGTGGGGGCCATGGGGACGGCGTGGCAGGCGGCGGATGGACCACGGCTCTTCCACATAAGCTCAGCCACCGCCTGCGGGCGGCGCAACTCAACATCTTTTGAATCAGAGGGACCCCCGGCTGGAGCGGTCTGCCGGCCTCAGGCGGCCTGGAGCTGACGCACGGCTTCCTCCCGGTCCCAGAGCCGCCGGTAGGTGCCCTCCTGCTGCAACAGGTCGGTGTGGTGGCCCTCCTGGACCAGCCGGCCCGCTTCCAGCACCAGGATCCGGTCGCAGGCCGCCGCGGCCGAGAGCTGGTGGCTGATCATCACCACCGTGCGCCGCTGCTCCTCCCGCACCGAGCGCAGGATGCCGGCGGCGGTGGTGTTGTCCACGCTGGCCAGGGCATCGTCGAGCACCAGCAGGGGCGCCTCCACCAGGAGGGCACGCCCCAGGGCCGTGCGCTGGCGCTGGCCGCCGCTCAGGGTGATGCCCCGCTCCCCCACCAGGGTGCGGTAGCCATCGGGAAATCCCTTGATGTCCCCCTCCAGCCGGGCCTGGCGGGCGGCCTCCTCGACCCGGTCCGGGCCCGCCTCCGGATCGCCATAGCGCAGGTTGTCGGCCAGGCTGGCCGTGAAGAGGTAACCCTCCTGCGGCACCAGGGCCACCTGACGGCGCAGCTCCGGCAGTCGCAGCCTGGTCACGTCCACCCCGTCGAGGAACAGCTGGCCCGGGGGCACCTCCACCATCCGGCCGAGGGCCCGGGCCAGGGTGGTCTTGCCGCAGCCCACCGGTCCCACCACCGCCACCAGCTCCCCCGGATGAAGCTGGAAGCTGAGGTCCACGAGGGCGGGGCGATCGGCTCCGGGGTACCGCACCGTGAGCCCCCGGGCTTCCACCGCCCCCAGGGCCGGGAGGCCGGGGGGCAGGGGATCGGCAGGGGAGACGATGGCTGGAGGGTGGCTGAGCAGGCTCTCCACCCGCTCCATGCTCACCTGGCCGGTCTGGAAGGTGTTGAGGGTGAAGCCCAGCAGGGCCGTGGGAAAGACCAGACGCTCGACGAACAGGATCAGGGCCACCAGGTCGCCGATGCTGAGCCGGCCGCTCTCCAGCTGACCGCTGCCCAGAGCCAGAAGCAGCAGCAGGCTGAGGGAGGCGATCCCCTCCAGCATGGGAAACAGGGTGCTGCGGGTACGGGCCAGGGAGAGCTGGGCGTCGAGATAGACCCGGTTGAGATCCGCGAAGGCCTTTTCCTCGGTGGCCTCCTGGCCGTAGATCTTGATGGCGCCGATGCCGGAGAGATCCTCCTGGACCAGGTCGCTGAGCTCGGCCAGCGCTTCCTGCTGCCGCCGCTGTTGCTTCATCATCCGGCCGCCGAACAGGCGAACCACCATCAGCATGCCGGGATACAGGGACACCGCCGCCAGGCTCAGCCAGGGGTCGATCGACAGCATCGCCGGCAGGGTGAGGGCATAGGCCAGCACCGTGTTGGTGAGGCTGAGCAGGGCGAAACCCAGCAGGCGGCGGATGTTCTCCACGTCACTGGTGGCCCGGCTGATCACCTCGCCGCTGCCGGTGGTCTGCACCCAGCCGGGATCCTGGGTGAGCACATGGGTGAAGATCCGTTCCTTGAGGCTCGCCTCCACCTGGCGGCCCACCCCGAACACAAGTATGCGGGAATAGAGGCGGGTGGCCCCCATCACCGTGGCCAGAACGATGATCAGTCCGGCCACGCCGAGCACGTCAGCCAGCACGAAGCCGGGCTTGAGATCGTTGATCGCCCGGCGGACCACCAGGGGAATGGCCACCCCGAGCAGGTTCACCACCACCAGGGCCACCGCGCCCACCAGGACCGTGCGCCGGTGCGGGCGGAGGTACCGCCGGATCAGATCCAACCGCAGGGCGCTCATGCCGGGGTGGGGCCGCAAGGCCTCTTAACCTAGGCAGTGCCGATCAGGGCCCACGGGCCGCCCGGGCCATGGACGACCAGAACCATCCCCTCCACGCCATCGACCGGGAGACGGTCGACCGGCTCCTGGCGGTGGAAGCGCCCCGGGACGAGCATCTGGTGGATGCGGCCCGCCTGCAGATGCGTTATCGCGGCTTCCCCGGGGCCACCGACATCCGTGAGGATCTGCTGAAGATCCTGCGGCTTTGGGGGCTCGAACCCGACACCCTCCACGCCCGCACCAGGGCCATCTGGGCCGCAGGATTCCGGCCCGGTCCGGCACCGGTGGCGGAAGCGGTGGGCTCGGGCTTCGACACCTCGTCCGACGATGCGTCCTGAGTCTGGTCTGGATCCATTCGCCGAAATGACCCTCTTCGGGTGATAGTGGGAAGGTCCCCATCACCCGGCCCGGCGTGCTCTGCACCCGGGCTTTTTTTTACCCGGGCTTTTTTGTCCCTGTGTTTGGCCACCGGAGCCGCCATGGGGTTCTGGCCGTGGTTTTCCGGGCCTGATGTCCTGTCTCTGCTGTCGTTCACTGATCAGGTCCTCAGGCCTCCCCCGGTGCGTCGGGTTCCCGTAAGTTGCCGGGAACGGTTCAGCTTTCGGTGATGAGCGCGCCCCCTGCCTGGCCCCTGCTGCTGGAGCAACTCCTGAGCGGCGGCAACCTCCGGGCCGATCAGGCCGAAGCCCTGATGCGGGGGTGGTTGGCCGGTGCCATCGAACCGGTGCTCACCGGTGCCCTGCTGGCGGCCCTGCGGGCGAAGGGCACCACCGGCGAAGAGCTGGCGGCGATGGCGGCCGTGCTGCGGGAGGCCTGCCCCCTGCCGGGGGAGCGGCCAGCCATGGAGCTGATCGACACCTGCGGCACCGGTGGTGCCGGCGCCGACAGCTTCAACATCTCCACAGCCGTGGCCTTCACCGCCGCCGCCTGCGGTGCCCAGGTGGCCAAGCACGGCAACCGCAGCGCCAGCGGGCGGGTCGGATCGGCCGACGTGCTCGAGGCGCTCGGTCTGCGCCTGGGAGCTCCACCGCAGACGGTGATCGATGCCCTGACCCGCGCAGGGGTCACCTTTCTGTTCGCCCCGGGCTGGCATCCGGCACTGGTGGGGATGGCGCCCCTGCGCAGGACCCTCGGGGTGCGCACCGTGTTCAACCTGCTCGGACCGCTGGTCAATCCCCTGCGCCCCGAGGCCCAGGTGCTTGGGGTGGCCAGGCCCGACCTGCTCGACCCCATGGCGGAGGCCCTCCGGCGCCTCGGCCAGCGCCGGGCGATCGTGGTCCATGGTCACGGCGGGCTGGATGAGGCCACGCTGTCCGGGCCCAGCGAGATGCGCCTGCTGGAGGACGGCCAGGTGAGCAGCGCCTGGCTGGACCCGCGGGAGCTGGGTCTGGCGCCGGCGGATCTGGAGTCCCTCCGGGGCGGGGACGTGGCCACCAACCGTTCCATCCTGGAGGCGGTGCTTCAGGGCAGGGGAACCCAGGCCCAGGCCGAGGTGGTGGCCCTCAACACCGCCCTGGTGCTCAGGGCGGCAGGCGTGGAGGATTCCATTGCCAACGCTTTGCCCCGCGCCCGCCAGGCCCTGGCCGATGGCCGTGCCTGGGGCCGGCTGGAGGCCCTCCGCGGTGCCCTGGAGGCATCTGCAGCATGATCGAAGCATCCGCCGACCGTCCCCTGCCCCCCCCTCAGGACACCGATGCGATCAGGCCCTCTGCCGATGGCGATGCCGCTCCCGAGGCGGCCGTTCTGGTGCTGGCCGACGGCCTCGTGCTGCGGGGGATGGCCTGCGGTGCCCGCGGCAGCGTCTGCGGCGAGGTGGTCTTCAACACCGGCATGACCGGCTATCAGGAGGTGCTCACCGACCCGAGCTACGCCGGCCAGCTGATCACCTTCACCAACCCGGAACTGGGCAACACCGGCGTCAACGGGGAGGATCTGGAGGCGGACCGGCCCCATGCGCGGGGCTTCATCGCCCGCCAGCTCGCCCCCCGGGCCAGCAGCTGGCGCCGGCAGGAGGACCTGGATCCCTGGCTGGCCCGTCACGGCGTCGTGGGCATCTGCGGGGTGGACACCCGGGCCCTGGTGCGTCATCTGCGTGAGGGCGGCGCCGTCAATGGCGCCATCGCCAGCGACGGCACCGCCCCGGCCGCGCTGCTGCAGCAGGTGCGGGCCACGCCCTCGATGGATGGGCTGAACCTGGCCGCCCAGGTGAGCACCCGGAAGCCCTATGGCTGGAGCAGCCCCTGTGCGACCGGGTTCGATACCCGCCTGAGGCCCCGCCCCGACCGGCCCTATCAGGTGGTGGCGATCGACTTCGGCATCAAGAGGGCCATCCTCGAGCGCCTGGTGGCCCACGGTTGTGAGGTCACGGTGCTGCCGGCTGACGCCACCCTGGCCCAGGTGCTGGAGCGGCAGCCGGAAGGGGTGTTTCTCTCCAATGGCCCCGGCGATCCGGCCGCGGTGGGGGAGGGCATCGCCCTGGCCAGGGATCTGCTCCGCCAGCCGGATCTGCCCGTCTTCGGCATCTGTCTGGGCCACCAGATCCTCGGCCTGGCCCTGGGGGGGCGCAGCTACAAGCTGAGTTATGGCCATCGCGGCCTCAACCACCCCTGCGGCTCCCCCGGATCGGTGGAGATCACGAGCCAAAACCATGGCTTCGCCATCGATGCGGCCTCCCTTCCCTCCGAGCGGGTGCGCATCACCCACCGCAACCTGAACGACCAGACCGTGGCGGCCCTGGCCCTCAACGATCAGCCGGTGTTCGGGGTCCAGTACCACCCGGAGGCCAGTCCCGGCCCCCACGACGCCGACCACCACTTCGGCCGGTTTGTGGCCCTGATGGCAGAGCGGCGTTGAGGGAGGATCAGCGTTGAGGGAGGAGCAGCGCTGCGCTCCGCACGATTCGTTGCGTTTTCCGCATTCGCTGTTCGGGTCCCTACACTTCCACGCGTCCAACACGACCCGGGGGCCGAGGCCATCACCGACCTGCAGCGATTGACCGTCTCCCTGAGAGGGGGCTGCGAACGGCGGGAACAGTGCCTGCTGTTCGGCTTCACGGGCCAGCTCGACGCCTATTCCGACAAGCAGTTCACCGACTTCATCTCCGACCACGCCAAGGCCGATTCCCTCCCTGTGGTCATCGACCTCAGCCGCATCGATTTCATCGACTCCTCCGGACTCGGCGCCCTGGTGCAACTGGCCAAGCAGTTCAACGACAGCTCCCGTCAGTTCCTCGTCGTCGGCAACGCCCGTGTCGTCCAGACGGTGAAGCTGGTGCGCCTGGAGGCCTTCCTGCACCTGCAACCCGATCTGGAGTCGGCCCTTGGCAGCCTCGCCCCCGCCTGAGGGCGCGGGGCGCTGGCTGGCTTCCCTTCCCCCGACGGCCTCGGACCTCCCCCTGGCCACGGCCCAGCTGGCCTGGCTGGGGGATGCGGTCTGGGAACTGCACCAGCGGCTGCGCCATTGCCGGCGGCCGGCCAGGGCCGCTGATCTGCACCGGGCGGTGGTGGGGGAGGTGCAGGCCGAAGCCCAGGCCCAGGCCTTGCAGCGCCTGGATCCCCTGCTCAGCGACGAGGAGCGTCGGCTGGTGCTCCGGGGCCGCAACCAGGCCGGTCGGGGCCCCCGCCGCGGCGCTCCGGCGGCCTATGGGCAGGCCACGGGATTTGAGACGATGCTGGGATGGCTCTTTCTGCAGAACCCCAGACGGCTGGCTGAGCTGCTGGACCATCTTGAGAAGACCGATTCCTGTCCCCCCTCCGCCAGCCCATGAGTCCCCCTTCCGATCGCAGCGGCGACCGTCGCCCCGACAGCCGCCCCGACCGTCGCTCCGAAAGCCGGTCCGACCGTCGTCCCCAGCGCCGTCCTGAACCCGGCGACGACCGGACCCCCCGCCGTCTCGGTGCCGGCGCCCGCGGCTCCGCTTCCTTCCGTGCCCGCCGTCCAGGGGGAGGTTATGGGCGCGACAAGCCCCCCTTCGAGCGTGAGCGCGGCAGTGAGCGAACAGGGGGTGCAGAGCGCTCCGGCGACGGCGAGCGGACGGGGGACAACCCCTACGGTCGCCGATCCTTCGAAGGCCGCTCCCCCCGGGAGCGCCGCGGCGGCGACCGTTTTCCCGCTGCCCGGCCCACCTTCGGCCGCCCCGGCAGCGGTCGTCCCGGCACCGCACGTCCGCTGCCCGCACGGCCCGGCACCGGGCGCCGCGGGCCAGCCCTGTTCCGGGACGCCGATCGGGCCCCCCGGACTTCCCAGGGCCGCCAGAGCCAGGACGGCCCGGTGTCCGATGGTTCGGATGTGGATTTCCGCGGCGATGCCGCCGCCTTCGCCGCCGCAGCCCCCAGCGATCTGATCTGGGGTCGCCACTCCACCCAGGCCACCCTGGAGAGCGGCCGGCCGATCCACCGGGTGTGGTGCACACCTGAGATGCGCTTCGGTGGCCGTTTTCTGCAGCTGCTGCGCGATGCGAAGGCCTCCGGTGTGCTGGTGGAGGAGGTGACCTGGGCCCGCCTGGGCCAGCTCACCGGCGGGGCGGTCCATCAGGGCATCGTGCTCCAGCCTGCCGCGGCCGAAACCCTCGATCTGGCCACTCTCATCGACGGATGCCGCGGCATCGGCGAGGCCCCTCTGCTGATCGCGGTGGACGGCCTCACCGATCCCCAGAACCTCGGTGCCATCGTCCGCAGCGCCGAGGCCCTCGGCGCCCACGGCATGGTGCTGCCCCAGCGTCGCAACGCCGGTCTCACCGGTTCGGTGGCGAAGGTGGCCGCCGGGGCGCTGGAGCACCTGCCGGTGGCCCGGGTGGTCAATCTCAACCGTTCCCTCGACAGCCTCAAGCAGGAGGGCTACCGGGTGGTCGGTCTGGCGGAGGAGGGCTCGGTGAGCCTGGAGGAGGCGGACCTGGAGGGTCCCCTGGTGGTGGTCACGGGCTCCGAGGGGGACGGCCTCTCCCTGCTGACCCGGCGTTCCTGCGACCAGCTGGTGCGCATTCCCCTGCGCGGAGCGACCCCGAGCCTGAATGCCTCGGTGGCCACGGCCCTGCTGCTCTACGAAGTGGCTCGCCGCAGTTGGATGCGGGGCCTGCGCGGTGCTGCCCCTGCCCCGAGGATCGTGCGTCCCTCCATGCCGGCGCCGCCGGATCCCGATCCGCCGGAGCAGATCGAGGAGGTCGTGGCGGCAGAGGAGATGGTGGTGGTCGAGGAGTCCCTGGTGGTCGAGGAGTCCCTGATGGTCGTGGAGGCCATGGGGGTCGAGCCCTGCTCCGAACCCTCTGAATCCCCCCCCGAGCACAGGGCGGAGTCTGTCGAGACAGCTGGGCTGGAACAGCCTGCGGCTGAAGAGGAGCTGCCTTCATCCGAACCTGTGCAGGCCGCCCCCGCTGCCACCGAGCCCTTGCCGTACCCCCTCCCTCCTCCCCCCGGCTTCCATGGCGACATCCGCCTCTGACCCCGGCGGGGGGTTGGTGCCCGCGGCCCCCCAGAATGGCCGCCTAGCCGCCCCTGCTCCATGAATCCGCTGCACTGGCCCGCGCGCGGCATCGCCAATGCGTTCGGCCTGGCCTGGTGGGCACGGGTGGAAACCCGCTCCCCCGACGCGGTGTACTGGTTCGGCCCCTTCGTGCGCCGCAGCACCCTGGAGCAGGCCCTGCCGGCCTTCCTCGACGACCTGCGCGCGGAGTCGCCCGCTTCCCTGGAGCACAGCTGCCTGCGCACCGGCCGGGGGGAGCCCCTCACCGAGTCCCCCGATCTGGCTGACTGATAGCGTCCCTCCCAGCTGGGCAGCGGTTGGATGGGCATCGCCGAATGGCGGGATCAGCTTCGGCGGGGCGAGGTGTCGGCCCGGGAGCTCACCGATCGCCACCTGGCCCGCATCGCCGCGGTGGATCCCACGGTCCATGCCTTTCTTGAGGTCACCAGCGAACGGGCCCGGGCCGATGCCGATCGGATCGATGCGGCCCGCGCCGCCGGCGACCCCCTGCCCCCCCTGGCCGGCATCCCTCTGGCCATCAAGGACAATCTCTGCACCCGGGGCATCCGCACCACCTGCTCCAGCCGCATGCTGGAGAACTTCGTGCCGCCCTACGAGTCCACGGTGACCGAGCGGCTCTGGCAGGCCGGCGCCGTGCTGCTGGGCAAGACGAACCTGGACGAGTTCGCCATGGGCAGCTCCACCGAGACCTCGGCCTTCGGGGCCAGCCGCAATCCCTGGAATCCGGATCGGGTCCCCGGTGGCAGCTCCGGCGGCAGTGCGGCCGCCGTGGCCGCCGGTGAATGCCTCGCCTCCCTGGGCTCCGATACCGGCGGCTCGATCCGCCAGCCCGCCAGCTTCTGCGGCGTGGTGGGTCTCAAGCCCACCTATGGCCGGGTGAGCCGCTGGGGCCTGGTGGCCTTTGCCTCCTCCCTCGATCAGGTGGGTCCGTTCAGCACCAGCGTGGCCGATGCCGCCGAGCTGCTGCAGGTGATCGCCGGGGAGGATCCCCGCGACGCCACCTGTCTGCGGGCGCCGGTGCCCGACTACGGCGCCACCCTGGAGCAGCCCATCGCCGGCCTGCGGGTGGGACTGATCCGGGAGTGCTTCGAGCAGGAGGGTCTCGATCCGGCGGTGAAGGCCTCGGTGCTGGCGGCCGCCGCCCAGCTGGAGGCCCTGGGCTGCGAGCTGGTGGATGTCAGTTGCCCCCGCTTCAACGACGGCATCGCCACCTACTACGTGATCGCCCCGTCGGAGGCGTCCGCCAACCTGGCCCGTTACGACGGTGTCAAGTACGGCTACCGGGCCGCTGCCGGCGAACCGGGCAGCGACGGCCTGGCGGCCATGACGGCCCGCAGCCGGGCCGAGGGCTTCGGTGAGGAGGTGCAGCGCCGCATCCTGATCGGTACCTACGCCCTCTCCGCCGGCTACGTGGATGCCTACTACCACAAGGCCCAGCAGGTGCGCACCCTGATCCGCCGCGACTTCGATCGCGCCTTCGAGGCCGTCGATGTGCTGCTGACCCCCACCTCCCCCACCACGGCCTTCCCCAGCGGTGCCCACGCCGGCGACCCCCTGGCCATGTACCTTGCCGACCTGCTCACCATTCCCGCCAACCTGGCGGGCCTGCCCGCCATCAGCCTGCCCTGCGGCTTCGATGGTGAGGGCCTGCCGATCGGGCTGCAGCTGATCGGGGGCGTGCTCGAGGAGCCGAAGCTGCTGCGGGTGGCCCACCAGTACGAACGAGCGGCGGCGGTGATGGATGCCCGGCCGGCGGCGGAGCTGGTGGCGTAGGGAGGGGGGCTTCGTCAGGCCCGGCAGTGGAGGCAGATCAACGCCAGGACACTTAGGTTCAGAGCGTGGTGACTGCCATAAGGATGACTCTTGCGTCTGCGCCACCAGCGGCTCCATCCACCCAGCCGCCGCGCGAACTGGATCGCCTGCGGCTGCCCTGGGATCTACCCCTCACGCCGGAGCAGTTTGAGCGGGTCTGCCAGGCCAATCCCGATGCGGTCTTGGAGCTCGATGCCGACGGCCATCTCATCGCCTCGACGCCAACGGGTGGGGAGACCAGCCGTCGCAACAGCGAACTCCTTTATCAGTTGGAGCACTTCGCCAGGGGTTGCGGGGGCTGGAACGTGTTCGACAGCTCGGGTGGCTTCCGCCTGCCGGATGGTTCCGTGCTCAGCCCCGATGCCTCGCTGGTACGCCAGGAGCGCTGGCAGGCGCTGACTCCTCACGAGCGCCGCGGTTTCCCGCCCCTCTGCCCCGACCTGGTGATGGAACTCGCCAGTCCCGGTGACGAAGGACCGCGGGGCGTGAGCAACCTGCGCCGCAAGATGGGGTTGTACCAGGCCAACGGGGCGCGGCTGGGCTGGCTGCTGCTGCCGGAGGAGCGTGCGGTGGAGATCTGGCGGGGCGGCCAGGAAGGCATGGCGGAGCGGCTGGAGGGCGCCACCCGACTGGAGGCTGGCGAGGGGTTTGGTGGATTGGCGCTGGAGCTGCGGGAGATCTGGGAGGTGTGAAAGCAGCGACGAGGATCGGCTGCTCTCGCGCACTCCCGGCAGTGGTCGTCTCGATGGGTCGTGGCTGGGTCGTCACCTCCGCGCCTGAAGCAGGTGTCGCGGAGGCAGGCCATCGGCCGCATCCAACAGAAAACGGTTGCTGCGTGCAGTCCCTGGCGCCAAGCAGGCTGTCCAACCTGAAGTGTTCGGCTGCCTGCCGTGCCCATGACCCCTGAAACGGACTTGGAGTGGGCGGATTGCACCGCCGTGGAAAACGACCCACAGCGCGTCAGCGGCGCCTGGGTGTTTCGCGGGACCCGGATTCCGGTGGCGGCCCTCTCCGAAAACCTGGAAGACGGCATTTGCTTGGAGGAGTTTGTCGAGCTCTTCCCCGGCGTCGGTGTCGAGCAGGCCCGGCTGGTGCTGGAGCGCGTCGCCCGGACCAGGGATGCGGTGGTGAAAGGATGCGGTGGTGGTCTGAGTGCAGATCCTGTTTGACCAGGGGAACAGGCGGGTTACAAGCTGCTGATCACGACCGACACCAACCTGCGCTGCCAACAGAACCTTCAAGAGCGCACCATCGCGATCATGGTGCTGACCACCACCAGTTGGCCCAGGATTAGCCACGTCACGTCAGTCATCGCCACCGTTGTTGGTCGGGCGCTCTTATCCGGAAGTGATGGGGGTGAACGTCGCCGCCGCCGAATCTCACGCCTTGCTCACCATCTACGAGAGATTGGCGATCCCGGTGCTCAGCGCTCCGGCCTCACAGAGACGCCACCGCTACGGCTCCTGGATCGCCCCCCTTCTCCCTGCGCCACACCATCCTGCTCGACTCTGATGGCGTGATCCGCGCCCGCTGGGCCGCACCGCTGCCGGCAGAGGAGCATGAGCCCCGCACACCGAGAAGCCCTTCGAGCCTGCTGACCGCAGGGGGTGTCTCGTCAGTTCACAGATTCCCGCTGCTCTTGCAGCTGCTGGTTCGGCAGCCTTCGGCGCTGATTCCTCCTCCGGCCCAGGCAGGTCGAACAGGAATGTGCCTGAAAGAGCCTTCAACAGACGATTGGTGGTGGCCGACGCAGCACGGATCTGCCTGAGGGTGTCCACGAGCACCGGAGAGGTGGTTTTCATCACGTCGGTGGCCTCGACGGAGGCCGTTCCGACCTCTTTGCCGGTCTGCTTGTAAAGCCTGAGCGTGTCGCGTGTCACTGCGGCGGTGGCGCCCGACTCGCGCTCAAGCGTGCCTGCCAGTCGACGCACATCCTTCAAGGTGCCATCGACCTGGCCGGCAACCGAGGGCAGATCTTTCTCCACCACCGTCCCCAATCGCCTGCAACGTCCGGTCTAGTTGCAGCCGTGTCTCGGCCAGATCGCTCAGCAGCTCTGCAGGGCTGCTGGAGGGCTGAAAGCTGATGGCCAGCTCAGGAGGCGGCAACTCTGAATCGGTAGGGGTGATGTCTGGGGTGAGCACGACAACGGCGTCGCCGATCAACCCCTCCTGAACGGCTGTGGCAGTGCTTTTCGGGCCCACCAGGCGGCGGTGGCGGGAGACGATTCGCAGTTCCACATCCACCTGGCCATCGCTGGCCAGTTCAACAGATTCCACCTTGCCGATGCGGTACCCGGAGAGGGTCACATTCACACCCGGCCAGATGCCTGTGGCGTTGGTGGTGCGGAATGTCAACAAGGTGCTGTCACGCCATCGCAACCGCTCCTGCAGCAGGCTGGCGGCCACCCAGCCACTCAACAGCACAGAACCCGCCAGGAACAGCAACCCCAGCCGGCTGACCCCTGGACGACCGGTGCGCTCTGGAGTGCTGCCTTCCATGTCGCCGGAACTCACGCGTAGGTGCCATGCAGAGGGACCAGCAGGGTGAGCCAGATCACCTCCAGCCCCATCACGACCAGGAGGGACTCGGGCAGGGCATCCGCCAGCAGGCTGCGCCAGCTCCCCCTCCGAGCACTTCACCTGACCTGCCTTGCGGAGGCAAACCCACTGGGCGGCTGCGGTGAACACCGCAGTCCGCAGAAAGCACCGCAGCAGGTCCGGAACGGTCATCAACCTAGTGAGTTCCTGCAATTCGCTGGGGAAACCAAGGCCTGCGCGAGGGGTGGCAAGCAGTCCACCCAGCAACAGGCCCAACTCAAACCAGGGCACCAACAACATGGCGCTGCAGGCGGCCCCAGCCACCTCTGCCTCATGGCCCCTCCATGAGTGAGACGCCGTGGTTCGCCTTGGTACTCGATCCAGATGGCGCCGCACAGCCATCGCAAGACGCAGGGGGGCGCAGCGGCAGATCCAGATCAGGCTCACCCCCAGGGGCGTGACCACCTGCAGCGATCCCAGGACGAGCACTTCGAGGCTTTCGTTGCTGCTCTCCCCCACGGTGCCGGTCAGCAGGCCCACCATGGCAGTGCCGATCACGGCACCGACCAGCAGTGCCAGCGGGGCGGCTTCGGCAAGTTCCTGGAGAATCCGGCGCAGCATCCCTTGCCGATCCCTTTGCAGAGGCACCCACCTTATGGGTCTTCGGCAGAGGTCGCTGATTGTTCTTCAGACGGCAAGGCAACCGGGATCCTGCTTTTTTGCCCAGGTGGCCTCCTACCCCCAGCCGCCACAACAACCCCGTTTCTTCGAAGGCCTCCTCTCCTCCTCCGCATTGCCGCTCTGGGCGTGGCCTTCAGCCTCGGCCTGGTGTTGAACGCCTGCGACGAGACACCGAACCAACCTGCAGACCCGGCGGAGGACCCCGTGGATTTGTGGCTGCTGAATGCTGCAGCCGGCGGTGGCTCCCCAAGGGTCTGTGGCCCGGGGCCAGCCGATGGGGTACTGCCCTTTCGGTTGGCAAGGGCCGAAGGCGGGTACGCCACCGTGGTGGTGACGCGCCCCGATGACAGCAGCCCCTTCTCCGTCAGCAAGGAGAGTGCCCTTTGCACCGTTCTGGTGGGCAACGAGCGCGACGAACTGCCGGACGCCCTTTCGTGTCAGCGGCGGCCACGAGGGGCGATGGCGTCACCGGAATCGCCTTTCACCAGTGACGACAGCTGGAGCACCAGGGCGATGGCCAGTGCGGCTGCCGTTTGCAGCAGCGGAACGGCAATCATGGTGAAGCGCTGCACCATTCGATGGTCAGGCACGGTGTGGAAGCGGAAGCTGTCGATTCCAAGCAGCAAGATCCCTCCCAGGGAAAGAAGCAGGACGGCGATGAACACCCCCGCAGAACGCCGCCGCCGGCTCCGCTGCCACCAGGACAGCAGCCCCATCAGCACATAGGGGAAGACCAGAAAGCCCAGAAAAGGCACATCGCTGGCGCGCGCGCCTGATGTGCTGGTGACGGCAAGGATCATGCTGATGAGTGCAGCAAGAATGCAGACGCACCCGGTCGAGGTTGCCATCACAGCATTGAAAGGTCGACTGCGGCGTCAGAAGTTGCATCAGCCCCTCCCAGATGGCGTGCATCCCCAGGCGATCGCCCAAACCAGCAGAGCGCAGGGAAGACGGTCGCCCTTGGCGCTTTCGGCAGCACGGCGTCAGCCATCAGCATGAAGCCTCGAGCCCGGTGGGGAGGCTCAATTCGCCGGCGAACATCAGCCCACGGCTTCGCCGACGTATTCGGCCAGGCGGCCTCGCTGTAAGACAGACGAGCCGCATCAGGGTCAAGGAGTCTATTCAACTCAGGAAAGAGGTCAAAGTAGTTGTTTCCGCTGCCCAGTCATGGGCCTGACGCTGTCATTTGCTGAACGGTCTTGAGTGAAATGACGCTTACCTCAGGCTCACTCAACCCTGAGGAGAATCCTGTATGGGCGCAGCTACAATAGGAGACGTGTTCCGATCCTCTTTCCTGTTTCAACCTGCCAAAGGCGAAGGACTGACCGGCTTTGGCCATACAGCAGCTGAAAAAAGAGATTGTATCTGCTTCAGAACATGCCGTCTTGTGCCGTTGGACTAGTGATCCCTGTCTTGTCATTTGATGCTATCGGAGGTGGCCTCCAGTGTAAGGGCTTTCTCTGAAATCGGAAGCTGGTTACTGTTCGTGGCTCGATGATAGCCGGTTCGTCACGGGACGTTCGACTGGCGTCACGCCGTGTTTGGCTTCATCCCAAGGACGCTCCACCCGCATGGAATGCTGAACATGTGGCTGAAGAGGAAAGCCGCCCAACCGCTGACGACATGCTGAAATACGATGAATAGTTTGTGTCGAGAATCAGAACAGCCCATGGCAAAATCCCGTTTGCTGGATTGGGCAAAGTCAGGGAAGAATTGGCCAAGGCTTGAATTGTCAGATTCCCTGCCGATTAGGATGACACTATTGATTAACGACTCAGACGAGTATCTAGGTCACTTTCCGTAAAGCCTGCACATACGTCCCGCCTTCGCTTATTGGTACTAAAATGACAGGCTGCTACCCCCCGGAAGCGCAGCGTCGCACCCAGCCAAACCTTGAAAAGGCAGTTAACGCCACCGTCCGACTTCGCTCACCATGAATGACGCAAACCCTCCTCCCATCAAGAACCGATCAGGCTCACTGCTGAGAAAAGGCCTGTATCCGCCGGTAAATTTCATCCTTGACGGAAACACGTCTACCTTTGAGCTCCTTGGCGAATTCATCGGAAACTGGCTCAATATCCTGATCAATGCGATAGATTTCTTTGTCGAGGTGATCGTACTCATCAAGCAGCGATTTGAACCTGGGATCCCCAACTTTGAGCAGATGAATCTGCTCGCGATATTCCGGAAAATCTTTGATCAGGGGATGATGTTCAACGGTCACTTTCGGCTTGCTTTTTGCCAATTTCTTGAAAACCATACCTCAAAATTCCCGGAAGGGCGATGGGCACGCTCCGGATCGGCTCAGTGACCACGCTGTTCCCCAGTGGCCAGCGCCCCACTCCGGCGAACCATCCTGACCATGGCCTCCATGGCCGCCGGTTGGATGGGCACTCCATAGCCCGGATCGCTCCTGGATCCTTTCCTCCCTTCCAGCAGCTCCGGCCTCACGGGCGCCGTCACCACCACATCTGGTGCCCTGGCCTCCTGTTGTCGCCGATCTAGCCCTACATCTTGAGCGGATCCCCTAGGTTGGCATCACGCCGTTTAAGAGCCTGTTAAAAAGACCTCGCCAATCAGCCTCATCCCCGCGGATAGGCTTGTATCCGGCGGTAGATATCATCCTTCAACAAAACGCGTCTGGCTTTGAGTTCCTTGGCGACGTCGTCGGAAACCGGCTCGATATCCTGTTCGATGCGATAGATTTCCTTGTCGATTTGGTCGTATTCCTCCAGCAGGGCGCGGAACTTTGGATCTCCAACCTTGAGGAGATGGATCTCCTCCCGGTACTCCGGGAAATCCTTGATCAAGGAATGATGTTCCAACGTCATGGCCGATCCGCCTTCTAACTGCTTCTCCAAACAGTACCCCTGAACAGGAGCAAGGCGTGGGAGGCCTGTCCTGCAGCGCCCTCACCCCTGAAGAAATCCTGGCGGCTCCCCGCATCCCACGGCTCACGGCCCGTGACGCCATCGGCGAGCCCAGTCACCACCACATCTGGTGGCCTGCCGTCGATTGCCGTCGATCTGGCGCTGCCTGTGGGGATCCCCTAGGTTGGCGGCACGCCAACCACCTCGGCCGCCCCCCTCACCCCCTTCCCCTTCGCCCGTGGCCTTCGTTCCCCTCCACAACCACAGCGATTACAGCCTGCTGGACGGGGCCTCCCAGCTGCCGGCGATGGTGGAGCGGGCCGTGGAGCTGGGCATGCCGGCCCTGGCCCTGACCGACCACGGGGTGATGTACGGCGCCATCGAGCTGCTGAAGCTCTGCACCAAGGCGGGCATCAAGCCGATCATCGGCAACGAGATGTACGTGATCAACGGCTCGATCGACGATCCCCAGCCGAAGAAGGAGCGCCGCTACCACCTGGTGGTGCTGGCCCGCAACGCCGTCGGCTACCGCAACCTGGTCAAGCTCACCAGCATCAGCCACCTGCGCGGCATGCGCGGCCGCGGGATCTTCGCGCGGGCCTGCATCGATAAATCCCTGCTGCGGCAGCACAGCGAGGGTCTGATGGTGGCCACCGCCTGCCTGGGCGGCGAGATCCCCCAGGCGATCCTGCGCGGTCGCCCCGACGTGGCCCGGGAGGTGGCCGCCTGGTACCGGGACGTGTTCGCCGGACGACTTCTACCTGGAGATCCAGGACCACGGCGGCCTCGAGGACCGCATTGTCAACGTGGAGATGGCCCGCATCAGCGCCGAGCTGGCCATCCCCCTGATCGCCACCAACGATGCCCACTACCTCACCAGCAACGACGTGGAAGCCCACGACGCCCTGCTCTGCGTGCTCACCGGCAAGCTGATCACCGACGAGAAGCGCCTGCGCTACACGGGCACCGAGTACATCAAGAGCGAAGCGGAGATGGCCCAGCTCTTCGCCGACCATCTCGAGCCTGAGGTGATCGCCGATGCCATCGCCAGCACCGCCCGTGTGGCGGAGAAGGTGGAGGACTACAACATCCTGGGGCGCCAGCAGATGCCCCGCTTCCCGATCCCCGAGGGCTACACCCCCGTGAGCTACCTCACCGAGGTGGCCCATCAGGGCCTGCGGGCCCGGCTGGCCCTCCCGGATGAGGCCGCCGTCGAGCCTGCCTACGGCGAGCGGCTCTCCTTCGAGCTGCAGGTGATGGAGCAGATGGGCTTCCCCACCTACTTCCTGGTGGTGTGGGACTACATCCGCTTCGCCCGGGAGCAGGGCATCCCGGTGGGGCCGGGCCGCGGTTCGGCTGCCGGTTCCCTGGTGGCCTATGCCCTGGGCATCACCAACATCGACCCGGTGGAGCACGGCCTGCTGTTCGAGCGCTTCCTCAACCCGGAACGCAAGTCGATGCCTGACATCGACACCGACTTCTGCATCGAGCGCCGCGGCGAGGTGATCGATTACGTGACCCGGCGCTACGGCGAGGACAAGGTGGCCCAGATCATCACCTTCAACCGCATGACCTCCAAGGCGGTGCTCAAGGACGTGGCCCGAGTGCTCGACATTCCCTACGGCGAGGCCGACCGGCTGGCCAAACTTATTCCGGTGGCGCGGGGCAAACCGGCCAAACTCGCCGAGATGATCGGTGCCGAGTCCCCCAACCCCGAATTCCGCGAGAAGTACGAGAACGACCCGAAGGTGCGGCACTGGGTGGATCTGGCCCGCCGCATCGAGGGCACCAACAAGACCTTCGGTGTCCATGCCGCCGGTGTGGTGATCGCCGCCGACCCCCTCGACGAACTGGTGCCCCTGCAGCGCAACAACGACGGCCAGGTGATCACCCAGTACTTCATGGAGGACGTGGAGGCGATGGGCCTCCTGAAGATGGACTTCCTGGGCCTCAAGAACCTCACCATGATCGAGAAGACGCTCGATCTGGTCGAGCAGAGTGTCGGCGAGAGGATCGATCCGGACGCCCTTCCCCACAACGACGAGAAGACCTATGCCCTGCTGGCCCGGGGCGATCTGGAGGGCATCTTCCAGCTGGAATCCAGCGGCATGCGTCAGATCGTTCGCGATCTCAAGCCCTCCTCCCTGGAGGACATCTCCTCGATCCTGGCCCTTTACCGGCCGGGCCCCCTCGACGCCGGGCTGATCCCCAAGTTCATCAACCGCAAGCACGGCCGCGAAGCCATCGACGTGGCCCACGCCAAGCTCGAGCCGATCCTCAGGGAGACCTACGGGATCATGGTCTACCAGGAGCAGATCATGCGGATCGCCCAGGATCTGGCCGGCTATTCCCTCGGCGAGGCCGATCTGCTGCGCCGTGCCATGGGCAAGAAGAAGGTGTCGGAGATGCAGAAGCACCGCCAGCAGTTCGTCAGCGGGGCCACCGAGCGGGGCGTGGAGGCTCCCGTTGCCGAGGCCCTGTTCGATCAGATGGTGCTGTTCGCCGAATACTGCTTCAACAAGAGCCACTCCACCGCCTACGGCGCCGTCACCTATCAGACGGCCTACCTCAAGGCCCACCATCCGGTGGCCTACATGGCCGCCCTGCTCACGGTCAACGCCGGTGCCAGCGACAAGGTGCAGCGCTACATCGCCAACTGCCAGGCCATGGGCATCGAGGTGATGCCGCCGGATGTGAATGCCTCCGGCATCGACTTCACCCCGGTGGGCAAGAAGATCCTCTTCGGCCTCTCGGCGGTCCGCAACCTCGGCGACGGCGCGATTCGCCAGCTGATCGAGGCCCGCTCCAGCGACGGTCCCTTCCTGCACCTCGCCGATCTCTGCGACCGGCTTTCCGGCCAGCAGCTCAACCGCCGGGCGATCGAATCCCTGATCCACTGCGGTGCCCTCGATGCCCTCGAGCCGAAGGCCAACCGGGCCCAGCTGATGGCCGATCTGGATCTGGTGCTCGAGTGGGCCAGCTCCCGCGCCCGCGACCGGGCCAGCGGCCAGGGCAACCTCTTCGATCTGTTCGCCGGCGGCGGCGAGGGCGACGGTCCAGCGGCGGTGGAGGCCCCGGCACCACCCAGGGCTGCCCCGGTGGCCGATTACGTTCCCACCGAGAAGCTGAAGCTGGAGAAGGAGCTGCTCGGTTTCTACATCTCCGACCATCCCCTGCGGCAGCTTGCTTCCCAGGTGCGCCTGCTCACCCCCATCGGCCTGGCCCATCTGGAGGAGATGGCCGACAAGGCCAAGGTGAGCGTGGTGGTGATGGTGAGCGAGATCCGTCCGGTGACCACCCGCAAGGGGGATCGCATGGCCGTGCTGCAGCTGGAGGATCTCACCGGCGCCTGTGAGGCTGTGGTGTTCCCGAAGAGCTATGCGCGTCTGGCCGACCACCTGATGGTGGATGCCCGCCTGCTGCTTTGGGCCGGAGTGGACCGTCGCGACGACCGGGTGCAGCTGCTGGTCGACGACTGCCGCAGCATCGAGGATCTGCAGCTGGTGATGGTGGAGCTGGCTCCCGAGCAGGCGGGCGACATCGCGGTGCAGCATCGCCTGCGCGAATGCCTGACGCGGCACCGGCCTGGCCAGGAGGAGGCCGGCGTGCGGGTACCGGTGGTGGCCCTGGTGAAGCAGCAGGACGAAACCCGTTTCGTGCGTCTGGGTGGCCAGTTCTGCGTCGCCGATGCCCCGGCCGCCGTCCAGACCCTGGCGTCGGCGGATTTCAAGGCCTGGCTGCGCTCACCCCTGGGGGCCGCCTGAGCCGGAGCCGGAGCTCGAGGCGCCCTGGCGCATGGCCCGCACCGAGGCCCGCACCCGGCCAATGTTGACGCCGATCTGCTCGAAGCCCAGCAGGGTACCGGGACCGTCCTCCCAGCTGGCCGAGAGCACCCCGTAGCTGAGGCCCACCAGGCCCAGCAGGAAGAAGGCGCCGGAACCCACCAGGGTGAGGCCGGGGGGGATGTCGAGCACGCCACGGCTCACCAGCAGGTAGCTGGCCACAAACACCCCCATGCCAAGGGCCGTGGGGGTGCCGGTGGCGATGGCGATGCGACGCACCATGCGGTTGGCCACCGCATCGGGGATGACCTGCTGGCGCGCTGGAGGCGGGGCTTTCTCGCCCTTGGCGGCCGGGGGGCTGCCGAAGGCTCTGGGTCTGGGCCGACGGGCCATCGATCCGACCTCAGCCGCGGATGCCGAGCTTGGCGATCAGGGTGGCGTAGCGCTCCTCGCTCTGGGCACGCAGGTAGCCGAGCAGCCGCTTGCGTCGGCCGATCATCTTCAGCAGTCCCTGGCGGGAGGAGAAGTCGTGGATGTTCTTCTGCAGGTGGCCACTGAGCTGCTGAATCCGCTCGCTCAACATCGCGACCTGCACTTCCACCGAGCCGGTGTCGGTGCCGTGGGCCTGATGGGAATTGATCAGTTCCTGTTTCTGGGTGGTGGTGAGCGGCATGGGCGGATCTTGGCCCGGACGGTGCAAACCAACACCTTAACGCCCAGCCCGTTGCCCTTTCCCGTCCCGTTCAGGCCACGGCGCGGGACAGCCAGCGCAGACTCTCCCGCAGCCAGTCGTCGGGGCCGGCGGCCTCCTCCAGACCAACGGTGGCCACCGCCCGCAGGGCCCGGTGGATTTCCAGGGGCTCGTAGCCCAGGGCCGCCAGGGTGATCTGCACCTCCTCCCGGCAGGGGCCCGAGGGGCCGGACGCTGCCGCGCCGTCCGCTCCCTCCTCCGCTGCCAGGGGGTCGACCACGGCGGCGAAGCGGTCCTGCAGCCTGCGGCGCAGCTCCACCGACAGGCGTTCGGCCGTGCGCTTGCCCACCCCCGGGGCCTGGCAGAGGGTGGGCAGGTCGGCGTGGACGATGGCCCGCACCAGCGCCTCCACCTCCAGCACCCCCAGCAGCCCCAGGGCCATCTGGGGTCCCACGCCGCTCACCGCCACCAGTTCGCGGAACAGGTCCCTTTCCTGGCGGCAACCGAAGCCATAGAGGGTCCAGCCGTCATCGCGGATGCTGTGGTGCACGTGCAGGCTCAGCTCACTGCCGGGTTCGGGCAGGCGCTGCCACTGGCGCAGGCTGAGCTGCACCTCGTAGCCCACCCCGTGGCAGATCAGCAGGGCCCCGCAGCGGTGGGCCTGCTGCCATGGTTCGGCCAGTCGCCCCTGCAGCCAGCCGATCATGGGTCCACGTGCATCGGCCCCCATGCTGCCCCTCCTGCCAAGCCCCCACCCCCGTCGGCCGGCACTGGCCGCCCTGGTGCTGGCGCCGCTGCTGGCCCTCGTGCTGCTGCTGGGGGGCTGCTCCAGGGCTGGACAGCCGCCCCGCAGCGTGCTGCTCGATGCCCTCTCCCTTCAGATCCAGCTCACCCAGGGGGCCATCGCCCGGGCCCTGGATCTGGAGGCCGGTGGTCTGCCCGAGGTGAGCCGGGTACGGGTGGAAGGCCAGGAGGCCGTTCCGATCGGGGACGGCCGCGGTCTGCGCCTGGCGGGTCATTTCGACTGGCGACTGCCGGGGGACCCGATCCGCGTCGACAGCCCCTTCGAGCTCTACCTGCAGCGGGGCGCCAAGGGGCAGAGCTGGCGCCTGGCGCGCCCCAGCGGCAGCACCGATGGCAGCAACCAGGACTGGATCACCGACCCCCTCCCCCTGCCAGGGGGGTCAAGGGGCTGAGGGCTCCTCCTCCCGCAGTCCCAGCCAGCGGGCCACGTGGGGGAGGGTGAATCCCTGCACGAGCAGGTTGATCACCACCACCCAGAAGACGATGCCGCCGGCGTTCCGCACCAGCAGGGGAACCTGCGCCGGGTCCAGGCCCCTCAGCCTGGGGATGGCGTCGGCCAGGACGAAACTCAGGGCGAGGGGCACGGCGCCCCGCAGACCGCACCACGACACCAGCAGGGACTCCCGCAGGCTGAAGGGCGAGAACCGTTGCAGCAGAAGGACACTCACCGGGCGGGCCACCACCATCATGCCGATGGCGATGATGATGCCCTCCGGCAGGGCGGGCAGAATCGTGAGGGGATCGATGCTGAGGCCGAAGATCAGGAACACGGTGATCTCGGTCATGGTGTTGAAGGGCTGCAGGGTCTGCTGCAGGGCCTCGGGGGTGATCCGTTCATTGCTGTAGCTGTGGTTGCTGAGCATCAGGCCCGCCAGGTAGGCGCTGATGAAGCCGGATCCCCCCAGTAGCTCGGCCAGTCCGTAGGCGATCAGGCCGATGGAGATGCCCAGGATCAGCAGCTGGCTGGAGTCCCGCGCCAGCTGGTTGAGGCTGAAGCGCCCCAGATAGCTCACGATCACCCCGATCAGCAGACCCGAACCGATCTTCTGGAGGAAGGTCCGCACCTCTTCCAGCACCAGTTCCTGGCCGCTGGCGCCGCTGCCCACGGCCGTCAGCCCGATCACCAGCCCCAGAAAGAGAATGGCGGTGGGGTCGTTGACCGCGGATTCGAACTGGACCAGGGCCGAGAGTCGGCGGGGAATCGCCCTGGGGACGGATTGCAGCACGTTGACCGTGGCCCCCGCGTCGGTGGATCCCAGACAGGCGGCGATCAGCATGGCCGCCGAGGGGGGGATCTGGCGAAAGCCGAGTTCGATGCCGCCGGCATCGGGGGACGCCACGAACCAGACGATCGCCCCCAGCATCAGGGTGGAGAGAATCACTCCTCCCACCGCCAGGATGATGCCGTATTCCAGGAAGCCGCGGATCGACCGGATCTCGGTTTCAAGTCCTGCGTTGAAGAGCAGAATCGACAGACTCAGCACCTGCAGTCGTTCGATCGCGACGTTGCTCAACAGGGTGAAGGAGGGATTGATGATGAATCCGAACAGCAGCACGCCCAGAATGGCCGGCACCCCGATCTTCAGGGAGAAGCGACTGACCGCCAGGGTGCCGAGAAAGATTCCGCCGATGATCACCATGATCAACGGTTGCGGTATAGAACTATTCAGAAGGGAGGGTTTCAGCAAGGGCTGATCCATCCCTTTTTCGACCACGGCGACCAGCGTTGCCAGCCATGGATTCAGGGCACTGGGCTGAGCGATGGACAGCAAAGGCCGCGGATCGGGGGCATCACTGTACGGGCGTTTCCGGTGGAGATTCCGATGGTTTCACCACCCCCGCACGATCCCTCAGGCAGATCAACGTCGCCGTCAGGATCAGCAGGGCTCCGGCGCTGGTCGGCAGGTCGATGGTCTCGCCGAAGATCCACCAGCCCCAGAGTCCGGCGAAGCCCACCTGCACATAACTGATCGCTGTGGCCCGGGCCGCCGGCAGCCGGGAGAGCCCCCTGGTGAGGCCCACCTGACCCACCTGGGTGAAGACCCCCACACCCACGAGCCAGAGAAGTTCGAGCGGGGTGGGCAGCACCGGATCGAGCAGCACCAGGGGCAGGCTCATGGGTATCGCCACCAGCGGGAAATAGAGGATGATCACGGCTGGGTGCTCGCTCTCGGCCAGGCGGCGGACGCTCACGTAGGCCAGGGCGGTGAGCAGGGCGCCGGCCACCGCCACCAGCACCCACACCATCGGCAGGGCGGCATTCGCCGCTGGCTGCGCCACCAGCAGCACCCCCAGCCAGCCCAGCCCCATGGCCAGAAGCACTCTCGATCCGAGGGGTTCGCCCAGGAGCAGCCAGGCCAGCAGGGCCGTGAAGGTGGGGTAGAGGTACTGCAGCACCGTGGCGGCGGCCAGGGGCAGGTGCACCACGGCGGCATAGACACAGAACAGGGCGGCGCTGCCCACCAGCCCCCGCAGCAGCAGCAGGCCCCGGCGCCGCCCCCAGGGATTCACCCCCTGGCGCCGGACCATCGCCAGGCTCAGGGCCAGGGACACCAGTCCCCGGACCAGCACCACCTCCCCCAGGGGAATCCGCTCGCCCACCTGCTTGACCCCCACCACCATCAGGCTGAAGGCCAGGGCGCTGAGCACCATCCAGCCACCGGCGGCCAGGGATCCGCCACCGTTGCGTCGGCGTGTTCGGTTCAGGGGGCGACCTCCATCGGTGGTGGCAGGCCCCAGAATGGGGCCGGGTGGACCACCACCGATGGCGCCCCTCTCCCCCGGCCCCTTCCCACTGGCCCCTTTCCTCCGCCCTCCCCCCGCCTTGAGCCTGCCCCGTCTCCACCCCCGCACGATCGAGGCCGTCAAGGAGCGGGCCGACATCGTCGATGTGGTGGGAGAGCACGTGGTGCTCAAGAAGAAGGGCCGCGAGTTCGTGGGGATCTGCCCCTTCCACGACGACAAATCCCCGTCGATGACGGTGTCGCCGGCCAAGCAATTTTATTACTGCTTCTCCTGTGGGGCCGGCGGCAACGCGATCAAGTTCCTGATGGAGCTGCAGCGCACCAGCTTCAGCGAAGTGGTGCTGGAACTGGCGCGCCGGTACCAGCTGCCGGTCGACACCCTTGACGGACCCCAGCAGGAACGGCTGCGCCAGCAGCTCTCCCGCCGCGAGCGGCTGCACCGGGTGCTGGCCCTGGCGGCAGGGTGGTTCCAGAGCCAGCTGCGGTCTCCGGAGGGGGCGACGGCCCTCACCTACCTGCGCGAGCGGCGCGGCCTGAGCGAAACCACCCTGGAGGCCTTCCAGCTCGGCTACGCCCCCCCCGGCTGGGATGGCCTGCTGCAGCACCTCCAGCAGGTGGAGGGTCTCGGCGCCGATCTGCTGGCGGCGGCCGGTCTGGTGGTGGCCCGCAAGGGGGGCGGTGGCTTCTACGACCGTTTCCGTGATCGGGTCATGGTGCCGATCCGCGATCGCCAGGGACGGGTGATCGGTTTCGGCGGCCGGGGCCTGGACGGCGCCGAGCCCAAGTACCTCAACTCTCCGGAAACGGAGGTTTTCGAGAAGGGCAAGCACCTCTTCGGCCTCGACCGGGCCGCCGATGCCATCCGCCGGGATGACCGGGCGGTGGTGGTGGAGGGCTACTTCGACGTCATCGCCCTCCATGCCGCCGGCATCACCAACGCCGTGGCGGCCCTCGGCACGGCCCTCAGCTCGAGCCAGATCACCCAGCTGTGCCGCTGCTGCGACGGCCGGCGGCTGATCCTCAACTTCGACAGCGACGGGGCGGGGGTGCGCGCCGCCCAGCGGGCCATCGGCGAGGTGGAGCAGCTGGCGCTGCAGGGGCAGCTGGAGCTGCGGGTGCTGCATCTGCCCGCCGGCAAGGACCCGGACGAGTTTCTGCAGGACCACGGGCCGGGGGAGTACCGCTCCCTGCTCGATCAGGCTCCCCTCTGGCTCGACTGGCAGATCGAGCAGGTGCTCGAAGGGAAGGATCTGGCCAGGGCCGACCAGTTCCAGCAGGCCGTCACGGGACTGGTGGAACTGCTCGGCAAGCTGCCCCAGTCGGCCGTGCGCAGCCATTACCTCCAGCAGGTGGCCGAACGGCTCTCGGGAGGGCAGGCCCGGCTCGCCATTCAGCTGGAGGATGATCTGCGCCAGCAGGTCAAGGGCCAGCGCTGGCACGGTCGCTCCGTCCGATGGGAGCAGCCGGGAGAGGTGGGCCTGCGCGAGCGGGCCGAGGCGGAGATCCTGCGGCTCTACCTCCATTGCCCCCCCTGGCGTGGGGTGATCCGCGCCGAGCTCAGGCGGCGGGAACTCGATGATTTCGCCCTCCAGCACCACCGCCAGCTCTGGGCGGCCATCGGTGAGCTGGAGGAGGACAACCTGGGCGCGGGGCGGCTCGAGGCCATCAACAGGGGCACCGATCCGGGCCTGGATCTGGGCGATCTCGATCTGCCCAGGCTGCTGGGCGATCGGCTCCTGGTGGAACAGAGCGCCCTGCTCAGCCGCCTCACCCCCCTGCTGGAGCCCAGCGAGGTCCAACGCATGGCCCTGGCCCATCCGCCCCTGCAGCTGCGCGGTGCCACGGCCTCCCTGGAGCGTCAGCGGGTGCTGCGTCGTTGCCGCCACCTGCTCGATGCCTGGTCCAGCCAGCGGCTCCAGACCCTGGAGCACTGCATTGCCCGGCTGCTGGAGGAGGAGCGCCAACCCCCGCCGGCTGGCTCCCCCACCCCATCGGCCGGCGCCGGACTCGACATGGAGACCCGCATCCACACGCTTTTCGATGCCCTCAACGGAGACGCCCTGCGCTTCCAGGAGGCCTACTACGCCGAACGCCGCTACCTGAGTCAACTCGATGAAGGCCGTCGCGCCGGCTATGAGGAGACCCTGGCGGTGCCGGCCGCCTGAGCCCTGAGCGCTCTTCTCCCGTCTCCGGGACGGACATCCCCCAGGACGATCCCCGCTCCCGGCCACGGCTTGCCTAGGTTCGGAAGTGGTCGCAGGTTCGCGATGGTTCCCTATCCGGCGTTTCCCGTCCCCGTCGATGAGGAGCAGCGTCTGCGCGATCTGGAGCGTTACGGCGTTTTCGAGGCCGAAAGCGACGAACATTTCGATCGGATCCTCGATCTGGCCGGGGCCATCTTTCAGACCCCCATCGTCGCCATCTCCCTGGTGGAGGCCGATCGTCAGTGGTTCCTGGCCCAGCGGGGGCTTGACACTGTGCGGGAAACGCCTCGCGAGATGGCCTTCTGCGCCCACGCCATCGCCCACGACGAGGTGATGGTGGTGCCCGACGCCCGCAGCGATGAGCGCTTCCGCAGCAACCCCCTGGTCTCCTCCGATCCCTACATCCGCTTCTATGCCGGTGCGCCCCTCCAGACCCCGGAGGGCCACAACCTCGGCACCCTCTGCGTCATCGACCGGGAACCCCGTGATCTCAACCAGGAGCAGCGGCAGCTGCTCCATCGCCTGGCCCAGCTGGCCATGCGTGAGCTGGAGCTGCGCCGCCAGGCCCACCTCTGCCCGGTCACCGGCCTGCCCACCCGTCGCAGCTTCCTGACCATCGCAGAGCGGGAGTTCGAACGGTCCCGCAGGGATCACCGCCCCCTGTCGCTGCTCCTCTTCGACATCGACAACCTGCGCCTGATCAACAATCGCTGGGGCCATGAGGCTGGCGATCGGGTGCTGGCCGATGTGGTGCGCCTGGCCCGCACCTTCCTGAAGGATGAGGATTTCGCGGCCCGGCTCGGAGACGGTGAATTCGCCCTGCTGCTGGTGGGCATCGACGGCGACCAGGCCATGGGCCTGGCCGATGGCCTGCGCACCGCCGTCGCCCACATGCCCGGTGTCTACACCCATTCCGATTTCCGGCTGCACATCAGCGGCGGCCTCACCGCCCTGGCCCCCTCCGATCGCCGTTTCACCGATCTCCTAGGCCGCGCCAGCCGGGCCCTGGAGCTGGCCAAGGGGAATGGCCGCAACCAGATCGCCAGCCTCCACGGCGGTCCGTGAGATCCTTCCGCCAGGCCACTCCCGGCCTCCGCCCCGCTCAGGCCCGCACCACCGGCACATCGCTCAGCCGGGTTGTGGCGGCCCGGGACAGGCGGGAGCGGCGCATCGTCCAGCGGGGGTGCAGCCCGCAGGCGGCCCACTGCACGGTGCCGCTGCCGTAGCGGCGGTTGAGCCCGTCGATGGCGGCCATCAGCGCCTCACGCCGCCGCTGCTGCTCCGGCGGCAGCGGTGCCAGCAGATGGTGCTGCAGCACTTCGACCGGCTGCAGATCCTGCAGCAGCACGCCGGCCTTCTGCAGCGGTTTGTGGGGCCGGAACAGTCGCTCGGCCAGGGGCAGGGCGGCGACGAGAAGCACGGCGGTGTCGTTGCTGGCCAGCGGCAGATGGACGGTGGCGGCGTTGGCGTAGAACCGGGTGCCGTTGAAGGGGCTGCTGCGCACGAACACGCTGACGCTTCCCGCCCGCTGCCCCTGGCGGCGCAGTTTCTCGCAGGCCCGGCTGAGGTAGGTGGCGATGGCCTGGCGCAGGCCCTCCAGGCTCGTCACCGGTTCACTGAAGCTGCGGCTGACGCAGGTTTCCTGCTTCGCCGGCGGCACGCTGATCAGGGGCAGGCAGCTGTGGCCCCGCAGTTCCTGCTGCAGACGCACACCCACGACGCCGCAGCGATGCCGCAGTTCGCCGCTGGGCATGTCGCGCAGGGCCCGGGCATGGCCGATGCCCCGCAGGCGGCACCAGCGGGACAGCTTGCGGCCGATGCCCCAGACGTCCTCGATGGCGATCGCCTCCAGCCAGGGGTCCGGGTCATCGGCCCGGTCCAGGTCGAAGACGCCGCCATGGGAGAGGTCGCGCTTGGCGATGCGGTTGGCGATCTTGGCCAGCACCTTGGTGGGGGCGATGCCCACCGCCACCGGCAGGCCCAGCTGGCGGCGCACCTGGCGGCGCAGATCCCTCCCCCAGGCGCTGAGGTCGCCGTCGCCGGGTGGACGGTGCAGACGGCCGAAGGCCTCGTCGATGGAATAGATCTCCAGCTCCTCCACCCAGGCCTCGAGGCTGGCCATCAGCCGCTGGCTCATGTCGGCGTAGAGGCCGTAGTTGGAGCTGCGCACGATCACGCCGCGGCGTTCCAGGTCGTGGCGCACCTGGAACCAGGGGGTGCCCATGGGAATGCCCATGGCGCGCGCCTCGGCACTGCGGGAGACGATGCAGCCGTCGTTGTTGGAGAGCACCACCAGGGGCCGGCCGATCACGGAGGGATCGAGGGCCGCCTCGCAGGAGGCGTAGAAATTGTTGCCGTCGATCAGCACTGTGGCCTGTGCCATCGGCCCCCCGGCAGCGAACGGATCACGTGCAGCGCCACGCCCCAGAGACGGTCGTCGTCGCTGCCGCCCAGGGCCAGGGGCGGATAGGCGGGGTTGGCCGCTTCCAGCCACCAGTGGGGCCCGCGGCGGGCCAGCCGCTTGAGGGTGAAGCCCCCCTCCAGCAGGGCCACCACGATGAGGCCGTGCCGGGGCACGGCCTCCCGATCCACCACGAGCAGATCACCGTGGCGAATGCCGGCACCGAGCATCGAGTCGCCGCAGACGCGCAGCAGCAGGCTGCGGCCGGGGTGGAGGTTCAGCTGTTCGTTGAGGTCGACGCCGCGGTCGCTGACTCCGGTGCCTGGGAGGGGGCGATCGTCGGGAGGGGGGGCATCGGGGCCGTGGAGGGTATCGGGCACGGGCCCCGGGCAGCGGCCTTGACCTTAGTACAGATGTATCAGAAGGGAGGTCAGTCCTCGTCCTCCAGCAGCAGCTGCCGGAAGGCGGTGTAAAGGTCCTGGTGGGGATCGCCGGCGGTGGGCCGCGGGTCGAGAGGGCGCCGCCCGGGGGGGCGCCGACGGCGTGGTGCGCCGGCGCCCGGAGCCGGGATGGCGGCGGTGGGGGCCGGTTGCGGCGCTTCCAGCCGGCGCAGCCGCTCCAGCAGATGGGCAGGCACGCTGCCGTCGGCGCTGACGTCCATCAGTTCGCGGAACAGCCGCTCCGGATCCTGTTCGGTTTCCACCGGATGGCGCCGGTCGACGGCGCGGGAGGCCGGGGCCGGGTCGGCCGCCGGCGCGCCGGGCGGGGATGGGGGGGGCAGCTTCTGGGGCAGCTGGCGGCCGAGGGCCTCCAGCCGTTCCCGGCTGCGGGCATCGAAGCTCATCGGCAGGGGCTCAGCTGCAGTTCAGTGTGTCGCGGGTGAGCCGGCCGCTGACGGGGTTGGTGCCGCTGGCGGCGGCGCACAGCGTCGTCAGCGCATCGCCGCGCAGGGGGACGTTGGTGAAGTCGGCGCCATCGATGCGCACGTCCCGGAACTTGGTGTTGAAGGCGAAGGCATCGTCGAGCCGGGCATTGCGCAGGTCGCTGCCCTCGAACACAGCCGAATCCAGGGTGGCGTCCCGCAGATCGCAGCCGCGCAGGTCGGCATCCTGGAGCTTGGCGCCGAACAGGCTGGCGCCGCGCAGGTCGGCCCCCGAGAGGTCGGCATCGCGCAGGTTGGTGAGGTTGAAGGTCACGCCGCGCAGGTCCGCGTCATGGAAATCGGCGCCGATCAACACCTGCTTGGCGTAGTCCATCGCCGCCGCCACCGGGGCGGGGTGCGCCAGCAACAGGAGGCCACCCAGCAGCACGGAGAGCAGCACGGACAGCAGCACGGGCTGGAACCGGGGCGGGGAGAAGGGGCTCGCCATCGGAGCGGGAGCGGAGAGGAATCAGCCTAGGAAAGGGGTCCTTGGCATTCAGGAACCACCGGATCCATGCCGATGAGGAGAGGACGACTAGCGTGGAAAACGAGATGGATGGAAGGTCCGTACGCACCCCGGGAACGACCATGGCTGAAGGCGGCGCAGAGATGGCGGCGGCGGCCGCCATCGAGGGATTGCTCCAGAGACTGGCCAGGCCTGCGGCCCTGGCCGATGGTCGAGGGGTGATCGTGGCGGCCAGCGAGGCCTTCTGCCGCAGGGCGGGTCTGGAGCTTGCGGAGCTGCGCCAGCGGACCCTGCACGAGCTGAGTGTCGCCGATGTGACGCCGCTGCTGACGGGGGCCGTGGCGACCCTGAGCAGCGATCTGGTCGGATCCCACCCCGGCGACGGCGCCATTCCCCTGTCGCTGAGCCGCCTGGAGGCCCCGACCGCCGCTGAAGGCGATCCCCGTGCGCCGGAGCAGGGGTGGTGTCTGCTGGAACTGCTGGAACAGCGCGTCACCCTGGCCGATCTGGATGGGCTCATGACGACCCGCTGTGCTGACGGGGCCGTGCTGATGCATCTGGAGGTGCTGCAGCTCGATCTGGTGCGTGGTCGGCTGGGCATCGCCGCCTGCGAGGCCCTGATCGAGGAGATCGCCCATCGGCTGGAGTCGGCCCTTCCCTCCCAGGGGTTCCTCTCCCGACAGGGAGGCGATCGGCTCCTGGCCCTGCTGCCGGGCTCGATGGGCATCGACGCGGTGCGGGAGATGGCCGGGGAGCTGCTCGCCGGCCTGGAGGCCCCGACGACCGTGCTGGAACACGTCATCGAGCCCTCGCTGAATGTCGGCATCAGCCGCTGTCCCGAGGACGGCAGCGAGTTCACCATGCTGCTCGATGCCGCCACCCGGGCGCTGCAGGAAACCCATCGCCAACCCTTCTCCAGCTGCTGCGTCGCCGCGCCGGTGGAACGGTCCGTGCAACTCCAGGAACTGCTGGCCCGTCCGCTGGCGCTGGCGATCGAGCAGGAGCAGCTGGAACTGGCCTACCAACCCATCATCGAGCTGGAGACGGGGCGGGTGATCGCCGCCGAGGTGCTCTGCCGCTGGGATGATCCGGTGCTCGGCCGTCAGTCCCCCGCCGACTTCATCGACGTGGCCGAAGCGACGGCCCAGATCTCCTCCCTGGGGCGCTGGGTGATGGAGAGGGCCTTCGAGGCCCTGCATCGCTGGGACCTGGCCGGACTGCGGCTGGGCAAGATCTGTGTGAACGTCTCCCCTCTCCAGGTTCAGGATCCCTCCTGGAGCAGCGACCTGCTGATGGCCCTGGAGCGCCACCGGCTGACGCCCGATCGGATCGGGCTGGAGCTGACCGAAGGCAGCATTCTGGAGATGTCCAGTCACGTGGCCAACCAGCTGCGGGATCTGAAACGGCAGGGATTCCAGCTGGCGATGGATGATTTCGGCACCGGATACTCCGGTCTGCAGCGGCTGACCGAGCTGCCCTTCAGCGAGGTCAAGATCGACCGGAGCCTCATCTCGGCGATCGACTACGACCAGTTGCAGCAGGCCATGCTCAGCGCCGTGATCCGGCTCAGTGAAGCCACCGGGATCAAGGTGGTGGTGGAGGGGGTGGAGCGCTCCCGCCAGCGGCAGATGCTGCTCAGCCTCGGATGTCGCCTCGGCCAGGGCTACCAGCTGTCGGCGCCACTCTCCGATCTGGACCTGGAGGCCCTGCTCGAGGGCCAGATCGCTCCGGCCGCCTGACGGGCGTGGGATCGATGGGCTGGAGCGATCCGATGCTGCTGGCCCTGGAGGTGGGGGAGGGAGGAGCCGTGGCTGGCCTCTCCCGGGCGATTCAGCTGTCGGTGGCGCCGGTGTTCCTGTTCACGGGCGTCACCGGGCTGCTGAGCCTGTTCACCTCGCGGTTGGCCCGGATCATCGATCGCACCCGGTTCATCCAGGAGGCCCTGGGGAACAGCCTGGGGGGGACGGAGAGCGAGCGCCAGGAAGCGGAACGGCTGGAGCAGGTGCTGGAGGTCCAGCGGCGCCGCACCTTCCTGATCAACCGGGCCATTCTGGCGGTCACCGTCACCGCCCTGCTGGTGGCGGCCGTGGTCGCGGTGCTGTTCATCAGTGCGGTGGCGGCCCTGGACGTGGCCGCGATCGTGGTGCCCCTCTTCGTGGCAGCCATGGGCGCCATGATCGTCGGGCTGCTGCTGTTTCTGCTGGAGGTGCAGCTGGCCATCCGCCAGAACCCGCGCCGGTACTACTGAGCCCCCGCTCCTCAGGAAGGTCGCTGGCGGCAGCGGGGAATCCTGGGGCAATCGAGCAGGTCGCCATGCCCCGCAGTCCAGCCCAGCGTCAGGGGGCCTGGGCGGAGCAGAGGGTGCTGCGGTTGCTGCGGCTCCGCGGCTGGCAGCTGCTGGCCCGCAACTGGCGCTGCCCCTGGGGGGAGCTGGATCTGGTGGTCCACAAACCGGGACGCCTGCTGCTGGTGGAGGTGAAGGGGCGCAGCAGCAGCAGCCGGGACGGCTGGGGCACCGCGGCCCTGCGCCGGCCCAAGCGCCTGCGCCTGGAGCGGGCCTGGTGCTGCTGGCTGGCGGCCCACCCCTGCTGGCAGCGGACACCGGTGGAGCAGGTGGCGGCCCTGGTGCCGCTGCCGCCGTCCACCGCTCCGGTGCGCTGGATCCGGCTCGGGGACTGAATCGTCCCGGGCCGGGGCAACAGCTCAAGGCTGGGGGGATCCGGGTTGTACCGGGGCGGGCTTCGCCGGGGCCGTCGTGTAGTACACGCTGCAGCGGTAACGGGTGTTGTCCATGCCCACCTCCACTTCCTCGCACACGGTGCGGGTGACCGTGGCACCCTTCGGCACCTGGCTCATGGCCCGCTGGCGGGTGGCCTGGCGATTGAAGACCGATTCGGCGGTGACACTGCCGGCCCGGGCAGGGCCGGAGATCACGCTCAGGCATGCGGCGAGAAGGGCCCCGGCCAGCAGCACTCCACGGACCATGGCAGCAAGGCGACGCTGCTCCACTCTTAGCCACGTCTGTCGGCCCTGCAATCTGGGGAGACCTGTCTGCGGCTTCATGACCTTCAGCGGCCATCGGGCCCGCAAGCGCTTCGGCCAGCACTGGCTCCGGGATCCCCGGATCCTGGAGCGCATCGTGGCGGCCGCCGGGCTCCACGGTGGTGACCACGTGCTGGAGGTGGGGCCGGGACGGGGGGCTCTGACCGAACGGTTGCTGGCCTCCCCGGCGGCATCGGTGCTGGCGGTGGAGCTGGATCGGGATCTGGTGGCGGGCCTGCGACAGCGCTACGGCGGTGAAAGCCGCTTCACCCTCATCGAAGGGGACGTGCTGGAACTGGCGCTGCCCATTCCCGACCGTCCGATCCCCACCAAGGTGGTGGCCAACATTCCGTACAACATCACCGGCCCCCTGCTCGAGGTGCTGGTGGGGCGCCTGGGCCGGCCGGCCCCCTGCCGCTTCGAGCGGCTGGTGCTTCTGGTGCAGCAGGAGGTGGGGCAGCGGATCCGGGCCTGCCCGGGCAGCAGCGCCTTCTCGGCCCTGAGCGTGCGGATGCAGTTGCTGGCGAGTTGCAGCAGCGTCTGCGCTGTACCGCCACGATGCTTCTCTCCGCCGCCCAAGGTGACATCGGAGGTGGTGGTTTTGAATCCGCTGCCGTCGGATCTCCTGGTGCCGGCCCCCCTGGCCCTGGCGATCGACCGGTTGCTGAGTCGGTGCTTCTCAGCCCGGCGCAAGATGTTGCGCAACAGCCTGGGGGGCCTGGTGCCGCCTGAGCAGCTGCAGGCCGTGGCGGAGAACGCCGGCATCGACCTCAGCCGCAGACCCCAGGATCTACCGGTGGACCGGTGGATCGCTCTGGCCAGGGGGCTGGGGGAGGCTCAGGGCGGCGAAGGACCGGCCTGACCGGCGCCGGGGACTCAGGGGGGTGGAGCGACCTCACCCGGAGCGGTAATCGCATACCAGATGGTGCAGCGGAATCGTTCGGAGCCCGCCAGATCGATCACCTTGCACCGGCTGCGCTGCTCGATGGCCTCCTCCGGCATGCGCTGCCTTGCCAGCTGTGCGGCGGCATTGCGATTCAGAACGGATTCCGCCGTGACCGTCCTGAGGTCTGCCGGTGCCTGGGCAGCCGGAACCGGAGCGGGCAGCGGAACCGATTCCCGTGGTGTTCGGAGCGCTGTACCGGATGGCGGCGGGGAGGGCGGGGTCGGCGATGGCGGTGGGATCGGTGCGGCCGCTCCGGGGCCGGGAGAGAGGGCCCGGAAGACGATGTCACCCTCGTCGAGCCGGGGATCTCGGATCTTGCCGTACTGGGGATTCTGGGCGCTCGAGTAGTCCGCCATGGACTGGGGCAGGTACTCCCCCAGCTCCGAGCCGGTGACATAGCCGTCGCGATTGAAATCAGCCGCCCCGTCGAGGCCGCGAATCAGCAGGGGGGTGAACAGGCTGCGTGCAGGCACCACCTCATTCGCATCGCCTGCCGTGATGAACTGCCTTACGGGAAGGCTCATCTTGCGCTCCAGATAGGAGGGTGGCGGGGAGGCGGAGCGAACCTTGAAAACGGCTCCGGAGAAGCAGCTGTCGAAGATGAACAGAACATGTCTTGCCTCCATCTGCTTCGACCAGGACATGATCTGTTCCATGCTGAGAGCCTTCCTGGCGAACTCCAGATCCCCTTGCACAGTGCTGGCATCAGGAGCATCCACAGGAACCAGATAGCCGAAATCATTGTTGCGTGTCCATCCGTGGCCGGCGAAATAGATGACCAGTCGATTCTCGGGATTGAAGCCATAGCGCCGGATGAAATCCTCAAGGGTTCCTCGCAGCTCCTCGGCTGTCGGGTTGGCAATCACCGACACTTGGAACGCCTGCCGTTTCAGGGCCGCCTCCACCTGGCTCGCCTCGTTGCGGAGGTTGTTCAGCTTCTTCCAGAACGGGTTGCGATAGTCCCCCGCCCAGATCACCAGAGCATGGCTGGAACCGTAGGCGAAAAGGGTTTGACCGCGATCATCCTTGACCTCAAGCGCGGCGGCCCGGGCCCGTGGAGCCCCCGGCAGCAGCCCCGCCAGCGCAAGCAGCGCCAGGGACAGCATGGCAGCAGCTGTCGCCCCGGCACTTGCTGCGATTCTCATTTCAGCAGCGGCGTGACCGCCTGGAGAAGTTCGGCGCTGCCGGGCTGGCTTTTGGCATTCAGGAGCTGGACGCCCTGAGCTCCCTGATCCACAAGAATCGTTCCTCCGGGCAGTTTTTTGTCGTTGGCAATAAGTAGACCGCCATTATCTCCCCGGCGGACGATGATCCCTCCATAGCGGATGTCTTTGTAGGCTGACAGCAGAGTCTTGATCAACATGTCCACACTCACGATTCCGGCAAGGATGTAGATCAGGGCCGGGGACCGCCCATCCACTTGTGTCGAACTGTCTGCGGTGACGCTGCCATCGAAGTTCAGCTGTTTCTGGATCGACACTGACTGGCGGGATGGAGCCCGCCAGAGGATGCTGACCGTGCTGCCTGTCTCGCCGGCGTTCACCGAGGTGCCTGGAGTGCCCGTGGTGTCTCCGGCATGGGCGGCACCCAGCCCGTGCAGGACCAGGCTGACCATCACGCCGGCCACCAGCAGCGAACGGGAGATTTTCCGCTTTGGCAGGGGCATGGATCCCGGGGGATTGCTCGGATCATTCTGGGGTCAGCCGCTGCCGGTCCCTCCGGCGGCCAGGACCGTCGGGGAAGGCCGTGACCGTTTCCGCTTGAATCGAGCCCGCCGGTTCCCTGCCATGCCCTTTCCTGCCACGGTCGCTTCCCTCTGTCCATGAGCGATCTGATTGTTTCGGCGCCCGCCAAGATCAACCTGCATCTGGAGGTGCTGGGGCTGCGGCCGGACGGGTACCACGAGCTGGCGATGGTGATGCAGAGCATCGACCTGTGCGACACCCTGGAGCTGCGCGCCAGCGCCGATGCCACGATCCGGCTGCGCAGCGACAGCCACCAGCTGCCCACGGACGGCACCAATCTGATCGTCAAGGCCGCGGAGCTGCTCCGGGCTCGGGCCGGTCTGCCGGAGCTGGGGGTCGACTGCACCCTTCACAAGCGGATCCCCATCGGTGCCGGGCTGGCGGGCGGCTCCAGCGATGGCGCCGCCGCGCTGGTGGGCCTCGATGTCCTCTGGGGTCTCGGCCTGGATCGGCACCGGCTGCACGCCCTGGCAGCCGAACTGGGATCCGACGTGCCCTTCTGTCTGGAGGGCGGCACCCAGCTCTGCTTCGGACGGGGGGAGCGGCTGGAGCCGGTGGTGCAGTCCGGGGCGCCCGAGCGGGCCGTGCTTCTGCTCAAGCATCCCGACGCCAGCGTCTCCACCCCCTGGGCCTACGGCCGTTGCCGTGAGATGCGGAGCGACTTCTATCTGGACGACGAGGGTGACTTCGAGCAGCGGCGCCAGGCGCTGCGCCACGGACCCCTGCTGGCGGCGCTGGCCGGGCCCGGCCCCCTTCCGCCCCTGCGCAACGACCTGCAGACCGTGGTGGTACCGGAGGTGGAGAGCGTGCGGGTGGGCCTCGATCTGCTCCGGCGCCAACCGGGTTCCCTGGCCGTGGCCATGAGCGGTTCAGGGCCCAGCCTCTACGCCCTCTATCCGAGCCTGGAGGTGGCGGAGACTGCCCGATCGGGGCTGGCGGAGTCGCTGGAGGCGCTCGGTTTTCAGGCCTGGTGCTGCCGCTGCGGTGGGTCCGGTGTCAGCCTGGTCGCGGATGGATCCAAGCGATGACCGAAGAAAGCCCCGCCCAGTCCCCCCGCAAGGGACCGCTCAGCTTCCTGTCCGGAGCCCTCACCAGTGGCCTGCTCGCCTGGCTGAGCCTGGGGGTGAGCCAGCGGGTGGTGGGCTGGTACGTGAGCCATCCGCCCCATTTCGATTCCCCCTTCGCCCAGAGCATCGCCACGGCGATGAAGACCCTGATGGTGGGGATGTGCTTCCTGGCCACCTTCAGCTTCGCCTTCATCGGCCTCGGGCTGCTGCTGGTGTTCATCCGCAGTCTGTTGCCGGCCGGAGCCGGGTCCCCTTCCTAGGCTGGGTGGGCGATTCCTTCCCCCATGACCCCCCACGATCTGGGACTGCTGGTGGTCCTGCTGCTGCCGGGCATGCTGCTTTCGGTCCTGCTGCTCAGCACCTTCGCCGCCGGCGGCTGAGATAGGTTGGCCGCGCAAAGGCCCCTGCCCCGTGGCTGAAACCCTCCTGTTCAACGCCCTTCGTGAAGCCATCGACGAGGAGATGGGGAGAGATCCCCACGTCTGCGTCATGGGAGAGGACGTGGGCCATTACGGCGGCTCCTACAAGGTCACCAAGGACCTCTGCGAGAAGTATGGGGAACTGCGGGTGCTCGACACCCCCATCGCTGAGAACAGCTTCACCGGCATGGCCGTCGGCGCCGCCATGACCGGCCTGCGGCCGATCGTGGAAGGCATGAACATGGGATTCCTGTTGCTCGCCTTCAACCAGATCTCCAACAACATGGGGATGCTGCGCTACACCAGTGGCGGCAACTACACCATCCCCGCGGTGGTGCGGGGGCCCGGAGGTGTGGGGCGCCAGCTCGGTGCGGAGCACAGTCAGCGGCTGGAAGCCTATTTCCATGCCGTGCCAGGCATCAAGATCGTGGCGGTGAGTACTCCCACCAATGCCAAGGGCCTGATGAAGGCCGCTATCCGTGACAACAACCCCGTGCTCTTCTTCGAGCATGTACTTCTCTACAACCTCAGTGAAGTTATCCCCGAAGGAGATTATATCTGCGCCCTCGACCAGGCCGAGGTGGTTCGGGAAGGCAAGGATGTCACGATCCTCACCTACTCGCGCATGCGTCACCACTGCCTCAAGGCAGTGGAGCTGCTGGAGGCAGAGGGTGTGGATGTGGAGCTGATCGATCTGATCAGTCTCAAACCCTTCGACATGGAGACGATCGCCCGCTCCATCCGCAAGACCCACAGGGTGATGGTGGTCGAGGAGTGCATGAAGACCGGCGGCATCGGTGCCGAGCTGATCGCCCTGATCACGGAGCACTGCTTCGACGACCTCGATGCCCGTCCGCTGCGGCTCTCGTCCCAGGACATCCCCACCCCCTACAACGGCAATCTGGAGAATCTCACCATCATTCAGCCGCACCAGATCGTCGCCGCAGCCCTCGACCTGAAGGCGGGCCGTCGCTGAGATGGGACGCCAACAGGGCTGGTTCGCCCTCATCCTCGCCCTCACCATCGCCGCCGGGGCCGCGGTCTCCATGCTGGGGCTGCAGCTGGGTCTGGATCTGCGCGGCGGCAGCCAGCTCACCCTCCAGGTGATGCCCGCCGGCGCCATCTCCCGGGTGGACAGCGAGCAGCTGGAGGCTGTCAAGGATGTCCTGGAACGGCGGATCAACGGCCTGGGCGTGGCCGAATCCACGCTCCAGGCCGTGGGCAGCGACCAGCTGGTGCTGCAGCTCCCCGGCGAACAGGATCCCAGCCAGGCGGCCCGGGTCCTCGGCAGCACGGCCCTGCTCGAATTCCGGACCCAGAAGCCAGGTACCGAGGAGGACATGCAGAGCCTTCTGGCGCTCAAGCGTCAGGCCACATCGGTGCTGAGGGCCAGGCGCCCCCCGTCCCCGGACACCCGTCCAGGGGCGCCCGCACCGCCCCCGCCGCCCGAGCTCTCGCCCGAGGACCTCGCCGAGTCGCTCCGCTCCCTGGGTGTTCAGGTGCCCCCCGGCACCAGTGAGACCGACCAGATCGAGCTTCTGCTCAAGGAGGCCAACCGCCGCATCCTGGAGCTCTACGGCCCGCCGCTGATCACCGGCAAGGATCTCACCAGCGCCGGCCGCCAGCAACAGGCCACCGGAACCGGCTGGGAGGTGACCCTGGGCTTCAACCGTGAAGGAGGCGAGAAGTTCGCCGCCCTGACCCAGTCGATCGCAGGCACCGGTCGGGTGCTGGGAATCATCCTCGATGGCCGCTCGATCAGTGAGGCCAGCGTGGGCGAGCAGTTCAAGGTGGCCGGCATCACCGGCGGAGCCGCCTCGATCACCGGCAATTTCAGCGCCGAAGAGGCCCGCGACCTGGAGGTGCAGCTGCGGGGTGGCTCCCTTCCCCTGCCGGTGAAGATCGTCGAAGTCCGCACGGTCGGCCCCTCCCTGGGGGCAGAGAACATCCGATCCAGCCTGGTGGCGGGCCTCTCGGGTCTGGCGCTGGTGGCGGTGTTCATGGCCGTCGTCTACCGCCTTCCCGGGATCGTGGCGGTGGTGGCTCTGAGCCTCTATGCCCTCTTCAACCTGGCCATCTATGCCGTGATCCCGGTCACCCTCACCTTGCCCGGCATCGCCGGGTTCATCCTCTCGATCGGCATCGCCGTGGACGCCAACGTGCTGATCTTCGAGCGGATCAAGGAAGAACTGCGCAGGGGCAACACCCTGATCCGTTCGATCGACACGGGCTTCTCCCTGGCGTTCTCCTCGATCGTCGACGGCCACGTCACAGGCCTGATCAGTTGCGCCGCCCTCTTCTTCCTGGGCACCGGCCTGGTCAAGGGTTTCGCGGTCACCCTGGCGATCGGCCTGCTGCTCAGTCTGTTCACCGCCCTCACCTGCACCCGTACTCTCCTGCGGCTGCTGATGAGCTACCCGGTCCTGCGACGCCCCACCTACTTCCTCCCTGCCAGCCAGCTCCCCTCCGCCAAGGCCGGAGCGGCCCATCCGGGGATGGCCTGAATGACTGCCATGAGCTCCGTTCCTTCCCCCCGCTTCCGCATCAGCCGCCATCGGCGGCTGGCCTGGATCGGATCGGCCCTGGCCTGCGGCCTGAGCCTTCTCGGCCTGGTGCTCTGCTGGCTCAATCCTGCCATCCACGCGCCGCTCAGGCCAGGCCTGGATTTCACCGGCGGCACCCAGGTGCAGGTGGAGCGCGACTGTGCCCCCTGCGCACCGGTCACAGCCGCCGAGATCCGTCAGGGTCTCACCACCCTCAGACTGCCTGCCGCCGAAGGGGATCGAGCTCCCAATCTGGGAAGCACATCGGTTCAGGTCCTGGATGGAGGCCGCTCCCTGCTGCTGCGTCTGCCGGCTCTCGATGCCGAACAGAGCAAGGCCCTGGTCGACGATCTCGCCACCCGTTTCGGACCGCTGCGCGGCAGCGGCACGTCCGTGAACACGATCGGCCCCACCCTGGGCTCGCGGCTGCTGCGCGCCAGCCTCATCTCCCTTCTGGTCAGCTTCGCGGGCGTCTCCCTGTACATCTCCTTCAGCTACAGCGGCATCTTCGCCTTCCTGGCCCTGTTGTGCCTGGCCCACGATGTGCTGATCACCTGCGGGCTGTTCGCCTGGCTGGGGCTGTTGCAGGGCATCGAAGTCGACTCCCTCTTCGCCGTCTCCCTGATCACCATTGCCGGGTATTCGGTCAACGACACGGTGGTCGTCTATGACCGGATCCGGGAGCAGCGCCGTGCTCTGACCAACCTTCCGCTGGTGGACCAGGTGGACGTGGCGGTGGATGCCACGCTCACCCGTTCGATCTACACCTCGTTCACCACCCTGCTCCCCCTGGTGGCCCTGATCTTCTTCGGCGGAAACACCCTGTTCTGGTTCGCCGTGGCGCTGACGGTGGGCATCACGGTGGGCAGCTGGTCGAGCATCGGTCTGGCCCCCACCCTGCTGCCGGTGCTGGCGAAGCGATGAACGGCCCGGCTCCCATCAAGGCGGGTACGCGGGGATCGCCCCTGCTGCCCCTCGTGCTCCTGGTGCTCGCTCTGATCGATCTGCGGGTGGAGTTGATCCTGCTCTGGGACCACCTCACCGTGACGGCCCTCTCCGCCGCCATCCGCTCCCACCTGCTGGCCGTGGCGGTGCTGGTCAGCCAACCCTCCCTGTGGCGCCACTACCGAGGCTCCCGCGGTTGAGCGTCAGGCGGATTCAGGAACGGTCCCAGCGGTCCATCACGTCGTGGACAAGGACCTCCTGGCAGGCCACCTGGAGCACCACCACCAGGGGCAGGGCCAACAGCAGTCCCGGCAGGCCCAGCAGGGCCCCCAGGCTGAGCTGGGCCATCAGAGCCACCGTCGGCAGCAGGTTCACGGTGCGCCGCAGCAGCAGCGGGGTGAGCAGGAAGGCCTCTCCGTTCTGGAGCAGCAGGCGCAGCAGCAGCACCTGCAGCACCTTCGCCGGGGAAATCAGCAGGGCCACGGCCATCGGCAGCAGGGTGGCGGCGGTGGGGCCAATCGTGGGCACGAAGGTGAGCAGCCCGCAGACCAGACCGCTCAGCAGTGCCAGGGGAACCCGCAGCACAGCCAGACCTGCCCAGGTGGTGAGGAACACCACCATGCCGGAGATGGTCATCCCCGCCAGCCAGCCCCCCAGCGCCGAACGGCATTCCCGCAGCAGCAGTTCCATCCGGCGGCGGTAGAACCGCGGCGTGGCGGCGATCAGCAGCCGCTGATGGCTCACCGGATCGAGGGCCATCAGGATCGCCAGCAGGAGCATCAGCAGCAACTGGACCGTGATGTTGGCGGCACCTCCGGCGACGCCCAGGAGCTGGCTGCCGATGGGCTGCAGACGGTCCCAGAGGGATCCCTCGGACAGCTGACGCTCCAGGTCCCGCAGCATGGGCGCCCTCGGGACCACATCCCTCAGCCGCTCCATCAGCTGGGGGATCAGCTGGCTGAACTGACGGATCTGGTCGAGGAGCTCGGGCAGCAGCAGGTTGCCCAGGAACCAGCCGATGATCAGCACGATCAGCAGCACCAGCGACAGGGCCGCGCCCCGGTTCAGGGGGGTGAGACGGCGCAGCTGGCTGGTGGGCACATCGAGCGCCACGGCCAGCACCACGGCCCCGAAGAGGATGAGCAGCACCCAGCGCAGCTGAAAGAGCAGCAGAAAAAGCGCCACCAGGGCGAGAGCCCCGAGCAGGGTGCGTGCCTTCATGACAACCGCGTCCGTTTCCAGGGATCGAGGATGTCGTGGATCAGCACCTCGCGGAGGATCACCTGGAGGCAGACCGCCAGGGGCAGGGCCAGGAGCAGCCCGAGGGGACCGAACACCAGGGTGAACACCAGCTGGGCGGTGAGGGTGAGGCCTGGCAGAAGCTTCAGCTGATGATGCATCACCGAGGGGGTGATGACATAGCTCTCGAGGTTCTGGATCAGGATGTAGACCAGCAGCACCGCCAGGGCCTTCCATGGGGTGTCAAGCAGGGCCACGGACATCGGGAAGATCGTGCTCAGGGTGGGGCCCACGTTGGGGATGATGTTGAGGAGCCCGGCCAGCAGGGCATTCGCCGCCACCAGCCTGACGCCGAGCAGGGAGAGGCCGATCGCGGCGAGGATGCCCACGCAGAGCGAGCTGATCAGCACCCCCACCATCCAGCTGCTCAGGGCAGTGCCGCAGGCCACCAGCACCTGCCGCAGGCGACGCCGGTAGAAGGAGGGCGACAGCAGCAGCATCGCCTCCCGGTAGGCGGTGGGCTGGGCTGCCACCATCAGGGCAACGGCGAGGACGAAGAGGGTCTGCAGCAGGCCGGCGCCGAGATTCCCCGCCACGCTCACCAGGCCGATCGCCCCGCCGCCGATGCGGCCCAGCAGATCCGGCGGAAGACTTCGGGGGATGCCCAGGCTTGATTTCAGCCAGTCCAGGCTTCCGTCGCTGCGGCCGTAGAGCATCCGGGACACGCCCTGGACGGTCTGACGCAGGAGGGTCAGGAGCTCCTCCCAGGCCTGGGGCACCTGCTGCAGCAGCTCACGGAACTGGGTCACGAAGGGTGGAATCACCGCCGTGGCGAGGATCACCATCACCAGTGCCACCACCAGCAGGGCGAGCAGCACCGCCAGGGGCCTGGAGCAGCCGAGCCGCTGCCGGATGGCGCCCACGAGGGTGCACAGAGCCATGGCGAGCACCACGGCGGCGAACAGGAGGACGAGGGCATCGCGGAGGCTCCAGAGCAGAACCAGCGCTGCCAGCAGGGCGATCAGGCCCAGCCACTGGCCGAATTTCAAGCCTCCTCCTGCCCTTCCCCGGCCTCCTCTTCGCCCTTGCCGGCGAAGCCGAGGCCGTGGCCGTCGGCGTAACGCTGGGCGAAGCGCATGAAGCGCTCGAAGTCGGCGGTGCTCTTCCAGGTGTAGGTGGCCTCCAGGGCGCTGGCCTTGCCGTTGACGAACCGCGCTTTCACTTCCCTTGTCACCATCTCGCCCTCTTCATCAAGCATGAACATGCCGGTGATGTCGCCCACCGCCTGGGGGGCCAGGGCCTCGGGTTCCTCGAACACGAAGGTGGCCTGGCCGGTGCGGCCATCCCGGGAGCGGGTCAGGCGGATGTCGGGCACGACCGTTTCGTCCACCCCACGGAAGAACTGAATGGCGGCGGCCATGGCACTCGGGCAAAGGGGGACTTTAGGCAGATCCCGTCCCCGCTCTCCCCGGCGGCCCTTGCCTTCGCTCCTGTCGCCCCTGACATAGTGGGCACAACCATGCTGCCCCTTCGGCTGGTCGTCTCTCCATGCTCTCCGGTCCTCCGGTTTCCAGCGCCATCGGTGCCGAACAGCTGCTGGAGCGTTTCCTCTCCGGCTCGCCCCGCCAGCGTCGCAGCCTGCTGGCCGCGCTCGAGCAGGCAGGCCCCGAGCTGTTGGCCCTCATTCCCGATCGCCTCGACCGCCTCGATGCCACTGGGGATGACTGGGCCGCCGGCCACCTGATCCAGCTGCTGTTCGCCGCCGCTGACCCCAGGCAACAGCAGGCCCTGCTGGAACGCCATCCCGACGGGTGGCTCGCGGTCCCCAGCGCCACCGGCCTGGACTACGGCCCGCTCCAGCGGCAGCTGGTGGGGCGGGGCTTCGAGGAGGCCGACCGGCTCACCAGCGAGCATCTGCGCCAGCTGGCCGGGGCAGCGGCGGTCCAACGCGGCTACGTGTACTACAGCGAGGTGGCGGCCATGGCCGCCACCGACCTGGAGAGCCTCGATCGTCTCTGGGTCTGCTACTCCCAGGGCCGGTTCGGGTTCACGGTCCAGGCCCGGTTGCTGCAGGCCTGCCAGGGCCAGTGGGAACGGCTCTGGCCACGGTTGGGCTGGAAGGCGGAGGGCACCTGGACCCGCTACCCCGGTGCCTTCGTCTGGTCGCTGGAAGCGCCTGAAGGCCACATGCCCCTCATCAACCAGCTTCGGGGGGTACGGCTGATGGATGCCCTCCTGCAACATCCCGCCATCCAGGGGCGTCTGGCAGGTGCCGCGCCGGGGCCCACGCGTTAGGTTTCAGAAAGGCGAACCGGAATCCCTGCTTCATGCCGCTCCGCTGGGCCGACTACATCACGCCCTCCACCCTGCAGCTCGCCCCGCTGGTGGAGTTGCTTCTCGAACCCATCGGTTGTGGCCTTCGCCAGGCGGAACTCCAGCTCGGACTTCAGGAAGCCCTGGTCAACGCGGTGCGTCACGGCAACCGCTGTGACCCCGGCAAGTGCCTGCGGGTCCGGCGGATCGTCACCCCCCGCTGGGTGGTGTGGCAGGTGCAGGACGAGGGGCCGGGGCTGCCGGCCCATGCCCGCCGGGGGCATCTTCCCTGCCACACCGATGCCCTCTCCGGCAGAGGGCTGTTCCTCATCCATCACTGTTTCGACGACGTGCGCTGGAGCGGACGCGGCAATCGGCTGCAGCTGGCGGCACGGCGGGGAACCCTCAGCGGCCGTGACTCGGGCAGCCCGGATCGCTGACTTCGGCTTTCAGCCAGGCCTGGGCATGGTCGAGCAGAGCCATCGCCCGCAACCGGCCATCCGTGGGCGCGGTGACACCGGGATCATCGGCGGCGAGGAGCTGAACCAGTGCGGCCGCCACCTGTTCGGCGGCCCGGCGGGGCCGCTGACGCTTCAGGGCATGCCAGTCGCGGTCGCTGATGCTCAGCTGACGGTGCAGCCGCTCGGCCAGCGGCAACGTGCCTTCAGGCCAGTTCCGCCCGGGCTGCTGGGAAGGGCCCGAAGGGACCGGGGATCCGGGCGGGGTGGCTTCGGGGGGGACGGCGGTGGCTGCCACTGGACGTTCGGGCCGGAATCCGTTCATCCTGTCGTCCCCGGGCTCACCCTGTCGATGCTGAACCGATGAGCCGCTTCCATCGCCCACGTCGGCCCTCGCCGGCCCGCCTGCTGCATCACCTCGCCGCCGTGCTGACGCTGGCGGGCCGCCCGGGGGCCGAAGGTCCCGGCGGGGTGGGCCTGAGGCGACGGCGCCAGCGGCTGGATCTGGCCCAGCGCCTTCTGGATCCCCTGCCCGAGGCCCTTCTGCCCAGCACCAGGCACGGAGATCGCTTCTGGACGGCCCTCCGCTGGGGAGGGCTCGGGCTGCTGCTGTCCTGGCTGCTGCGTCCCTGAGCGGCTGCGCCTCCAGCAGAGGGCGGTGGGTGGTCAGGCGTTCGGGTAGAGGCTGAACTCGTGGGGATGGGGCCGCTGTTCCACCTCCTCTATCTCCCGGCGCTTGAGATCGATCCAGTGCTGGATCAACTCCCTGGTGAACACCCCTCCGGCCAGCAGATAGGCATGATCGGCGGCGAGGGCGTCGAGGGAGCCGGCAAGGCTGCGGGGCAGGGCCCCGGTTCCGGCCGGCCCCGTTGCCACGGCAGCGAGGGTCTCCCGATCGCAGGGGGATCCGGGATCGAGCTGACGCCTCACGCCATCGAGACCCGCCAGCAGCATGGCCGAAAAAGCCAGGTAAGGATTCGCCAGCCCGTCTCCCTGGCGGGCCACCAGCCGCCGCCGTGAGGGGTCCTCGCCCGTCGGGGGGACGCCGATGACGCAGGAGGGGTCGTGGCGGGCATAGGTCAACCGGGTCGGCGCGTCGGCACCGCTGGCCAGGCGCCGGTAACTGTTGGTTCCGGGGTTGGTGAACGCCGCCAGGGAAGGTCCGTGCTGCAGGAGGCCTCCCAGATACCAGCGGGCGGTCTGGGACAGATCCGCATAGGTGCCCTCGCCGAAGAACAGGGGATGGCCGGCCTTGAAGAGGCTCTGGTGCACCGCCATGCCGGCGCCGGTTGACTCTGGCCAGGGCTTCGGCAGGAAGGTGGCCGTTCTGCCATGGCGCCGGGCCCCATGACGCACCACGTAGCGGGCGACCATCAGGTCGTCGGCGGCCCGCAGCAGATCGGTGCTCCCCAGGGACAGGGACAGGCGGGGGGGGAGCGGTTCGCCGTCGGGGCTGTCGGCATCGATCCCCAGGGCCTCCAGGGTGAGCAGCAGTTCGCTCCGAAGAGCCTCCAACGACCCCTCGCCGGCGACGACGCGACAGGCGCTGCCGCTGGCATCGGAATGGCAGGTCAGCTCCTCGAAGACGAAGAACTCAGATTCCGCTGCGAAGCGGGCCCCGTCCGCCAGGCCGCTGGCGCCCAGATGGGCCATCGCCCGGGAGGCCAGGGAGCGTGGGCAGAGGCGGGCGGCGTCGGCGCTTCCCGACGGAACCTGGAAGTCGACGATCAGGCTGAGGCTCCTGGGTGTGAGGAAGGGGTCGATCCAGGCCGTGGCCGGGTCGGGTCTGGCGCTCAGGGCTCTGGGCAACGGGGCAGGCCAGGGTTCGCCGGCCGCGACATCGAAGCTGATGCCGTGGTGGAACGCCTCCTCATTCAGCCGCTGGACATCCATGCCGATCGAATGCCAGGTCCCCTTCAGGTCACACAGCTTGAGGACGATCCGTTCGATCCCGTCGTCCCCGAGGCGGCGCAGAACGTCCTGGACGGTGGGGGCCATGGCGGCGTCGGGAGGAGGCTGGCGCCACGATGGTGCCTCCCCGTGACGTCGGTGGGCGCGTAACCGTTTCTGTCAGATTCCCCAGAACCATCCGCAGCACAGGAATCTGGCTGATGGCGAGTGCTACCTTCCGCTGCAGGTGCGTCGATCCGTTTCGTCCATGCGAGATGCCATCACCGGTCTGATCGGTCGCTACGACCAGCTCGGCCGCTACTTCGATCGTGCCGCGATCGATCGCATCGATGCCTACTACGGCCAGTCGGAACGGCGGCTCGCCGCCGTTGAACTGATCAACCGCGAGGCCGCGGGCATCGTGCGGGAGGCGGCCCAGCGCCTCTGGCTGGAGGATCCGGAACTCATCCTTCCCGGTGGCAACGCCTACACCACCCGAAGGCTGGCGGCCTGCCTGCGCGACATGGACTACTTCCTGCGCTACGCCAGCTACGCCCTGATCGCCGACGACCTCACCATCCTCGATGAGCGGGTTCTGAACGGACTCGATGACACCTACAAGAGTCTGGGGGTGCCCACCGGCCCCACCGTGCGCAGCATCTCCCTGCTGGGCGAGGTGATCAGCGAAATGCTTGCCGATGCCGGCATGGCCGACACCGCCCTGGTGCGGGCCCCCTTCGATCACCTCTGCCGTGGCCTGTCCTCCAGCAACGTGCGCGCCCGCTGAAACGCCCATTCCCTAATCTCTGTTCACCTCCGCCGCCCCGCTCGGTCTTGCCCTCTTCCCCCGTGCCTCTCTCCGTCAGCAGCACCCACAGGCTCGGGCTCGATCCCATTGCCACTCCCGAGCGGCTGCTGCTGGGACCCGGCCCCTCCAACGCCCATCCCACGGTGCTGCAGGCCCTGTCGCGGATGCCCATCGGCCACCTCGACCCCCTCTACATCGAATTGATGGGGGAGGTGCAGGAGCTCCTTCGCTACGCGTGGCAGACCGACAACCGGCTGACCATTCCGATGAGCGGCACCGGCAGCGCCGCCATGGAGGCGACCCTAGCCAACACCATCGAACCCGGGGACAAGGTGCTGGTGGCTGTGATGGGCTATTTCGGTCTGCGACTGGTGGACATGGCCGGCCGTTACCGGGCCGAGGTGGCCACCATCGAACGACCCTGGGGCGAGGCCTTCGACCTCGCTGAAATCGAAGCCGCCCTGACCGCCCACAAGCCCACCATCCTGGCGATGGTGCATGCCGAAACCTCCACCGGCGTGTGTCAGCCGATGGAGGGCATCGGTGAGCTCTGCCGGGCGCACGACTGCCTGTTGCTGCTCGACACGGTCACCTCCCTCGGGGCGGTTCCGCTGCACATCGACGCCTGGCAGGTGGACCTGGCCTACAGCTGCAGCCAGAAGGGCCTCAGCTGCCCTCCCGGCCTCGGTCCCTTCACCATGGGCCCCCGCGCCGAAGCCAAACTGGCCGCGCGCAGCGGCAAGGTGCCCAACTGGTACCTGGACGTCTCCCTGCTCAACCAGTACTGGGGCAGCGACCGTGTCTACCACCACACGGCCCCGGTCAACATGAACTTCGGCATGAGGGAGGCCCTGCGCCTGCTCGCGGAGGAGGGCCTGGAAGCCGCCTGGGCCCGCCACCGCTCCAACGCGGAGCGTCTCTGGGCCGGTCTTGAGCGGCTGGGGCTTGAACTCCTTGTCAGCGAGCCCCTGCGACTGGCCACGCTCACCACTGTCCGGATTCCCGAGGGGGTCGATGGCAAGGCCTTCAGCGGGCACCTGCTCGATCGTTTCGGCATCGAGGTGGGCGGTGGCCTGGGGGCCCTGGCCGGCAAGGTGTGGCGCATCGGCCTGATGGGCTACAACAGCACCCCCGAAAACGTCGACCGCCTGCTCGCCATTTTCGAGAGCGAACTGCCGGCCTTCCGCCCCGCCCCCGCGGCTGTCGCCGCCGCGATCGCCTGAGTCAGGCCTCCATCGCACCGCCATCAGGATCCGACAGCTCGCCACGGCCTTCTGCCCGCCTCGGGCCTGATCCGATGCGCCTCAGGCGGAACCACTCCTCCAGCTGCCGGCCGGCGCACTCTCCCCTCACCCCTGCCACGACCCGCATGTGGTGATGGGCACTGGCATGGCGCGAGAGATCGAGGCTGCCCCCCAGGGCTCCCCGCTTGGGGTCCGCAGCGCCGTAGATCACCCTGCCCACCCTGGCCTGAATCAGGGCGCCGGCACACATGGGGCAGGGCTCCAGGGTCACGATCAGGGTGCAGTCGTTGAAACGCCAGTCACCTCTGGACGCGGCAGCCTGACGCAGGGCGAGCAGTTCGGCATGGCCCAGGGGATCCCCCTGCCGGTGGCGCCGGTTGCTGCCCCAACCCAGGCAGCGCCCACCTCCATCGAGCAGGGCAGCGGCCACGGGAATTTCTCCCAGGGCCCCCACCGACCGGGCGCGACGCAGGAGCCGGTCCATCCAAAGCAGGCTGTCGGCATCCTCCTCCATCTGCCCCTTCTAGCCATCCGAGCGGGAAGGCAAGCGGCAGAATGCCGAAGCCCTCACCTCCGCCGTTGGCCAGCGTTCCCCCCGCCCAGCGGCTGCCGCCGCCCCTCCGGGACTGCGAGCCCTTCGCGGATCCCGTCGAGGTGGACCCCGCCCTCGAAGCCTTCCTACAGAAGGCGGCGGGCCTGCTCTGCCGCTGGCTTGGCCGGGCCGGCCATGGCACCCCCCTTCCCGGCCTGAGTGTGCTGCCGGTGGTGGAACCGGAAGCCGGGGGGCTGGACAGCGAACGACTGCTGGCCGATCTGCAGCTGGTCATGGAGGGGGCCTACAACCCCAACCATCCCGGGGCCCTGGCCCACCTGGATCCACCGCCCCTGTCGGCCTCGATCGTGGCCGATCTGGTCTGCGCGGGCCTGAACAACAATCTGCTGGCGGAAGAACTCTCTCCCAGCCTCAGTCGGCTGGAGCGGGCACTCTGCGGCTGGATGGCCCGGCGCCTGGGTCTGCCCGCCGGGGCTGGTGGAGTGGCGGCCAGCGGCGGCAGCCTCAGCAATCTGATCGCCCTGGTCACCGCCCGGCGGCAGCGGGGGCTGGCCTGCCGCGGCGATGCCGTGGTGCTCTGCAGTGAGGACGCCCATGTTTCGCTGAGAAAGGCCGTCGCGGTGATGGGTCTGCCTCCGGAGGCCCTGATGCTGCTGCCGGTGGATTCTTGCGGTGCCCTGGAGCCACAGGCTCTCGAGGAGCGGCTGGGGAGGCTGGATCGCGCCGGTACCCCCGTGATCGCCGTGGTGGCCACGGCCGGCACCACGGTGCGCGGTGCCCTCGATCCGCTGGAGTCCATCGCGGCCCTCTGCCGGCGTCGCGGCCACTGGCTGCATGTGGACGGCGCCATCGGGGCGATCTTCGTCTTCAGTGAGCGGCACCGCTCCAGACTCGCCGGCCTGGGCCGGGCCGATTCGATCACCGTCAATCCCCAGAAGCTCCTGGGCATCACCAAGACCTCCTCCCTGCTGTTGCTGGCGGAACCCAGGCATCTCCGGCAGGCCTTCGGCACCGGTCTGCCGTACATGGAACCCAGCTGGGGGGGTGGCCATCAGGGGGAGGCGGGGTTGCAGGGCAGCCGGCCGGGGGAGATCCTCAAGCTCTGGCTCGGACTGCGTCAGCTCGGCCTGGAGGGCATGGCCGCCCTGATCGATGACGCCGTCTCTCGCCGCATCGACCTGGAGCAGCGGTTGCGGGCCCTCGACGGCCTGACCCTCTGCGGCGGGCCCCTCCATCTGATCGCTTTCCGGCCTGATGGGCTCGATGCCGCCGGGGCGGACCGCTGGAGCGCCTCCACCCGCCAGAGCCTCCTGCAGGAAGAACTCATGCTGTCCCGGCCCTTCTATCGGGGCCACCACCATCTCAAGGCGGTGCTGGGCAACCCCCATACCGGTTCCGACCATCTGGAGCGTCTGGCCCTGGTGGTGCGGCGGAGTCTGGAGGCGGTCTCCGGTGCCTGATGCCGCCCCACGCCCGGACCGGCGCAGGCGCTGGGTGGCGATCCTCACCGGTGCCCTCTCGATCCTCATCGGGGTGGCCTACCTGGTGCTGATCACGGTGCTGGATTCCCGCGGTCCCCTTCAGCCGCCGCCCCTCGAGGCCCTGGGCGGGGCGGCAGCCGCCGGGCCCGGCGCCGTTGCAGGGGCTCCACCACCCGCTCGAGCGCCGTCTCCAGAAAACTGCGCAGCAGGCCCTCCCGTCTGTTGAGGTCGTACTCCCGCTGCAGCACCTCCTGGAGCCCCCCATCGCCCCAGTCCTGGTTCTGGCGGAAGTAGGTGATGAAGCTGCGCCCCGCCACCCGCGTGAGCCAGGCCGCACTCACCGCCTGAATCGCACGGCTCAACAGCAGGGCGGGCAGATTGAGGCTCAAGGCGCTGGTGATCAGCCCCACACTTCCCTTGATCAGGCCCAGGCCCGCCAGGGTGCGGCCCACGGACAGGGCCAGGTCCTGCGCGGTTTCGCGGCTGAGGCTGACGCCGTAGATCTTGCCGATCTCCACCACCATCTGGGCGTTCACCGCTGCGGCACCGAGCAGGTCGACCCCCGGCAGGGGGGTCACCATCACCACCCCGGCGCCGATCCACATGTAGCGGTCGACAACGACGGAGGCATCGCTGCGCCTCTGGCGATCCAGCAGGGCCTTGCTGGCAATGCTGAGCCGGCGGCACTGGAGCAGGAGGTTGTCGGCGATCAGTTCTTCTCCGTCCGCATGCAGCACAGCGGAGATCCGGCGCACCAGGGACTCCACTTCCGGCATGGGCTGGAGCGGTCGCCCTCCCGGCATCGGCACGCTCTGGGGGGCGGCGCTGGCTGAAATCACATCCTCGGGGCCAAGGCGGCCGCCACAGCGTTGACGCAGCAGCGCCAGCAGGCGTCGCTCCTCCTCCTCGCCGCGAAGGTCGCACTTGTTGAGCACCAGCAGCAGTCGCTTGCCCAGTCCCGCCAGGGACTCGAACACCTCCAGCTCGCTGGCGCGCAGGTCCCCATCCACCACCAGCAGCAGCAGATCGGCCCGGGCGGCCAGTCCCCTGGCCAGCCGCTCCCGCTCCCGACCCTCCTGGCCTGCCTCCTGGATTCCCGGGGTGTCCTCCAGGATCACGGCGCGGCGGAGACCGCGCAGGCGCAGCCGGTAGCGGCTGGCGGCGGTGGTCGACCCCATCGGAGCCCCCACCTCGCCCACCACCTCCTGAAGCAGCGCCCGGATCAGGGAGGTCTTCCCCGCCGAGCCCGTGCCGAACACGACGATCACCAGATCGCCTCGCTCCAGTTCGGCCGCCATCCGCTGGCGTTCCTGACGCAGGGCTTCCCGTTCCACCGCATGGTGCACCTTCTCCAGGGTGCGGTCGATGGCGCCGAGGTTGCGCTCGGCCGCCTCGCGGCGGCTGGAGGGCAGGGCAGGGGAGGGTGTCCGGTCACCTGCGGGTGTGCCCCTGCGGCGCCAGAGCTTCAGCCAGGGCCAGCCCACCTGGGCCAGGGCCACCAGCAACGCCGCCAGCAGCACCAGCATCAGGGGGGCCACCAGCCAGTAGGGCAGCCAGGTGCTGAGGGTCCACTGCAGTTGCTGGATCGCCTGCAGCACCATGCCCAGGGCCACCAGCGCCAGCAGGCCGAGAACGATCCAGATCCAGAGGCGGGGGGGCAGGGTCACGATGCGGGAGGGGCGGACCGCACGATCTCGCCCCACAGGGAGGCGGCCAGGGCACTGCTGGCGGCCGTGGGGCTGTTGTCGTCGTTGCCGAGCCAGATGCCGATCACCCAGTGACGCTGCGGGGCATACCCCACGTAGAGAAGATCCCGGCCTTCATTGGTGGTGCCGGTCTTGCCCCAGCTGCCAGGACCCACGTCGGCGGCTCGGCCGGTGCCCCCGCTGACCACCGCCTCCAGCAGCGACTGCATCGTCTTTGCCGTGGTGGAGCTCATCACCCGGCGCCCTGGACTGGAGACGGCCCTGGCGCCGGTCGTGGTGGCCCGGCAGTCGGCCCCGCCCTGCGGGCCGCCGACCCGCCGCGACGTCGTCGGACAGGCCTCGGCATCAGTGAGGCGCCGGATCGTGGTGGGCGGCCGCCAGAGACCGTCCGCCGCCACGGCGGCGTAGGCCGCCGTGAGCTCCAGCAGGGTGACCTCGCTCTGGCCCAGGGCCAGGCCCGGCACCGGTGCCAGGGGGCTGGAGAAGCCCAGGTCCCTGCCCTTGCGCACGATGGCCTCCAGCCCGTCTCGGCGGGCCAGCCGCAGGGCGGCGGTGTTGCTGCTGATGGCCAGGGCCTGTCGGAGGCTCAGAGTGCCGCCGCAGCCACTGGCGAAGCGCTGGCCGGCCCACTCCAGCGGTCCGCAGCCGATCCGGTCCCCGGGGCGGGCGCCCCGCTCCAGGGCCACCACGTAGGGCACCAGCTTGAAGGTGCTGCCGGGCTGGCGCAGGGCCATCGAGGCCCGGTTGAACTGGCTCTGGAGGTAATCCCGACCTCCGGCGATGGCGACGATGCCCCCGCTGCGGCTGTCGAGGACGACCACCGCTCCCTGGCCCACTCCCAGGGACCGGCTGGCGTCGATCCGCTGGCGCAGCAGCTGCTCGATCCGTTCCTGCAGCAGCGGGTCGAGGTGGGTGTCGATCAGGAAGTTGCCCTCAGCGGCCACCGCCTTGCCCACCAGGTTCTCCAGGTCGCGACGCACCTGGTCGGTGTAGAAGGGGGCGCCCCTTCCCTGGGCGGAACGGCAGGCATCGGGTGCCAGCCGGATCGGTTGCCGCCGCGCTCCCCGGGCCTGGTCCACGTCGATGCGGCCGGCGGCGGCCATCTTGTCGAGCACCTGGTTGCGGGAGGCCAGGGCGGCCGCGGGATCCAGGCAGGGGTCGTAGCCGTTGGGAGAGGGCAGCAGGCCCACCAGCAGGGCGGCCTCCTCGAGCCTCAGGGAGGAGGCCGGCCGGGCGAAGAAGCGGTGGGCCGCGTCCTCGAACCCCCAGACGGCCCCCAGGTACACCCGGTTGAGATAGCTCAGCAGCAGCTCGGCCTTGCTGAAGCGTGCCTCCAGCTGGAGGGCCACCAGCATTTCCCGCCATTTACGGCCCAGGGTCTCCCCCTGTCCCACCTGTTCCGGATAGAGGCTGCGGGCGATCTGCTGGGTCAGGGTGCTGCCGCCTTCGAGCACCCGGCCACCCAGCAGGTTGGTGAGCAGGGCACGGGCGGTGCCGATCGGGTCGACCCCGGGATGCCACCAGAACCGGTTGTCCTCGCTGGCCAGCAGAGCATCGATCAGAACGGTGGGATAGGCCTTCAGGTCGGCCAGCTCCCGATGCTTGCGATCGGCGAGGGAGGCCACCGGACGATCACGGCGGTCGTAGAGGAGCAGGGGGCCCCGCACCGTGGCCAGGTTGCCCCGGGTGGGCACCTGCAGCAGGGAGAACGCCAGCAGCAGGGTGCCGGCTCCGGCGATGCCCGCGGCGCCCAGGCCCGCCCAGGACCCCAGCCGCTTCCAGCGCGATTCCCCATCCCGTCGGAAGAGGAGGGTCGGCAGATCGGCCTGGTCGTCGGGACCGAAACGCACCCGATCACCATCGCGGAGCAGCAGCTCCCGCACCCGACGTCCTTGCCACCAGAGCCCATTCGTAGAGGCATTGTCGCTCAGCAGCCAGTGCCCGTCATGGTTCTCGAGCAGAGCGTGCTGGCGGCTCACGGCCGCGTGGTCGATGACGATGTCGTTGCCTGCGGCGCGGCCGAGGCGGTAGCAGCCTCCGTGCAGGGGGTGAACCCGACCCGGCAGGGCGGGCCTGTGCACCTCCAGGCGGGCGGCCCCGGCCCGAGGCCGGCGTCGCAGCCTCCGCTGCAGTCCCTCAAGCACGGCGATCGGCATGGGGAAAGAGCAGATCGATGATGTAGCAGGCCACGGCCAGGTTGATGGCCACGTCGGCGAGGTTGAAGATCGGGAAATGGATCGGGATGAACTCCAGGAAGTCCACCACAGCTCCATCCCGCCACCGGTCGATACCGTTGCCCACAGCCCCGCCGAGCAGCAGACCGAGAGCCACCCCGCTCCAGGTGCTCTCCGGGGGACGCCAGAGGATCCAGCCCAGCAGCCCGAGGCTCACCAGGCCGCTGACCAGGCCCAGCAGGCTCGGGGCCTCCCTGAAGAGGCTGAAGGCGGCCCCGGTGTTGCTGACCCTCTGGAGCTGAAGCAGTCCGGGAAGGAGGGGCTGGATCTGACCGCTGGAGAGATGTTCGAGGGCCCACCCCTTGGAGGCCTGATCCAGGGTCACGGTCAGGGCGGCGAGGAGCAGCATGGCCAGTCGCCGCCGGGTCGTGCGGGATGTCACGAGGGCACCAGCAGCAGCCGGCGCAACAGCCAGGCCACGACTCCGGCGGAGCAGCAGAGGAGCAGCTGGGGCAAAAGGGCCAGGCTGTAGGACACCAGCAGACTCAGGAGGTCGCCGTTCCAGCGGCCCGCCAGGTGGCCCAGCAGCAGGTTGGAGAGCCCGCAGAGATGGAGGATCACCAGCCCGATGGCCGCCGCCCCGGAGAGGGCAAGGGGGTCGTCCATCCCCTGCTGGCGGGCCAGTTTCCCGGTGATCCAGGCGGCCGGAAGGAAGCCCGCCAGATAACCGAAACCTGGATCGAGGAGGTAGCCGATCCCCCCCCCCTCATGGAAGACCGGCAACTGGAAGAGGCCGACGCTGAGATAGGCCACCGCGGCCAGGGTGGCACTGCGGGGACCGCAGACCAGGGCGGTCAGCAGCAGCGCCGGCACCTGGAGGGTGATGCCCAGGGGCCGCACCTCCCAGCCGCCGGCCTCGTGAACCGGAATGGCCGCCGGCAAAAGACCGCCGACGAGGATGAGGAGCAGGCCGGCGACGGCTCCGCTCCAGGTGGCAAGGGCCCGCAAGGCACCATCCGTGGCTGGCGCCCATCCTGCTGCAGCTAGGTTCGGCTGAGAAGGCCCGGACCCGCCGCTGCGTCGAACCCATGCCGGATCTCACCCCCGCCAACGCCGTACCCGAGGAGGCTCTGCCGCCGGAGTCCCCCGCGGCCCCCGGGTTGACGATCCATCTCGGGGACGCGGTGCGACTGCGTCAGCCTCCCCGCTATCTCAAGACCGCCGACCCGATGCCCATGCTGCGGCCGCCGGACCTGGTGGATCCCGGCGAAGTGGGACGGGTGGTGGAAATCCGGGCCCTTGACCTGCGCGCCGTTCGCTTCCGCCGCGGCACCTTCCTCATCAGCGCCTCGGAGCTGGAAGCGGCGGACCCCGGCGGCTGAGGCCATGGTTCTGCCAGGCCTTGTGGGCGGCCGCCAGGGCCGGGTCGGGACCCACCAGGCTCAGGCAGGGCGTGGCCAGCCAGCGGCGGGCCGCCGCCTGCAGGTCCTTCGCGACGAGCCCCGGGGCCCGCTTCAGCACACGCTGCACATGATCGGCCGGCAAGCCGTGAGCGAGAACGAGAGCCAGACGTTCAGCGATCTGGGAGCAGGTCTGGCTTCCCATGGCGTCCTGCCCCCGGAACTTCGCCAGGGCCAGCGACAGGGCGGCATCGTCGAGGGGCTCCTCCAGGACCCGCTCCCACTCCGCCAGCAGGCAGGAGGTGGCCTCCTCCGCCCGTTCGGCCGAGGTGGACAGGTGCATCACGAACGGTGTCGCACCCGAGCGGGCCGGCAGATGGACGCCGACGTCGTAGGCCAGTCCGCGCTCCTCCCGCATCGTCACGAACAGCCGGCTGGACATCCCCATGCCCAGGTGGACCTGAAGCATCCGCAGAGCCAGGGCATCCGGATGGCCCAGAGGCACGGTCGCGGCACCAAGCATCAGTACCAGCTGTTCGGTGTCCTGGATCTGCTGGCCATAGCGGCCGGAGGGGGCCGAAGGGGCCACCCAGGGGTGGGGCCCGGGCGCCTGGGTGGTCCAGGGGGCTTCCGCCAGCTCCCGCTTCAGCACGGCAGTCAGGGAATCGGGGGCATCGCCGCAGAGCACGAGCAGGGCCCCCTGGTCGCCGAGCCCCTCCACGAGGGGGAGAAGCTGCCGTGGGCCGAGGCCGGCCAGTTCCGCCTCGATGCCGAGCGGGTCATGGCCGTAGGGACCATCGCCATAGAGCAGGTGGCGCAGCTGGTCGTGGGCCAGCTGGAAAGGGTCCTCCTTCTGGCGCTGCAGCAGCTGGAGGTTGAGCTGGCGTTCGATGGCCACCTGGTCAGGGTCCAGGCCGGGTCTGCGGGCCATGGACAGCAGCAGGGGCAGCAGGGTGGGCGCGTCATCGGCGGCGCACTTGAGGGCCAGAACCAGGCCGTCCTCATGGGCCTCCACCCGCAGGGCCGCTCCGGCCCCCTCCACGCGATCGGCCAGAGCATCGGCGTCGAGATCACCACAGCCCCGGGTCATGCTCCCGGCCAGAAGCTGGTGGGCGCCGCGCTGGCCCGCAGGGTCCCGGCCGCTGCCGCCGGGAACCGCCAGATGCGCCGCCAGAATCTCCGGACCGGGGCGGTGCAGCGTCCACAGGGGCAGGCCGCCCGGGAGCACGGCGTTGTCCGCCCGGGCCGCTGGAGAGGTGAAGGTCATGCCGGAACCGCCTCCAGCAGGCAGGCACGGGCGGGATCCAGCAGGGGCAACAGTTGCCTCTGAAGGCGACCCGGGGACCAGCCATCGAGCAGGTGGAGGGGATGGTCCAGGGACTGGCGGCGTCCCCAGAGGTGATTGCTGCCGATCAGGGAGGCGACGGCGCCGGCGGACTCCAGCGAGAAGCGGTAGCCGTTGGCCACCAGGCGGCGGGCCCGCAGCCACTCCTGGTCGCCCATGCGCTCCTGGTGGAGCTCCGCCCACACCTCGTTGATGGCCTGCCGCACGGCAGCCAGATCCTCAGGGTCGCAGACGGCCTCCAGCAGGGCAAGGCTGCCCCCTTCCATGGCGTGGAGGTCAAGGTCGATGCTCTCCACGATCTGCAGCTGCTCCCGCAGCCGTTCCACCAGCCGGCTGCGCCGTCCCTCCGCCAGCAGGGTGGTGGCCAGATCCGCTCCCACCACCCCCTCCAGGTCGCAGGCGGGAGGCAGCCACCAGACCATCAGCAGGCGGGCGGCCTCCAGCCGTGGCAACGCCAGCCGGTGGACGCCGGGGGCCACCTGCAGCTCGGGGGGGGCCGGGACCGCGCTGACCGGGAGCAGAGCGGCGAGCGGGCCGGCGGCCGCCCGCTCCATGAGGCTTTCGTCGCCGAGGGCCCCGGTGAGCGACAGCACGCAGGCACCACCGCCATAGAGGCGGTGGTGGAATCCGGCCATGGCGGCGGGATCGTGGCTCACCAGGGCCTCCCGCCGGCCCAGGATCGGCAGGCCGTAGGGGTGGTCAGGGCAGGCCAGGGCGAGCAGCCGCTGCAGAGCCACCTCCTCGGGCTGGTCTTCGCTCTGAGCCAGTTCCTCGAGCACCACCTGGCGTTCCGTGGCGAAGCTGGCGTCCTCCAGTCGGGGTCGCAGCACCAGATCCAGCAGCAGATCGAGGGCCTCCTCAGCCCCCTCCGGCGGAATCAGCACGTGAAAGTGGACATCATCGAATCCGGTGGCGGCGTTGCTGCTGCCCCCCAGGGCTTCGATGCGACGATCGAATTCTCCGGGGGCCAATCCGATGCTTCCTCCCCCACCGGCGCTGCCCTTGAACACCATGTGCTCGAGGAAATGGGCCATGCCACTTTCGGCGGGCCCCTCGAAGGCACTGCCGGCACGGCACCAGAAGTCGAGGCAGACCAGGGGCGCCTCCACCTGGGCCAGTTGCGCCAGCTCGACGCCATTGGCCAGGGTGCGGATGACCGGCGCGGCCAGGCCGGGGAGCAAGGACCCGCAACAACCCAGGGATGTGTTCACGGACGCATGGCAGGATCCGCATTCTGCTGTGAGGGCGCGTCCATGGGTGAGGTCGGTCCTGGCGGCGACGGCGGCATCCACCCCCTGGTGGACGCTCTGGCCGAGCGTATCCGGCTCTGCCGCAGGGATCTTCCCGAGCTGGCTCCCCTGGCGATCGACCCGGAGCTGGAGGCGATCAGCGGTCGTCTCGACGGGGACGCCCTCTTCATCCGCAACGAGGTGCACCGTTGCCGGGGTCTGCGCAAACTTCACCTGGAAACCGCCCGTCTGGGGGCTGGCCTGCAGATTCTCCACTGCGTGTTCTTTCCGGATCCGCGTCACGACCTGCCGGTGTTCGGCGCCGACATCGTGGCCGGCAAGGCCGGTGTCAGTGCCGCCATCGTCGACCTTTCACCGGTGGGGGACCAACTGCCAGCCGCCGTGGCCGAGGCCCTCTCCGCCCGCCCCCGCGCCGCCTTCTCCCAGGAGCGGGAGCTGCCGCCCTGGGGTTCGATCTTCTCGCCCCACGTTCTGTTCGTCCGGCCCACCTCACCCGAGGAGGAGCGGGCGTTCATCGATGAGGTGGCTGCCTTTCTGGGGGTGCTCTCCGCGGCGGCGGCGATCAGCCCTTCCCAAGCCTCGGATGATGCAGCTACCGTTGCGCGATGGCGCGGGCAGCTACGGTATTGCAAGCAACAGAAACAAAACGACAAGACCCGCCGGGTCCTGGAGAAGGCGTTCAACCCCCAGTGGGCGGATCGGTACATCGAGGAGTTGCTGTTCGACGACCCACCGGCCCCTGGGTGAAACCGCTGCTCGTGCTTGGAGCCGCTGGCCTCCTTGTTCTCTCCGTTGTGGCCGTCCGCAGAATGCAGACCGCCGAACCGGCCCCGGCTCCACCCGTCAGCAACGGGACTGCCAAGGCCGATGCGGTGGCTGCCCTCGGACGGCTTGAACCGGCTGGTGACATCCGGGTCCTTGCAGCCCCGATCACCGGCATCGGAGGCAGCCCACGCATCACCGAGCTGCTGGTCGCCGAGGGTGACAAGGTCAGCTCGGGTCAGTTGCTGGCCCGTTTTGACAACCAGGACAATCAGCGGGCCGAACTCAACCTGATCCGCACCCGTATCGGCAACCTGGGCCGTCGCCTCACCATCCAGCAACGGGACCTGGGTCGCTACAGGAGGCTGGCCGGTGAAGGTGCTTTCTCCGCTGCCGATCTCGATCTCCTCGAACAACGAACCCTCGAGCTGCAGGGTCAGTTGCAGGAGGCAAAGGCCGAGCTGCTCAAGGCAACCACGGATCTGGTCAACACCGAACTCCGCGCCCCCATCGACGGCACCGTCCTGAGGATCCAGTCCCGCGTCGGCGAGCGCCCCGGTGAAACAGGAATTCTTGAACTCGGCGCCAGCGATCGCATGGAAGCGATCGTGGAGGTCTATGAAAGCGACATCGACCGGGTGCGACTCGGACAGGTCGTCCAACTGACCAGCGAGAACGGCGGTTTCAGTGGCACCCTCACGGGCCGCGTCAGCCGCATCAGCCCCCAGGTGCGCCAGAGAAATGTGTTGTCCACCGATCCCACCGGAGACGCGGATGCCCGGATCGTCGAGGTGAGGGTGCGCCTCGATCCAGAGGACGCGACCCGGGTCGCTGCTCTCACGGGTCTCAAGGTGATTGCCCGGATGCAGCCATGACCCTCTGGCAGGGACGCAGGATTCCGCTGGCCTGGCTCCTGCTGACCCGCCAGCCGATGCGGCTGGCCGTGGCTCTGGCCGGCATCTGCTTCGCCGGGATCCTGATGTTCATGCAGCTGGGCTTCCGTGATGCCCTCTTCGATTCCAGCGTCACGGTCCACAAGCAGTTCGATGCCGATCTGGTGCTGCTCAGCCCGCGCACCAAGAGCTCGATCAGCATGGGTGGGTTCCCCAAGCGGCGGCTGGTCCAGGCCATGGCCGATCCCGATGTCACCGGCATCACCCCGGTGCACTGGAATTTCCTTCTCTGGCGCAATCCCCAGACCAAGGGGACGCGCTCGATCCTGACCCTCGGGTTCGAACCGAGTGATCCGCTGTTCCTGGATCCCTCGGTCACCACCATGGCCCCGCGTCTCACCCAGAAAGGCCGTGTGCTGTTCGACGATCTCTCCCGAAAAGAGTTCGGACCGGTGGCCGAATGGTTCCAGGACGGTCGCACCGTGGAGAGTGAAGTGGCCGGCAAGCGCCTGCGAGTGGCGGGCCTCTTTTCGGCGGGCCCCTCTTTCGGTGCCGATGGCAACATCATCACCAGCAGCGAAACCTTCCTCAGCCTGCTGCCCAACATCCCACCCGGGAGCATCGAACTGGGACTCATCCGGCTGCGTTCCGGAGCCGACCCCACCCAGGTGGTCGAGCGTCTTCGCCGCCTCCTGCCGGAAGATGTGAGTGTCTTCACCAAACAGGGCCTCCTGGATCTGGAAATGGACTACTGGCGCAGCAGCACCGCCATCGGCTTCATCTTCACCCTCGGTGCCGCGATGGGTTTCGTGGTCGGATGCGTGATCGTCTATCAGATCCTCTATTCCGATGTCAGCGACCATCTGCCGGAGTACGCCACCCTCATGGCCATGGGCTACGGCCTGGTCACCCTGCTTGGCGTGGTGGCGCGAGAAGGATTGCTGCTCGCTGTTCTCGGTTATGTTCCCGCCTTTGCCGCCGGCCAGGCTCTCTACGGCATCATCCATTCCTTCACCAAGCTGCCGGTGGCCATGGCCGGAGACCGGGCGCTGACCGTGTTCGTGATGATCCTGGTCATGTGCATGGGATCGGCCGCCATGGCGATGCGCAAGCTGGGCGATGCCGATCCGGCCGAGATCTTCTGAGGCGATGACCTTTCTTGCCCCGGGCTCCGTTTCCCCTTCCCCCGCACGGGAAGACTCCTTCGCGGCTGTGGCGGTCAGAGGCCTCAGCCACTGGTTCGGCACGGGCTCGATGCGCCGCCAGGTGCTTCAGGGCATCGACCTGGAGATCCGTCCCGGCGAGGTGGTGCTGCTCACCGGACCCTCCGGCTGCGGCAAGACCACCCTGCTTACCCTCGTGGGAGCCCTGCGCCAGGTGATGGAAGGCTCGGTCCGGGTGCTGGGTTGCGAGCTGAACGGCTGCAGCCGCCAGGATCGTCAGACTCTGCGCCGCAGCGTCGGCATGATCTTCCAGGGTCACAACCTGCTGCGCTGCCTGACGGCCGAGCAGAACGTGCAGATGGGTGCGGATCTCCTCCCGGGCCTGAGCTACAGGGCGCGCCGCGACCTGGCCCGGGAGTGGCTGCGGGCCGTTGGCCTGGATGATCACCTGGCCAAACTTCCCCACGACCTCTCCGGCGGGCAGAAGCAACGGGTGGCCATCGCCCGGGCCCTGGCGGCCCATCCCAGGCTGCTGCTGGCGGACGAACCCACCGCCGCCCTCGACAGCCGCACCGGCCGGGAGGTGGTGGATCTGCTCAAGCGCCTGGCCCGGGACGAGGGTTGCTCGGTTCTGATGGTCACCCACGACCCACGCATCCTCGACGTGGCCGATCGCCTGGTGCGCATGGAGGATGGACGGCTCTGGGCCAGTGAGGTCCCGGTCTGTTGAGTAGGGTGGATGTTCACTGTCTCCCGGAAGTATTGACCGTATGGCGAAACGCAGGAATCTCAAGAAGGAAAAGCAGGAGCGCAACCGCGCCTACGCCCGTAAGTTCAAGAAGCGCAAGCTCCGCAACGACGGCCGCGGTGAAGGAGCCGGCAACGGTGTGACCGGCACGGCCAACAACGGCGGCGCCGCCGACTGAGCGGGGCAGGCCCGAAACGGCTTCTCCGGGGGGATTCGATCGGGATCCCCCCTTTTTCATGTCCCTCTTCCAGCCCGCCGTGGCCTGTGTCCGCGGTCCCTCGCCGGCCCCTCACCCGATGTTCATCAGCGTCGTCATCCCCACCTACAACCGCCTGCCGATCCTGCGCCAGTGCCTGCGGGCCCTGGAGGACCAGGAGGTCGGAGGCCCCCTGGCGGCCTACGAGGTGGTGCTGGTGGACGACGGCTCCACCGATGACACGGTGCGTTGGCTGGATGCCCATGCCACCGCCTTCCCCCACCTGCGCCTCATCCGCCAGGACCACGGCGGCCCCGCCCAGGGGCGCAACCGCGGCGTGGAGGAAGCCCGCGGCGACGTGATCGTGTTCATCGACAGCGACCTGGTCGTGACCGGGCGTTTCCTGCTGCACCATGCCACGGCCCTGGAGCGGGACTGGCAGCAGCGGGGCGACCGGCTCTGCTTCACCTATGGGGCCGTGATCAACACCCACAATTTCGAGGATCCCACCGCCGAACCCCACAAACTCCGGGATCTGTCCTGGGCGTATTTCGCCACCGGTAACGTGGCGATCGACCGTCAGCTCCTGGAGGATGCTGGACTGTTTGACCCCGGTTTCCGGCTCTACGGCTGGGAGGATCTGGAACTGGGGGAACGGCTGCGTCGCATGGGCGTGCGGCTGGTGCGCTGCCCCGAGGCCGTTGGCTATCACTGGCACCCGCCCCTGAGTCTCGAGCAGATCCCCGACCTGGTGCGGGTGGAACGGGAGCGGGCTCGCATGGGCCTGGTCTTCTACCGCAAGCACCCCACCCGCCGGGTGCGTTTCATCATCCAGTTCACCTGGCTGCACCTGCTGCTCTGGGAGCTGCTCACCCTGGGCGGTCTGATCAACGAACGCAGCCTGCGTCCCCTGCTGGGATGGCTGATCCGCCATGGAAAACCTGGTCTGGCGATGGAGCTGCTGCGGCTGCCCCTCAACCGCTTCGGCGTGCGGGCCCTCCACGCCGAAGCCCGTCAGCAGGGTCGTTTGGTAAGTTGACGGGGTAACCCCAACACCGCACACCTGCAAGTTTCGGGTGATCCTCCGGGATCCCTGGCAGGTGGAGGCAAACCCGAAACCCCCCACAACCCAAATGGCTGTCGTCACTCTCTCCGAGATGATGGAAGCTGGTGCCCACTTCGGCCACCAGACCCGTCGCTGGAATCCCAAGATGTCGCGCTACATCTATTGCGCGCGCAACGGTGTCCACATCATCGACCTCGTGCAGACCGCCGTCTGCATGAACAACGCCTACAAATGGACCCGCAGTGCCGCCCGCAGCGGCAAGCGCTTCTTATTCGTCGGCACCAAGAAGCAGGCCTCCGAGGTGATCGCCCAGGAGGCGGCCCGCTGCGGCGCTTCCTACGTCAACCAGCGCTGGCTGGGCGGCATGCTCACCAACTGGAGCACCATGCGCGCCCGCATCGACCGCCTCAAGGACCTGGAGCGCATGGAGTCCTCCGGTGCCATCGCCATGCGGCCCAAGAAGGAGGCGGCGGTGCTGCGCCGTGAACTGGACCGTCTGCAGAAGTACCTCGGCGGTCTCAAGAACATGCGCCGCCTGCCGGATGTGGTGGTGCTGGTGGATCAGCGCCGGGAAACCAACGCGGTGCTCGAGTGCCGCAAACTTGACATTCCGCTGGTGTCGATGCTCGACACCAACTGCGATCCGGATCTCTGCGACGTCCCCATCCCCTGCAACGACGACGCCGTGCGCTCGGTGCAACTGGTGCTGGGCCGGCTCGCGGACGCCATCAACGAAGGCCGCCATGGAGCCCAGGATCAGCGCGGCAGCGACGACGACGCCTGAGCCGCTCCCTCCTCCCGATCACCCTCCCCTCCCTCCCATGGCTGAGATCACAGCGAAGCTCGTCAAGGACCTGCGCGACAAGACCGGCGCGGGCATGATGGATTGCAAGAAGGCCCTTACCGAGTCCGGTGGGGATGCCACGAAAGCCGCCGAATGGCTGCGTCAGAAGGGCATCGCCACCGCCGAGAAGAAGGCCGGTCGCACGGCGGCCGAAGGCGCCATCGGCAGCTACATCCACACCGGTGCCCGCGTCGGGGTGCTGGTGGAGGTCAACTGCGAGACCGACTTCGTGGCCCGCGGTGAACTCTTCCAGGAGCTGGTGCGCAACGTGGCGATGCAGATCGCCGCCTGCCCCAATGTGGAATATGTCAGCACCGACGACATCCCCCCCGAAGTGGCCGAGCGGGAGAAGTCCATCGAGATGGGCCGCGATGACCTCGCCGGCAAGAAGGAGGAGATGAAGGTCAAGATCGTGGCGGGTCGGATCGGTAAGCGGCTCAAGGAGCTGGCCCTGCTGGACCAGCCCTTCATCCGTGACAACACCCTCACCGTCGGTGAGATGGTCAAATCGGCCGCCGGCAAGACCGGTGAGAACATCCGGGTGCGCCGGTTCACCCGCTACACCCTCGGGGAGGGCATCCAGATTGAGCAGGCAGACTTCGCTGCTGAAGTGGCGGCGATGGGCAAAGCCGCCTGAGCCGCCCCTCCCCCCCCTCTGCCGAGCAGGAGCCCTTGAGCGACCCGTCCGATCCAACCGATCTGTCGGGTCAGCTGGAGGCCCTCACCGGGCTGTTGACGGATTCGAACGCCCAGCTCTACCGCCACCAGGCCCTGTATCTCCAGGTGCTGCGCCAGGTCCTGCCTCAGCGGGTTCAGCAGGCCTGCTTCCATCTGGCCACCCAGGTCCACCCCCAGCGCTATGCGGAGCTGCCCCCCGAGCGACGCCGCCTTCTCCACGGTCAGATCGAGCAGTTGGTGATCCGCTGCTCCAGCCTCCTCACGGTCGAGCAGCTCGCCATCCTTGCCGACCAGATCTTCCGTGAACGTCAGCGGCGGGAGCTTCACGATGCGCAGCGGATGTTCGCGGGATTCTCCCTCTCCGGGGAGGGCGAACCCGCTGCGGGAACCGACGAGGCCCCCGAGGACCTGCCTCCCGGGTCCGTGCAGCTGGCGATCGCTCCCCCTCTCTCTGGAGGTCCCTACGCCTGGGGGCCGCCGCGACATCGCGCCGCAGGGCCGGTGGAGCAGGCGTCACCTGAGCACGAAGGGGGGGAAGCGCAACAATCCGAGCAGGATCCGGAGAAGGCCGGACGTGACCAGTCCGGAAGGGACGACAACCTGACCCTGGCCAGGGCGCTGGCCGCGTTGGAACCCGGCGATGATCCTTCCGTGGAGGAGGCTGCCATGGCTGAGACCATGGCCTCCGAAGTGGCCGGGTCCGTTTCGGAGGAGGGCTCCCTGTGGCAGCCGGGGCGGCTGCCCCGTGAACCCGGGAGAGTGCTCCAGTGGATGGACGGCATGGAACTGGCCATGGGCCGCCGTCTGCGCAACCTCTCCCACGCCATCAACGTGGAACTGCTGCGGGCCGGGGTGAACCGCAGCCTCCTGCCGGTCAGCCTGCTCGATGCGGTGCTGAGCGGCCAGCTGGACACGATGGCAGCCCCTCCCAATCTGCTGCGGCTTCCCCTCCCCTTCGCTGGAGGCACCGACAGCCGCCAGGCCCAGACCATGGCCGTGCTGCTCCGGACCGTTGAGGTGGAACTCGAGGAGCCGCGCCTTCGCACCTGCCGGCGACGGCTGCAACAGCATCGCCAGGAGGTCCGCAGAATGGCTCAGCAGTTCCGTCGCCTCCAACGGCGGCTCCGGATTCACCAGGCCGAACAGCTTTGGCTGCAGGACATCCGCCCCAACCAGGCCCCGAGCGACTGAGCCGGCCCTCCACCGGTGGAGCGGACGAGGGCCGCGCTCCGCAGGATTTCAACGCCTGGTGCACCCCCCTGCAGCAGGCCTGCCGGGTGGAGGCCGACCGGGGCTTCGGGGACCTCCAGGGCCGGCGGGACACCTTCAGCCGCTTCGTCCGGGACCGCCTGGTGGCTCCGGCGACGGACCTCGGCGCCGCCGAGCGGCAGAGGCTGGTGGCCCTGGCGCGGGGATTCGACGGCTATGCCGGGCTGGCGCTGGATCAACGTCGCTCGCTGGTGCAGCGGCTGAGGCAGGTCCTGCATGATCTGCGCCACGCCCGCCGGGGGGAGCGGCCCGTGGGCCCTCCCCGGCTGCGGTTGCACCCCCAGGCACCCGAAGCCGCCCCAGGCGGACGTGGGCCCCTGCGGTTCTCTCCGGACACCCCCCTGGCGGAGGTGGCCGGCATCGGTCCGAAGACGGCCATCCGGCTGGCCGCCCTCGGCCTGCTGGTGGTCCGCGACCTTGTGCACCACTACCCCCGCGACTATCTCGACTACGCCCACCTGGTGAGGATCGCGGCCCTCGAGCCGGGCCGCACCGCCACCATTGTCGCCACGGTGCGACGCTGTCATGCCTTCGTCAGTCCCCGCAACCCCAATCTGGCGATCCTGGAGCTGCATCTCCAGGACGTCACAGGTCGCCTGCGGGTGTCGCGTTTCTTCGCGGGCCGTCGCTTCAGCAGTCCGGGCTGGCTGAAGTCCCAGCAGCGCCTTTATCCGGTGGGCGCCACGGTGGCCGTGAGCGGCCTGGTGAAGGAAAGCCCTTACGGCCCCTGCTTCACCGATCCGCTGGTGGAGGTGCTCGAGGCCCCGGGGGCAGCGGTGCGATCCGGGCAGATCGGGCGGCTCGTGCCGGTCTATGCCCTCACCGAGGGTCTCAGCGGCGAGCGCCTCGGCAAGGCGATCGCCGCCGTGCTGAGCGAGGTCAGCCGCTGGTCCGATCCCCTGCCTGAGGCTCTCCGGCGCGATCTGGACCTTCCCCCTCGCGGCGAGGCCCTGCAGGGCATCCACCGGCCCGCCGATCGCGCCGCCCTGCAGCGCAGCCGCCGGCGCCTGGTGTTCGACGAATTCCTGCTGCTGCAGCTGGCCCTGGGCCGGCGGCGGGAACGCCTGCGCCGGCTGCCGGCCCCCCCCCTGCAGCTGTCCGACGGCGGCGAGGATCTGGTGCGCCGCTTCCTGGCCCTGCTGCCCTTTCCCCTCACAGGCGCCCAGAGCCGGGTGCTGGCGGAGATCCGCGCCGACATGGCCCGGCCCCAGCCCATGGCACGCCTGGTCCAGGGGGATGTGGGCAGCGGCAAGACCGTGGTGGCCCTGGCGGCCCTGCTGGGCGCCATCGAGGCCGGCTGCCAGGGGGCCCTGATGGCCCCCACCGAAGTGCTGGCGGCCCAGCATTTCCATAACCTCGCCCGCTGGCTGCCGCAGCTCAACGTCAGCTTCGACCTGCTCACCGGCTCCACATCGGCCGGCCGCCGGCGCCAGCTGCTGCAGGATCTGGCCAACGGACAGGTGAACCTGCTCGTGGGCACCCATGCCCTGCTGGAGGACCCGGTGCAGTTCGATCAGCTGGGTCTGGTGGTGGTCGACGAGCAGCACCGCTTCGGGGTGCGCCAGCGCAACCGGTTGCTCGCCAAGGGGCTTCAGCCCCATCTGCTCACCATGACCGCCACCCCCATCCCCCGCACCCTGGCCCTTTCGATCCACGGGGATCTGGACATCAGCCAGATCGATGAGCTGCCGCCCGGTCGCACCCCCATCCGCACCCGGTTGCTCCGAGGGTCCGAGCGGGCCTCGGCCTGGGAACTGGTGCGCCAGGAGGTGGCCCGCGGCCAGCAGGCCTACGTGGTGCTGCCCCTGGTGGAGGAATCGGAGAAGCTGGATCTTCGCTCCGCCGTGGAGGTGCACCGCCATCTCGACGAGCAGGTGTTCCCCGACTTCACGGTGGGACTGCTGCACGGCCGCATGGGCGGCGAGGAGAAGCAACGCGCCATCGCCACCTTCCAGCACGGCCGCTCCCAGGTGTTGGTGTCCACCACGGTGGTGGAGGTGGGGGTGGATGTGCCGGCCGCCAGCGTGATGGTGATCGAGCACGCCGAACGCTTCGGTCTGGCCCAGCTGCACCAGCTGCGGGGAAGGGTGGGCCGGGGCGCCGCCGCCTCCCACTGCCTGCTGATCCACGATGGCGACAACGCCATGGGCCGCCAGCGGCTGGAAGTGCTGGCCCGCAGCGGCGACGGGTTTGAGATCGCCGAGATGGACCTGCGCCTGCGGGGCCCCGGGCAGGTGCTGGGAACGCGCCAGTCGGGCCTGCCGGATCTCGCCCTGGCCAGCCTCAGCGACGACGGCGCCGTGCTGGAGGAAGCCCGCGTGGCGGCCCGGCGAATCCTGGAGCAAGATCCCGAACTGGAGCGCCATCCGGGGCTACGGCAGGTCCTGGAGATCCAATGCCGCCGATCCCTGGAGGCGGCCCAGCTGAATTGATCCCCTGCGGTGACCCTGAGGTCACTCCTGGGGACCTTGGGGTGCCCCACCAGCAGCCCTTGCCTCACTCCCGTTGAATGGAGACCAGCCGGAAACGCTGGACTGATGACCCCCCTGCGTCCCTGGAGTCCGATCCCCATTCACGACGGGGGCGAACCGTTGATCGATCTGCCCGGAGGACTCTGGCGCCTGGAGCCCCATCCTTATCAGTCCCTGGGGGCGCCCTACGGTGAGGGGGCAAACCCGTTCCGGCTGCGCCGGGCCGTGATCGCCCGGCTGGAGAGGGCCCAGGACCTGCTGCAGCAGCAGCGTCCTCCCTGGCGCCTGGCCATCGTCGATGCCTGGCGTCCGATCGCCGTGCAGGCGTTCATGGTGCACCATGCCTTTGCCCAGGCCTGCCAGGAGCGGGGCCTGGACCCCGATGGCACCGGGCCTGACCATCAGGCCCTGGCCGACGAGGTGGATCGCTTCTGGGCACCGCCCAGCGAAGATCCGGCCACCCCACCGCCCCACAGCACCGGTGCGGCCGTGGATCTCACCCTCGCGGACGGTGAGGGTCGCCCCCTGGCCATGGGGGGGGCGATCGATGCCCTCGGACCGGTTTCGGAGCCCGACCACTTCGCGGGCGCAGCGGAAGGCAGCGAAGCCGCCGAGTGGCGCGACCGGCGCGTGATGCTCGCTGCCGTCATGGCCGCGGTGGGGTTCGCCCAGCACCCCAATGAATGGTGGCACTTCAGCTTCGGGGACCAGCTCTGGGCGTGGCGACGCGGTGAAGCCCGGGCGCACTACGGCCGGGTGGACGGCTGAGCGGCACCCTCAGGCTCCTGGCTCGCGGGCCTGGTCGTGGCCGCCGGGATCGGGGTGCCCGGCAGGGTCAGTCCCAGCTCCCGGAAGAGCTTGCTGGCCTCCTTGCGGGGCAGAAGTCCCTTCTGGACGCAGCGCTTGAGGCTGGCCAGGGTCATGTCGTCCTGCAAGCGGCGCAGCCGGGCCAGCACCGCGGGGCTCTGGTCGGCGTAGGGAAGCAGATGGGCCCGGTAAGAGGATCGGATGACATCCGGCTTGCAGGTGAGCGGATCCGAATCGAAATACTGGATCGGGGCCGCTGGCGGCGGCGGCATGGGACGCTCCGGCTCCATCGACCAGCCGGCCTCCGTCCCCTGGTTCCAGAGCAGTCCCCCCAGGAGGAGGGGCAGCAGCCGGGAGAGGACTGGGGGAAAAGGCATCTGCATGCCGCGGAACCTCGAGAAGGCAAGAGTAGAAGCCCTGCTGATCTGGAATCCTGAGCGGATCAGGCGGGGGTGAGCAGGCAATGCACCCGGTCGGTGCCGATCTTGGCGATGAAGTCGCCGAAGCGGCTGCGTTTGCTTCCCTCGTCCCGCCAGGCCTTGAGCAGGGGCTCCAGGGTGGTCTCCAGGTCTTCCAGGGGCATCTTCTCCAGGTAGGGCTGGGCCAGTCGCGTCAGCCCATGACTGCCGCCCAGCCAGAGCTGGTAGGCATCCACGCCGCTCCCCACCAGTCCGATCTCGGCCATGTAGGGGCGGGCGCAGCCGTTGGGACAGCCGGTCATCCGTACCAGGACGGGTTTGCTGATCTCCAGGCGCGCCAGCAGGGCGTCGAGGCGCTCGAGCACCGCCGGAAGAATCCTCTCGGCCTCGGTGATCGCCAGCCCGCACAGGGGAAGGGCCGGACAGGCGAGGGCATGGCGGGCCAGGGGCGCCGGGGCTTCGGGGGTGGTGATGCCCAGGGCCGCCAGGCGCTCCCGCACCGAGGCCCTCTGGGCGCTGCCGATGTTGCACAGCAGCAGGTCCTGATTGGGGGTGAGTCGCACCTCGAGCTGGTAGGTCTCGACCAGCTGGCGAAGGCCCCGTTTCAGCTCACCCTGGAGGCGACCGCAGAGCACGGGAAGCCCCACGAACCACAGACCCGGGGACTGGCGGTGCCAGCCCAGGTAGTCGGTGAGGGTCGCGGTCGGTTCACTGCGGAGCCCCTTGATCGGATGGGGGAAGTAGCGGGCCAGTTCGCTGCGGAACCACTCCACCCCCCGGTCTTGGATGAGGTATTTCATCCGGGCATGGCGGCGCTGCTGGCGATCGCCGTGATCCCTCTGCAGGGCCACGATCGCCTGCACCAGCTCCAGCACATGCCCGGCCGCCACGTAGCCCAGGGGGTCGGCCGTGCGGGCGAACGTCTCCTCCTTGTTGTGAGTGCGGCCCATGCCGCCGCCCACATAGACGTTGCAGCCCCTCGGCCGACCGGAGGGATCGCTGAAGAGCACCAGGCCGATGTCCTGGGTCAGCAGGTCGACGGAGTTGTCCCCGGGAACGGTGACGGCGACCTTGAACTTGCGCGGCAGGTAGGTGGAGCCGTAGAGGGGCTCGGCGGCATCGCCGCTGAACACGGCGCCGCCGTTCTGGAGGTTGCGCGCCTTCCTCACGGAGGCTTCCGGTTTGATGCGATAGCTCAGATCCCCATCCACCCAGAGATCGAGGTAGGAGCCCTCTGCCGCCTGGGGGGCCAGCAGATCGGCGATCTGATCGGCGAGCCGCCGGGCCTGCGGGTAGCCATCCCGCTCGAAGGGAGCGGCGGGGGCCATGACGTTGCGGTTGATGTCCCCGCAGGCCGACAGCGTGGAGCCCAGGGCCCGAACGATGCCACCGATCACTTCCTTGAGGTCCGCTTTGGGGACCCCGTGCATCTGGAAGGCCTGCCGGGTGGTGATGCGCAAGGTGCCGTTGCCCAGCCGATCGGCGAGGGCATCGATGGCCAGATAGAGAGAGGCGGGAACGCGACCGCCGGGGTTGCGCAGCCGCAGCATCATCTGCCAATCCTTCTCAGCCCCCTTGCGGCGCTTGTCCCGATCGTCCTGCTGATAGCTGCCGTGAAACTTGAGGATCTGAACGGCGGGATCGCTGAAGCTGGGCAGTTCATTCTCCAGCTCGCCCGCCAGGGGATCGTGGAGGTGGCCGCTGCCGGCTTTCAGGGCCTCCTGCTTGGTGGGGGTAGCCGATGGGAGCGACGTGCTGTCGGCGACCGTCGTCGAGGACATCGGCTGGCGGACGGGTAACGGAGAAAAAGAAGCTAGCGAATGGCTCGTCCTCTCCCGCCGGCTCCCCCGGGCAGAACCGTCCTTTGCATACAGTCGCGTACTGCCCGCCCCGCCGCATGGCCACCTTTCTGCTGGAGATCGGAACTGAGGAACTGCCGGCTGATTTTGTGCGTCTCGCCCTGCCCCAGCTCGAAGCCATCGTGGCGAAGGATCTGCTGGAGGCCCGGTTGAACTCGGAGGCCATCGCGGCCAGCGGCACCCCCCGGCGTCTGGCCGTGAGCGTCACGGGTCTGCCCGATCTCCAGCCGGATCTGGTCGAGGAACGCAAGGGCCCGCCCGCCCAGCAGGCCTTCCGGGACGGCCAGCCCACCCAGGCCGCCCTGGGTTTTGCGAGGCGCTGCGGCTGTGCCGCCGAGCAGCTGGAGATTCGCGACACCGAGAAGGGTCCCTTCGTCTTCGCCCGCACCACCGAACCCGGGCGCCCCACCGCCGAGGTGCTCGCCGGGCGCATTCCCGACTGGATCCGATCCCTTCAGGGGCGACGCTTCATGCGCTGGGGTGAAGGCGATGGCCGCTTCAGCCGCCCCCTGCGCTGGCTGGTGGTCCTGTTCGATGCGCAGGTGGTGGCGGTCCAGCTCCCTGATCTGGACCCACCCCTGGCCAGTGATCGTCTCAGCCGCGGTCATCGGCTCCATGCCGGAGAGGTGGTGATTCCCTCCGCTGATCGTTATGCCCTCACCCTGGCCGCTGCCGGTGTGCAGGTCGACCGGGGCGAGCGCGCCGCCACGATCCGACAGGCCCTGGAGGCAGCGGCAGCGCGGGCGGAGGGTGTCCTGGATCTCCCCCCTGACCTGTTCGACGAACTGGTCGACCTGGTGGAGTTCCCCCGCCTGATCGAGGGAGCCATCGATGCCTCTTACCTGGCCCTGCCCCCGGAGGTGCTCAGCACCGTCATGCGCACCCACCAGCGCTACGTGCCCCTGCGGACCTCCGCTTCCTCCGCCGATCCGCTGGCCCTGGCGGCCGATGGGGTGCTCCTGCCGCAGTTCCTCTGCATCGCCAACGGCCTTGCCGCCGCGGCCGCCACCATCCGCCGCGGTAACGAGCGGGTGCTGCGGGCGCGTCTGGCCGACGCCGCCTTCTTTCTTGCCGCCGATCGTCGTCAGAACAGCGCTGAACGGGTGGAGGGCCTCGAGCAGGTCACCTTCGCCGAAGGGCTTGGCAGCCTGGCCGACCGCAGCCGGCGCATCGCCTGGCTCACCGATCAGCTCTGCCGCAGCCTGCCGGTGGATGAGGAGACCGCCTGCGCCGCCCGCCGGGCAGCGCCCCTGTGCAAGCACGATCTGGTCAGCCAGATGGTGGGCGAGTTCCCCGAACTGCAGGGGGTGATGGGGGCCAAGTACCTGCTGGCCGAGGGGGAATCCCGCGCCGTGGCTCTGGCGGTCCTGGAGCACTACCTGCCCCGGGGGGCAGGAGATGGCCTGCCGGGTTCCGCGGCGGGGGCCCTGCTGGCCCTGGCCGAGCGGCTGGAGCTCCTGCTGAGCATCTTCGCCCGGGGGGAGCGTCCCAGCGGCTCTTCCGATCCCTATGCCCTGCGCCGGGCCGGGAACGGTCTCCTCCAGATCCTGTGGGACCGGGGCTGGTCCCTGGATCTGGTGGATCTGCTGACCCACGCGACGGCTCACTGGCAACGGTTGCTCCAGTCCCTCGCGGTGCAACCCCAGACCCTGGCGGCCGACCTGCTGGAGTTCCTGCGCCAGCGCCTGGGCAGCCTGCTGGAGGAGGAGGGTTTCGACTCCGACCTGGTGCAGGCGGTGACCGGTGAGGGAGTGTCCCTGGAGCGGGTGTTGCGGGATCCGGCCGATGCCAGGGACCGGGTGGAACTGCTGCTGCGCCTGCGGCAGGACGGGCGACTGCCCCTGGTGCAGGCCGTGGTGCAGCGGGCCTCCCGCCTGGCCGAGCACGCCGACCTGGAGCGGGACGTGGTGATCCCGGAGGGGGTGGTGGACCCGGGGCTGTTCGACTCTCCCAGCGAAGCCGCTGTGCTGAAGGTGCTGGAGCGGCTGGCTGTTCACGCCGCCGATGGCGGCACCTCCCGCTACGAACCGCTGGCCCAGCTGCTGGGGGAGAGCGGCGAAACCCTGGCCGCCTTCTTCGATGGGCCGGACAGCGTGATGGTGATGTGTGACGAGCCGGAGGTGCGACGCAACCGTCTGCGCCTGTTGGCGGTGCTGCGCAACCAGGCCAGCGTCCTGGCCGACTTCAGCCGTCTGGGGGGCTGAGGCACCGGCGGCGCTGCCACGGCACCCAGCCGCAGCCTGAGTCCAGCAGGGCCACCTCGGCGGCGATGGAGGAGGCGTCGTCCTGGGCGATGCGATCGGGCGGCAGGGCCGTTCCCATTCCTTGGATCGTCAGGGACATGGCTAGGGGGTCAGCGGTTCCAGGGTTGCACCACCGAGATGGTGGAGGAGCGGCTCCGTCAGCCCCGGCCAGTGCTGGATCGCCGTCAGCAGAGTGCGGCTCAGGCCGGGCCGTCGCAGGGCAAAGGCCAGTCCGTGGCAGAAGCGCTGGCGCGATCCGATCAGGCGGGAGTGGCGGCGGGCCCAGTCCCGCTCCAGGCCCCGGGTCCAGATGTCCTGTCCCCGCAGCACCAGGGGCACCGCCGCCAGGGCCCCCACCAGGGCCCAGCCCATGCCCTCGCCCGTGAAGGGCTCCACGTAGCCGGCGGCATCCCCCAGCAGCAGCAGCCGCTCCGCCGCAGGGGGGGTGCAGCTCCTGGTGAGGGCCGCCGTCGCCCGCCAGGTGGTTCCGGCGGTAAGGGGCAGGGGCTCGAACCCCGCCTCCTCCAGCACCCCCGTCGCGGCGGTGGCTGGACCTCCGGCCGTGATGAGAGCCGTTCTGTCGAAGGCCGCCGCCAGGTTCAGATCTCCCGCTTCGGTGCGCACCACACCCACGTAGCCGTGGCGGCCGACAGCCATGTGGATCGTGCCCGCCCCGTAGCCGCTGCGCCCGGCCTCCACCCGGCAGCCGGCGCCGACTCCTGGCGCGCGGGCTGATCCACCTACGGATTGGTCCAGGGGTGTTCAGGCCGGGGGTGCCCAGCCCCGTGGCCACCAGCACCACCCGGCCGCTGGTGATCTGGCGGACGTCGCCGCGGCGCAACAGCACCTGCCTGCCTCCTGGGCAGGGATCAGCCACCGTCGCCTCGGTCTGCAGTCGTAACTCCGCTCCGGCGACCACCGCAGCCTCGCTGAGGGCGAGATCGAGGCGGCCCCTGGATAGGGACCGGCCCATGGGAAGAGCGAGCTCCGCCTGATGGCCCTGCAGGCCCAGACGCAACCGGGTGAGGGGGACGCCCCCCAGCTGTTCGACCAGCCCACCGAGACCCGCCTGCTCCAGGGCCCTCAGGGCGAGCCCGTTGAGGCAACTGCCGCAGACCTTCCAGCGGGGAAAGGCCCGTTTCTCCACCAGGAGCACCCGTGCCCCCTGGCGGGCCAGCTGATGGGCGGCCAGGGCACCGGCGGGTCCGGCCCCCAGCACGATCACATCCCAGTCGGGCGCACTCATCCTGCGGTCGCTGGGCCATCGGGACGGCGCCAGCTCAGCAGGTAACGCTCGGGCCAGGTGCGACGGACCCTGGCGCCCGCGAGGCCGGCCTGGGCTGCCAGGGCGTGGACTTCCTCCAGCTGGAAGGCCCCCTGCACCGAAACCGGACCATCGAAATGGACAATCGGAGAGCGACTCAGAAGGCGGCAGCCCGCCCAGGCCAGGCCATACCCCAGGGGGCTGCGGATCAGATCATTGACCAGGACCAGGCGGCTTGCGCGTCCCATCCGATGCAGAAGGTTCACCGCCGCGTCGTCATCGAGATGATGCAGGAAGAGGTTGCAGAGCATGACGTCGTAGCCCTCAGGGAGGGGATCCTGCAGGACGTCGGCCTGGAAAAAGGATCCGGGCAGGTTTCTTTCTCTGCCCTTGGCGGTGGCGAAGGCCACAGCCCGGGGACTGAGGTCACAGCCATCCACTCTCACGTCGAGCCCATCGCGGCAGGCCCGTTCCGCCAGAGCGATGGTGTTGTCGCCGCCGCCGCAGGCGAGATCTAGCACGCACAGCCCGCCGTCCTGGCGCTCCCGGGCGAGCGTGCGGATCGGCGGGAGCAGGACTGCCGCGGCGCGGCTGAGGGCATTGATCCTGGCCAGCCCTTCGAGGGCCCGCCGATGGGCGACGGGGTCGATATCGGGCTGGTCCATCCATTCGGATTGCCGTTGACGCTGGGCCAGGGTCTTGAAAAGCGTCTTGAGAAGCATTGAGAAGCGGGCGCAGGCCGGAACCACCCGGAGGGGGCGCGGAGGGAGCCGTTGCGGCGATCGGACCCTAATCCGACCAGATGAGCACCGTGGGGGGCGCCGTAAGTGGGAGGGGGTCGGGCCGAGCAGCCGTCAGGATCAATCTCACGGCGAGGAAGACGCATGGCGAGGAAGACGCATGGCGAGGAAGACGATCCAGGCCATCGGTGCAGGGACTCATTCATCTTTCTCTTTCTGAGGAAGTCCTACAGCGGCATCGAGTGTCGCCCGTTGGGATGGCGGTTTAAACTGAACCCTCTGATGGTCAGTCCCCGGTGCCATTGATGTTGCTTGAGAGTCTGTTGATTATACTGTTGATTCTTATCAACGGCATCTTTTCCGGGTCAGAGCTGGCAATGATGTCAGCCCGTAAACTGCGTCTCGAGCAGCAGGCTGAGGCGGGTGAACAGAAAGCCGCTGTGGCACTCAAATTGATTCGATCACCGAATGATTTTCTTTCCACGGTACAGATCGGCATCACCCTGATCGGCATTCTCAGCGGCGCCCTCGGCGGGGTGACGGTGGCCCGCTCGCTGCAACCGGTGATCGAAGCCCTGCCGCCCCTGAGCCCCTGGGCCGAACCCATTTCCCTGGGGATCGTCGTCACGCTGATCACCTATCTCTCCCTGGTCCTGGGGGAACTGGTTCCTAAACGTATAGCCCTCAGCGATCCGGAGCGCGTCGCCTGCCTGATGGCTCCCTCCATGCGGATCCTCTCCCGTTGGATGGCTCCCCTGGCCCATCTGCTCGGCTCCTCCACGGATCGCCTGCTCTCCCTGATGGGGATCCGCCAGAGCCAGGAGCCTGAAATCACCGAGGAGGAGATCAAGGCTCTGCTTCGCAGGGGAACGGAAACCGGACTCTTCGAAGCAGAGGAGCACGCCATGGTGCAGCGGGTCTTTCGGCTTGCCGACCGTCCCGTCAAGGCGATCATGACTCCCCGCACCGAGATCTGCTGGCTGGATCTGTCCGAGTCCTCCCAGACCCATCTCGATCAGGTCATGGCAGGAAACCACTCCCTGTTTCCCGTGGCTCGCGACAGCCTCGACGACTGTGTGGGGGTGATCCGCGGACGGACCTTCCTGGCGGCCCAGCTGTCCGGCGGACCTCGGGAAGTGGAGGCCTTTCTGCAGCCGCCTCTTTATGTGGGGGAAAGCACCCGGGCGCTGGCGGTGATCGAGCAGTTCAAGACCTCCGGCATTCACATCGCCCTGGTCACCGATGAATTCGGCGGGGTCGAAGGGCTGGTGACCCTCAACGACATGATGGAGGCCATCGTGGGCGACCTCTCTTCAGCCAGAGACAGGGAAGATCCGATGATCATCCTTCGGGAGGATGGCTCCTGGCTCCTGGACGGTGGCCTCGACATTGCCGACTTCAAGGACCTCGTCGTCAAGAAGCGCCTGCCGGAGGAGGTGAGGGGTGGCTATCAGACCCTGGGTGGGTTCGTGATGCATCACCTGGAGCACATTCCCCGCGCCGGAGAGCACTTCGAATGGGAAGATCTGCGAATCGAAGTCGTCGACATGGACGGGAACCGGGTCGACAAGCTTCTGGTCAGCAGGCTCCACCCCACCAACGGCCGGAGTGAGGGATCCGGTGGCTGACGGCCCCGGTGTCAGCCGATCACTTGCCGGCCAGCACGGGCTCCCGTACCGAATCCGAGCCGGTGTCCGGGTCCGCCGCCGTGGCCGGTCGGCCGCCGGCAGGCTTCATCGCCGAGCGGGGGGCGTCGGCCGCGATGATGGCTTCGGCTTCCTCGGCGGAGCGAACGGCGCTGGGCACCGGCTTGTAGCCGGCCGGAGCCAGGGCCTGTCCCCGCAGCACAGCCCCCAGGGTCAGCACCGTCAGCTTGATCTGCTGCCAGGGGTTCATGGCCACAACCCGCTTGTAGAGGTAGCTGTCGAAGGTGAGTCGCTGGACGTCCTTGTCGTCGCACATTTCGACGAACGCCTCACGGGCGGCATCGTTGCTGTAGAAGATGTTCTGCAGAAGTTCCAGCACCTTGTAGGTGGCCCCGTACTTGCGATCCCATTTGCGGATGTAGATCCTGAGATCCTTCTCGGTAGGGATCCGGGAGCCGGCGGCGCTGGCGGCGACGATCTCCTCGGCGCACATCCGGCCACTCTTGGCAGCGAAATAGATGCCTTCGCCGGAGCTCTTGGTGACATACCCGGCCGCATCCCCCACCAGGGCCATCCGGCCGACAACCCGACGGGGACGCGGATGCTCGGGGATCGGATGGGCCTCCACCCTGATCACCTCACCGCGCAGCAGCCGGCGACTGGCCCGTTCACGGATGCCCTTCTGCAGCCCCTTGATCAGCGACTGATTGGCCTGCATGGTTCCGGTGCCCACGGCCACATGGTCGTACTTGGGGAACACCCAGGCATAGAAGTCGGGCGAGACATCGGTGCCGACGTACATCTCCGCCAGATCCTCGTAATAGGCCATCTCCTCGGCGGGAAGACGAATCCGCTCCTGGAAGGCGATCGCCACGTTGTAGTCGCCGGCATCCATGGCCTTGGCGACCCTGCTGTTGGCACCGTCGGCCCCGACGATCAGATCCACCTCCAGGGTCTTCAGCTCGCCGGTGGGGCCTCCGGAGGAGTAGTCGGCGTAGTGCAGGGTGTAGGGACCCTGGCGCTTGCTGCCGGTGTCGATGCTCTGGACCAGACCGTTGACCAGGTGAGCTCCGAGATCAGCGGCCCGGTTGCGCAGGAACCCGTCAAGGACTTCCCGGCGGCACATGCCGATGTATTCGTTGCTGTTTTCCAGGTGGATGTCCACTTCCCTGTTGGAAGGGGAAATCATCCGCATGTTGCGTACTTTGCGATCAATGATGGATTCGGGCAGATCGAATTCCTCGACCATGCAGAGGGGAATCGCACCACCGCAGGGCTTGGCATTGTCGAGCTTGCGCTCGAAGAGCCACGTCTCGATACCGGCCTTGGCGAGAACTTCCGCAGCACAGGAACCGCTTGGGCCGCCGCCCACGACTGCCACTCGCAACATCTTGAAACCTGCTCCGCCATTGGGATGTGGCTGGAAGCTAACACCGTCTCGAGAACATCCGCTGGGGAGAAAGTCCAATGAAATGAGGCCGCCCACTTAGGATCAGATCCGGCATGCTGATTGGGGAGTGTCCGTCCCAGGCGTCGGTGAAGACATTCCGCTGGCCAGGCGCACCTCGCCCCGCCCCCGCCGTCCGGCCTCCCTTCCGAAACGACTGGCCCGGCTCCTTCTGAGCAGCGCGCTGCTCGCCGGTGGGGGCGTGCTGGTGCTGCTGGGGCCACTCCGCAGCCTGATCGCTCCCCCCGCTCCCGTACCCGGGCTGGAGGCCCGCCTCGGCCCTGATGGAAGGCTGCTGGGCCACTTCCCCTATCCCGACAGCAGGCCGGAGGATCTGGTCAGCTTCGCTCCAGGCCTGCGGCTGCGACCGGAGGCGGCCCGCTGGCTCGAAGCGATGCGCGATGCCGCCGCTGCCGACGGCATTGCCCTCTCCGTGCTCAGTGCCTATCGCGGCATCGACCTGCAGAAGCAGCTGTTCTTCGATGTCAAGGCCGAACGCAACCAGACCTCCGCCGACCGGGCCCGGGTGAGCGCCCCCCCGGGCTTCTCCGAGCACAGCACCGGGTTTGCGGTGGATCTGGGCGATGCCCGTCGACCCGGGACCAACCTGATGGAGAGCTTCGAGAGCACCGACGCGTACCGCTGGCTCGATCGCCACGCCGCCCGCTTCCACTTCGTGCGCTCCTTCCCCAAGCAGAACCCCCAGGGGGTCAGCTACGAGCCCTGGCACTGGCGCTTCGAGGGTTCCACCGAGGCCCTGGAGATGTTCGAACCGGCCCAGCGGCTGGCCCGCTGAGGCAGGGGTTCGGGGACCCGCCGCCGTGGAAGGGGGGAGGATGGGAGTAGGATCAAGATTCGCTTCAGCTTCGTTGCAACGTTTCAGCAGGCAGTTTCGGCATCCGTCGTTTTTCCACGCGTCTTGCCCTACCTCTCAATGGATCGGTGTGGCCGGTTCCCCCAGGGAATCCGCCTCCCGGCCAATCCTGCTTGAGCGTCAAAGCGCAGATCGGATCGATCCCATCAGCCCGTCGGCAGCGATTCGCCCCCACTCTCTCGCTGTCACCGCCCCGTGATCCACCAGACGAACGCCGTCGTTTCGATTCCGACGAACCCTTATCCCCCTTCATCGCAGGACCACATCCCCATGAGCGGCGACATCAAAGGCGCCCCGATACGCAATATCGCGATCATTGCCCACGTCGACCACGGCAAGACCACCCTGGTGGACGCCCTGCTCGAGCAGTCCGGCATCTTCCGGGAGGGGGAGGCCGTTCCCACCTGCGTGCTTGATTCCAACGACCTGGAGAGGGAGCGGGGCATCACCATTCTTTCCAAGAACACAGCCGTTGATTACAACGGCATACGGATCAATATCGTCGATACCCCCGGCCACTCCGATTTCGGCGGAGAAGTCGAGCGGGTGCTGGGCATGGTGGATGGCTGTCTGTTGATCGTGGACGCCAACGAGGGTCCCATGCCCCAGACCCGCTTCGTTCTCAAGAAGGCCCTGGAGAAGGGGCTGCGTCCGATCGTTTTCGTCAACAAGATCGACCGGGCCCGGGTCGACCCGGAGCAGGCCGTGGACAAGGTGCTGGATCTATTTCTGGAGCTGGGAGCCGACGACGACCAGTGTGACTTCACCTACCTCTTCGGCAGCGGCATGGGGGGCTATGCCAAGCCCGACATGGCCACCGAGAGCGACACCATGAAGCCGCTCTTCGACGCGATCCTGAGGCACGTGCCGCCTCCGGTGGGCGATCCCGCCAAGCCCCTGCAGCTGCAGGTCACGACGCTCGACTACTCCGACTTCCTCGGCCGGATCATGATCGGCCGGGTTCACAACGGCACCATCACCGGCGGCCAGAGCGTCGCCTTGATCCGCGACGATGGCAGCATCAAGCGAGGCAGGATCAGCAAGCTCCTGGGTTTCCAGGGGCTTCAGCGGGTGGAGATTCCCGAAGCCAGGGCCGGCGACCTGGTGGCGGTGGCCGGTTTCGACGAAGTCAACATCGGCGAAACGATCGCCTGTCCTGACCATCCCGAAGCCCTGCCGCTGATCAAGGTGGACGAACCCACCCTGCAGATGACCTTCGTGGTGAACGATTCCCCCTTCGCCGGCAAGGAGGGCAAATTCGTCACCAGCCGCCAGTTGCGGGACCGCCTCCAGCGGGAACTGCTCACCAACGTGGCCCTGCGGGTGGAGGACACCGACTCTCCGGATCGCTTCTCCGTCTGCGGAAGGGGCGAATTGCACCTCGGCATCCTGATCGAGACGATGCGGCGGGAGGGCTTCGAGTTCCAGGTGTCCCAGCCCCAGGTGATCTTCCGCACCATCGACGGCACCCCCCACGAACCGTTCGAGACCCTGGTGATGGACGTGCCCGAGGCGGCGGTGGGCAGCTGCATCGAGAAGCTGGGGATGCGCAAGGGCGAAATGCAGAACATGGAGGCCACCAGCGACGGCCGCACCCAGTTGGAGTTCGTGGTGCCCTCCAGGGGACTGATCGGCTTCCGCGGCGAGTTCATCAGAGCCACCCGTGGCGAGGGGATCATGAGCCATTCCTTCCTGGACTACCGCCCCATGCAGGGGGACTTCGATGCCCGCCGCAACGGAGTTCTGATCGCCTTCGAGGAAGGCACCGCCACCTTCTATGCCCTCAAGGGGGCCGAGGACCGGGGCCAGTTCTTCATTACCCCCGGCACCAAGGTCTACAAGGGCATGATCGTGGGCGAGCACAACCGCCCCCCCGATCTGGAGCTCAACGTCTGCAAGGCGAAGCAGGTCACCAACATCCGCTCGGCCGGCGCAGAGGTGCTCGACACACTCCAGTCTCCGATCCAGATGACCCTGGAGCGAGCCCTGGAATACATCGGCCCTGACGAAATGCTGGAGGTCACCCCTGAGTCGATCCGGCTGCGCAAGCTGCCGGTGAAGAAGCCGGCCAAGCGGTGAGCGGCGCCCCAGCTCCGGGTGCCGATGAAGAGACCCTGCTGCAGGCCGACCCCCGGCTGTGGCAGGCGGTGGATCATTTCAACGGAGCTGACTGGTACGCCTGCCACGACGGCTTCGAAGCGCTGTGGCATGAGACCCAGGGTCCCATGCGCCCGGTGCTTCAGGGTCTGCTTCAGATTGCCGTGGCGGAGCTCCATCTCGAGAGAGGCAACCGTCGCGGTGCCACGGTGCTGATGGGTGAGGGCCTCGGGCGTCTGCGCCGTTGCGGTGATGAGGCCTTCGGCCTGGCCCTGGCTCCCCTGCGTCTGCTGGCTGCCGAGCGCCTTGGGGCCCTGCAGCAACAGGGCGCTCTTCAGCACCTCCCGCTGCCGCGCCTTGAACTGGCGCGAGACGCCGACAGGGCGCCGGTACATTGAGCACACTCAAGGCCTCTCCGTTTTCCACCTTGACCCTGCTCCAACGACCACTACTGCTCGTGCTCGCAGCAGGACTCACCGGCGTCGCTCTGCTGGTGGGCCCATCCGGCCCCGTCGCCGCCCTGGCCCCGGGGGGAGACGCCCAGGCTGAGGCGGCCAGTGCGAAGCCTGTCCCGACGGGCATGGTCACGATTGAGTCCGATGTCCAGCAGGCCGACAACCAGAACGGCATCGTCACCGCCACAGGCAACGTGCGCATCATCTACGCGGACCGGGGCATGACGGCCACCTCCCGGCAGGCTCAGTACTTCAGCAAGGAAGGCCGTCTGGTCCTCACCGGGGACGTCGATGTGATCGATGAGGACGGCCAGCGCCTGCGGGCCGAGAAGCTGGTCTACCAGCTCGACAGCGAACGTATGAAGGCGGAACCGCCTGCCGGCAAGCAGGTCTTCAGCAAATTCCGCCTGCAACCGCCGGGCGCTCCCCCCCCCGCAGCCGGCGAGCCGTGAGCCTCGTACTGGAGAGGGTGGCCATTACCCTGGCGGGCCGTCCCCTCGTGAGTGACGTGAGCCTGGATCTCCACCCCGGTGAGGTGGTCGGGTTGCTCGGTCCCAACGGCGCCGGCAAGACCACCACCTTCAACCTGGTCACGGGCCTGCTCAGGCCCGACTGCGGTGAGGTGCTGCTGGACGGGGAGTCGGTGGCTGATCTGCCGATGCCCCGCCGCGCCAGGCTCGGCATCGGCTACCTCCCCCAGGAGGCAAGCGTCTTCCGTCAGCTGAGCGTTCGCGACAACCTCATGCTGGCCCTGCAGGAAAGCGGATCCGATCGGCGCCAGAGACGCCAGCGACTCGACGAGCTGATCGAGGACTTCCACCTGACCTCGTTCCAGCACCGCCTTGGCTATCAGCTCTCCGGAGGGGAACGGCGTCGCTGCGAGGTCGCCAGGGCCCTGGCCGTCGGCGACCAGGGGCCCCGCTATCTCCTCCTCGATGAACCCTTCGCCGGGGTGGATCCCATGGCCGTCGCCGACCTCCAGAACCTGATCGATGGCCTGCGCCGTCGCGGCATGGGCCTCCTGGTCACGGATCACAACGTCCGGGAGACCCTGGCGATCACCGATCGTGCCTACATCCTGGCCGATGGCAGGATCCTTGCGTCCGGACCCTCCTTTTCCGTGGCCAACGATCCCCTGGTGCGGCGTCACTATCTCGGCGAGGGTTTCCAGCTTTGATCGGAACCCTGCTGGAACGGCGTCCGACCTGGATGCAGCTGCCGAGCCGGGAACGGCTGGGCCATTGGCAGCGGGCACCCCGCTGGCGTGACCTGCCCCTGCTCGATCGCTGGCTGCTGATGGAGCTTCTCGGCCCCCTTCTGTTCGGTATCGCCGCCTTCACGGCCGTCTCCCTCTCGGTGGGCGTGGTCTTCGAACTGGTGCGCCGAGTGGCCGAGTCCGGTCTACCCGTCCTGGAGGCGCTGAAGGTGCTGCTGCTGAGGCTGCCCTCCTTTCTGGTGCTCTCCTTCCCGATGGCCACCCTGATGGCCACCCTGCTCGCCTACAGCCGGCTGTCGGGCAGCAGCGAACTCACGGCCCTGCGCAGCGTCGGTGTCAGCACTCGTCGCATGGTGCTTCCCGCCATGGCCCTGGCCCTGGCCATGACCCTCCTGACCTTCGTCTTCAATGATGTGATCGTGCCCAGGGCCAACCTTGCCGCCACGATCAACTTGCAGCGAGCCCTCGGAAAGGCCATCGCCACTGAGGAAAGCGACAACACTCTCTACTCACGGTTTGGCAAAGTCCAGCAGGAAGATGGTGAATCAGATCGTGTACTTACCCATATCTTCTATGCCAAACAGTTTATCAAGGGTGTCATGTACGATGTCACACTCATTGATTTCTCTCGCCCTGACTATCGTCAGATGTTGACGGCAAAATTTGGGAAATGGAATGAGGCCGAAGGAATGTGGGAATTCAATGATGGCCGAACCTCCAACATCGACATCGCCACCGGCTCCACCACATCCGCCAGGTTCGATCGTTACCTCTATCCATTCTCCCAGGATCCGATCCAGGTGGCCAAGTTGCCCACCGATGCCAGCACGATGACCGTGGGTCAGGCCCTTACGGCTGAACGTCTCCTGCAGGAAGCCAACAACTCCAAGGAGGCAAGACGGCTGAGGGTGCGCATCCAGGAGAAGTTCGCCTTCCCGGCCATCTGTCTGGTGTTCGGTCTGATCGGCAGCAGCCTTGGCGTGCGCCCCAATTCCCGCACCAGCCGCAGCCAGGGTTTCGGGATCAGTGTGCTGCTGATTTTCGCCTATTACCTGATGTCCTTCATCTTCAGCTCCCTGGGGATCACTGGAACCCTTACGCCTTTCCTGGCGGCCTGGCTGCCGGTGGGCATCGGCCTGGCAGGGGGGGGCTGGTTGCTTCGCCAGGCAAGCCGCTGAGTCCCGCCGGGGGGCACGACACGGCAGAGTGAGCCTGTCACGCCTCAACTTCCTGGTGAACGATCCGGTCGTCGGTCTGGGCCTTGCGGCCTTTGCCTTGCTCCTGCTGGTGCTGCCCATCGCCTTCTGGTCCCTCAGCGGTGGCCGCAGCAGCACGGCGGTGCGGGTGCTGGTGGCCTCGGCCAACCTCTGCCTGACCGCCCAGCTGGTCCTGCGCTGGTGGCAGTCGGGCCACTTCCCGATCAGCAACCTTTACGAGTCGCTCTGCTTCCTGGCCTGGGCCTGCACCCTCACCCAGCTGCTGGTGGAACGCAGCTGGCCCAACCCCCTGGTGGCGGCGGCGGCCACTCCCATGGGTCTGGGCTGCATCGCTTTCGCCAGCTTCGCCCTGCCCGATCGCCTTCAGGAAGCCTCGCCGCTCGTGCCGGCCCTGCGTTCCAGCTGGCTCGTCATGCACGTGAGCGTGATCATGGTCAGCTACGCGGCCCTGCTGGTGGGCTCCCTGCTCTCGGTGGCGGTTCTGTTCGTGGACCGGAACCAGGATCTTGAGCTGCGCAGCAGCTCCATCGGCAGCGGCGGCTTCCGCCAGGCCCAGCTGGCCAGCGACGGACCCGGCGCCATGGCCCTGAGCAGCAGCAGCTTCCGCATCAGTGAGCAGCTCGACAGCCTCAGCTATCGCACGATCACGGTGGGGTTCCTGCTGCTCTCGGTGGGCCTGGTGAGCGGCGCGGTCTGGGCCAATGAGGCCTGGGGAAGCTGGTGGAGCTGGGATCCCAAGGAAACCTGGGCCCTGATCTGTTGGCTGGTCTATGCGGCCTACCTGCACACACGCCTGATTCGCGGCTGGCAGGGCCGCCGGCCGGCGCTCGTGGCCTCCGTGGGTCTGGTGGTGATCGCCGTCTGCTACATCGGCGTCAACCTGCTCGGTATCGGCCTGCACAGCTACGGCTGGTTCCTCGGCAGCTGAGCCAGGCAACCCTGGGGAGTGGCCAGGACTCCGAAGGCAAAAAAATCGCCACCGCAGAGGTGGCGATGGGGCCATGGAAGGTTTCAGGAGGCGGTCCGGAAGAGGTCCTCTCCAGATCGCTCCCAGCGGGACGGCATCGAGAAATGCGGGCTGTTCAGACGAGGACCGGCTCAGGGCGACGGCTGTTGCGGATGCCGGTGATCGCCTCGGCGTAGTCGGCATGGCCGAAGACGCCGGAACCGCTGACGATGGCATTGGCGCCCGCTTCGATCACCTGCCAGGCGTTGCTGCCCTTGACGCCGCCGTCCACCTCGATCCAGGGATCCAGGCCGCGCTCGTCGCAGAGACGGCGCAGCTGACGGATCTTCTCCACCTGGGAAGGGATGAAGCTCTGGCCGCCGAAACCGGGGTTGACGCTCATGATCAGCACCAGATCGCAGAGCTCCAGGCAGTACTCGAGAGTGTCGAGCGGCGTGCTGGGGTTGAGCACGGCGCCGGCCATCTTGCCGAGGTCCTTGATCTGGCTCAGGTTGCGGTGCAGATGGGGGCAGGCTTCCACCTGCACGCTGATGATGTCGGCGCCGGCCTTGGCGAAATCGGCCACGTACCTCTCCGGCTCGACGATCATCAGGTGGACGTCCAGGGGCTTGGCCGTCACCGGGCGCAGGGCTTCAACGATCAGGGGGCCGATGGTGATATTGGGCACGAAGCGCCCGTCCATCACGTCCACATGGATCCAGTCGGCCCCCGCGGCGTCCACGGCGCGCACGTCGTCACCCAGGCGGGAAAAATCGGCCGAAAGGATCGAGGGGGAGATCACCAGGGGCTTGGTGCTCATGGACGGCCAGCGCAACGGAACAGTTCCCGATTGTAAGGAGCCACCCGCCAGGGGGCCCCCGGGCGCGCTGATACGATGGCCCCGCTTCAATTCCGAGAGGCCTTGCAGCGGCAGGATCCTTCCCCGCTTCGCCTGCGGTCCGCCTCCGGCGTGCCTGCCCCTCGTTGAGGCCCCTTCCCTTGCCGGACCGCCGTGGATCGCACTCTCATCCAGGAACTGCTCGAAGTCGTCGAGCAGGCCGCCATCGCCTCCGCCCACCTCACCGGGCTCGGTAAGAAGGACGAAGCCGACGCGGCGGCCGTCGAGGCCATGCGTCATCGCATGGGCAGCATCGCCATGCAGGGCCGCATCGTCATCGGCGAAGGGGAACGGGATGAAGCGCCCATGCTCTACATCGGTGAGGAAGTGGGCAGCGGCACCGGTCCCGGCGTCGATTTCGCGGTGGATCCCTGCGAGGGCACCAACCTCTGCGCCAATGCCCAGGACGGTTCGATGGCCGTGCTGGCCGCCAGCGACCGGGGAGGCCTCTTCTATGCCCCCGACTTCTACATGAAGAAGCTGGCGGCGCCGCCATCGGCCAAGGGCAAGGTGGACATCCGCAAGAGCGCCACCGAAAACATCGCCATCCTGAGCGAGTGCCTGGGGGTGCCCGCCAGCGATCTGGTGATCGTGGTGATGGATCGGGCCCGCCACAAGAGCCTGATCGCCGAAATCCGCGCCACCGGCGCCCGTGTCAAGCCCATCAGTGACGGTGACGTGCAGGCCGCCATCGCCTGCGGCTTCGCCGGCACCGGCACCCACTGCCTGATGGGCATCGGCGCCGCTCCCGAGGGCGTGATCTCCGCCGCCGCCCTGCGCTGCCTCGGCGGCCATTTCCAGGGCCAGCTCGTCTACGACCCGGCCATCGCCCAGACCTCCGAGTGGGCCGACTACACCAAGGAAGGCAACATCGCCCGGCTCAACGAGATGGGCATCACCGACGTCGACAAGGTTTATGAGGCCGAGGAGCTGGCCTCCGGCGAGAACGTCGTCTTCGCCGGCAGCGGCATCACACCGGGTCTGCTGTTCAAGGGCGTGGTGTTCGAGCGCGACTGCACCCGCACCAGCAGCCTGATCATCAGCTCCCTCGACCGCAGCGCCCGGTTCACCGATACGGTGCATATCAAGGAGGGAGCCAAGAGCATCGCCCTTCGCTGAATCCACCAGCGTCCGGACCTTCACGCCCGCCTCCATGCACATCGCCGTCGTCGGTCTCAGCCATCGCACGGCTCCGGTGGAAATCCGCGAGCGTCTGAGCATCCCCGAGCAGACCATGGAGGATTCCCTCCAGAGGTTGCGGGCGGATGAGCAGGTGATCGAGGCTTCGATCCTGAGCACCTGCAACCGGCTGGAGATCTACACCCTCCTGCGCCATCCCGACCGGGGCATCAGTGCCGTCGGGGACTTCCTCAGCCACCATTCCGGTCTGGCGGTGGAGGAGTTGCGCCCCCACCTGTTCACCTACCACCACGAGGAGGCGGTGGGCCATCTGTTGCGGGTGGCCGCCGGCCTCGACAGCCTGGTGCTCGGAGAGGGCCAGATCCTCTCCCAGGTCAAGAAGATGGTGAGGCTGGGTCAGGAACACCGTTCCGTCGGGCCGATCCTCAACCGGCTGCTCAATCAGGCGGTGAGCACCGGCAAGCGGGTACGCACCGAGACCAACCTCGGCACCGGCGCGGTGTCGATCAGCTCCGCGGCGGTGGAGCTGGCCCAGCTCAAGGTGGGGCAGGCCCGCGGTCAGGATGAGCTGGTGCCCCTCGACCAGGAGCAGGTGGCGGTGGTGGGGGCCGGCCGGATGGCCCGGCTGCTGCTCCAGCACCTGCAGTCCAAGGGGTGCCGCGGGGTGGTGCTGCTCAACCGCACCGCCGCCCGGGCCGAGGCCCTGGCGGCCGACTTCCCCACCCTGCCGGTGCAATGCCGGCCTCTGGAGGATCTGGATCACTGCCTGAGCACCTGCTCCCTGGTGTTCACCAGCACCGGCGCCGAAGAGCCGATCATCACGGCCCAGAGGCTGGGGGGGCTGAACCGCCGGTCCAGCCTGATGCTCATCGACATCGGCGTGCCGCGCAACATCAGCGCTGATGCGGCGGATCTGAAGGGGGTCGAGAGTTTCGACGTCGACGACCTTCAGGAAGTGGTGGCCCGCAACCAGGAGGCCCGGCGGGAGATGGCCGCCGAAGCCGAAGGGCTGCTGGCCGAGGAATCACGCCTGTTCCTGGAGTGGTGGGACGGCCTGGAGGCGGTGCCCCTGGTCAACCGGCTACGCATGGAGCTGGAGGACATCCGCGAGCAGGAACTCCAGAAGGCCCTGAGCCGCATGGGTCCCGACCTCTCCGCCCGGGAGCGGAAGGTGGTGGAGGCCCTCAGCAAAGGCATCATCAACAAGGTCCTCCACACGCCGGTCACCCGGCTGCGGGCGCCCCAGCCCCGCCAGCAGCGCCTGGCCGCCATGCGGGTGCTGCAGGATCTTTTCGAGCTTCACGACGATCCACCGGAGGCCTGAAGCCTCCTGGGAGCCGGATGCCCCCCGTCACCCATCAGCAAGTCCCCAACCCCGCTCCACTGCAACGGAACATGAACCGACCTGCCACCACTGCCCGTTCAGCGTCACTGCGCTCCAGTACGGTCTGGCCAGCCAAGGACGGAGGATCGGGCTCATGAAACGCGTTCTGGCGATCATCCTTGGAGGGGGGGCGGGAACGCGCCTCTACCCGCTCACCAAGATGCGGGCCAAACCCGCCGTGCCCCTGGCCGGTAAGTACCGTCTGATCGATATTCCCATCAGCAACTGCATCAACTCGGAGATCAACAAGATCTACGTGCTGACCCAGTTCAACAGTGCCTCGCTCAACCGTCACCTGACGATGAGCTACAACCTCTCAGCAGGATTCGGCCAGGGATTCGTGGAGGTGCTGGCCGCCCAGCAGACCCCGGACAGCCCCAGCTGGTTCGAAGGCACCGCCGATGCGGTAAGGAAATACCAGTGGCTTTTTCAGGAGTGGGACGTCGACCATTATCTGATCCTCTCCGGTGACCAGCTCTACCGGATGGACTACAGCCAGTTCGTACAGCACCACATCGATTCCGGTGCCGAACTCTCTGTGGGTGCCTTGCCGGTGGATGCCGCCCAGGCAGAGGGTTTCGGCCTGATGCGCACAACGGCCGATGGCCGCATCCTGGAGTTCAGCGAGAAGCCGAAAGGTGCAGCTCTCGATGCGATGAAGGTGAACACGGAATCTCTTGGATTGTCCGCCGAGGAGGCGGCCAAGCGGCCGTTCCTGGCCTCGATGGGGATCTACGTCTTCAATCGCAGCACCCTGTTCAACCTGCTGGCCAACCATCCGGAGGCCACCGACTTCGGCAAGGAGATCATCCCCACCTCCCTGGCGGAGGGCGATCGGCTGCAGACCTTCCTGTTCGACGACTACTGGGAGGACATCGGCACGATCGGGGCCTTCTATGAAGCCAACCTGGCCCTCACCGACCAGCCCAACCCGGCCTTCTCCTTCTACGACGAGAAGTTCCCGATCTACACCCGGCCCCGCTACCTGCCCCCCAGCAAGCTGCAGGATGCCCAGGTCACCCAGTCGATCATCGGCGAGGGGTCCCTGCTCAAGGCCTGCAGCATCCACCACTGCGTGCTGGGGGTGCGCACCCGCGTCGAGGACGAGGTGGTGCTGCAGGACACGCTGGTGATGGGGGCCGACTTCTTCGAGTCGTCCGAGGAGCGGCTGGTGCTGCGTGAGCGGGGCGGTACGCCCATGGGGGTGGGCCGGGGCACCACGGTGAAGGGGGCCATCCTCGACAAGAACGTTCGGATCGGACGGGACGTCACGATCGTCAACAAGGACCGGGTGGAGGAGGCCGACCGCCCCGAGCTCAATTTCTACATCCGCAACGGCATCGTGGTGGTGGTGAAGAACGGCACGATTGCCGACGGCAGCGTGATCTGACCCGGCCTCCGGCGGGTTCTGGGCCAGCAGTTGCTGACATCCCCCTGCCGGAGACCGTCGCTGCGCCGACCGCTGGCCACACTGCCAACGAGATCCAACGGAACAACGGCCCCATGAGCAAGGCGCATTTCGGACTCATCGGCCTCGGGGTCATGGGTGAGAATCTGGTCCTCAACGCGGAGAGGAACGGGTTCTCGAGCGTCGTCTACAACCGCACCTACGCCAAGACCGAGGAGTTCCTGGCCGGTCGCGGCGCCGGCAAGGACATCGTGGGAGCTGCGACCCTGCCCGAGTTCGTGGCCGCCCTGGAGCGGCCTCGCCGCATCCTGATGATGGTCAAGGCGGGCGATCCGGTCGACGCCACCATCGCCAGCATCTCCCCGCTGCTGGAGGAGGGTGATCTGCTGATCGATGGCGGCAACTCCCTCTACACCGACACCGAGCGGCGGGTGAAGGAGCTCGAGAGCAGGAGCTTCGGCTACATCGGCATGGGCGTCTCCGGCGGCGCCAAGGGGGCCCTGGAGGGGCCGAGCATGATGCCCGGGGGCACCCGCTCCGCCTACGACGCCATCGAGGGGCTGGTCCGCAAGATGGCTGCCCAGGTGGATGACGGCCCCTGCGTCACCTACATCGGCCCGGGTGGTGCCGGCCACTTCGTCAAGACCGTCCACAACGGCATCGAGTACGGCATCGAGCAGATCCTGGCCGAGGCCTACGACCTGATGAAGCGCGTCGGCGGCATGAACGGCGACGCCATGGCCGATGTGCTGGGGGGCTGGAACCAGACCGAGGAGCTGGCCTCCTTCCTGGTGGAGATCACCGAGGTGTGCCTGCGCACCAAGGATCCCGAGACCGGCGGCGATCTGGTGGAACTGATCGTGGATGCGGCGGGCCAGAAGGGCACGGGCCTCTGGACCGTGGTGAGCGCCCTGGAGATGGGGGTTCCCGTCCCCACCATCTACGCCGCCCTCAATGCCCGGGTGCTGAGTTCCCTGCGCGGTGAACGCATGGCGGCTGAATCGGTGCTCTCCAGACCCGCTCCCCACAGCTTCTCCCTGGGGGAGCCCGCCACCGGGATGGTGCCGCTGCGGGATGCCTGCATCCTGGCCTGCATCGCCAGCTACGGCCAGGGGATGGCCCTGCTGCAGGAGGCTTCCAAGCTGCATGACTACCACCTGGATTTCTCCGCCATCGGCCAGATCTGGAAGGGGGGCTGCATCATCCGGGCCCGCCTGCTGCAGCGCATCCAGGACGCCTACGGTGCTGATCCCTCCCTGGCCAACCTGATGCTGGACCCCTGGTTCGCCGCCCAGGTGAACCAGCGGCTCGAAGGCCTGCGGCAAGTGGTGGCCGGGGCCGCCCTGGCGGGGATTCCCGTGCCCTGCCTCAGCAGCACCCTGGATTACATCGACAGCTACCGCACCGGCCGTCTGCCCCAGAATCTGGTGCAGGCCATGCGCGACTGCTTCGGCTCCCATACTTATGAGCGCACGGATCGTCCTGGCGCGTTCCACACCGAATGGCTGACTTGACGAATCCCTGCACGCGCTATCACCTGATCGTCGCCGCCAGCCCGGAGGATCTGGCCCGCCAGGCCGCCGAGCAAGTGGCCTCGGGAATCGATCTGGCACTGGCGCAACGGGACCGGGCCCAGATCGCCCTGGCCGGGGGTGAGACTCCCAGAGCGTCCTACGGCCGACTGGGCAATGAGCATCTGCCCTGGGAGCGGGTCGATGTGCTGCTCGGTGACGAGCGCTGGGTGCCTGCCGACGACCCCTCCAGCAACGCCCGCATGCTGCGGGAGACCCTGCTGGCCCAGGCGCCGGCCAGCCGGGCCCGTTTCCATCCGGTGCCCACCGACCGTCCCACTCCGGAGGCCAGCGCCACCGCCTATGCCGAGGAGCTGGCAGCCCTCTGCCCGGGTCCCCTGCCCTGCTTCGACGTGCTGCTGCTCGGACTCGGCGATGATGGCCACACCGCCTCTCTCTTTCCCGGCACGGCTGCCCCCCGGGTGAGTGATCGCAGTGTCACGATCGGCGAGGGCAAGGGCCTGCCCCGCATCACCCTCACCGCTCCGGTGCTCTCGTCCGCCCGCCGGGTGATCTTCCTGGTGAGCGGGGCCGGCAAACGCCAGGCCCTCGCCCGTCTGCTGGATCCCGCCGAGCCAGCCGAGCGCACCCCGGCCCGGCTGGTGCGGCCCTCCAGCGAGGTGGTCATCCTGGCCGATGCCGCCGCCGCCGCCGATCTCCCCCCCGCCTGAATCGCCATGCAGGTGGTGGCCGGGGATGGGTTCAGTGGCTGGCATGCCCTCAACGACACGGTGATGGGGGGCCGCAGCTCGGGCCACTGCAGCGTCAGCAGCCGCGGGCTGCGCCTGGAGGCGGAGGTGGTCGAAAGCGGCGGCGGCTTCGTCAGCTGCCGCTCGCCGGTGTTCTCCCCGCCCCTGGACCTCTCAGGTCAGGCCGCCTTCGAACTCGACCTGCAGGGGGATGGCCGCCATTACAAGCTGGCCGTGGCCTGTGCCGATGGGGTCGCCGGTCTCACTGAACTGATCCCCGGGGGGGTTCGCTGGGTCGCGAACTTCGCCACCGCCGTCGATGGCCCCTGCCGGGTGCGCATCCCCTTTGACGAGCTTCGTGCCTCGATCCGGGCCAGACCCATCGAGTCCCTGCCCCTCGGTCTGCCCCTGCGCTTCGATCCCCGGCGCATCACCCGGCTGCAGATCCTGCATTCGAAGTTCGGTGATGATGGATCCCCCAATCCGGGCTTCCGGGCCGGCCCTCTCACCCTTGAGGTGATGGCGATCGATGCCGTCGCCTGAGTTCTGCATGGGCAGCGCCAACACCGACCTCTGCCAGCTGGTGGCGGCAGCGGCCGATCTCTGTCGCAGGCCCCTGCGCCATGCGGTGGTGGCCCCGGCCCAGGGTGCCACGGCAGCGCAGGTCTCACCCCAGGACAGCCTCGACCTCTGCCTGAGGCTCGAAGCCCGCACCCCCCTGGGAGAGCGGGCCCCCCAGGAGGATCTGGAACTGGAGATCTACCGCAGCGGCGACGACCTCAACCTCACCCTCGCCTGGCGGCAGGGGGATGACCATCCTCTGCTGTGGCAGGGGAGCCATCCGGTCTGGATGGATGGCGGCACGGGTCTGCGCTGCAGCTGTCCGCCCGATGGGCCACCACTGGAGGCCCTGGCGCGCCGCCTGAGGGCTCTGCTGGGTACGGCGGCTCAGGATTGAGTGTCGGAGGACACCGCTCCCGTCTTCCGGAAGTCGGCAGTAGGGAATCGGACCCGGATGGGGCAGGCGAAGGAGGGGAAGGCTCCGGTCCCGTGGATTCGTCCATCCGCAGCAACACCATCGATGCTCTACTCAGGTTTACCGGCTGGGGTGCGGGAGTTAGGGGAAGGCACCTGCTGGGAAGAAGTGAAGATTGCAAAGCCTTTCTTTTCTTGGCGATGACCTGCCAATCCCCAGGAGGATCGCCTGGCTGCACAACTGACGCTTGGGACAGGCAAGTCGCCAACCGGTGCAACGCTCAGGCTCTGCCTTGGTAGCGCAGCTTGTTTGGCGATAAGTTAGAGGGGCTCAGCGGGGTGCAGGGGCCCGGAGGGGGCCTTCAAAATGTTCGTTGAAGACTACTTCCCCAATCTCAGGCATGTTCAGGCTGGTCGCTTCCCCAATCCACTGCTGCGCCAGCTGCACCTGATGGAGGATCCACAGGCCTGGGCCACTCTGCTGCAGGAGGCCTTGCCCGTGGTGGAACTCCTCCCTCTGGAGCCCGGTCCGTCCTGGTGGTCCTACGGCATCAATCTCCGTCTGGGCAGCCTTGTGGCCACGGCCTGGACGGCGAAGCCGATGAGAATCGAATTCGGCGAACATCGAGAGCTCATCGTGCTGCTGGGCTACGGCGGCAAGCAACGGGTGTGTCAGGCCTTTCGTACCTGGCCCTGCGGAATGGGCTGTGGTCTCCTGATGGCCGCTGGGTCCTTCAGCCTCGAGTGCTCCCTCTCTTCCGCCGTCGCCTTTGCTCTTTCCAGTGGGCAACTTCTGCAGACGGCGCTGAGCATGGGGGGCTTACCCCAGCCGCCGAAGGACTGGGAGCAGATTGTGGCGCAGGGCCACGCCTGGAGCCCTCCGGAGGATCCTTCCGCTCCTTCGCTGCTTGCCGCGTTGAGACAAACGATGGAAATGGCAGGTCAACTCTCTGGTTACGGCAAGGGAGTGCTGGATTCGCTGCAGTTCGAAGATCAGATCTATCGGTTGATGGCAGCCCTTCTGATTCCGCAACTGCACGAAGAAAAGGCCCTTGACCGCTTGCGGCATCGCCAACGTCAAGGACGTGACGCTTTCGATGAGTTGATCGATTACGTCAAGCAGAATCTGGCAGAACCGCTGACACTGACGGATCTGGAGTCAAGAAGCCACTATTCGCGCAGAGCACTTCAGTATGCCTTCGCCGCAAGGATGGGATGCAGCGCCACGCAGTGGATCAAGAATCAGCGTCTCGATCTGGCCCGGAAGCGACTGGAGAATCCGAACCTGAACGACACGGTGGGAAGCATCGCCCGCGACTGCGGCTATCGCTCCCTCGGACTGTTCAGCGTGGATTTCCAGCAGCGTTTTCACGTCAAACCCTCCCAGCTGCTGAGGGAGTCTCGGCAGAACTAGGGTGCCTGCCCTCCTCAGCGGCGTCGATGCAACCCATCCGCCAACTCAGGATGGCCCTAGGCGTGCTCTCTGTCTTGCACGACCTGCAGTGCTGTCTCAAGCAGATAGGCGGCCAGATTGGAGAGGGATCTGCCCTGGAGGTTGCTGCGTTCCACCAGATCCTCGTAGGTGGTGTACGGAATGGTGATGGTGACCCTGACAGGTCGACGAAAGCGGCCGGGCGTCGCGTGAGTTGCCATGGATGGAATGGAATGCTTGCTCATCGATGTACGTATAGGTCAGTTCCGACGGCTTGAGAAGGGCGGCCACGAAGAGCCTCCACTCGTAGACTCAAATGAGACTCGTCTGCCGCACAGGATTTCCGCCTGTTGCGATCCGCAGCACCGCTTCAGCAGTCGCAGTGCAGGTCTGCATCACCCTGAGGAACCTGCACGATTCTGAAAGGAGGCTTAATTTCCTGAAACTTTGCTGAAGGGCCGCTGAATCAGTCCGGAGGGAGATCGGTCACCGCCCCCAGGCTGCTGCTGCTCACCTGACGGGCGTACTTGCCGAGCACCCCGGTCCGGTAGCGGGGTTCGGGCCTGGTCCAGGCACTGCGGCGGCGCGCCAGCTCCCCCTCGGCCACGTTGAGCTGGATCAGGCGTTGCTTCGCGTCCACCGTGATGCTGTCGCCCTCCTGCACCAGGGCGATGGTGCCGCCCACGGCGGCTTCCGGGGCCACGTGGCCCACCACCATGCCGTAGGTGCCCCCCGAGAAGCGGCCGTCGGTGATCAGGGCCACCGAATCGCCGAGTCCTTCCCCGATGATCGCTGCGGTGGGCGCAAGCATCTCGCGCATGCCCGGACCGCCGACCGGCCCTTCGTAGCGAATCACCACCACATCGCCCCCGGCGATGCGTTTCTCGAGGATGGCGGCCAGGGCAGCCTCCTCGCTCTCAAAGACCCGAGCCGGACCGGTGATCACCGGATTCTTCACGCCGCTGATCTTGGCCACGCTGCCCTCCTCGGCCAGGTTGCCGCGCAGGATCGCCAGATGGCCCTGGGCATAGAGGGGGTTGCTGAGCGGCCGGATCACCTCCTGGTCGGCCGGAGGCTGGGAGGGAACCTCGGCGAGCACCTCGGTCAACGTGCGGCCCTCGATCGTGCGGCAGTCTCCATGCAGCAGGCCGGCATCGAGCAGCAGCTTCATCACCTGGGGGATGCCGCCGGCCCGGTGCAGATCCACGGTCACGAATCGTCCACTGGGCTTGAGATCACAGATCACGGGTACGCGCTGGCGGATCGTCTCGAAGTCGTCGATCGTGAGCGGAACACCCGCGGTGCGGGCGATCGCCAGCAGATGCAGCACGGAATTGGTGGAGCCGCCCACCGCCATGATCACGGCGATGGCGTTCTCGAAGGCCTCCCGGGTGAGCAGATCGCGGGGCCGGATCCCGGCGGCGATCGCCTGCACCAGCACCTCCGCCGAGCGGGCGGCGCTTTCGGCCTTCTCCGGATCCTCGGCCGCCATCGTGGAGCTGTAGGGCAGGCTCAACCCGAAGGCCTCGAAGGCCGAGCTCATCGTGTTGGCCGTGAACATGCCGCCGCAGCTGCCGGCACCAGGGCAGGCGTTCTTCTCGATCGTCAGCAGTTCCTCTGCATCGATCCGGCCTCCGGAATACTGCCCCACCGCCTCGAAGGCGCTCACCACGGTGAGGTCACAGGGTCCCAGTTTCCCAGGCTTGATCGTGCCGCCGTACACGAAGATCGCCGGAATGTTCATCCGTGCCATGGCCAGCATGGCGCCGGGCATGTTCTTGTCGCAGCCGCCGATGGCCAGCAGGCCGTCCATGCTCTGGGCGTTGCAGGCGGTTTCGATCGAATCGGCGATCACCTCGCGGGACACCAGCGAATACTTCATCCCCTCGGTGCCCATCGAGATGCCGTCGCTGACGGTGATGGTGCCGAACATCTGGGGCATGGCTCCGGCCCTGTGGGCGGCTTCCTCCGCCCGGCGTGCCAGGTCGTTGAGGCCGATGTTGCAGGGGGTGATGGTGCTGTACCCGTTGGCGATGCCGATGATCGGCTTGTCGAAATCGCCGTCACCGAAACCGACCGCGCGCAGCATGGCCCGGTTGGGAGAGCGTTGGAGCCCCTGGGTGATGGCGGCGGAACGCAACATGGCCAGCGATGGACGGGAATCCAGCAACTTACTGAGGGGGCCGCATCAACCCTGGGGTTGAAGCTGCTCGAGCTGCCGGCGCACGTCGTCGATCGCCCGGTTCAGCTGGCGGACGCGATCATGCAGCTGGTCGCTGCTCACCGGTGCCTCGTCCACCCCGTCCGCCAGACGGGAGACGCGCAGCATGCGCAGCTGACGCCGCCCCAGGCGGTGGCGTTCGGCACGGCGCAGTAACCAGACGGCCAGCCCGGCGGCCCCCAGCACCGCACCGGCCGCTCCAGCCAGCAGGACCAGGCTGGCACCGGCGGACGACCGCTCGCTGGAATCAGCCATGAACGGAATCAGCCATGAACCTGTCCGCGTGGGGGGAGACCCGAAAGGGAGGACTCCACCCTAGGCAGTCGGGGCGATCGTTCCGTACAGCCGCTCACTCACCTCACCGAATCCCGGGACAAGGCGGTTCCTGGCGTCGACCTCGGCGTCGATGCCGCTGCAGTAGAGAGTGAGATCCCCGTGCCGTTCGCCGACCGCCTTCAACCCCGGCGCCGCCGCCAGGGTGGTGATGACCCGCAACCGCTGCCCTTCCACCCCGAGGTCCTGGAGGCGGTCGAGCAGCGCCAGCAGGATCGAACCGCCCGCCAGGGCGGGGAGGAACACCAGCACTCCGCAGCGCGGGTCGATGGTGGCGGGCAGATCATCCAGAAACCAGTGGGCCTGGTGATCGGGGCCGCAGGCCTCGAGCCCCACATGGGCCACCCGGGCCGAAGGGAGCACCGACTGGGCCCCCTGCCAGAGGCCGAGGCCGCCCCGCAGGACGGGAATGACCAGCAGGGGCACCTCCGGATCCACCACCTGGCCATCGCAGCTGCCCAGGGGGGTCTCGACCGTCACCCTTCGGTGGGGCAGCCAGTCGCGCAGGGCCTCATAGGTGAGCCAGCGTCCCAGTTCCGCCATGGCCGTGGCGAACAGAGGCGAGGGGGTGGAGTGATCGCGCAGCAGGGTGAGCCAGTGGCCGATCAGGGGATGGGGAGGGACCACCACCCGCAGGGACATGCTCATGACGGGCTCATGATGGGCTTATGGCGACGCTGGCAGGCGCTCGCCTGCCATAGCTTGAACCGGCAGCGTACCGGTGTGGCATGGTCCCCAGCTTCCAATCCCCGTGGAACGGCGGAGCCTCGAATCGATCGAAAGGAGCGGGGAACAGGCGGGGGGGCCTCCCGGGGAGGCTCACCGGTCTCCTGGGGATCCTGCTGGGGGTGGTTCTTCTCTGGGGCGTGATGCCGGTGGGTCCGGCTGTGGCCATCACCGCCCCGGAACTGCGGGCCCAGCGGTCCTTCCAGGACCTGGAACCCGACCTGCGGGGACGCAATCTGCAGCAGCAGGAATTCCTGAAGGCGTCGATGGAGGGCTTCGATCTGCGGGAGGCGGACCTGCGCGGAGCGGTGTTCAACGCCAGCAACCTGCGCCAGGCGGATCTGCGCGGCGCCGACCTGGAGGATGTGGTGGCGTTCGCCACCCGGTTCGACGGCGCCGATCTGCGCGGCGCCCAGCTGCGAAACGCCATGCTCATGCAGAGCAAGTTCCGCGACGCCCGCATCGAGGGGGCCGATTTCAGTGATGCGGTGCTCGATCTTCCCGAGCAGAAGGCACTCTGTGCCCGCGCCACCGGCCGCCATCCCGTCACGGGCGTGGAAACCAGCGAGAGCCTCGGCTGCCGGTGAGATCCGGCGCTTCGCCTCCCCTAGGTTCGGGGTCCGTGTTGCCCCTTGCCCCGATGCCGCTCCATTCTCCGCAGCGACTTCCCGTCACGGTGGTGACGGGTTTCCTGGGGGCCGGCAAGACGACCCTGCTGCGGCACCTGCTGCTGGAAAGCGGCCTGCGCCTGGCGGTGCTGGTGAACGAGTTCGGTGAGGTGGGCATCGACGGGGACCTGATCGCCTCCTGTGGCTTCTGCCCCGAGGAGGAGCTCGACGGCAGGCTGGTGGAGCTCGCCAACGGCTGCCTCTGCTGCACGGTGCAGGACGAGTTCCTGCCCACCATGACCCGCCTGCTGGAGCGGGCCGACACTCTTGATGGCATCGTCGTCGAAACGAGCGGGCTGGCCCTGCCCGAACCGCTGGTGGCCGCCTTCGGCTGGCCGGAGATCCGCAGCCGCACCCGGGTGCATGGGGTGGTCACGGTGGTGGATGGCGAGGCCCTGGCCGCCGGCCACGTGGTGGGGGACGCCGCAGCGGTGGAGGCCCAGCGTCGGGCCGATCCCAGCCTCGACCACATCAGCGCCATCGAGGATCTGTTCGCCGACCAGCTCGGCGCGGCCGATCTTGTGCTGGTGAGCCGGGCCGATCGGCTGGAGCCGGCGGAGCTCGAACGGGTGAGCGCACGCCTGACGGATGGGCTGAGACCGGGAACCGTGGTGTTGCCCATGGCCCGGGGACGCATTGATCCCTCCCTGGTGCTCGATGGTCCGGGCAGGCAGGAGGGGCCTCCGCATGATCCCGATGCCGACGGCCATGACCATGACCATGACCACCACGATCATGCCCACGTGGCGATGGAATCCCTGGTGGTGCGGCGCTTCGGCACCTGGGAGCGCCCGCGGCTCGAGGCGGATCTCCAGCAGCTGCTGATCGATCACCCGGTGGTGCGGCTCAAGGGACGCCTGCGCCAGGAGGGCAAGCGGATGCCCCTGCAGATCCAGGCGGTGGGCCGCCGCCTCGACTGCTGGTACGAGGACCGCGATGCTCCTTCCCGTCCGGGAGTCTCCGGCAAGCACGAACCCGCCCCCGATCTGGAGTTGGTGCTGCTCGCCACCGAGGGGTCCACCGCTGCCCTCGAGCAGGCCCTCGCCAGGCTCTGAACGGTGGGCCGCGGGCTCAATCGAGCGGGATGTCCCCCCTGGCGCAGACTCCGTCCCAGCACAGGCTGGTGTCCTCGAGCCAGAGGCTGTTCACCGGTTGCCAGCCACCGGAGGGCTTGAGCATGGTCACGCTGCCGCGGCCGTCGTGGCGGAATTCGATTCTCTGGGAGCCCACCAGCAGATACCAGTGGGCTCCCACCTGCTCCACCTGCATCTGGCAGGCCTGCCAGGGGCCCCCCGCCAGACGGCATTCCAGGGAGACCATCCAGGGGAGGGCATGGGCCTGGAGGCCCACGCAGGCCAGCACCATCCCCAGGGCCAAGCTCACCATCAGCCAGCCCAGCGGATCGAGGCGAGACCGGGGGAGGGAGAGAACCACGAACGGTGGTCAGGGGGAGGACCTCCAGGTTGGTCAGTCAGCCACGGGGGCAGAGAGGCGGGCTGCCAAGATTTAACAAACGTCCGTGGCTCCGGTGCCGATCTTCAACGCCCGTGTTCAGGTGTCCCTGAGGCCCTCCGTACTCGATCCCGCCGGGGAGGCCACCAGGGCCGCCGCCGCCCGGCTCGGGGTGGAGGGTGTGAAGCGGCTGCGGATCGGCAAGGCGATCGAACTGGATCTGGAGGCTCCTGACCGCGCCACCGCCCAGGCCCGGCTCGAACTGCTCAGCGACCGTCTGCTTGCCAATCCGGTCATCGAGGACTGGTCCCTCGACCTGATCGAAGCCGGTTGAGAGGAGCGGATCAATGACTGTCGGCATCGTCGTTTTCCCCGGCTCCAACTGCGACCGGGACGTGGGCTGGGCCCTGCAGGGCTGTCTCGGCATCCCCGTACGCTTCCTCTGGCATGAGGAGCGGGATCTTTCCGGTCTTGAGGCCATCGTGCTGCCGGGCGGCTTCAGCTACGGGGACTATCTGCGCTGCGGTGCCATCGCCCGCTTCGCGCCTGTGCTCGAGGAGGTGCGGGTCTTCGCCGACCGCGGCGGCCCGGTGCTCGGCATCTGCAACGGCTTTCAGGTGCTCACGGAGATGGGCCTGCTGCCGGGGGCCCTCACCCGCAACCGTGATCTCCATTTCCTCTGCCAGAGCAGCCCTTTGGAGGTGCGCCCCGGGACCTGCCGCTGGCTCGCCGGCTACGACGCCGGCGAGCGGATCACCCTGCCGATCGCCCATGGAGAGGGCCGCTATCAGGTGGAGGAGGAGCAGCTCCACGCCCTGGAGGACCAGGGCTGCGTGGTGCTGCGCTACCTCGCCAATCCGAACGGATCGATGGGGGAGGTGGCCGGTCTCACGAATTCCGCGGGCAACGTGCTCGGACTGATGCCCCATCCCGAACGGGCCTGCGATGCCGCCACGGGGGGGCTGGACGGTCGTCGCCTGCTGGAGGCAGCCCTGGGCTGAGGGGACGGAGGGCTGATCATGGGAGGCCGGCAAAGTACGCCCGGCTGCCAGCGGGATCGGGCTGGATGGTTCTGGCACCGGGGGTCCAGCCGACGGGGCAGACCTGGCCGGGATGGGCCTGGACATGCTGGAAAGCCTGCAGCACCCTCAAGGTTTCATCGACACTGCGGCCGACCGCCGGGTCGTTGATGGTGCTGTGCCGGATCACCCCGTCCGGATCGATCAGGAACAGCCCCCTCAGGGCCGTTCCGGCCACCTCGTCCAGCACATGGAAGGAGCGGGCGATCGCCTTGGTCAGGTCCGAAATCAGCGGATAGGCGATGTCACCGAGCCCGCCGCTCTTGCGTTCGGTCTGGACCCAGGCCAGATGACTGAAGGGGCTGTCGACCGAGACCGCCAGGATGTCGGCGTCGAGCCGCGCGAATTCCCCATGGCGATCGCTGAAGGCCGTGATCTCGGTGGGGCAGACGAAAGTGAAGTCGAGAGGATAGAAGAACAGCACCACGTACCTCCCCCGGTACTGGCGCAGGGAGATCTCCCGGAACTCCTGGTCCACGACGGCAGTGGCGATGAAATCAGGTGCCTCGAGGCCGACGAGCCTGCCGCTGCTGGTCATGGGTCGCACCCTTGTGAATGGAAAGGGATCCCATGCTGGCCTGGCTGGAGATCCAGGTGTGGCGCCAGGGGGGTGTCACCGACCTCTACGATGAGATTATGAAAGTGAAGCAAGCCGGCATGGGATGGGATCCGACCGTTCTGCGTAAGTACAACACCACCGGTCATTTCCGCCTGCTCAATCAGCTGCGATCCGAACTCAGGGGCAATCCTCTGATCCGTCCCAAGGACGGGGAGACCGTGGGAGCCGCCAATCGCAGCAAGAGCCTCACTCGCGCCCTCCAGAACCGCTCCCAGGGCGGCTACGCACGCAGCCGCCGCCCGATCCAGACGGCCTCGAACTCGACGGCGCCGGCGCCGGTGCCTGTGGCCGCCACGGCAGTCAGCTCCGAAAGTCAGGAAGCGGCCAACGCGCGCAGCTTCCGTGAGCGCCTCAATGCCATCGAGATGCGCTGATGCCGGCCGGGGCTCCATGGCCATCCTCCTGAGATTGTTCAGGAGCGGGCTGAAGCCGCTTCGGTTGATGGAGACGTACCGAAAAGGCGTCGGTGCTTGTTGTGTTTCCAGATCATCCTTGTGAAAAAGGACAACTGAAGAAGAAATAAATGGCTCGGGGGAGACTTGAACTCCCGACCTTGGGGTTATGAATCCCACGCTCTAACCAGCTGAGCTACCGAGCCAATCAAAGGGACTCTAAACGATCACCTTCTCGTCCCCCAGTCGCTCAGGCCCTTGGGGGGAGGACCTTCAGGGGATTCACCGCACCCTTGCCGGGAGGATGGATTTCGAAGTGGAGATGGGGACCGGTGCTGCGGCCGGTGCTGCCCATCTGGCTGATCACCTGGCCCTGGGTCACCTCCTCACCCTTGTTCACCAGGATGCGACTGTTGTGGGCGTAGAGGCTGCGGCTGCCGTCCGGATGGGCGATCTCGACGAGATAGCCGTAACCGCCGTCGTGCCACCCGGCGAAGGAGACCTGGCCCTCCTTGGCGGCCATGATGGGGGTGCCCACGTTGTTGGCCACATCGATGCCCTTGTGCATCCGGCCCCAGCGCCAGCCGTAACCGGAGGTGAAGACCCCCTTGGTGGGCCAGATCCAGGTGGTGGATGGTGCAGTGGTGCGGTGCTTGAAGGGGGGCTTGGGATCGCCGAATTCGGGGATATCGGGCCAGCTGATCCCTCCGCTGACCGAAGGCTTCAGACCCAGAAGCAGCCTGGATCGACCGGGGGCGGACCTGGCCAGCCGAACCTGGCTGCCCACCACGAGGCGGGCCGTCTCGAGGCCGGGATTGAGCCGCACCAGCTCGGCCACGCTCAGCCCGTAGCGCTGGGCGAGTTTGAGCACCGTGTCGCCGAAACGGACGACCCCGTCCTTCTCGACCGGCGGGGGGGTCGTGACAGGGGGGGTCCGGCGCAGGACGGACGGTTCAAGGGAGGCGATACCTCCGAGAAGCTCCTTGTTGAGGGATGGCACCACCAGCCAATCACCACTGCTGAACCGGTGGTCTTCATCGACATCATTCAGCAGGGCCAGACGACTTTCCTCGAGGTCGAGGGCCGAGGAGAGTTCCTCAATCGATACCGGACCACGGACCTTGACCCACACCTTGTCAGAGGAAGGGGGCAGGGCGGCCAGCAGGGTTTCTGCGGAAACGCCGCTGGGGACATCATCGGCAACAGCTGCCACGAGCGGCGCGACGGCCGGTGTGGTGAGAAGAAGAGGAAGAACCAATCGGAAAGGCTTCATGCATTTCACATCCATCGGACAACATCCGGCAGAGAAGCCAACATCTGCTGGACCGGCAGAGAGTAGCGCTGTGAACCTTGGGAGGCAACCTGTTGCTGGCACCTCCCCATCCGGCCCCCCCCCGTCACCGGGTCGGCTCCCGGGGCTCGAAGCCAACGCCCAGGACCAGCTGACGCTGGGCCTCGAACAGCACGATCCCAACGGCGACCGAGAGGTTGAGGCTGCGAACGCCCCCCTCGCCGCCGCGGGCGGCACGGGCCATCGGGATGGTGAGCCGGGCATCGGCCGTCGCCTGCAGGGTGTTCGGTAATCCGTCCGACTCCCGGCCGAAGAGCAGCCAGTCGTCGGAATGAAAGCTGAAGTCCGTGTAGGCGCCTTCCGCCCGACTGCTCAGGGCGACCAGACGACCGCCCCGCTGCCGGCGGTGCTGCTGGAAGCTGTCCAGGTCGGCATGGCGGTGCAGGGAGACCCAGGGCCAGTAGTCGAGGCCGGCCCGGCGCAGGTGGCGATCGCTGATCGAGAAGCCAAGGGGCTCGATCAGATGAAGTTCGGATCCGGTGGCAGCGCAGGTGCGGGCCACGTTGCCGGTGTTCGGTGGAATCTGGGGCTGGTAGAGCACGACGCGGGGCATCCGGAGCGGCTCTCAGGCGGCGGGGGGCACGGGGTGACTGACGGCCCGCAGGTCGATGGCACGCCCCTGGAGAACGAGCCAGGCCGCGTCGCTGCGGAGCTGCAGCCGTTCCTGCATCGCCCCCAGCCGATCGCGGAAGCGGGACCCCGCCGCTGTCGGCGGCACAACGCCCCAGCCGGTTTCCTCACAGACGACCACCAGAGGCCCCTGACAGTGGGCGATGGCGTCGATCAGGCTCTGGCTGCGGCGCTGCCACTCCTCCGGTTCCCGGTCGAGATGGGCGGCCACCCAGGTGCCGAGCGAATCCACCAGCCCCAGCTGGCCGGCCTCAAGAGGCCCGATCCCCTCGGCGAGATCCCCGCCCACCTCGCGGCACTGCCAATGGGGTGGACGGCGCTCGCGATGGCGGCGCAGCCGCTCCTGCCAGGAGACGTCATCAGGCAGCAGGGGGCCGGTGGCCAGGTAGATCACGGCCAGACCGCTGCGGATGGCCAGATGTTCGGCCCAGCGGCTCTTGCCGCCCCTGGAGGGGCCGCTGACCAGGGTGAGACGGGGGATCGGGCCGGGCTGGCCTTCGACAGGGACCTCAGCCGCCACCATTCATGTTGCGCAGGGTGGCCACCGAGGATGGGGAGACGCGATTGAGATAACGGAAGATCCAGTACTTGAAGATCGTGGCGAGCACCACCGGGAAGGTGGCAATGAACAGCAGCACGAAATTCTCCTCGGCAGGAAGTCCGAGATGGTTGGCGATCCCGTCGAGGAGCACGGTCCAGCCTTCCGGGCTGTGGAATCCCACGAAGATGTCGGTGAACAGGATGATGGCGAAGGCCTTGGCACTGTCGCTCAATCCATACACGAGCTCGTCGATGAAACCCCGCAGCACCTGGATGTCGCGACGACCGGCGATGCTGACCGCCACAAAGCCGATGAAGCCGCACACGTCCGCCAGGACGTTCTTGATGGCGTGGGAACTCTCCTGGTCGGCTTCCTCCTTGAGGATCTGGGCCCGTTTGGCCAGTTCGGCCTGGAGCTCCTCACGGCTGGGCATCGCCTTGCCCTTCAGCAGGGCGTCGAACTCGATCTCCGCCTGGTACACGCGCAGTTTCTCGACGGCCCGCTCCTCCAGCTGGGGCCTGGGGTAGGTGAGGAAGGCGTTGTTCGGGGCGAAGCGGTCCACCAGGGGAGAGACGATGTAGGAGCGGCTCACCTGCTGGACCAGCACCGGCACGAGGATCAACAGCAGCAGGATCCGCAGGGACACCAGGGTGGAATCGCGGCGGCGGCGGAATCCAGCCACCACACTGGCCTCCGCATCGGGGTCGAGCTGGCGGCGCACCTGATCGACCACGCTCACCAGGCTGCGGGGAAGCATCTCCGGAGAGCGGCTGAGGGCGGGCAGCTCGTTGCGCGTCCCGGAGTACCGGCTGATGACCAGGTCGATCAGCTGGAACTGGCGCAGTTCCTGGCCGGCCAGCTCCTGCCGGTAGGGGGCCAGAGCTTCCCGGGCCTGGCGGCAGACCTGCAGGGCGGCGCGGAAACGCCGCAGCACCTGGGCCTGGACCGCGCGCGGAATCCGCAGCTCCAGCTCAGGACGCACCGGGCGGTCGTTGTAGTGCTCCATCTCGATGCTCTGGATGAGCAGGGCGGCTTCATAGCCGCGTTCGAGATCGGAACTCAGATCAAGCGACTGGGCCCGCCCGAAGGTACCCATCCAGTCAGTCAGTCCCATGGGGTGGAGAAGGTGGGGGAATCAGCGGGAGAAGACCCACCAGGTGAGCATCGGCACCACGGTGCCCACCGCCAGCAGCACGACCACCCAGGTGAAGGCATTGCTGCTGGAGGTCTCCTCGCGGGTGGGGATGTTGCTGACGACGGCCACGGCTTCCTCGACCACGGGCTCTCCGGGATCCTCCCCGCCCTGGAGGACCGAGGCAAGGCGCTGAAGGGCATCCACGCTGGCCTGCCGGTAGCGGTCGCCGCTGCGAAGGGGCTGGACCATGGTGGTGGCGGCGGTGCTCTCCAGCAGCTCAGGGGGGAGCTGGCGCTCCAGCGGGGCCTGGGCCACGATCGCTGTGGAGCGGGTCTGGGTGTCGAGCAGCAGCAGCAGCAGGGGATCCGGACTGCGGCCCTCCGGGGGATCGGCCGACCAGCGCTCCAGCAGCTGGTTTCCGAGGCTGCGCAGATCAAGTCCGTAGTCGAGCCGGGGAAGGGTGATCAGCCGGGCGTCCACCCGCTCTGCGGAGAAGCCCTCCAACAGCCGTTCGATCTCGCCGTTACCGGCACGGCTGAGCACATTGGCGTCGTCGAGGACATGTTCGAGAGGGGGACGGGGCGGCAGGTCGGCCACGGAAACGGCGCGGGCGGCGGCGATCGGCCAGACCAGTACCAGTCCGATGGCCAGCACAAGGGACAGAAGGGACCGGTGCAGGCGCGTGGGCAGGAAGGGGCCGGGAACCGCTGCGGCAACCGGAGGCGTCACTCGGACCACGGGCATTGTGCGAGACGCCACCAGTCTGCCGTTACCCCTCCGTTCCGGCATCCTGAACGGATCTCCGGTGCGCGAGCTCCCACGATGGCCGTACCCACTGCTGCGCGCGTCGTGCTGGCCTGTGGCCTCACGGGCCTCGGACTGGTCGTGATCAATCAGATGACCGCCACCAGCCTCGACCCTTCCCTTGAGCGGGCCTCTGTGCTGGGCAGCATTCTTGCGGTGCTGCTGATGTTGGTGGCCCTTCTCTGGCAGCGGGTGGCGCCCATGGCGCCGGAGCGGGTGGCCCTGGAGGGATCCGAGGGCCTTCGTCTGGCCCCGGATCTGGACGTCGCCCTTGGCGAGGAACTGGGCTGGGGCAGCACCATGCTGCTGACGGCGACGCCGGCGGCGGTGGTGCTGCTCCACTGGCGGGGCAGGACGCTCCTGGAGAGGGGGATCCTGGGGGCCGGCGACTTTCGCCCGGGGGCGATCTGCCGCCGCTGCATGGCGAGGGGGCAGGCCATCTCCCTGGTGGATCTGAAGCTCTACCCGGGGCGGGATGAATTCGCTTCCCTCCCCGACGGTCTGCCGGCGGTGGTGGTCCAGCCTCTCGGAGAGGAGGGGGTGCTGGTGCTGGGTGGCTGGTCGCCCCGCTGTTTCAGCCGCAGTGATCTGGTCTGGATCGAGGGATGGGCCCGCCGGCTCAGAGGCGAATTGGCTCGGGTTTCGGGCGGGGCTGGGCCGGCCGTGGAGGCGACTTCGACGGGGGAACCCGGAACTGGCTGAACACCCTTCCCCCGGGAGCGGTGACCACCACCAGACCCTTCTCCCCCAGGCGTCCGCGCAGCACGGTGCCGCGGGTGATCTGCCGATTGGCCGGCCGCTGAAGCAGCACAGAGCCATCGGCGGCGATCGCCTGGGTCTCCCAGTTCCAGGTGCAGCTGTCGGCCTGGAGACTCGCGCCTTTCTGCTGGATGAGGCAGCCCGCTGGAATACGGACCTGTTTCTTGGCCCCATCCACCTGGAGGCCCTGCCCCCGGGCGCTCACCCCCCCTGACTCCGCAGGATCCCTGAACAGCACAGGCGGCCCGAGGCTGAACTGCTGCTTCAGGGTGTTCCCCCTGAGGGAGGTGGCGGTGAGGACCTGGGGGGGGCGTCCGGCGGGTGAACCGGGCGGCCGGCGTTCACCCCGGATCGGCCCACGGGCGACGAGGGCGCCGGTGCCGGGTTGCCACTCGACCTCATTCCCCCTGACGACGATCTGGGGGTTGCCGACCGGGTTGGCCAGGAACGGGTCGAAGGGTTTGGCCCAGCGCTGCAGGCGGGGTCGCCCATTCAGCTCAAGGGTGTCCTTGTCGATCCGAAAGGTGGCCCGCTCAGCGGTGAGCCGTGTATGGGTGTCGAAACCCTCCGGTTGGCGGTCGATCTCCATCAGGCTGCGGGCAGGGATCCAGCGCACCCGTGATCCCTGGATCATCACCGGATCATTGCCGAGGCGCTGCAGGCGGATCCTGCCCTCCAGAAGGATCACGGCACCATCGTTGATCAACGTGCCGATGCTCGCCTCCACCCGGTAGGCCGGCTTGCCGTTCCTGTAGATGACTCCACGGGGCTTCAGGGCCCGGGCGATGCGGCGACGCAGGTCATAGCGGGCCTCCGGACTGGTCAGCTCCCACTTGGGCCGGCCGAGCCCATCCTGCTGGCGCAGATTCAGGGAGCGGAAGACGAAGGGGGTGGCGGCCTCCTCCCGAGGAGCCTGGTTCCGGTCACAACCCGTCGGCAGCAGCAGCAGCAGCAGAACCGCCAGGCGCCAGGGGCGAGCGAGGACGGGGTGGGTCAAAGGGGGGAATCCAGTTCCAGGCGTTGCATCACCGGGTTGGGCTCGGGCAGGGGATGGCCGCTGGCCAGCTTCCCCCAGTGTCGGGTCAGCGTCCAGGTGGTTTCGGCCGGTACCGGTTCCATCCCATGGGCGTTTCCCGCACCCGCCCCCCCGTCAGGGGCCTGGGCCCGCAGCGGAGGCTGATCGAGCTGCGCGAGCATGCGGGCGGAGAGATCCGGTAGCAGGGGGGCCAGCAGCAGGGCCACCCAGCGGCTGGTCTCCAGAACGGCGTAGAGATCGGCGGCCACGCCGGGACGTCCTTCGCCGCTCTTGATCGCCTTCCAGGGAGCCCGGTCGTTGAGAAAACCGTTGGCCGCCTCCGCCAGCTGCAGGATGGCTTCCGCGGCGGTCCGGAAGTCCAGGCCCTCCAGAGCCTGGTCGACCTCCTCGCCGCAGGCGATGCAGTGCAGGGCGAGGGGATGGTCGGCGGCGGCGGCGGCCCCGGCCGGAGGAACGGCGCCGTCGAACCAGCGGCGGGCCATGGAGGAGGTGCGGTTGAGCAGGTTGCCGATGGTGTTGGCCAGATCGTTGTTGACCAGATCCATGAAACGTTGCTGCTGGAAATCGCCGTCCTCTCCGAAGGGGATGTCCCGCAGCAGGTACCAGCGCACGGCATCGGAGCCACAGCGCTCCAGCAGCACGTCGGGATCGAGCACGTTGCCGAGGGACTTGCCCATCTTCTGGCCCTCCCGGGTGAGAAAGCCATGGCCGAAGACCCGCTCCGGCAGTGCCAGTCCGGCCGAGAGGAGCATGGCAGGCCAGTAGACGGCATGGAACCGCAGGATGTCCTTGCCGATCACGTGAAGCTGGGCGGGCCAGCCCCGTTCGGCGAGAAGGCTCAGATCGGCGGGATCCTCAGGCCCCAGCAGGGCCGTGAGGTAGCCCAGCAGGGCGTCGAACCAGACGTAGAAGGTGTGGCCTGCGTAGCCCGGAACCGGAATGCCCCAGGGCAGATCGAGCCGGGAGATGGAGAAGTCCTTGAGGCCCCCGGCGACGAAGTTCTCCACCTCGCGGCGCCGGGAGCGGGGGGCGATGAACCCGTCGCTGGCCACCAGGCGCTCGATCGCGCCCTGGTGGCGGGACAGGCGGAAGAAGAGATTGAGTTCGTCGCGCCATTCCAGGGGGCGCAGGTGGGTGGGGCACTGGGGAGCTGCCGCCTCCGGGGCCTCCTCCTTGAATTCCTCGCAGGCCACGCAGTACCAGCCCCGCTGGCGCCCCTCGATCACATCGCCGGCGGCTTCGACCCGGGAGAAGAACTGTTGGACGATCGCGCGATGGCGCGGGTCGGTGGTGCGGATGAAGCGGTCGTTGCTGATGCCCCAACGGCGCCAGAGGTCCCGGTACTCGCCGCTGATGGCGTCGCAGTGGGCCTGGGGGGTGAGCCCGGCAGCCTCGGCCGAGCGCTGGATCTTGAGACCGTGTTCGTCGCAGCCGGTGATGAAGGTGACCCGTTCACCGTGCAGACGGCGGAACCGGGCGATGCTGTCGCAGGCGAGCGTGGTGTAAGTGCTGCCCAGGTGGGCCCGGTCGTTGACGTAATAGAGGGGGGTGGTGAGGGTATAGGTCATCAGGGATCGACGTCGGCTGGGACCACCGGCGGTGGGAAGGTCTCCCCGCGACGCCGCTGGGCCCTGGCCCGGGGGCCGGATCCTAGCCGTGGCCCCGCCAGCGCCCCTTCAGACCCTTTCCCCCGGAGCGGGATGGGATGCTGGCCCCGACCAAGGCCCCCTTTCCCTCGATGCCCACGGGCTCCGATCGCAGCGCAGCGGTGCTGGTGTGGGGAGGCGGCAGCGGTGGCATCGCCGCTGCCCTCCAGGCTGCCCGGTCCGGCGCCGACACCCTGCTTCTCACCCCCGGCGCCTGGCTGGGGGGAATGGTCAGCGCCGCCGGGGTCTGCGCTCCCGACGGCAATGAACTGAGCCCCTGGCAGACCGGACTCTGGGGCGCGCTGCTGCGGGCCCTGCAGCGGAGCGAGCCGGAGGGCCTGGACCAGAACTGGGTCAGCTGCTTCGGTTACCGCCCCGCCAGTGCCGAAAGGATCCTGCGCCGCTGGCTGGCCGCCGAAGCGAGGCTGGAATGGTGGCCCGGCTGCCGCCTGCGGCAGGTGGAGCTCCGCGGCGATGCGATCGTCGCGGTGACGGTGGAACACGCGGGCCGTCTGTGTCGCCTCCAGCCCACGATCGTGATCGACGGCAGCGACCGTGGTGATCTGTTTCCCCTGGCCGAGGCCCCATTCCGTTTCGGCTGGGAGCCGAAGGAGGCCTGGCAGGAACCCAGTGCCCCCGAGGCTCAGGCCCTGGCGCAGAACCCCTTCTTCCGCGACCAGCCCGTCCAGTCCCCCACCTGGGTGTGCATGGGCCAGCTGGATGAACGGGAGGCACCGGCGGCTGCCGCTGGGGGACTTCGGCGCCGTTCCCCCCCTCGGTTGGCCGAACCCTTCAGTGGCGCGACTGAAGCCTTCGGCCTGGAGCGCACCCTCACCTACGGCCGTCTCCCGGGCGGCCTGGTGATGCTGAACTGGCCCCTGCACGGCAACGACTGGCACCAGGGACTGGGCAGGGCCTTCGCCGAGCTGGCCGAGGGCGGCGGCGGCACCCGTGGCTCGGAGGACGGCGGGGCCACGACGCCGGCGGAACAGGCCCTGTTCGAGGCCATGCGCAGCCACAGCGAGGCCTTCGCCGCCACCCTGCGCCACGCCAGCGGTGGCTGGTTGAAGCCCGGGGCCGTCTTTCCCAGCGCGGCGGAAGCCGGTGCCGGCCGCCTCATGGGCAGCGAGGCCCTGGCGCTGATGCCCTACTGGCGGGAAGGGCGCCGGCTGGTGGCCCGGGAGCTGGTGCTGGAGCAGCACCTTCTGCCCCAGGCGGCCGGGCCCTGCATCGCCCCCCTGCGCTGCGATGCGGACGGGGCCCTGAACGCCATCGCCGTGGGCAACTACGCCAACGACCACCACTACCCAGGTGCCGACTGGCCCCTGGCACCGAAGAGCTGCCGCTGGGGAGGGCGCTGGAGCGGCACCCCCTTCACGATTCCCTACGGCGCCCTGGTCAGCGAGGGGCTCCGGAACCTGCTGGCGGCCGACAAGTGTTTCGGGGTGAGCCACATGGCCAACGGGGCCACCCGGCTGCAACCCCTGGTGCTCAACATCGGCCAGGCCGCAGGGCTGGCCGCCGCCCTCTGTCTCCGGCACGGTCTGGAGCCGGCGGCCCTGCCCGTGCGTCGCCTGCAGGAGGCCCTGATCGCCGATCCCCTGGCGCCCGCGGGCGTGCTGCCCCTCTGGGACACCCCCTGGCATCACCCCCTCTGGCGTGAGCGCCAGCGCCGCGCGCTGGAGACACCGGAACGGCTCGATCGCCACGGGCACCTGAGCCAACCCGGCGCCGCCCACGGGCCAGGGCGGGTCGCCGCTGACCCCATCCCCCCCGCCGAACCCGGAGAGCAGCTCTGGCGCGGCCGGCTGGTCCCCGATGGCGATGGGGCCTATGAGCTCCAGGGCGAGAGCGGCGCCTGGCCGGTGATCACCCTGGAGCCGGCGCTGCACCGCTGGCTTGAGAATCTCGATGCCCCCACCCCGGTGGCCCTGGTGGGCTGCGCCAATCCCTGGGGACCCTGGCTTCGGATCAGCCGCAAGCTGGAGTGAAGCTGCTGCTCAGCGGGGCCGCGGTCGCGATCACCTGCGTCGCGTTTCTGCCCTACATCCGCTCGATCCGCGGCGGACGCACCAGACCCCATCTGTACTCCTGGCTGATCTGGGGGTCGACCACGCTGCTGGTGTTCCTGGCCCAGTGCGCCGGTGGCGCCGGGGCCGGCGCCTGGCCCATCGGCATCTCCGTCCTGATCACGTTGCACATCGCCTGGCTGGCCCATACCCATGGGACCGATCGGGCGTTCACGGCCCTGGACCGTTTCTTCCTCCTGGCGGCGGCTTCGGCCCTGCCCCTGTGGTTTCTGACGGCCGACCCTCTCTGGGCCGTGGTGATCCTCACCGTGGTGGATCTGCTGGGCTTCGGGCCCACCCTGCGGCGGGCCTACGCCCACCCCGATCAGGAACGGATCGGTTTCTTCGCCCTCTTCGTGCTGCGCAATCTGCTGGTGCTGCTGGCCCTGGAGCGGGTGACGCTCACCACAGCGCTGTTCCCGACGGCGGTGGGGTGGCCTGCCTGGTGGTGGTGCTGCTGTTGCTCTGGCGGCGACGGTGCTGCCGGGCGGCCTGATTCCGGCCAGGATGCCGGGGCTTCACCACCCCCCCCCCATGGCCGTTCTCCAGTCCGCCTTCCGGGTCCATCCCCTGCTGCTCGCCTCGGCCGGGGCCGCCGCCCTGCTCGCCTCCCTGCCCGCCGGGGCGCAGGGGCTCGACAACATGCGGGACCAGCTGATCATCCACTACTGCACCATCGCCGTCGACGCTGACTTCGCCAAGGCCGGCAAGCCGGCTCCGGCCGGCATGGCCAAGGACACATGCACCTGCGTGGCCGAGCAGGTCAACGACAAGGCGACCATCCCCCAGGCCGAAGCCATCTGCAAACAGCAGGCGATGGACAAGTACAACCTGGAGCCCTGAGTCTCCCTGGCCTAG
>CAVYYO010000012.1:0-115232 GCA_963772735.1 uncultured cyanobacterium | reverse complement strand
CAGGAGGTGTGATATTCGACAGCTCTGAAGCAGGAGACCGTTGGAGTCGTCGTAGAAGTGAATGAAGGTCGTGGAACCGAAGGAATCGCCGTTGAAGCTTTCCGAAGCGGTGAAGTCTTCACCCACGTCGACGTTGCCTCTGAAGTACTGATCACCATCGCCTGAGAGGGCTTTGCTGGCATCATCCTCATCGGTGACCACGATGAAGGAGGTCCCGTCATCATCCATTGGGCCTTGGAAGTTGATCCTGGCCTTGTCGGAGTCTTGTCCTGTGATCACATCCTGTCTGGGGATGTAATCAAAGATCATCTGAAGGGGCTTGCCGAATACATCGCAGATGTCGCCTGATGGGGGTGGATTGGTGATTCCGGTGTAGTTGGCGAAATCCATGTCCATCAGCGTTGTGCCGCTGAGCTCGGCCGTGGCCGTTCCCTTGTTGGTCTGCAGGCCCTCGCTCGCCGATTCGTGTGCTTCGAACAGCCACTTCTCGTCGATGTCGAGAAGATTGTTGGTGTTGGTATCACCAATGTTGAAACCATTCTCCTCGATGGCTGTTGGCGTCAGCTTGTCGTCGGTGACGACAATGTTGGCGAGGGCCTCATCGCCGGTGTTGGTGACTTCATAGAGGAAGTCCACCTTGGAACCGATGATGGCATCAGGACCGGGAGCGTTGTCTGCGTCCACGAAATCAGGCTCGGGTAGTGTGGCAGAACCATTTTCTCCGATGTATCCCGTCAGGGTGACGCTTCCAAGTTCATCGAGAAGAGTGATGGGCTGGGAGCAGGAGAGATGGTATTTACTGATTTCCTGGAGCAATGGACCACCTTGAAAGTCATAGATCTCGACAATCAGATCTCCACCAGTTGCCGCGAATGTGAAGGTGTCCCCGATTTCGAATGTGCCACTGAAGTCCTTATTGGTTGAGATAAATACTTCGTCGTAGCGGGAATCGATTGTAACATTCTTTTCGAATTCAACCTGGCCAGGCTTCTGGTTGGTGTCAATCGTATTGCTTGGTAGATAGGTAAAGGTAAGGAATTCCGGCTTGCCTGCAGTTTCGCAGAGATCTCCAAGATCCGTCATCAAATCTACGGAGACCAGTTTTTCCAGATTCAGTGGATTCACCAGGTAGTAAGCTGGATCGGTATCCATGGCCATCTGGCCATTGGCATCAACAACGATGACTTTGGAGTCGTTGGTTTTCTGACCCGCTTCCGTGGCAAAGGCCATGGCCTGGAAGTACCACAGCTCACCGGGATCTACCAACATGTTGTCGTTGGCATCACCGAAGTTGTTGCCATTGGCCTTCTCCACAGCAACCGGCACGAAGTCGTCGGTTGGATCATCCGGTGTGGTGTTGTCATCCACGGGGCCGAAGCCAAAATCAGGCAGGGTGCTGGTGATATCAACGGCCACGTTGCCCGTGTTTTCAACGATGTAGGTGAAGGTGAGCTTGTCGTTGAGTTCGGCGATGGGGCCGGTGGGGCTATCGGCATCCTCTCCGATGTTGTTGGGATCGAAGGGATCATCGGTTTGAAGGATGATGTCCGATCCGCCGTCACCTCCGGTGGGAGGCTGAGGATCATGCGGTGCAGGTGGCTGGGTTTCCGGGTTGGGGCAGACATGAACACCGCTGGTGCCGGATGTGAGGCTGAACTTATCGGAAGTGGTGTACCAGCCACCGGTGAAGATGGCGTTGCTCAGCGATTGGGTGTCCCCATCGCTGGGATCGCCGGTTGTCAGCCAGTAACCGGTGAAGAAGCCACCACCACTGAAGTTGGAACCTCCATCGATCAGTTGACCTGTGGAGGGATCAATCGGGCCTTGGGGGAGACCAGAAGGATTGCTGCCACCACCGGAGGCATTGATGTCACCGGCCACATTGATGAAGTTGGCCGCCGTCAGTCCACCCAGTGGGTTGATGGCTCCACCACTCTGAGGCTTTACCGTGCCTTGATAACCGTTATTGGGGTTGGCATCGGTATCCCAACGGAGGACAAAGACGTCGGAGGCGTCGCCTGTAATATCAATCACACTGGAGAAGTTCAGCCCTGATGTGATGTTGATGACAAACGTTTCAGCAATGCCATTTGTTGTATTCAGGCCATCAAGAGACGTTGAGGAGACGCTTGTATAACCGGAGGTGGCCGAAAGGCCATTGATCTGGCCGAAGGCATCCATCAGATCCTGCTCAAGATCTGCCACCAGGGTGGTCTGGCCTGTCAGTGCCCCCGCCTGTCCAGGATTCTGGTCAACAATGTCCTGCCAGGACCCCAAGGAATTGGCATTGGTGATGATGGTGCCGGCATAGGGCACGTCGCCAGAGGTCCGCTCATCGGCCTGAAGACCATCCACTACAACATCCCCAGAGAATCCCTTCGTGGCACCTTGCCAGTTGGCATCTTCGCTGCCGTTGGCAAAGAAGAACAGGTATTTGGTGAGATCACCCAGATCGATGCCGCCTGGGACGCCCATGTTGCCGGCACCAATCGGACCTGTGGGACAATCCGGATCCGGGTTGGGCCCACCACCCCCTCCACCAACGCCAATGTAGTTGGCGGGATCCATGGCCTGGAACTCGATTCCTCCCGTGAGGCCAGTGGCGGTGGCGATATTGGTTTGCTGGCCCGACTGAGCGATTTCAGAGAACTCATATAGCCAAACTTCGCCGGGATCGAGAGCATTGTTCTGGTTCTCGTCGCCCACATTGAAGCCGCCTTCTTCAATGGGATCCGGGTTGAAGTCATCGCCGGGATCGGCGGTCTTGTTGTTATCGGAGACGTCTACATCCGTAATGGCGGAGTCACCAGTGTTGGACACTTCGATGCGGTAGTCCACGTTGCTGCCCACCAGGGCCTCAGGGCCGGTGGGATCGTTGGCATCCACGAAGACAGGCTCGGGGATGGTGATCAATCCCGTGTCTTCTCCGTCGACTCCCACGAGGGTGGCGCTCAGGGCCTGTGCACCGAGGATGATCGGTGCGGAGCAGGAGGTGTGATACGACACTTCCTGGAGAAGGGGACCACCTTGCTCGTCGTAGATGTAGATGTAGGTGTTGGAGGAGAAGTTGCCGAAGGCGAAGAAGTCTTCGCCCACGTCTACATTGCCTTGGAAGAAGACATCTCCTTTGAATGGATCCTGGTCATCATCGGAAACAACAATATAGGCCGTACCGTCATCGTCAGGTCCGTTGTTGACGATGATTTCAGACTTACTGGAACTCTGGAAGGTGTTGAAGGTGTTGCTTGGCATGTAACGGAACACCAATCCCTCAACGTCACCAATCACGTCGCAGAGATCCTGCCCAGCCATGCCGGGATCGACGGGCTCCACGGCCACGAGCTTGCGGATATCGAGGGGGTTGGCATCCACCCGCACGAACTTCTGCAGGTTGATTTCGGGGGTGGCGGGGGGCACCCCGAAGTAATTGCCCGGATCGGTGTCGGTGGGCGGCTCGAGGCCTGGAACCGGAGTGCCGGGCGGGAAGTTGGGGTTGTCGGTGCCGGGCGGGTAGATGGGTGTGCCGGTGGTGGTGGCGATATTGGTGTACTGACCTTCCAGCACGGTGCTGGAGGCCTCGTAGGTCCAGATTTCACCGAGATCCAGCCAGCTGTTGTTGTTGGTGTCGCCACCGGTGAAGGTGGGGTTGAAGTCGTCGGTGGGATCGCCAGGGGTGCCGTTGTCATCGAGGACGACGACGTTGGCCAGGGAGACATTGCCGGTGTTGCGGACCTCGTAGGTGAAGGTGACCACATCACCGACGGTGAGGATGGGACCGGTGGGGGCGTTGGCGTCGTCGCCGTTGACGAACTTGATGATCTCAATGCCGGTGCCGACGAGTCCGGCATCGAGGGTGAGGTTGGATTCACCGGAGCCCACCGTCACGAACGGCGTCATGCCGTTGGTGGGATCGGCATCGGAATCGGTGGCGTCGTTGCCCCCCTGATCGGGGACGGTGAAGGCGTGGTTGGGCGCCAGGTCGGAGAAGGTGACCTTGTAGGTGCCGGGCAGGAGGGTGTCGCCGTTGAAGAGGTATTCGCCGTCGGGACCGGTGGTGGTCATCTGATCGACCGGGTTACCGAAGACATCGGTGCCGGTGAGGGTGACCGTGACGCCTTCCACACCAGGTTCACCCGGATCCTGGATGCCGTTGCCGTTGAGGTCCTTGAAGACGAAGTCGCCGATGGCGGCGGGCTTGAGCAGGCCGGCGTCAATGGTGTCGTTGTTCTCACCGGGGTCGAGGGTGAGGATCTCGGTCATGCCGTTGGCCGGATCCGCATCGGAGTCCGTGCTGTCATCGGCCGGCGGGATCGCATTGGGCAGCGTGAAGCTGACGAACTCGTCCGGCCTGGTGAAGGTGACCTTGTACTCCTCGCCTGGGTTCAGATCGATGAACTGGTAAAGACCGTCAGCATTTGTCGACGTCGTCGCCGTGGTGTCGTCGGGAGTGCCGATCACCCCATCGGCGCCGCCTCCGGTGAGGGTGACGAGGACGCCCTCCACTCCCGGCTCGCCGTCATCCTGGACGCCGTTGGCGTTGAGGTCTTCCCAGACGAAGTTGCCGAGGCTGGCGAGCTCCTGACCGAAGTAGTTGCCCGGATCGTCGTCGGTGGGGGGTGTCAGGCCCGGAACCTGGGTGCCAGGGCGGGAAGTTGGGGTTGTTGGTGCCCGGCGGGTAGATGGGTGTGCCGGTGGTGGTGGCGATGTTGGTGTACTGGCCTTCCAGCACGGTGCTGGAGGCCTCGTAGGTCCAGATTTCACCGAGATCCAGCCAGCTGTTGTTGTTGGTGTCGCCACCGGTGAAGATGGGGTTGAAGTCGTCGGTGGGATTGCCAGGGGTGCCGTTGTCATCGAGGACGACGACGTTGGCCAGGGAGACATTGCCGGTGTTGCGGACCTCGTAGGTGAAGGTGACCACATCACCGACGGTGAGGATGGGACCGGTGGGGGCGTTGGCGTCGTCGCCGTTGACGAACTTGATGATCTCAATGCCGGTGCCGACGAGTCCGGCATCGAGGGTGAGGTTGGATTCACCGGAGCCCACCGTCACGAACGGCGTCATGCCGTTGGTGGGATCGGCATCGGAATCGGTGGCGTCGTTGCCCCCCTGATCGGGGACGGTGAAGGCGTGGTTGGGCGCCAGGTCGGAGAAGGTGACCTTGTAGGTGCCGGGCAGGAGGGTGTCGCCGTTGAAGAGGTATTCGCCGTTCGGACCGGTGGTGGTCATCTGATCGACCGGATTGCCGAAGACATCGGTGCCGGTGAGGGTGACCGTGACGCCTTCCACACCAGGTTCACCCGGATCCTGGATGCCGTTGCCGTTGAGGTCCTTGAAGACGAAGTCGCCGATGGCGGCGGGCTTGAGCAGGCCGGCGTCGATGGTGTCGTTGTTCTCACCGGGGGCGAGGGTGAGGATCTCGGTCATGCCGTTGGCCGGATCCGCATCGGAGTCCGTGCTGTCATCGGCCGGCGGGATCGCATTGGGCAGCGTGAAGCTGACGAACTCGTCCGGCCTGGTGAAGGTGACCTTGTACTCCTCGCCTGGGTTCAGATCGATGAACTGGTAGAGACCGTCAGCATTTGTCGTCGTCGTCGCCGTGGTGTCGTCGGGAGTGCCGATCACCCCATCGGCGCCGCCTCCGGTAAGGGTGACGAGGACGCCCTCCACTCCCGGCTCGCCGTCATCCTGGACGCCGTTGGCGTTGAGGTCTTCCCAGACGAAGTTGCCGAGGCTGGCGAGCTCCTGACCGAAGTAGTTGCCCGGATCGTTGTCGGTGGGCGGCGTCGAGGCCCGGAACCGGGGTGCCGGGCGGGAAGTTGGGGTTGTTGGTGCCGGGCGGGTAGATGGGTGTGCCGGTGGTGGTGGCGATATTGGTGTACTGGCCTTCCAGCACGGTGCTGGAGGCCTCGTAGGTCCAGACTTCGCCGAGATCGAGCCAGGTGTTGTTGTTGGTGTCGCCGCCGGTGAAGACGGGGTTGAAGTCGTCGGCGGGATTGCCAGGGGTGCCGTTGTCATCGAGGACGACGACGTTGGCCAGGGAGACATTGCCGGTGTTGCGGACCTCGTAGGTGAAGGTGACCACATCACCGACGGTGAGGATGGGACCGGTGGGGGCGTTGGCGTCGTCGCCGTTGACGAACTTGATGATCTCAATGCCGGTGCCGACGAGTCCGGCATCGAGGGTGAGGTTGGATTCACCGGAGCCGACGGTGACGAACGGCGTCATGCCGTTGGTGGGATCGGCATCGGAATCGGTGGCGTCGTTGCCACCCTGATCGGGGACGGTGAAGGCGTGGTTGGGCGCCAGGTCGGAGAAGGTGACCTTGTAGGTGCCGGGCAGCAGGGTGTCGCCGTTGAAGAGGTATTCGCCGTCGGGACCGGTGGTGGTCATCCGATCGACCGGATTGCCGAAGACATCGGTGCCGGTGAGGGTGACCGTGACGCCTTCGACACCCGGCTCGCCCGGATCCTGGATGCCGTTGCCGTTGAGGTCCTTGAAGACGAAGTCGCCGATCGCGGCGGGCTTGAGCAGGCCGGCGTCGATGGTGTCGTTGTTCTCACCGGGGGCGAGGGTGAGGATCTCGGTCATGCCGTTGGCCGGATCCGCATCGGAGTCCGTGCTGTCATCGGCCGGCGGGATCGCATTGGGCAGCGTGAAGCTGACGAACTCGTCCGGCCTGGTGAAGGTGACCTTGTACTCCTCGCCTGGGTTCAGATCGATGAACTGGTAGAGACCGTCAGCATTTGTCGTCGTCGTCGCCGTGGTGTCGTCGGGAGTGCCGATCACCCCATCGGCGCCGCCTCCGGTGAGGGTGACGAGGACGCCCTCCACTCCCGGCTCGCCGTCATCCTGGACGCCGTTGGCGTTGAGGTCTTCCCAGACGAAGTTGCCCAGGCTGGCGAGCTCCTGACCGAAGTAGTTGCCCGGATCGTCGTCGGTGGGCGGCGTCGAGGCCTGGAACCGGGGTGCCAGGCGGGAAGTTGGGGTTGTTGGTGCCGGGCGGGTAGATGGGTGTGCCGGTGGTGGTGGCGATGTTGGTGTACTGGCCTTCCAGCACGGTGCTGGAGGCCTCGTAGGTCCAGATTTCACCGAGATCCAGCCAGGTGTTGTTGTTGGTGTCGCCACCGGTGAAGACGGGGTTGAAGTCGTCGGCGGGATTGCCAGGGGTGCCGTTGTCATCGAGGACGACGACGTTGGCCAGGGAGACATTGCCGGTGTTGCGGACCTCGTAGGTGAAGGTGACCACATCACCGACGGTGAGGATGGGACCGGTGGGGGCGTTGGCGTCGTCGCCATTGACGAACTTGATGATCTCAATGCCGGTGCCGACGAGTCCGGCATCGAGGGTGAGGTTGGATTCACCGGAGCCCACCGTCACGAACGGCGTCATGCCGTTGTTGGGATCGGCATCGGAATCGGTGGCGTCGTTGCCCCCCTGATCGGGGACGGTGAAGGCGTGGTTGGGCGCCAGGTCTGAGAAGGTGACCTTGTAGGTGCCTGGGAGGAGGGTGTCGCCGTTGAAGAGGTATTCGCCGTCGGGACCAGTGGTGGTCATCTGATCGACCGGGTTACCGAAGACATCGGTGCCGGTGAGGGTGACCGTGACGTCTTCCACACCAGGTTCACCCGGATCCTGGATGCCGTTGCCGTTGAGGTCCTTGAAGACGAAGTCGCCGATCGCGGCGGGCTTGAGCAGCCCGGCGTCGATGGTGGAGTTGAACTCGCCGGGGGCCAGGCTCACCACGGGTGCGCGGCCGGTCAGAGGATTGGCGTCGCTGTCGGTGGCGTCGTTGGCAGGTGGGATCGCGTTGGGGAGGGTGAAGCTGACGAAGTCAGCCGGAAGGATGAACTCCACCTGACTCGCCGGGGCCAGGCTCACCACGGGTGCGCGGCCGGTCAGAGGATTGGCGTCGCTGTCGGTGGCGTCGTTGGCAGGTGGGATCGCGTTGGGGAGGGTGAAGCTGACGAAGTCAGCCGGAAGGATGAACTCCACCTGGTAGTCCATGTTGGGCGCCAGGTCGTCAAACAGGTAGAAGCCCTGGGCGTTGGTCTGGGTGGTTTCAACGAACAGATCACCGAAGCCGTCACCATTGGTGTCCTTGTAGAGATTGACGGTGACATCACTGACGCCCGGTTCCCCGGCATTCTGTTCACCATTGGCATTGAGGTCGTCAAAGACGAAATCGCCCAGGCTGGCAGGCGGCAGAGGCTGAATGGTGACCAGGTAGTCCTCCACTTCACCATCGCTGGCCAGGCCGGTGGAGCTCTGGGCCGCAGGATCGCTGCTGAGGCGGAAACGGGCGTAGGTGGGACCGGCCACCGCGTTCACAGGGGCGTTGACCGTGAACATATTGCCGCCGTTGACCACCGCCTTATCGATGATGATGTACTCAAATGGGTCATCGAAGTTGCCGTTGCCGTTGAAGTCGATCCAGGCATTCAGCCGCCCGTCGACGTCGGCACTCTCCATGACACTGGCGAAGACCATGAAGGCCTGGCCAGGGATGATCGGGTCGATGAAGATGCCATCCTCATCATCAACGTTGGGGGGTACGGGGCCACCAAAGAGGAGATTGGTATCGTCTCCCGTCGCTGCACCATTGGGTTGGCCGTTGGGCTCACTGTCAACCGCAAAGCCCAGCTTGAGCAGGGGTGACCCTGGGGTCTGGCCGACGCTGATCAGATGGCGGGCGCCGTTCGTGGCATTGGTGGTGCCGTAGCTGTCGGGGGCATCGCCGTAATCGAAGGCCTGGTAGCCGAAATCCTGCACCAGGTTGTCCTCACCCGGGGCCAGGGTCAGCATCGACATGCTGTTGTTGCCACCATCCGGATCAACCGTGTTGCTGTAGGTGATCGGCTGACCGCCCGTAGGAATGGTGGTGGTGTCAACGATGACCTTGTAATCACCAGCAACCAGGCCATCAAACAGATAGAAACCATCAGCATCGGTGACGTCAAAGATGTCGGCTACGCCATCACCCGTGGTGTCGAGACCCACCGTCACACCGGCGAAACCTTCTCCGGCATCACGCACCCCATTGCTGTTCCTGTCGAAGAAGATCTCATCACCGATCGAGCCGACCGGGGCGGGCTCACCGAAGTAGTTCCCCGGATCGTCGTCGGTGGGCGGCGGCAGGTTGGGTACCGGCGTGCCAGGCGGGAAGTTCGGGTTGTTCGTGCCGGGCGGGTAGATGGGTGTGCCGGTGGTGGTGGCGATATTGGTGTACTGACCTTCCAGCACGGTGCTGGAGGCCTCGTAGGTCCAGACTTCGCCGAGATCCAGCCAGCTGTTGCCGTTGAGGTCGCCACCGGTGAAGATGGGGTTGAAGTCGTCGGCGGGATTGCCAGGGGTGCCGTTGTCATCGAGGACGACGACGTTGGCCAGGGAGACATTGCCGGTGTTGCGGACCTCGTAGGTGAAGGTGACCACATCACCGACGGTGAGGATGGGACCGGTGGGGTCGTTGGCGTCGTCGCCGTTGACGAACTTGATGATCTCAATGCCGGTGCCGACGAGTCCGGCATCGAGGGTGAGGTTGGATTCACCGGAGCCCACCGTCACGAACGGCGTCATGCCGTTGGTGGGATCGGCATCGGAATCGGTGGCGTCGTTGCCCCCCTGATCGGGGACGGTGAAGGCGTGGTTGGGCGCCAGGTCGGAGAAGGTGACCTTGTAGGTGCCGGGCAGCAGGGTGTCGCCGTTGAAGAGATATTCGCCGTTCGGACCGGTGGTGGTCATGCGATCGACCGGATTGCCGAAGACATCGGTGCCGGTGAGGGTGACCGTGACGTCTTCCACACCCGGTTCACCCGGATCCTGGATGCCGTTGCCGTTGAGGTCCTTGAAGACGAAGTCGCCGATGGCGGCGGGCTTGAGCAGGCCGGCGTCGATGGTGGAGTTGAACTCGCCGGGGGCCAGGCTCACCACGGGTGCGCGGCCGGTCAGAGGATTGGCGTCGCTGTCGGTGGCGTCGTTGGCAGGTGGGATCGCGTTGGGGAGGGTGAAGCTGACGAAGTCAGCCGGAAGGATGAACTCCACCTGGTAGTCCATGTTGGGCGCCAGGTCGTCAAACAGGTAGAAGCCCTGGGCGTTGGTCTGGGTGGTTTCAACGAACAGATCACCGAAGCCGTCACCATTGGTGTCCTTGTAGAGATTGACGGTGACATCACTGACGCCCGGTTCCCCGGCATTCTGTTCACCATTGGCATTGAGGTCGTCAAAGACGAAATCGCCCAGGCTGGCAGGCGGCAGAGGCTGAATGGTGACCAGGTAGTCCTCCACTTCACCATCGCTGGCCAGGCCGGTGGAGCTCTGGGCCGCAGGATCGCTGCTGAGGCGGAAACGGGCGTAGGTGGGACCGGCCACCGCGTTCACAGGGGCGTTGACCGTGAACATATTGCCGCCGTTGACCACCGCCTTATCGATGATGATGTACTCGAATGGGTCATCGAAGTTGCCGTTGCCGTTGAAGTCGATCCAGGCATTCAGCCGCCCGTCGACGTCGGCACTCTCCATGACACTGGCGAAGACCATGAAGGCCTGGCCAGGGATGATCGGGTCGATGACGATGCCATCCTCATCATCAACGTTGGGGGGTACGGGGCCACCAAAGAGGAGATTGGTATCGTCTCCCGTCGCTGCACCATTGGGTTGGCCGTTGGGCTCACTGTCAACCGCAAAGCCCAGCTTGAGCAGGGGTGACCCTGGGGTCTGGCCGACGCTGATCAGATGGCGGGCGCCGTTCGTGGCATTGGTGGTGCCGTAGCTGTCGGGGGCATCGCCGTAATCGAAGGCCTGGTAGCCGAAATCCTGCACCAGGTTGTCCTCACCCGGGGCCAGGGTCAGCATCGACATGCTGTCGTTGCCACCATCCGGATCAACCGTGTTGCTGTAGGTGATCGGCTGACCGCCCGTAGGAATGGTGGTGGTGTCAACGATGACCTTGTAATCACCAGCAACCAGGCCTTCAAACAGATAGAAACCATCAGCATCGGTGACGTCAAAGATGTCGGCTACGCCATCACCCGTGGTGTCGAGGCCCACCGTCACACCGGCGAAACCCTCACCAGCATCACGCACCCCATTGCTGTTCCTGTCGAAGAAGATCTCATCTCCGATTGATCCCAGCACTGGGCCTAAAATGTTGACCAGGTAGTCCTCCACTTCACCATCGCTGGCCAGCCCGGTGGGGTTCTGGGCCGCAGGATCGCTGCTGAGGCGGAAGCGGGCGTAGGTGGGACCGGCCACCGCGTTCACAGGGGCGTTGACCGTGAACATATTGTCGCCGTTGACCACCGCCTTATTGATGATGATGTACTCAAATGGGTCATCGAAGTTGCCGTTGCCGTTGAAGTCGATCCAGGCATTCAGGCGCCCGTCGACGTCGGCACTCTCCATGACACTGGCGAAGACCATGAAGGACTGGCCGGCCGTGATCGGGTCGATGACTATCCCATCCTCATCGTTGAGGTTGTTGAGGTTGTCGCCATCAGCGCCCACACTTGGGAACCCACTCAGCTCGGTATCAATCAATGCACCCAGCTTGAGAACCGGTGTGGCGGGTGTCTGGCCGGCAGTCAGGAGATGGCGGGCTCCATTGGAAGCTAGCGTGGTGCCATAGATGTCAGGCGCATCACCGAAATCGAAGGCCTGGTAGCCGAAGTCCTGAAGGAGGTTGATTTCACCTGGCGTCAGAACCTCGCTCGACATGCTGTCGCCAGGCGGGAAATCTGGCGCACCATCAGGATCAACTGTGTTGATGTAGCCCTCAGGAAGGGTTGTGGTATCCACCATCACCCGGTATTCAACCCCTGGACCACCATCCGGACCAGCCAGTAGGGGGCCGAAGAAGTAATAACCTGCCTCAATCTCTGGGGTATCCGGGTTGTCACCGGTCACAGTTGTGGCAACAACCTCAAAGATATCGTCGCCATCGACGTCTGCCAGGAGCTTGACGGTCACTCCCGCAATACCTTCTCCGTCATCGGCAACGCCGTTGCTATTGCTGTCGAAGAAAACAGTGTCGCCAATCCCTGCCGTCTCAAGGGAAATCAGGGAATCTTGCCTGTTGCCTTCAGGATCAAGAAGAATGCCTATATAATCACCTGCTTTTGCCAGAAAGTCGCTGCCATTGTCTCTGGCCTCATCGATGAGGAAATCAACGTTATCTTGGGTGAAAGGCCCCAAGATGCTGCTTGGAACCTGGGGAGTGCCTGTCAGCACCCATAGGGCATTTTGAATATCACCGATGGTATACTCTCTACCGTTGGCAGAATCGTCGTACCTTTCCCCGTCAGCCGAGAGGGGGAGGGTTGTAATATTATTAAAGATCCAATTAACTTGCTGAAGACTATTGAAAAAAGGGACTTGATCTGCCGGTACATCGGCTGGCTGACCACCTTCAATAATCACCCCTGGCGGAATGAAGCCATAGGTCGAGTAGACATCAACATTGTATGTGCTCAGGCCGATGTTTCTGTCGCTGCGTATGCACCAGCCGTCGTACAAACCATCCAATATCCCGCCATTGGTGATTTCGACATTGAAATAACTTGGATTTCCTAGAAAAGGCCCTCGTATATCACTGCTCAGGGTTTCTGTGGCTGTGGCGGGCAACAGGCTGTTGAACGGCCCGTAGTTCGGCCCTGCATCCGTGAAGGTGGCGGTGGCCACGAGGCCGTCGCTGCTGGTGGCCGTGAGCAGCAGGGTGCCGTTCAGGGCATCGGGTGTGCCGGTTTCAGAGCCATCGTCGCCAGTGGGGACCAGCCAATTCGCCGTGAAGGCCCCGGAGGCATCGGTGGTGACGATGATCGGGGCATAGATGTCCACATCCCCATCGTCCCCGGGACGGTTGGGGTCATCCACAATCTGGATGACCACCTGGGTGTAGGGCGTGAAACCGCTGCCGCTGATCACCGTCGTCTCGCCCGGTGCGTAGTCGAGCTTGTCGGTGCTGACCGTGGCCTCCTGGCTGGTGCTGGTGGCCACGGGGCCCGTCAGAGCGCCGTCGAGGCTCCCCTCGGCCGATGCGGAACCTCCTGCATGGGAATCTTCGTAAAGAAACTCGATCCAGTCGGTGGTTGTGGCGGAAGTGTCCATCGAGACAGCCATGGCGAATGCTGACCTTACATGAAGGAATGGTGAATGAACCCTAATCGGGCGGGAGGGTTTTGGCAATACGCCCATAACTTTCTTAAGGGTCCGTTATGGAAGCCGGATGGTGCCCCCCTTGCCGGTAAACCCATGTGCAGCAATAGGGCTGGGGGGACAGAGCCCCTTGCGCCAACGGGCCTCACAAGACAGGCCTGTGGGCAGATAAAAAATCCGGTGGCAGTCTCATGAGGCTCTTCTTGCGTTAAATTACATGTTTTTCTAGCAATGGCTCACCATGTATTGAGCTTCCGGCCGGTCCAGGTTTGGCGAGGCTCCTTGGAGCCTGTTGCCCCTAGATCCGCACCCAGCCTCTCCACAGACGCCCCTGAATCTGCCCAGATCCCTGTGACAGCAATGGATCTGGGTGTAATCATGGGGCATGCAGAAGCCCAAGTCCTTCCGCCCCTGGCAGCCTGAGCAGACCACCCTGCTGCCGCCATCACCCAGTGACTTGCTCTCGGACGACCACCAGGTGTATTTCCTGCTCGATCTGGTGGATGAGCTGGATCTCTCACACGCCCTGATCCCGGCGCAGGCCAAGGATCCCCGCGGGGAGAAAGGGTTCGATCCCAGGAGGATGACGCTGCTGCTGCTCTACGCCTGCTGCGTGGGCATCGTCTCCTCCCTCAGGATCGAGCGGGCCTGCCACGAGGACCTGGCGTTCCGCGTGCTGACCGGCAACCAGCAGCCGGACCACAGCCGCATCAGCGAGTTCCGGCGCCGCAACCTCGATGCCCTCAAGGGGCTGTTCATTCAGATCCTGCGGCTGTGCCAGAAGGCCGGCATGGTGAGCCTGGGCCATGGGGCGCTTGATGGCACCAAGGTGCAGGCCCATGCCTCCAAGCACAAGGCCATGAACCACGAGCGGATGCTCAGGGCGGAGAAGCAGCTGCAGCAGGAACCCAACGCCCTGATGCGGATGGCCGAGATCCTCGATGCCCAGGAAGATCGGCGCTACTGCAAGGGCACCCGCGGCAGTGAGTTGCCGGAGGAGCTGCGGCACAAACTGGGCCGGCTGGCCAGGATCCGCCAGGCCCGCAAGGAGATGGAAGTGCAGACTGCTGCTGCCGCATCGCGTCAGCGGCAGGAGGAAGCCGAGAAGGCCAGAGCCAAAGCGGCTGCGGCACAAGAGGCGGATGCAGCGGCATCTGAGCAGGCGGATCTGAGCAGGAAAGCCGAGACGGCCGAAAGCGCTGGCCTGGAGCCACCGGACCTGGAACCGCTCGCGACTGACACGATGCCACGCCGTGGTCTGGCGAGAACGGCTGATAGGTCCCCGACCAAGACAACGCAGCGGAATCACCGCTGCGCGGAAGGCTTCGCCAACACTGATCCCCAGAGCCACCTGATGCAGTCCGGCGGCTCTTATTTCCAGGGCTACAACTGCCAGGTGGCGGTAGATGGCGACTGTCAGGTGATCGTGTCGGTGGGCGTGAGCAACCAGCCGCCGGACATCAGGCACCTGGAGCCCATGTTTGGGCGCATCACCGCCTGCGCCGGTGCACTGCCCAAGGTGATGACGATGGATGCGGGCTACTGGAGCGAGGACAACGCCAGGCACTGAGAAGACCTCGGCATTGATGCTTATATCGCCACCGGTCGCCTGCCGCACGGGCAGCCGCCACCACCGAAGCGCGGACCGATGCCCAAGGACGCCGATGCCAAGGACCGCATGGCCCGCAAGTTCAGAAGCAGGAAGGGATCTGCGATCTACGCCGAGCGAAAGGCGATCGTGGAGCCGGTGAACGGGCAGATCAAGGAAGCCCGGGGCCTGCGCCGCTTCCTGTTGCGGGGCCTGGAGAAGGTGACCGGCGAGTGGCACCTGATCGCCGCCAGCAACAACCTGCTCAAGTTGTTCAGGTTCAGGCAATCACAACAACAGGTGCTGGTAGCGGCATCGTGATAAGGCCCATCAGCACTCCTGGCCGGGGTGGCCGGGGCTGACTGAGTTCCATCGATGGGCACGCTTAGCAGAACACCAGAGCCTCAGCGCCGATGTAGTGGTTCACCGCAGTGCAGGATGTCAAGGTCAGTGGCTCGCTGCTCTATTGGCCACAAACCCCTAGTGTGCCGTCCCGGAGATTTATGAGCAAAGTCGCTGGAGCTTCTCCAGGATTGAATCGGCCGTGGTGGACCAGTTGAACGGCGCCTTTGTCTTGTTGTAGGCCGCCACGAACTGCTCGATCCTGACGATCAGCTCCCACCGCTGCGCGGAAGCCTCCGGCGAGGACGCTGGAGAAGCTGCCCCGCCGGATCGCCCGCTGGGTGGTGATCCCAAACCAGCGCTCCACCTGGTTGAGCCAGGAGGCGTAAGTGGGCGTGTAGTGGACATGGAAGCGGGGCCGTTGCGCCAGCCAGGTGAGGACCTACCGCTGCGCGGAAGACCTACCGCTGCGCGGAAGACCTTCGGTCTAGGGCGTGCTTGTGGGTGCAGTAGTTGTCCACGATCAGGTGCACGTCCAGATCCTCAGGAACGGACTTCTCGATCTGGCGCAGGAAGCCCAGGAACCCCATGGTGACGATGACGCGGCTTGCATTGGGTCAGCACCTCACCGGTGGCCACATCCAGTGCAGCGAACAGGGTGGTGGTGCCGTGGCGGATGAAGTCGTGGGTGACGCCCTCCACGTAGCCCAGGCCCATGGGCAGCAGCGGCTGAGTCCTGCCAGGGCCTGGATCTGCGTCTTCTCGTCGATGAAGAGCACCAGCGCCTTGTCGGGCGGATTGAGGTACAGGCCGACGATGTCTCTGACCTTCTCGACAAATAAAGGATCAGTGGAGAGCTTGAACGACTTCTGCCGGTGAGGCTGCACCGAGAATGTCTGCAGCCACCGGTGGACCGTGGTTTTGGAGATGCCAGTCGCCGCAGCGAGAGAGCGGGCACTCCAGTGGGTGCTGCCATCGGTGGGCTTGGTCTGGAGTGCCCGGTTGATCACCTCGGCCACCTGGTCGTCCTCATAGGTCCGCGGCCTTCCAGGGCGGAGCTCGTCGTGCAGCCCTTCCAGACCCAGTTCCCGGTACCGCTTGCGCCACTTGCCGACGGTCATGCCGCTCAGCCCCATCCGCTGAGCGATGGCGGTGTTGGTTTCGCCAGCACCGCAGGCCAACACGATCTGGGCGCGCTGCACGATCGAATGCGGGAGCGAGCGAGAGCTGGCGATGCCCTGCAGTTGCTGAACCTCGTCGTCGTTGAGGACCAGCGGCGGCATCGGACGACCAAGCGCCATGGAGTACCTCGGTAGACATTTCACATTCTAGAGGCTATTTCCGGGACGGCACACTAGTCGGCCGGTGGCAGGCCTGCCATTCTGAGGAAAACCTTCGTGCAAGCTCAAATCTGGTTTGGACTGTCCGTCAACAAAATGAAAAAGCCTGGGAAGCAGCCTGGGAGTAAGGTGAGGCTGCCATGGGGATCTGGTCAGAGGGGTGCTGCTCTCTCAGGGCAACGCTCGGCCGTTGATGGCCAAGCCGGGGATCCGTGACAGAATGGCGAGGATGTTCACCAGGATTTCAGGTTCGCCGGTGTCCGAAGTGCTGCCCGCGCCGGAGGATCTGCAGTCAGTCCCCTGCTGGAGGCACGGCCCGAGCCCCGAGCCGCCCAGCCGCAGCGTGCACGAACTGTTCGAGCGGAAGGTTCAGGCCACCCCCCAGACCATCGCGCTGGTAGCCGGTGAGGATCGGCTGAGCTACGGCGAGCTGAACGGGAGGGCCAACCGTCTCGCCCATCTGCTGATTGGCCATGGAATCGGACCCGATCGCATCGTGCCGGTCTGCATCGACCGGGGCGTGGACCTGATCGTCGCCCTGGTCGCCATCCTCAAGGCCGGTGGCGCCTATCTCCCTCTCGACCCGGCCTGGCCTGACCAGCGCCTGGGTCATCTGATCAGCGAAGCCCGCTGCTCCCTGCTGGTGACCGACCGGATCCTCAGCAGCAGCATCACGGCCCAGCTCCAGATTCTCAACCTGAGCACGGAGGCGATCCGCGCCGGTCTCCACGATCAACCGGCCACCAACCCCTGCCGCCCCAGCCAGCCCGATCAGCTGGCCTACCTGCTCTTTACATCCGGTTCCACCGGCACCCCCAAGGGCGTTCTGATCGAGCATCGCTCGATCCTGCGTCTGCTCCAGCTGGATCCGAACGTCAGCTTCGGCTCTGCCGATACCTTCCTGCAGCTGGCGCCCGCCAGTTTCGATGCCGCCACCTTCGAGATCTGGGGCGCCCTGCTCAATGGCGCCACCCTCGTCATCGCTCCTCCCCAGCCCCCCAGCCTCGCCGAACTTGCCCGGCTGATCCGCCAGCAGGGCATCACCACCCTCTGGCTCACCGCCGGCCTCTTTCACGCCATGGTCGATGAGGAGCTCGCCGCGCTCGCCGGGGTTCGCCGGCTGCTGGCCGGTGGTGATGTGCTGTCCCCTTCGCGGGTGCAGAAACTTCTCGACGCTTTCCCCAGCGGTCACACCCTCATCAATGGCTACGGGCCCACCGAGAACACCACCTTCACCTGTTGTCACGCGATGGCGGCCGGTTCCACGCTGGCTACCGCCAGTGTCCCGATCGGCCGGCCCATTGCCCACACCGAAGTCCATGTGCTGGATCCCGCCGGCCAGCCCTGCCCGATCGGTGTTCCCGGGGAACTCCACATCGGCGGGGCGGGCCTCGCCCGCGGCTATCTGAACCGCCCGGATCTCACCGCCGAACGCTTCATTTCCCATCCCTTCTGCGGCGACCCCGAGGCCCGCCTGTACAGGAGCGGCGATCTCGTCAGCTGGAACCCCGATGGCACCCTGGCGTTCCATGGCCGTCTCGATCAGCAGATCAAGCTGCACGGCTTCCGCATTGAACCGGGGGAGATCGAGGCGGCTCTGACGGCCCATCCGGCGATCGCGCAGGCCGTCGTCCTGCTGCGGCTCGACCGGAACGGCGACCCCCAGCTGGTGACTTACTGGACCGCCGCCCATCCCAGCGGCGAGACCGACGCCAATGCCCTCTGCTCCGCCGAACTGCGCTCGTTTCTCGCCGAGCGGGTACCTGAGTACATGCTACCGGCGGCCTTTGTGCAGCTTGACTTTTTCCCTCTCACCGCCAACGGCAAGCTCGATCGTCAGGCCCTGCCCGCTCCTTCCTTCGCCATCGAGCCGCAGGCCATCTCCCCGCCCCGCCATCGCCTGGAATCCCAGCTGCATGCCATCTGGAGCGAGGTGCTCGGTCATGGGGAGTTCGGCATCCACGACAACTTCTTTTCCATCGGCGGTCATTCCCTTGCCGCCGCTCGGGTCATCGCTCGCAGCGAACAGCAGCTGGGGGTCGGCCTCACCACCTTCACGTTCTTCCAGGCCCCCACCATCGCTGAGATTGCCCAGCGTCTGGAGAGTGGGATCGGTGCGGATGTTCCCGATGGGGCCACCATCCCCTCCCTACCATCCCAGGCCCTTTGGGGCCCCGATCAGACCGGTTGCTTCGAGGCTTCTTTCAGCCAGCAGCGTCTCTGGTTTCTCGATCAGCTGGATCGCAGCGTCTCCGCTTATCACCTTCCTTCGCTCTGGCATCTGCAGGGTGACCTGGATCTGTCTTCCCTGCAGGCCGCGCTGGATCGGCTGCTGGAACGGCACGCCGCCCTGCGGACGTCCTTCACGTTGAAGGATGGGGAATTGCTCCAATCGGTCCATGGTCCCCAGCCAGTCGAGCTGCATCAGCATGCACCTGGCGAGCAGGCCAGCTCGGCCGAGATCGAGGCTCTCCTTGAGGGCGAGATCCACAGGCCGTTCGATCTATCCCGGCCTCCGCTGATCCGCGCGCTTCTGATCCGGCGCTCCCCCCACGACCAGCTGCTTCTTCTCACCCTCCATCACATCGTTGCGGATGCCTGGTCAGAGTCGATCCTCGACCGTGAACTGGGCGGGCTCTACAACGCTGCGCGGCGAGGCCTTCCTGCCGCCCTGCCCCCACTCCCCCTCCAGGTCGCCGATTTCGCCGCCTGGCAGCGCCAGCGTCTCGATGGCCAACGCAGGACTGAGCTGCTGGCCTACTGGCTTCCCCAACTCCAGGATCTGCCCCTGCTGGATCTGCCCACCGACCAGCCCAGGCCGGCTGCGTTCACCTACAAAGGCGATGCCGTCCATTTCGTCCTGGAGCCCGCCCTCAGCGGTGCGTTCGAGAGCCTCTGCCGTCAGGAAGGGGCCACCCTGCAGATGGGCCTGCTGGCTCTGGTGGCGGTCCTTCTCCATCGCTACAGCCGCCAGGAGGATGTCGCCATCGGGGTGCCCACCTGGGGCCGCAACCATCCCGATCTCGAGCCCCTGATCGGCTTTTTCATCAACACCCTGGTGATCCGCAGCGATCTGTCGGGCTCCCCCTCTTTCCTCGAGCTGCTCGCTCGCCTCCGCACCAGCTCCCTTGAGGCCTACGACCACCAGGAGCTGCCTTTCGAGCAGCTCGTGGAGGCCCTCCAGCCTGAGCGCGACCGCAGCCGCAATCCCCTGGTGCAGGTGATGGTTCAACTGCTGGACCTGCCGCCGAGATCCCTGGACCTGGATGGGCTGGAGGCCGACGTGCTGCCACCCCCCCAGTTGCGGGTGCGGATGGACCTGGAGCTCTATTTCCGCCGCACCCGGGAGGGGCTTGGGGGAAGCCTCTGCTACAGCACCGATCTGTTCACAGCCGAACGCATCGAGCGCCTGGCAGGTCACCTGCGCATGGCCCTGGCCGGCAGCGTGGCGCACCCGGAGCGGCCGATCGCTGAGCTCGCGCTCCTGTCCGACGGGGAACGGCGACAGCTGGAGGCCTGGGGGCAGGGACCCCGTCGGCCCCTCCCCGAACGCTGCGTCCATCAGCTCTTCGAGGAGCAGGCGGCGCGCAACCCCGACGCCACCGCACTGATCTTCGCCGAGCAGCAGCTCAGCTACGCCGAGCTCAATGTCCGCGCCAATCGCCTCGCCGATCTCCTGATCGAACAGGGGGTGGCCTCCGGTCAGATCGTCGCCATCTGTTTGGAGCGATCCATCGAGATGGTCGTCGCGCTTCTGGCCATCCTGAAAACCGGTGCTGCCTATCTCCCCCTGGATCCGGACTGGCCGGAACAACGGCTTCGTCTCCTGCTCGAGCAGGCCGGTGCCCAGCTCCTCGTCAGCCGTTCCTCCCGGGACGGACAGACCTTCCCCTGGCCAGGAGTCACCCTTGATCCGGATGGTCTGGAACTCCATCACCGGCCTTCAGGGAACCCAGAGGTGGCGCTGGATCCCCACCACCTCGCCTATGTGACCTACACCTCCGGCACCACCGGTACTCCAAAGGGTGTGCTGATCGAGCATCGCTCGATCCTGCGGCTCATCTGCTCCACCGAGGCCTTCACGGTCACACCAGACGACCTCGTTCTCCAGCTCGCACCTCTGGCGTTCGACGCCGCAACGCTGGAAATCTGGGGATCGCTTCTCTCGGGCGCCAGGTTGGTGATCGCCCCTCCCGGCACCCCGAGCCTCTCCGACCTCGCCCAGCTGCTCGCTGGCCATCGCATCACGACCCTCTGGCTCACCGCCGGCCTCTTCCACGCGATGGTCGACGAGCAGCTCGAGGCCCTCAGTGCCCTGCGCCAGGTGCTCGCAGGCGGGGATGTGATCTCCCCTTCCCGGGTGCAGAAACTCCTCGACGCCTTCCCACCCGGCCACACCCTGATCAACGGCTACGGGCCCACGGAGAACACCACCTTCACCTGCTGCCATGTGATGGCGGCTGGTGAGCGGGTGGATCCACGGGGCATCCCGATCGGCCGGCCCATCGCCCACACCATGGTCCATGTGCTCGATCCAGCCGGCCAGCCCTGCCCGATCGGTGTTCCCGGCGAACTCCACATCGGCGGGGCCGGCCTGGCCCGGGGCTATCTGAACCGCCCCGAGCTCACCGCCCAGTGCTTCATCGCCGATCCCTTCGCTTCGGATCCGGACGCCCGCCTCTACAAATCCGGCGATCTCGCCAGCTGGAACCCCGACGGCAGCCTCGCCTTCCATGGCCGCCTCGATCAGCAGATCAAGCTGCGGGGGTTCCGGATCGAGCCGGCGGAAATCGAGGCCGCCCTGAAGGATCATCCTGCCATCGACCAGGTCGCCGTTCTGCTGCGGGAGGACCGGCCAGGCGACCCCTGGCTGTTGGCCTATGTCCTGGGCGATGGAGCTGCTTCCGCAGACGAGCTGCGCGGCTTCCTCAGCGAACGGCTTCCCGACCACATGATCCCGGCGGCCTTCGTGCCGCTCGATCGTTTCCCTCTCACCGCCAACGGCAAGTTCGATCGCCGGGCCCTGCCAGCTCCTTCCTTCGCCATCGACACGCAGGCCATCACCCTGCCCCGAAATTCCAAGGAGTCCCGGCTGCATGCGATCTGGAGCGAGATGCTCGGGCACACGGCGTTCGGGATCCACGACAACTTCTTCTCGATCGGTGGTCATTCCCTGGCCGCCGCACGCGTTGCCACCCGCATCGAACAACAGCTGGGGAGGGGCCTCACCATCGCCAGGTTCTTCCAGGCCCCCACCATCGCCCAGCTGGCGCGTGCCCTCGACCAGAACGACAATTCCACCCTCGCCCCGCCGGAAGCGATCTCTGCTGCTGAACCGCTCACCATCGACGGCCTGCAGGCCTACCCCGCCTCCTTCGCCCAGGCGTCCCTCTGGGTCCTGCATCAGCTGGAACCAGACCTCACGGCTTTCCATATGCCAGTCCTCTGGCGGCTGCGGGGTGAACTGAATCTCGAGGCACTCCAGCAAGCGCTCACGGGGTTGATGGAGCGCCATCCGACCCTGCGCACCTGCTTCCGCCTGGGCGCTGACGATCCCCTCCAACTCGTTGCCGCCGCCACCGGCTTCCGCCTCGAGCCCGAACCCCTCGACGGTGGGGATATCCCCGCCGCCATCGACGACATCGTTGCGAGAGAGAGCCGGAGCCCCTTCGATCTCTCCTGCGACCGACTGCTGCGGGGCCGGCTGCTGCGGATCGACTCCGGCGATCATCTGCTTCTGCTCAATCTCCACCACCTCGCTGGCGACGGTTGGTCATGGGGTGTGCTGAGCCGTGACCTCAGTGAGCTGTACAACGCAGCCCTCCACCAACGCAGACCCCAGCTCCCCCCCCTGCCGGTCCACTTCGCCGACTTCGCGGTCTGGCAGCGCCAGCGCCTCCAGGGCGCCCGCCTCGATCGGCTCCTCGAGCACTGGCGCTCCCGCCTCCATGGACTCGAGCCCCTGGAACTGCCCAGCGACCAGCCCAGGCCGCCCGTTCCCTCCCACCGGGGGGAGTCCGTTTTCTTCCGCATCGAGCCGACCCTCACCGACTCCCTGGAGTCCATCTGCCGTCAGCAGGGAGCCACTGTCCAGATGGGCCTCCTGGCCCTGGTCGCCACCCTGCTGCACCGCTACAGCCGTCAGGACGATTTCGCCATCGGAGTTCCCACCTGGGGACGCAACCATCCCGATCTCGAGCCCCTGATCGGTTTCTTCATCAACACCCTCGTCATCCGCTCCGATCTTTCCGGCTGCCCCTCTTTCCTCGAGCTGCTCGAGCGCATCCGCTCCAGCTCCCTGGCGGCCTACGACCACCAGGAGCTGCCCTTCGAGCAGCTGGTGGAGGCGTTGCAGCCAGAGCGTGACCGCAGTCGCCATCCCCTCGTTCAGGTGAGGCTCCAGCTCATCGAGTTGCCTGAAGCCCAGCTTCAGATGGACGGCCTGGCCTGTGAATCCGTGCCCATCGCGACTGAGGGAGCCAAGCTTGATCTGTCCTTCTACTTCCGGCGATCAGAGAACGGTCTGCAGGGTGTCATTGCCTATTCCACCGATCTGTTCGGCTGCGAACGGATCGAACGCCTCGTCGGTCATCTTCTGACCCTCCTCCAGGCCATCTGCCGCGATCCCTTTCAGACGATCACCTCCCTTTCCCTGCTGACGCAGCCGGAAGTTCAGCAACTCGCGGCCTGGGAACGGGGGCCGGAGGCGCCTCTCCACGAACTCTGCGCCCATGAGCTCTTCGAGCAACAGGCGCAGCTCAGACCCGACGCCGTCGCCCTGATCTGTCACGGTCGTGGCTGGAGCTATGGCGAGATCAATGCCCACGCCAACCGCCTCGCCCGGCTCCTGCTCGAACGGGGCGCCGGCCCGGATCGGATCGTCGCTGTCTGCCTGGAGCGCTCGGTAGAGATGGTGGTCGCCCTGCTGGCCGTCCTCAAATCCGGTGGCGCCTACCTGCCTCTCGAACCGGCTCTTCCCCAGGCAAGGCTGAGGGACCTCCTCAATCAGACCTGCCCGGTGCTGGTCCTCACCAGCTCCAGAACCAGGGAGGACTTCACCGGCTGGCCCTGCCATTCCTTATCCCTGGGCGGGGAAGATCACAAGAACCGCTCACCTGAAGCCCTCCACCATCGCGTGGATCCTGCCTCGCTCGCTTATGTGATGCACACCTCAGGATCGACAGGGATGGCAAAGGCCGTCGCCATCCCTCACAGGGCCGTGGCGAATCGCTGCCTTCAGTATTCCGAGGTGTGGAATCTGAGCGGCGAGGATGTCGTCCTGTTTCACAGCCGCTTCAGCGTTGACAATGCGATCCGGGAATGGCTCTTGCCGCTCTGCCATGGTTCCCGGGTTGTCATCGCAGGCGATGACGATTGCAGGGACCCGCAGCGATTGGCCCACCTGGTGGATCAATGGTCCTGCACCCATGTCGCCGCGGTGCCCTCCATGCTGGCTGAACTCTCCACGAGAATTCGCCCTAACCAGCGCCCCGTTCATCTGCTGGCCGGTGGTGAAAGCCTCAGCCTTCATCAGATCGAGGATCTGATGAAAAATCATCCCGCCAGCCTGATCCAATCCTATGGATCCACGGAAACCTGCCTTGCCGCCACGTACCGCCGCATCACCGAGCCAGCCTCCGCTCAGGCGGTGCTGGGCAGACCGATTCCGAACACGGACACCTACGTCCTGGACGCCCACCTCCATCGCTGCCCCATCGGGGTCCCCGGGGAGCTCCACATCGGCGGACCAGGCCTGGCCCGTGGGTATCTGAACCGCCCTGACCTCACCGGTGCGTGTTTCATCGTTCACCCCTTCGCTGCTGATCCCTCCGAGCGCCTCTACAAAACCGGCGATCTCGCCAGCTGGAATCCCGACGGCTCCCTCGTCTTCCATGGACGACGGGACCATCAGATCAAACTGAGGGGTTTCCGTATCGATCCCGGGGAGATCGAGGCGGCGCTGGCCTGCCACCCAGGCATCGAGCAGGCCTGCGTCACTGTCCGGGAGGATGGCCTCGGGGACAGCCACCTCGTCGCCTACTGGCTGGCTCCATCGATGGATCGGGGGACGGCCCCGGGCCAGGGCAGCACCGAAACCCCCACCCACGAAAGCCTGCGGGCCTTCCTCTGCGCCCAACTGCCTGACTACATGATTCCGGCGGCCTTCGTGCGCCTGGACGCCCTGCCCCTCACCCCCAACGGCAAGCTCGACCGCAACGCCCTGCCGGCCCCCTCCTTCGCGGTCGAGCCCCGGGACCTCACCCCTCCCCGCACACCCCTGGAGCGACAGCTCCACGGGATCTGGGCCGAGGTGCTGGGCCATGGCGACTTCGGGATCCACGACAACTTCTTTGCCCTCGGCGGCCATTCCCTGGCCGCCGCGCGCCTGGCCTCCCGCATCGAACAGCAGCTCGGCGTGGCCCTGCCCATCGCGCGCATCTTCCACGCCCAGACCATCGCCGAGCTCACCACGGTCCTGCACGACCCGGAGCCATCCCTTGCCGCCTCGGGTCCATCCCTTGTGCCCCTGCAACCCCAGGGTGAGGCCACACCGCTGTTCGTCATCCACGGCGGCAGCGGCGATGTCTTCGTGTTCCTGCACCTGGCCCGGGCCCTGGCGCCGGATCGGCCCGTCTACGGCTTGCAGGCCGTCGGCCTCGATGGCTCCTGCCCGCGCCACACCAGGGTCGAGGAGATGGCCGCCCACTATGCGGCGGAGATCCGCCACTTCCAGCCCACCGGGCCCTATCACCTCCTCGGTTACTCCGCCGGGGGGTGGTATGCCCACGCGGTGGCAGCCGAGCTCCTGCGGCTGGGTGGGGAGGTCGGCTTCGTGGGTGCCATCGACACGGATGCCGGTGCTGATGTGCACCGGCGCGTGCGGATCCCCCTGGTCGGTCGCCACCTCATCCGCCGCGGCAGGTCTCTGCTCCGGGAGCTGCCGGGTCCCTCGCTGGGGGAGAAGCTCCAGTGGCTGAGGGAGCGGGGACGGGCGGCCAAATACCACCTGCTGGGGCTGCGGCGCCGTGGATCCGCCCTGCAGCTGCGCCACCGGTCGAAATCGGCGGAGAACGGCGAATTACCGGCGATCGCCGCGAATCCAACCAGGCCCCTCTCCTCGGATTACTACCTCCGGGTCCATGCCCTCTACAGGCCGCCCCGTCTTCCGATTGCGGTGGATGTTTTCGCCACGGCTTCGACGGTGCGCCGGAAACGCTGGATCTGGCAGTTCTACGCCCGCAAGGGAGTCCTTGTGCATCCCTTCCTCAAGAAGCACTCTGATTTCTACAACGCTGATCTCATGCCTGCGCTGGCCTCCCTGCTACGGGAGCGCCTGGAGGCTGTGGAGGCGGGCCTCTGCTCCGGGAAGGGGCCTGCGCTGATTCCGGCCGGAGCACAGCAGCCTGGACGGCGAGCCCATCGTGGTGGCCGTCCGCAAAGGCTGACGGGGGAGGCCGGCCAGAAGCCTGGAAAGGCTTAAGAAATGGGAAATCCCCGGGTAACCTCGCTAGCATCAGCACTGATGAAGCCTTGTTTCCAGGATGACCGTTCAGCAACTCTTTTACAACAACGTCGTGCCGCTCACCCCGGAGCGACATGCCGGCTGGTACATCCGCACCCTGAAAGATTATTCCTTCGCCGGCAGGACCACCTCCGTTCCACTGATGACGGCGGAATTCCTCAAGGCCAGCCGAAGCTTCCCTATTGTCTTCGCGGGTGCTGAAGAGCAACTCTTCCCTGTGCAGCTCCTTGGGGCGCGGCGGGAGGAGAATGTCGTTGTGGGGCCTGACGGCCACTGGGAAGATGGGACCTACATGCCGGCCTTCATTCGCCGCTATCCCTTCATCTTCTCCCAGTCGGCAGAATCTTCGCCAGCGGCCGATGGGCAGAACTTCTTTCTCTGCATCGATGAGGACTACCCCGGATTCAATCAGCAGGGGGAGGGTGTCGCTCTCCTCGATCAGGACGGCAAGCCCAGCGGGTTCACGCAGGAGGTTCTGAAATTTCTTGGTAACTATCAGAAGGAGGCACTTCGCACCCAGGCGTTCTGTCAGAAGCTCAAGACCCTGAATCTGCTCGAGCCCAAGGTGGTCGAAATCACGGCCCCCGATGGTGAAAAGACCGGCGTACGGGGATTTCACCTGGTGGATCGGGACCGGCTTGCCACGCTTGGCTCCGAGGCGATCCTTGATCTGGTCCGCACGGGGGCTTACGAACTGATCTGTCATCACCTGGCCTCCCTGTCCAACTTCAACGCCCTGCTCGGACACCATGACCATGAGGAGGCCGCCGGGGCCTCACCCGAGATGGAGCCCGCCCACTGAAGGCTCCAGCGCCTCCGGTCGGGTCGCCGCCGCCCTGGCCGCCATCGCGCCGCTGGCGGCCCAGCGCACCGCCACGGTGCGCCCCCGCCTCGCTCGGGTGCTCGAGGCGTTTGCCGCCGAGAGACTGGGCACCCACCACTTCGCCTCCGTCAGCGGCTATGGCCATGGGGATCTGGGAAGGGAGGTGCTCGATCGGGTGTTCGCGCGGGTGCTGCAGGCCGAAGCCGCTGCCGTGCGGCTCCAGTTCGTCAGCGGCACCCACGCCATCGCCGCCGCCCTGTTCGGGGTGCTGCGGCCCGGTGACCGGTTGCTGGCGATCACGGGCCGTCCCTACGACACCCTCGAGGAGGTGATCGGCCTGCGGGGCAGCGGCCAGGGGTCCCTGGCCGAGTTCGGCATCGCCTACGACGAACTGCCGCTCACCGCCGCCGGGCTGGTGGATGAGGCGGCCCTCGAGGACGCCCTGGCCCCCGCCACCCGCATGGTGCTGATCCAGCGCAGCTGCGGCTACAGCTGGCGTCGCTCCCTGGCGGTGGGAACCATCGGCCGGCTCTGCGAGCGGGTGAAGGCGCTCCGGCCCGGCTGTGTCTGCTTCGTCGACAACTGCTACGGGGAGCTGGTGCAGGAGCTGGAGCCCACGGCGGTGGGTGCCGACCTGATCGCCGGCTCCCTGATCAAGAATCTCGGCGGCACGATCACCCCCACCGGTGGCTACGTGGCCGGCCGCAGGGAACTGGTGGAGATGGCCTGCTGCCGGCTCACCGCCCCCGGCATCGGCAGCGAGGGGGGCACCGGCTTCGATCTGCACCGGCTGCTGTTCCAGGGGCTGTTCCTGGCCCCCCAGATGGTGGCCGAGGCCCTGATCGGGGCCGATCTGGTGGCCCGGGTGTTCCGCGATCTGGGCTATCCGGTCAACCCGGAGCCGGGTGCCGAGCGCAGCGACGTGATCCAGGCGGTGCGGCTCGGCCGCGCCGATCGGCTCATGGCCGTGTGCCGGGCGTTCCAGCAGGCCTCTCCGGTGGGGGCCTACCTGGATCCGGTGCCGGCCCCCATGCCCGGCTACGCCTCTGACCTGGTGATGGCGGGGGGCACGTTCATCGATGGCAGCACCAGCGAATTCTCCGCCGACGGCCCGCTCCGGGAGCCCTACGTGCTCTATGCCCAGGGCGGCACCCACCACGGCCATGTGGCTCTGGCCCTGGAGCGGGCCCTGGTCGCCCTGGCGGACCAGGGCGACCAGGCGAATGCCCCTGGTGCCGTCGCTCGGTCAGACTGAGACAGCCTCCACCGCACCGCTCAGGCCTTGGCGCACTCCTTCCCCGACGATTGCCGCTATTCCGAATCCCATGAATACGTGCGCCCGGAAGGTGATCTGGTGCGGCTCGGCATCAGTTCCTTCGCCGTCGATCAGCTGGGGGACATCGTCTTCGTGGAGCTGCCGGAGGTGGGGGCTGGCCTGACGAGGGGCACGAGCTTCGGCAGCGTCGAATCGGTCAAGGCGGTGGAGGATCTGATGGCCCCGGTGAGCGGCACGGTGGAGGCCCGCAACGAGGCGGTGCTGGCCAGCCCCGAGGAGCTCCAGAACGACCCCTACGGGGAAGGCTGGCTGCTGCTGGTGCGGCTCGGCGCGCCCGAGGAGCTGGAGAAGCTGATGGATGCGGGGACCTACGGGGCCAAGCTGCAGGCGTCCTGAGCCGGCAGGGAGGGCGTCACCGGAACACGTTCCGGCGTAAGAATTTCCTTAGGATCCCGCCACGTCCATTTCGACAGCCTGTGTCCGCCTCTTTCCTGGTCCGGCATCTGGGCCCGGGTCCCGAAGACCAGCAGAGGATGCTGGCGGATCTGGGCCTGGATTCCCTTGATCAGCTGGCGGCCGAGGTGGTTCCGGCCGACATCCTGCTGACGGCTGAAGAGGCCGGCGTCGGCCTTCCGGCGGCCTGCCCGGAGGCACAGGCCCTGGCGGAACTGGCGGAACTGGCCTCCCGCAATCGGGTGCTGCGCAGCCTGATCGGCCTCGGTTATCACGGCACCGCCACGCCGGCGCTGATCCAGCGCCACGTGCTGGAAAACCCTGCCTGGTACACCGCCTACACCCCGTACCAGGCGGAGATCGCCCAGGGCCGGCTGGAGGCCCTGCTCAATTTCCAGACCCTGGTCAGCGAGCTCACCGGGCTTCCCATCGCCAACGCTTCCCTCCTGGATGAAGCCACGGCCGCTGCCGAAGCCATGGCCATGGCGGCGGCCGTGACGCCGCGTCGTGGAGCCCGCCGGTTCCTGGTCGACCGGGCCGTCCTTCCCCAGACCCTCGCCGTGCTGCTCACCAGGGCTGAACCCCTGGGCATCGTCATCGAGACCATCGAGGCGCAAGCCATCAGTGCCGGCCTGGCGGGAGAGGCCCCGGCGGCCCTTTCGGCAGGCCCCTCGCCGGACCCGTTCGGGGAGGACGTCTTCGGCCTGCTGATCCAGCTGCCCGGCGTCGGGGGGCGGCTATGGGACCCTTCGCCCCTTCTGGCGGCGGCCAGCGGCCGGGACGTGATCAGCACGGTGGCCGTGGATCCCCTGGCCCAGGTGCTGCTGGCACCGGTGGGCCACCTCGGTGCCGACATCGCCGTGGGCAGCCTGCAGCGCTACGGCGTGCCGATGGGCTTCGGCGGCCCCCACGCGGCCTTCTTCGCCACCCGGGAAGCCTTCAAGCGCCAGATCCCCGGCCGTCTGGTGGGTCAGTCGCGGGATGGGGAAGGCAACCCGGCCCTGCGGCTCGCCCTCCAGACCCGCGAGCAGCACATCCGCCGCGACAAGGCCACCAGCAACATCTGCACCGCCCAGGTGCTGCTGGCGGTGATGGCGAGCTTCTATGCGGTGCACCATGGCCCGGATGGCCTCGAGGCCATCGCCCGCCGCATCCTCGGTCTGCGCCAGGCGCTGGTGCCGGCTCTGGCCGCCCTGGGCCTGGCTGCCGATCCCGGGGCCGCCTTCGACACCGTGGTGGTGCGCACCCCCGCCGCTGCCGGCCTGCGCCAGCGGGCCGTGGCCGCGGGTTTCAACCTCCGCAAGGGCCTCCGCGGCGACGATGGCGCCGAGGGGCTGGCCATCAGCCTCGATGAGCTCAGCACCGCGGAGGAACTGGCTGCCCTGCTGGGGGCGCTCGCCGCGGACCCGGGCGCCGCCGCCAGGGCTCGCACCGCCCTCCAGGCCGGTCTGATCGCCCTGGAGGGCAAGCCGCTGACGGAGCTTCTCGATGGGGTGCCCCTGCGGCAGGTCCCCTGGCTGCGCCAGGAGGTGTTTCATCGCTATCGCAGCGAAACCGAGCTGCTGCGGTACATCCAGCGGCTGGCGAGCAAGGATCTCTCGCTCGTCCACGGGATGATTCCCCTGGGCAGCTGCACCATGAAGCTCAATGCCGCCGCCGAGCTGGCGCCGGTGAGCTGGCCGGCCTTCGCCCAGATCCACCCCTTCGCCCCCGCCGACCAGACCGGGGGCTACGCCGCCCTGGTGGCTGATCTGGAGCGCTGGCTGGGGGCGATCACCGGCTTCGCCGGGGTGTCCCTGCAGCCGAACGCCGGATCCCAGGGGGAATACGCCGGGCTGATGGCGATCCGGGCCTGGCACCGCAGCCGGGGCGAGGGCCATCGCCAGGTGTGCCTGATCCCCACCAGCGCCCACGGCACCAACCCGGCCAGCGCCGTGATGGCCGGCATGCGGGTGGTGGCGGTGGCCTGCGACGCCCAGGGCAACATCGACCTCGACGACCTGGAAGCCAAGGCCGAGGCCCATGCCGCCGACCTGGCGGCCCTGATGGTCACCTACCCCTCCACCCACGGGGTGTTCGAGACGGGCATCCGCCGCATCTGCCGGATCGTCCACGACCACGGCGGCCAGGTGTACCTGGACGGCGCCAACCTCAACGCCCAGGTGGGCCTCTGCAAGCCGGGGCTGTACGGCGCCGACGTCTGCCACCTCAACCTGCACAAGACCTTCTGCATCCCCCATGGGGGGGGCGGTCCTGGGGTGGGTCCGATCGGTGTCGCCGCCCATCTGGTGCCCTTCCTGCCGTCCCATCCCCTGGCTGCCGGGGTGGGGAACGACCCCGCGTCGCCGGGCCAGGCCATCGGTCCGGTGTCGGCGGCGCCCCTGGGCAGTGCCGGCATCCTGCCGATCAGCTGGATGTACATCCGCATGATGGGCGGCGGGGGTCTGCGGATCGCCAGCCAGGTGGCCCTGTTGTCGGCGAACCTCATCGCCGAGCGGCTCGAGCCCCATTTCCCTGTGCTCTACCGGGGCAGCGGAGGCCGGGTGGCCCATGAGTGCATCCTCGACCTGAGGCCCCTCAAGCGCAGCTGTGGCCTGGAGGTGGATGATCTGGCCAAACGGTTGATGGATTACGGCTTCCATGCCCCCACCGTCAGCTGGCCCGTCGCCGGCACGGTGATGGTGGAGCCCACCGAGAGCGAGTCGCTTGTGGAGATCGACCGGTTCTGCGCCGCCATGGTGGCGATCCGCGGCGAGGCCCGGGCCATCGAGGCCGGCGCCGCCGACCCCCTCGACAATCCGCTCAAGCGGGCCCCCCACACCCTCGCGGCCGTCACCGCCGACCGCTGGGATCGTCCCTACAGCCGCGGCGAGGCCGCCTTCCCCGCCGGGGAGAGCCAGCGGCAGGCCAAGTTCTGGCCGGCCGTGGCCCGCATCGACAATGCCTTCGGCGACCGGAACCTGGTCTGCACCTGCCCGAGCGTTGAGGAGGTGGCAATCCCTGAACTGGCCGCCTGAGTGTTCCGGGGGTACCTTTTCCCCCTGCCATGGCGCATCATTCCCGTGCCATCCGCCTCAGGCGATGGCAGTCGCCTTTCATCTGATGGGGTTCATGAACGGCAACGACAATTCAGGCTCAGGCGGTGAGCCGGCCGCGGGAGAGCGTTCCCTGGCCCTGCCGGAGGCCAGCCAGAGGGTGGAGGGCACCAATGTGGTGCGGGTCCCCTTCGGCGTCCGGCATGCCCGGCGCCCCAGGCCCGAGCGGCCCGACCACTGGGCCACCCTGGTGCTTCCGTTCCAGGCCGGTGGCGGAGGAGGGTCTCCCACGCCCCCGCACGCTGCCTGATCCCTCCCTGGCGGCTCAGTAGCTGGCGCCGCTGCGCCGCTGGTGGACGGCGGGGGTGGCGGTGGGATCCAGCAGGTCGCCGCAGCGGGCTTCGGCATAAAGCAGCCAGTGGTCGCCGCATTCCATCCGCTGGCTCACCCGCGCCTCCAGCCAGGCGAGGGCTTCGGGCAGCAGCGGCTGGCCCCCCGGGCTGGTCTCCAGTTCGAGCCCCGCCAGGCGGTCGGCGCCCGGCGGAAAGGGCTGCAGGAAACGCTTCATCGGACCGCTCTGGCGCCCCTCCGCCAGCACGTTGAGGGCGAAGACGTCGCCCACGTGCAGCAGGCTCTCCATCGCCCGGTCCTTCGCCACCGCCACGGTGAAGCCCGGGGGGCTGAAGCTGGCCTGGCTCACCCAGCTGGCCACCATGGCCCCGGCGGTGGCCCCCGGTCCTTCCCCTTTGCGGGCGGTGACCACACAGAGAGCCCCCACCACCCGCCCGAGGGCCTGGATCGCCGGGTTGGTGCGGCTTTCGCTGAGGCCACCGACGCTGCTGCGCCGCTGGGCCTGGCGGTGCTCGTGACGCAGACGGCGGCCCAGGGCGGTGCCCGTCTCCTCCAGCGTCCGCAGGGTGGCCAGATCGGGGCTGAACTTCACCCGGATCGGATCGAAGGCGAAGTGGAAACCACCATTCCTCAGCTTGCCCTCGAGCAGATCGATGGCCTCGCCGCTCCAGCCGAAGCTGCCGAACACCCCCACCGGCTTGGAGCGGTCGCCCTCCGCCAGCACGGTGCCCAGGGCGGAGACGATCGGCGTGGGGGCATGGCCCCCGAGGGTGGGAGAGCCGATCAGCAGGGCGTCGCAGCCCTTGATCGCCTCCAACAGCTGCTCTGGTGGGGCGAATTCGCAGTTGATGCTCTCCACCCGCACGCCGCTGCGGGCCACCCCCTGGGAGAGGGCATCGGCGATGGCCGCGGTGTTGCCGTAGGCACTGGCATACAGCAGGGCCACCGCAAGGCTGGCTTTCTCCTGACTCTCCCCCCAGCGGCGGTAGTCGGCCAGAAGGCTGCGCCAGCTCTGGGCGATGGCCGGTCCGTGGCCCGGCGCGATGGTGCGGATCGGCAGCTCGTCGAGCCGGTCCACCACCGACTCCACCTGCCGGGCCATGGGCGCCATCAGGCAGTCGTAGTAAAAGCGGCGGTCTTCCTCGGTGCTGCTGCGATTGGCTTCGGCGAAGGCCTCGCTGCAGAGGTGGGCGGCGAAGAACTTGCCGCTCATCAGCAGGCCGGTGGTCGCCTCGAAGGCCATCAGGCCCCCGGGCCAGCGGGGGGTGGGGGTGGGAATCAGGGTGAGGACATGGCCTCCTGAGAGGGTCCGGCTGGTTTCCTGCTTGACCACCTCGATCGGCGGGAGGGGGATCATCGCTTCCGTCGCCTCGGGAGTCCCCGGGGGAGCCGGTTTGCGCTGGTCCCAGAGTTCAGAGAGCACCTGCGCTCCGGGGTTGGAGGCCACCAGCACCGTGGCCGGCCAGCCGGCGGCCAGTTGTCGCAGCAGGGCCACCCGGTTGGGGTTGACGTGGCCGACGACCACCTTCAGGGGGGCGTCGGCCGGCACCAGCGGGGCCAGCTGCTCCAGGAAGGGCGCGGCGAAGGAGGCTCCCGGGGGGTGCACCAGGACCGGAGCCCCGCCGCCGGCTCCCGGCAGGAAGAGAAAGCTGTTGGCGGTGGTGCCGCGCTCGAGGCCGTACTCCACTTCAAAGCGCAGTCGCCTGGGGCTGAGGCCCCGCAGGCACACGAGGCCCGGTTCGATCGAAAGGGGGATGACGCGACGATCGGTCGCCGCTGGGGTGCTCGTCATCAGTAGTGGTTGCCCACCTTGCGGTGGTGCACGGCAGTGGCGGCCGTGGTGTCGGCCACATTGCCCTCTTCCACCACCGCATAGATGATCCAGTGGTCGGGACCCTCCATGCGCTGGGCCACCCGGCAGCCGAGGTAGGCCAGGGCATCGCCCAGTACGGGCCCGCCGGCGGCCACGCCATCGAGGGTGTTCACACCGGCGAAGCGATCGGCCCCCGGCGGGAAGCGGCGCAGGAAGTGCCGCAGCAGGGGCTGGTGGTTGTCGTCCCGGAGAATGTTGAGCACGAAGCGGTCGTCCACCTGCATCAGCGCCTCGATGGCCCGGTCCTTCGCCACCGCCACGGTGAGGCCTGGCGGCTCGAAGCTGGCCTGGCTGACCCAGCTGGCCACCATGGCGCCGCTGCGGACGCCCTCTCCGTCCTGCTGGCGGGCCGTGACGATGTAGAGGCCGCCGCTGAGGCGCCCCAGGGCCTTGTCCAGGTCCCCGTCGAGGGCCTTCATGGCGGCGATGGTCTTCTCCTTGGTGAGCAGCTGGCCCAGGTCGGTGCCCGCCTCCTCACAGCGTTGGTAATCGGTACCGCTCGGCACCTGACGGATGCGCAGCGGCTCGAAGGCCCACTTCTGGCCGAGGTTGCGCAGCTGGCCGGCCAGGGTGTCGATCGGCTCGTCGTTGCCGCCGAAGGCGTCGTAGCAGCCCACCCACTGCCTGGAGTGGAGGGCCGCCAGCAGGGTGCCGATCGCCTTCTGCAGGTCGGCATCGGGGGCAGAAGGCCAGGTGGGCACCACCACGGCCTTGGCCTCGCCGATCAGGGCGGCCAGTTCCTGGGCATCGGTGGCGCGCAGGTCGACGAGCTGCACCTGGCCGGAGGCCTTGCCCACGCCGCGGGCGATGGCCTGGCTGAGTCGGTCGCAGAAGCCGTACTGGCTGAGGTAGCAGATGGCTGCGTAGGTCTCCCCGGCGCTGCGCTGGCTGCTCCACTCGCGGTAGTCCCCCACCCAGAGGGGCAGGTGCTCCCGCAGCAGCGGGCCGTGGCCCACGGCGATCGTGCTGATCTCCGGCAGGGCGTCCATCCGCTTGAGCGCCTGCAGCACGCTGCGGGCGTTGGGGGCCATCAGGCAGTCGTAGTAGAAGCGGAAGTCCGGGGCGATGGCACCGGGATCGACGTCGAAGAGATCGTCGGAGCAGTAATGAAGCCCGAAGGCATCGCAGGTGTAGAGGATGCCGGTGCCGTGGTCGAAGGAGAAGATCGTGTCGGGCCAGTGCAGGTTGGGGGCGCTGAGGAACGAGATGCGATGCCCGACACCACTCTCCGGGTCGGTGCCGAGGTCGAGTTCGTCGCCGCTCTTCACCGCCCGGCTGCGGAAGGGTCGGTGCACCTGGTCCTGCAGAAACTGAATCGCCACCTTGGAACCGACGATCTCGATGTCGGGGTGGCGGTCGATCAGATCACCGATCAGGCCGGAATGGTCCGGCTCGGTGTGGGACACGATCAGATGGTCGATGGCGGTGGGGTCGATCAGACCCTCCAGCAGGGGCAGCCAGGTGTCGCGGAACTTGGCATGGCTGGTGTCCACCAGGGCCGTGCGCTCTCCGCGGACCAGAAAGGCGTTGTAGGTGGTGCCGTTGCGGAGTCCGAACTCGATGTCGAAGCGACTGCGATCCCAGTCGAGGGAGCGGATCGCTGTGGTGCCGGGGCCGATCGGCTGGCTCTGGAGGCTGAGGCGGGGGACCGGGGTCGTCGGCGGCAGGGAGGACGGCGCGCCGGACTGGGCACTGGCAGGGGCACTGGCAGGGGCGCTGGGGTTGCTGCTGCTCATGGGATCCGACTCCTTCGGCAGGTTCACGACTGTAGGGAGGGCCGGGTGCCTTTTGGTCTGTGGCAAGTCAACCCCTGCAGAAAGGCGGGTCGGTGGATAATAAGTTCACAACATCTGATGGAAACCCTACGGTGGCAACCGGAGACCTTGAGCGGTTCCGAAGTACTTTTCGTCGACTCGAAAAGCGTCTCCAGGAAGCCACCCGTTCCAACCGTTTCAAACCACCGACGGATCTTGCGAAGGCCCGTATTCACCTGGCATCCACTTCATATTCAGGAGGGTTGCCGGGAGAGGTTCTGGATCTCAGTCACGATGGGATGAAGATCGCCATCGAGGCTGGCCACCCCATGGACGTCGGCCAGCACTGCACCATTGCCATCGGTGACGGAGAGGGAGTGGCCTATTCCCTGGTGGGCACCGTTCGCTGGATCGAAAACACCAGCTACATCACGGTTTTCGGCCTCTCCCTCGACTCGGCTGATCCCATCGAGGAATGATCGACAGGCCAGCCCTGTTGAGGATGTCAGTCCGCCACCTTCACGCTGACCGTTGTCAGGGTCTGGGCCTTGGGAGCCGTCACGGTGAGCAGCCCATCGCGGTAGTGGGCCTCAAGGGCATCCCTCTGGATGCCGCCGGGGAACCGGAAACTGCGGCTCCAGGTGCCGTAACGGAATTCACTGAGCAGGGGAGCGCGCCGGTTGGCCTCAGATTTGTGTCCCTCGCCGGAAGACCCCTGGGGCTCGGCAGGGGTGACGCTGCCGACCGGACCCTGGGCGCGGCGCTCAGCCGAAATGATCAAGGAGCGGTCGGTCGCCTTCACGTCGATGCTGGACCGATCGACCCCGGGCAGTTCCAGGGCGATGGTGTAAGCGCCGTCGTTCTCATGGATCTCGGCAGCGGGGACCCGTTCGGCGGTCTGCAGCTGTTGCTCGAGGCGCTCGAAGAGGTCGAAGGGGGAAGGATGAAGGTTTCGCATGGTGCTGATTCCGAACGTGGCCAGAGTCGCTGGATGGCGACGGAGTTATTCGGGTGAGGAATCACCCGCCAGCCCAATGTGCCCCCTATGAATGATCTCTCCGAGGGGGAGAACCGACGGTTCAGGTTCGGTGCCCACGCCAGGGTTCGGCCCCTTCGCCATCAGGGTGAGGAGAACCGGAGCGTTCCCCCGCCAGCCACCACCAGCTGGCGAAGCTGGCCGCCTGGCCGCAGGCCAGACCCTCCTGGTCCCGCAGGGTCCAAAGGCGTGCATTCTCGATCCGGAAGCGGCGCCCGGCGCTGTCGATGCGGATGCCGGCGTAACCCCTCAGGGCCTCGGAACGACGCGCCCGCTCCAGGGCCACAGCCCGGCCCCGCCGTTCTTCCGGTGCGGCCGTGAGCCGTGAGGGCAGGCCCACCATCCCGCTCCAGGGGCGGCGCCAGAGCCGCAGGGCGGCCCGATTGGCGTAGACCAGCTGGGGATCGGCGGCGCCGTCATGGGCCAGCACCACCTCGGCCGCCACAAACAGCTCCTGGGCTGCCTGCAGGGGGGAGCGGCCCTCCTCCACGCCGGCCAGCAGCGGCCGGCCGAACGCCAGCCGATGGCAGTGGAGGATCCGCCCGGCGGTGGCGATGGCGGGGTCGTCCAGCCAGGGGGCCTGCTCAGGTCTCGGCATCCGCCCCGGTGGCCATCGCCCGGGCCATGGCCTGCTGGGCCATCACGGCCCCATGCTCCTTCAGCCGCTCCAGGAACAGGGGGTTGGCCTCCGGGAAGCGGGGTTCCTCCGCCAGGGGCAGGGGGCCGGCGCCATCCAGACCCGTTTCCCCTTCCATCGCCGGCGTGATCACCACCAGGTCCGGATCGAGGGGGGCGTCGTAGCGCCACCAGCGGGCCGGATCGGCGATGGCGGGATGGATGGGATGGGGGGCGTGCTCCACCGGTGCCACCACCCCCTCCCGCCGCCGTTTGGCCAGATCCGCCAGCAGCTGGGTGCGGGTGCGGCCCCTCAGCTGGAACAGCACGAAGGGATCCTCGCTGAAGCGATCCCCCATCAGGTAGTAGACGGCGCTGATGTGCTTGCAGGGATTGGCCTTGTCGGGGCAGCTGCACTCGCTTCGCACCTCCTGGAGCTTGAAGGGGAACAGCCGCTTGCCGCTGGCCGCGAAGGCCCGCTCGATGTCGGCGGGCATGATCCCCGCCAGCAGCTGGGCCGACCAGCGGGCCTTCTGGCTGAGAGCCTCGAGCACATAGCCCCAGTCCTCGTCGTTGAGGACGTCGAGCCAGAGCTTCACCTTGTAGGGATCCGGTTCCGTTCCCTGCACCCGGGCATGGACCCGCCGGCCCTCGAAGCGGATCGAGATCACGTTGCCTTCGCGGGCGTAGCTCCAGGCCCGCTCCAGGCGTTTCTTGTAGCGGTAGGAATGGATCAGCTCCATCCACTGCTCCACCCACCAAGGCTGCTGGCCCAGGCCCTGCTGGCCCAGCTGGGTGGTGATGGCGCCGCTGGCACCGGGGAAGGAGCTGGTCATGCTGCCGGCCTGTCGACCCCATCCTGGCGTCTGAGCGGCACCTTGCCACGGCCCGCCCCCAGCGGCGCCTGCCGGGCCACGGCGGCCGGCGGGCTTTCAGTCCCGGTGAGCGGTCTGCCGCCGTCGACGAGCTCCCGACCCGGACCGGCTCAGCCGACCGTCATGGTCCCACGTCCATCACGGCATCCCTTCCCACTGGCGTAGGTTGACCCGACGCAGGGCGTGGAGTCCTTGAATCTCACTTCAAATCGCACCCCGAGCACCCCGAATCGCATCACGTTCGGCGCCGGGGACGGTTTTCACAGCCTCCTGAGAAAAAGGGTTCACGCCTACTTCGATCAGGCGGGTCTGGACCGGCGCGACTCCGCGGCCATGGTGGTCAAATCGGCCGTGGTTCTGGGCTGGTTCGTCCTGGCCTACGGGCTGCTGGTTTTTCAGGTCCGGAGCTGGTGGGGGGCGGTGGCCCTGTCGATCGGCCTGGGACTGGCGATCGCCGCCATCGGCTTCAACATCCAGCACGACGGCGGTCACGGTGCCTACTCCCGCCATCGCTGGGTCAACCGTACCGCCGCCATGACCCTCGACCTGCTCGGCGGCAGTTCCCTGATCTGGGCCCACAAGCACAACGGTCTGCATCACACCTTCACCAACATCTCCGGCCACGACGATGACATCAACCTCGGTCTGATCGGTCGGCTCTCCCCCGACCAGCCCCATCGCTGGTGGCATCGCTGGCAGCATCTCTACCTCTGGCCCCTCTACGGGATGCTGCCCATCAAGTGGCAGTTCTTCGATGATTTCGCCGATCTCGCCGCCCGGGGGCGCGGCGATCGCTCCGTGCCCCGCCTCGCAGCCGCCGACTGGCTGGTGCTCCTGACGGGCAAGCTGATCTTCTTCAGCCTGGCTCTCGTGGTGCCTCTGCAGCGCCATCCCATCGGCTCGGTCATCGGCTGCTATGTGCTGGTGTCGATGGTGCAGGGCATCGTGCTGAGCGTTGTCTTCCAGCTGGCCCACTGCGTCGAAGAGGCTGATTTCCCAGGCTCGGCCCCCTCTTCTGCGGCCATGGGGCCCTGGGCCGATCACCAGCTCGCCACCACCGTGGACTTCAGCCGTTCCAACGCGCTGCTGAGCTGGTTGCTGGGGGGACTGAACTTTCAGGTGGAGCATCACCTGTTCCCCCGCATCTGCCACGTCCACTACCCCGAGATCTCCCGCATCGTCGAGCAGACCTGCCGTGACTGTGGCGTTCCCTTCCGATGCCACCGCACCTTCCTCTCGGGCCTGGCCTCCCATTACCGCTGGCTGCGGCGCATGGGACAGGAACCCGCGATGGCCGCTCCGCCGACCCTGTCGGCGCGGCAGTCCGTGGCGGAGGTGCCGGCGCTGAGCCGGTCGGCTCACGATTCCCTGGCTCGACGCTAGAGGTCGTTCTCCAGGGCCACCAGATCCCTCAGCTGGCCCACGTCGAGCCCGCCCAACCATTCCTCGCCGCTGCCGATGATGTCGGCGGCCAGGCGCGACTTCTCCTCGATCATGCGGTCGATCTTCTCCTCCACCGAACCGCTGGTGATGAACTTGTGCACCAGCACCCGGTTGGTCTGGCCGATCCGGTAGGCCCTGTCGGTGGCCTGGTTCTCCACGGCCGGGTTCCACCAGCGGTCGATGTGGAACACGTGGCTGGCGCGGGTGAGGTTGAGACCCACACCGCCGGCCTTGAGAGAGAGCAGAAACAGCTGGGGGCCTCGTGGGTCCTCCTGGAAACGGTCCACCATCGCCTGGCGCTCGGTCTTGCTGCTGCCGCCATGGAGGAAGGGCACATCCTGGCGCCAGCGCTTCTCGAGGTAGCCCTTGAGCATGTGGCCCCATTCGGCGAACTGGGTGAACAGCAGGGCCCGGTCACCCGCCTCGATGACCTCCTCGAGAATCTCCTCCAGCCGCATCAGTTTGGCGCTGCGGCCCGCAAAGCCGTTGTCCACCTGTTCCTCCTTCAGGGCCAGGGCCGGGTGATTGCAGATCTGCTTGAGCCGGGTGAGCAGGGCGAGCACCTGGCCATGGCGCTGGCCGAGGGGGGCCCGGGCGATGGCGTCGAGGCTGTCGTCGACGGTCTTGCGGTACAGCTTCGTCTGCTCGGGGGACAGGCCGACCCATTCGCGCAGCTCCACCTTCTCCGGCAGGTCGGAGATGATCGAGCGATCGGTCTTGAGGCGCCGCAGGATGAAGGGTCCAACGCGGGCCTTGAGATCCCGCAGGGAACTCATATCGCCGTAGCGCTCGATCGGCAGCCGGTAGCGCTGGCGGAAGAAGCCTTCTTCCCCCAGCACCCGTGGATTGAGGAAGTCCATCAGGGCCCACAGTTCGCTCACCCGGTTCTCCACGGGCGTGCCGGTGAGCGCGATGCGGAAGCGGCCCTGCTTGCCGGGACGGGCCAGGTCGCGGGCCGCCTGGCTCTGTTTGGCTGAGGGGTTCTTGATCGCCTGGGCCTCGTCGATCACGATCCCCTGCCAGTCGATCGTTTCCAGGAGTTCGCTGTCCCGCTGCAGCAGGCCGTAGCTGGTGAGCACCAGATCGATGCCCTCCAGGGCCTTGGCCAGTCGCTCCGGCGTGGAGGGGCGTCGGGGGCCGTAGTGCTCGCGCACCTCCAGTTCCGGCGTGAAGCCGGCGGCCTCCCGTTTCCAGTTGGTGAGCACCGACGTGGGCGCCACCAGCAGCACCGGTCGCTTCAGTTCCTGCTCCACCTTGAGATGCTGCAGGAAGGCCAGCAGCTGGATCGTCTTGCCCAGGCCCATGTCGTCCGCCAGGCAGGCCCCCTGGTCGAAGCGGTGCAGGAAGGCCAGCCAGCCCAGGCCCCGCTCCTGGTAGGGCCGCAGCTGGCCGGCGAAACCCTCCGGTGCCGGCAGCGGATCGGGGGCCTTCTGCTGGTGGTACTGCTCCAGGACGGCGTGCAGCCTGGGCCCGGCTGTCAACCGGTGCACCGGCAGCCGCATCAGGGTGTCGCCGTCGCTGGCGGTCAGGCGCAGGGCATCATCGAGGCTGAGGTGGGGATCGGCGGCGCAGAAGCGCTCCGCGTTCTTCAGGTCGCTGGGGCGCAGCTCGATCCAGGCGCCCTTGTGCTGCACCAGGGGACTGCGCTTGGCGGAGAGCCGCTCGAGGTCCTTCAGCGTCAGCGTGACGCCGCCGATCATCAGCTCCCACCGCCAGTCGAGGCTTTCGCCGAGGGAGAAGCCCCTGGAGCGTTCCGGCAGCTCGGCCTCGATCGAAAGGCCCAGCCGGCTGGCCAGGCCACCGCTGAGGCTGGCGGGCAGCAGCACGCCCACGCCCACGTCACGCAGCCGGGCGGCGGCGGTGCGCACCAGCACGAAAGCCTCCGCGGGCGTGAGCTGCATCGTTTCGGGCGCCGCCGCATCGAGGCCCCGCTCGATCGGCTCGAACACCTGCAGGGCCCTGCCCATGCCCTCCAGCAGCAGCTGGCCCGGCTCAGCCACCTCCACCTCGCCGAGCTGCAGCATGCCGTCGCCCGCGTTCCAGACCGTGCGGGCCGGCACCCGCAGGCTGGGATCGGCCTCCGCCTGGAGGGAGAAGCGCAGCTCCCAGAGTTCCTCGCCCTCCTCGGGGGTGAACAGCTCCAGGCAGGCCCGGGCGGGCGCCACCCGCCCGGCCACGGCTTCGCGCCAGTGGTGGGTGGCCACGGTCAGCCGCTCCTGCTCCTCCTCGTCGAGGTCCAGCCGCCCCTGCCCGGGGCCGAGGGCCTTCTCCCAGGCGCCCAGCAGGGGATCGAGCCCCTCGGCCGGTGGTCGGAAACCGCCGCGGAGCTGGCCGTCCAGCAGGGCCTCCAGCAGACTGGCCACCCGCAGGCGGCCGCTGCCGGGACGGCGGCAGGCCAGGGCCCCGTCCCCGGACGCCCCGGCGCCCATGGCGCAGGTGGCCACCTGGGGCAGACGGATGGCCAGTTCCTCCAGCCGGCGCCGATCCCCTTCCCGGTTGAGCAGGGGCATCCATCGGGCCCGGTCCTCCTCCACCTGGGGCAGCCAGCGGCCGCGGGCGATCAGGCTCATGGCCCAGCGTTCCAGGTGGCTCCACCAGCGCAGGTCGTCCGCGAGGCCGGGATGGTTGCCGGAGAGGGGCAGGCCCGCCAGCCACTCGGCCGCCCCCGCCGGATCGAGGGCCAGTCCTTCCACCCGCCAGGGCCACCACTGCACCTGTTTGGGGATCGGCTCGCCCGCCTGCAGCGGCAGACCGCTCCAGGCCGCCAGGCCCTCGCTGGCGGCCTTGCGCCGTCCCCGGGCCCCCTGGCTGCGGCTGGGCAGGGTGAGCTGGGCCTCTGCGGGACGGAAAGCCTCCGACCAGAGGCCATGGTCATCCAGCCAGGCACCCAGATCGTCGACGTCAAGGGCCAGGGGGTGGTCAGGGACGGTGAGGAGCGGCGCCACCGGGGCGGCGACCCTCCAGGTGTCGGCCCAGAGCAGCAGCCGTCCGCCGGGTCCTTCGGGGGGAAACAGCCAGGTGGCGTGCAGCAGGCTCATGGCCGCAGGGCCGGCAGGAGACGTAGGGCTCCGTGCAGCAGCAGGGCGCTGCCGATCAGCGGAAGCCAGAGAGGCAGCCAGCCGCCGATCAGCGTGTTGATCGCCGTCGCCGCACCATGCGCCAGCGGCTCGAGGGCCATCGGCGTCAGCGGCTGGGACGGGAGCCCGAGGGACGGCAGGGCGACGGGAGCCCCGAGGCTGCGGATGCCGCAGACCGCCCCCACCAGCCCGGCGGCCAGGTGACCGTCGTCCGGGTCGACCCGCTGCAGATGGAAGGCCAGCAGGCCGTAGAAGAACCCGCAACCGGCCGATCGCAGGCCGCTCTCGAAGCCCCCTGGCAGAGCCAGCAGGCCTGCGGCCAGTCCGCCCAGGACCGCCCAGGAAACGGACTGCAACCGCAAGCGGGCACGGGAATCGTCGGACGCCTGGGTCAACGGCAAGGTCAGGGCCATCGCCATGGCCTGATCATGCCTGGCCATGGGTCGGCTGACTTTACTCAAGCGTCTCCGGCCCCGCCAGCGGGCCCAGGCCGTGAACCGGCTCCGACGCTGGCGGAGGCGACGTGGACCGCACCGGGCCTGTGGCAGCGGCACATCCGCTCGGGCCGCCTGGCCGGTTCTGAGCAGCGAGGAGATGCCGGGATCTGAGGGGCTTCCGTCGTCTCCGATCGAAGCGGGATATGGCGCGGAGACGCTATCCATCGGGGCCGGGATCTTCTCCATCGCGGCAGCATCGATCCGTTGCGATTCCTGGCCGCCGGGCTGATCCGCGCGGTCGATGTCGAAGACCGACGGCCGAAGCGGAAATGCCCTTCAATGGCCTGGTGGAACAGGAGAACGAATGACGGCTATCCGCTGGTATCGATTGTAACCGATGACCGTTTTTCCCGGCTGGCGTCTCCCGCTGACTCACAGCGCTGACTCACTTCGCTGACTCACTTCGCTGACTCACAGCGCTGACTCACTGCGATGCTTCACTGCGATGACTGACTCCCTCCACTCCCGGGCTTTGCGTCCACCGCTGCGCCATCCCACGCGGCTGCACGGATCCGATCGTCATTCCAACGTGATCCAGGAACTGCTCGAAGAGCTCCACGCCTCCTTCCGCGACCTCGGGGAGGGCCGGGTGGCGGATTACATTCCCGAGCTGGCCAAGGCATGCGGCGATGATTTCGGCATCGTCATCGCCACCTCGGGTGGGCGGATCTACGAGATCGGCGACACGAGGAAGGAATTCACGATTCAGTCGATCTCCAAGCCTTTCATCTACGCGCTTGCGCTGAAGATGCTGCCGCTCGATTTCATGGCGGGCAAGATCGATGTGGAGCCTTCCGGAGAGGCCTTCAATGCCATCAGCCTGGACCCGGAATCAGGCAAGCCGCGCAATCCCATGATCAATGCCGGGGCCATCGCCGCTTCGGCCCAGATCTGCGATGCCGATCCCGACGGTGCGGTGGAGCTGTTGCTGGATTATTTCGAGGAACTGGCCGGTCGGCGGCTGACGATCAACGAGGCCGTCTACCTCTCCGAGAAGCAGACCGGCCACCGCAACCGGGCCATCGGCCACCTGCTGCGCAACTTCAACATCATCGAGTCCGATCCAGAACCCGCTCTCGACCTCTATTTCCGCCAGTGCGCCATCTCCGTGACCTGCCGCGATCTGGCGGTGATGGCCGCCACGCTGGCCTGCCAGGGCCGTAATCCCTTCACCGGCGGCCAGCCTCTCTCCCACGACATCACCGTCAGGGTGCTGGCGCTGATGGGCACCTGCGGCATGTACGACTTCGCCGGCCAGTGGCTCCATGACGTCGGCATTCCCGCCAAGAGCGGGGTCGCCGGCGGGGTCATGGCGGTGATCCCCGGCCGGCTCGGCATCGCCACCTATTCCCCCCCCCTCGACAGCTTCGGCAACAGCGTCCGGGGGGTGGCCGTCTGCCGTGAGCTGTCGGCGGGGGTGGGACTGAGCCTGTTCAACCAGTACTCCCAGACCGCCACCACCATCCGGCGGTCCTACAGGGGGTCGCAGCGGCAATCCCGCCGCTGGCGTGGCGAGCGGGAGCTGGAGGCCCTGGCGCCCCACCGGGACGAGCTGCGCATCCTCCACGTGCAGGGGGTGCTGGATTTCGGCGGCATCGAACAGCTGGCGGCCGAACTGGTGCCGCTCAGCCGGGATGTGCGCATCCTCATTCTCGATCTGGCCCACGTGACCGAGTGCCCCCTGGAATCCTCGGGGTTGCTGGATCGCCAGCTCTGTTCGATGCAGAACGAGGGCATCGAGATCCTCCTCTCCAGGGCTGCCCGGCTGCCTGTGGTCTCCACGGCGGGGTGGTGCATCACCGGTCGGGTCTCCTCCTACGACCACCTGGATTCGGCCCTGGAGGCGGCGGAGGATCTGCTGCTGTCCTGGTACGGCACGGCGACGGGGGAGCAGGGAGGCAACGGAGCGGTGGCGCCGGAGGATCAGGGATTGCTCCAGCACCTGAGCGAGGACCACCGGCGGATCCTGGCCGAGCGCATGACCCGGCGCTCCTTCCTTGCCGGTGATCTCGTGATCCGGCGGGGTGATCCGGGTGACGAACTGTTCCTGGTGCGTTCCGGTTCCTTCGACATCGCCCTCGACATCAGGAGCGGCGATGGGTCCGTTCACTCCACCCGGCTGGCCACCTTCGGCCCCGGGCTGGGTTTCGGAGAGATCGGCTTCGTGGCCGGCACGCCGCGCAGCGCCGACATCATCGCCGCCCAACCCGGCGAGTGCTGGGTGCTGCACCGCGCCGCCTTCGACGAGCTCGGCTCCAGCCGTCCCGACGTGGTGATCGCCCTTCTCAGGGCCCTCACCTGCGACATCGGCGCCAAGCTCAGACAGACCAGCGTCCAGCTGACCCTGATGGAGCACTACTGAGGGCCCGGGCCTTCGCCGCCTAGCCTCGTGGATCAGCGGGTCGCCGGTGGCGCCGATGAGCTCGAGCAAGGGATGGCGCTGCTGGCCCCGGATCGCCAGACTGCTGAGCCTGGCCCTGCTCCTGCTGATGGTGTGGGGCATGGCGCCGGCTTCGGTGCAGGCCGAACCGCCTGCGCCCGCCATCGACGCTTCCCGGGGGGCGCCGGTGGTCCTGGGCGGGAGGGACCTGTTCAAGATCCAGGCCGAAATCGGCTCCTTCTCCCAGGAGTTCCGGGCCCGGGTGGTGAGCGAACGCATCGACCGGCTGGCCCGGGATCCTGACGTCCGGGTGGATCAGCTCAATGTCGTCGCCAATGAGGCAACGAACACCATCGACATCCGCATCGGACGGACCGTGCTGCTCACGATCGCCGAAGTGGATGCGGTGGCGGCCGGGCAGTCGCAGCATGCGCTTGCCCTGGAGCATCTCAAGAGCATCCGGCAGGCCGTCGAGGACTACAGGGAAGCCCACCGCATCCCCAGCATCCTGCGTGGGATTCTCTATTCCCTCATTGCCACCGGCCTTCTGGTGGCGCTGATGACGGCCCTGTTTCGATCGGCTCCCAGGCTCACGCGCCGCCTGGTGCGGTGGCGAGGCACGCGGATTCCTGCTCTGACCCTCTTCGGCACCCAGGTGCTCTCGGCCCGGCGTGTCGTCGATCTGATCACGGAGATCATCCGGATCGTAAGGCTGGCCGCCCTGATTCTGCTGTGGCTGATCTATCTCAATCTGGTGCTGAGTTTCTTCCCCTGGACGCTCGGCTACAGTCGTACCCTGATCAGATATCTGAGTACGGCGGCAACAACCCTGGGCTCGTCTCTGCTTGCCTATCTGCCGAATCTGTTCTTCCTGGCCATCATCATACTGGCCACCAGATACCTGCTGAAAGTCATAAGATTCTTTTCTTCCGAAATTGCCAATGGCAGCATCGTCATCTCGGGCTTCCATGCCGATTGGGCGCTTCCCACCTACAAGCTGATCCAGTTCCTGGTCTTCGCCTTCGCCGCCACCATCGCCTTCCCGTACCTTCCGGGTTCCGGCACTCCGGCCTTTCAGGGCATCTCCATTTTCCTGGGCGTGCTGGTCTCGCTGGGTTCCTCATCGGCGATTTCCAATGTGGTCGCCGGTGTGATTCTTGTCTATACGCGATCGTTTCAGCCCGGGGACAGGGTCAAGATCTCCGACACCGTGGGTGATGTGGTGGGTCGCAACCTCTTCGTGACGCGTCTGCGCAGCATCAAGAACGTCGTCATCTCCATTCCCAATGCAGCCGTTCTCGACAGCCATGTGATCAACTACAGCTCGGCCGCCAGTGATCCGGACACTCCACCGCTGATCCTCAGCACCACCGTGACCATCGGCTATGACGTGCCCTGGCGCAAGGTGCACGATGTGCTGATCCAGGCCGCCCTCGCCGTCCCTGACATCCTCCCGGAGCCCTTGCCGTTCGTTCTCCAGACGAGCCTGGATGATTTCTTCGTGAGCTATCAGCTCAATGCCTACACGAACCGGCCCGGCAGCATGGCCAGGATCTATTCCGAGATTCATCAGAACATCCAGGATCTCTGCGCCGGCCATGACATCGAGATTCTCTCCCCCCATTACCGGGCGATGCGGAACGGGAACCCCAGCACCATCCCGCCGCAGGTGCCTCCGCCAGCCGGTGTCTGACTCCCCCTGAGGGGTGGGGCCTCTGGGGCATCATGCCAGGGAAGGCCCCTCGCTTTCCTCGCTGTCCATGGCCGCCCCCCTGTCCTCCCCCTCCCCTGGCCAGCCGGCTCGCCGGGATGGTGCCGCCAGCCCGGTGTCCCGAGGGCCTGTACGCCCTCGCAGCGGCGCCGAGATCCGCAGCGCCTTCCTGTCGTTCTACGAACAGAGGGGGCATCGGCGGATGCCCAGCGGCTCCCTGGTGCCCGACGACCCCACGGTGCTGCTGACGATCGCCGGCATGCTGCCCTTCAAGCCGGTGTTCCTGGGACAGGCCGAGCCGCCGGCGCCGCGCGCCACGAGCAGCCAGAAGTGCATCCGCACCAACGACATCGAGAACGTGGGCCGCACCGCGCGCCACCACACCTTCTTCGAGATGCTGGGGAACTTCTCCTTCGGCGATTACTTCAAGGAGGAGGCGATCCGCTGGGCCTGGGAGCTCACCACCGAGGTCTTCGGCATCGATCCCGCCCGGCTGGTGGTCAGCGTCTTCCGGGAGGACGACGAGGCCGCCGCCATCTGGAGGGATGGGGTGGGCGTGGATCCGAGGCGGATCGTCCGCCTGGACGAGGCCGACAACTTCTGGGCCTCCGGCCCCACCGGCCCCTGCGGCCCCTGTTCCGAGCTCTACTACGACTTCCACCCCGAGCGGGGCGATGACGGCATCGACCTGGAGGACGACAGCCGCTTCATCGAGTTTTACAACCTCGTGTTCATGCAGTACAACCGCGACGCGGCCGGTGTTCTCACCCCCCTGGCCCGGCGCAGCATCGACACCGGCATGGGCCTCGAGCGGATGGCCCAGATCCTGCAGGGGGCGGCGAACAACTACGAGACCGACCTCATCTATCCCCTGATCGAGGCGGCCGCCGCCCAGGCGGGGGTGGACTACCGGGCCCTCGACGGCAGGGGGCAGACCTCGCTGAAGGTGATCGGTGACCACAGCCGGGCGGTCACCCAGCTGATCGCCGACGGCGTCACCGCCTCCAATCTCGGCCGGGGCTACGTGCTGCGCCGCCTGCTGCGCCGGGTGGTGCGCCATGGCCGGCTGCTGGGGATCGACCGCCCCTTCCTGGCGGCGATGGGCGAGGCGTCGATCGCCCTGATGGCTGAGGCCTACCCCCAGCTGCCGGAGCGCCGGGAGGTGATCCTCGCCGAACTGGTGCGCGAGGAGGCCCGCTTCCTGGAAACCCTGGAACGGGGCGAGAAACTGCTGGCCGAGGTGCTCGCGGCCCGGCCCGAGCGCATCAGCGGCGAGGCGGCCTTCGAGCTGTACGACACCTACGGCTTCCCCCTGGAGCTCACCGAGGAGATCGCCGAGGAGCACGGGCTGCGGGTGGATGTGGACGGCTTCGAAGCCGCCATGGAGCGCCAGCGCCAGCGGGCGAAGGCGGCGGCGGTGAGCATCGACCTCACCCTGCAGGGGGCGATCGATCAGGTGGCGTCCTCACTCGAGCCGACCCGCTTCGGCGGCTATGAGGCCCTCGACCAGACGGCCTGCGTGCTGGCCCTGGTGGTGAACGGCGAACCGGCCACCGCGGCCTCCGCCGGGGATGCGGTGCAGATCGTGCTCGACAGCACCCCCTTCTACGGCGAGTCCGGCGGCCAGGTGGGGGACCGGGGGGTGCTGCTCGGCGGCGGTGAGGGGGGCGGCATCGACGGGGGCCTGATCGTGTGCATCGACGCGGTGAGCCGCAACCGCAGCGTGTTCGTCCACGGCGGCCGCATCGAGCGCGGCAGCCTGGCGGTGGGTGATGTGGTGCAGGCCCGGGTGGATCGCAGCTGCCGCCGCCGTGCCCAGGCCCATCACACCGCCACCCACCTGCTGCAGGCCGCCCTCAGGCAGGTGGTCGACGACGGCATCTCCCAGGCGGGCTCCCTGGTGGATTTCGACCGGCTGCGCTTCGACTTCCACTGCCCCCGTGCCCTGAGCCAGGAGGAGCTGGAGCGGATCGAGGATCTGGTCAACGGCTGGATCGCCGAGGCCCATCCCCTCCAGGTGCTGGAGATGGAACTGGAGCGGGCCCGGGCCGCCGGCGCTCTGGCGATGTTCGGTGAGAAATACGCCGACGTGGTGCGGGTGGTGGATGTGCCCGGCGTCTCGATGGAGCTCTGCGGCGGCACCCATGTGGCCAACACCGCCGAGATCGGCCTGTTCCGGATCGTCGCCGAGACCGGGGTGGCCGCCGGGATCCGCCGGATCGAGGCGGTGGCCGGACCCGCCCTGCTTCCCTATCTGCGGCAGCGGGACCGCGTGGTGCGCGAGCTGGCCGACCGCTTCAAGGCCCAGCCGGGCGAGATCCTGGATCGCGTCGCCGCCCAGGCCGAGGAGCTGAAGGCCACCGGCAAGGCGCTGGTGGCGGCCCGCTCGGCCCTGGCCGTCGCGCGGGCCGCTGCGCTGGTGACCAGGGCCGAGACAGCAGGAGACCATCGGCTGCTCGTGCAGCGACTGGATGGCGTGGAGGGCGCCGGGCTTCAGGAGGCGGCCCAGGGACTGCAGCAGCAGCTGGGGGATTCGGCCGCCGTGGTGCTCGGCGGACTGCCGGATCCCGGGGATCAAAGCAAGGTGGTGCTGGTGGCGGCCTTCGGTCCCGCCGTGGTGGCTTCCGGTGTGAAGGCCGGGGCCTTCATCGGAGGCATCGCCAGGCTCTGCGGCGGCGGTGGCGGTGGTCGTCCCCAGCTGGCCCAGGCGGGGGGAAGGGACGGGGCCGCCCTCGATGGCGCCCTGGCGGAGGCAAGGCAACGGCTTGAACTGGAGCTCTGCCGTGGTGGCTGACCCTGGTGGGAAGCCCCTCACCCGCCGGGGTGAATCCCGCTCGGGTCGTCACGACCAAGCCTGCCTGCCATCACCTGTTTTCCCCTTGATCATCGGTGCCTGAACTCCCAGCTGTCGTGAACGTGTTTCTGATGCTGGCGATGGCCCATTTCATCGGAGATTTCGGCCTCCAGAGTGACCGGATGGCACGGGAGAAATGCCCTGGGTGCGGGGTATCCCTCGGATGGGGCTGGTGGATGACTTCCCACGCCGCCATCCATGGATTTCTTGTCGCGGCTGTCACCCAGGTGCCTTTGCTGGGCGTGGCTGAATGGATCGTGCATGCTCTGATCGACCTCGGGAAATGTCGACGTCTCTGGGGCCTGCTCTTCGATCAGGCGCTGCACATCCTCATCAAGGCCCTCTGGGCCTGGCTGGTGGTGCAGCAGGCCTCCGGCACCCTCGGGTGGCGCTGAACGGAGCAGCGTCCCTGACTGCTGTCCGGCCGACCACGGCGTTCCCGGCCTCGCCAGGAAGGAAGGCAGGGCCGATGGGCTCGACGGCCTGAGGCCCATCAGACGCTCTTGAAGGCGAAGAACAGACGCTTCATGCTGGCCAGCAGAGCATTGGAGCGTTCCGTCCGCTGCTCACGGTCCAGGCTCCGCAGTTCCGCCTGCCGCTCCTCCACCAGGGAGGCGAAGCGCTCCAACAGATCTGGGTTCGCCTCCAGCAGGCCCTTGATGCTGCCCCGGTCCACCTTCAGCAGCAGACATTCCTCCTTGGCCCGCACCGTGGCGCTGCGGGGGGCGTCGAGAAACAGGGTCATCTCACCGAACAACTGGCCGGGCCCCAGCTCGCGCACCGCCACCGTGTGGCCAGGCTCCACCTCCTTGAGGATTTCCACGGAGCCCCGCAGCAGATGGAACATGGAATGGCCCTCGGCTCCCTCCTGCACCACCGCCTCCCCGGGGCCGTAGGAGATCAGGTGGCTGCCTGCGACGAGCGTTTCCAGCTGCTCCCTGTTCAGGTCGGCGAACAGGCCCCCGCTGGCCAGTGCCTCGCAGCACATCTCCGGCGAGGGGCGCTCGGCCAGCGGGGGTCTGTTCCGGGCGCGGCGGGGCTGAATCTCCCGCACGGGGAAGGGAATGCTCTGGCCTTCCCGGGCCAGGGAATACCAGATGTGCTCCAGCAGATCGCTGCGCAGGTCGCTGATGGCCCCATCCCCCAGCTCCCGCTGCCACACCTGGAGCTCGTAGGCGATGGAGCTGTCCTGGAATTCCTTGACCCGGATGCGGGGGGCGGGTTCGCGCAGCACCTTCGGGTGCTGCAGCACCACCGCCTCGAGCAGGGCCTTGGCCTGGGCGGGGGGAAGGTCGTAGTCCAGGCCGACGCAGAACCGGTTGCTGACGGCCCCGGAGCGGCCCAGGTTGCGCAGCACCTTCTCGGTCACCAGGCTGTTGGGGACCACCACCAGATGGCCGTCCACGTTGCGGAGCATCGTGTCCCGCCAGGTCAGCCGCACCACCACCCCCCGCACCCCCTGATCCAGTTCCAGGAAATCCCCTTCCACGAAATCGTCTCCGAGCTGGAGCTCGAGTCCGGCGAAGAGATCCTTGAGCGATTCCTGGGCCGCCAGGCCGATCACCGCGGTGAGCACGGCGGAGGTGGTCACCAGACCCACCAGGTCGAGCCGTGCCGTCTGCCGCACCAGCACCACGGTGGCCAGCGCGCCACTGCCCAGGGTGAGCAGCTGCATCAGCAGCTGGGGGGGGGGCCGCCACAGCCCCAGCTGGGCAGGGACCTGCAGGGCCGCCCACAGGGCCAGCAGGATGGCGGCGTAGGCGAGCAGCAGATCGTCGGTGAGACCGACCCAGAGCCGGTAACCGGGAGGCAGGGACTGCAGGGGCAGCGAACTCAGCACGGCCCAGGTGAGGATGGCCACCAGCGGCAGCCGCATCGGCAGGCCGTGCAGGTTGCGCCGCCGGCACTCCCGGGCCAGCACCTGCAGAGCGGCCACGGCAACCAGGGCGACGATCCAGGTCTGCAGCAGGGCCAAGGCGCTCGCTTCGGTCGACCCATCCTGGCCCCCGGCTCCGTGGGCGAGCAGGCTGGGAGTCCCTGTACAGCGATTCCATGCGTCCGATCTCCGCGCGTCCCTTCCTCCTCCTGCTCGCTCCGGTGGCGATGGTGCTCTGGCCCCGTGCCGTCGCCGCCCAGGTGCAGCTGCGCTGCGAGGGCACCCTGCTGGAGGCCCGGGGCAGCGCCGAACAGGAACGCCCCACCCGCCGTCTTTCGTTCTCCCTGTCCCTGGGGGCGGAGGCTCCCACCGCCGATGGGGCCCTCCAGAGCCTGCAGGAGCGGCTGGCGGCGGTGCGGACCGCCCTGCAGCGGCAGCAGGTGGAGGAGCTGCGGGTCACCTCACCGAGCACCTGGGAGCGTCCCGCCGACCGCAAGCGCCCCGCCGCCGTGACGGCCAGCCTGCAGGTCAGTGGCCGGCTGATGCCCCAGCGGCTGCAGGCCCTGATCCGGGAGGTGGGGGCCCTTCCCGGCGTCCGGCTGGCCCCGGTCGGTACCGAGGCCGATTCCGCCCAGGACGCCGCGGTGCGGCGCCGGCTGCTGCGGGCGGCCTACCAGGATGCCCTCGCCCAGGCCCGGGAGGTGGCGGACGCGGTGGGCCTGGGTCAGCTCGCTCCTCTGGAGGTGCAGCTCGACGGCAACGGCCTGCGGCCGGAGCCGATGCGGGCGATGGCCGAGGCGGCCGCGCCCCCCTTCGATCCGGCCGAGCTGGCGCTGCCGAAGGATCGGCTGAGCCTGCTGGTGCGGTTCTGCGCCCGCTGAGCAGAATGGGAGGCACCCGGATCCTGAGTCTTCTGCGCATGCCCACGCGCCGCCGCCCGCCGAGCCTGCCGCTTCTGCCTCTCCTGCTGCTGTTCGTCAGTCCGGCCCTGAGACCGATGCCGGTCCATGCGGGTGAGAGCGCCGAGGTGCAGGAGATTCTCGATGGCAACGAGCTCTACATCGATGGCACGACCGCCAGGGTGAAGCAGAAGGCCCACACCCCCCAGAAGCTCAGCACCCGGAACAGTCGGGGGCAGATCCGCTTCGACACCGGTGCCGCCGGCCGCCTCAACCGGTTTTCCCAGCTGAAGCTCGGCCAGGGATGCTTCCTGATCGACAGGGGCCAGATCCTGGTCTCCGGCAAGCAGAGCGGTTGCACCCGTTCCGCCCGCCTGAGCGTGCGGGGCACCAACTACGTGGTCGACGTCAATGAGGCGGGTGAGTCGGAGATCGCCGTGCTCGAGGGGGCGGTGGAGGTGGAACCCCTCGCCGAAGGGGAGCCCACCGGCCAGCCCGCCACCACCGTGGAGGCGGGACAGAAGCTGCAGCTCTCCGCGGATGGGGTGGTGCTGGCGATTCTGAAGCTCACCGTGAGCGACTACAACGACATCCTGGGCGGCCCCCTGTTCCAGGGTTTCCGGGTGCCGCTGCCGGCCTACGGGTCCCTGGAGGGCTACATCCGCTCCCAGGTCCCGGGGGTGAATCTGCCGACCCCGATCAGCGTCCCTTCGCTGCCCTTCGGTCTGCCCCGCTTCTTCTGATCCCTTCCCCACCCGGCCCGCCATGCCCGTCCCTCCGTCCCCGCAGGCCTGAGCCCCGATGGGCCGCCGCCCCCCAACGCTCGCCCTGCTCGCCGGCGCCCTGATGCTCTGGGTCGGTTTCACCGCCGGCTGGCCTGGCCCCCGCTGGCGGGTGGCCGAGCGGGGACTGGAGGACCAGCTGCTGCGGCTGCGTGGCCCCCGCAGGCCTCCGGCCGCTGTGGTGCTGGTGGCGGTGGATGATGCCACCCTGCAGCAGGGGGAGTGGTTTGAGGACAGCCGCCCCATCCCCGCCTGGGCCCAGGGGATGGGCACCCTCCCCTGGCCCCGGGCCACCTACGGCCGGGTGGCCGAGAAACTGCTGCAGGCCGGCGCCGGTGCGGTGGCCGTCAACGTGACCTTCGAGGGGCCCAGCGGCAAAGGGCCGGCCGACGACGACGCCTTTGCCAGCGTCCTTCGACGCCATCCTGGCCGGATCGCCCTGGCGGCGGAGATGCTCGAATCGAACGACAGCCAGGGGGCCGGGGCCCTCACCCTGGTGCGGCCCGAGGGGTTCATCGAAGCGCTGGGCGGCGCTGGTCCGCTGGGCCTCACCAACATTCTCAGCGGCTCCCCCGGCGAGCCCCTGCGCCACCCGGAGGCCTATGCCCGCGGCGTGCTGACGGAGCAGGGGGCCCTCGCCCAGAGCGCCCTCTCCTCCACGCTGCTGCGTCTCGGCGGCCGCCGCAGCCGCCAGAACGACGTGATCAGCGCCCTCAACCCCTATGGCCCCGAGGGGACCCTCCCGAGGATTCCGGCCTGGGAGGTGCTCGACCCCGAGCGCTGGGCCCGCCATCCCCTGCGGCCCTCCCTGGCCGGGGCCATGGTGCTGGTCGGTCCGGTGGTGGCCCAGGGCATCGACGGCTACCCCACCCCCTTCGGCCCCCTCTCCGGACTGGAGGTGCTCGGCACCGCCACCGCCAATTCCCTGGCGGGGGATGGCCTCCAGAGCTGGCCGGCGGAGGGACCCCCCCGGGCCCTGCTGGCCCTGGCACCCCTGCTGCTGGTGCTGCTGGGGGCCCGCCTGCGTCCTGGCCTGCGCTGGCGGCTGGGGCTGGTGCTGCTGATGCTGGCCCTCCAGTTCGGGGCGGGGGTGGTGGCGCTGCAGTCGGCCCATCGCTGGCTGCCCCTGCTCACCCCCCTCACGGGGCTGACGCTGCTGGGTCTGCTCTACGGCGGCGAAGCCTACGTGCGCGAAGGGCGGGAGCGGCGGCGGCTGCGGCGCACGTTCGAACGCTACGTGGCGCCGGGGGTGGTGGCCGAAATCCTCTCCGATCCCGCTTCGGCCCAGGGCATCCTGCGGGGCCGGCTGCTGGAGGTCACCGTGCTGATGAGCGATCTCAAGGGCTTCACCAGCCTCACCCAGGAGCGCAGTGCGGCCGGAGAGAGCGAGCTGCATGTGCGTCAGCTCAACGAATATCTGGGCGCCATGGTGGAGGTGGTCGCGGCCCACGGCGGCACCATCGACAAGTTCATCGGCGATGCGGTGATGGCCGTCTTCGGCTCGCCCGTGAGTCGGGGCGTGGCGGCGGAGGCCGGCCAGGCGGTGCGCTGCGCCATCGCCATGCGGGTGGCTCTGGCCGATCTCAATGCGGACTGGGCCCGGTGCGGTATCGCCACCCTCGACAACGGGGTGGGTCTGGCCAGCGGTCAGGTGGTGGTGGGCCAGATCGGCAGCCCCAGGCGTATGGAGTTCACCGTGATCGGCGACACGGTGAACCTGGCCGCCCGGTTGGAGTCGGTCACCCGCCAGGTGCAGGAGGCCGTGCTGTTCGATGCCGCCACTGCCGCCCTGCTGGCGGAGGACGCCGGACTGGCGGTGGCCTCCCTCGGCCTGCAGGCGGTCAAGAGCCTGGGGGAGGTGGAGGTGTTCACGGCCGTAGGGGTTGGGGAGGCTGCCGGGGCAGCCCCGGTTCAGGCCTCCAGATAGGTGGTCTGCTCCAGGCTGGCCCGCAGGTGGGCCATCAGCCGGCGGGCATCGCTGATGGCCAGATCCCCCCGGCCGATGGCCTGCTCGCTGGCCAGGCGCAGCCGCTCCTGCAGCAGGTCGGGATCATGTTCCATGGCCTCGAGCACCTCGGCGTTGGTGTTGCCCCGCACCACATGCTCCACCCGGTAGCCGCCCCCGGCCGCCAGGCGGATGTGGGCCGCATTGGTGCTGCCGAACAGGTTGTGCAGGTTGCCCATCACCTCCTGGTAGGCCCCGCCCAGAAACAGGCCGATCCAGTAGGGCTCGCCGGGCCTGAGGTCATGGAGTTCCAGCAGCGGTTTGACCTGGCCCCGATCGATGAAACGGGCGATCTTGCCGTCGGAATCACAGGTGAGGTCGGCGAAGCTGCCCAGCCGGGTGGGGCGTTCGTCGAGCCGGTGGATCGGCAGCACCGGGAAGAGCTGATCGATCGCCCAGGTGTCCGGCGCCGACCGGAACACCGACAGGTTGGCGTAGTAGGTGCCGGCCAGGGCCGCCGGCAGGGCCTGCAGCTCCTGGGGGATCACGGTGCCGGCGGGCAGCCCCTCCAGCTGGCGGGCGATGGCCTGGCAGCTCGCCCAGGTGAGCCGTTCGGCCGTGGCCCGCTCCGGCAGGCTCAGGTAGCCCAGCCGGAAGGCGTTGAGGGCGTCCTCCTTGAACTTGAGGGCATCGTTCCAGGCCTCCTGCAGCCGTTCCACCTCGGCCCGCTCGCCCCCGTCCTCCCCGCCGGCGGCGGCGATCGCCTCGACCACTCCGAGAGTGTCCCGCAGGTTGCGCAGGATCAGGGCCTCCCCCTCCGCCACCGGCGGCACCCCATCGCTGCGGCCGCCGGCCCCGAGCACGTCGAAGACGAGCACGCTGAAGTGGCTGGCGAGCGCCCGGCCGCTCTCGCTCACCAGGGTGGGGGGGCGGATGCCGTGGGGCTCGCAGCACTCCCGGATGGTGGCGACGACGTCGTTGGCGTAGTTCTGCAGGGAGTAGTTGGTGGAGGCGGCGCTGGCGGTGCGGCTGCCGTCGTAGTCGATGCCCAGGCCGCCGCCCACGTCGAGGAAGCCCATCGGCGCCCCCAGGCGGGTGAGCTCGGCGTAGATCTGCCCCGCCTCCTGCAGGGCATCCTTGAGGACGGCGATGTCGTTGATCTGGCTGCCGATGTGGAAGTGCAGCAGGCGCAGGTCCGCCAGCAGTCCGGTCTCCCGCAGGCGCTCCACGGTGGTCAGCAGGGCGGGGATCGAGAGGCCGAATTTGGCCCGCTCGCCCACCGAGCTGCCCCAGCGGCCGGTGCTGCGGGCCGAGAGCCTGGCCCGGATTCCGATGAACGGCGCTCCCCCCAGGCTGCTGCTGGCGGCGATGATCCGCTCCACCTCGTCGGCCTGCTCGATCACCACCACCGGCTGGCGTCCCAGGCGCCGGGCCAGGATCGCCGTCTCGATGTAGCGCCGGTCCTTGTAGCCGTTGCAGATCAGCAGGGCGTCCGGGTCGTCGAGCAGGGACAGGGCGATCAGCAGTTCGGCCTTGCTGCCGGCCTCGAGGCCGAAGTGCCAGCGGCGGCCGCTCTCCACCAGCTGCTCCACCACGTGGCGCTGCTGGTTGCACTTCACGGGAAAGACACCCTGGTAGCGGCCGTCGTAGCCGTACTGGGCGATGGCGCGCTCGAAGGCGCCGTGGAGCCGCTCCAGCCGGTCTTCGAGGATGTCGTCGAAGCGGATCAGCAGCGGCAGGGTGAGGTCCCGCCCCTGCAGCTCCCGCACCAGCTCCACCAGGTCGAGGGAGCCGCCGCGCTCACCGCGGGGCTGCACCATCACGGTGCCCCGGGCCCCGGCACTGAAGTAAGGATCGCCCCAGCGGTCCAGGCCGTAGAGGGCGGCCCCGTCGGCGGCACTCCAGGCGCCGGCCCGCCCGGTGGGGGCGGCCGCCGGAAGGCCGCTGGGGGAATCGGCGAGCACCATGGGTCCGGGGGGCTCTGCATTGCCGCTGGAATCTAGTCAGGCCGCCCCGATGGGCCCCGGTGGTGGGGCCGCTTGCCAAGGGGGAGGGCCGGCGCGGACGATGGCCCGATCCTCCGACCCATCGCCATGGCCACCGAACGCACCTTCCTCGCCATCAAGCCCGACGGGGTGCAGCGGGGCCTGGTGGGCGAGATCCTCGGCCGCTTCGAAGCCAAGGGCTTCAAGCTGGTGGCCCTCAAGCAGCTCGTCCCGAGCCGGGAACTGGCCGAGAGCCATTACGGCGTGCACCGGGAGCGGCCCTTCTTCGCCGGACTGGTCGACTTCATCACCAGCGGCCCCGTGGTGGCCATGGTGTGGGAGGGGGATGGCGTGATCGCCTCCGCCCGCAAGCTGATCGGCGCCACCAAGCCCCTGGAGGCCGAGCCCGGCACCATCCGCGGCGACCTGGCCATGAACATCGGCCGCAATGTGATCCACGGCTCCGACGCCCCCGAGACGGCCGTCTTCGAGATCGGCCTCTGGTTCCAGCCCTCCGAACTGTGCGACTGGACGCCGGCCGACCAGGTGTGGCGGGTGGAAGCCTGAACGACCATCCTGGGTTGGATCCCGGTCCCTCGCCATGGTGCTGCGCTGGACGTCACGGACGCGGAACGCACGCGGGCTGCGGTCGATCGCCGGAGCCGCCGGCACGGTGCTCGGCCTGACCTTGATGCCTGTGCTTCCCGGCGTCGCCCCGGGGCCCGTGGCCGTGGCGGGCCCCGCCGTGCCCCGGGTGGTGGACGTGCCTTCCCGGCCCGCCTACGTGACGCCGCCGGCGGCTCAGGAACGGCCGGCCCGGGTGGGCCAGGTGCTGCGGCCCGCCACGGTGGTGCGCACCGAAAAGCCCGGCCGGCTGCAGGTGCTGCTGGCCGATGGCCGCAGCTTCCGTCTGGGGGGCGACGCCGTGCTGCGGATCGAGCCCACCCTGGTCGACCTGGTGCGCGGCCAGATCATCGCCTGGATCCACCCGGGGGCGAAGCGCAGCCCACCGCTGCGGATCCGCACCCGGGTGGGTACGGCCTCGATCGAGGGCACCACCGTCTTCATCGAGGACACCCCCGAGAAGGTGCTGTTCCTGAGCTGGGAGGGAACGGTGGAGGTGCGCTCCAATGACGGCACCCTCCGCCGCCTCACCAGTGGGCAGTGCATGGAAGCCACTCCCCAGGGCTGGATGGGCCCCCGCCGGATGACCGCTGTCGAGGTGCGCCGACGGCGGCGGACCAGCGACCTGCTGAACGGCTTCCAGGCTCCGATGGAGACGTTGCCGGTGATCGAGCGCGAACTCGGTCTCACCCCCTGATGCCCTCCTGGGTTGGCCTGGGGCGCCGGCTCTGGTGGCTGGCCCTGGCCGCCCCTCTGGTCCTGGGGCCGCGGCTGCTCGATGACCAGCTCCAGCAGGCGTTCTTTCTGCTGCGGGGCCCGCGCCCCGCTCCTTCCGATCCGGTGATCCTGGCCATCGACGCCGATTCCCTGGAGCTCGGGGACCTCCTCGATCCGGCCGAGCGCCAGGCGTCCCCCTTGTGGCGCCAGATGGGCCCCTGGCCCTGGCCCCGGGCCCTGCAGGCCCGACTGGCGGCCCTGGTGCTGGAGCGGGGCGCCGCCCGGGTGCTGTTCAACATCGAGTACGGCCAGCCCAGCCGCTACGGCCCCGCCGATGACCGGGCCTTCGCCGCCACCCTCGCCCCCTGGCGTGAGCGGGTGCATCTGGCGGTCCGCTACGGCGTGCAGGAGGTGGGAGGCCTGGTGCAGAGCCGGCTGCGGCGGCCCCTCCATCGGCTGGGCGCCCCGGGGCTCACCACCCTGCTGCAGTCGCCGAGGGGGATGGTGGAGGCGGTGCCGGGCCAGGACTGGATCCGGACACGCCTGTCCGATTTCCCGCCCCCCCTGCCCCGGCCGATGGCCTTCCTGGTGCGCCAGGCGCCGCCGCCGCCCGTGCCGATGGGGCTCGACTACCCCGGGCCGGCCGGCACCATGGCCCGGATCCCGGCCTGGAAGGTGCTGGAGGTGCCGGCCTCCTTCTGGCGCGGACGCACCGTGCTGATCGGGGTCACCGCTCCCGCCCTGGGGGATCTGCAGGAAACCCCCGTCGGCCCCATGGGGGGCACGGAGATCCAGGCGGTGGCCGTGGCCAACGTGCTGGAGGGAAGGGGGCTGCGACGCCTTTCCCCGTGGGGGGATGGGCTGCTGCTGCTGGGCTGGGGACTGGCGGCCGGGCTGCTGCTGCGGCGTCCGGCCAGTGCCGTCGCCAGCCTGCGGATAGGCCTGCTGCTGGGGGGGGTGGCGCTTCTGACCGGCGGGGCCCTCTGGAGCCTGGCCTCCCTGGGCCTGCCCGTGGCGGCCCTGCTGCTGGCCCCCCTCGCCGCCGGCGGGGTGCGGGCCGTGGGCCAGGGCCTGGCGGAGAGCCGGGAGCGGGCCTACCTGCACCAGGTGCTGAGCCGGCGGGTGTCCCCCACCCTGCTGCGCGACATCCTGCGCAGTCCGGGGCCGCTCTGGAACCAGGCGGTGGGCTGCCGGGCCCGCTGCGCCGTGCTTTTCAGCGACCTGGTGGCCTTCACGCCCCTGAGCGCCGTGCTGGAGCCGGCTGATCTGTTCGCCCTGCTGAACCGCTATTTCGAAGCCATGGCCGCCGCGGTGCTCGAGCAGGAGGGCCTGCTCGACAAGTTCATCGGCGATGCGGTGATGGCGGAATTCGGGGTGCCGCGCAGCCGGGGCGACCGCGAGGAGGCCCGCTCGGCGGTGCGGGCCGCCCTGGCGATGCAGGAGCGGCTGGAGGCCCTCAATGCCGAGCGGGCCGCGGCGGGCCGGCCGCCGCTGTGCCATGGCATCGGCCTCCATTTCGGTGACGTGATCGCCGGCAACCTGGGTTCCTCCCGGCGCCTGGAGTTCACCGTGGTGGGGGCCAGCGTCAATGTGGCCAGCCGGCTGGCCGGACTCACCCGCCGCTTTCCCCAGCACCCGATCCTGATCAGCGGGGACCTGCTGGCCCTGCTGCCGGGGGAGCTGGTGGTGGAGCCCCTGGGCAGCCACGCGCTCAAGGGCTGGCCCGTGCCCCTGGAGGTATATGCCCTCCAGGGCCTGCAGCCCGTCAAGACGGGGGACGCCTGAGCCGGCCTAGGCCGCCGCCACCGCCGCCGTGGACGCCTTGAATGGCCGGTCCCAGCGAAAGTCCGCCAGCAGGGCCGCGGCCTCGCCGCCCAGCGGCCCCGTGGCGGTGATGGCTTCGGCGATGAGCTCGGCGGTGATGGCGGCCAGCAGCACCCCGTTGCGGTAGTGGCCGGTGGCCAGCCACAGCCCTTCGATCGGACCGGGGCCCAGCAGGGGGGCCTGGTCGGGAGTGCCGGGCCGGAAGCCCCACCAGCGTTCCATCGGCGGCCAGAGGGCCGCCTCGGGCAGCAGCTCGGCGAGGCCCCGCTGCAGCTGTTTCTGGCCCTCCGGCGTCAGGCCGGGATCGAAGCCGGCCTCCGGTTCGCTGGTGGCCCCCACCACCAGCAGCCCGTCCTCCCGCGGCACCAGGTAGGTGCCGGGGCCGAAGACCACCCGCTCCAGGGCGGCCCGGGGCCCCTGCAGGGAGAGCATCTGACCCTTCACCGGCGCCACCGGCAGTGCCGGCAGCAGCCGGGCGCTCCAGGCCCCGCCGGCCAGCACGGCCGTGGCGGCGGCGATCACGTGCTCACCACCCTCGGCCCGCCGCACCCGCACCCCCTTCAGGCGCTCCCCGCCGTCGCTGAGCAGCTCCAGCACCTCGGTGCCTTCCTCGAACTCCACCCCCAGGGCGGCGCAGGCCCGCTCCAGGGCCCGCATCAGCCGGCGTCGGTTGTCGATCTGGCCGTCCTGGGGAAACAGCAGGCCGGCCTGCCAGCGCGGGCCGATGCCCGGCAGTTCCCGTTCCAGGGCGGCGCGATCCAGGGACAGCCCGAAGGCGGCGGTGGGGTAGGCCTCCCGATCGGCGGCGCCGGCTAAGGGCACGACGATGCCGCAGGGCCGCAGGCCGCAGGCCAGGCCGCTGTCGGCCTCGATCCGCTCCACCCAGGCCGGGATCCGCGCCAGGCTCGCCTGGCCCAGGGCGAGCAGGGGTCCGCTGAGCCCTTCGGCGTGGGGGGCGAGCATGCCGGCGGCCACGAAACCCGCCGCTTCGCTGCGCCGGCGACTGAGCACGGTCACAGCCTTGCCGCGGCGGGCCAGCTGGTGGGCGATGGCCAGACCCATCAGGCCACCTCCGAGGATCATGATCGAGCTCATGGCGGCGGGAGGGGGGATCAGGGCACCCGATCGGTGCCGGCGCGCAGGGCAGTTGGATTGAGCGGGTCCTCCAAGCTGGCCGGTTCTGCACCGGGGCGCCCACAGAGTGCAAGCTAGGCGGCATCCCTGGCCCTGAGGCCATGGTCTCCCCACCGGCCGAATGCCTCAGGCCCCCTTCCTAGGATCGGCCCACCCGAGCGGCCGCTGTGCCGCACCCCTTGCCCATGGCCAGCCCCCCCGCCGCACGTACCGCCCCCGCCCCCGTCACCGCGCCCGCGGCGCAGGCCCCATGGGAAGCGGTGATCGGCCTGGAGACCCACGTGCAGCTGGGCACCGCCAGCAAGATCTTCACCGCCGCCTCCACCGCCTTCGGCGACGATCCCAACACCCACATCGATCCGGTGGTGTGTGGCCTGCCGGGCACCCTGCCGGTGCTCAATCAGAAGGTGCTGGAGTATGCGGTGAAGGCCGCCCTGGCCCTGAACCTTCATGTGGCGGAACACAGCAAGTTCGACCGCAAGCAGTACTTCTATCCGGATCTGCCCAAGAACTACCAGATCTCCCAGTACGACGAGCCGATCGCCGAGGACGGCTGGATCGAGGTGGAGGTGGCCGAGAAGGGCAAGGACACCTACCTGAAGAAGGTGGGCATCGAACGACTGCACATGGAGGAGGACGCCGGCAAGCTGGTGCATGCCGGGAGTGACCGTCTGGCGGGCTCCACCCACTCGCTGGTGGATTACAACCGGGCCGGGGTGGCCCTGGCCGAGATCGTTTCGAAGCCGGATCTGCGCACGGGCCGGGAGGCGGCCGAATACGCCTCCGAGATCCGCCGCATCATGCGGTATCTGGGCGTCAGCGACGGCAACATGCAGGAGGGCTCCCTGCGCTGCGACGTCAACATCTCCGTGCGCCGCGGGCCTGATGCCCCTTTCGGCGTGAAGGTGGAGATCAAGAACATGAACTCCTTCTCGGCGATCCAGAAGGCCTGTGATTACGAGATCGCGCGTCAGATCAAGGCGATCGAGGCCGGCGAACCGATCCACCAGGAGACCCGCCTCTGGGACGAGGGCAAGCAGCTCACGAAGAGCATGCGCAGCAAGGAGGGCAGCAGCGACTACCGCTACTTTCCCGAGCCCGATCTGGGCCCCATCGAGGTCACTCCGGCCCAGCGGCAGGCCTGGCGCGCCGAACTGCCCGAACTGCCCGCCGCCAAGCGGCACCGCTACGCCGAGTCTCTGGGGCTCTCCGTCTACGACGCCCGCGTGCTCACCGACGAACGCCCCATGGCGGAGTACTTCGAGGCGGCGGTGGCGGCCGGGGGCGATCCCAAGGCCGTGGCCAACTGGGTCACCGGCGACATCGCCGCCCATGTGAATGCCAACCGGCTGGCGATCGCCGAGCTGCCCCTGCGGCCGGAGCAGCTGGCCGAGATGGTGCAGCTGATCGAGGAAGGCACCATCAGCGGCAAGATTGCCAAGGACCTGCTGCCCGAGCTGCTCCTGAACGGCGGCTCGGTCCGGGAGATCGTGGAATCCCGGGGCCTGGGCATGATCAGCGACCCGGCGGCCATCACCGCCATCGTGGCGGAGCTGCTGGCCGCCCATCCCGAGGAGGTGGAGGCCTTCCGCGGCGGCAAGACCAAGCTGCAGGGCTTCTTCGTGGGACAGCTCATGAAGCGCACCGGCGGCCGGGCCGATCCCAAGCTGGCCAACCGGATCCTCAGCGAGAAGCTGAAGGGCTGAGCGAAGCGGAATGGCCTCCATTCTGCGGTTCTCCGCGTCTTGTCCAGCCTGTCCTCGGCCGATCGGATCTGGAAGGCCTGTCAGCCCACTGGGCCGGTTTGCGGCTTCTCTGCTTCTGAACTGAGGCCATCCGAGCCGAGCCATCGGCCGCGACACTGACCTTCCTGCGGCAGGTCCCAACCGGGAAGGGCCCCAGCCTGGAGGGCATGCTGCACCTGCTCCCGCAGGCCTTCGGCCGGCCCGCGGTTGTCCAGGATCCGATCGGCGCCTTCACGCTTCCGGGCCAGGGGCCACTGGGCGGCGATGCGGTCCCGGGCGTCGGCCGCATCGCCTCCATCACGGGCCATCAACCGCTGCAGCTGCTGCGCTTCATCGCAATCCACCAGCCAGATCTCGCTGCACAGCGCTTCCAGGCCGGCCTCGAACAGCAGCGGGATCATCAGAACCACCACCGGCTCCCCGGCGAGCCGCTCCAGCTCCTGGTTGAAGCGGGCCCGCACGATCGGGTGGACCAGTCCTTCCAGCCAGGCCCGCTCGTCCGCGTCGGCGAACACGATCCGTGCGAGGGCGGCGCGATCGACGCGGATCGGCTCCCCGCCGGCCACCGACGCCCCGTACCTGGCGGCCACCGCCGCCGCTGCGGGGCTGCCGGTGGCCAGGGCTTCGCGGGCGTACCGGTCGGCATCCAGCACCGGCAGGCCGAACCTCTCCGCCAGCAGCCGCCCCACCGTGCTCTTGCCCGTGGCGATGCCGCCGGTGAGGCCGATGCGGCGCTGGTCGCTCATCGCCGGAGCCGGCCCAGGCTCCCCAGGGCCCTGGCAAGGCCCAGCAGCACCTCGTCCTCCAAGCAGGCGAGGGAGGGTGGCCCGTCTGCCAGTTCCCCCAGGGCCGCGGCGCTGGCCTGCCGCTGCTTCTGGCTGCGCTTTTCCTCCCGGCGACGCTCCTCCTCGTCCCGCTCCTGCTGCAGCAGCTGCCCGCCGGCCCGAGCCCACTCCATCAGCTGCCGCAGCTCCCCCGCATCCAGCCAGGTGCCATGGCTGCGGCAGCGATCCACGATCACGCCGCTGCGCTTGCCGAACAGGCCGCGATGCATCAGCTCGCCGCACTGGGGACAGGCCCGGTAGCGCAGCTGCTCCGGCCGGTGACGGGGGTGATCGATCAGGTGCTGGATCAGGGGACGGTTCACCTCCCAGACCGGCCCCACCGCCTGGCTGAGCCAGTGCTCCAGAGCCCCGCGCCCCAGGAACAGGCCCAGGCAGCTGTCGCAGCGGTGGAGCTCAGGCGCGCCCTCGACCGCCACCCGGATGGACGCGAGGGGGCCATGGTCGTCAGGACAGCGGAGGTGCTCGCCGTCCCCGTCGGCTGTAGTGGTGGCCCAGCCCTGGAGGTCCACGTCCTGGCGGCTGCCGCAGTAATCGCAGATCACCCCATCTGGAGGCCGGGGGGCGCCGCACTGGGGGCAGGTCATGGAGATCCCTCCCACGGCGGCGGAAGCGGTGGAGGGAGGGGGCTCGGTGGTCCGGGGGGCGGCCCCAGGGCGAGGCTGCTCCGACGGTCGAGGGCGGCCTCCACCTCCGCCGGCAGGGTGAGGTTCTCGATCAGCAGGCTGGGGATCTCCAGGCCCAGTTCCTGGACATCGGCGCCGATCCCGACGCGCAGTTCCCAGGCCAGGGCGTCGTAATGGGCCGCCAGCTGGGCCACGGGATGGCCGGATCGTCCCAGCACCCTGGCCAGGCCACTGACGATCATCCCGCGCAGCTGGCCGCGGATGTCCTCCACCCCCAGTCGCCCCCTGCCGCCGCACACCTCCCGCACCAGCCAGGCAGGATCGTTCACCCGCAGGGTGTGGCTGCCGAAGCCTCGCAGCCGGACCGGCCCCAGGTCGGGATCCTGCAGGATCAGGGGATGGCTCGTTCCCCAGCGAAGATTGGTGAACAGACGGGTGGTGACGAAGTAGACCTCGGCCTTGAACGGGCTCTCGAAGCCATAGGGGAGGGCCAGCAGGCTGGTGAGCAGGGGCAGGTTGCGGGTCTCGAGCCGGTGGCGGCCAGGTCCGAAGCTGTCGGCGATCCGGCCCTCGTTCAGGAAGACGGCCCACTGGCCCTCCCGCACGATCAGCTGGGAACCCATGCGGATGGCGTGGTCCTGCCGATCGAAGCGCCAGACCAGGGTCTCCCCGGAACCCCCGGCTCCGGGCTCCTCGAGCCACTCGACCACGTCGATGAACTCCCCCCGTACCTTCTGCCACAACTGGCCCATCGCGGAGGCATGCCCAGCCGGCTGGGCCAAGGGTACGAAAACCCGTCCGATCCAGGGTCTTCCAGGAGGAGAGGATGACCGTGAAGCCCTGGTTCCCCGCGCCGTGACCGGATCACCCTGCGCCGTCTGGCAGCCCATCCCCGGAGGCATCACCGCTCCGGCGGGTTTCCGCGCCGCTGGTCTCACGGCCGGCCTGAAACCCTCGGGCAAGCCGGATCTCAGCTTGCTGCTGGCTCCGGAGGGAGCTGTCTGCGCGGGCAGTTTCACCACCAACCGGGTGCGGGCGGCCTGCGTGGATCTCTGCGCCGAGCGGCTTGCGGCCACGGGCGGCCGGGTGCGGGCGGTGCTCACCAACTCCGGCCAGGCCAATGCCTGCACCGGCGAGCGGGGCCGCATCGACAGCCTCCAGGCCACCGCCGCCCTGGCCGGACGGCTGGGCCTGGCCGAGGAGCAGCTGCTGATCTGCTCCACCGGGGTGATCGGCGTGCCGATTCCGATGGAACCGCTGCTGGCCGGCCTCGCACCGCTGGTGGCGGCCCTCTCCGGCAACGGCGGCGCGGCGGCGGCCGGGGCGATCCTCACCACTGATCTGGTGGACAAGCAGATCGCCCTGGAGGCCGACCTGGGCGGACGGATGGTGCGGATCGGTGGCATGGCCAAGGGCTCCGGGATGATCCACCCGTCGATGGCCACCCTGCTGGCCTACCTCAGCTGCGATGCCGGCGTGCCGGCCCCTCTCTGGCAGGCGATGGTGCGCCGGGCGGTGGATCGCTCCTTCAACGCGATCACCGTCGATGGCGACACCAGCACCAATGACACTGTCCTGGCCTTCGCCGCCGGCGAGCCCCTGGATGGGCGCCACTTCCCCGCTCTCGAGGAGGGCCTCACGGCTGTGGCCCAGCATCTGGCCCGGGCCGTGGCCCGCGACGGTGAAGGCGCCACGTGCCTGATCGCCATTAGCGTCGAGGGGGCGGCCGACGACGCCCAGGCCCGCCGCATCGCCCGGACCGTGGCCGGGTCTTCCCTGGTGAAGTGCGCCATCCACGGCCGTGACCCCAACTGGGGCCGCATCGTGGCCGCCGCCGGCCGGGCCGGGGTGGACTTTGATCCCGAGGCGGTGGCCCTCTGGCTGGGGGAGCACCAGCTGATGGCGGCCGGCCAGCCCCTGGCGTTCGACCGTGCGGCCGCCTCCGGCTACATGGTCGAACGGGCCCATGGGTCCTATCTGATCGATGACACCGTCGCCATCCGGCTGCGGATCGGGGCCGGTCCCGGCAGCGGCACCGCCTGGGGCTGTGACCTCTCCGACCAGTACGTCCGCATCAATGCCGACTACACCACCTGATCCGGCGGGACGGGCCAGACGGGTGGGTGGGGTTGCCACGGCTGGGCAAGATGGGATCGGTTGATCTGCCTCCATGGTCACGGCCCGGCCCCCCTCCTCACCCGGCAGGACCCCCCCCAGGGGCCAGGGGCCCCGCGCTGCCGCCCGCCGAGGATGGGACTGGCGGATCTGGGGCATCGTGGGCCTGTGCTTCGGGCTTGGTTACGGCGTCAGCCACCGCCTGCTCAATCTCGGAATCGAGGCGCAAACGGGCGCCAGCCAGCGCTTCGAAGTGAAGCCCTTTCCTGGAACAGGCCTTGACTCCCTGCGTCAGCGCTTCGGAGGCCCGGCCACCGACATCCGCGGAGATCTCGACCTGATCGATCTGGAGGAGCAGCAGCAGAAGGAGGCGGCCGAGATCGAGAAGCGGCGGGCGGCGCTGGAAGAGCGGGAAGCGCGGCAACGGCAGCTTGAGGCCCCTGATCGTTCCACCGATCCCGATCGTGGCCCTTCACCTCCCGCCATCGAGGCCTTACCCCCACCGGCTCCCTCCCCGCCACCGACCCGCAACCCCCCTGCCCGGGTGCGGGAGGCGCCCGCTCCGGCGCCGGCCGCTCCGCGCCAGGTCGTGGCGCCCCCGGCCACTCCGCCCCAGGTGTTGGCCCCCCCGGTCGCTCCGCCACCTCTGAGCGCGCCACCGCCTCCCGGTGCCCAGCCCTGATCTGCCACAGTTCGGTGAAACGTCCGGCCTTGCCATGAGTGCGCCGCAGTCCCTCGCCAAGGCGGCCGTGAACCGTCTGGCCGCTCGCCTGGGCAGCGGCCTCGCCGATGCCGCCGCAGGCCTCGCGGTGCTTGCCCAGGAGGCGCCCGCCAGGCTGCAGCAGGAGCTCAGCCTGTTTCTGGAGGAGGTGGCCATGGAAGCGGAGCGCATCGAGAATCACGGCAGCGATCCGAAGCCCTCAGCCCGGCCCGGTCCCGCCAACGACCCGCAGGAGCGGATCGACGCCCTGCGGGCGAAGGTGGCGGAACTCTCCAGGCGCCTCGATCACGGACCCGCCGCCGCCGATGGCCCGTCCCGGCCTCCGGGGCAGGCATGATGGTTGCCCCCAGGGCCCCCGGGAACCTGCTGTCCCGCCTCTGGCGACCCCTGCGCATCTGGCGCCTCGTGGTCCAGCTTCTGGCCGGTCTGTGGTGGGATGGCCGGGCCTGGACCTATCCCGGCGGCCGCACCCCTGAACGCCAGGCCGCCCGCGTGCGCCGCCGGGCCCGCTGGCTCACCGCCCAGTTCCTCGAGCTCGGTTCGGCCTTCATCAAGCTCGGTCAGTTGCTTTCGGCCCGGCCCGACGTCCTGCCCGCCGATGTGGTGGAGGAGCTGGCCCATCTCCAGGACCGGGTGCCCGCCTTCCCCTTCCCCGTGGTCGAGACCCTGCTGGAGCAGGAACTGGGGGAGCGGCGGGCCGAGATCATCGATCTGGAGGTCGATCCCCTCGGCTCGGCGAGCCTGGCCCAGGTGCACCGGGCCAGCCTGCGCAGCGGCCGCCAGGTGGTGTTCAAGGTGCAGCGGCCCGGGCTGGAGCGTCTCTTCCGCCTCGACCTGGAGGTGCTCCAGCAGGTGGCGGCGGTGGTGCAGCGCCATCCCCGCTGGGGTGCAGGCCGCGACTGGGTGGGGATCGCCAAGGAATGCCGGCGGGTGCTGCTGCGGGAACTGGATTTCCGGCTTGAGGCGGAGCATGCCGCCCGCTTCCGCCAGCAGTTCCTCGATGATCCGGGCATCCGGATTCCCGCCGTGGTCTGGGAGCTCAGCTCCCGCCGGGTGCTCTGTCTGGACTTCGTGCCGGGCATCAAGATCAACGACCGGCAGGCCCTGGTGCGCGCCGGCATCGATCCGTCGGCCGTGGCGGAGAAGGGCGCCGCCAGCTACCTGCAGCAGCTGGTCCGTTTCGGTTTCTTCCACGCCGATCCCCATCCCGGCAACCTGGCGGTGGCCCCCGATGGATCCCTGATCTACTACGACTTCGGGATGATGGGGCAGATCTCCGAGCGGCTGCGAAGCCGGCTCGGACGCATGGTGCGGGCGGCGGCATCGCGGGATGCCAACGCCCTGGTGGAGGAGCTGCAACAGGCCGGCGTGATCGCCCCGGGCATCGATGCCGGGCCCGTGCGGCGGCTGGTGCGGGTGATGCTCACCGAAGCGCTCACGCCACCCTTCAGCGCCAACGTGATCGAGAAGCTGTCCGGGGATCTCTACGAGCTGGTCTACGACCAGCCCTTCCGTCTGCCGCCGGAACTGATCTTCGTGATGCGGGCCCTCTCCACTTTCGAGGGAGTGGGCCGCAGCCTCGATCCGGGCTTTAGCCTGATGGCCATCGCCCGTCCGTACCTGCTGCCCCTCATGACCGCCAGCGGTAACGGTCCCAACGAACTGTTCAGCGAGATCACCCGCCAGGCCGCCGACGTGGGCAGCCGGGCTCTCGGCATTCCCCGGCGCCTCGACGAGAGCCTTTCCCGCATCGAGCAGGGCGATCTGCAGGTGCAGATCCGCGCCGGCGAAACCGATCGCCTGCTGCGGCGCCTGGCCCTGGCGCAGCAGAGTACCGGCCAGTCCTTCCTGCTGGGGGCGCTGGCGGTGGCAGCCGCCCTGCTCGCGGCCAGCGGCCGGCCGGCCCTCACGGCCGTGCCCCTGGTGGTGGGGCTGCCGGTGGGTCTCTCCTGGCTGAAGCTGCAGGCCCGGCTCAAGCGGGATGGCCGCCTGGATCAGCTGCCCGGGGTTGCGGCACAGGCCGGAAAGCAGTGAGCAGAGCCGGCGGGCCCCTCTGCTTCCAGCTCTGCCATTGCCCTCTCGCCTGAACACCCATGCAGGATCTGTCCCGCCTGATCGGGCACTGGCTGACCGATCCCTATGTCACGAAGTTTGCGCTGACCATCGGGGGAATTTTCTTCATCTCGATCGTCTCGCGTCTGGCGAAGCGGTCGCTGCCCCACTATCTGACGGGTTCCGACAGCCGTTACTACGCCAGGAAGATCATCACCTTCCTCGGCTACTTCGGTGTCCTGATTCTTGTTGCTTCGATCTTCCGTGACAGCCTGGGCGGCCTTTCCGTCGCCATCGGCGTGGCGAGTGCCGGCATCGCCTTCGCGCTGCAGGAGGTGATCGCCAGCGTGGCGGGCTGGATCGCGATCTCCTTCGGCGGTTTCTACGAAACCGGCGACCGGGTGCAGCTGGGCGGCATCCGGGGCGACATCATCGACATCGGCATCCTGCGCACGACCCTGATGGAACTGGGTGAATGGGTGCAATCGGATCTGTATACGGGCAGGATCGTGCGGATCGCCAACAGCTTCGTCTTCAAGGAACCCGTCTTCAACTATTCCGGCGATTTCCCCTTCCTCTGGGATGAGATCAAGGTCCCCGTCAAATACGGCAGCGACCATCGTCTCGCCCGCCGCATTCTCGAGCGGGTGGTGCAGGAGGTGGTCCCGAAGGAGGCGACGGAAAAGGCCATGACGGCCTGGAAGGGGATGGTGCGGAAGTACCTGGTGGACAACGCCCGGGTCGAGCCGATGGTCACGATGGCCCTCACCGACAACTGGATGGAGTTCACCATCCGCTACGTGGTGGACTACAAGATCCGCCGTCTGACAAAGGATCGGCTCTATTCCAGGATCCTCGATGAGTTCCTCACGGCCGAGCGGCGTGTGGAGATCGCCTCCGCCACGGTGCACCTGGTGGAGGCGCCGGAGTTCCGGGTGCGCATGACGGGCCCGGAGCCGTGACGGCCCCCACCGAGGGGCTCAGCGCGGGGCCTCAGCCGCGGCCCCTCGGCCCCCGGTCCTCCACCCCGGCATAGACCGCCTGGCTGCCGAGCTCGTCCTCGATGCGCAACAGCTGGTTGTACTTGGCGACCCGGTCGCTGCGGCTGAGGGAGCCGGTCTTGATCTGGCCGGCCCTGGTGGCCACGGCCAGGTCGGCGATGGTGGTGTCCTCGGTCTCGCCGCTGCGGTGGCTGATCACGCTGGTGTAGCCGGCCCGCCCGGCCAGATCGATGGCCTGCAGCGTCTCCGTGAGAGAGCCAATTTGGTTCACCTTGATCAGGATCGAATTGGCGATGCCCCGGTCGATCCCCTGCTGCAGGCGGCTGGTGTTGGTCACGAACAGGTCGTCGCCCACCAGCTGCACGGTGCCCCCCAGCCGCTCGGTCAGCAGCCGCCACCCTTCCCAGTCGTCCTCGGCCAGGCCGTCCTCGATCGAGACGATCGGGAATCTGGCGGCCAGGGCCGCCAGCTGGTCGACCATCTCGGCACTGGTGAAGCTGCCGCCGCCGAAGGCGTAGCGGCCGTCGGCGTAGAACTCGGTGCTGGCCACATCGAGGGCCAGGGAGATCTGATCGCCGGGCCGGTAGCCGGCCTTCTCGATCGCCTGGATCAGCAGATCCCCGGCGGCCTCGTTGCCGGCCAGGTCGGGGGCGAAGCCGCCCTCGTCGCCCACCGCCGTGGACAGGCCCTGGTCCTTGAGCAGGCCCTTGAGGGTGTGGAACACCTCGGCGCCCATGCGCAGGGCCTCCCGGAAACTGCCGGCGCCGTGGGGCACCAGCATGAACTCCTGGAAATCCAGGTTGTTGGAGGCGTGGGCGCCCCCGTTGATGACGTTCATCAGCGGCACCGGCAGCAGGGTGGCCATGGGGCCGCCCAGGTAGCGGTAGAGGGGCAGGCCCAGGGCCTTGGCCGCCGCATGGGCCGTCGCGAGGCTCACCGCCAGGATCGCGTTCGCGCCGAGGGCCGATTTGTTGTCGCTGCCGTCGAGTTCATTCATGGCCTCGTCCACGGCGCCCTGGTCAAGGGCGCTGAGGCCGCAGAGAGCCGGAGCGATGCGCTCCTCGATGTTCTCCACTGCCTTGGTGACCCCCTTGCCGAAGTAGGCCTTCTCGCCATCGCGCAGCTCGTGGGCCTCGTGGGCGCCGGTGCTGGCGCCGCTGGGCACGATGGCCCGGCCGTTGGCGCCTCCCTCCAGGTAAACCTCGGCCTCCACCGTGGGGGTGCCACGGGAGTCGAGCACTTCACGGGCCACAATCGAGTCGATGACAAGGTCGAGGGAGTCGTACACAGAAGGTGTGCTGGTGGACGGATCCTATGGGGCGCCCCAGAGCCTGCCTGTGTTCCCTGTGCCATCACCCACCGAATCGCCCGGGTCGGAAGCACTGATGGTCAGAATGTCCCGATGCGGCCATGGGCTGCCTACCCGTCGCCCATCACCTCCCCTGCCATGCGACTCCTTCACACCATGCTGCGGGTGGGCGATCTGGAGCGCTCCCTCCGCTTCTACACCGAGGTGCTCGGCATGAGGCTGCTGCGCCGCAAGGATTATCCCGGCGGGTCCTTCACCAACGCCTTCGTCGGTTACGGGGATGAGACGGACACGACCGTGCTGGAGCTGACCCACAACTGGGACACCAGCAGCTATGAGGTGGGCACGGGCTTCGGCCACCTGGCCATCGGCGTCGACGACATCCACGCCACCTGCGCGGCCATCGCCGGCAAGGGGGGAAAGGTGGTACGTGAACCCGGCCCGATGAAGCACGGCAGCACCGTGATCGCCTTCGTGGAGGATCCCGACGGTTACAAGGTGGAACTGATTCAGACCCCCTCCCGAACCGATGCGCACTGACCCCCGGCTGAGGGATGGGCCGGGCACGGCGGGTGCGGCGGCCAGCGTCACCAGCGACCCCGATCGCTTCAGCGATGCCGCCTGGGATCTGTTGATCGCCTCCCAGGAGCAGGCGCGCCGCTGGCGCCACGGGTCCATGGATGTGGAGCACCTGCTGCTCACCCTGCTCCTGGATCGCCGCTTCGCCTCCTGGGTGGCTCCCCTGTCCCTGGACGAGGACCGGCTGCTCGATCGGCTCGAAGCCTTCTGCGCCGAGCAGCCAGCGGGCGGGGACGGCACCCTCTACATCGGCGACGCCCTCGAGGATCTGCTGGAGGCGGCCGATCGGCGCCGCGGGGCCTGGGGTTCACGGCTGCTCGATGTCCCCCATGTGCTGCTGGCCCTGCTGGAGGAGCCGCGGATCGGGGCGTCCCTGCTGGCGGAGGAGGGGCTCAGCGAGGACCTGCTGTTGCGTCGGTTGCGGCCGCCGCCGCCCGCTCCGGAGCCTTCCGTCGCGGCGCCGCCCCCGCTGGTCATCCCCCCTGCGGCCTCCCCGACAGCGGTGCCGCCCCCGGTGTCAGCGTCCCCACCCTCCCGCCAGGCCCCCGCTCTGGAGTCTGTGGAGACCCTGCAGCGGGAGGGGGAGCCCGAGCCCGGGGCCCTGGCCCGCTACGGCCGTGACCTCACCGCCGCCGCCCGGGCCGGGGCGCTGGATCCGGTGGTGGGACGGGACCCGGAGATCCGACGGCTGATCCAGGTGCTCTCTCGCCGCAGCAAGAACAACCCGGTGCTGATCGGCGAGCCCGGTGTCGGCAAGACGGCCGTGGCCGAATCCCTCGCCCAGCGCATCGTGGCCGGCGAGGTGCCCGATGGCCTGCGGGGCCTGCGCCTGGTGGCCCTGGATCTGGGGGCCCTGATCGCCGGGGCCAAATTCCGCGGCCAGTTCGAGGAGCGCCTGCGCAGTGTGCTGGCGGAGGTCCGTGAGAGCGATTGCGACGGCGGGGTGGTGCTGTTCATCGACGAACTGCACACCGTGGTGGGCGGCGACCGCTCCGGACCCGATGCCGCCAGCATCCTCAAACCGGTGCTGGCCCGGGGCGACCTGCGCTGCATCGGCGCCACCACCCCCGAGGACTACCGGCGCAGCATCGAAAAGGACCCGGCCCTGGAACGCCGCTTCCAGCAGGTGGTGATCCGCGAGCCCGACGGCCCCACCTGCCTGGAGATCCTGCGGGGGCTCAAGGAGCGCTACGAGCTCCACCACGGGGTCACGATCACCGACGGCGCCCTGGTGGCGGCGGGGCGCCTCGCGGACCGCTACATCAGCGACCGCTGCCTGCCGGATTCGGCCATCGATCTGATCGACGAGGCCGCCGCCAACCTGCGCATGGAGGCCACCTCCAAGCCCCAGGTGGTGGAGGCGGCCGAGGCGGAACTGCGCCGGGTGGAACTGGATCTGCTCGCCGCCGAGGCGGCACCGCTGGAGGAGCGGCTCCAGCTCCAGGAGCAGCGCCGCATTGCCCACGACCAGCTGGAGCGCCTGCAGCACCGCTGGGCCGGGGAGCGGCGGCGGCTGGAGGAACTGCGCGAGCTGCTGCAGCAGGACGAGGACCTGCGCCAGGCCATCGCCGATGCCGAGCGGGATGGGGATCTCGAGGAAGCGGCCCGTCTGCAGTACGACCAGCTGCACGGGGTGCAGCAACGCCGGGCGGCCCTGGAGGCTGAACTGCAGAGCGAACCGATGCTGCGGGAACAGGTCGAGGAGGGCGACATCGCCGATGTGGTGGCCCGCTCCACCGGCATCCCCGTCCAGCGGCTGCTGGCCGGCGAACGCCAGAAGCTGCTGGAACTGGAGCAGCGCCTCGGCGAGCGGGTGATCGGCCAGGCCGAGGCGGTGGCGGCGGTGGCCGCCTCGATCCGCCGCTCCCGGGCCGGTATGCAGGCCCCCACCCGCCCGGTGGGGTCGTTCCTGTTCCTGGGCCCCACCGGCGTCGGCAAGACCGAGCTGGCCAAGGCTCTGGCGGCGGCTCTGTTCGACGAGGAGGAGGCCCTGGTACGGCTCGACATGAGCGAGTTCATGGAGCGCAACGCCGTCGCCCGGCTGGTGGGGGCGCCTCCCGGCTACGTGGGTTACGAGGAAGGCGGGCAGCTGACGGAGGCGGTGCGGCGCCGCCCCTACGCGGTGCTGCTGCTGGATGAACTGGAGAAGGCCCATCCCGACGTCTTCAACCTGTTGCTGCAGGTGCTCGACGACGGACGGCTCACCGACTCCCAGGGGCGCACGGTCGACTTCCGCCACACCGTGGTGATCATGACCAGCAACCTGGCCAGCCGGGCGATCCTGGATCGCGCCCGCGCCGCCGAAGCCTCCGCCGGACCCGAGGAACCCTGCCCCGGAGAGGAGCACCAGCCGGGGATCCGCGATCTGGACCGGGATCTGGATCTGGCGGTGGAGGAGGCCCTGGCCCGCCAGTTCCGCCCGGAATTCCTCAACCGCATCGATGAGGTGATCCGTTTCCGTCCCCTGTCGCGCAGCGATCTCAGGCGGATCGTGCGCCTGCAGCTGGCCGAGCTCGCGGCCCTGCTGCGGGAGCAGCAGCTGGAACTCGAGGTGGACGAGGCCGTGGTGGAGGCCCTGGCTCAGCAGGGCTACGAGCCGGAATACGGGGCACGCCCCCTGCGGCGGGTGCTGCGCCGCCGCATCGAGAACCCCCTCGCCACCGAATTGCTGGAGGATCACTTCACGGCGGCCAGGGGCGTGCGGCTGGAGCTTGCCGGACCGGGGGCGGCGGGCTTCCGCTTCGTCCCCCTGCCGGCTGGTGGGGAGGGACGTCCGGTAGGGTGACCGTTTGCCGATGGGTGCCGGAGAACCGGCACGCCTCTGCGGGACTTCCCACCCGCCACCATCCACCCCGCCTCCACTGAGTGGAAACCACGCCGTGGAACCCATCCCTCCCTCCACCACCACCACCACGAGCAGCCCCGACGGGCCCCTGGCCCAGGGGGCCGGTCCGACTGAGGCCGAAGAAGGGACCGAGGGTCTCTTCCCCGGTGAGCAGGCACCCACCAGCTTCCTCGCGGTGTCCCTGGCGGAGCTGCGCAAGGTGGTCTGGCCCAGCCGTCAGCAGCTGTTCAGTGAATCGGTGGCGGTGATCCTGATGGTGAGTCTCTCGGCCGCGGCGATTGCCGCGATCGACCGCTTCTATTTCTGGGGGTCGTCCCAGATCTTCCGTTGATGTCCCTTCCCCTGCCCGCTGTGCCCGAGACCGTGCCCGAGTTCGATACCGGACATTCCCCAGGTCCTGGAGCTTCCTGGAGAAGCCACCGAGGGTGCCGCGGAGTCGGGCCTGGGCGTGGAAGCTCCCCAGCCCCAGGTGGCCCGCTGGTACGCGGTGCAGGTGGCCTCCAGTTGCGAGAAGAAGGTGAAGGCCACCCTCGAGCAACGCGCCGTCACCCTGGGGGTCAGCAACCGGATTCTCGAGATCGAGATCCCCCAGACCCCCGGAGTCAAGCTGAAGAAGGACGGCAGCCGTCAGTCCATCGAGGAGAAGGTCTTCCCCGGCTACGTGCTCGTGCGCATGGTCCTCGACGAGGACACGATGATGGCGGTGCGCAGCACCCCCAACGTCATCAACTTCGTGGGCCAGGAGGAGCGCCGCACCACCGGCAAGGCCCGGGGGCACATCAAGCCCCGGCCCCTGAGCCGCCAGGAGGTCGACCGCATCTTCAAGCGCGCCGCCGAGAAGAAGCCCGTCCTCAAGGTGGATCTCAGTGAAGGCGACCAGATCCTCGTCACGGCCGGTCCCTTCAAGGACTTCCAGGGCGAAGTGATCGAAGTCTCCGGTGAGCGCAGCAAGCTGAAGGCCCTTCTGTCGATCTTCGGCAGGGAGACCCCGGTCGAGCTCGAGTTCTCCCAGATCAGCAAACAGAGCTGATCAACGGCGGCCGCCTCCCTGCGGAGGGCGGCCCCGGGTGGCCCCTCACGGGGCCGCCACGCCACCGGGCCGGTTTTCGCCCCGGTGATCCGCAACGCTCCCTTCCGGGAGCTCCGTTCCGCGCTCCCTTCAGGGAGATCCGTCCCCCAGCCCAGCCGATGGCCAAGAAAGTCGTAGCTGTGATCAAGCTGGCCCTCCAGGCCGGCAAAGCCAACCCCGCGCCGCCGGTGGGCCCTGCCCTCGGTCAGCACGGGGTGAACATCATGGCGTTCTGCAAGGAGTACAACGCCCGCACCCAGGACAAGGCCGGGTATGTGATCCCGGTGGAGATCTCGGTCTTCGAAGACCGCAGCTTCACCTTCATCACCAAGACCCCGCCCGCCTCGGTGCTGATCTCCAAGGCGGCCGGCATCGACAAGGGTGCCGCCACCTCCTCCAAAGGAGCGGCGGGTGCCATCAGTCGCGCCCAGCTCGAGGAGATCGCCAAGACCAAGCTGCCCGATCTCAACTGCTCCAGCGTCGAGTCGGCCATGCGCATCATCGAGGGCACCGCCCGCAACATGGGCGTCGCCGTCAGCGACTGATCCCTCCGGTCCGTCGCGCCCCACCGTTCACCTCCCCGGGGGAGACCGTCCACGGTCGTCCGCACCCCTTATCTCCGATGACGAAAATCTCCAAACGCTTCAGCGCCCTCGCCGCCAAGGTCGAGGACCGCGCCTACGAACCGCTCGAAGCCCTCGAGCTGGTCAAGGACACCGCCACCGCCCGTTTCGACGAGACCGTCGAAGCCCATGTGCGGCTCGGCATCGATCCCAAGTACACCGATCAGCAGCTGCGCACCACCGTGGCACTGCCCCATGGCACCGGCCAGTCCATCCGCATCGCCGTGATCGCCCGGGGTGAGAAGGTGGCCGAAGCCAAAGCGGCCGGTGCCGACCTGGCCGGAGACGATGAGCTGGTGGATCAGATCGCCTCCGGGGCCATCGACTTCGACCTGCTGATCGCCACCCCGGACATGATGCCCAAGGTGGCCAAGCTGGGCCGGGTGCTCGGTCCCCGCGGGCTGATGCCGAATCCCAAGGCCGGCACGGTCACCACCGATCTCGGCGGCGCGATCGGCGAGTTCAAGGCCGGCAAGCTGGAATTCCGGGCCGACCGGGCCGGCATCGTGCATGTGCGTTTCGGCAAGGCCAGCTTCCCCACCGCCAAGCTGCTGGAGAACCTCAAGGCCCTGCAGGAAACCATCGACCGCAACAAGCCCAGCGGTGCCAAGGGTCGCTACTGGAGAAGCCTGTACATTGCCTCCACCATGGGCCCCTCGGTCCAGGTCGACTTCGCCGCACTCCAGGACATCAAGCAGGAGGGGTGAGGTCCCGGTGGGTCCGGACGCCTCTGCTGCGGATCTGTGGTTGGGGCGCCGCCGCCGCAGCCCTGCTCGGCCTGGCATGGGCCCTACTGCCCCGCCCCGCCGCCTCCCCGACCGCCTCCACGGCCCCGGTCGGGGAGGCGGCGGCCAGGCCGGGCCCTGTCACGTTCGTGGGTGATTCGCTCACCGCCGGTGGGGACTGGCAGGCGGCCTTCCCGGAACGGAAGGTCTTCAACCGGGGCGTGAGCGGCGACACCAGTCTCCAGCTGATGGCCCGTCTGCCGGCTCTCCGGCAGACGGGGGCCAGTACCTATGTGGTGATGGTGGGCATCAACGACATCGCCCGGGGCGACGACCCCGGATCCATCGCCAGCCGGATCCAGTGGCTGCGCACCGGCCTGCATCTCGGCAGCGGCGCCCGTGTGATCGTCCAGTCCACCATTCCCTGCGCCCGGTTCCGTTGCGGTCCCGACGGGCTGAGGAAGGTGGCGGAGCTCAACCGCCTGCTGGCACGGGGGATTCCCCGCGAGGATTACGTCGATCTCACCGGGGTGATGGCGGATGCTGATGGACTGAAGCGCGCCTACACCGTCGATGGCGTGCATCTCAACCGCGCCGGTTATGACCGCTGGCAAGGTCGGCTGCGGGAGCTGGGTCTGCCGTGATGTAAGTTAACGGACTGGACTCGTCCAGAAGGGCACGCGCCCCACCCAAGACAGCAGGTCGTCAGGGTCGTTGCCGATTTCGGTCGGTACCGGTCCCGCCACGTAAGTCCTGCCGAGGTCCACGCGATTGGTTTTGGCCCGTGATGGGGGACTCCCCTGGAGTCCCATCGATCGGAGCGGAGCGATGAGCGGCCTCGAAGCCTCCCTGCACGGGGGGGCCGTCAGGGCCGCGTTCCCTGCTTGTTCCCCCGATCCGATCCACCTCCTATGGGCCGCACGCTGGAGAACAAGCAACAGATCGTCGAAGAGCTCAAGGGGCTCCTCGGTGAAGCCGAACTGGCGCTGGTCCTTGATTTCAAGGGCCTGACCATCAAGGAGATGTCTGATCTGCGGACCCGTCTGCAGTCCAGCAATGGTGTCTGCAAGGTGACCAAAAACACCTTGATGCGCCGTGCCATCGATGGTGACAGCGCCTGGTCGGAACTCGATTCCCTGCTCACCGGCACCAATGCCTTCGTCCTGGTCAAGGGCGACGTCGGCGGTGCGGTGAAGGCCCTGCAGTCCTTCCAGAAGGACACGAAGAAGTCGGATGTGAAGGGAGGCCTTTTCGAAGGCAAGCTCCTTTCTCCCACCGACATCAAGGCCATCGGGGATCTGCCCTCCAAGGAGGTGCTCATGGCCCAGATCGCCGGTGCGATCAATGGCCTGGCCACCAAGCTGGCCGTGGGCATCAACGAGGTTCCTTCCGGTCTCGCCAGGGCGCTCAGACAGCATGCCGAATCCGGCGAAGGCTGAGTTCGCCTGCCGCGAACCCCTGGGCTCCACCGATCCTCCCGTTCTGTTGCTGATTCCCCCCCCATGTCCGCTACAACCGACCAGATTCTCGATCAACTGAAGACTCTCTCCCTGCTTGAGGCTTCCGAGCTCGTCAAGCAGATCGAAGAAGCCTTCGGCGTGTCCGCTGCCGCCTCCGCCGGCGTCGTCATGGCCGCCGCCGCCCCCGGTGCCGCGGCCGAGGCCGTCGAAGAGCAGACCGAATTCGACGTCATCCTCGACAGCTTCGACGCGGCCGCCAAGATCAAGGTGCTCAAGGCCGTCCGCGAGGCCACCGGCCTCGGTCTGGGCGAAGCCAAGGCCCTCGTCGAGGCCGCTCCCAAGGCGGTCAAGGAAGGCATCTCCAAGGACGATGCCGAGGCTCTCAAGAAGAGTATCGAAGAGGTGGGTGGCAAGGTCTCCATCAAGTGACCGGCCGGAGCCGGCCATCACCGGCCCGGCTTCTTCCCGCTTCTGATCGCCGGTCCTTCAGGACCGGCTTTTTCATGCCCTCACGGCGGGGGCCTACGGGCTCCCAGGGGGCCGGGACGTGGAGGCCTCAGAGCGGGGGAGAGCGTGGGGCAAAAAAAAGAGCCCCGCCGAAGGCAGGGCTCTGGAGATGGAACGTTTCCGGGAGTCTGTCCTCGTTTCGACCCTGGAAGTGCGTCCTTCACTCCTCACAAAACAAATGTAGGGGAGGGGATCAGGGGGTGCGAGGGGGGAAGGTCGGTGATTCAACTGGCCAAGGCCATGGGTCCGGCTGTGGGGCTGCACCACCGGGGGGGATCAGCGCCCTTCGCCGCTGACGTCGGAGAAGGGAATCACCCGGAGGGCGATCGCCCGGCTGGGGATGGACCCTGTGAAGGTTTCGTCGGCAAGGCTGGCCGCGTCCGCCTCCGCATTCGACTCGACCTCCGCCGCTTCGCTGAGTGCCGCAACCGGGGACCCGGCCCGCTCGCCAGCCTGCGGCCGAGCGGGTTCACCGCCTCCGGCCGTGGCGATCAGCTGCTCCAGGGAGGTCGGGCTGGCGAAATAGATGTGCGACAGGGCCCGCTCGCCGTAGGTGCGGCGCTTCAGCTCCCAGCCCGGCTCCAGCCTGAGGGCCACGAAGGCGTCCCGATCGCGCAGGGGCACCTGACCGCTGCCCAGCACAAGCACGGTGGCGCTGTCGGGGGAGAAGGCCTGCAGCTCCAGCCGGGATCCCACCTGCTGCACCCGCAGCCGATAGCTGGTGCCCATGTCCTCCTCGGCGACCCGCAGGGAATAGCCGTTGCTGTCGAGGTAGCGGTTGCAGATGCCCGAGTAGTCGAACCGGTTCAGGGCCGGATCCACCAGCCCATCCTTGCGATCCTCCCAGCAGGAGGGTTGGGCAGCCAGCTGCTCGAGCACCAGCAGGGTCCAGTCGTTGTCTCCCACCGGCCTGGCCAGAACGGCGAAGCGGTCCGCCTCCACCTCGGCGGTCTGGAAGATGCCGACGGCCGCGGCAAGGGGGGGATGGACCAGGGGGAGGGCGGCTCCCCCGGCCAGGGCCAGGCCCGCCAGGGCCAGGTAAGTTCTTGTCATGGGAACACCTCCAGGGCCCGGGCGTTCTCCGGGAATGAGGGACTAATTCAAGCGATGCCGTCAAGGGGACGTGAAGGCTGATCGACCGGTGCGTGTAGTGGCTGCCGCCTGCGACGGGGCCTGCAGCGGCAACCCGGGTCCCGGGGGCTGGGGCGCCCTGCTGCGCTTTGAAGACGGTTCCCGCCGTGAACTGGGAGGGTCGGCACCGGCCACCACCAACAATCGGATGGAGCTCACCGCCGCCCTGGCGGTGCTGGATGCCCTGAGGGACCTGCCCCGCCATCCGGATCTGGCGCTGCGGACCGACAGCCGCTACCTGATCGACGGCCTCGAGAAGTGGATGGCCGGCTGGAAGCGCAAGGGGTGGCGCACCGCTTCAGGCGGGGCGGTGCTCAACCGCGATCTCTGGGAGCAGCTGGACGCCGCCAGGCTGCCGGGCCTGGCCCTGCGCCACGTCCGCGGCCACAGCGGGGATCCGGACAACGACCGTTGCGACGCCATCGCCGTGGCCTTCTCCCGGGGCCAGCGCCCCTCCTTGGCCGTCGAGAGCCAGGCTCCGGCAGGGATGCCCCCGGCGGCCCCCGCCTCAGCAGTTCCCGATCCTGCCCCCCAGCCCCTTCAGCAGCTGCTTTCCAGGCTGGAGCTGGCCGACCGTCTCGCTGCCGGGGGCTTCGGACTGACCACGGTGGAGCTGGCCCGGCTGCTGGAGGTGCCGATCGCCTCCCTGGAGAGGAGAACGGAGCCCTGGCCCTGGCGCGACTGGCTCGTGCGCCCCCTGGGCGATGGACGCTGGCGTCTGGAACGCGGCGCGGGAGGATTGGCCTCGCAGCCGTGAGGAGACAGGGATGCCGCAGGAGCGATCAACCGGCGGCGGCCCGTCGGGAACCGGTGCCCTCTATGCCCGGTTCATTGAGCCGTTGCTCCGCAGGGACGATGGCGCCGATGCCGAGCAACTGAGTCGCCTCACCCTGGCCGCCCTGGGCCAGGCGGCCCTGCGCAGGCGCTGGCCCCTGGTGAGCGGCAGCCTGGCGGGTCTGGGGGCCGAGCTCCAGCGGCGGGATCCCCGCCTGGAGCAGACCCTGTTCGGATGCCGCTTCGCCAACCCTGTGGGTCTGGCCGCCGGCTTCGACAAGAACGGTGTGGCGGCGGCCATCTGGCATCTGTTCGGTTTCGGTTTCGCCGAGCTGGGCACCGTCACCTGGCAGCCGCAACAGGGCAATCCCAGGCCCAGGCTGTTCCGGTTGGCCGAGGAACGGGCGGCCCTCAACCGCATGGGCTTCAACAACGACGGAGCCCAGGCCGTCCGCCGGACCCTGGAAGGGCAGCAGCTGCCTCCGCCGGGCCAGCGTCCGGCGGTGCTCGGCATCAACTTGGGCAAATCGAAGCCCGTCTCCCTGGAGCAGGCCCCGGATGATTACGCCGCCTCCCTGGAACTGCTGGCTCCCCTGGCCGACTACGCCGTCGTCAACGTCAGCTCCCCCAACACCCCGGGGCTGCGGGATCTGCAGGAGGAAACCCAGCTGCGCCGGCTGGTGGAGCGGCTGCGGCGCCTGCCGGCCTGTCCTCCCCTTCTGGTCAAGATCGCGCCCGACCTCGAGGACGACGCCATCGACACCATTGCCCGCCTGGCCTACGAAGAGGGTCTCGCCGGCGTGATCGCGGTCAACACCTCCGTGAACCGTCTGGGGCTGGAGGACCGGCGCCTGGTCTCCTCCGGTCGCACCCTCGCCGAGGAAGCCGGCGGACTGAGTGGTCGCCCCCTGCGGAGAAGGGCCGTGGAGGTGTTGCGACGCCTGCGCGCCACGGCTGGCCCTGCCCTGCCCCTGATCGGTGTGGGCGGGATCGACTCCGCCGAGGCGGCCTGGGAGCGGATCAGCGCCGGAGCGTCCCTGATTCAGATCTACACCGGCTGGATTTACGAAGGCCCGGCACTTGTGCCTTCGATTCTGGAGGGATTGATCCTCCAGCTCGATCGTCATGGCTGCAGGACGCTTTCTGAAGTTGTGGGTTCAGGGATGCCCTGGCGGCCATGACTCGGTAACTTTCGCAGGCATGGGATCGGAGCATTGGCGTTTTCCAGCCTGGTCGGCTTGAGGGATGATCTGGAATCCAGGCTGCAGCCTCTCGGTGCGCTGCTTTTTCCAAGCCAGGTACTGCTGGAATTGCGGGATGACGCCCTGATGGGCCAGGTCCTGAAGGGGTCCGACCCGGAACCGGTGAGCATCGATGTGCCGCTCCCCCCGCTGACCTGTAGGGACGGGCAGCCCCTGGAGAAGGAGTCCCTCGGCGATCTGATCGGCGATCTGCTCGTTCGCGATGGCCTGCTCGATGCCTATGTGCTCGCCTCCCTGCCCGAGGAGGCGGTGGAGTGGCGCGTGCTCGAGTGGCCCCTCGAGGGGATCCCCGATGACCCCATTGAAGTGCTGCGGACCATCGACCCCCCCCTCCCCCTGTCCGTCCCCCTGGCCGACGCGACCATCGATCTGAGGCCGCTCGGGGCCTCCTCCTCCCATCTGCTGCTCGCCGTGGCGTCCAGGAAGCTGGTGGAGGACTGGATCGAGGTGTTCTCCCTGGCCGGGGCCCAGCTGGAGCGGCTGGCCGCTGCCCAGTCCTGTCGGCTGGCGGCGGTGAATGCCGTGCTGGACCGGGCGCCGGAGGACGAGCTGACCATCCTGATCCATCCGCTGGCAGTGGGTGCCCGCCTGCTCCTGCTGCGGCGAGCCGAGCCCGTCTTCGACTGGGCCCTGCCGGCAGGGGAGGACGCGCTGGTGCGGGAGGTGAACCGCTGCGTGTCCTTCTACCGGCGTCAGGATCCCGCGGTGCGTCGGCTGCGGCTCCTGCTCAGCGGTCCTGTGGACGGGCAGGAGAAACTCCAGGACTCGCTTCGGGTCCGGCCCGAAATCCTCACCCCCGAGCCCTATGGGACCCTCGTCCTTCAGGGTCTGGCGATGGTGGAGCGGGACCGATGAGCGCACCCATCCTCGATCTGCTGCGGGAGCGCCGACAGGAGCTGGGTCAGGAGAGCATGGCCACGGCATTGCTCGATCGGCGCCCTCTTCTGATCAAAGGAGCCCTCACCGGCGCGGCCATCCTTGGCGTGTCGCTGGTCCTCACTGCCGGTGTGTTCCTGCGGCAGCAGTTGGTGAAGGCCCAAACCGGCCAGCTCACCCGATTCGAAGCCGAAGCGAGCCAGCTGCAGGCGGATATGGCGGCCAGCCAGGCGCAGCTCAATCAGCTCACCGCCACCAATCGCAGCCTGACCGAAGCCCTCACCACCCTGCGCACCTCCTCGGCCCTGCTGGCCGATCTGCAGCTGCGTACGCCGGAGGGTATCCGGATCACCAGCGCCGAGGCCACGGGAGCGTCCCTCGTGCTGAAGGGACAGGCCGTGGATCCCCTGGCCTTCGCCCGCATCAACGCGATGCAACTGGAATGGCGACGTTCTCCCCTGATGGATGCCAGCGGGGTGAACCTGGTCAAGCTGGAGCGGGTCGAAGGCAATTCCGGCTCCGACAAGCCGGGCGGGCCGGCGACCCCCTCGACGGTTCAGTTCGAGATGATCGGCCCGTTCGCCAGCCTGCCCCCCTCCCGCCAGCTCGCCGTCATGAAGCAGCTCGGCTCCGAGGGCATGGCGCGGCGCCTTCAGCTGCTCCAGGCGGAGGGTCTGATCCCATGACCAACCTTCAGGACGGTGCCTCCAGGCTTTCGGGAACCACCCTGCGCCGGTTCTGGTTCCTGGTGCCGCTCGTTGCGCTCGGCGGGCTCGGTGTGCTGCTGATCCTGGCGGGCCTGCTTCCCCTCTGGGCCAGCCTGCAGCGGGACACCCAGAGGCTTCAGGAACTCGAACAGTTCCGTGACCAGGTCACGTTGCTGCGAAGTCAACAGGCTGCCATCCGGGAAAAGGCCGAGACAGCCTCCGCCAGCAAGGACAAGATCGTGAAGCTGATCACGGGCAACAGCGACCTCTCCACCTTCCTGGCCATGCTGGACCGGGAGGCCAGGGCCAGCGGGGTCCAGCTCAACCTCTACGAGCCCACCGGGGCCGCACCCACCCCTGCGAATGCCCCCCCAGCGGCCGCCCCGCCCCCCCCGGCGCCAGCCCCGGGGGCCCCGGGCGCTGCCGCCGCCCCCGCCGGTCCCGTGCCCCTCGAAGGGCTCAGCCAGCGTTTCCTGCTGGTCTCGGCCCGTGGTCGCTTCCCCGCCTTGCTGGCGTTCCTGCGTCGGCTGGAGGCTCTCAATGTGCTGGTGGTGCAGTCCGACCTGACGCTCACGCTCTCCGATGAGCAGGCTGCGGGCGGCAAGCCGCTCAACCCGGACATCCCCGTGGTCATGAAACTCACCCTGGGCCTCTACAGCCGGCAAGCCGACGCTGCCCCTGCTCCGGGTGCTCCTGCCGGAGGGGCGCCGGCCCCCGCCCCCGCCGCCCCGGCGCCCGCTCCAGCTCCAGCTCCAGCTCCAGCTCCAGCTCCAGCTCCAGCGCCCGCTCCACCTCCAGCCCCTCAGTAGATCGCCCGACCAGCCATGCCAACACCACCTGATCCGGCATGTGGCCGTTTCGCCCATCCGCGCATACCATTCGTCCGATTTGGAGATCAGGGAAACGTGGCAAAACCTCGGTGGCGACACGTTCTTCCCGCGTCCCTCGTCCTTGCGGCCCTGCAGCAGGGGGCGGGTTTCAGCGCCGCTGGAGCGGCCGTCCTTCCGGCTCCTTCCGGAGCCTCCCCATCCCGGCCTGACGGGCGACTCGCCCAGTCGACAGGCTCCCTGCAGATCAAGCTGCGCCGGCTGCCCGACTCCGTCGAGGTGGTGATCGAAGGAACCGGCCCTTCCCCCCTTCTGCAGCAGACCACCGAGGGAGCCACCTGGCTGGGGCGTCTGCAGACCGCGAACCCCATGGCCCTGCGGTCAGGCCCCCAACGGCTCTCCCTTCCCGAGGCCGGCCTGGAGAGCGTCACGTTCGAAGGCTCGGGCACTCTCTTCGAACTGAAGGTCTCCCCCACCCCCGGGCTGCCGGTCGCCCGGCCCGTGGTCAGTGGCGATGGCCGCAGCCTGATCCTCACCTTCATCGCTCCGCCCCAGCCCACCCTCCAGACCCTCACCGCCAACGTCACCACCCCTGGGCGGGTCCCCCAGCCCGGCTTCGTGCCGCAGCTTCAGCCCCGCGCCGTCGCCCCTCCCCTCGGCGACATGGCCGTGGGCACGATGACCATCAGCAATCCCAGTTATGTGCAGGTCAGCGGCCCGCCCGTCACCATGACCCTGCGCAACGCCCCTGCCAAGGATGTGCTGATGGCCCTCAGCCAGCTGGGCGGTTACGGGTTCGTCTACGTGGATGAGGCCAGTCCCGCCGGAGGCGCCCAGGGGACGCCGGCGGCCGCCGGCTCTGCCCCCGCCATGCGGCCGATCTCCATCTCGTTCCGCCGGGAGAGCTACGGACGGGCGATCAATTCGGCTCTTCTGGCGGCCGGGCTGCAGGGCAAGCGCGACGGCAACACGATCTTCGCCGGCCCCAATGTGCTGGCGAAGAGTTTCGGCGCCCAGCTCTCCAAGGTCTACCGGCTGAACCAGGTACCGGCCAATTCGGCGGCCGACTACCTGGCCAATCTGGGGGCCCAGGTGACCAAGACCAACACGATCACCACCGCCGTCTCCGAGGGTGTGGCCAGTGCGAGCGCGCCTGCCGGCAGCCCGACCGCCTCCACCACCACCGCCAGCACCACCACCACGGTGGAGGCCTACGGAGCCACCAATGGTCCGCTGGTGGGGCTCCGTGCCACCACGGACACCCGCCTGTCCACCATCACCCTGGTGGGCAGTCCAGGGCTGGTGACCATCGCCGAGCAGTATCTCAAGCAGCTGGATCTGCGCCAGCGACAGGTGGCCATGTCGGTGAAGATCCTTGATGTCAACCTCAGCAACAATACCGATATCCTGAACAGTTTTGCCTTCCGTTGGGGCAATAATTTCATCGTCAACGAGAATGGCACCCTGGCGGCGAATTTCGGCGGCATTCTCGGTGGATCGTCCGTGCAGCGAAACCTGAGCGCTCCCTTGCTGCCAGGGGCACCCCTGGCGGGTTTCGTGGGTCAGCCCAATCCAGGCCTCAATTATCCAGACAACAACTTCTTCGATTTCTTCCAGGCACGGATTCTGGCTGACAACTCCAAGGTGCTGGCCAGCCCCACCCTGATCCTTCAGGAGGATCCATCGATTCTCCGTGAGGGGGGTGGCTCCAGCGGGGGTGGCGATGGGGCCGCCAGCGTCTTCTCGTCCTCCTTCAGCGAAATTGATGCCCCCATCGGCAGACGACGGGGCAACGAGGCGGTGGTGCGGGTGGGCGTCAATGTTCCCACCAACGTGACCTCCGACGTGGCCGCCACCACCGGCGTCACCTCCTGCACCATCGGCGAACTCTCCACGGCGGGCCTGGTGCTGGGGGCGCGCGTCCAGAAGATCGACGACAACGGCTTCATCACCTTTTCCCTGTCCCCCTCCATCTCCGCGGTGGAGAGGGAAGTCTCAGCGGGCAACCAATGCCCTCCGATCAGCATCCTCAGGGTGCGGCGTCTGGATACCGGGGTCTTACGGGTCCGTGACGGCCAGACCCTCATCCTCACCGGCGTGATCTCCGATTTCGATCGAGCCGTGGTCTCGAAGTGGCCGATCCTTGGCGACATCCCCATCATCGGCCAGTTCTTCCGTGGCTCCTCCAGTAACCGCGAGAAGCGTGAACTGGTGATCATGGTCACCCCGAGGATCATCAACGACACCGAGGGCGGAACCTACGGCTACGGCTATCGGCCCTCCACCCCGGATTCCCGTGCGTTCCTCGGCGGTGCGTCCCAGCCTCCGCTGAACCCCTGATCAGAAGGCGAGGGGCAGCAGGAACTTCACGGCCAGGGGTGCCAGCGCCTGGGCGAGTCCTGCGACTCCGGTGAGCAGCTGCCCCCCCATGCCATTGCCTTTCTGCGCCTTCCGCGCCGGCGCCAGCAGGGCTTGCGAGGCCTTGGTGAGTTGCTTCGCCTGTTCCTCATCCCCGCTCCTGCTGTAGAGGCTGGCGGCGTAGGTCAGGTCCTGGGCGGCCAGCTCGGTCTTGCCCTGCTCGCTGCGGGTCAGGCCCCGGGCCACCCAGGTGATCGCGGCCTCGGGCTGGAGCCGGATCGCCTCGGAGAAGAGCTGTTCCGCCTGGGGAAACCTGTTCTCCATCGCTTCGCTGACGCCCGCGTTGTGCAGTTCCGGGTAACTCAGCACCTCCGGTCCCACGCCCCGGGCCTCCTGCCAGTGGCTGCGGGCGAGACCACCGGCGTCGATCAGGGCGCCGCTGAGATCGCTCTGGCGCAGATCCGTGCCCTCCAGCCGGGCTCCGCGCAGGTCGGCCCCCTGAAGGGACGCCCCCTGGAGGCTGGTGAAGCTGAGGTCCGCTCCCGTCAGTCGTGCCCCGTCCAGCCGGGCCTGGCTGAGGTTGGCCCGTTGCAGCTGGGCGCCGCTCAGATCCGCATCCCGCAGGTCGGCATGGACCAGGTCGGCATCCTGCAGCTTGCAGCGGGGGCAGTCCCGTTGCTCCAGCAGCCGGATCAGGTCAACGTCGTTGCCCGCCCGCGCCGGGGTGGACATCAGCAGGGCCAGCAATGCCAGGCCGGCTGCCCCCCCCACCCGGAGGGTGTCGTTGCGTGTCTTGGCAAGGCGGCTGGCGGGCCCGTGGACGCTGCGCATGGTCGCCACCTCAGGGTCGCACCCGTTGTATCGCTTCCGGTGCCCCACTGCCGGCCCTGAGCGACCGGCGCACGGCCCGGCCCAGCCGTCGTGTCTCCCGCTTTCCCGTCTGCCTGGGGCTGGGGTCGAAGCGTTGGCGCTGGTACAGAGTCACGAAGGCGCCCAGGGGGCCGGCAAGCGTCGGCCGAAGCCGGCCGATCCTCTGGGCGAAGCCGGGGAGGGTCTCCCCCGGCTGGGGCTCCAGGCCCTGCCGGGCGAGAATCCGCAGAGTCCGCTCCAGTTCGAGGCGCAGGGGATCAACCCTGCGGCGCCGTCCGAGCCAGCCCAGGCCCCCCAGGCTGACGGCCAGGCAGAGGCCCACCGCCAGGAGCAGCAGAGGCCCCAGCCAATGGCGCCGGTCGCCCAGCAGACGGCTGATCAGGGCCTGCTGCTGCTCGCTGTCGTACCCCAGCCACCAGCGGGCCCAGGCGACGTCGAGCCCCCACCACTGCTGCTGCAGCCAGCTCAGCGGGCCTGTGCCGGCGCTGCTCGCTGCGGCGACCGTCGCGTTGGTCAGGGGGTCGCCGTCTGCCCACGGGGTGGGGTCGACCCGGCGCCAGCCCTCTCCCTGAAGCCAGACCTCACTCCAGGCGTGGGCATCCGACTGGCGCAGATCCAGATAGCCCGTACCTCCCAGGGGCTGGACCCACTCGCCACCCCGATAGCCGCTCACCACCCGCGCCGGCACTCCGGCCGCCCGCATCAGGGTGGTGAAGGCGCTGGCGTAATGGCCGCAGAAGCCCCGGCGGGTATCGAACAGGAAGCTGTCCAGGGGCGCCTGATCGGGCAGGAGCCCCGGCTCCAGGGTGTAGCTGAACGGCTGGCTGCGGAACCAGCGTTCCGCGGCGCGCAGCCGCTCCCGGTCGCTGCCCAGGCGCTGCCAGTCGGCGGCCAGGGCCTCCAGGCGGGGATTCTCCCCTCGGGGCAGGGTCAGGTCGAAGGGCCCGGGGGGCTGGCTGCGCCAGTCGTCCTGGCTGGAGCTTTCGGTCAGGGCATAGACCCGACGCTGACTTCCCGGGGACCGGTTCAGGAGTTCGCCGCTGGCCCTGAGCCTCAGGTCCGAGGAAAGGGGCCGTCCCCTTCCGCTCCAGGGCACGGCCGCCAGGCCGCTGGGTTCGGTCAGCCAGAGCTGGATCCCCTCCTCCAGGCGGGACGGCGCTGGTGGGAGAGAGGGCGTCGCGTCCGGCGGGAAGCCAGAGCGGGGCGGGCTGCTGCGCCAGGTCTGCCCGTCGAAGCGTTCATGCACCAGCACCCGCCAGTAGCGCTGCTCCATGGGGGGGGGGCCGCCGCCGAAGGGAAACGCCACCCGGGCCGCGGCTTCCCGGCTGACGCCGAGGCTGGCGATGGCGCCGGGCTCCATGGTGTCGCTGAGACCGGTCACCGCCCCCATGCCCTGGCCCCAGCCCAGGCTGGTGAAGGGCATCACCCTGGGCACCAACAGGAACAGGACCAGAGCGATCGGCAACGCCGCCAGCAGCACCTGCAGGCTGCGTCGAAGGAGCGCCTTCCAGTCGGGACCCACCCCCAGTTCCAGGGCCAGCAGGCCCGCCAGGGCCACCAGGATGGCCAGACCCTGCAGCAGACTCGGCCCCAGTTCAGGTTGCAGGGCCGCCAGCAGGCCGGCGCAGACCAGTTGCAGCAGGGCCACCACCCGTCGTTCCTCGATGCGGCGTGCCTCGCGCAGTTTGAGGGCTGTCAGCACGGCCAGGCCGAAGGCCAGCAGGCTCAGGGTGAGGCTCGGCCTCAGGCCCAGGAGGCTCACGGCCAGCAGAGCCATGGTGAGCCATTGCAGGGGGGCGGCGGCGCGGCTCATTTGCACCAGGCCAGGGCCGCCAGGCACTGGTCACGGTGGACCACACCCCGGCCGGGGTTCAGGGTCTGGCCCGGCAGCTCCAGGCCGTAGCTGAGGCCCTGGCCGTGGAGTCGCCAGATGCGTTCGCTCAGGTGCTCGAGGGCTTCCTCCAGCGGAACCCCGGGTTCCGGGGCCAGCAGGGGCGCCGCATCGGGCAGATCCCTGAAGCGTTTGGTGTACTCCCCCCTGCCCTGGGCGAGCAGCTTCCAGGCCAGGCGGCTGGGGCTGTCCTGGGGACGGTGGGGAGTCAGGTCGCGCCAGTCGTCGCCGCCGTCCCGCTGGCTGGCCAGGGCCCGCTGTCCGACCAGAGGAGCGGTGGCACTGGTCAGCAGAAGGACAGGTCCGGGCCGGCGGGCCGGATAGATCAGCTGGCTTGCGGTCGGCTGCCAGCGGGACCAGCAGCAGAACAATCCCAGGGGCGCCGTGGTCTGGACACGCAGCAGGCCCGGCCGGTGCCAGCCCCTCCCCGGCGGGGTCCAGGTCACCGCCACCTCGTGCTCCCCCGGCGGCAGGGACATGGGCAGGGCCGGCTCCTTCCCCTCGAGGCGCAGGGACACCCCTTCGCTGCGACCGGGGCAGCGCAGCCGGATCGGGTAGGTCACGGGGGCGCCGGCGAATCCCGGAACGGTGGCGCCGCACCACAGCTCGACACCCTGAAGGTTGAAGTGGGTGAGATGCAGGGCCAGCAGGAACAGGCTCAGCATGATGAAGCTCAGCAGCAGCGGACCGTTGCTCTGCATCTGAATGCCGACCACCTGGATCAGCACCGTGGCCGCCAGCCAGAGCCAGCCGAACCGGGTGGGCAGGATGTAAAGGTTGCGCATCTTCAGGCGCACCCTCTCCCCCTGCTGGGGCTTACCGAAGTCCATCCACCTCTTCCAGAAGACGCTGGCTCAGTTCCGCTTCGCTGGCCCCACGCTGGCCCCCGTCCATGCGGTGTTCGCAGACGGAGGCCAGCACCGCCTGAACGTCGTCCGGAATCACATGGTCGCGGCCTTCCAGCAGCGACCAGGCGCGGGCGGCCGCCAGCAGCGCCAGGCCGGCCCGGGGGGAGAGGGGATGGCCCTGGGCGGGGTTCCTCCGGCTGCGCGCCAGAAGGTCGAGCACGTAGTCGAGCAGGGCGGCGCTGCAGTGCTGGCGATCGCAGCGATCCTGGAGCTCCAGCAGATCGTGCGGCCCGAACGCCTGGTCGAGCCCATCGGGTCGCTGCCCCTCGCCCCTCAGCAGGGCGCACTCCGCCTGGCGGGGCGGGTAGCCCAGGCTGAGGCGCATCAGGAACCGGTCCAGCTGGGATTCCGGCAGGGCCGAGGTGCCCCCCTGGTCGAGGCCGTTCTGGGTGGCGATCACCAGGAACGGCTCCGGCAGGGTGTGGCTGGTGCCGTCCACACTCACCCGGCGGGCGGCCATCGCCTCCAGCAGCGCGCTCTGGGTGCGCGGGCTGGCCCGGTTGATCTCGTCGGCGAGGAGCACCTGGCTGAAGAGCGGCCCGGGCTGGAAGTGGAAACTGGCATCGCTCGGGTCGAACACGTTCAGACCGGTGAGATCGGCGGGCAGCAGATCACTGGTGAAGCTCACCCGCTTGAAGCCCAGCCCGAAACTGCGGGCCAGGGCCTCGGCGAGGGTGGTCTTGCCCATGCCGGGCAGGTCCTCGATCAGCAGGTGGCCGCGGGCCAGCAGGCAGGCCAGGGCCAGACGGACCTGATGTTCCTTGCCCAGCAACACCCCTCCTATCGCGCTGATGACCGGTTGAAGCGGGGAAGGGTCCACGGAGGAGGGGTGGTGAGCCGAAGGCCCATCCATTGCAGCAGTCCTGCCCCCCTCCCGTGTTACAGCCGCATTAATGTTCCCTTTCAACGTTCGCTGGATTCGCTGCCAGTTCACCTCCCGGCAACGCAGGACCCTGATCCACCCCTCCCCCACGGAGGCAACCGCCAGGCCGCCGCGGCGCGGCTGGGTTGCCGCCCGGCCCAGTTGCTGGACGCCAGCGCGTCCCTGGTGCCCTTCGGGCCGCCCCTCCGGCTGCGACGCCATCTCCGCCGGGCCCAGGCCATCGGCCTTCGCGATTACCCCGACCGGGGATACGACGCCCTGCGCCAGGCCATCGCCGCCTGGCACGGCCTGGATCCGGCCATGGTGCTGCCCGGCAACGGCGCCGCCGAGCTGTTCACCTGGGCCGCCCGCGATGCCGTCGCCTGTGGGACGAATCTGCTGCCGTCCCCCGGCTTCAGGGATTACCGCCGGGCCCTGACCTGCTGGGGCGGCGGCTGGCAGTCCCTGCCCCTGCCCCTGATCTGGACGGAGGCCGGCCCCTCCGCCTGGCCTCTGGATGCCGCAGCCCGCTGCGCCGTGGCCTCTGCCGCCGCCGCCGGTCGTGCGGCGGCGCTCTGGCTCACCAATCCCCACAACCCCACCGGCCAGCTCTGGAGTCGGGCTTCCCTGGAGCCCCTTCTGGAGCGGTTCGCCCTGGTGGTCGTTGACGAGGCGTTCCTGCCGCTGGTGCCCGATGGTGAGACCCATTCGCTGGTGCCCTTGCTGACGGCCCACCCCAACCTGGTGGTGATCCGCAGCCTCACCAAGATCTTCTCCATCGCGGGGTTGCGGCTCGGTTATGCCCTGGGCGCCCCCGATCGCCTCACCCGCTGGGCCGGCTGGCGGGATCCGTGGCCCGTGAACGGTCTGGCGGCTGCGGCGGGAGAGGACCTGATGGCCGATCAGGCCGGCCTGCGGCGATGGCAGCAGCGGGTGCAGCGCTGGGTGGCCCTTGAGGGGCCCTGGCTGGCGGCCCGGCTGGCGGAGGTGCCCGGCCTCCTGCCCCAGCCTTCGGCGGCCAATTTTCTGCTCGTGCGCAGTGGCGGGCCGGAGGCATCCCTGACGCCCCTGAGGCTGGAGCTGGAGCGCCACCGGATCCTGGTGCGCGACTGCCGTTCCTTCGAGGGTCTGGGGGCGGGTTGGCTGCGGATCGCCCTGCAGGGCCGGGCCGGAAACCGCCGCCTCCTGCGGGCCCTGCACCGGTCTGTCGGGTCCGGGGCCGCCTCCTAGGGACCCAGGCCGACCCTGCGGGAGCCGCCGATCACCTGCTCCAGCACCTGCACCAGGCGCCGGTCCGCATCCCGCACCGCCAGGGTTGCCATCCCCCGTCGCAGCTGGACCAGCGGGTCGGCCGCCGGTGGCGTGCCCCGCAGGCGGGGGCCGAGCAACCGCCACACCGCCCGGCCGAGGGCCGGCTCCCCGGGATCGTGCTGCCAGACGAGCACAGCGGCGCTGACGGCGGCGGCGGCGGCGGCATTGGCATCCTGGTGGTGATCGGCGGCCTGGGGGTAGGGCACCAGGATGGCGGGAGTGCCGCAGACGGCCAGTTCGCTGAGGCTGCCGGCGCCGGCCCGGCTGATGGCCAGATCGCAGTGCTGCAGCAGCCCGGGCAGATCATCGCTGAAGGCCCGCTCCACCACTCCATCGATGGTCAGCTGGCCGGCGTCGGGATCCTGGCTGCCGGTGAGGTGAACGACACGGCAGCCGCTGGCGGCCAGCCGCGGCAGCAGGGGCCGCACCATCCGGTTGAGGCCCAGGGCCCCCTGGCTGCCCCCCATCACCAGCAGCAGGGGGCCGTGGCCCTTGGGCACCCAGTCCGGCGGGGCCGCCGGAGCCAGGAAGGCCCGCCGCACCGGGGTGCCGCTCACCAGGGGCCGGCAGCGGGGCAGGCGGTCGGCGGCCTGGGCAAGTCCCACCGCCACCCGGGAGCAGAGGGGACCCAGCAGCCGGGTCACCCGGCCGGGGATGGCATTGCTTTCATGCAGCACCACCGGTACCCCGCACCAGCGGGCGGCGAGGATCGCCGGGGCGGCGATGTATCCGCCACTGCTGAAGACGACCGTGATGCCCTCCCGTCGGATCAGGCGGCGCATGGGCAGGGTGGCCAGCAGCAGCTGGAGCAGTTGCCAGAGCCGGCGCAGGCCACGGCCCTGCAGCCCCGCGGCCCGCACGGTGTGGAGGGGATAGCGACGGGGAACCAGTTCCGTCTCCAGCCGGTCGGGTACCCCCACCCAGTGCACCTGCCAATCGGCCGGCAGGGCCTCGGCCACCGCCAGGGCGGGGAAGAGGTGGCCACCCGTGCCGCTGGCGGCGATCAGCAGGGTCGGCATGGGCGGTGGGATGCGGCGCGCCTAACTTAAAAGCCGATTCCGGTCCGCCCCACCGCCGCCCCCGGTCCCTTCCTCTCCATGGCCCCGTCCCGCCCGCTGAACGCTCCTTTGTCTTCCGTCCTGCTCGGCGCCGTCCTGCTCGGTGCACCGGTGGCCAGCGCGATTGGGGCCGTCGGAGCGCCTGCCCTGGCGGCCGCTCCCACCGCCGCCCAGCTGCAGGCCCTGGAAAGCGCGCTCAACAGCGGCTCCGATGAGGCCCTGGCCGGTCTGCTGCAGGCCGGACCCGGCCTGGATCCGGCCCAGATGGAAAGCCGTCGCCGGCTGTTGCGGCAGCAGTTCCCCGATGCCCGCTGGCAGCTGAGCCCCGGCGCACCGCTGCGGGATGGCCAGCCCACCGTCACCCTCAAGGTGGACGGAACCCGCCGCCAGGGCGGCACCACCTACCGGTTGGAGGCCGAGCAGCAGCTGGCGCTCCAGAGCGACGGCAGCCGCATCAACGGGCAGACGGTGCTGCAGGAGCGATCCCTGCTGCGCAGCGGCGAGAAGCCCCTGGCGGTGAGCCTGCTGATCCCCGATGCCGTTCTCACCGGCCAGCGCTACGACGTCGACGTGATCTTCGATGAGCCCCTCGACGGCGCCCTCGCCGCCGGTGGCATCACGGCCGTCACCTCCCAGCAGCAGGCCGCCATGGCCAGTCCGAGCATGGAACTCGGAGCCCTGGGCGGTGGCGGCATCTTCAAGACCGTGCAGGCGCCCTTTTCCGCCGGATCTCAGACCTGGGCCGTGCTGCTGGTCCATCCGGACGGCATCGTCAGCGCCACCAAGCGGGTGCGCGTTGTTGCCGACCGCAAGTCGCTCGATCCCTGACCCATGGGACGACCGCATCGGATCTGGGTGGTGGATGACGATCCGGACCTGCGCCATCTCCTGTCCACCTACCTGGGGGAGCAGGGCTACGAGGTCCGCTGCATGGGGGACGGTGCCCAGATGCTGGCCCGCCTGGAGGGACAGCGCCCCGACCTGCTGGTGCTCGACCTGATGCTCCCCGGCGATGACGGCCTCACCCTGCTGCGGCGCCTGCGGGACGGGGACGACGACCTGCCGGTGCTGATGCTCACGGCCCGGGCCGATGCGGTCGACCGGATCATCGGGCTGGAGCAGGGCGCCGACGACTATCTGGCCAAACCCTTCCTGCCCCGGGAGCTGTGCGCCCGCATCGAAGCGGTGCTGCGCCGTCGTGGCACCCTGCCCGGCGGTCTGCCCCAGCCCGATGGGGCCCGGCATGCCTTCGGCGAGGTGGAAGTGGATCTGGCGGCCCGCACCCTGGAGCGCAGGGGGGAGCCTGTGGCGATCACGAGCGGTGAATTCGCGTTGCTGGCGGCCTTCGTGGAGCACCCCCACAGGCCCTTGTCACGGGAGCGGCTGATCGAGCTGGCCCGGGGGCCCGGCAGCGATACCGACAGCCGCAGCATGGATGTGCAGGTGTCACGGCTGCGCAGGTTGATCGAGCCCGAACCGGCCCGCCCCCGCTACGTCCAGACCGTGTGGGGGTACGGCTACGTGTTCGTGCCCGATGGCAAGCCCCGTCAGTCCTGATCCCGCCCCCTGGCGGCCATCGCTCGCGCGCACGTTGGGCTATCTGCTGGTGGCCAGCGGGGTGGCCGCCCTCTCCCTGCTGCTGCTGCAACTGCTCGTGGGCCGACGACTGGCCCAGCAGCAACTGACCCAGAAGGGCTCGGAGGTGGCCTCGAATCTGCTGCTGGGGGAGGTGGCCCTGGAGCGTTTCAGCCCTGCGGTGCTGAGTGAGATCAGCGGCATGGAGCTGATGGTGGGCCAACGGCCGGAGCCGGAAGCGACGGCGGACCGGCGCCTGCGGTGGCAGTCCCAGAGGCTCCGGCGGGAACTGTGCCGGCGTCTGGAGCGGTGTCCGGCCGTCTGGCCGGCCCACGCCCCCCGCCGGGGGGTGTGGGTGGAGATGGCTTCCCCCCTGGAGTCCGTGTGGCTGTTCACCTCCCTGCCCCCACTCCGGGGCTGGCCGCCCGATCCGTTTCTCCTCTCCCTCTCCGTCGGCCTGGGGGGGCTCGGAGCCCTGCTCCTCTATCTGACCCTGGAGATCCAGCGGCCCCTGCTGGGGTTGCAGGAGGCCCTGGCCGACGTCGGACTCGAGGCCCTGCCCGCCGCCCTGCCTGCCCGGGGCGCGCCTGCCGTGCGTCAGCTGACGACCCGGTTCAACGCCATGCTGCGGCGGCTGGAGGCGTCCGGCCGGGAGCGCACCACGATGCTGGCAGGCATCGCCCACGACCTGCGCAGTCCCCTCACCCGCCTGCGGCTCCGCCTGGCCCTCGCCGCCGAGGGCCCCATGGCGCCGGAGGAGCTGGAGCGGGCCCAGGCCGACATCCGCTCGATCGAGCGGATCACCCGCCAGTTCATGATCTTCGCCGGGGCCGAAGCCGCCGAGGTCCCGGTGCTGGTGCCCCTCGATGCCCTGGTGGCCGAGGCCGCAGCGGCGGCGGGGGATGTGCCCCTGGAGCTGGATCTGGAACCCCTGGTCCGGCGGGTCCATCCGATCGGCCTGGCCAGGGCGGTGGGAAACCTGCTCGACAACGCCCTGGCCTACGGCCGGCCGCCGCTGCGGGTGGTGCTGCGGCCCCTGGGCCCGGGGGAAGGGGCAGGGCGGCCCCGCGGCAGGGCCGACGTGGTGGCGAGCGGCTTCGAAATCCAGGTCTGGGACTGCGGCAGCGGCATCGACCCGGAGCAGTGGCAGAAGGCCTTGACCCCCTTCCAGCGGCTTGATCAGGCCCGGGGCGGCGAGGGTCATTGCGGTCTGGGCCTGGCCATCGCCGCCAAGGTGGCCCGGGATCACGGCGGCGACCTGCGGCGGCTGGAGGCCTCGGGCGGCAGTGCCGATCCGGCGCTGGGGCGCTTCGCGGTGGCGCTGCGGGGCTGGCCCCTGCCCGCCTGGTGAGGCCCCGGGCCTGTCAGTCGGATCCGGTCACAAGTCCCCGTCGGCCAGTCTGATTCCCGTCACACCGAAGCGTCACGATGGCCTTGTTCAAGATAGTTCCTCCCATGTCATCCGTTCTTCGCCATTCCCTGCCGATCGCCCTGCTCACGGTGGCCCTGGGGTCCACCGGTGCCGCTCTGGCCCAGGCGGGGCCCTCCGGGGCGAGCCGGCCCACCCCGGCCCAGATGCAGAAGATCTTCCCCGAACAGAAGCGCCTGGCCATCACCGATCACCAGGCCCGCATCGCCATCCTTCAGGACGGAGAGCGCTGCCTGTCGGCTGCCGCCAGCAGCGAGGCCCTGCGCACCTGCATGCGGCAGGAACGTGACGCCTACTACAGCAAGCGCAAGGAGTACCGGGCCGCGATGAAGGCCCTGTTCGAGCGCAACGGCATCCCCCTGCCCCAGTGGGGCAAGGGTGACCGCAAAGGGAAATGGGGGGAGGGCCGCCGGGGCAACCCCGGCGCGGTCTGATCCCGGGCCGTCGTTGTCTGCGGGCCTCAGGCCTCGTTGAGGGCCGCCACGCCCGGGAGCACCTTGCCCTCCAGCAGTTCCAGGCTGGCGCCGCCGCCGGTGGAGATGTGGCTCATCTGCTCGGCCACACCCACCTTCTCCACCGCGGCCACCGAGTCGCCCCCGCCGATGATCGTGCAGCAGCCCTTGGCGCTCAGATCGGCAAGGGTGTGGGCGATGGCGTTGGTGCCGGCGGCGAAGGCGTCGAACTCGAACACGCCCATGGGGCCGTTCCAGATCACGGTCCTGCAATCGGCCAGGGCGTCCTGGAAGGTCTTCACCGAGTCGGGGCCGATGTCCAGACCCATCCAGCCGTCGGGGATGGCGTCGATCGCCACCGTCTGGCTGGCGGCATCGGGGGCGAAGTTGTCGGCCAGCACCACGTCGGTGGGCAGCAGCAGCTGCACGCCCTTGGCGGCCGCCTTGGCTTCCAGTTCCTTCGCCAGCTCCAGCTTGTCCTCCTCCACCAGGCTCTTGCCCACCGCCAGGCCCCGGGCCTTGTAGAAGGTGAAGATCATGCCGCCGCCGATCAGCACCTTGTCGCATTTGTCGATCAGCGACTCGAGCACACCGATCTTGCTGCTCACCTTCGAGCCGCCCACGATCGCGGCCAGGGGGCGTTTGGGATCATCGATGGCGCCCTGCAGGTACTGCAGCTCCTTCTCCATCAGGTAGCCGGCCACGCTGGGGTTGAGGTACTTAGTGACGCCCTCGGTGGAGGCGTGGGCGCGGTGGGCGGCGCCGAAGGCGTCATTGACGTAGACGTCGGCCAGGGCCGCCAGCTTGGCGGCGAAGTCGGGGTCGTTCTTCTCCTCCTCGGCGAAGAAGCGCACGTTCTCCAGCAGCACCACGTCACCATCCGCCATGGCGGCCACCTTGGCTTCGGCGTCGGGGCCGATGCAGCTGTCGGTCTTGACCACGGGTTTGCCGAGCAGTTCCCCGAGGCGCGCCGCCACCGGGGTCAGCCGCATGGCCTCGTTCACCTGGCCCTTGGGCCGTCCGAAGTGGGCGGCCAGCAGCACCCTGGCACCGCTGTCGATCAGGTGGCGCACGGTGGGCAGGGCGGCCCGGATGCGGGTGTCGTCGGTGATGGCGCCCGCGTCATCGAGGGGCACGTTGAAGTCGACCCTGACCAGCACCCGCTTGCCGCGGAGTTCGTCGGCGCTGAGGCTGGAGAGGGATCGCTTCGCCATGGTTACGTGTAAGGGAAAGGCGGGGGGAGATTAGCCCCCGGCCCCTCCCCCCTGGGCCACGCCGCGATTCGGTTCTTTCCCCCTTCCGCGCCTGGCGGCCGCAACGGTCGGCGCTAGGACAAGGGGGCTGGGCCTTCCGCCATGTTCGACACCGTCCTGTTCCCCATCGACCAGAGCCGCCAGACGATGGAAACGGCGGCCGTCGCCCTCCAGCTCGCCCAGCGCCATGGCAGCAGGGTGGTGCTGCTGTCGGTGGTGGAGGCGGAGGAGGGTGTGATGCATGATCCGGCCGATGTGGCCCGCCTGCTGGAGCAGGCCCGCTCCAGCTTCACCCAGGCCGGCATCTCCTGCGAGGTGATCGAGCGGGAGGGGAAGCCGGCGTTCGTGATCGGCGACGTGGCCGATGAGATCAATGCCGATGTGATCGTGATGGGAACCCGGGGCATCACCCTGGAGGAGAACCACCACAGCACGGCCGCCATGGTGCTCCAGCTGGCGCCCTGTCCGGTGCTGGTGGTGCCCTGATGCCGGACCTCGGCGATCCGGTCCGCCTGAGCACGGCCGCTCCTCCGATCCAGTGGTACCCCGGGCACATCGCCAAGGCGGAGAAGGCCCTGAGTGCCAACCTGGAGAAGGTGGATCTGGTGATCGAGGTGCGGGATGCCCGCATCCCCCTGGCCACGGGCCACCCGCGCCTGCAGCGCTGGATCCGGGGCAAGCAGCATCTGCTGGTGATCAACCGCCGCGACATGGTCAGCGCCGAGGCCCGGCAGGCCTGGGACGGCTGGTTCCGCCAGCGGGGGGAGGTGCCCTGGTGGTGCGACGCCAAGGTGGGCACCGGCGTGAAGCAGCTGCAGCAGGCGGCGATCCGGGCCGGCGAGCAGCTCAATGCCCGCCGGGCCGGCCGCGGCATGCGCCCCCGGCCGGTGCGGGCCCTGATGCTCGGTTTCCCCAATGTGGGCAAGTCGGCCCTGATCAACCGGCTGGTGCGTCAGAAGGTCGTCGAGAGCGCCCGCCGGGCCGGCGTCACCCGCAGCCTGCGCTGGGTGCGGCTGGGCCAGGACCTGGATCTGCTCGATGCTCCCGGTGTGCTGCCCCCCCGGCTCGACGACCAGCTGGCCGGGTTGCGGCTCGCCCTCTGCGACGACATCGGCCAGGCCGCCTACGACGGCGAGGCGGTGGCCCAGGCCTTGCTCCAGCTGCTGAGCCGGCTGGAGCCGGTGACGGCTGCCGGCGTGGTGGCGGGCCTGCTCGAGCGGCGCTACGGCGTGGCCATGGCCCCCGGGGCACCGGACCCTGCCGCCTGGCTCGCCGCCAGCGCGGCCCGGCACACCAGCGGCGACATGGCCCGCATGGCCCAGCGCCTGCTGGACGACTTCCGCCGCGGCAAGATGGGGTCGATCGCTCTGGAGCTCCCGCCTCCGGTGGAGCCCCTCCCCTGATGGCGGCCTTCGGCGAAGGGGAGGGGGAACTGCTGACGCTGCAGTATCCGAGACCCCTGCCGATGCGGCTGGATCGCTGGCTCGTGAGCCAGCGGCCGGAACAGAGCCGGGCCCGCATCCAGAAGTTCATCGATGCCGGCTACGTGCGGGTGAACGGCGTCACGGGCCGGGCCAAGACCCCCCTGCGCACCGACGACACCGTGGAGCTGTGGATGCCCCCGCCGGAGCCCCTGCCCTACCTGGTGGCCCAGCCGATCCCGCTGGATGTGCTCTTCGAGGACGCCCACCTGATCGTGATCAACAAGCCCGCCGGCCTGACGGTGCACCCGGCTCCCGGCAACAAGGACGGCACCCTGGTGAACGGTCTGCTGCACCACTGCCCGGATCTGCCCGGCATCGGTGGCGAGATGCGGCCTGGCATCGTTCACCGGCTCGACAAGGACACCACCGGTTGCATCGTGGTCGCCAAGAGCCAGGAAGCGCTGGTGAAGCTGCAGGTGCAGATCCAGAAGCGCATCGCCTCGCGGGACTACCTGGCGGTGGTGCACGGCCGGCCGGCGGCGGAGAGCGGCACGATCGTGGGGGCCATCGGCCGCCATCCGGTCGATCGCAAGAAGTACGCGGTGGTGGCCGACGCTTCGGGACGCCATGCCTGCACCCACTGGCGGCTGATCGAAGCCCTGGGCGACCATGCCCTGCTGCGTTTCAGCCTCGATACGGGCCGGACCCACCAGATCCGGGTGCACTGCGCCCACATGGGCCATCCGATCCTGGGCGATGCCACCTACGGCCGCTGCCGCAGATTGCCCGTGGCCCTGCCCGGCCAGGCCCTGCATGCCGTAAGGCTGGGGCTGGACCATCCGATCAGCGGGGAGCGCATGAGCTTCGAGGCGCCGCTGCCGGAGGTGTTCGAGAAACTGCTCAAGGTCCTGAGGACCAGGGTTGGCCCGACCCGCTGAAAGTGGAAGGGGTGGAAGCGGCAACGCCGATCGCCGCCGCCGCCCCGGATGGTTCACTCCCGCTCCAGCGCCTCGGAACGCCGTTCGGCCCTCTCCCCGCCCCAGGTCTTGAAGGCCAGCAGGGCCAGGCAGCCGGTGCCCACCAGCAGCAGATCGATGCCTTCGAGCAGATCCACCTCGAAGCGGTTGAGGTGCATGAGGTCGCTGGAGCCCACCAGCGCCACCCGCAGCTGCTCCAGGATCAGCCGGCTGCCGCGGATGAACAGGGCCAGGCAGCTGGCCAGCAGCGCCAGGACCGGAACGAGAGTGAGATAGCGGGCGCGGACGAGCAGGCGTTGCAGCATGACGGCTAGGGGACGGCGGGAAGGCGGGGGCAGGCCTCCACCAGGGTGCGGGTGATCGCGGCCCGGGGGTGGGCCAGCAGATCGGCACCGGCACCCTGCTCCACCACCTGGCCGCCGTCGAGCACGAGTACGCGGTGACAGAAGCCGCTGGCCACCGAAAGGTCGTGGGTGATGAACAGCATCCCCAGACCCAGCTCGCCCTGCAGGCGCCGCAGCAGGGAAAGCACCTCGGCCTGAACCTCCGCGTCCAGCATGCTGACGCTCTCGTCGCAGAGCAGCACCTGGGGCTCCAGGATCAGGGCGCGGGCGATCGCCACCCGCTGCTGCTGGCCGCCGGAGAGAAGGCGCGGCAGCCTGTTCTCGAAGGATTCGGGGGGATCCAGCCCCACCAGAGCCAGTTGCCGGCGGGCGCGGCGGCGGGCCTCCGGGCGGGGGGCCAGCCCGTGGATCAGCAGAGGGTCGGCCACCGCCTCCCCGATGGTCATCTGGGGGTTGAGGCAGGCCAGGGGATCCTGGAACACCATCTGCAGTCGCCGTCGGGCCCGCCTCAGGGGGCGGCCCCGCAGCTGGCGCAGGTCGACACCCTGAAGCCGCACTGCCCCGCCCCGCACAGGGGCCAGCCCCATCAGGGCCCGGCAGAGGGTGCTCTTGCCGCAGCCCGAGGCCCCCACCACGCCGATGGTCTCCCCTTCGTGGAGGGTGAGGCTCACCCCGTCGACCGCCTTGATCCAGCGAGGGTTCCAGGGCAGGGAAGGGAGGGGGTGCCAGCTGCGCAGTTCCTCCACCTCCAGCAGCACCGGCGCTGCGGCCGGCGCCTGGCTGCGGCCGCCCTCCCGCTCGCGGGCGGCGTTCACCAGGCGCCGGGCCAGGGGGGAGGCCGGTGCCGTGAGCAGCTGGCGGCTGGGGGCCTCCTCCACCAGCCGGCCCTGATCGAGCACGGCGATGCGGTCGCACCAGCGGCCGGCCATGGCCAGGTCGTGGCTGATCAGCAACAGGGCGCTGCCGGCCTCGGTGCAGAGGTCGCTGAGCTGGGCCATCACCTGGCCGGCCACGGCCACGTCGAGGCTGGTGGTGGGTTCGTCGGCGATCACCAGGGGGGGATGGAGGGCCATGGCCAGGGCGATGGCCAGGCGCTGGCGCATGCCGCCGCTGAATTCGTGGGGATAGCTGCCGTAGCGCTCCGGGGCGATGCCCACCCGGGCCAGCAGTTCCCGGGCCCGCTGGCGCCCCCCGCCGCGATGGGCGGCCAGGGTGTCGCGCAGGTGCTCGCCGATGGTGAGCAGGGGGTTGAGCCGGGTCATCGGGTCCTGGAACACCAGGCCCACCGCCTCGCCCCGCAGCCGCCGCAGGGCGGAGCGCCTCAGGCGGCGGGGATCCTGGCCGGCCAGCAGCAGGTCACCCTCGCAGCGGCTGCCGGGGGGCAGCAACTGCAGCACCGCCCGGGCCACCGTGCTCTTGCCGCAGCCCGAGGGACCCACCAGGGCCAGGCGTTCGCCCGCGCTCAGGCTGAGGTCCAGGCCGTCCAGGGTGGGTTGGCCACTGCCGGGGTACTGCACCAGCAACCCCCCGATCCGCAGCACCGGCGCCGGAGTGGGTGATGGGGGGGGCAGGGCCATGGTCGACGCCGGCGGCGCCCAGTCTGGATGGCCGAACGCCCATATCCCCGGGTTGTGGCGAATGCCCCATACCATGGGAGAACCCTGAAGGGTGTGATGCTGAGAGCGGTGCCGGAACAAGCTCCCTCTCCGGCGGCCTGCGCCCCGGCGCCGATCCCTGGTGGAACAGGCGTCGTGGATGCAGCACTGGCGCCGCCCATCCCCCCCCGCCCCCCGGCCGGTCCCGAGCCGGGCTACGGCGTGCCCCTGCCCGCCTGGCTGCGCGAGAGCCTCCAGCACCTGCCGCCTTCCGGCGACGGGGCCATCCTGGCAGACCCGGAGGCCCTGATCGCCACCGCCTTCGACTTCGCCTATCAGCTCCATGCTGGCCAGTTCCGGGCCAGCGGCGAGCCCTACATCGTCCATCCGATCGCTGTCGCCGGCCTGCTGCGCGACATCGGCGCCAGTGCGGCGGTGATCGCGGCCGGCTTTCTCCACGACGTGGTGGAGGACACCCAGGTCACGCCCGAGGAGATCGAGGCCCGCTTCGGCGAGGAGGTGCGGGCCCTGGTGGAGGGGGTCACCAAGCTGGGGGGGATTCATTTCACCAACCGCACCGAGGCCCAGGCGGAGAACCTGCGCCGCATGTTCCTGGCCATGGCCAGTGACATCCGGGTGGTGCTGGTGAAACTGGCCGACAGGCTGCACAACATGCGCACCCTCGGCTCCCTCAAGCCGGAGAAGCAGCAGCGCATCGCCCGGGAAACCCGCGACATCTACGCCCCCCTGGCCAACCGCCTGGGCATCGGCCGCTTCAAGTGGGAACTGGAGGATCTGGCCTTCAAGGTGCTGGAGCCGGATTCCTTCCGCGACGTGCAGCAGCAGGTCGCCACCAAGCGCAGTGAGCGGGAGGAGCGGCTCGGCGCCACGGTGCAGCTGCTGCGCGACCGGCTGACGGCGGTGGGGCTGGCGGACTGCGAGGTGAGCGGCAGGCCGAAGCACCTCTACGGCATCTGGAGCAAGATGCAGCGCCAGCAGAAGGCGTTTCACGAGATCTACGACGTGGCGGCCCTGCGCATCCTCTGCCCGAACGTGGAGGGCTGTTACCGGGCCCTGGCGGTGGTGCATGACACCTTCCGGCCGATCCCCGGCCGCTTCAAGGACTACATCGGCCTGCCCAAGCCCAACGGCTATCAGTCGCTGCACACCGCGGTGATCGGCCGCCACCGGCCGATCGAGGTGCAGATCCGCACCACCGACATGCATCAGGTGGCCGAATACGGCATCGCCGCCCACTGGAAGTACAAGGAGGGGGGCTCACCCGCCGCCGGCGATACGGAGCGCTTCAACTGGCTGCGGCAGCTGGTCGACTGGCAGAAGGACGACGGCGGTGAGGACAGCGGCGACTTCCTGGCCTCGATCAAGGAGGACCTCTTCGACGAAGAGGTGTTCGTGTTCACCCCCAAGGGGGACGTGGTGGGGCTGCGCAAGGGGTCCACCGCCGTGGATTTCGCCTTCCGCATCCATTCGGAGGTGGGCAACCACTGCCAGGGCGTGCGCATCAACGACCGCCTGTGTCCTCTGGCCACACCGCTCAAGAACGGCGACTTCGTGCAGGTGATCACCGCGAAGAATGCCCACCCGAGCCTCGACTGGCTGAATTTCGTGGCCACCCCCACGGCCCGCAACCGCATCCGCGGCTGGTACAAGCGCAGCCACCGCGAGGAGAACATCCAGCGGGGAACGGAGATGCTGGAGCGGGAGCTGGGCCGCGAGGGCTTCGACGCCCTGCTCAGCGGCGAAGCCATCGTCCGGGTGGCGAAGCGCTGCAACCTGGTGGGCACCGAGGATCTGCTGGCCGCCCTGGGCTTCGGCGGGGTCACCCTGCAGCAGGTGCTCAACCGCCTGCGGGAGGAGGTGCGCCTCAGCACCGCCACCGCCGCCCCCGAGCAGACCAACGAGGAGGTGGCGGCCGGTGTGGCGGCGGCCCAGCCGCGCCAGGCGCCCCACGGGCACCCCACCGACAGCCCGATCCTGGGGTTGGAGGGCCTGGAATACCGGCTGGGTGGCTGCTGCAGCCCCCTGCCCGGCGAGGGGATCGTGGGCACCGTGGCCCTGGGCAACCATGGCATCACCATCCACCGCCAGGACTGCTCCAACGTGACCCAGGTGCCGGCCGAGCGCCGCCTGCCCGTGCGCTGGAATCCGCTCGGCGAGGCCCATCAGCGCCGCTACCCGGTGCGGCTGCGCATCGAGGTGCTCGATCGGGTGGGGGTGCTCAAGGACATCCTGATGCGCCTCTCCGATCACCGCATCAACGTCAGCGATGCCCGGGTGCGCACCAGCGCGGGCAAGCCGGCCCGCATCGATCTGCGGGTCGAACTGGTCAGTGCCGCCCAGCTGCGCACCACCATGGACCAGATCCGCTCCATGGCCGACGTGCTCGATCTCTGCCGCACCGGCATCGGCTGAGCCCCTTTCCTAGAACAGGAACCGGGTGGGATCGAGTCAGTGGCCTCCTGCGGCCGTGGCCACGAACTGCGCCATCTCGTTCTTCCCGTTCTCGATCAGATGCGTGGCGAGATCATTGCCGTCTGCATCCTTTTCTGATAAGTTCAGCACCATGATGGGTGAACCAAAGGAAGAGCTCTCTGTACTCCAGCTGGGCCACCTCGAAGACCATGGGAATGCCGAATTTGTTCTTTTCACTGAGCGAGAACCCATGCGAATGCAGCCAGGAGACACCTTCGCCATCATTCTCCACAGCGAGGAAATGGAGCACGGTTTCGCCGATGCCGTTACGCAGAGTAGGTAGCCCAGGGTTCTCGGTCAGGAGCTTCTCTGCTTGATGGAAATTGCGCATAATTACAGCCTCGCGCAGTCGGTGCCAGACAGGGTCCGTCATGGGGGCCAGCGATCAGGTTCATAAGCGGCCATGAGGCGCAGCCGAATGGCCGTGCGGTGATGCGCCTTGTTCACCCATGATGAGGTGCCCGTCACTCTTTCATCAGATACTTGGCCACGGCTTGATAGGCGGGCAACGAGGTTGGGTCTATCTGCGCGTTCTTCGCCGTGGGGAATGACGCGAACCGCACGATGACCATCTCGGCGGTTGGGTCAATATAGATGGTTTGCCCATGAACACCACGTGCAGCAAAAGCACCGTGCTCATTATGGAGAAGCCACCACATACTGCGGTAACTCCCGCCTTCAAGCGTTTTGTAACCAGCCTTGGCAAAAGCCTTCTTGTCGCCACCGGAGCGGATATTCTCCATCACTTCTTCTGGGAAAAGGTGCTGCCCATTGATCTTGCCGCCGTTCAGCATGACAAGCCCGATACGCCCCAAATCTCGCAGGCCTGCACTGAGTCCGCCGCCCGCAAACGGTGTTCCCTTGGCGTCCACGGTCATGTATGCATCCTGCTCCATGCCCATTCGGCTCCAGATTCGCTCTGACAGCAGGTGCGCAAGATCCTTGCCTGTGACCCGCGATACGATCCAACCAAGTGCGTCTGTGTTGATTGTTCTGTAGCCGAAAGCCTTACCGTGGATGCCGTCCTGCTTGACGGTTTGTAGATACTCATAGTAGCCGTCTGGGCCTTCATAGTCCTTCGGTTTCGGCAATGGGCTTGCCGCCTTTGAATAGATCCAGATATCCGCCTTTGGATCGGAGTAGTCTTCGCTGTAGTCAAGAGCCGTGGTCATGTCCATGACCTGGCGCACCGTCGCGTTGCCGAACGCGCTGTCCTTGAGTTCCGGGATGATGGAAGAGACCTTCGCTTGATCGTCGAGCCGCCCCTCAACCACCAGGATCTCGGCCAGGAGCCCCGTCATGGACTTGGTCATCGACATGGCGGCATGCTTGCTTTTCTCGTCGAGACAACCGAAGTAGTTCTCATAAACGACTCGCCCCTTGTGAAGGATGAGAATGCCGTCGGTATAATTCGCCGAAAGTGATTCCTTCCATGTCATTGATTTTTCGCCGCCTATGGGCCTAAAGGTCACGGCGTCAATACCGCCATTGATTGCGTACTCCAGCGGGGCCGGCCGGCCGATACCTCTACTCACTTGCTTTGTGGGCATCAATTGCCGAATGTGGCATACTGTCCATCGCAACTTCGGGAAGCTGAAAAAATCAGATTCCGGCTGCATAATCAGTTTATCGGCTGGTGGTGGGAACCCCGTCATCCAGCCCAGTGCTGCGGGGTCAGACTCTTCAGCGTTTTGTGGATTGGTGGTTTGCGCAGAGGCGGCGACCGATAAAGCCAAGAGGGCACCCCACCCAAGGAATCCGGTCAACGACTTAAGCTTCAGGAGCAACCTGCTGATTCTTCGTTTCATTTTCTGTGGGAGGATGCTGAATTCAATGGAGAGCTGTAGCGATTCTGTGTGAAACGTTAGGTCAGGCGATAATTCATGTTTTTGTCTAAGCGTTTTAGGGTCTCTTCAGCGTGTGGTCCTGAATCCATCACTCCAAACCAGTGCTCGGTAGCAAGGGCCAACAGTATCGCTGCATGCAGAGGAATGGACCGCGAGCAAGAGTACTTTCTGCCCATCCATATCCACAACTCGCCATTTGTGCGCAAGAAACTCGTGTTTTTTTCCTATCCACGATCACCCATAACAGCGTTCCACCAGAGCCGCCCCACATGGAAGCTGATGTTGAGCATGAAAACTGGGATGCGTCTACGATCGCTTCTTTCAGGCCATTACCAGTCAAGTCATGGAATGTGATCGCCTGTGCCGTCGCATTGAATTTGCCGCCATCATAATTGGTACATTCGCTTTTTGCCTTCTGGACGATCTCGGCTGCAACAGTCAGCTGCTTTCCAGCCATGGCGGCTGAAGGGAGCCATAGAAGAGCAATGCTGACAGATAGAAAGGCTTTCATCTTGAATTTCCTCAATCAATAGTACCCGCGTAACAAGTTATTGGTCTTTTCCGAGTGCCATGCTGCAGTCGGCTGCGTTTTCCGTGATCTACAGTGATATGGCAGCTGCTGAGCAGCTTCAAAACCCTGATGCTGCATCGGTTTTTGGGAAGAGTCTTCCTTTGTCTAGCTGTGGTTCGCGAGTCCGATAACCACCTGTTCACGTAGAGACACAGTTCCTGAGGCCCTTCTGCCGGTCAGAAGAATCCGATCAGGCTTGGCTATCATCTTTGGCGGTGAACGCCAAGATCAGCGGTGGATGATAGCTCTGTCCATGGTGCGCATAACTGTCTCCGTCCGCTGGATCTTGATGTCAGGCGATTCATGATGTTGCAGTGAAGCGCTTCCCTTGGTGACTGCCAGGTCTGTTGACCACAGCTACCTGAACGGCAGCAGGGGCGTCATCATTCCTGGTAGTCACCGCCTCGGGCCACCCGCTCCTCATCGGCCGCCCAGGCCAAAATATCCGTCTGGGGCGGTTTGGACAGGCCAAGATGAAGGACACCCCTCTGAAGTCTCGATGACTCAGCGTGGATCCTTGTAGGCGACCACTGCGCTCGACGGGCCGTCAAGCGGAATCGTTTCAAACCGTCTGAACCCGACTTCGCGGCACCAGTCCCTGAACTCGGCGCTGGTGAAGTCAAAGGCGTCTCCGAATTCGATCAGCATCATCAGCGACATGAACAGACCAAAGGTGTTACGGCGTCGGGCGTCGTCGATGAACGCCTCGATCACGATCAGCGCACCCCCCTCTGGCAGGGCCTCGAAGGCCTTGCGGATGAGTGTCATTTTTCGCTCAAGGTTCCAGTCGTGCAGGATCATGCCCATTGTGATCACCTGCGCGCCGGGCCATGGATCCGCGAAGAAGTCCCCCGGAACCACGGTGATCTGGTTGGAGAGCCCGGCAGCGGCGATCTTGCGCTCGGCAATCCTTGACACCGCCGGTAGGTCAAAGCTGATGCAGTGGATGGAGGGGTGAGCCGCTGCCACCTCCCGGCTGAGGAGGGCATCCGCTCCGCCGATGTCAGCGATGGTCCGGAAGTTGTTGAAGGGGAATGCGCGAGCGAGCGCCTGGAAGTTGCGAATCGACGAGCCGTTCATCGCGTTCATGAAGGCTTCGAGTCGTTCAGGATCTGCGTTCATGGCCTCAAAGAACGGGGTGCCGGCGTGTTTCGCCTCGTTCTGAGGTTTCCCGGTGCGGAGGGCTTCGCTCAGATCTGCCCAGAACCGGTAGTCGCGCATCTCCCAGATCTCGATCAGTCCACCGATGTACTCAGGCTTGCTCCGATCCAGGAAGCGGTCCGTCGCAGGGGTGTTGCCATAGAGCGCATCCGGCCTGTCGCCGCGGCGGTCAAGAAGGTCTACAGAAACGAGAAGATCCAGAAAGTCGCTCGCCGGCCTTCGCTCCAGGCTGAACTCGGTGATGATCTCAGCGAGCGTCATCGGCCCAGCGGCTAATCGCGTGTAGAGGCCGAGGCCAACGGCGGAGAGCAGCGCCTTTGAGACGCCGAATCCGCTAGCGATCCTCATGATGTGCGACGGATCCGGTTCGGTCATGTCACCTCGCTGTTCTGTAGTGGGTTTCTAGCTGGTGTTCTGAGCGGTGAGCGGCAGCCGGTGTGAAATATTTTCATGCTCTTGTCAGGGTGTTGTGGACACCGATCAAGGCTCAGCTGATGATTAGACATACGCCTAACGCCCCAGATCAGAAGCGGGCAGGGCCTCTTGGGCGTGAAAGTTAACCCCTGCGCCCGTCTTCTGTATCTGGATGTTAGGCCTTCAATCGAAGTAGTTGATCATACTCTGCATGACTGCCTATCCAGACCCACACCAATTCTTTGGTAGTTGCTTCAACAGCTAAAGCTCTGAATCGAAGTCCAACTCTGGCCGACCAGAACTTGCCGATCTTCTTGAAGTGGAGCGAAGGATGGCGTGGCTCGGCTTTGAGCAATTCGAAACAACGATCAGCCTGGAGTTTCACCTCTGAAGAAAGTGAATTATAGCAAGCCCAGAAGCGCGGGCTGGCCCGATGCCTCATAATTCAGAACATCGACCCTTCTGTCTGTCGCTCATTGCCTCATCCGCAAGCCAGTCCAAGTTGCCTGAAGTAATGTCAGCCTCCATCTGCTGGTCCCAGTCCGTAGCGTCGAACGACTGGAACCAAGCCCGGAACTCGGCCCGCTGGGCCGGTGGTAGCTGCTGAAGTGCAGCCTCAATCTCTTCGAGGGTGCTCATGGGTCCAATAATAGCTGACTTCTCCGGCATTGAAGTGGCATCCACCTTGTAGGCCTAACGAATAAGGATAGATCGTGCAACGAATAAGGATAGATCGTGCGAAGCCACGATCTATCCAAGGTTGGACAAGCCCTCCTGTGCACTCGACATCCATATTACAGCAGAAAAATCCTGACAGATTTCACACGAGCTTCTGAATTGCCTCCAGGTAGAAATGCTCTGCTGCGTTCTGCACGGGCCGTTTGCTTTGCTTCTTACAGTAGACGCGCACGCCAAAGCCGGCAACGCACTTCTGCATGCTCAGGGCGTCAGCCAAGGCTGTCTGCTTCTTCAGGATTACGGGCTAAGACTATCTCCGCATACCTTCTTAATTCACTCAGGACAACATCGGCGTTTGCAATCGGAGCCGGGTCGCGATGATCCGCATCACACCTTGGCAAAGGGGACAGTGCACTGGGGCACACTTACTTGATGGCATCGGCTCTGGAAGCCTGACCATCAGCACCAGCTGAATCAGCAGAAGCAACCGTTTGCAGTTGCCATGCAGGAAGCCGAAATCCCTTACACGGCGGAACCGTCTTGGCAGCACATGCAACAGCAGGAGCCACAGAAACTCACCCCCTGTGAGGGTACGCGTCTTCACGGCTCCGCTGTTCTCCGTGTACTGGAAGGTAACGGCACCATCATCATCCGCCAGAATGTTTTTCTCTGGCAGAACCCCACGGTAGAGGTAGCGCCCCAAATACACGAGAGCCTTGTCGCCACGGCCCACATGTTGGCAATCCACCACCCACTTTGCGGGTAGTGTCTGATGAGCTTTGAGCCCAACGCTGGCCATCGCCTCGAACCATTTGCCACGGAAAACCCGGGCCAGATTCTCGGCTCTGAACAGGTATTGACCAGCTTTCTTTCTCCACTGCCTTCTTGTCTCATCCACCGCACCTGCCGGCACGATCAGATGGACATGGGGGTGGTAGTCAAGCCTGCGGCTGTGGGTGTGCAGCACCGCATGGGCACCGATTCTCCCTTTCAGCCGTGGATCCCGTCTGTCAAAGCAGGCGATGGTTTGCCAGGCTGTTTTCAACAGCTGATCGTAGGCGACGCGCTGATGCTGCCAGAACAACTCACGCAGCTCATGGGGCACGGTGAAGGTCACCAGGTAATAGTCAACGGGCAACAGTTTGCTGCGCTGGCGTTCCAGCCATTGCTGGCTTTCGTGATGTTGGCAATGGGGACAGCTTCGATGCCCGCAGGAATGGGGCAGGGTGATCCTGTGGTGACAGTCGTTGCATTCCAGCAGCATCACCGGACTGTACTGATTGCGGCAGCTCCGCATACAGTTCAGCGCCTTGTGATGGCCTGGCAGCAGTTCGTGGCCGTGGAGTCGCTCCAGCTCGTTGCAGTAGCGATCCACCAGATCGGAGAGCAAGATCATCACTCTTCCCCCCAACGCAGCTTGAACCGTTCCAGCAGGGCATCGATCCGGTTGTTGGATTGCTGCCGCACCTTGTCGCTGATGTGGGTGTAGCGGGCTGTGGTTTTGAGGTCGCTGTGGCCCAAGAGTTCCTGGATCGATCTCAGGTCCATCCCCAGCTCCAGCAGATGGGTGGCGTAGGCATGGCGCAGGGAGTGCACCGTCAGCCGTCTGGTGATGCCGCACTCCTTCACGGCCGCCCTGAGCGCCGCTTGGATGCCGCTGCAATCCATTGGCTTGCTGGTGGGCTGAGACATCAACTTGCTCCCCGACGGGCTGGGAAACAGCAATTGCGGGTGGTGGTGGGTGCTCCAGAATCGCCGCAGACTGATATAGGTCAGCTCAGGTAGGGGCACGTAGCGATCCTTGCCACCTTTTGCGTCGCGGATATGGATGCGACGGCGCACACCATCAATGTCGCCCACCTCCAGCGCAACAGCTTCACTGATCCGCAGCCCCATGCTGTAGACCGTCAGAAAGAACACCCGGTAACGGAGTTTTCTAACTCTATTGATCAGGCGCTGCACTTCCTCACGGGTTGGGATGTCAGGCAACGTGCGAACCCGTGGTGGCCGCACGATTTTCACCCACTCCATTTTGCGGTTGAGGACATGGCGATGGAAGAACTTCAGGCCACACAGTTCCACCTTGATGCTGCTCCAGGAATAGGGCTTCTCCAGCAGAGCACTGAAATACCGTTTCAGTTCATCGGTGCTGAGATCATCAGGACATCGATCAAAGAACAGGGCAACGCGCCACAGCGATCGGCTGTAGCTGTCGATGGTCCTGTGGCGCAGCCCTTGGAGCCTGAGGGCCTGTAACGTTTGCTCATAGAGGTGATTGAATCGCGCTTTGTCTTCTGGCTTCATGGCAGAGCTCCTCAATGAGGAGGATGAAGGTATGAAGCACATCGCTGGATGTGCATCCCTCAGTCTCTGCCGCCTTGCCGTGCCAATATCTGACCCCCGTAAAGGCTTCCTACGCCCGCAAGGCTGGGGTGCTCTTCAAGGATGAAGCAGTCAACCCCTATTGGCTATACTGGAAACTTGCGATCTGCCGCGCAGCGGCTTAGTCCAACGCTTGCCATCACCTGGCCGCAGTGAGCTGGGGGGCAAACAAGAATCATTTGGAGGCGGCTCAGGTGAATGGCATTGTTAGTCTGCCCCCGATCTCTACTAAGGGCCGTCCTTCAACACGTCCTCCGACCCCCTGAGTAACTCAACACATTCTCTCCTCAGCTTCGGGACATCCTCAAGAGCGGTTTCATACACAGTCTCGTGATCAACTGAGGCATAGTTGTGGGTCAGTATGTTGCGAAACCCAATTACTTTCCGGCCATCCGATAGACGCTTGAATCTTTCAGGCCAGAATTTAGCCAGCATTGAGACTGCTTCACCAATTATAATAAACTCACGCTCTACTGCAGATCGCTTTTCACGTATCTCAACATATGTTTCTATCGAGATGTCCGTAAGGATGGAAGAAATAGAATCGCATGCATCAATGATGTCACAGAGGTAGGCAGTTATTTCACGAGCCATAGATTATCCTCTTGGTCTTCTCAATCTCACGGGCGATAATCGCATTGCGCACAGCCCCACTCATAACGAGATCCACCTTAGTGCCGAGTACTCTTTGCAGCTCATCAAGCATCTCGAAATAAGCATGGAATTTAGCGTGACCACCAATGGGAGCGAATTCGACGAGAAGATCCACATCGCTTTCCCCTGGTCGATAATCGTCCCTAATAGCTGAGCCAAACGCGAAAAGCCGCTGAACGCTGTACTTGCGGCACAGCTCGGCAATGGCTTCTTTGTGATTCTCGAGATGAGCGGTCATGTTGCACCTCTTTAGCCATTCTACCTGACACAAAAGGTTCCAGGGATTCCGAGCTTACAGAGATTGGCGCTTGGGGTCAGACTAACGCCAAGATCAGAAGCGGGGAGTAGCCTTGGCAAAGAAAGAAACCTTCGCTCCCGTCTTCTGTATCTTGATGTTGGGATTGCCATCAGGACAATTCAATCTTCAACGACTTACCAACTGCCGACGCTGCTCGCCCAAGAGTGGAGAGCGTCACAGACTGGTTCGAAGGATCTAGCAGACGATCTACAACAGGTCTACTCGTATTCATACGGTGCGCCAGCTCTGTCTTTGTAATGTTTGACCTCTTCATTTCCTCGGAAATCTGAAAAGCAATCACTCTTTTGGCGGCCATAGCTTCTGCCTCATCAATGATTCCTTCCTTGCGGAGGAAGTCGTCAAAATCACCTCCCAGAAGCTTCTCGTCAATCATGGCAACCTCTCAGCTTAGAGCGTCGATCTCTTGCCTCCTGAAGATCAGTAGATGGGGTCTTTGCGGATTTCTTCACAAATCCATGCAGCAAAATCATCACATCCTCTTCAACTGTAAAAATAGTACGAGCAATGCCTCTATCAATTGTCGATCGAACCTCCCACAAGCCAGGTTCGAGCTTTCGAATCAGCGGCATCCCAAGAGGCCAGCCATATTGAGCTGTTTTAATGTCGCACCCAATCGCTTTGCGATCGTCCCTACTCAGATCAAGCAACCACTCTCTCACTGGCTCCCTCCCTGATTGAGAACGGAAGAAAACAACTCGGAGGACAGGGGGAATTCCCATTCCGCGAGCAGCCCGTTTCGATCACTGTACCAGAAATGGTGCGTCCCGGCTTGCTTTGTGCCCTTTGACCGGCAGCTCAGGTCATCCCAACGCTCAAGATCAGCGGCGGG
>CAVYYO010000011.1:0-177057 GCA_963772735.1 uncultured cyanobacterium | reverse complement strand
GCGCCTCTATGCCGAGAGCGGCCAACTGCTGCAACAGGAACCCACGCTCCGGCACTGGCGGGTGGTGGTGATCTGTCCATCCCGTGCCCTCAACTTCGGTGATCCCGAGCCGGTGGCCGAATTCCTCCAGGAGCGGGTGCGCTGGATCGAGCTGCTGCCCGCCCTTCGGGATCCGGGGAACACGCCACTGCTGCGCACGCTGGCCCTGCTGGTGCAGACAGAAGAGGACCTGCCGGCCACCACCGCCACCATCCGGGCCCAGGTGGCCGGCACGGCTCTGGAGGCTGGAAATCGCCGATGGGATCGCCGCTATCCTGGTTTCACGGTTCAGCGGCCGGTCGATCCCGGAAATCTGCGCCATGGGCGGCATCACCCTGGAGGATTTCACCCAGAGCGTGGCCTATCGCGAGATCTATGGCCTGGGGCGGCAGGAAGGCCGACAGGAAGGCCGGCAGGAAGGCCAGACGGAAGGCCGACGCCAGGGTGAACTCGCGATGGCCCTGCGCCTGCTGCACCGCCGATGCGGTGAGCTCTCCGCCGAGCAGGACGCCCGCATTCGCCAACTGCCCCTCCAGCGGCTGGAAGCCCTCGCTGAAGCCCTGCTCGACTTCCGGGGGCCCGAGGATCTCAACGCCTGGCTGGCGGCTGGCCGCTGAGGCTTCACGTCACGGCTGGGTGGGTTCGTGCGGGGAGTTGCGCACCGGTGGATCCGCGTGTTCATCCCCGAGGTGCGGCAGGTATCGTCCTCACAAGACGTCACTGGATGGCATTCGCCTCACGCTCTGGATCTCGCGGATGGCGTGAGATCCTGCCTCCACAGCAGCGGCCGCCGCCGGCCCATGACCGCCAGCGACAAGCTCTTTTTCTGGCTGTTCCAGAGCCACCCCGATCGCATCCTCCAGCTCCAGGAGGACCTCCCCTGCGATGCCGGTGGCTACCGCTTCTCGGCGCCGGTGCTCAAGGAGCGTGAATACCGCCTCGATGGACTCTTTCTGCCGCCGACCCAGCGGCGTGATCTGCCGGCACTGATCCTCGAGGCCCAGATGGTCGCCGATGGGGGCTTCCTCAGGCGCCTCTATGCCGAGAGCGGCCGACTGCTGCAACAGGAACCCACGCTCCGGCACTGGCGGGTGGTGGTGATCTGTCCATCCCGTGCCCTCAACTTCGGTGATCCCGAGCCGGTGGCCGAATTCCTCCAGGAGCGGGTGCGCTGGATCGAGCTGCTGCCCGCCCTTCGGGATCCGGGAGCACCGCCACTGCTGCGCACGCTGGCCCTGCTGGTGCAGACAGAAGAGGACCTGCCGGCCACCACCGCCACCATCCGGGCCCAGGTGGCCGGCACGGCTCTGGAGGCGGAAATCGCCGATGGGATCGCCGCTATCCTGGTTTCACGGTTCAGCGGCCGGTCGATCCCGGAAATCTGCGCCATGGGCGGCATCACCCTGGAGGATTTCACCCAGAGCGTGGCCTATCGCGAGATCTATGGCCTGGGGCGGCAGGAAGGCCGACAGGAAGGCCGGCAGAAGCCGACAGAAGGCCAGACGGAAGGCCGACGCCAGGGTGAACTCGCGATGGCCCTGCGCCTGCTGCACCGCCGATGCGGTGAGCTCTCCGCCGAGCAGGACGCCCGCATTCGCCAACTGCCCCTCCAGCGGCTGGAAGCCCTCGCTGAAGCCCTGCTCGACTTCCGGGGGCCCGAGGATCTCAACGCCTGGCTGGCGGCTGGCCGCTGAGGCTTCACGTCACGGCTGGGTGGGTTCGTGCGGGGAGTTGCGCACCGGTGGATCCGCGTGTTCATCCCCGAGGTGCGGCAGGCCGTCTACAGCCTTCTACACGGCATCGTCCTCACAAGACGTCACTGGATGGCATTCGCCTCACGCTCTGGATCTCGCGGATGGCGTGAGATCCTGCCTCCACAGCAGCGGCCGCCGCCGGCCCATGACCGCCAGCGACAAGCTCTTTTTCTGGCTGTTCCAGAGCCACCCCGATCGCATCCTCCAGCTCCAGGAGGACCTCCCCTGCGATGCCGGTGGCTACCGCTTCTCGGCGCCGGTGCTCAAGGAGCGTGAATACCGCCTCGATGGACTCTTTCTGCCGCCGACCCAGCGGCGTGATCTGCCGGCACTGATCCTCGAGGCCCAGATGGTCGCCGATGGGGGCTTCCTCAGGCGCCTCTATGCCGAGAGCGGCCGACTGCTGCAACAGGAACCCACGCTCCGGCACTGGCGGGTGGTGGTGATCTGTCCATCCCGTGCCCTCAACTTCGGTGATCCCGAGCCGGTGGCCGAATTCCTCCAGGAGCGGGTGCGCTGGATCGAGCTGCTGCCCGCCCTTCGGGATCCGGGAGCACCGCCACTGCTGCGCACGCTGGCCCTGCTGGTGCAGACAGAAGAGGACCTGCCGGCCACCACCGCCACCATCCGGGCCCAGGTGGCCGGCACGGCTCTGGAGGCGGAAATCGCCGATGGGATCGCCGCTATCCTGGTTTCACGGTTCAGCGGCCGGTCGATCCCGGAAATCTGCGCCATGGGCGGCATCACCCTGGAGGATTTCACCCAGAGCGTGGCCTATCGCGAGATCTATGGCCTGGGGCGGCAGGAAGGCCGACAGGAAGGCCGGCAGCAAGGCCGACAGGAAGGCCAGACGGAAGGCCGACGCCAGGGTGAACTCGCGATGGCCCTGCGCCTGCTGCACCGCCGCTGCGGTGAGCTCTCCGCCGAGCAGGACGCCCGCATTCGCCAACTGCCCCTCCAGCGGCTGGAAGCCCTCGCTGAAGCCCTGCTCGACTTCCGGGGGCCCGAGGATCTCAACGCCTGGCTGGCGGCTGGCCGCTGAGGCTTCACGTCACGGCTGGGTGGGTTCGTGCGGGGAGTGACCACCTGTTGACCCCAGCGGTGCCTGCGCCTGCATGGATCGGCGGGCCTCGCTGTCCTCGCGATCGCGGCGATAGGCAAAGGGCTGGCCACCGTCGTGAACGACGACCGCCGCATCAACGACGAACCCAGCCGCCCCGTCTTCGGGTGGGGGATCTGCGCGGCATGGTCGCCGTGTTCATCCCCAAGGTGCGGCAGGCGCTGGCGGAGGCGGGCGGATGAGGAGCGGGGGCGCTGGAGCGATGGCTCTCCCAGGCCGCCTCCTGCTCGTGTCAAAACGCAGGCTGTCGCGGCAGCTCCGTCCACCCGGTGGTCATGGAGGGTGATAGGGGCAGATCACCTGGCCCTGTTTCGGCGGGAAGTCGCGGCTGGTGCGGGTCGCCAGGATCAGGCGGTGGCACCGCGCCGCGGCGAGAAGGATGGCGTCCGGCACCTTCAGGCCCCGTTCCTGCCGGCAGATCACGGTCTCCTGGGCCACAGCCTGATCGAGATCCAGGCGGCGGAAGCCCTCCAGCCAGTTCCCCACGGTGGCGCTCTCAGAAGCACGGCAGCCCACCATCACTTTGATCCAGGTGATCACGCTGATCGCGGCACCGGCTCTGTGATGGTCGAGCCAATCGAGGGCGAGCTTCTCTCCCCGCAGCACGTCGATCAGCACGTTGGTGTCGAGCAGCAGCCCCTGGCCCCGTTCCGGAGCCTTCACCGATTCCATTCCTCCCGCAGGCCCCGCTCCCACGCAAGGGACGTGCCGCCGCGATCCCGCCACAGCCCGTAGACGACCTGATGGTCGAGGGGCTGCTGATCCAGCCAGGCGCGCAGGGCCTGCCGCACCCCTTCGGCGCGGGAAAGCCCCCGTTGGCGGCTCAGCGCTCCGGCGATCGGCTGACGGGGCTTTGAACCCTGCCCCGCCGTTGCCAGGCTGACCCCATTCCGGGCCGGCAGGTTTCCGGTTCCTGTCACGGTTGGCAAGGTCCAGCCTCCCCGACGCAGTGGGGAGGAGATCACAGCCCCCAAAATGGCTACCCCGCTGCAAGTCGAAGGCGATCGAAGAAGCCGCTGAGATCTTCAGCGTCGGCATCAAGCCGCAATGCATGATCTGGTGGAAACTCCCTGTTCGTCCCCACCACCAGCAGCAGTGACTCAAGCCTCGACCGGGATCGACAGGGCAGCAGGGCAGATGGAGGGATAAACAGCCAATGCCCATGCTCCTGCCGTGACAACCGGGAAGCGCGGGCCCTCATGCATCACTAATTTCAAGCTTGCGCGCCAGCGCCCAGGCCGTGGTTGCCCCTGGAAGTTCCGTGGATGGTGTCAGCCAGTACGAGTGCTCCACTCGCTGGTGGACCGCTGCGGGCGAAGCACCTCTGGCTTCCAACCCCTTGCTCGGCGCCAGTGATTCAACCTCGCTTGGCCTGATCAACGACACACCCGGAAGCCCTGTCTCCTTTCTGACGGGATCCGTGGATGGAGTGACGGTCAATCGCTCGGTCACCATCGCCAGCAACCAGTATATTTTCTTCTCGCCCCTCAACTATCTTGAATGGCAGTCGTTCGCAAACTTTCCAGACTCCGCAGCGGTTTGCGACAGCGCCAAAGTCACGATTGATAGCACTTCACTTAACTCGATCTACGCCACCCTGGGCGCCTCTCCATTGGTACCAGATATTTTAAACTACCGTCAGAGCTGCGTCGGTCAGCCCAACATCCCTCCTCTCCCCTCAGGAACTGATGGAGCCTTTCTGGCCAATGCAGAGCCCGGCAGTCTTTTCGAGGGTTTCGGCACCAGCAATCCGGATCTGTTCGCCGGTGATGGGTATTGGCTGATGCTCGAACCGCTTGCTGCCGGCACCTATCAACTCGAGTTTGGCGGGGTCTTCGCTGACGGCGCATTTATTCAAGACAACACCTACACCCTCCATGTGACCAACCCCAGTGTTCCGGGGCCGCTGCCGGTTTTCGGTGCCGCCGCCGCCCTGGGTTACAGCCGCAAGCTGAGGAAACGCCTCAGGAGCAGGGGGCGACCTGGGCCGAGCACCAATCCCTCTAACTGGAAGTAGCGGGAGAGCTGTCCTTTCTCTGTACTCTTGAGGTCAGCCCTGAATGGCTTGGCCTCAATCAGGATCTTGGGCTGGCCGTTCTCCAGTACCGCACAGTCCACCTTTTCAACCTGCTGGATGCCGGGAAGGTCGTCGCTGAACTCGGGTTTGACCTCCGTCGGGTTGAAGATGTCGTACCCCAGTGCCTTGATGAACGGGGCGAGCAGGGCCATCTTCGTGGCCCCCTCGTTGGTGAGGCTGTCACCGGTCTGCGCCGCTCTGGTAGCCAAGGCTTGGCGGTGGTTTGAGGCCCCCGGCATCGCCAGATGCGCCGAGTCGCCAGGCGCCCATGGCCACAACACCCCCTGTGTCCGCCTTCCCCGGCTGCGGCCCCGCCAGGTTGGCTGGCACTGGCTGCGGCGACGGCTGCCGAGGATGCGCGAGCCTCTGGTGCGGATGAAGAGGCAGCTGTGAGCCGCCCGCGGCCAAGGCGACACACTTTTGCACTGGACTTTTCACTGCAGCACCCTGGCGCAATCGTCGAGGGCCGCTCAAGGCAAGGGCCAAGCCCAGTGATCTCAAGAGTTCTTGGGAATGCGCGATGCCGGGTTCGAACCAGCGACATCCTGCTTGTAAGGCAGGCGCTCTACCGCTGAGCTAATCGCGCGGCAGTGTCATTCTGCCTGTTCCGCCCCGCCGCCCCGCCGATGGCCAGCGGCCACCGCCATGACCGTGCCACCCGGCTCCTGGCCCTGCCTTTCGGCCTGCTCTGCTGGCCCTGGCTCGGGCCCGTGGGCGCGGCCGTGGGAGCCCTGGCTTTTCTGCTGGGCGGCCTGTGGCTGTCGCCCGATCTGGACACCCTCTCCAGGCCCACCCGCCGCTGGGGCCCCCTGGGCCTGCTGTGGTGGCCCTACCGGAGGATGCTCAGCCACCGCTCGCTCCTCTCCCACTGCCCCCTGCTGGGCACCGCCCTGCGCCTGGTCTATCTGGCCACCGTGGTGGCCCTGGCCGCCGCCCTGCTCGCTCCCTTCGGTGGGCCTCCCCTGGCCTGGTGGCTGGAGCAGGTCACGGCCCTCTGGCAGGGACAGCGTCCACTGCTGCTCACGGCCCTGGTGGGTCTGGAGGCCAGCAGCTGGCTGCATCTGCTCCAGGACGGCGATCCCATCCCCCGGCTGCCGCGTCCCCTGCGCCGTCTGCGCCGCCTGTTGGGCATCAGCCCACGCTGAAGGAACCCGACCTCGAGAAGAATCACCCCCTCCCCGACAGGCTCGGAGCCGTTCGCCGCCGCGTCCCTGGCCCGGTGGGCAGCGGTGTGGGTGGAACAGGAACGGTCCGGCCGCATCCCCGGCGGCGTGGATGTTCGGGCAGAGCGTCTGCAGATGCAGCGCCTCGAGACCGAAGCCCTGCGGCCGGGCGCGGCGGCCGAGGGCACTGAGCACGGCATCGCAGCTGAGGCGCTCCTGCCGGTCCCCGCGCTGCTTCCGCACCGTCACCCCCCTCGGGTCCGGGCTCCCGCTCGAAGCCGGACCTCTACGCGCCCTGGAGCAGGGGCTCGCTGCGACGGGTCTGGCGGATCGGCAGGCCCAGCTGGGCCGGGGCCGCTCCAGGGGGCTCGGGCGACCGGCCGGTGCAGGGGGCGGTGGGCCATGGGCACGCGCCTCTGAACAGCTACCGCTGAGGCCCCGCGCCGGATTGCCCGTCAAGGTGGGAGGGCTGTTGCGCCCTGCGGGATCCGCCCATGGCCCTGGATGCACCGGAACCCCTGCACCCTGCGGCTGGTCTGGAGACCATTCAGGTGGTCATCCCGGTGCGCAACGAGGAAAGCACCCTCGCCCATGTGATCGGCCAGCTGCAGGGCCAGGGACTCCGCCGCATCCGGGTCGTCGACAACGGCAGCAGCGATCGCAGCGCGGCCATCGCCCGCCGGCTGGGGGCGGAGGTGCTCAGCGAACCCCGACCGGGCTACGGGCGGGCCTGCTGGCGGGGTTGCCGGGACCTGGCGCCCGAGGTGGGCTGGCTGTTGTTCTGCGATGGGGACGGCAGCGACCCGATCGAGGAATTTCCCCGCTTCCTGGAGCGCCTGCCCGACCACGATGTCCTGCTGGGCGATCGCACCGCCACCGCCGCTGGGCAGGCGTCGCTCACCCCCCTGCAGCGCTGGGGCAACGGGCTGGCCACGGCGCTGATCGCCCTGGGCTGGGGATTCCGCTATCACGATCTTGGTCCTTTTCGCCTGGTGCGACGTTCGGCCTTCGAGGCCATGGCCATGCGGGACCGCGGCTACGGCTGGACCCTGGAGATGCAGGTGCGGGCCATCGAGCTGGGCCTGCGCATCGGCGAGATTCCCATCAGCCACCGCCCCCGGCTGGCCGGGGACTCAAAGATCTCGGGGCGCTGGGGAGCCAGCCTGCGGGCCGGGAGTGTGATCCTCACCACTCTCGGCCGGATGCTGCTGCGGCGCCTGCGAGCGCCGATCAGCGCCCTGCTGCTGATCGGCGGGGCGCTGCTGATGGGGCCCCACGGCAATCTGTTCGACGCCGCCCAGCTGCTGCCGTTCTGGATGGCGGCCGCGGTGATGGGGCTGGGTTTCGCCCTCTCCTGGTCCCTGCCCACCCTGCCCCGGGGGCTGTTCTGGGCCGTGGCCGTGCTCACCCGCGTGGCGCTGCTGGCCATGGAGCCCGGCGATGACATCTGGCGATACCTCTGGGAGGGAGGCATTCAGTTGCAGGGGTTCAGTCCCTATCTGCTGCCACCGGATGCCACGGCGCTGGAGGGGTTGCGCACCCCCTGGTGGTCCCGGATCAACCACCCCGACACCACCGCCATCTATCCCCCCCTGGCGCAGCTGCTGTTCCGGTTCCATGCCGCCGTGGGCCAGCAGGTGGTGGTCTTCAAGCTTTCCTTCCTGGCGGCGGACCTGGCGATCTGCGCCCTTCTGGCCGCCCGCTTCGGCGCCGCACGCGCCGCGCTCTATGCCTGGAATCCGCTGGTGATCTACGGCATCAGCGGTGGCGGTCACTACGACAGCTGGTTCCTGCTGCCGCTGGTGGCCGCCTGGCTGCAGGCGGAGCGCGATCCCCCGCCACGCGGTCCCCGGCCCCAGGCATGGATCGATCTGTTGCTGGGGCTCAGCGTGGCCCTGAAGTGGATCACCCTGCCGCTGCTGCTGCAGCGGGCCTGGAGCCGCTGGCGGCAGACCCAGCGGCCTGGCCCGCCGCTCGCCTCGATCCTGGTGGGGCTGGTGCCGCTGCTGCTGGGGGCGTCCTTCTTCTGCGGCCTTCGCAGCTGCCCGCTGCTGCCCGCCGGCTCCACCTTCCTCCGCCATGGCCGCAGCGCCGAGTGGATGCCCCACTGGATCGGCCTGCTCTGGCCCTCGACCCTGCAGACCAACGCCATCCACGGTCTGCTGCTGCTGATGGCGCTGCCGCTGCTGCTGGTGAGCACCGCTCGGCTGGGGCTCTTCGCCTGGCGCTACCTGCTGCTGCTGCTCTTCCTCTCCCCGGTGGTGCACGGGTGGTATTTCATCTGGCTGATGCCCTTCGCCGTGCCCAGCCGGAACTGGGGGGCGCGGCTGGTGAGCCTCTCGGCCTTCGTCTACTTCGTGCTGCCTTCGCGGCTGCCGGACTGGCAGCTCACGACCCCGGAACGTCTGCTGCTGTGGTTGCCCCTGCTGCTCGGGCTGCTGCTGAGCGCCAGCGGAAGAACCGCGTCGCCCCGAGCCGGCTGATCGGCTCCTGGGCCAGGGGATGAGACAGCGGGGGCGGAGGTTTCAGCTCAAGGCTCCCCCACAGCTGGATCCGGCTCCGGCGGTGCAGCCGAAGCAGTGATCGGCCACGCTGATCGGCTCGCCGTAGGGATCCTGCTCCAGCAGCTGCCGCAGGTGGGACGCGGGGCTGCCCTGGCCCCTCCCCAGGCCGAGCATCTGGTTGAAGTCACAGTCGTGGAGATAGCCCTGCCAGTCCACGCTGAGCGTGGAGCGGCACATCACCTGGGAGAGGTTCTCCGGGTTGTGGTGGCGGCGCAGCAGCTCCACATAGCTCTCCAGCTGCCCCTGCTGGCGCAGCACCGCCGCGAAGCGCTGGATGGGCATGTTGGTGATCGTGTAGAGACGGTTGAAGCGGATGCCGAAGCGATCGGCCAGTTCCCGTCGGTAGTCGGCCTCCAGAGCCGCCTGGGGGGGCGGCAGGTGCGGTCCCTGGGGGTTGTACACCAGATCCAGCTCCAGGCCTGACAAAGGGTCGCCGTAGCCGAGGGCGTTGAGCTGGCGGAGGCCCGAGATGCTGCGGGCGAACACCCCATCGCCGCGCTGCCGGTCGACGTTGTCGGCGAGGTAGCAGGGCAGCGAGGCCACCACCTTCACCTGCAGGCGGGCCAGGAACCCGGCCAGATCCTCCTGGCCGGGTTCCCTGAGGATGGTGAGGTTGCAACGGTCGATCACCGTCACCCCCAGCTCGCGGGCCCGCCGCACCAGTCCGCGGAAACCGGGATGCAACTCCGGTGCACCTCCGGTGAGATCCAGGCTGGCGATGCTCCGCGCCCGCAGCACCTCCGGCACCAGGGCGATGGTCTCCGGATCCATCATCTCGGTCCGGCCGGGGCCGGCGTTCACATGGCAGTGGCTGCAGCTCTGGTTGCAGCGGTAGCCCAGGTTCACCTGCAGGGTATCCAGCCGGCCCCGACGCAGGGCTGGAAACCCCGCAGCCACCGAAGGGTTCGGACGGTTCAGATCGGCGACGCCCATGGGGAGATGCGAGACACAAGAGGGATACCGACCGGGCAGCGGATCAGATCGGCCGGGAGGCCTCGCCGCTCAGGTGGCCTGGGCCACCGGCTTGTTCTGGGCACTGATCACGACCCGCAGCAGAATGGGGGCCAGGAAGGTGGTGCCGATCACCATCAGCAGGATGGCGGCCTCCAGCGCCGGGGTGAGAATGCCGGCCTGGGTGCCCAGACCCAGGAAGATCAGACCCACTTCCCCGCGCGGCATCATCCCCAGACCCACCACCAGCCGGTTGGTGGGGTCCTTGGTGGTGTAGGTCCAGCCGGCGACCACCTTGCCCGCCACGGCGACCCCCAGCAGGAACAGGGCCACCACGAGACCCTCGTGGTTGGAGGGATTGAAGGGATTCAGCACCGAGAGGTCCATACCGGTGCCGATCAGCACGAAGAACACCGTGGCGAACAGGGCCACCAGTGGTTTGACCGCGCTGTCGATGTCGTGGGTGTGCTTGGAGGCGCTGAGGATCAGTCCGGCAGCAAAGGCTCCCAGGGCCGCCTCGAGGCCGATGGCCTGGGCCGCGAAGCAGCAGAGGGTGAGCACCACGAAGCTCGCCACCGCCACATCCCCTGGGGCCTTGAGCCGATCCACCACCCAGTCGAAGGCCGGCGCGGCGAAGCGGCTGAGCACAAGCGCGACAGCCACGAAAATCACCGCCGCGGTGCACAGCTTCAGGATCGGCCCCAGGGTGAAGGAACCACCGCCGGCCAGGGAGACCACCACGGCCAGGATCACGATGCCGAGGATGTCGTCGAGGACGGCGGCGCCGATGACGATCTGGCCCTCCTTGCGCTTCAGCCACTGGAGTTCACCGAACACGCTCGCGGTGATGCCGATCGAGGTGGCCGTCATGGCGGCTCCGGCGAAGACGGCCGGGATGAACGGCACGTGGAACAGGTAGTAGAGGCCCGCGGTGCCGAAGGCGAAGGGAAGCACCACCCCGGTCAACGCCACGCTGCCGGCCTGGATGCCCACGGCCATGAGCTCATCGAGCTCGCTTTCGAGACCCGTCAGGAAGAGAAGGGCGAAGAGGCCGAGCTCGGCGACCACCTGGAGGCTGGAGAAGGTCTCGCCATAGATCGAGGTGACCGTTTCCGGGGTCACACCGCCGAGGGTGCCGACCAGTCCGAGAACGGCGCCGCTCAGCTGGGCCTGCGTCTCCGGGGGGACCACCAGATGCAGGCCGGAAGCGCCGATCACCACTCCGGCCACGAGCTCCCCCAGGATGGTGGGGAGCTGCAGGCGCACCATCAGCTCAGCCATGGCGCGGGCCGCCACGAAAATCACGAGAAAACGACCAACCCCGATCAGAGTCTCCGTGACTTCAATCTGGTGGCTGCCGACTTCCATCAGCAGCGTGGGCAGAAAATCCATCAGGTGGCAACGGGGTGGAGCAGTTTTAGTGGAATCGAGAGCGATCGGTTGCCTGGAATACGCCAGAACCCACTGGAGACGGTGATCGATCCGATCAGCAGTGGTGATCAGTGCCCGTGATCCATCAGGACGGAGAGGGGGGGCGAGGGCCGGGCGGGCCATGGAACCGGACGTTCCTGCGGCAGCCCCTGGCTTTCAACCACCTCATCCCGACCTGGCAGGAAAGGAGTGATCCAGGCAGCCTGGTGGATCAGAACTTGTGATCGCGCAGGGCTTCCACCTGGTAGATGTACGTGATGATCGAGAAGTCCGCGTAATACTTTGCTTCGATCTCACGGGTGATGGTGTCGGCCAGCTCGCGGGTTCCGGTGAGCACTTCGATTTTCACATTGGCGAGGGTATGGGACACGCTTGGCTCTCCCGTGGAGCGAACATTGCGGCTCCCTTCACCACCGGCCGCATTGACAGTGTAACCAGTGGCACCTGCCGCCTTGATGAGCTTGATGAGTTTCTTGGTGAGGATTTCCTCTGCAACGATCACCAGCTTCCAGACCTGTTGACTCATGGGTTTGACCTTAAATGGGTGGTTTGCAGGAAAGGGATATTGATCTGGGATTTTAACGGCCGAGGAGCACCTCTGCGATCCCAATGAACAGCGGGATGCAGATGGCGATCGCCACTGGCGTACCGATGGCCGTGGAAGCACCGATGTAGGCCGAGGGATTCGCCGAGGGGATGCCGGCACGAAGGGTGGGCGGCCCGGAGATGTCCGAGCTGGAGGCGGCGATCACCGCCAGAACGACCGCACCACCGATGCTGAAGCCGGTGAGCTTGTGGATGATCAGGCCGACACCGAAGGCCAGAAAGCCATGCACGATGGGGGAAAGAAAGGCGTAGATGGCAAACCACTGGGCCACCTTGCGCAGCTCATTCATGCGCTGGGCGGCCTCCATCCCCATGATGATCATCAGAATGGCGAGGAAGCCGCGGAACAGGGGGTTGAAGAAGCTCTCATAGACGGGCTCGGGCTTGGTGAGAATGCCAAGGGCCACGCCCAGGAGGAGCGAGGTGACGGCCGAACTCTGCACGCTTTCCTTGATGATCGGCCAGATCTCGACTTTTTCGGACGTATTGCCGGACTTCTTGCTGAGGTAAACACTGGCCACCACGATCGCCGTCACCAGCGCCGGAATGTCCATGAAGGGATAGAGGGCCGCCGTCCAGGCTTCATAGGGGATCTTGGCGGATTCCAACTGCGGCAGCACCGCCGCCATCGTGGAGCCGCTCACCGCCCCGAAAAGACCGCCGGTGGCTACGGCGTCAGGCACGCTGATGCCTGGCAGTTTCCCCAGGGTGTAACGAGCGATGAATACGATCACGATGCCAAGCAGCACAGCCGCGAGCGCCGGCAGAAAGATCTCGATGGGGTTGGAATTGCGAATCGCAATCCCGCCAGTCAGACCGATCTTCATCAACAGGAAAAAGCTGATGAACTTGTAGATCGAATCTGGGATGGCCAGCTGGCTGCCAAGGGAGGCGACGATGATCCCCCCGATCAGGAATCCGAGGGTCGGGGACTGAAGCTGCTCCAGGAAGAGAGGGAGGAAGTCAGTGAGGAATGTCACGTCGTGCGGGAGGGTGCTTCGATTGTGTGGGCGCGAAAGGTAGCAGGCGCCACAGCTCTCCCGCCGAACGTAACGAAATGCGAAGTTGCCCTTGGGCCGGGCGGCCCTCGCCCGTTCAGGGGATCGGCGTTTCCGGAAGATAGCGGCCGCTGATGGCCTCGAAGCTTCGTGATCTCTGTGCCGTTGGCGTGAATCTCCAGCCCTGAGTCAGTGGCAGTTCCGTGCTTCCTGTCCCATTGTATTTCTGTGTCTGGAACCGGCCTGCTCACACCCTGGCGGATGGATCTTTCCCAGGCTGCTTCATGGCGGTTCTGCCACCCCATCCATTGCCCCGCAGCGACTCCGGCGGCAGCTGGATGATGGCCAGGTGATCGCATGTCGCTGGTTGAGGTGATGGCGGCCGGGCACACGGTGGCCCGACGGACCACCGCTTCACAGCGCGATCCATCGCCCCGGAGGTTTGTCGTGTGACCGCCATGCCAGCCCGGGTGTCGCCGACCCCCACGGGTGCCGCATAGTGCCTCTGCGGCGGCCTGCGGTGGTCGGTGTGGCCCGCAGGCCGGGGCCGGAGAGAGGTCCGGACCGCCGCTGATCCCATCGCCACGGTATTCACAGCTACCGCCCTGGGTATCGGCGGCCACGGACAGAGTCCACCCAGCTCCGCCGGCTCACCCCGAAGCGGCCATCGCCAAGGATGGTCCCCCCTGGTTCTCCCTCCGTGTGATGTCCGATTCCCGGCCGCGTTCCGCGTCTGCTGATGATGGGGCCACCCTGGCGGCCCTCGCCGAGCTGGTGGCGGTCGTGGCCCGGCTGCGGGATCCCCAGGGCGGCTGCCCCTGGGACCTGGCCCAGACCCACACCTCCCTGATCCCCTACGTGCTGGAGGAGGCCCATGAGGTGGCCGATGCCATCCGCCGGGACGACGCCGCCCATCTGGAGGAGGAGCTGGGCGACCTGCTGCTGCAGGTGGTGCTCCATGCCCGCATCGCCAGTGAGCGGGGGGCGTTCGATCTGGAAGGAATCGCCCGGGGCATCGGCGCCAAGCTGGTGCGCCGCCACCCCCACGTGTTCGATCCAGGGGCGGAACGGCCCACCGACCCCGAGGCCGTGCGCCGCAGCTGGGAAGCGATCAAGGCCGCCGAGCGGGCGGAACGGGTGACGGCAGGCGAACGGGCCAGCGCAGGCCACCCCCCGGGGGGGAGTCCCGCCAGCCCCCTCAGCGACGGGCTGGCCCGGAAGGTGCGCGGCCAGCCTGCCCTCGCCGGCGCCATGACCATCTCCCGCAAGGCCGCCGCCGCCGGCTTCGAATGGGAGGCCATCGAAGGGGTCTGGGCGAAGGTGCAGGAGGAGATGGATGAACTGCGCCAGGCCGTGGCCGGCGGCGACCGGACCCATGCCCAGGAGGAACTGGGCGACGTGCTGTTCACCCTGGTGAACGTGGCCCGCTGGTGTGATCTCGATCCCGAGGAGGGCCTTGCCGGCACCAACCGCCGCTTCCTGGAGCGTTTCTCCCGGGTGGAGGCCGCCCTGGGCGGTGATCTCCGGGGCCGGGGCATCCGCGAACTGGAGAGCCACTGGCAGGCCGCCAAGGCTCGGATCCGGGCCGAAGAGAGCGGAGAGAGCAACGGCTGCTGAAGAAGGCCCCTCAGCCCTCCTCCGGCACCGCCCCCTGCCGGCGCCCGCTCTTGATCGAGCTGCGCTGCCGCTTGGCTTTCAGCCGGCGCTCCACCGAACCCCGGGTGGGTCGGGTGCGGCGCCGCGGCGCCGCCGGCGGTGCCATGGCCTCCTGCAGCAGGGCCACCAGCCGTCGCTGGGCCGCCTGGCGGTTCCGCCACTGGGACCGGTGCTCCGCCGCCACGATCACCAGGCCGGCGGGGGTGAGCCTGGCGGCCAGCCGCCGCAGGGCCCGCTCCCGCAGGGACGGCGGCAGGGCGCGGCTGGCCGCCAGGTCGAACACCAGCTCCACCCGCGAATCGGTGGTGTTGACCCCCTGGCCTCCGGGCCCGGAAGCCCGCGAAAAGCGCCAGCCCAGCTCTGCCGCCGGGATCACCAGACCCTTCCCCAGCGGCAGATCGCCGCTCACACCAGGCTCACTTCACCGCTGCCGATGTCGAAGTAGGCCGCCTGGATGCGCAGCCGCCCAGCCGCCACCGCATCGCCCAGGAGGACACTGCGCCGCGGCAGGGCGGCGGCGGCGGCGGCGGCATTGGTGCGCACCGCCTGGGCCAGGTCCGCACCGGGCCGCAGCGTGGCCCGGATCGGCGCCACCAGATCCTCCAGCAGGGGCGTGAGGGGATCGCGGGCCATGGCCGCGGTCACCGCACCGCAGCCGCTGTGGCCCATCACCAGGATCAGGGGCACCGCCAGCTCCCCCACGGCGTACTCCAGCGAGGCGATCCCCTCGGCGAAGGCCGTGTTTCCGGCGCTCCGCACCTCGAACAGTTCGCCGGAGCCGCAGGCGAAGATCCACTCCGGCGCCACCCGCGAGTCGGCACAGCAGAGCACCGAGGCCCAGGGCCTCTGGCCGGCGGCCAGGGCGTCGGGCCGCACCTGGCAGTGCAGGGGCCAGGTCTCGTGGAGCAGGGTGGCCCGGTCGACGGGATCCTCGCTGCGCTCCGCGGCCTGCCAGGCCCGGCAGAAATCGCGGTTGCGCCTCAGCAGTTCCTCCAGCGGGTCACCGCTGGGACGGCACACCGAAAGGCGCTCCCCCAGGTCGGCTTCGGCCGCCGCGGCCGCCCGGGGCGCAAGGGATTCCAGCAGCACGGAGCCCCCCACCCATCCGGCGAGCCGCAGCAGGTGGCGACGGGAGGATGGCATGGCTCCGTGACAAGGGGTCCTCCCGAAGGTTTAGCTGGAAAGCCACGAGCCAACCGCATGGGTCCGCAACAGCCACCGGCCACCTCCCCGCCGGGAAAGGCCTGGGTGGACGAGGAGCTGGACGGGGTGCGCTACGGCCTGGCCGCCACAGTGCTGGAGGAGCACACCAGCCCGTACCAGCGCATCACCATCATCGACAGCCAGGCCTACGGCAAGGCCCTGCTGCTCGACGGCTGCTGGATGACGGCGGAACGGCAGGAGCGGCACTACCACGAACCGCTGGTGCACCCGGCCCTCTGCAGCGCCGCGTCGATCGAGCGGGTGCTGGTGATCGGCGGAGGCGACGGCGGCACCGCCCGCGAGTGCCTGCGCCACGCCGGTGTCCAACACCTCGACATGGTGGAGATTGACGGAAGGGTGGTGGAACTGGCCCGGCGCCACCTGCCGACGATCGGCGGCGACGCCTGGAGCGATCCCCGTTTCCACCTCACCGTCGGCGACGGCATCGGCTGGGCGGCCTCGGCCCCCGATGCCAGCTACGACGTGGTGCTGGTGGACGGCTCCGACCCGGCCGGGCCGGCCGAAGGCCTGTTCAACCACACCTTCTTCCAGCACTGCCGCCGCCTGCTGCGACCCGGTGGTGTGTTCGCCACCCAGAGCGAATCCCCCGAAGCCTTCCGCCAGGTCCACATCGACACCGTGCGGCTGCTGCGTGAGGTGTTCGGCCACGCCGATCCCCTCTACGGCTGGGTGCCCATGTACCCCAGCGGCTGGTGGAGCTGGACCTTCGCCTCCCCCGATGGCCCTCGCTACCGGGAGCCCCTGCCGGAGCGGGCCGCGGCGGTGGCTCAGGGCTGCACCATCTGGTCGCCCCGCTGGCAGCGGGGCGCCTTCGAGGCGGTGCCCGCCTTCGTGGAGCGCCAGCTGGCCCTCGGCGTCAGCCCGGGCCAGCCATGAGGGAAACGCTGTTCGACACGGAAGGGGCGATCTACATGGGCGCCCGCCGCCAGCCGCAGGGCTGCCGGGTGGGCCTGTTCGGCGTGCCCTACGACGGCACCACCTCCTTCCGCCCGGGCGCCCGCTTCGGCCCGGCGGCGATCCGGGAGGTGAGCAGCGGCCTGGAGACCTACGACCCCCAGCTCGACCTCGACCTGGAGGATCTGGCCTACGCCGACCTGGGCGCCGTGACGATCCCCTTCGGCGCCCCCGAGCCGGTGGTGGCGGCGGTGCGCCAGGCCACCGAAGCGGTGCTTGCGCTCAACCTGGCGCCCCTGATGCTGGGCGGCGAGCACTCGATCAGCAGCGGGGCGGTGGCGGCGGTGGCCCAGCGCCACCCCGAGCTGGTGCTGGTGCAGCTCGATGCCCACGCCGACCTGCGCCGGAGCTGGCTCGGGGCCCACCACAGCCACGCCTGCGCCATGCGCCGCTGCCTGGACGTGCTGCCCAGCGGCGAGCTGCGTCAGATCGCCATCCGCAGCGGCACCCGCGAGGAGTTCCGGGAACTGCACTCCAGCGGGCGGCTGGTGCCGATCGAAACGATGGCCGAGGCTCTGGCACCCCTGAGGGGCCGCCCGATCTACCTCACCGTCGATCTCGACTGGTTCGATCCGTCGGTGCTGCCGGGCACAGGGACCCCAGAGCCGGGGGGGTTCCACTGGTCCCATTTCGCCAGCTTGGTGGAGGAACTGCGTCACCACCATCTTGTGGCCGCCGATGTGGTGGAACTGGCCCCCCAGCTCGACCCGGGCGGGGTGAGTGCCGTCCTGGCCGCCAAGGTCACCCGCAGCCTGCTGCTGCTGCTGGGGCGGGACGGACCTCAATAACAGCAGGTGCCGCTGGCCCGCTGTTCGCGCAGGCGGTCATGCTGCTGGCCGATCAACTGCACCGCCAGGGTGGGATGGTTGTGCAGGAGGTTGAGGAAGCGCAGACGGTCGAGCCGCAGCACCTCCACCGGCGTACGGGCGAAGGCATCACTGCGGTGGCTCAGCTCACGCCAGGTGATGTCCTGGTAACTGAACAACTCACCGGGGCGATAACAGGTCTTCTCGCCCTGCTCACCCACCAGCTCCACGATGCCGCGGCGTACGGCATAGATGGCATTGGCGGCCGATCCGCGGGAGAAGACGTGGGCGCCGGTGGGAAGGGTGAACGTTTCACAATCCACATGGACCGCCATCAGTTCGATGGGGGATGGGGATGCGGTGGATCTGCTCAATTCAGGACACCTCCGGGTGGATGGTGGACGGGATGGGACCTTCCTACAACCGTTCACAGAAGGTTGCGAGGGGAAGACGGGGCGAAAAGGCTGAAGAGATTCGAAACGGGATCAACCGTGACGATCTTCAGCTTTTCCTTTCACTTCAGGTTAGCCCGGGGGCCAGGCTGAGCTGCTGGTTGACCATCGACACCCCGGCCAGGCGCTGGTGACCCGGCGGATGCACCACGGGCAGGCGGGGCGGGCGGGCCGTCCAGTGGTGGCACCAGAGGTCTGCCACCAGCTCTGAATGGATGGGCAGCTGGCGCAGCTGGCACCAGCCCATCTCCACCCCCGTCGGCGGGGTGCAGTGGCGGCAGCTGCGGCAGTTGGGACGGTTTCCCATCCGGTCGACCCATGAGGGAAATCAAGTTAGGCAGTTCTTTGCCTGAAACCATGGGGTGGAACCCGAATCACAGGCTTTCTTCGGGATTGGCGAATCAACCGCCCCTGGGCTGCCTCCATAGGATCTCCCGACCGCGTACCGGCGTTCTCCCTGGCCGGCCGGCTGCCCCCATGGATCCCACTTCCCTGCGCCGCACACCCCTGGCCGACGCGGCCGTCGCCGCCGGGGCCCGGATGGTGCCCTTCGCCGGCTGGGAGATGGCGATCCAGTTCTCCGGTCTGGTGCAGGAGCACAAAGCCGTGCGGCAGCACTGCGGGGTCTTCGACATTTCCCACATGGGGGTGCTCACCCTGCGCGGGCAGGGCACCAAGGATGCCCTGCAGCGGCTGGTGCCCACCGACCTGTTCCGCATCGGCCCCGGGGAGGCCTGCTACACGGTGCTGCTCAACGAAGCCGGGGGCATCCTCGACGATCTGATCGTGTACGACCGGGGCCGGGTGCCCGTGGGGGAAGGCGCCGGGAACGGCAGCACCGATGAGTTGGTGCTGGTGATCAACGCCGCCTGCGCCCAAGCGGACACCGCCTGGATCACCACCCAGCTGGGACCGCAGGGGATCAGCATCAGCGACCGCAAGGAGGACGGGGTGCTGCTGGCCCTGCAGGGTCCGGAAGCGGCCGCCCGCCTGGAGTCCCTCACGGGGAGTGATCTCAGCGGGCTGCCTCGCTTCGGTCACCGGCAGCTCGCCATCGACGGATCTCCGGTGTTCGTGGGCCGCACGGGCTACACCGGCGAGGACGGCTTCGAACTGCTGCTGGGCCGTGAGGCTGGCCAGGCCCTCTGGCAGCGGCTGATGGCCGAAGGGGTCACCCCCTGCGGCCTCGGTGCCCGCGACACCCTGCGGCTGGAGGCGGCGATGCACCTCTACGGCAACGAGATGGATGCGGCCACCACCCCCCTGGAGGCCGGCCTCGGCTGGCTGGTGCATCTGGAGATGCCGGCGGACTTCATCGGCCGCGCGGCCCTCGAGCGTCAGACGGCCGAAGGGGTGAGCCGGAAGCTGGTGGGGCTCAAGCTGCAGGGCCGGGCCATCGCCCGCCACGGCTACCCGGTGCTGCAGGACGGGGTGGCGGTGGGCGAGGTCACCAGCGGCACCTGGTCTCCCACCCTCGGCGAGGCGGTGGCTCTCGCCTACGTGCCCACGGCGGCCGCCAGACCCGGCACCGAACTGGCGGTGGAGATCCGCGGCCGGGCCGAGCCGGCGGTGGTGGTGAAGCGGCCCTTCTACCGTCGCGGCTGAGGGCGGCCCGCTCCGCGTGGGAAACTCGCCGATTGATGTTCTCTTCCCCATGCGCAGCCACGGGTGCGGCGATCTGCGCAACGACGCCATCCGCCAGGACGTCCAGCTGTGCGGCTGGGTCGACCGGCGCCGCGACCACGGCGGCGTGATCTTCATCGACCTGCGCGACCGCAGCGGCACCGTGCAGATCACGGTGGATCCGGACCTGGCGCCCGTCGCCTTCGCCGTGGCCGAACGGCTGCGCAACGAGACCGTGCTCAGGGTGGTGGGCAAGGTGCGGGCCCGTCCCGAGGAATCACGCAACGACCGGCTCGCCACCGGAGCGATCGAAGTGCTGGCCGAAGACATTGCGGTCCTGAACGAGGTGCGCGGCAACCTGCCCTTCCCGGTGTCGGTGCACGACGAGGAGAACACCCGCGAGGAGCTGCGCCTGCGGCACCGCTACCTGGATCTGCGCCGCGAGCGCATGGGCCGCAACCTGCGGCTGCGCCACGCCACCGTCAAGGCCGCCCGCGGTTATCTGGAGGGGGAAGGCTTCATCGAGGTGGAAACACCGGTGCTCACCCGCTCCACCCCCGAGGGCGCCCGCGATTATCTGGTGCCGTCCCGGGTCTGCGGAGGGGAATGGTTCGCCCTGCCCCAGTCGCCCCAGCTGTTCAAGCAGCTGCTGATGGTGGGGGGCCTGGAGCGCTACTACCAGCTGGCCCGCTGTTTCCGCGACGAGGACCTGCGGGCCGACCGCCAGCCGGAATTCACCCAGCTGGACATGGAGATGAGCTTCATGGACCAGGAGCAGATCCTGGCGCTCAACGAGGGCCTGATCGCCGCCATCTGGAAGGCGGTGAAGGGGATCGAGCTGCCGCGCCCCTTCCCCCGCCTCACCTGGCACGAGGCGATGGCCCGCTACGGCACCGACCGACCCGACACCCGCTACGGCATGGAGCTCACCGATGCCTCGGACATCGTCCGCGACATGGGCTTCAAGGTGTTCAGCGGCGCGGTGGCGGCCGGCGGGTCGGTGAAGGTGCTGCCGGTGCCCGGCGGCAACGAGGCGATCAGCAACGTGCGCATCAAGCCCGGCGGCGATGTGTTCGGCGAGGCCCAGAAGGCGGGCGCCGGCGGCCTGGCCTTCATCCGGGTGCGGGCCGGCGGCGAGATCGACACGATCGGCGCCATCAAGGACAACCTCTCCGAGGCGATGAAGGCCGAGCTGCTGGCGCGCACCGGGGCCACGGAGGGCACCCTGCTGCTGTTCGGCGCCGGCGACACCGCCACGGTCAACAAGGCGCTGGATCGAGTGCGCCAGTTCCTGGCCCGCGAGCTCGGCCTGGTGAAGCCCGAGCGCGACAACGACCAGTGGAACTTCCTCTGGGTAGTGGATTTCCCGATGTTCGAGGTCAACAAGGACGAAAACCGGCTCGAGGCCCTGCACCACCCCTTCTGCGCCCCCAACGCCGACGACCTGGGCAGTGATCCGGCGGCCTGGGCCGAGCGGCTGCCCACGGCCCGGGCGGTGGCCTACGACCTGGTGCTCAACGGCCTGGAGCTCGGTGGCGGCTCGCTGCGCATCCATGATTCGGCCCTGCAGCGCCAGGTGCTGCAGACCATCGGCCTGCCCCTGCAGGAGGCCGAGCGCCAGTTCGGCTTCCTGATGGAGGCCCTCGACATGGGCGCCCCGCCCCACGGCGGCATCGCCTTCGGCATGGACCGGCTGGTGATGCTGCTGGCGGGCGAGGAGTCGATCCGCGACACGATCGCCTTCCCCAAGACCCAGCAGGCCCGCTGCCTGCTCACCCGCGCCCCGGCCGACGTGAGCGAGGCCCAGCTGGCGGAGCTGCACGTGGCCAGCACCTGGACAGAGGAGGAGGGCTGAGGGTTAGCCATCAGGGATGGTTCCCCTGGCGGGGGTCCTCGGCTGGTGCGTCGCGGAGCAATTCCACCCCCTGGCAGGTGGAGAAGCGCTGGTCGAAGCTCAGCGCCGGCAGGGCCCCGGCCCTGGAGGCTCTGGCCAGGATCAGTTGGTCCGCCAGGTCTCCGCCCTGCCGGAACTGCTCCAGCGCATCAATGACCGCATCAATGTCCTCCACCACAACACCGCGGGTGCGCACCAGACGCTCCAACAACTGATGACGCGTGAAGCGCTCCAGCCCATAGCCCCGCAGCACCCAGGCCACTCGGCGAGCACCACGTCGGGGAGGTACCCCCGCCGGAGGCAATGGCCTCAAGGGAGGCCCGTTCGGCGATCGGTGTCTGCTGCTGATCGTCACCGATCAGCAGCCGCACCACCACGTTGGTGTCAAGGGTCCTCACGACCGGCGGCAGCGGCGATGGCGCGATCCATGTCCGTCAGGCTCATCGACCGCTGCACCGTGGGCCGATGACGGAACAGATCCTCGGGCTCGTACTTGGCGGGCACCAGCACCAGCCTGCCCTGGCTGTCGATGCTGGCCTGCAGCCGGGCGCCGGGTGCCAGGCCGAGGGCATCGCGCAGCTGCCTTGGAATGGTGAGTTGGCCCTTGGAGGTGAGCGTCACGGTGTTCATACTTGCACTGTAAGGCGATCCGCCTTACACGCCAGAACCTTGGAGCGATGAAGTGATTGGCATCTACCTGGCCCGTTTGTCGAAATAGTCTTCATCCTCTACATAGCGGCGCTGAGTATTATCCGCCTTCCCAGGGGCACCCTTCATCGGGGGTGTCGAGCAGGTCCTCCCAGGGGCCGGCGCGCCCCAGCCCGAGCTGCTCACGAAGGGTCATCGGCCAGAGAGTGAGATAGCTCGCGCGGCCGGCGACCGATTCCGAAACTTGCCGCATCAGGAGAAGATTCGCCGAACCGGCCAGCAGGAAGCGACCAGGCGGGGAAGGGGCCTCATGCAGCGGATGATTTTCATTCACCGCATGAATGGGAATTGGAGCCGGCCACGGGCCAAGCCGCCCGCGAAGGGGCGCTGGGGCAGCAAGCTGCTGCAGCGTGATGGGGCAGGCGGCAGGGGTGCCGGCAGGAAGGGGGTGGCAACGGCTGCTGGCGGAAGCGGTCCGAAGGGCCAACGAGCCCCGGGGAAGCTGCTGGGATTCGATCAGCGGGGCAGCAAGTGGGTGCAGAGGGAGGAGCGCAGAGAAGCGGTGCTGATGAGCTCCGGAACCAGCGGGAACAAGCTGTTCCGACAGCCGGTGGCGTGGTGCCTGTGGGCAACCAAGAATCCGGGCCACTCTGCCGATGGGCAAGGGGCCCAGTTTCTTGGTCTGAAGGTGCCAGGAATCGCTCAGCCTGCTGGCCGAGTGGGCGCATTGGTTTTTGTTGTGTTGATGCGCTTCCTCAGCTTGCGGCTGAAGCCTAAGGCAGCGGCAGCGCCGAGGAGGGGCAGGGGGCCGGGGACACTCGTGCCCTGGGGAACACTCGAGGGCACGAGCTCGAAGGATGGAACCCCCATGTCATCATCAGGGTAAACTCCCCTTAATCTTCCAATATTCACAACATTTACATAGTTCTGAAATCCTATAAAAGTACCTTTCCGAAATAGCTAAGAACCATCTTGAACAATTCTTCTGGACCTTCGACACAACTGTGAGCAACTGACATAGGTTTCCTACCGAGCCACCTGACCCCACCAATCGTAACCGGTAATAATACCCCCAGACACAGTAAAACCAGGACCCACGACGATGTATGACTCATCACGTGGATCTCGAGGATACGCGTAGGCGCCAGCAAGGTATACGCCGAGTGGCGCATTTGTTGTACCAGCATTAGTTACACTCACAACACACGGAGGAGAGTCATAGGGCCACTCATAGTTACATTTTGTTGTCGTGTTATCAACCAGGCCAGTGATGAGGCCCGTCACCCCGCCAAACGAGAAGGTGAAGTCCAAAGCGGAGGCTGCCTGTGGAGCCAGCAGCGAGCCTGTCGCCACATCGAGGGCGACGAATGCCGATCCGAGGAGCGCTTGCCTTTTCATTGCGCTTGCCCATGACTTTTCGCTTGCCTCTTAGCCAAGCTCTCATCAATCTTGCATCTTGAGAGCGACTGCGACGGTAGCGATGGGCACAATGGACATGGTTGTCCGGATGGCTCGCGCGTCGCGCTCCTCGTCGGCATCCATTGGGTCAGGCCTTCCATCGCCTGTACGGCTTGGTTGGCTTTCCGGTTGGCCAAGGGGCACCGACGGGACTGACCAAGCCCGTTGGTGCCCCTGGCACGACCGACAGGCAGGACCAGGATCGCGGCCATGCCGTGCTGCTGCCTGAGGCCGACTGGAACGCCAGCCAGGAGACCCTGCACGGGCAGCCCGGCTGGTGAGCTGGAGCGTTCGCTTCACCAGGCTGAGGTGGATGGCTTTTATTGGACAGGCTGGGCCCCTCTGCCGATCGGCAAGGGGCCCAGTGAAGGGCTGAAGGTGCCAGGTATCGCTCAGCCCGCTGGGCGAGTGGGCGCAGTGGTTTTGGTGGCGTTGATGCGCTTCCTGAGCTGGCGGCTGAAGCCGAAGGCGGCGGCAGCACCGAAGAGGGGCAGGGGGCCGGGGACACTCGAGGGGACGGCCTCGAAGGACGGAACCCCACGTGCGTAAGTATCCGGTTGATTCCAGACAAGATGAGTCCAGTCCCACAAGGCCGCAGCATTAATGGCCGAGTCAAACCAAATCTCACCAGTCTGAACCGCTTCCCAGTAATAGCGACAAGGTCCCCTGCGGCTGCAGTTTCTCTTCCACTCACCCAAATCCACCTCGCCAAACCAATCGTAACCGGTAATAACACCCCCTAACACAGTAAAACCAGTACCCACGACGACATATGGTTCTTCATATTCCCATCCGGGATAATAAATGTTGCCAACAGTGTATACTCCAAGTGGCGAATTTGTTGAACCAGCATTAGTTACACTCACAACGCAAGGAGGAGAGTCCGCAGGCACCCGGGGATAGTAAGAAAGCCGACTAAAAGTGACACATTTGGTTGTGGTGTTATCAACCAGGCCAGTGATAAGGCCCGTCACCCCGCCAAACGAGAAGGTGAAATCCAAAGCGGAGGCTGCCTGTGGAGCCAGCAGCGAACCTGTCGCCACACCAAGGGTGACGATTGCCGATCCGAGGAGCACTTGCCTTTTCATTGCGCTTGCCCATGACTTTTCGCTTGTCTTTTAGTCAAGCTCTCGGCAATCTTGCATCTTCAGAGCGACTGCGTCGGTCGCGATGGGCACAATGGACATGGTTGTCCGGTTGGCTCGCGCGTCGCCCTCCTCGTCGGCATCCCTTGGGTCAGGCCCTCCATCGCCTGAACGGCTTGGTTGGCTTTCAGGTTGGCCAGGGGCACCGACAGGCAGGACCAGGATCGCGGCCATGCCGTGCTGCTGCCTGAGGCCTACTGGAACGCCAGCCAGGAGACCCTGCACGGGCAGCCCGAAGGATGCCCGCATGCTCGCCGCCGCGTCGCCGGCCCTCAGGGCCAGGGCCGAGCAGCTGCTGCAACGGCTTGCCGAGGATCCCTTCCGGCAGCCACCTCCTGAGGAAGCTTTGGTGGGTGATCTGCGTGGGGCCTGCTCCCGTCGGCTCACCATCCAGCACCGGCTCGCGGTCGAGGTGCTGCTTGAGGAGAGGGTCGTCAAGGTGCTGCGCCTCTGGACCCACGACGGGTAAGGGCCCAATCGGGCAGCAGTGCCAGGATCTGTTCGGGATCAGCTTGGCTCGCGTTCATGCGGTCCTCGAAACGCCCTCTGGGCGAGGTACGGAGCCAGTTCTCCAGAGCAGCCCATCCACCCACCCGAACCCGCCAAAGTTGTTGCTCACCAGGGTGAGGCCCTCACTGCGGTCATGGGGCAACCGCCTCAGTTGTGATGAGAAGTCAGCAGGAGCGCAACGGCTCCCCGTTGGCCTGCGGCTGTAACGACGCGAGGATCCCTGCTTGGCGGCAGCGGAAGCCCCTCTGGCAGGGGGTGACCCCAGCGCCGACGCTGTTAGGCGGAGTCACTTCGTCTTAGTACAGTGGCGCTTCCTGCTTACCCCGCCATGACCGTCACCGCTCCCCCTATCGACATCGGCATCCCCGAGGCCCAGCGCGAGCAGATCGCCGAAGGGCTCGGCCGGGTGCTCGCCGACAGCACCGTGCTGTACGCCAAGACCCACGGCTTCCACTGGAACGTCACCGGACCGATGTTCAACACGCTCCATCTGATGTTCATGGAGCAGTACACCGAGCTCTGGAACGCCCTCGACGAGATCGCCGAGCGCATCCGCGCCCTGGGCCATCCGGCCCCCTACGGCGCAGCCAGCTACACCCACCTGTCCTCGATCCCCGAAACCGAGGGAGTACCCGCCGCTCTCGACATGGTGCGCGAGCTGGTGAACGGCCATGAGGCCGTGGCGCGCACGATCCGGGGAGTGTTCACCACGGCGGACGAAGCCAACGACCAGCCCACTGCCGACCTGCTCACCCAGAGGCTGCAGATCCACGAGAAGACCGCCTGGATGCTGAGGAGCCTCCTGGAGGGGTGAACCGTCGCCGGCGCCAGCTGCGCCGGCCCACGCTCGCTGGCGCGAGCAACGGCCGGCTTCGCTGGCGACGCTGACGGCTCGCCCAGGAGGCGGGAGGGGGCAATCCGTGGGCGGGCTGAGGCTGACTAGCTGGAAGGGATCGGTAGATTGGGGAATCAGCGCCGTAGCCGATGTCCGCACCCTCCGCCCCGCGGGGCCATGCCTCGAAGTTCGTCTTCGTCACCGGCGGGGTGGTCTCCAGCATCGGCAAGGGGATCGTGGCCGCCAGCCTCGGGCGGCTGCTCAAGTCGCGGGGGTACAGCGTCTCGATCCTGAAGCTGGACCCTTACCTCAACGTGGATCCGGGCACGATGAGCCCCTATCAGCACGGTGAGGTGTTCGTCACCGAGGACGGCGCCGAGACCGACCTCGACCTGGGCCATTACGAGCGCTTCACCGACACCGCCATGTCGCGCCTCAACAGCGTGACCACCGGCTCGATCTACCAGGCGGTGATCAACAAGGAACGCCGCGGCGACTACAACGGCGGCACCGTCCAGGTGATCCCCCACATCACCGGCGAGATCCGCGAGCGCATCCACCGCGTGGCCGCCAACAGCGGCGCCGATGTGGTGATCACCGAGATCGGCGGCACGGTGGGCGACATCGAATCCCTGCCGTTCCTGGAGGCCATCCGCGAATTCCGGGGCGACGTGGGCCGAAATGATCTTGCCTACGTGCACGTCACCCTGCTGCCGTTCATCGGCACCTCCGGTGAACTCAAGACCAAACCCACCCAGCACTCGGTGAAGGAGCTGCGCTCGATCGGCATCCAGCCCGATGTGCTGGTGTGCCGCAGCGATCGCGGCATCAACGAGGAGCTCAAGGCCAAGATCGGCGGCTTCTGCGGGGTACCCAGCAGCGCCGTGATCGAGGCCCTGGATGCCGACAGCATCTACGCGGTGCCCCTGGCGATGGAGCAGGAGGGGCTCTGCCGCCAGGTACTCGACGTCCTGTCCCTGGTGGACCACGAAAGCGACATGGCCCGCTGGGCCGAACTGGTGAACAAGCTCCGCCATCCAGGACCCGCCGTGAAGGTGGCCCTGGTGGGCAAGTACGTGCAGCTCAACGATGCCTATCTCTCGGTGGTGGAGGCCCTGCGCCATGCCTGCCTGGAGCGGGATGCCTCTCTGGATCTGCACTGGATCTGCGCCGAACAGCTGGAGCAGCAGGGGGCCGATGCCCTGCTGCGAGGGATGGATGCGGTGGTGGTGCCCGGCGGTTTCGGCCATCGCGGCGTGGATGGCAAGGTGGCGGCGATCCGCTGGGCGCGGGAGCAGCGGGTGCCGTTCCTGGGCCTCTGCCTGGGCATGCAGTGCGCCGTGATCGAGTGGGCCCGTAACCAGGCGGGCCTGGAGGGCGCCACCAGCGCCGAGCTCGACAGGGCCACCCCCCACCCGGTGATCCACCTGCTGCCGGAGCAGCAGGACGTGGTGGACCTGGGCGGCACCATGCGGCTGGGCGTCTACCCCTGCAGGCTGACGGCGGGCACCATGGCCCAGCGGCTCTACGGCGAGGAGGTGGTCTACGAGCGCCATCGTCACCGCTACGAGTTCAACAACGCCTACCGCTCCCTGTTCCTGGAGTCGGGCTACGAGATCAGCGGCACCTCCCCCGATGGTCGCCTGGTGGAACTGATCGAACTGCGCGATCACCCCTTCTTCACCGCCTGTCAGTACCACCCGGAGTTCCTCTCCCGGCCCGGCAAGCCTCACCCGCTGTTCCGCGGCCTGATCGAAGCCGCCCAGCAGCGGCTGCCCAGCTCCCCCCATGAGGCGATGGCCCGCCAGCAGAGCCGCCGAGGGTCCGAACCTGATCCCGCCGATCGTGCCGGCAGCCACGCCCACAGCTGAAGATCCCGCGGTGGTCGAGACCTTCCACTCCCTGCAGGGGGAGGGGAGCCATGCCGGCCGCAGCGCCTTCTTCATCCGCCTGGCAGGTTGCGACGTGGGCTGTCCCTGGTGCGACACCAAACACTCCTGGCCGGAGGCGGCCCATCCCCGCCGCCGCCTGGCCTCCCTGGCCGCCGAGGCCAGGGAGGCCGCCGCCGCCGGCGCCGCCTTCGTGGTCATCACCGGCGGCGAGCCCCTGCAGCAGCCCCTGGGAGCCCTCTGCTCGGCGCTGGCTGCGGCCGGCCTGCCCCTGCACCTGGAGACCAGCGGCGTCGGGGTTCTGAGCGGTCGCTTCGACTGGATCACCCTCTCCCCCAAGCCCCACCAGCCCCCGACCGTCCCGTTGCTGGCCCGCTGCGACGAACTGAAGGTGGTGGTCTCGGCCCCCGAGGACCTGGCCTTCGCCGAGGCCATGGCGGCCGACGCGGTCCGGCTGCGGCCGCCCACCGATACAGGCCCCCAATTGCTGCTCCAGCCCGCCTGGGACAGCCCCGCCGGCCAGGAGCTGGCGGTGGCCTTCGTGCGCTCCCATCCGCTCTGGCGCCTCAGCCTGCAGAGCCACAAATGGCTGGGACTGCGCTGAGCCCCTGACCCCTGGCAGCCGGCACGTCAGAGGGGCAGGGCGGGCCGCTGCACCTTCTCCGCCTTCCACAGCCGCCAGCGCAGCTGCAGATTCTTCGGGGTGTACACCACGATCGGCCGGCTGGCGTCGTAAGGCACCACGAAGGGCTTGCTGCCCATCGCCACGAACACCCTCCGTTTCGCCTCGCCAGGGGGGCAGGCCATCCGGGTCGACACCATCGGACCCACCTCGCTCACCCGGTAGACACTGACGCCCAGGTCCTTGAGCTTGCTGGCGCGGAAACGGCCGCGGAAAGCCTGCTGGTTGCAGTCAGTCTCCACCTCGCGGCCGGCGATCAGCTGCACCCGCCAGTCGCTCGGGCTGGGGGACAGGCGTGGATCGGGCGTGGGGGGCAGCACCCCGGGCAGCTGGATCACCCAACGGGTCTGGCCGGCGGCGGGCAGGGGATAGGGCCCGAGATCCAGCCGGGGAAGGGCCCTGGCCGGCGCCAGCAACGCAGCGACCAGGGACGGCAGGGCCAGTGGGGCCACGGCCCCGGCGATGCGGCGCAGAGCATGGGCCATGGGGGAACCTCGGGGGATCGGGTTGAGGTCGGCTCACGATGGCATCCTGGGAGCCAGCCTCCGGACCGCGATCCCTGCGGTGTTCATCGGTCGGCTGCCGCCGCCATCCCATCGCTTTCAGAATGGAGGCCGTCCACCCAGGAGCGCCACCATCGAGCGTCCCGTCGCCATCGCCCTGCTCTCCGGCGGCCTCGATTCCGCCACCGCCGCCGCCCTGGCGATCGAGGCGGGCCACCGGGTGATCGCCCTCTCGTTCGACTACGGCCAGCGCCACCGGCGGGAGCTGGCCGCCGCCGCCGCAGTGGCCGGCGCCCTGGGCCTGGAGGAGCACCACGTCATCGCCGTGAACCTGGCGTCCTGGGGCGGCTCGGCCCTCACCGATCCCTCCATCCCCGTCCCCGAGGACGGAGTGCAGGAGGGGCGGATCCCCAGCACCTACGTTCCCGGCCGCAACACCGTGTTCATCGCCCTGGGGCTCAGCCTGGCCGAAGCCCGCGGCGCCGGCACCCTGGTGCTGGGGGTCAACGCCGTGGACTACTCCGGCTATCCCGACTGCCGCCCCGACTACCTGGCCGCCTTCCAGACCCTGGCCGACCTGGCCAGCAAGGCGGGCCGCGAAGGCCATGGGGCCCGCCTCTGGGCACCGCTGGTGCGCTGGGACAAGACCACCATCGTGCGGGAGGCCCTGCGGCTGGGGGTGCCGATCGCCGCCACCTGGAGCTGCTACGGCGGAGGCGATCTTCCCTGCGGCCGCTGCGACAGCTGCCGCATCCGCGACGCCGCCCTGACGGCCGCGGGTCGGGCGGATCTGGCCGGCGCGGCCGGCCGCGCCGGATCCGCCCCTTGAGGTCCGACCCCCTTCCCTGGCTGGAACCCCGGTCCCTGGCCCGGGTCCTGGCGGACCGCCTCGGCCTCGACGGCCTCGTGCTGCTCGACGGCGACGGAAGCCCCCTCGGCCGCTGCGGGGTGCTGGGCGTGGACCCGGTGACGACCATGCGCTGCCGGGGCCTGCCGGGCGCTGCCGGCGCCGATGATCCGTTTGCCGCCCTGGCGGCCATGGACCGCCAGGGTGGCCCCTGGCTCGGCTGGCTCGGCTACGAGGCAGGGGCCTGGGTGGAGCCGGCCGACCACTGGCAGAGCTCCGACATGGCCAGCCTCTGGGCCGCCCGCCACGACCCCCTGATCCATTTCGACCGGGGCGAGGAACGGCTCTGGCTGGAGGGCCGGGACCCAGGGCGGCTCAGAGCCATGGCCCAGCGGCTGCAGGACCCTGCGATGCGCGCGGCGGTGGCGGCGGCAGAGGCAGCTGCGGCGGTGCGGCTGGAGGGCGGCGAAGCCATCCCCAGGGGCGACTGGCAGTGGCACACCTCCCCGGAGCAGTACGCAGCCCAGGTGCGGATCCTGCGTGGGTGGATCGCGGCGGGAGATCTGTTCCAGGCCAACCTCACCGCCTGCTGCGAAAGCCTGCGGCCGCGGCAGCCGGACCCCCTGGCCCTTTACCGGCGCCTGGTCGGCGATCGTCCGGCGCCCTTCGCAGGTCTGGCGGTCGCGGGCCAGGAGGCGGTGATCTCCGCCTCACCCGAGCGCTTCCTGCGTCTTCACCCCGACGGGCGGGTGGAGACCCGCCCGATCAAGGGCACCCGGCCGCGCCACGACGACCCCGAGGCCGATGCGGCCAGCGCCGCCGCCCTGATCTGCGACCCCAAGGACCGGGCCGAGAACGTGATGATCGTCGATCTGCTGCGCAACGACCTGGGCCGGGTGTGCATCCCCGGGTCGGTGCACGTGCCCCAGCTGCTGGGGCTGGAGAGCTATGCCCATGTGCACCATCTCACCTCGGTGGTGATGGGCGAGCTGGCGGATGGCCATGATCTGGTGGCGCTGCTGCGCGCCTGCTGGCCGGGGGGGTCGATCACCGGTGCCCCCAAGGTGCGCGCCTGCCGGCGCCTCAACCAGCTGGAGCCGGTGCCCCGGGGGCCCTACTGCGGCTCCCTGTTTCATCTGGGCGCCGAAGGCGGCTTCGACAGCAGCATCCTGATCCGCACCGTGCTGCAGAAGGGGCGCCGGCTGCGTCTGCATGCGGGTGGCGGCATCGTGGCCGACTCCGATCCGGAGGGCGAGGCGAGGGAGATGGGCTGGAAGATCGACCCGCTGCTGGAGGCGCTGGCATGAACCCTGGCCGTCCGACCGCGCCGATCGCCTGGATCGACGACCCGGAGTCGGAAGGCTCCTGGGGCGATCCGGACCTGCTCAGCCTGCCCCTGAGCGACCGCGGCCTGCTGCTGGCCGACGGCCTGTTCGAAACCGTGCTGGTCGAAGCCGGACGCCCCCGGCTGCTGGAGGAGCACCTGGAACGGTGGCGGACCTCGGCGGCCAGCCTGGGGATGGCGCCGCCGCCGGGCGCCGGCCGGGTGCTGCCGCTGCTGAAGGATGCGGTGGCCCGCAGCGGCATCAGCGAAGGAGGAGCCCTGCGCCTCAACTGGAGCCGGGGAGGGAGCGGCCGCCAGCGGGGGCTGGGGCTGCCGGCCGCGGGCGAACCCCAGGGGCGGCCGCGCTTCTGGCTTCAGCTGAGCCCATGGCAGCGCCTGAAGACACCGGTGGCCGTGATCGTCAGCCGCCTGGAACGCCGCAACGCCGCCAGCCTGGTGGGCCGCTGCAAGACCTTCGCCTACGCCGGCTCCATCCAGGCCCGCCTGGAGGCCAGGGCCGCCCACGCCGAAGACGCCCTGCTGCTCGGCAGCGGCGGCGATCTGAGCTGCGGCACCAGCGCCAATCTGCTGGTGCGACAGCGGGGGCGGTGGCTGACGCCGCCCCTGGCCAGCGGCTGCCTGCCCGGGGTGATGCGGGGCCGCGGCCTGGCCCTGAACCTGGTGCGGGAGGCACCCCTGAGCATCGAGGATCTGATCGGCAGCGACGGGAGCCCTGCTGATCAACAGCCTGGGCTTCCGCCCGATCAGGCGCTGCGACGCCACCGACCTGCCCCTTCCCGCTGGAGTGGACGGCCTCTGGGAGAGTCTTCTGGCTTCGTCTTAAGTTGGTCTCCGACTCGACCGATCATCTTGTCCGACGCCGTGGGGAGCCTGGGCTCCCGGATGCCCTTGGTCGGCCTTGTCGCGGGTCTGGGCATGAGCCTGGTGGGTTGCAGCACCACGGCCAGGGAAGTCGCCATCCAGAACGCCAAGCCGGGGGATCTGCTGGTGCACGTCGGCGGCAGTCGGGTGGAGCTCGTCAGACCGTTCAGAAGCGGCGCCGCCAACGGCCAGTACAAAGGCGTCGTGAAGGTCCGTGCCGACAGCGACCCGGCGAAGATTCAGCTCTATGAAATGAGCGCGATCTGCAGCATCAAGGGGGTGCCGGGCTGGCCGACATACGACAACCTGTACGGCAATCCCATCAGCGATCCCGAAGCCGAGACAAAGTTCTCAGCAGAAGATCGCTGGCAACACCTGTTCCATTTTGACGGCAGGACCGAGAAGATCGGCGAGCTGGATTCGGATGGCTGGATCTCACGGCTGAAAGATAATCTCTGTCGAAAAGGCGAGTTCGACGACAGCAGGAAATCCCCAAAGACGAATCCATGAGACGTCGGGCGCAGGACTGACCCACCCAACGCTCCTGCCAAAGCGAGCGGCTCATGGGATCCCCCTCATCCTGTAGCAATCGACACTCTGAAGCCGCGGGACATCCCTTTGGATAGGATGGAAATTGCGCTCTGTTGTATCGATGCCAAAAACACTCTTCTCCGTCGATCTCACCAAGCCGATGGACCAGCAGGAGATGCCCGGCCACAACCGCTGGCATCCCGACATCCCTGCGGTGGCTTCGGTGAATCCTGGTGACGTGTTCAGGATCGAATGCAAGGACTGGACGGACGGCCAGATCAAAAATAATGACGATCCCAAAGACATCGAAGATGTCAATCTGGAAGTGGTCCACGTCCTCAGTGGCCCGATCTGGGTGAATGGGGCCCAGCCCGGCGACATCCTGGTGGTGGATATCCTTGAAGTCGGCGCCCTGCAGGGCGACGAGTGGGGCTTCACGGGCATCTTCGCCAAGGAAAACGGCGGCGGTTTCCTTACCGATCATTATCCCAAGGCTGCCAAGGCCATCTGGGATCTGGAAGGGGTCTACACCTCCTCCCGCCACATTCCGGGCGTACGCTTCGCCGGCATCACCCACCCAGGCCTGATCGGCTGCGCACCCTCCCAGGAGCTGCTGAACGAGTGGAACCGCCGCGAAACGGAACTGGTCAAAACCGCCCCCGACCGCCGCACCTACGGCGCAGGGCTCTCCGGCAGTGAGCCGGTGCTGGCGGCCCTGCCCAATCCCAACAGCGCCATCCTCGGCACCCTCCCCTCCAGTGAGTTCGAGCGCGTCGCCAACGAAGCCGCCCGCACGGTACCTCCCCGGGAGCACGGAGGCAACTGCGACATCAAGAACCTCACCAAGGGCACCCGGATCTATTTCCCCGTCTACGTCGAGGGGGCAAAACTCTCGATGGGCGACATCCACTTCTCCCAGGGGGATGGGGAGATCTCCTTCTGCGGCGCCATCGAGATGTCCGGCTATCTCGACCTCCACGTCGAGATCATCAAGGGCGGCATGGCCAAGTATGGGATGGTCAATCCGATGTTCAAGACCAGCCCTGTGGAGCCACACTACAGCGACTATCTGGTCTTCGAGGGCATCTCGGTGGATGAGTTCGAGGGCAAGCAGTATTATATGGATGTGCACATCGCCTATCGGCGTGCCTGCCTCAATGCCATCGAGTATCTGAAGAAGTTCGGCTACACCGGCGAACAGGCCTACCTGCTGCTGAGCTGTGCGCCGGTGGAGGGAAGGATCAGCGGCATCGTCGACATCCCCAACGCCTGCTGCACCCTGGCCATTCCCACCTCGATCTTCGACAAGGACATCCTGCCCTGCTGATCAGGTAGCCGTGGAGGGGGGCCTTAGCCAGCCTCCCCCCTTTCCTCATGGCCAACTTTTTGCCAGGATTTCACCTTCTCACCACGATGCCCGTCTACGAATACAGCTGCACCAACGGCTGCGAAAACTATGAAGTCTGGCGACGCATCGACGAGCGTCAGAGTGATACAAACTGCCCGAGATGTGCCGCCGAAGGCAGCCGCGTCTTCACGCCGGTGATGTCCCTCACCGGCCCCCTGCGGTTGAAACAGGAACAGTCTGAGCCGCGGCTGGTGCGCAAGCAGACCGCCGCGCCGTCGGGAAAGCCCAGACTGAAGCAGAGCGGCACCCGTCCCTGGATGCTGAATCGGGGCTGCTGAGTGTTCCAGGGTCGGAAGTGCGGATACGCGTCCTTGCCAGGGCCCAGGCAGCCTGCGGCACGAAGCTCGCCCATCCCTTCCAGCGGCAGCGCTCCCTGAAGCTCCTGTTCAGCAAGATCCTCACCATGAGCTTGAGCAAGCGATGGTGGTGGGGAGACGCTACCCGGCAGACCGCAGGGCAGCACCCCGGCGAGGAACCCGAGGCCGAGCCCATAGGCCAAGGGGGTAGATGGCGATGCGGATGGCTTCCTTCACCAGCTGTTCCGGTATGCAGCTGGATGATGCCTCGATGCTTCCCCATGATCGCCGTGGCGGCCTACTGCGCCCGCGCCAGGAGTTGCTGCCGCAATTCATGCATGGGAAGGTGCAACTCCTGTGGGGACAGCCTGGCGTTCTTCCCGAAAAGCTTCTTCACCTCCGCCTGCCGCCTCCTGATGGGTAGTGGCGGAGACAACGGCCCACCACCGAGCGCCACAACACGGAGCCTTCAGGCCCACCGCAGTGATCGATCGCTACTATTTTTTCATGATCGGCGAGAAACTGGTAGCTTGCGGCTTGCAACACAATCTCAAACATTTGTGGAATGAAGCCAGCAGAATTCTTTTGCTGATTGAGGCAAGCGCGTCCAGGCCTGGCAGCCTGGAGGGGTGAATCTGTGGAACGACGTTCTTTACAATCAGCAGCAGGAGATGATCGGCGATTGCAGAGGCTGATTTTTCAGCCCCCAAGCCACTGGGAAGGACGAACATGGTCCTGGCCAGGCCGAGGGAAGCCATGAGAAGGAAATTCATCAATCCCGCCCAGATTCCACCGTCTCCCATGCCAGGAAGCACCCTCCCATGAAGGAAGTCTCCCTGCCGCTGCCAAGCTGGGCAGTGCTGCATAGCCTGGAGATAGCCACCCCTTCCCCCGATGGTATTCCTGGTTGCGATCGCTCTGGCCGTGACGCTGATGATTGTCAGCGTAGTGAACTGCCCCCCAGCGGTGTATGCGGAAGGAGCCCCTGATTCAACCCCCGCCCCAACCCCATCGACGATGATGGGGGAGCGTCCCGCCAACGCAGCACCACCGGTCAGGACCCGCGCCAGGGAGGAGGACAAGACCGCTTCCGTCCCCCGCCTCGGCAAGGCCTCGAACCCCTACGACATGGAGGCCATGCGCCAGTTCGACGCCGGCTCCCATCGCTAGGGCCGGCGCTTGAACCATGCCCAGCCTCAGGCGCAGAGCACACCTCCACCGCCGCTGCGGCAGTCGGGCGGGCCTTCGACGATCTCATCGAACGTGGCCGGTTCCGGCAGCGGCTTGGCGGGGGCTCCGCAGGGCGGGCAGCCGCGGCTGCCCACCTCGAACTGGGTCATCATGTCGTGGTCTTCATGGACCAGGTTGTGGCAATGCATCATGTATTTGCCTTCATGGGGACCGAAGCGGCCGATCATTTCCACACGCTGAAATCCACCCACGAAAAAGGTGTCCTTCATGCCCTGCTCATAGGCGGGCGGCCGTACCCCATTTCGAGTGAGCAGACGGAAATGACCCAGGTGGATATGCACCGGATGGACCCAACCACCGCCGGGGTTGTCGAACCGCCAGATCTCGGTGGCGCAGGGCTCCACCCGGGCATCCACCCGGTTGGCATCCCAGCCCCGGTCATTGATCACCCACTGGCTGCCCAGCCGATCGAAGCGGAAGATGCGCATCGGCCGCTTCACCTCGGCGCGCAGTACATCCAGCGGCGTCAGTCTGCCCAGGGTTTCCGGCAACGGAGTGGTGTCCTGGGGGCCCCGGCTTACATCGAAACGCATCACGGCGGTAGTGCGCAGGTCGCGGTCCAGGTTCACCGCCTGAATCGGATTGATCAAGAACACCTGCCGTCCCGCCAGGCCGGTGAAGTCGATGATGACCTCGTAGCGCTCTGCCACCCCCATGGGCAGCCGGCGGGTTCGCACCGGCGCCTCCAGCAACCCCGAATCGCTCGCCACCACGATCAACTGCATCGGTTGGGGCGGCCCGTCCCCCTCCACCTGCACCCCCAGGTTCAACACCCGTGAGGTGCCGGCATTGAGGATGCGGAAGCGATACTTGCGATCGGTGACGCCCATTCGCGGCCAGGGCACCCCGTTCACCAGCATCACATCCCCATAGAGGCTGCGGCGCAGGCTGTCGTTGAAGATCAGCTGGCCGTCGCCATCCAGCCGCTTGTCCTGGATCACCAGCGGGATGTCGGTATCACCGCTGGGGAGTCGCTCGGCCTGGCGGGGATCCTGAAAATCACAGTCGTCGTAGTCGACCAGGTACATCCCGGCCAATCCCATATACACATTGCGGGAAGTCTTCTCGATCGCGTGGTCGTGATACCAGAAGGAGGCGGCCTTGTCGTTGGGGTAGTAGTAATCCTTGTAGTAACCGAACGGAATCAGATCCTCGGCGTAGCCGTCGTACTGGGGCAGGGAGGCCACACCGTGCAGGTGAATGCTGGTGGGGATGCCGATGCCACGGCCATCCTGCAGTTCATTCACGAAGCGCACCACCGAAGCCCTTCCCTTGGGCTGGCGGATGCAGGGCCCCGGCACCAGGCCGTCGTAGGTCCACACCGGCGTGGCGCGCCCGGGAAGAATCTCCACCGTGCCCTCCCGCATGCCGATGCGGTAGCCATCCAGCCCGGCGCCCACATCCACCCCCCGCCGCTCCACCAGGGGTTCGAAGGGGCGCTCGAAGCGGGGAATCCACTCGCTGAAGCGATCGGGCCGATAAGGGCCCAGAGGTTCGCCCATCCCATGGGCCCCGCAGGCGGCATCCTCCGGGCAGTCCAGGGCGGCCATGGCCCGGCCCGCTCCCGCCAGCCCGCAGAGCAGGGATCCACCCCCCACTACGCCGAGGCGGAGGGCTTCGCGTCGACTCCATTCCATCGGCGGCTCCGCAAACAACAACACGGATGCGACCGTGGCTGGCACCTTCAGTCGGCCCGCTGCTTCCATGCTGATGCCGACGATCAGCCCTGACCATGGGCTTCAAGGAACGTAGGGCGCCCGAAGTCAGTCGTCAGGGTGGAGGTCGGACTCCTGCAGCCGGAGACGGCTACACGTCGACTCCCCAACGATGGGTTTGTCCAGCAGCACCAGCTTCACGAAATAGGCGAGCTCCTGGCCCCTGGCCTCGTGGGCGTAAGCACGTGCCGGGATCACCGCCCCGCTGAGTGATCTACTTTTTGCCTAAGCCTTCTGGCTGGTCTGGCTGTTGCGGGTACCTCTCATCCTCGGCCTGCTGGCACGCGCCGGGCGCTGGTTGCCGCTGGTCGTCACTGGTTGCCTGTTCCAGTTCATTGTCGGCGTACAAAGGTTTTGTCGGCGAATAAAGGTTGGGTCAGACCGTCAGGAACTCCTTGATCACCTGATCAGAAAGTTGATCCGTCTCGCCGCTGGACACAATGCCACCTCGCTGCATGGCGTAATAGAAATCAGATTGGCGCACGAAGTGAAGATGCTGCTCCACCAGCAGCACGCTGATGCCGGTTTCCTTCATGATCCGCTGCACAGCATGCTCGATGTCGAGGATGATCGACGGTTGAATCCCCTCGGTGGGTTCATCGAGGAGTAGAAGCTTTGGCTTGCCCAGCAGAGCACGGGCAATGGCCAGCTGCTGCTGCTGGCCACCACTGAGGTCACCACCCTTGCGTTTGAGAAATTGCTCGAGGATGGGGAAGAGATCAAAGATCAGGGGATCGATGTGGCGGTTCCTTTCGAGCCCCCCCGGCAGGGCCTCCATCCCCAGCAGCAGATTCTCCTTGACCGTTACCTGGGGAATGATGTCCCGGCCCTGGGAGACATAGCCGATGCCGGCACGGGCGCGCCGATGGGGAGGCTGGGTGGAGAGCTGACCATCTCCATATTCAATGCTGCCTGAGCGCTGCTGGAGCAGTCCGATGATGGTCTTGAGAAAGGTGGTCTTCCCGACACCGTTGCGACCGATCAGACAAACCATCTTGCCTTCGTGGATGGTCAGGTCCACGTTTCGGAGAATGTGGCTTTCGCCGTAGTAGACGTTCAGACCAGAAACGTGGAGCAGTGGCTTGGCGCTTGGAGTAGACATGGGAGCTGTGGTGGATGGGCGGGAAGCGTTCACTGTTCAGGCGGCCCCAGGTAGACCTCAATGACCCGGGGATCTGCTTTGACCTGTTCCAGCGGCCCCGCCGTGAGCACCTGCCCCTGATGCAGAACGGTGACGTCGAAGCCGAGGTCGCGGATGAATTCCATGTCGTGCTCGATCACCACCACGGTGTGGTCACCGGCCAGGGACTTGATCAGTTCGGCCGTGCGCAGGGTTTCCTCATCGGTGAGTCCGGCGACCGGCTCATCCAGGAGCAGCACTTCCGGTGCCTGGGCCACCAGGGAGGCGATGGCCAGCCACTGTTTCTGACCATGGGAGAGGGAGCCGGCCTTCACGGTGGCGAAAGGGGTGAGGCCCACATAGTTCATGATGCGATGAACCTCATCCTTGGAGGACTGGGGAAGACCTGAACTCAGCAGGCTGAAGGCATTCTTCACCGGGGAGGCAGCCAGCTCGAGATTGCGCAGAACGGTGAGGTTCTCGAAGACCCGCGGAGTCTGGAACTTCCGGCCGATGCCGTGACGGGAAATCCTCTGCTCCGAAACATTAAGCAGAGATTGGCCCTTGAAGGTCACCGAGCCCTTGGTCGGCCGGACCTTACCGGTAATCACATCCAGGAACGTTGTCTTACCGGCTCCATTGGGGCCAATGATTGATTTTAGCTCACCCTTGTACAACTTCAGGCTGAGATCGGTAAGGGCATAGAAGCCATCGAAACTCACACTGACATCATTGAGCTCGAGAAGAGGTTCGGACATGGACATCGGTAAAGGGCGTAATCGGGAAGGCGGTCACGAAGCAATAACCGGCAGCATCATCCGGCTGACTATTCCACGGGGACAGCCTCTTCATCGAGCTGGGGATAAGTTCTGGCCTTCTTGGCGATGCCGAAGGCGGCCAGCAGACTCCTCAAGCCACCGTTGGTGACCCAGCCGTAGATGCCATCCGGCATCAGCACCACCACGAAGATGAAGAGTGCTCCCTGAACGAAGAGCCAGGCTTCAGGGAGGGCCTCACTCACCAGACTGCGCAGGTAATTGACCAGGGTGGCACCGATGATGGGACCCACCAGGGTTCCCCGGCCGCCAACGGCCACCCAGATCACCATCTCAATCGAGAAAGAGATCGACATGTACTGGGGTGAAACGATGCCACTCTGTACGGTATAGAGGGCACCGGAGATACCACAGAGGGCCCCTGCCACCAGGAAGACGATGGTCTTGAAGGGGACAGGGTTGAAACCGGCAAAGCGAAGTCTTGTCTCGTCGTCCCGGATCGCGATCAGAGCATCGCCGAAGCGTCCACTGGTGAGATAGCGACACACCAGAAAGGCCAGGGGCAACAGAATCACCGTGAGGCGGTAGAACCACAACTGCATGTCGGGTGAACCGACCAGTTGGTCGAACAACTGGGAGGTGCTGGTCTTGAGACCGTTGGTGCCATCGAAAAGCTTCTGCTGGCCGTTGAAGAAATGGAAGAACACCATCAGGGCGGCCTGGGTGATGATCGAGAAATACACCCCCTTGATCCTGTTCCGGAAGATCAACCAGCCCACCAACCCCGCGACCACCGCAGGAATCACCCAGATGGCGATCAACGTGAAAACGGGCGACCAGAAGGGCTGCCAGAAAAAGGGCAGCTCATCAACGCCATAATTCTCGAAGAATTTGGGAATGCCGTTGCCACCGGCCAGGCTCTTGGTATTGAGCATCAAGTACATGGCCGCCGCATAGCCACCCAGCGCAAAGAAGATCCCCTGACCCAGGCTCAACAGACCGGTGTAACCCCAGATGAGATCAATGGCCAGGGCCGTGATAGCGAGCGAGAAATAACGACCAAAGAGGTTGAGTCGGAAGTCGTCAAGGGCCGCCGGCAGGATGAAAAGGGCGAATGCCAGCAGAATCCAGGGGACAAGTCTTTGGAAGAGTTTCAAGGTAGGGCCCTCCTGGTGGGGAGATGGAACGGGAATCCGCAGTGAATGGGGGTGAACGGGTCAGGCATCAACCGACCGACCCTTCTGGGGGAACATCCCGTTGGGACGGAACTGGAGGAAGATGATGATGAAAATAAACACGAGCACCAGGGACATGCTGGTGGTGGCGAAGAATTGAATCACGCCGCGGGCCGCTTCAGGAAGATCGGGGAAGACCGTCAGCAGGGTGCCCGAGCCGATCACCGACTGGATGATGCCGAGCAGCAGCGAGGCGAGCACGGTGCCAAGAAGATTGCCCACCCCTCCCAGCACGATCACCATGAAACAGGAGACGATGTAGGCGGCTCCGAGGTTGGGCCCCACCGATCCCAGCAGGGTGATGGCACATCCCGCCACTCCGGCCAGTCCGGATCCAATGCCGAAGGTGATGCTGTCCACACGATCGGTGGGAATGCCGAGGCAGTTGCTCATCTGACGGTTCTGGGTGACCGAACGGATGCGCAGACCCCAGACACTCTTATTGAGGAACCAGTAGGTGGCGAGCAACAGCAGGGCCGAAAGGAGGATGATGAAGATCCTCAGCCCAGGTAATTCAATGGCCCCGATCGTCCCCCAGCTGCCCTGCAACCATTTCGGTGCTGTCACGTCGATGTTGCGGGGGCCGAACCAGGCCTTGGAGAGGGGGCGGATCTGATCGAAGAGGTTGACGGCAATCAGACCGATGACGATGGAGAGGGACCATCCCAGTCCGTTGAGATAGGTGAAGAAGGGCTTCTGGGAGAATTTCGCCCGAACTATCCTTGAAAGGAGGAATCCGGCTGCAACAGCGACAATGATGCCCAGCATCATGGCCGTGGAAATGCTTCGGATCAGCTGGATCAGGATGAGGCTGACGCCCCAGGTGGCCAGGAGTGTTTCCAAGGGCCTTCCATAGAGCTGGCGGATCAGGGTTCTCTCCAGCAGCACCCCGACCAGTCCAGTCACGATGAAAGCCATCACGAGGGAGATCGGGAAATAGAGTTCGAAGATCACACCTCCCATCGGCTTGAAAATCGACTGCACCACGTAGGTGACATAGGCGCCCAGCATCATGAACTCACCGTGGGCGAGGTTGATGACGCCCATCAAGCCGAAAACGATGGCCAGACCGGTGGCCGCCAGCAGCAGCACCGATCCGATGCTGAGGCCATCAAGAATCTGAGAAAAGAAGAGTTCCAACGGAATGAATGTTGAAAGTTAGATCCAGCATCGCTATCGCGACGCTGGATCAGGTCAAACGGGGTGGGGTATCGAACCGGATGGCGGTGGTTCCCTGAGGAATCACCGATCCTTCATCGGCGCACGGGCTGCGCCATGATCACATCTGGAACTTGCCGGCGTCCGGACGATCCTGGGTCCAGTCGCAGGTGTATCCCTTGGTTTCCGGAACGAACTGGTTCCAGGGAATCGGGGGGATGGCCTTGACGCTGTCGTAAAGGATCTTGAACTGGCCGGTGGGCTCCGCCTCGCCAATGAGCACCCGCTCGGAGGTGTGGTGGTTGGGGAACATCTTGATCTCGCCCTGGGGAGCAGCGAAAGTGATCCCGATCATTTCCTTCCGCACTTTGTCAAGATCTTCGAAGGTTCCTGCCTTCTCAACGGCGTTCTTCCAGAGATAGACCATGTTGTAAGCCGATTCTGCGGGATCACCCACCACGCGGTCGTCGCCGTACATCGCCTGGAAGTCTTCGGTGAACTTCTTGGAAGCCGGGGTATCCAGGCTCATGAAGTAATTCCAGGTGGCATAGGTTCCGGTGGTGTATTCAGGGCCGATCTGGCGAATCTCTTCTTCCGCGATGGAGAAGGACATGATCGGATACTTGGCAGGGTCGATGCCCGAAGCCTTGAACTGCTTGAAGAGGGCTACGTTGGAGTCACCGTTCAATGTGTTGATGATGATGCCGCCATCCGGGAAAGCCTTCTTGATCTTGGCGATGATCGGCGCCACTTCGGTATTGCCGAGGGGAATATAGTCTTCACCGACGGTTTCGCCGCCAAGGGCCTTCATCTGCTCCTTGATGATCGTGTTGGCCGTGCGTGGATACACGTAGTCGGAACCGACCAGATAAACCTTCTTGCCGAGCTTGTCGGAGAATTTCTCCATCAGCCAGTCGACAGCAGGCTCAGCCTGCTGGTTCGGAACGGCGCCGGTGTAGAAGATGTTCTTGGAACACTCCTGGCCTTCGTACTGGATCGGGTAGAAGAGCATATGGTTCTTTGACTCATACACCGGCAGCATCGCCTTGCGGCTGGCTGAGGTCCAGCCACCGAAGACGACGGCGACCTTGTCGGAGTCGATCAGCTTCTGCGATTTCTCGGCGAAGGTGGGCCAGTCGGAGGCACCATCTTCCGAGATGGCGACAATCTTGTAAGACTTGCCATCAACCTTGACACCACCGGCATCATTGATTTCCTTGATCGCCATTTCCTCGACTTCTTTCAAAGTAGTTTCGGAAATGGCCATCGTGCCGCTGAGGGAGTGAAGGATACCGACCTTCACTTCACCATCGAAATCGCCGCTGGATCCAGAGTCCCCGCCGCAGGAAACGAGGGTCACACTCATGGCAGTTACGGCGAGAGCAGCTGCCAGTCGCCTTGATAGATGCAGAGACATCGAAGCCTGTTCAGGATGAATTGTAGTCGCCGTAACCGACGGCAAAATGAAAGATAGGGAAGGACGCGATTAATCCCAGTATCCGATGAGACAAAACTCACTCAGGACCTGGGGAGGCGAGGATTTCCGCACTGCGCTTCTATCCCTATGAGGCATTGCACACGATTCTTTCGCTGCCGCGATGGCTCAGGCGGAGTCGCTCCGGGGCAACTGCCGCAGCAGAAAGCTCTCGACGCGATCTATGCCTTCGCCGCTGTGCAGATTCGTGAAACACCAGGGACGGCCGGCACGCATGCGTTCGGTATCCACTTCCATCACCGCCAGGCTGGCTCCCACCATGGGGGCCAGGTCGATCTTGTTGATCACCAGCAGATCGGATCGGGTGATGCCTGGCCCGCCTTTGCGGGGGATCTTGTCACCAGCGGCCACATCGATCACGTAGATGCAGAGATCCACCAGTTCCGGACTGAAGCTGGCTGCAAGATTGTCGCCACCGCTCTCCACGAGCACCAGATCCAGCCCAGGAAACGCCTCCTCCAGCTCCTGCACCGCGGCCCGGTTGATCGAGCAGTCCTCCCGGATGGCGGTGTGGGGGCAGCCTCCGGTCTCCACCCCCCGGATGCGCTCGGGGGGCAGGGCCCCGGCACGGGTGAGGAACTGGGCATCCTCCTGGGTGTAGATGTCATTGGTGACCACCGCCAGCTGCAGCCGTTCCCGCAGGCGGCGACAGAGCGCCTCGACGAGGGCCGTCTTGCCCGACCCGACCGGACCGGCCACGCCCACCCTCAGTTTGCTGCCCATCGCCCGATCCCAGGATGGATGTCATCCTGGCCCCAGCGCCGATGGCCGCGGTGAGCGACGAACCGATCCAGAGGCTGATCCGTCGATTCGACCGGCTGGATGCTGCACTCATCGGCAGCGTGGTGGCCATGGGTGCAGTCGTCTGCCTTGGCTTCATCGAGCTGCTGCGCAGTCCCCTGCAACAGCTCGCCCGGGTCACCCTCGAGGTGCTGGCGGTGCGGGCCATGCTCTGGCCCCGCTTCTGGTCAGTCCGCTGCTGCTGATGCGGGAGGGCCCCCTGCTGCTGGGCGGCGACCCGCCTCCCCGCTCCTGGGTCCCCGACCTGGTGGCGAGCGGCCTGCTGAGCGTGATGCTGCTGCTGTATTTCATGGCGGCCGTGGTTGTCACCGCCTGTCTCACCCTCAGCCAGGGGGACGTCCTGAAGGACGGGGGATTCCTGATCGGCCGGTTGGAGCCGACCCGTTTCGCCGCGGCCCTCGCCAAGGCGGGGGGCTATGGCGCGATCGCGACCGCCATCTGCCTGCAGCAGGGCCGACGCTGCGGGCCTGGATCCCGGGAGATCGCCTCCCGGATGGCCCGATCGATCCTGCTGGGCATCGGGGTGCTCTTCTGCCTTGATCTGCTCTGGACGATCGCCATCGATCCCCTGCGAATGGGGGGAACTGACCGTGCCCGGCACCGATCGGCACCATCGCCCCCCGGCCAGGAGCCTGGCCTTCCTCGCCGGAGGGCTGGGTCTGCTGGTGGTCTTCGTGGTGGGGATCGCCTGGGCCGGCAACTGGCTGGCGCCCAGCGTCCGTCTCCAGTTCCGTACCCTCGATGCCGCCGGCCTGCAGACGGGCATGGCGGTGAGGATCTCGGGCTTCGACGTCGGCCAGGTGCGACGGATCGTGCTCCAGCCCGACGCCCAGGTGCTGGTGGAGCTGGCCCAGGTGGGCCTGCTGGGCGACAGCTACATCGCCATCACGCCCGATCCGGCGGCCATCGGCCAGCCGACGATCGGCGATGGAGAAAGCCTGGTGTTCGCCAGCCGGCCCGGTCTCAGCGAGCTGCTCTCCGAGGTGGCCAGCAGCCGCATCCCGCTGCAATGCGCCGTGAGCAGCGGCCTCGACCTGGCGGAGAAACCGCTGCCCCGCAGCCTGGAGCAGCTCGACCGGACCCTGGCGGCCACCCGCCAGCTGGCGAGCCGCCTGGAGGCTGACACCCAGCGCAGCAGCTCGGAACTGAACCGCACCCTCGCGGCCACCCGCCGGCTGGCGGAGCGGCTGGAGGGCCGGGCCGACGACACCGCCACGGACCTGTCGGCCCTGGTCAGGCGCCTGGAGAGCACCGAGGCCCAGACCCGGCCCCTGCTGCTCACCACTCTGCGGGAGCTGAGCACCATGGCCAACGCCACCAACCGGCTGGTGAAGACGCTCAACGACAGCTGGCTGTTCGAGCTGGTCGACCGGCCCGGGGACCAGCGGCCTGAGCGCACCCGCTGATCGGCCCAGCCATGGGGGGATCAGCCCACCATCCGATCGGCCTGCCGGATCAGGGACGGGGGGAAGGGCACACCGATGGCCCGGGCCGTGTGGCGACTGAGCAGCAGCAGCTTGCGGGTCGCCGCTGCGAAGGGCAGTTCGGCGGGGGAGCGGCCACGCAACACCTGCACCGCCAGAGTCCCCGCCAGGGCGCCGTCGGTCTCCGCGTCCCAGCCCACGACCGCCAGGCAACCAGGGGTGGCGATGTCGGAGGGTTCGATCGAATACACCGGCAGCCGATGGCGCAGGCCCGTCGCAGCGAGGGCCTCGAAGCTCACGCCGGTGGCGTAATCGACGACCCGAACCAGGGCTTCCGCCCGCCGGGAGGCCAGCCTGTCGGCGGCATCGGTCACCTCCCCTGGTCCGCTGACCGGCTCGATCAGCACTCTGATGGAGCGCGGGCCGGCCTCCCGGCGCAGCGGTTCCGCTTCGAAGCTGGCGTTGGCCTCGGAGGGGTGGAAGACCAGGCCGACGCTGGTCAGTGCGGATGCGACCGTGAGGGCCAGGTCGAGCTCCTGGGCGAGGGGACTGGTGCTCACCGTGCCCACCACATTCGGCAGGTGGTCGGTGGAGCTCTGGAGCCGGCGCCCGCCCCCCAGGGGTTGGAGCAGTAACAGAACACCACCGGCACCCGCGCCGGGGCGAGGGCCAGGATCGCCGCCAGGGGAGGGGTGCCGATGGCCACCAGCAGGTCGACCCCGGCCTCCAGCAGGTCCATGACCTGGGAGCGGCAGGTGGCCATGCTGCCCGCCGCGACGCGCTCCAGCAGGATCACTCCCCCGTTCGCCGGGGCGAAGCCGCCCCGGGCCAGGGCCTGCACGACCCCCCGGCGGGCGTCATCGGGAGCGGCGGCACGCACGTACTGGAGCAGGCCGACCCGCGGCGGCCCCGGGGGTTGGGAGCGGGAGGTGCAACCGGCCGCCAGCAGGGCCCCTCCGGTGGCGGCGGCGCCCAGCAGCCGCAGGGCCTGGCGACGGCTGGAGTTCCCGGCCATGGCCATCAGCTGCGGAACAGGCGCGAGTAGAGCTCCCCATGGCCCAACTGGGCCAGACCGGCCCCGACCCCGCCGTTCCACAGGGCCCGGGGATCGGCGCCGACCAGCTCGGCGGCCCGGGAGGCGATGGCCGGAGCCAGGGCCAGCTGCAGCCGCTGGGCTTCGGTGGGGCCCAGCGGCACGAGACGCACCGCGGCGCTGAGCTGGGTCGCCACCCAGCCGTAGAGATAGGCCTCCACCACCTCGAGGGGAGCAATCCCAAGAGCCAGCCCCGCCCAGGCCCAGGCGGCCGGCCAGGCCAGCCGTGGGGCGGGGGGATCCGCCGAGCCCCCCGGAGGGAGCGCCGGAAGGGGCAGGTCCAGGTCGGTCAGCAGCTGCAGCAGGGAGCGGCCCATCTGCCGCTGCTGGGCCCGCACCTCGGCCGCCTCCCGCTGGGCCAGCAGCCAGCCATCGAGCTGGCGCACCGCCTCCCATCCCTCCGCCCCGGGAGCATCTCGCCAGAGGACCAGGGCTTCCATCATCTTTGGCAGGGTGGCCGCCTCGATCGCCAGGCCCCCCCGCGCCAGCTCCGCCGCCAGCCAGCGGCCCACGCCGGCGCCATCGCCGAGATCACGCGCCTGCACCAGCACCTCCAGGCCCTCCGAATAGCTGAAGCCTCCCACCGGCAAGGCAGGACTGACCAGCTGGAACAGGTGCAGGCGGCCCAGACTCATGGCCGACGCGCCTGGCCGCCTGCACCGGCTTCGGCAGCGGCGGCCGGGGCCTGGGACTGGTCAGACCCATGGCCATCGGTGTGGGTGTGGGTGTGGGCCGTGCCGTAGGCGCCCGCCTCGGGCAGGAAGGGCTCCAGACACCGCTCCAGCCGCAGGCCCGGGAGTTGGCGCAGCAGATCCGCCAGCACCGGATCGTCCAGCAGCCGCAGGCCGTCCTCCCCCACCTGCAGGGCCACGTGGCGATTGCCCAGGTGATAAGCCGCCCGCAGCAGGGCCAGGGGATCATCCCCGCTCACCAGCAGCAGGGGCTCACACGCGGCCTCCACCTGCACCCGGGGCCGGCCGGCCCCATCGGCCAGCCACTCCCCCGGCGCCAGGGCTGCGCCACGGGGAAGCTGGAGCAGCAGATCCCGGCCGCAGCGGCTGCGGCGGTGGCCCCTCAGCCGGGTACGGTCATCGGCGCTCAGATCCAGTCTCAGCAACGCAGCCCCATCCCCGGCGGCAGCGGTCGCGCCCGGGACGAGCCGGCCGGTGAGCAGCAGGGGCTCCGCTTCGTTTTCGCCCATGGCCTGGCACTGCGCGGCGGTTCTCCTCCCAGAGTGTGATCCTTCGATGCGAAACCCGCAGGCCCATGGGCGTCACGGCAACCGGCTGGCACGGCACGGCCACCCTGCGGTTCGCCCGGGGGGAAGGTGGCACCCGGCACCAGGGCGGAGCCACTGCGCCCCTGAAGGTGCAGCGGGCCTTCCAGCGGGCCGACGGCCGCTGTGAGCTGCCGGTCCTGCACACGGCCGGCGGCCTGGTGGGCGGCGACCGGCTCAGCATCCACGCCAGCCTGCAGGCCGGCAGCCGGGTGCTGCTCACCAGCGTGGCGGCCCAGAAGGTCTACGGCACGATCGGCCGATCCCGCCAGGCTCCGGCCGGCAGCTGGGCCCGCCAGGATCTGGCCTTCAGCGTCGAGGCCGGAGCGGATCTGGAATGGCTGCCCCAGGAACTGGTGCTCTTCGCGGGGGGCCTGTTCGAGCAGCGCACCCATGTGACCCTGGCCCCCGGGGCGGGTTGGCTGGGGGGCGAGGTGGTACGCCTGGGCAGAACCGCCGCCGGGGAGGACCTGGGGGAAGGACGCTGGCGCTCCCTGCTGGAGATCCGCCGTGGGGCGACGGCCATCGAACCGGACCGCTGGGAGCTGGTGGACCGGATCGAACTGGGGGGGGCTGGTCTGGTGGACCTTCACGGCATGGCCGGAGCGCCCGTGTTCGGCTCGCTGGTGTGGGCCGCGCCCGCTCCCCTGCCACCAGAGGTGCTGAGCGGGCTGCTGGAGGACTGCCGCCGGGATCGCCGGGGTCTGGAAGGCACCATGGCCTGCGGCGCGCTGGACCAGGGGCTGGTGGCCCGGTATCGGGGACCGTCCAGCAGGGACGCCCGCTGCTGGTTCACTCGCCTGTGGGCACGACTGCGGGCCGTCCAGGGACTGAGCGCCCCCGAGCTCCCCAGAGTGTGGCCCTTCCAGGAGCAACCCCTGGAAGGATCTCGGCAGGCGCGACCCCTGGGCTGATCTCAGAGAAAAGTGCGCGAGGAACCCGTCCCCTTCTTCCCTCCTGACAGGATGCCAGCACTGCTGCCTGGTCCATGCACCTGACCCCTCAGGAGAAGGACAAGCTCCTGATCGTCACCGCTGCCCTGCTGGCCGAACGGCGACTGAACCGCGGTCTGCGTCTCAACCACCCCGAAGCGGTGGCCTGGCTCAGCTTTCAGGTGCTGGAGGGGGCCCGGGATGGTCGCACCGTGGCCGAGCTGATGCAGGAAGGCACCACCTGGCTGAGCCGCGATCAGGTGATGGAGGGGGTGCCCGAACTGATCGGCGAGGTGCAGATCGAGGCGATGTTCCCCGACGGCACCAAGCTCGTCACCCTGCATGAACCGATCCGCTGACCCTCAGCCCCCCACCCCCATGGCCTCCATCATTCCCGGCGAACTGATCCCCGAGCCGGGGAGCCTCGAGCTCAACGCCGGCCGGCCCGTGACCACCCTCTCGGTGGCCAACAGCGGCGACCGCCCCGTGCAGGTGGGCTCCCACTTCCATTTCCACGAGGCCAACGACGCCCTCCATTTCGACCGCGACGCGGCCCGTGGCCTGCGGCTCGACATCCCGGCGGGCACCGCCATCCGCTTCGAGCCCGGCGACACCCGCGAAGTCCATCTGGTGCCCTACGCCGGCGACCGCCGCGTGTTCGGCTTCAACGGTCTGGTGAACGGCCCCCTCGACTGAACTCCCATGCCCTACCGCATCGACCGCCGCGCCTACGCCGAGACCTACGGACCCACCAGGGGGGACAGGCTGCGCCTGGCCGACACGGAGCTGATCCTGGAGGTGGAGAAGGACTTCACCACCTACGGCGACGAGGTGAAATTCGGCGGCGGCAAGGTGATCCGCGACGGCATGGGCCAGGCCCAGACCCCCCGGGCGGAAGGGGCCGTGGACACGGTGATCACCAACGCCCTGATCCTCGACTGGTGGGGCATCGTCAAGGCCGACATCGGCCTGCGGGACGGCCGCATCTGCGCCATCGGCAAGGCGGGCAACCCCGACATCAGCGACGGGGTGACGATCGTGGTGGGTCCGGGCACCGAGGCCATCGCCGGCGAGGGCCACATCCTCACCGCCGGGGCCATCGACACCCACATCCACTTCATCTGCCCCCAGCAGATCGAGACGGCCCTGGCCAGCGGCGTCACCACCCTGATGGGGGGCGGAACCGGCCCGGCCACCGGCACCAACGCCACCACCTGCACCCCCGGCGCCTTCCACCTGGCCCGCATGCTCCAGGCCGCCGAGGGACTGCCCGTCAACCTGGGTTTCTTCGGCAAGGGCAACGCCAGCACTCCGGAGGCCCTGGAGGAGCAGATACGGGCCGGGGCCTGCGCCCTCAAGCTTCACGAGGACTGGGGCACCACCCCGGCCGCGATCGACTGCTGCCTGACCGTGGCCGACCGCTATCGACGTGCAGGTCTGCATCCACTCCGACACCCTCAACGAGGCGGGGTTCGTGGAGGACACGATCCGGGCCATCGGCGACCGCACCATCCACACCTTCCACACCGAGGGCGCCGGCGGCGGCCATGCGCCGGACATCATCCGCATCTGCGGCGAAGCCAACGTGCTGCCCAGTTCCACCAACCCCACCCGGCCCTACACGCGCAACACCCTCGAGGAACACCTCGACATGCTGATGGTGTGCCACCACCTGGATCCCCGCATCCCGGAGGACGTGGCCTTCGCCGAATCCCGGATCCGCCGCGAGACGATCGCCGCCGAGGACATCCTCCACGACCTGGGCGCCTTCAGCATCATCGCCAGCGATTCCCAGGCCATGGGCCGGGTCGGGGAGGTGATCACCCGCACCTTCCAGACCGCCCACAAGATGAAGGTGCAGCGGGGACACCTGCCGGAGGATGCCGCGGATCCCCGCGGCGCCCGTAACGACAACCACCGGCTGAAGCGTTACATCGCCAAGGTGACGATCAACCCGGCCATCGCCCACGGCATCGACAGTCAGGTGGGATCGGTCGAGGTGGGCAAGCTGGCCGATCTGGTGCTCTGGAAGCCCGGCTTCTTCGGCGTCAAACCGGAGCTGGTGATCAAAGGAGGCTCGATCATCTGGGCCCAGATGGGCGATGCCAACGCCTCCATCCCCACCCCGGGTCCCGTCCACGGCCGCCCCATGTTCGCCGCCTTCGGCGGTTCCCTGGCCGCCAGCTGCCTCACCTTCGTGAGCCAGGCCTCCCTGGAAGCCGACCTGCCCCGCCGCCTCGGGCTGAAACGGGCCTGTGTGCCGGTGGTCCAGACCAGGGGCATCGGCAAGGCCCAGATGCGTAACAACGATGCCCTGCCGAAGATGGAGGTGGACCCCCAGACCTATGAAGTGTTTGCCGACGGGGAACTGCTCACCTGCGAACCCGCCGAGGTGCTGCCGATGGCCCAGCGCTACTTCCTTCTGTAGCCCCTCTGGCGAACGGATCTGGTGAAGGCGAGCAGTCGCACCAGGAGAGTGCGGGTCTCCCCCCGGCCCTGGGCGCCGGCCGCGAAGGCGGCCGCCATCAGCAGGGCGGAACCGATCAGCCGCAGACCATCCCGGGTGGCGCTCCAGACCAGGGGGCCGAGGGGTGTGGATTTCTCGATCCTGCCGGGCATGCCGGCCTCGGCGTTCTGGAGAGCCTCCAGCAGGTCCTGACGCAGCACGGGCATCGGTTTGGCCAGGTCCGCCTCCGTGAGGGCGGGACCCTGCACGGCGGTGAGCTGCCGCTGCAGGGAGAGGGGATCGGGGGCCGAGCGGATGATGGCGGCGAAGTCAACGAACTGATCGCGGACCGTGCGCCGCTGAACGGCCTGGAGAGCGGAACGGTCGGTGAAGGTCCGCACCGTGAGATAACCCTGAAGGGGGATCAGAAGCAGATAGAGGAAGGTGACGAGCACCGCCCAGCCCCTGAGCCTCTGGCGCAGCAGAAAGAGCTCCTGGCGATCCGGCTCGACATGGGCTGCCAGATGCACCAAGAGGAAGCCCACGATGGGAAAGCCGGAATTGGAGATCACCAGTTGGACGAAACGCTGCTGCCACTCGGCCTGAAGGAGCTGAACAGGGAGACAGCCCGCCACCACGGTGAGGGCGAAGAGGCCGTTCAGGGCCATGGCAGTGGCCAGAAGCACTGAAGCGAGGGAAGTAAGGGGCCCCGATGCGGCCGCTCGCTCAGGCCTGGGGGCCGGTGGGGGCACGGGGGAAAAGCTGGGTACGGTTAGGGAGGATAGGGGCAAAGCCCTCCTGTAACCGGATCGGCCGCGATCAGCTGTATGGCGTGCTCTTCAAGCGAGAACGAAGCCGGCGGCTCCAACCGAAGGCGGCACCGGCACCGAGGAGGGGAAGGGGGCCTGGAACACTCGAAGACGGGGGCGGACCCTGGGGCACGGTACGCACCACCAGCTGGCTGAGCTGCGCCTGGTGGGTGCCGGAGCCACCGCGGAAGCCGGTAATGGTGATGATCTTGTTGGCGTTGACGATGAAGGGATTGGTAAAGGTGTAGGTGGTGTTGACGTTCTTGGGGACCACCTGGAAACCCTGCCGGGTGACAAGCGTTTCGGTGGACACCACAGGGCTGGAGGGCTCCCCCCAGGTGATCATCGGATTGCCCGAGCCGACCAGAAGGCTGCCGTACTGGTAACTGAGCAGCTCGACCTGCTGGTCGAAGAACAGGTCGATGGAAGTCTGATCGCCCACCCCGGAACCATCGCCGGCATCGGGAAGACCGCAGTTGGACGCCGGCCCGCCGGCTTTGTAGATGCAGAGTCCGTCGGCAGTCGCGCTCACGGGCTTGGGAATGCCGTTGGGCTGAAGGGCGTTCTGGAACACCAGGTTGAGGGTGCTGCCGTCGGCGGTGGCTGTGAAACTCTTGCTCGCCGAAGCCAGGGGTGTGGCCGGGGTGGCGGTGCTGTTGCCGAGCTGGAAGGTGAAGGTGCTGCCGATGGCCCGGGCCGGAGCCGGGATGAGAGCTGTGCCTGCGGCGAGGAGGGAACCCGTCAGGAGGGCGGAGCGGAGGGGGGAAATCACTTCAGACAATTTTCACTCAATTCACACTATCACCTTCCGGCGAGACCTGCAGAACGCCCCGTTCGGCGGGTTGACGGATGCACTGAAGCCTCTGTCCAGGCCCCATAAGGGATGGACTGGCCATGAAGGCGGGACATGACAGTTAAGACCTTGCTCAGTCTTCGCTAAGGGCCCACTCCTCCAGGTTCGGATCCCGGCGCACGCTGCGACGCTCCACCGCCAGGGTGGGCACGTCACGGAGGGGGGAAGCGAAGGCCACACCGAAGGTGAGGGCAAAATGGGCCCGGACGTACCAGCGCAGCTTGGCCCGCATGCGGGTCCTGCCGAAGTTGGGATGGGCGCGCAGATCCAGCAGCAGCCACTGACCGAGTTCAGGGGCCGGGTCCCCCGAGGTGAGCAGGCACATCCCTCCTTCGCTGAGATCCATGATGTCGGCGAGGAACCAGCGGCCGCTCGGCTTGCCTTCGGCGTCGAGGCAACGGACGGCGATGGGGCGACAGCACTCGATGGACTGGCGGGCATGGGCCCGATGCTCCTCGTGGATGCCGGCCGGCTCGCCGGCCATGACGAATGTGGCCGCTTCGAGGGGCGCCTTCGTCGGCAGCGATCTTGTCTGCATGGTGGTCACGAGGATTTGCCCTGCCCGCCCATCTTGGCCCCCTTCACCGGAGCGTGGCAGTTTTCTTGGTCGGGGACAGGTGAATATTCCAATCTTTTTTCAGGGGTCCTACCCGAAGCCCCCTTGTTTCGTAACAACGGCGACTGGTAGCCCCCCTGTGGCGCTGCAGGATCCAACCGCGAGACGGGGCTGGAATGTTCACTGAGTACAAACCGAACCAGGGGTACGACGAGTACTTCACTGCCACCGACCAGCCCCGGGCGGCACTGAAGCCCCTGCTCTCCTCCCTGGGTCAGATGGGGCTCGACCAGCTGAACCGCAACCACGTGGCCGCCGGCATGCTGCTGAAGCGGCTCGGCGCCACCTTCCGGCTCAACGATTCCGACAACAAGGGTGTGGAGCGGATCCTGCCCTTCGATCCCCTCCCACGCCTGATCGGGGCCCGGGAATGGGAACGGCTGGAGCGGGGGCTGATCCAGCGGCTGGAAGCGATCGACCTGTTTCTCGCCGACGTCTACGGGGACCAGAACATCCTCAACGACGGCGTGGTGCCGAGGGCCGACGTGGAAAGCTCCCAGGGCTGGCGCCCCCAGATGCAGGGCTTCCTGCCCCCTCTGGGCCGCTGGTGCCACATCTCGGGTCTGGATCTGGTCCGTGACGGTGACGGCGCCTGGAGGGTGCTGGAGGACAATCTGCGCTGCCCTTCCGGGGTGGCCTATTTCCTCGAGAACCGGCGGGTGATGAAACGCATGTTCCCGAGCCTGTTCGCTGGCCGCACGGTGCAACCCATCGACGACTATCCCTCCCATCTGCTCCAGATCCTGCGGGAACTGGCGCCCTGGACCGACACCCCCAAAGTGGTGCTGCTCACTCCCGGGGTGTTCAACAGCGCCTATTTCGAGCACAGCTACCTCGCCCAGCAGATGGGGATCCAGCTGGTGGAGGGCCGTGACCTGGTCTGTGAAGGGGATCGGGTGTGGATGCGCAGCACCGCCGGTCTCGAGCCGGTGGACGTCATCTACCGGCGGATCGACGACGACTTCCTCGACCCGGCCGTGTTCCGCAGCGATTCCCTGCTCGGGGTCCGGGGGCTGATGGAGGCCTACGCCGCGGGCCGGGTGGCCATCGCCAACGCCCCGGGCACCGGCGTGGCCGACGACAAGCTCATCTATGCCTATGTGGGCGAGATGATCCGCTACTACCTAGGCGAGGAGCCCGTCATCGAGAACGTTCCCACCTATCTCTGCTCCAGGCCCGACGATCAGGCCTACGTGCTGGAACATCTTGGAGAGCTGGTGGTGAAGTCGGTGGCGGAAGCCGGAGGCTACGGAATGCTGATCGGCCCCCATGCGAGCCAGGATGACATTGACGAGTTCGCCGGCAAGATCAAGGCCGATCCCCGCAATTACATTGCTCAGCCGACTCTGGAGCTCTCCACCGTGCCCTCCCTGAGCGAAGGGGAGCTCTTCCCCTGCCATGTGGACCTGCGGCCCTACGTCCTGCGGGGCAAGGGTGCCTGGGTGAGCCCCGGCGGCCTCACCCGTGTGGCCCTGCGGCGCGGGTCCCTGGTGGTCAATTCCTCCCAGGGCGGCGGCTGCAAGGACACCTGGATCGTGGATGAAGCCCCATGCTGAGCCGCGTCGCCGATTCCCTCTACTGGATCAACCGCAATGTGGAGCGGGCCGAAAACATCTCCCGTTTCGTGGAGGTGAGCGAGGCCATGGCGCTCGACTGCCCCCCTGGCAGCGCAGAACCGTGGCTGCCGCTGATCGAGGCCAGTGGCGACCGCAAGCTGTTCGATCGCCTGTGTCCGGTGGTCACCCCCGAGGCCGTGATCGATTTCCTGGTGCGGGAGGTGGACAACCCCAGCAGCGTTCTGAACTGCATCGGCAATGCCCGGGAGAATGCCCGGCAGATCCGCGAGGTGATCACCACCGAAATGTGGGAGCAGATCAACGACATCTACTGGACCCTCCAGGAAGACACGTTCTGGCTGCAGCCCCCCCAGGAGCAGCTTCGGGAGATCCGCCGCGCCTGCCAGCTCTTCTACGGCATCACCGATGCCACCCTCAGCCGGGACCTCTCCTGGCAGTTCAGCCGCCTCGGGAGGCTGCTGGAGCGGGCGGACAAGACCACCCGGATCCTGGACGTGAAATACTTCCTGCTGCTTCCCTCCCCCGAGGAGGTAGGCGGAGTGCTTGATGAGTTGCAGTGGATCTCCCTGCTTCGCTCGGCGGGGGCCTATCAGATGTTCCGGCAATCCAATCAACAAGTCATCGAGCCGAAGGCTGTGGCTGCCTTTCTGCTGCTGGATCCGATCTTCCCCCGCTCCGTGCGATATTGCCTGGAGAGAATCAACGAAACGTTACGTATCATCCGTGGCAGCTCAGTGCCCCAGACGGCCGATGATCTGGAGTGCCTCATAGGCCTGACTCTCGCCCACTGGAGCTTCACAAGAATCGACGAACTCGTTGCCACGGGGCTCCATGAAGCCATCGACAACTTCCAGGCCAATCTCAATCGCCTCCATGAGTTGATCGAAGCGCGCTACTTCATCGCCCCCATGAGCACCACCACCAGTGATGAGCCGGCATGCGCGTCCGCATAACACACACCTTCGATTATCGCTATAGCGCTCCGGTTTTTCTGGGTCCCCACCGTTTCTGCCTGAAGCCCCGGGGTCACGGCTTCCAGCGGCTGCTCCACTTCCAGCTGGCCATCACCCCGGAGCCCTCCAGGCTCTATCCCCTCGTCGCCGCCAGCGGCGACGAGATCCTGCGGGCCCGTTTCGACGGCGGCACCGACATCTTCCATGTGCAGGCGATCACCGAGGTGGAGACCCAGATGCCCCCGCCGCTGGCCACCTGCCTGGAGGATCAGGAGCCCCAGCTTCCCTACCCGGTGGGCCATCTCAACGGCGACCTGATGGGATCGCTGGAGGGCTGGCTGCCCAATGGCCAGCACGATCCAGCCGCTGTGGACCTCGCCCAGGAAGCCCTGATGGGCAGCGACCAGAGGGGTCTCAGGTTCCTCGAGCAGCTGGTGGAGATCATCAAGGACCGGGTCAAGTACACCCAGCGGCACGTGGGTCCGGCCTGGCCGGCAGGACGCACCCTCAAGGAACGGGTCGGCTCCTGCCGTGACCTGGCGATGCTGATGATCGAAGCCTGCCGCTGCGTCGGTCTGCCGGCGCGGTTCGTGAGCGGCTACCACCTGGTGGAACCCCGGCCCAAGAAGTACGACCTGCATGCGTGGGCGGAGGTCTACCTGCCGGGTGCGGGCTGGCGGGGGTTTGACCCCAGCGGCACGGGCAGCATCGACGACCGCTACATCACCCTGGCCACCTCCTCCAAGCCCAGCCTGACGGCAGCGGTGAACGGCACCTTCTCGGGGCCCTCGGCGGTGAAGAGCGAGCTGGTCTGGAATATCCAGGCCGACCTGCTCGACCCCACCACCATCGCCCCCTCCACCCCTGCCGCCTCTCTGGAGGCCCTGCAGACCTGACCAGCTCCGCCGCGCGGTGCTGAAGCGAAGCCACCCTTAAGGTACGCCCGCTTGTAGCCGATGGTGCAGCGGCAGGGCCACTCCCCAGGCCAGGACAGGTCCACCTCGCCCTTAACGGCCCGCGCCCATGGCCAGTTCCACTCCCCTCTCGAGCCCCCCCAAGGGGCAGGCCCTCCTGGAGGCGATGCGCCGGCATCTGTTCTCCAGTCAGGCCAAGTCGGCCTCCCTCGCCACCACCCACGACCACTACCTCTGCCTGTCGCTGGCGGTGAGGGACATCCTGCTGACCGGCTGGGTCGACACGGCCGACACCTACACCAGCCAGCACGTCCGCACGGCCACCTACCTGTCGGCGGAATACCTGCTGGGGCCCCATCTGGAGAACAACCTGGTGACACTCGGGCTGCGGGACGAGGCCGAAGCCGCCTGCGCCGCCCTGGGGCTCAGCCTCGAGGACATGCTGGCCGAGGAACCAGAGCCGGGTCTGGGCAACGGCGGCCTGGGCCGGCTGGCCGCCTGCTTCCAGGAGTCGATGGCGACCCTGGAGCTGCCGGCCATCGGCTACGGCATCCGCTACGAATTCGGCATCTTCCGGCAGCAGATCACCCCCCAGGGCCAGGTGGAGAGCACCGACCCCTGGCTGGCCCGGGGCAACCCCTGGGAAGTGATCCGGCCGGAATGGAGCTATCCGGTGCTGATCGGCGGCCAGACGGTGATCGGCGTGGCCTACGACACGCCGGTCCTGGGCTATGGCGTTCACACCGCCAACACCCTGCGCCTGTGGTCGGCCCAGGCCCCGGACGCCTTCGACTTCGCCTCCTTCAACGCCGGCGACTACACCCGGGCCGTGCTCCACAAGGTGCAGTCGGAAACTCTCTCCAAGGTGCTCTATCCCAACGATGAGATGGAGCAGGGCAAGCGCCTGCGGCTCAGCCAGCAGATCTTCTTTGTCTCCTGCTCCCTGCAGGACATGTTCCGCATCCTCAAGGGCCAGGGGATGCCGATCACGGAATTCCACCGCAAGTTCGCGGTGCAGCTCAACGACACCCACCCGGCGATCGCCGTGGCTGAACTGATGCGGCTGCTGATCGACGACCACGGGGTCGACTGGGACACCGCCTGGAACATCACCACCTCCACCATCAGCTACACCAACCACACCCTGCTCCCCGAAGCCCTCGAGGCCTGGGGTCTGGAGTTGTTCCAGCAACTGCTGCCCCGTCAGCTGCAGATCATCTATGAGATCAATGCCCGCTTCCTGCGCACCCTGCGCATCCGCTTCCCCGGTCAGCCCGAACTGCTCGAGAGGCTCTCGCTGATCGAGGAGGGGCCGCACCGCAAGGTGCGCATGGCCCACCTGGCGGTGGTGGGCAGCCACACGGTCAACGGGGTGGCCGAGCTGCACAGCAAATTGCTGAAGGAGAACCTGTTCTCCGAATTCGCCCAGGTGTGGCCGGATCGCTTCACCAACGTCACCAACGGCGTCACGCCGCGGCGCTGGCTGGCCGTGGCCAACCCGCCCCTGGCCGCTCTGCTCAACGAGTCCATCGGCCCCGACTGGTGCAAGAACCTCGACCAGCTGGAAAAGCTTGAACCCCTGTCCACCGACGCGGCCTTCCTGGAGCGCTGGCAGGATGTGCGCGAACAGGCCAAGGAACGGCTGGCCGCAACGATCCGCCAGCACACGGGGGTGCTGGTCGATCCCGCCTCCATGTTCGACGTCCAGGTGAAACGCATTCACGAGTACAAGCGCCAGCACATGGCGGCCCTGCAGGTGGTGGAGCGCTACCTGCGGCTGCGCGCCGGGGAGGATCTGCCGCCCCGCACGGTGATCTTCGGCGGCAAGGCGGCCCCCGGCTACGCGATGGCCAAACTGATCATCCGCCTGATCGTGGGCATGGCGGAGATCATCAACATCGATCCGGCGATGGACGGTCGTCTGCGGGTGATCTTCCTGCCCAACTTCAGCGTCAAGCTGGGCCAGAAGATCTACCCGGCCGTGGATCTTTCCGAGCAGATCTCCACCGCCGGCATGGAGGCCTCCGGGACGGGCAACATGAAGATGTCCCTCAACGGCGCCCTCACCATCGGCACCCTCGACGGCGCCAACATCGAGATCCGGGAGCGGGTCGGTGACGACAACTTCTTCCTCTTCGGCCACACCGCCGAGCAGCTGGCCTCCATCAACAGCCACGGCTATCACCCGATGCCCTGGCTGGAAAACGATGCCCTGGCCAAGGAAGCGATCGACCTGATCGGCTCCGGCCATTTCAGCGAAGGGGACCGCGACCTGTTCCATCCCCTGCTGGCCAACCTCTGCAGCAGCGATCCCTTCCGGGTGATGGCCGACCTGGGCGACTACCGACGGGCCCAGGACGAAGTCGACAGCGCCTGGCGGGATGGGGACCGCTGGAGCATGATGTCCGTGCTGAACACGGCCCGCTGCGGTTTCTTCAGCAGCGATCGCTCCATCCGGGAGTATGCCGAACGCATCTGGAAGGTCTCCCCTGTTCCCGTCCAATCCTGCAGCCTGCTCCCCAGCGCTTGATCATGAGCCTCTGGCAACCCGTATGAGCTGGATGGAGAGGGTGGCCGTGGCGGCCGAATCCCGCCTCGGCGCCGCCGGCATCCAACTCACCCTCGGCGGTGAGCCCACCCTGGTGCCTTTCAAACCGGAAGGGCCTGAATGGAGCGTCACCGCCGACGGGCCCACCAAGCTCCCCATCGCCAGGAGCCTGGCCCTGGACCTGCAACAGCGGGTCTGGCCGGGGAGCACCCTCCTCTACTGCCCGGGCAAGCGTTACGACGGCGAAGTCAATCCCCGCTGGGCGCTGCGCCTGTTCCTGGGCATCGACGGCTCGGCGCCGGTGCGCTGGCCCGGCCTCTGCCAGCCCGGTGTCGAGGGCCGGCCCCTGAAGACGACCGAAGCCCTGGCCTGGCTGGGGCGCCTGAGTGGACTGCTGGGCATCGCCCTTCAGCCCCTGCACCTGCGGGATCCCCTGGATCCCGAGCGCCGTGCCTGGGCCGCTCCCCTCAGCGTCGCCCCGCGGGACGCCGCCGATGGGTCGGCCACGTTCGACTGGCACGCGGCCCCCTGGCCCCTGGAGGAAAGCCTGCGGGAACTGAGCACCGCTCCAGGGCCGGCCGGCCTGCGCCTGCCGCTGGAGCATCTGCCGGAGGAGGTGCCCCGCCAGGTGCTCACCCTGGAGATCGATCCGGAGGGCTGGGAGCTGTTCCTGCCGCCCCTCGAGAGGGAACCTCTGCGGCAACTGCTGCAGGCGGTGGCCGACAGCCTGGGCAGCCTGGCCGCTCCGCGCCTCAGCGGCGTGTTGCCCCACGACGCCGGCGAGCAGTGGCAGGTGCTGGGGCTGACGGCAGACCCGGGGGTGCTGGAGATCAATCTGCCCGTCTGCCATGGATGGAGCGAGTACCACCAGTGGCTGCAGACGCTGGAGGAGGCCGGCGAACGGCTGGGCCTGCGCAGCTGGAAGGCTCTGGACGACGGGAGGCAGGAGGGAACCGGCGGTGGCAACCACCTGCTCTGGGGCGGGCCCGACCTGGCCCACCATCCCTTCTTCTCCCGGCCCGGCTGGCTCACCGGGATCCTGCGCTACTGGCAGCACCACCCCTGTCTGGCGTACCTGTTCTGCGGCCCCGGGGTGGGCCCCGCCTCCCAGTCGCCTCGGCCCGACGAGGCCCTCGGCGACTGCTTCGACCTGGAGCTCGCCTACCGGGCCATCGAGGAGGCGGATGGAAGGCCTTCGGAGGAACCCTTCGGCGACCATCGGGGCCTGATCGGCGAAACCCTGCGTCACCTTCATGCCGACCGCAGCGGCAACAACCACCGCAGCGAAATCAGCTTCGACAAGTTCTGGAACCCCGGGGCGCCGGCCGGCTGCCTGGGGCTGGTGGAATTCCGGGCCCTGGAGAGCCTGCCTCACATGAGCTGGAGCAGCACCATCGCCCTGCTCTGGAGTGCCCTGGCGGCCCACCTGCTGGAGCCACGCCATCGGCCGGCCCGCCTGCGGGACTGGGGCACGACCCTCCACGACCGTCAGCTGCTCCCCAGCCAGCTGTGGGCCGATCTGGAGAGGATCCTGGCCGACCTGGCGGCCGATGGCCTGCAGCTGGATCCGGCCCCCTTCCGGGCCATCTGGGACTGGCGCTTTCCGCCCCTGCTCCAGTGGCAGGCCGGAGACGGCGAGGAGGCCCCGGCCCTGGAACTGCGACCGGCACCGGAGCCCTGGCCCCTGATCTGCGACACCCCCGTGCAGGGAGGCTTCACCAGCCGTTTCATCGACGGCTCCCTGCGCCGTTTCGAGGTGCAGGCCAACCAGGCCTTCCGGCGGGACTGCCAGCTGCTGATCAACGGCCGCCCCCTGCCGTTGCCCCTCGGAGGCGGGGAGGAGGAGCCTCCGGTGCTGGCGGTTCGCTTCCGGTATCAGCGCCTCTACCCCTGCCTGCACCCTGCGATCAATCCCCAGATGCCCCTGGAACTGGTGCTGAGGTCCCCCGCGGGTGATGGGGGATTCGCGCTGCAGGAGGACGGCCATCGTTTCGAATCCTGTCCGGCCGCCCTGAGGGGTGTGGAACCGGGGGCGCGTCCCTGGCAGGGACGCCGCCGACCCACGGATCACACCATCGACCTGCGGATCGACTGAAGCGGTTCCGGAGCTGGGATGGCGGGGGGGCGCCATCCCCCGGAGGCAGGACCCCCGGAGGACAGCCCCTCAGGGGGATGGGGCGCTGAGGGACGATCAGAGGCGGGATCGGCGCGGCCTGAAGGGGAGCGGCTACCAGCTCACCCCGTGGAGCTTGGGGAGGGGAGCGGTCTTGGAAGTGACGGCAAAGAGCCGCGGAATGCGGTGGCTGTTGTAGACGCGGAATTCACGCAGCACGCTGGCCCCCTCCTCACGCTTCGCCTGGTTGAGCACCAGGGAGCCATCGGGATCGGAGACGGAGCGATGGAAGGTTCCCGGTGGAATCCGGAGGATGTCGCCGCCGCAGTCGAGGCGAACGATGTGATACGGATAGTTCCAGCCCAGGTTCACCAGGAAGAAGGTGCGACCGCCGTGCATGGCCAGCAGGTTGTCTTCCTGGTGGGGGTGGAGATAGAACTGCCAGCTGCCGCTCTCCGGGCAATCGGGAGGACTCACCGCCGGACCGGTATGCACCACCAGATCCCTGGCATTGGAGCCGGGCACGGTGATGTCGAAGAACCGCACCGAGGGGGTGTCGCGGAACTTCTCGTAGGGGATCAGCTCGAACATGGGCGCCGGGCGAGGCGCCTGATGCAGGCTCTGCTGCAGCTCATCTTTCGGCGGAACGGTGGCGGTCATGGGAGCGGCTTCTGGAAAAGCCTCTGCGGTCCAGTCAGTGAACCTAATCCTGAAGAGGCCCCACGGTGAAATCGGATACGGAACCCTTCCCCGGATGGGCCAGTTCCGAGGCTGGTGAGGCCCCGTGTCCTGGGCTCTCGCCGCTGGGACTGCCCTTGAACAGGCTTGCTTGAATGGGGGATGACGCCAACTCCGTGCCCTCCATGCCCTCCACAGTCACCATGCTGCGGCTGGCGATCGCCGTCCTCGTGCTGCCCGCCGGTCTGGGTGCTGCCCCCACGTCGGCCTTCGCCCAGAGCCGTCAGCCGGTGGGAGGACCCACCGTGTCGGTACCGGCGTTCAAGAACACCGTGACCCAGCCCACCTGGTGGTGGCAGGGACCGGTGGCGGACGATCTGGCCGCCGCCCTGGCCAACGAGCTGCAGGGCACAGGCACCCTGCAGGTGGTGGAGCGGCGCCAGCTCGACGATGTGCTCTCGGAACAGGAGCTGGCCGAGCTGGGGATCGTCCGGAAGGGACCCGATGCCGCCCGCAAGGGGCAGATGCGAGGCGCCCGCTACATCGTCCTGGGCACGGTCACCTCCTACGACTCCAGCGTGGAGCAGAAGCAGTCGGGAAACAGCTTCGGCCTGCTCGGGTTCGGCAAGAGGAACCAGGAGCTGGAGACCAAGGACTACGTGGCGATCGACATCCGGGTGGTGGACAGCACCACCGGAGAGGTGATCGGCTCCCGCACGGTGGAGGGTCGCGCCTCCAGCACCGCCAGCGCCAGCAGCAGTGGCGTGAGCCTGCTGCCGGCGGCCGGCCTGGCCCTCTTTCTGGCGCCGAACATGGGCCGCACCGGCCAGGCCCTCACCGGCGCCGCGGGCACGCTCAACTTCGGCAACAACCAGGCCCAGGCCCAGCGCACCCCGGCCGCCAAGGCGATCCGGGCCGCCCTGGTCGATGCCTCCGACTATGTGAGCTGCCTGCTGGTGCCCCAGGGCGACTGCCTGGCCCGCTTCGAGCAGCAGGACCGGGAGCGCCGCCAGCGCACCCGGGGCGTCCTGCAGCTCGACTGAGCGAAGCGCCGATGCCCCCCCGCCTGAACCACTGCTTCGGCTTCGAAGCCGACTTCGTCGGCGACCTGCGCTGTATCCCCATGGCCGTGCGGCGCAAGCTGGATCTGGTGGGGGTGAAGCTGAAGCTGAGCCACTGGAGCCGCCTCAGCGAAGCGGAACGGCAGCGGCTCCTGGCCTGGCCTGACGACGACGGCGCCCTGGCGGACATGGAGCGGTGGCTGGCGGAGCGCACGGCCGCCATGGCGGAAGGGGCCTGCGGGCCGGCTGGAGCCCGCCAGCGGCGCCCCCTGGCAGCAGGATGCGGCCCCCCCGGAGGTGCTGCTCGCCTCCTGCCGCCAGCTGGGGCTGACCCTGCCCCCGAACGCCTGGGGGAGCCTCGACGAGCTGCAGCGCTTCGCCCTGGTGAAACTGAGCCATCCGGGCCACGAGCACCGCAACCTGCCGCGCGCCCTGGCCGAATTCGGCCTGGCAGAACCGCAAGGCCAAGGGCCGCCCCCGCCATGAGCGGCCTGCGGGCCTGCCTGCTCAGCGGCGGCGCCAGCCGCCGCATGGGCACCGACAAGGCCCTGCTGCTCCATCCCGCCGGTGACACCTGGCTGGAGTTCAGCCTCGGCCGGCTGGCGACCCTGCCGGTGCCGATCACCCTGCTGAGCCAGCACCGGGCCCATCTGGCTCTGGCGGGCCACCACCGGGACGGGCGAGGGCGAGGCGATCGAGGCGCTGGAGGAGCCGGCCCCCCGGGAGGGACCGCTGCTGGCCCTGCAGCGGCTGATGGAGCACCACCCCGAGCAGACCCTGCTGCTCTGCCCGGTGGACATGCCCTGGCTGGAGACGGCCGCCCTCGAAGCCCTGGTGGCGTCGGCGTCGGCGGCCGCCGCCACGGCCCCCGACGCCATCCACCTGGCCCACGACGGCCGCCGTCTGCAGCCGCTGCTGGGGGTCTATCCCGCCCAAGGGCCGCCCTGCGCCGGGGGCTGGGGGCCTTCACCGCCGCCGGGGGCCGGCGACTGCAGGACTGGCTCGCCGGGTTGGCGGTGGTGGCGGTGCCGCTGCCGCCCGGGGGGCTGCGCAACGCCAACCGACCCGACGACCTCACCGGTCTGTGGCCCTAGCTTGCCTGCCATGGCGGAGCGTCCCCTGGATCTGCATGGCCGGCCCCTGGGGGTGCTGCGCCTGTCGCTCACGGCCCGCTGCAACCTGGCCTGCCCCTACTGCTGCCCCGACAGCGAAGATCCACCCGGGCTGCTGAGCCTGGCGGAGCGGGTGGCCCTGGTGGAAGCGAGCGTGGGCCTGGGGGTGCACACCCTGCGGCTCACCGGCGGAGAGCCCCTGCTGCACCGGCGCCTGGAGGAGCTGATCGCGGCACTGCAGCCCCTGCGGCAGCGGCCGGCCTCCGATCCCCGCGGCGCCCTGAGGGAGATCGCCCTCACCAGCAACGGTGTGCTGCTCAGCGCCGAGAGGGCCCGGCAGCTCAAGGCGGCGGGGCTCGACCGGATCACCCTCAGCCTGGATGGCACCGATGGGGCCAGCGTGGCCCGCATGGCCGGCCTGGGTAGCGCGGCGGCCGGCGGCAGCGTGCTGGAGAAGGTGCTGGCGGCCATCCGCCACGCCCGGGAGGCCGGCTTCGATCCGGCCCGGGGCGAGCTGAAGCTGAATGCGGTGATCACCCGCTCGGGCAATGCCGACCAGCTGCTGCCCCTGGCGGGCCTGGCCCGGGAGCTGGGACTGGAGCTGCGCCTGATCGAATTCATGGACGTGGGCAACCGCAACGGCTGGCACCCGGACCAGGTGCTGCCGGCGGCGGAGATGGTGGCGCGCATCGGCGCCGTCTGGCCCCTGGAGCCGGTGGGGCGGGCGCCCCACGGCACCGCCAGCCGCTGGCGCTACCGCGACCGGGGCATGCTGAGGAGGGTGGCGGTGGCGCCCACCTGGCGGTGGTGGCCTCGATCACGGCCCCCTTCTGCGGCGACTGCAACCGCCTGCGGATCACCGCCGACGGGGTGGCCTACAGCTGTCTGTTCGCCGGCAGCGGCACCGACCTGCGGCCCTGGCTGCGGCCCCGGCCCGATCCGGCCGGGCTGCGGGAGGCGCTGGAGACCCTGTGGCGGGCCCGCCGCGACCGCTGGAGCGAGGAGCGCCGGGAAGCGGCCGACCAGCGACCGGCGCCGGCGGAGATGGCCTACCTGGGGGGCTGAGCGGCCCGGGCGCCGCGGTCCTGGATCAGCTGGGCCACCAGAGCGGTCCAGCCCGTCTGGTGGCTGGCGCCCAGCCCGGTGCCCTCGTCGCCGTCGAAGTACTCGTGGAACAGATGCAGGGGCTGGCCGCCGGCATCGGTGAGGAAGGCGGCGGAGGCGCCGTAGGCCGGAGCCGGCCCGTCGGCCCTCGGCAGGAACAGGCCGATCAGCCGGTCGGTGATCAGGTCGGCGGCCTGCTGGAGGCTGAGCCAGCGGCCGGAGCCGGTGGGGCATTCCACCTGGAAACCGTCGCCGGCATAGCGGTGGAACTGATGCAGGGCCTCGATCAGCAGATGGTTGACCGGGAACCACACCGGGCCGCGCCAGTTGGAGTTACCACCGAACAGGCCGGAGCGCGATTCCGCCGGTTCGTAGCCGACCCGGTGCTCCTGCCCTTGATGCGAGAACACGTAGGGGTGGTCGGCGTGGTGGCGGGAGAGGGAGCGGATGCCGTGGGGACTGAGAAATTCGGCCGGATCGAACAGGCGCTCCAGGATGCGCCGGAAGCGATCCTCCGCCACGAAACGGTTGGGGGTCAGGTAGGTGAGGGCGAGCAGGCGGCGGGCCTTCTGGCCTTTGGTCTCCATGCAGGCCACGTTGACCTTGAGATCGGGGCGGTTGTGGATGAACCACTCCAGCCGCTCCTTGAAGGCCGGCAGCCGATCGAGCACGTCCGGCTCGAGGATCGTGGTGCCGAACAGGGGAATCAGCCCCACCATCGAGCGGATCCTGAGGGGCAGCCGGCTGCCGTCCGGCAGGTGCAGCACGTCGTAGAAGAAGCCGTCCTCCTCGTCCCAGAGGCGGTTGCCACCGCTGCCGATGTGATTCATGGCGGCGGCGATATAAAGGAAATGCTCGAAGAACTTCGTCGCCATGTCCTCGTAGACGGGATTCTCAAGCGCCAGTTCCAGTGAAATGCTGAGCATGTTGAGGCAGAACATGCCCATCCAGCTGGTGCCGTCCGCCTGCTCGATGAAACCGCCGGTGGGCAGGGGGGCACTGCGATCGAACACGCCGATGTTGTCGAGACCGAGGAAGCCCCCCTGGAAGATGTTGTTGCCCTCGGCGTCCTTGCGGTTCACCCACCAGGTGAAATTGAGCAGCAGTTTCTGAAACACCCGTTCCAGAAACGGCCGGTCGCCGCGGCCCGTGGCCCGCTTCTCCATGCTGTACACCTGCCAGGTGGCCCAGGCGTGCACGGGCGGGTTGACGTCGGAAAAGGCCCACTCGTAGGCGGGCAGCTGGCCGTTGGGGTGCATGTACCACTCCCGGGTCAGCAGATCGAGCTGGTGCTTGGCGAAGCCGGGATCCACCAGGGCGAGGGGCACGCAGTGGAAGGCCAGATCCCAGGCGGCGAACCAGGGGTATTCCCAGGTATCGGGCATCGAGAGCACGTCGTCGGCGTGGAAGTGCTGCCACTGACGGTTGCGGCCCTGACGGTGCCCCGGCGGCGGTGGGGTGGCGGGATCGCCTTCGAGCCAGTCGCGGATCACCCAGAGGTAGGTCTGCTTGCTCCAGAGCAGCCCGGCGAAGGCCTGGCGCTGGAGGTGGCGCAGCTCAGGGGGCAGGCCGGACGGGAGGAGGTCGGCATAGAAGGCGTCGGCCTCCTGCTGGCGCAGCCGGAAGACCGCATCGAACCCGGCGCCGAGGGGGTCGGCCGTGAGCCGGCGATCGGCGAGGCGCAACCGGATCACCCGGGTTTCCCCGGGCGCCAGCGGCAGAACGTAGTGGAACGACGCCTTGGTCCCGATGCCCTCGGGATGCACTGTTCCCCGTTCTCCCGCCACCACGCCGTCGTTGATGCCGTCCTTGACGTAGGGGCCGGGATTGTCGACGCCGAACAGCCGGCGGGCGTTGGTCTCGTTGTCGGTGGCCAGCAGCGCGGGGGGATCCCCGGCGGGCGCCTCGGCGTGCAGCCAGAACGGCCCCATGGCGGGGTGGTGGGCGACCAGGGTGAGCCAGGGCACGGGGCTGGCGGAATCCGAGTCCGGCGGGACGGGGCGGATCGAGGGCCGGGGTTCGTCACCGCCCCAGCTCCAGGTGTTGCGGAACCAGAGGGTGGGCAGCAGGTGCAGGGTGTGGGGATCGGGGCCGCGGTTGGTGACCCGCAGGCGGATCAGGATGTCGTCCGGGGCCTGCTTGGCGTAGTCCACCTCCACATCGCAGAAACGATCGCCTGTGAAGATGCCGGTGTCGAGCAGTTCGAATTCGGGGTCCCCGCGGCCGCGGCGGCCGTTCTCCTCGATCAGCGCCTCGTAGGGGAAGCGCCCATGGGGGTAGCGGTACAGCCCCTTCATGAAGCTGTGGCTGGGGGTGCTGTCGCGGTGGACGTAGATCTCCTTGACATCCTCCCCGTGGTTGCCCTGGGGACCGGTGAGCCCGAAGAGACGCTCCTTGAGGAAGGGATCGCGGCCGTTCCAGAGGGCGAGGGCGAAGCAGAGGCGCTGGTGGTTGTCGCACAGGCCCAGCAGGCCGTCCTCCCCCCAGCGGTAGGCGCGGGAGCGGGCCTGCTCGAAGGGGAAATACTCCCAGGCGGCGCCGTCGGCGCTGTAGTCCTCCCGCACGGTGCCCCACTGGCGATCGCTCAGGTAGGGGCCCCAGCGGCGCCAGCGGGCCTCGCGGCGATCGTCGGCTTCGAGCCGCTGCCGTTCAGCCGCCGGTTCCGCCGCCGCCATCGGGCCTTCAGCCCCCATGGCCGGCGGCCAGCGGGCCCCGCACCAGCACCGGCACCCGCTTGAAGGCGGGCGTGCCGCAGCGGGGATCGATGACGGCCTTCATGATCGCGTTCACCTCGGGGTAGAACATCAACCCCGCGCCCTCGCGGATCTCGCCGGGGATGATCTCGACCTGCTCGAGGGCGCCGGCCTCCCCCTGCACCGTGACCCGCTGATGGGCCTCCAGGCCGGCCCGGCGCAGATCGGCCCGGTTCATCAGGATCGTGTGGCGATGGGGCATGCCCCGGTAGGCGTCGCCGGGCTGGTAGACGACGGTGTTGTGCTGGCCGTAGCTGCGGGCGGTGATCAGGGCCAGCACCAGCCCCCCCTCCCCCGCGTCCAGCCCGCCGAAATGCTGCGGCTCCGGCAGGGAGAGCTCCGGCAGGGGGGTGACGGCGAGGCGGGCCCGGCCGGTGGGGGTGGGAAACCGGGGCACGTCGAACAGGCGCCCCTCGACGCTGAACTCCTGATGGGTGGCATCGATGCTGGCGATCGGGCCGTAGCCGGGCACGGTGCGGCCGATCAGTTCCCGCACGTAGGAGGGATCCTGCAGCCGGCCCCAGTCGACCGGATCACGGCCCATCAGCCGCCGCGCCAGCTCGGCGAGGAAGCCCACCTCGCTGATCAGGTCGGCGCCGCGCAGGTGGGTGGTGCCCGGTTCGTTGAGGCGCACGTAGTTGTTGCCGGATTCGGTGGTGGTGCGGTGGGGCGTCTCGAAGCGGTTGAACACCGGCAGCACCAGGGTCTGGCGGGCCGCCAGGCCGTGGAAGTGGCCCTGGTTGGGCTTGGTGGCCAGATAGAAGATCGTGTCGATGCGGCCCAGGGCCCGTTTCGCCTGGAGGTGATCGGGGTTGGCCCCCCAGAGGTTGCCGCCCAGGCACAGCAGGCTCTCCACCCGGCCGGCATCGGCGGCTTCGATCAGGGCGCGGGTGTCGTAGCCCTGCACCCGGCTGAGGGGACGGCCCAGCAGCTGCTCGAGGGCCTGCTGCATGTCCTGGCGCAGCTTCACCGTCACCCCCATCGAGCCGAAGCCCTGCACGTTGGAGTGGCCCCGGATCGGCATGGTGCCGGCGCCGGGGCGGGCGACGTTGCCGCTGAGCAGGGCGGTGTTGGCGATCGCCTGCACGTTGTCGACGCCGTTGGCGTGATGGGTGATTCCCATGGCCCAGGCGAACACCACCGCCTCGGAGCGGGCGATCACGGCGGCGGTGTGCTCCAGCTCCCGGCGGCTCAGGCCGCAGGAGCTGGTGATCGCCTCCCAGGGCGTGGCCTGCAGCTGCTCCAGCAGGGGTTCCCAGCCCTCGGCGTGGGCGGCCAGGAAGTCGCGCTTCACGGCGCCCGCCTCCAGCAGGGCCTTCTGAAGGCCCAGGAACACGGCCGTGTCGCTGCCCGGCACGGGCTGCAGAAAGAGGGAGGCGATCTCCGAGCCGTGCAGCATCGAGCGGATCGGGAAGGCGGGGGAGCCGAACTTCAGCAGCCCCACCTCGATCACCGGGTTGATCACGATCACCGTGCCGCCCCGCTGGCGCAGCCGGATCAGCTCGTTCATCAGGCGCGGATGGTTGGCCGGGGCGTTGGAGCCCACCAGCACCACACAGTCGGCCTGCCGCAGGCTCTCCAGGCTCACCATCGACGTGCCCGAACCGAAGACCGCCTTCAGCCCCACGGTGGAGGGGGCGTGGCAGAGATCGGAACAGTCGGCCAGGTTGTTGGAGCCCAGCGCCCGCAGCATCAGCTGCAGCAGGTAGGCGGCCTCATTGGAGGAGCGGCCCGAGCTGTAGGAAGCCACCCGCTCCGGTGGGGCCCGGAAGGCGGCCTCGGCAATGGCGAAAACGTCATCCCAGCCGATGCGCTCGTAGTGGGTCTGCCCCTGGCGCAACAGCAACGGATGGCTGAGGCGACCGAGCCGGTCGGCCTCCATCGAGGAGAGCTGCTGCAGCTCCATCAGGCTGCGGCGGCTGAACACCCCCTCACTCACCGCCGGCTGGAGCTCGGCCATGATCGCCTGGACGCTCTTGAGGCAGCGCTGCAGCGGCTCGCCCAGTTCATCGCGGAAACCGCCGTGCTGACCGCCGGTGCCCCAGGCGCAGGAGAGGCAGGCACTGCGGTGATTGAGGGTCTGCCAGAGCTTCGGACCCCGGGGCGTGAGGGTGGCACGGGCCCAGCCCTCGATCAGGGGCCAGCCGCCGCCCTGATCGGGCAAGGCGGGATCGGCGGGGCTGGAGGCGGGTCCGGTGGGGCTGGCGTGCTCGCTCATGGGCCGGACCGGGGATTTCCCTCACTCTGGCGGCTCTGCGGGGCAGTGGGAACCAGGCTGCCCCGACGAGGCTGCGATGAAGACCCTGGGCGTCAGGCCCACGCTGCGGGGGAGGCTCACCAGTTCCTATGGGGCTGGGCTCCACCGCGCGCTTCTGGATGCCGCCTACGACGTGATTGAGGTCAACCGCCCCGACCGATCAGCTCGCCGCCGCCGGTGACAATCCAGAGAGAATCCGCTCAGATGCGACGTTGGCGGCGGTCTGTGGCGTGAGTCCCCTGCAGGCGAGCCCCGGGAACAGCAGACGCCATCGTCTCAATCGCGGCGGCAATCAGAAGGCCAACGCCGCCCTGCATCGAATCGCTGTGGTGAGACTCCGTTACCACCAGGCCACAAAGGACCAGACCGAGAGACGCAAAGGTGAGGGCCTCAGCAACAAAGACATCCTGCGCTGCCTAAAGCGATTCATCACACGAGAGGTGTTTCATCTACTGATGGGCAAACCGCGGAAAGAACATCGTCAGCCCGAGCCAAGCAGAGATCAGGGCCCCAGGCTCCCACCCGATGGCCTGACCGCTCTCAAATGTGGCCAGGCCATCGGGTGGATCAGAGCCGGAAGCAGAAGCCCAGCAGCGCAAGGAATCTAAGCAGGGGGTTGACGATCCATAGGAGCGTCCTGTGCCCAATCGGGGGCCAGCTGGTGTCAGAAGCCCGGCGGATCTGCTCTTTCCCGAACACCTGTGCGAGGCAACGGAGGGCAGGAGATCAAGGGGTAAAATCAGAGGGCTATGCTGATCAGCCCATTTCGCCAGGCAGCAACCGCCCCACCCCTGAGTACCTTTGCGGCGCACGCGACCTGGGCTATTCTTGGGGGCTGACCTCGGCATGTTATGCGGAAACAGCGGTGGGTGGATGGAGTGTTATGCGGACTGCCCAAACACTTGTTGATTAGTCCGCGTTTTTACGGTTGTATAGGATGCTTAGACTACTTACGCGGCTAACCAACAATCGCTGGAGCCGACACCGCCTGCTAGCCGAACGCCGTTCGGTAGAACGGCGGTGCGGCTCAGCTCATTATTATCCTGACCCGAGATCCGTCGCTAGCTTGGAAGGAGGTCACCGTGGGATTGTTTGGAGGTAAGTCAACTCACAAGAAAGCGGTCGACGCCGCATTCAAGGTTCTGTGGAATCTCTTTGAGAAGACTACGGTCGGGGGGGCGAACGCCCCTCTAGTCATGAAGTTCGATCTTCGCGATTCTCGTTTCAGGTACTTCGTGTTCTGCATCAGTACAGTCCAAGTGGCCTGTGCTGGCGGGCTCAAGAATCCTGATGCTGTTCTCAACGATCTCCTCCATACGGCGGTGGTTTTCGCAATCGGCGCGGATCCTCAGCGGTTCTTCGTTGGCCCAGTGGATGATCCTCAGCAGGTCGCAAATAGGGCTAGTGAGTACCTGAAGGAATACTTACATCGGTGGTCTGCCTACGTCGACATAGTCGGCGGCGGCAACGCCGCGGCAGCGACTGGAATCGTTGTCGGAATGCTGCGACACACCGAGTCAGCGAATCCGCCGACCCAAGACGACGTTCGTCGTCTTTGGCCACTCGCCGCCTGGATTGAGGGAAGCCTCAAAGCGATGGCGTATGCGTTCACCGACAGTGCGCGATGACATCGAGCTGGAGTGCGTGACGAGGCGGGATAACAAGGGATTGCAGGGGACGCTCGTAAGCGACGCTTCCTCGCGCCCCTGAATCCCGGCGTTGGATGCCTTGTAAGGTCCAAGCCTGTTTTCCTTAATGCCTCGATTGGCGTTGTGCGTAGTAAGCGCTAATAGCACCTGACAGTCTATCCAGAAGAGGAATAAAGCCGTTGAAGTTAATCGATGACGCCCTTTCTTCAACTATCTTCTTTGCAAAAACCGCTTTGCCATAGCTGGAGCTCGAATCTCCTGTATTAGATCGATTAAAACTTTTACCATTAAGCTTGATTGAAAGCGTGCTCTGATCAAACATATCTTCAATTGAAGTATCATTTTTCCCCGGCAAAAGAGGGGTAAGAACAATGTACAGGTTTCTAACTACATCCAAAAAATCATCGTTGCGGCTGAATGGCGCGTTTTTTATTTGCTTGGCGGCACTAAGAACCCCTTTGCAGCCTGAATCATTATCTAGTAGCAGGATAACAGGATGAGCCATCCCTGGAGAACTAAGGAACAGCTCAAATTCACGTTTATACACATGAATAAACTTAGAAAGGTCACCAGTTCCTCCATTTAGCTGCAATATCTTGCCGGTATTACTATCAGAATATTTTAAAGACCTAAAAGCGAAGGATGACTTCCCCGAGCTGTCTACAGAAACCAGATTTGGGTATTGTCCCTTTAGTGCCTTTAGTGCAGTTTGAATATATATGTAATCAGTCCAGCCTTCGCAAAGAAGAACGGGTTTATCCAAGGCATAGAATTCTTTGTAAAATAAGAATCGGCGATAGATTGTCTCCCTTCGAACTTGCAAGTCCTTGATCACCTGTTGAGAATCATTAGTGGAATATTGCTGCATCTGAGTCTCTGCATCGCTCTTGCTGATAAAATGTATATATCCGAGCATCCCGTGTAACTGTGCCAAGGTGCCTGGAGCCATTGCTGGCTGTTCTATGCCATCCTGATCTTTCGCAAAAGATGGTAGGTAGTACTTTCCAGTTCGGAATAGGCTATGAGCCATAGCACGAACCTTCCTTCTGTAGTCAGAGGGGACATTAATCCTATTATTTACAACTAGGCCTGTAACCTCTTGTCGCGAGTCGAGATACTGCATTCGGGTCTTAGAATGATTAACCTTAAATCCCGAGTGATTGATAATTCTGACTAAATCGCTTCCTGCAGTCCATTCATGGCTTGCTGAATGTGATCTCGTCGCAATTCTTGCGGGGAATTCTTTTCTGTTGGTTGAAAATGTAAGATCGTCGGCATAACGAGTGTAGGTGCAACCCCAGCGTGAAGCCAAGCGGACAAGGTGTATATCCAGAATATGAGCGATTAGATTGGAGATAATTGGCGAACAAGGGCTTCCCTGGGGAAGCTTACTCTCAAAGCATAAAATCTGAGCCAAGATAAGAGCTGTCTTTGGCTTGAGAAGGAATGACTTGTCTTTTATGAAGAAACCTTGGACTCGCCCAAAATGAATAGAGCCAAAAAAATCCTCAAGATCAACATTAAATACATACCTCTTTCTGCGATGAGGCCTTGCATTGGTCAAGATAGAACGCTCTTTTGCAAAGCCATGGGCAAGTTGATAGCGAAGGATTGGCTCATCACTCTCTTCCCTAATCTTATTTACTTCAGAAGTGCAAGTCTGAAGTAGATCGGCCAGTCTTCGCTGCAAGAGCTTTAAGCCTTTCATGGGCGCCGAAATAATGCGGACGCCTCCAGAGCGCTTTGGAATGGTGAAAGTGTGGTACTTAGATGAGTCCTGCTGAACATAAAGTATATGGGCAAGGGCTCTTGGCTTAAAGCCAAGCAACTTTGCTACATCGTTGAGGCCATCGGCGTTTTGTAGGCGGCGCAGCGTCAGCATTCAGGCGCTCGAATTAGAGGGCTTGCTACTACTCTTTTGCGGAACGCGACGAGTACTAATTACTAGTACGGTGTCAAGGAAAATGTTGCGAGCCATAGACCCCAACATTTGGTTCAAATGCCACGATGCATGGCACAAGATCTAGAAGCAAGCCCGCTCAAGCTTATCCCGCTCAGGACGACCGTCAACCCAACGTTTCCATTCGTTGCTACCGTGTGGCTTCTTGACTGGTACATAATGTCTGGCTTCGCTTTGAGAAGCATCCAACAAGCCCCTCGAGTGGACAGGCCGCCAATAACTCGTAGCTGCGCCACCGCAAGTTCCTTGCCTGCCACTCAGGGGCAGCGTTGGACAGATCAAGGCCTGAATAGAGATGTTCCTGCTATTCCTGCCGGGCTAGAGACATGTACTCAATCACAACATGTATAGCCAAGAAAGCTCGGCTATACTTTGCTGGTATCGGCACCTTGGAGGGAGATGGAAGTCACAGAGGTGACGCTACGCCTCATGTTATTAGGAATGCCAGGAATCGTGGCATATCTAATCATTTGCAAAATCACTACAAAGAGAAAAGGAACACAGCAGCTTGGCTCGCTGCTTCAGATTTTCCTGCTCTCGATTCTCTCTTATTCATTGCTGAGCGGCTTCTACCTGATACTTGCAAACATATCTGGGGGAAGAATATCAATAGTTAGCCCACTTGACAGGCTCATCGGCTCCATCAGCAGCAAAACCAACTCGATTCTGTTTTGGGAGATTGTGGCGGCAACGACTGCGAGCATTGTCGTCGCTTTTGGCTGGTCATATGCGTGGTACTACAAATTGCTCACAAAACTTGCACGATTTCTCAAAGCATCCGATAGATACGGTGATGATGGGATAATGGCCGCGTTCTTGTCATCAGAGCAGCTACACAACAAGGGCGAGTGGTTGGTGGTAAGGGATCATTCAACGAATATATTCTACTATGGCTACGTTCATGCCTGGTCTGACTCTAATGATGAACAGCGAGAGCTAATCCTGCTTGATGTATCTGTATATTCTAATATTGACGGGTCTTATCTTTATCAAACAGATTACTTGTATCTAGAGCGACCCAAGGGTGTGCTTTCGATCGAAACACCAACTTTGGCATCAGCTCCAGAAGATGACCAAGACCCCCCCACAGTAATCCAGAGTGATTCCCAGTAAGATCAAGATAGTTGCTCCCCACTCCACCCATGACGAACGACACCGGAAAGCAAATCAGGCTTGATGAAGGCCACGTTCAGCGTGGAGCCGCAGGTCAAGGACCTAGAACACCCAAGCCTGAGATCACGCCCAAGGGGCAGGGGACAAAAAGCAGCACTTCGCAAAAGAATAAGTAACGCCATCACTTATTGTGAGTATTTCTTCTCTCAGGGCAGAGATTTCGAGGCTATTCTATCTACTTATAAGTGACCGTCCAACAACCAGTTGCACGATCTATCCTTATTCGTTATGCCTACCCAGGAGTGGCCTGGCACCCCAGGTTGACATCAGGCTTTATAGTAGCTACATTAAAGTGTGCAGATCGACTTCGACCCTGACAAGGATGCGACTAATCGCGCCAAACATGGCGTCTCATTGTCGCTTGCCGCTGAACTTGATTGGGATGCGGCTCTTGTCTGGATTGATGATCGAGCTGACTATGGCGAAATTCGGATGGTGGCTCTGATCCCCAAATCAGAAATCCTCTATTTCGTGGCTTTTGTAAATCGAGATCCACTTCGTCGAATCATCAGCCTGCGCAAAGCCAATCGCCGTGAGCTCAATCACTATGTCAAAGCCATCCAAGAAGGTTTCCCTGGTGATGCCAACTCTTGAGGAGGACGAGGCGATCACTTCAGCTGCAGAATCTGATCCTGATGCTCTCCCGCTTACACAAGACCAACTCGATCAGATGGTCCCAATCCGCGCTATGCGAGGGCGCCCAAAGTTACCGAACAAGAAGCAACTGGTTTCTATACGGTATAGCCCGGAGGTGCTTGCCTACTTCAAGGCATCAGGTGCCGGCTGGCAAGCCCGTATGGACGCTGTGCTTAAGGAATACATTGAGAAACATCCCTCTGGTGATGCAAAAGAGGCATAACATACCCCTCGAGTGGACAGGCCACCACCAGCTCCCTGCTGGCGTTCTAGAGTTCTTATCTGCCACTAAGGGGCAGCGTTAGCTGTACAGGAAGGCCGAGCTGGCTATCCTTGAACTGATGGGGAAGATCACGGATGCCGACAGTCCTCAGAAGCGGTCCGTACAGGTTCTACTTCTACAGCCATGAACCTAATGAGCCACCCCACATACATGTGGATCGAGATCAGGACTCTTGCAAGGTTTGGCTCACACCAGTTGCACTTTCATCAAGCCTTGGATTTAAAGCCAGGGAGCTTCGAGAGATTGAACGGCTTGTCAGCTTGAAGAGAGGTATCCTGTTGAAGGCATGGGAGGAGTTTCATGGCTAACCCTGGCGAGCGTGTCGTAGAGGTCGCCTGCACAGAAGACAAACTGATCGTCGACCTCGCAGATGGACGCTCCATCTCTGTGCCTATGGCCTGGTACCCGCGCCTGCTGCACGCCACCGCCCTAGAGCGTGACAATTGGCAGATTGCTGGAGCTGGCTTTGGAATCCACTGGCCAGATATTGATGAGGATCTGAGTGTGGAGGGTCTACTGCGTGGAGCTCCATCGCCTCGTGTGAAGGTGCTGAGCAGCTAACACCGCCATGCACCAGAGCCGCCACCGTGTAGCTGGTATCTCGATCGATATCTTCTTGCGGCCCGCCGCTGATGCTGAGCGTTGGAAGGATCGTACAGGGGTGATTCCTATCCCCTGAGGGGAAGTGGAAGCTCCCATGGTTCGAGCGATCTGGGGAGAAGTGTTGGCCACAGGCCTCGGTGACTTTCAGGGAAGGTGTCACTCCTTGCCAGCTACTCAGGGGTGGCGCTAGAAGGATCAGAGGAAAGCCAGATGCAACGCCGTCTTGACGTCCTGACGTCATAGCGCTAGGGTTAAGGGATGGATGAAACAAAACGGGCCACCATCTACTTCGACGTGGATGTTCATCGTGCACTGCGCCTAAGAGCTGCTGCATGTAACCGCTCAATATCGGACATGGTCAATGAAGCAGTTCGTATGACATTGGCCGAAGATGCTGATGATTTGAGAGATGCTGATCGGAGGCAAGCCGAGCCAAGCCTTAGTTTCGAAGAGTTTGTCACAAGCCTAAGAAATAGTGGCCGATTATAGCCTCTCGATTAAGCCATCAGCAGCTAAAGAGCTTCAGGCAATATCAGACAAGGCAACGCTTGCACGATTGATTGAGAAGATCAAATCACTGGCCACTCAACCGCGCCCATCAGGGTCTGAAAAGCTTGCGGGCAGGACCAACCTTGATCGTGTCCGTCAAGGCAACTATCGGGTCATTTACTCCGTCGATGATGAGACGCGAGTTGTCGACGTTGTTAAGGTTGGCCACAGAAGGGACGTCTACCGATGAGTGGACCTTCTAACATCAAGATACAGAAGATGGGAGCAAGGGAAGTCGGCGGTGCCCAAGTTCGCGTGCCCGCCGCTGATCTTGAGCGGTTCGAAGGATGCGTCGACATTGATGGAAGCTGGCAAGGCGGCGTTGCGTGACCGTAGTCAGGAGGCTACAGTTGGTGGATAGTTGAAGTCCGCCAGACAGAGCGGTTCGTCCGATGGCTTGCGGGTCTCCGTGATCTGAGAGCCCGGGCGAAGGTTCTGGCCAGGATCGAGCGCCTCGTCGGCGGCAATCCTGGCGACGTCAAGCCCGTTGGGGGCGGCGTGTCGGAGTTGCGGATCAACTACGGCCCTGGATACAGGGTCTACTACCTGCAGAGGGGAACCGAGTTGATCATCCTTTTGGCTGGCGGAGACAAGAGTTCACAAACCAAGGACATTGATGAGGCCCTTCTGTTGGCAGACAACCTGACGGAGGAGATCTGATGAAAACCACGACCACCCCCTACGACGTTGCCGAGCATCTCCGAACAACCGAGGAGATGGCGGCCTACCTGGAAGCCTGCATCGAGGAGGCGGATGGAGATGCCGCTTTCATTGCCAAGGCCCTGGGCGACATTGCACGGGCCCAGGGGATGACCCAGGTGGCCAGAGAATCGGGACTCTCCAGGGAGAGCCTCTACAAGGCTTTGTCTGGAGAGCGCAGTCCGAGCTTTGACACCATCCTGAAAGTGGTCACGGCCCTGGGTCTGAAGTTAAGCGCGAGTGTGAAAAGCGAAGCGGAGCAAGCTTGAGCTTTGCAGATGAGGCGTAGGGCCGCAAACGCTGCCTGGGGAGATGCGACACCTTCGAACAATCCCCTGGAGTGGACAGGCCGGCTCCGACACCCTGGCCGCCTCCGACACCCTGCTTGCGCTTTTCACTCCTTGCTTGCCACTATGGGGCAGGGTTGGAAAGATGGAAACAGTTGTGCTGGGGCAGGCGAGACGCTACGGCGGCGACTATCTTGAGCTGCAGCCAATGATCCCCTCCCGCCCGTGTTAGCAGGGTTATGCTGTCAATGAGGTATGGGAGCATGCTTGTCACCAACTGTATTCCGTGATGGCGAATTCCGGTTCTTCTTCTTCTCGCGCGAAGAAAGCCGTATTCATATCCATGTCAGCCATCCAGACGAAGAAGCGAAGTTCTGGCTGAGTCCGTCCATTGAACTTGCCCGCAACATTGGGCTAAGCTCCTCAAAGATCAAAGATGCTCAACGGTTAGTCGAGTCACACCAACAGGAGGTCATCGATGCCTGGAACAACCACTTTGGAAGCTGAGGTCACCAACGTTTCCAGTCATTGCATTTGGATGCTTATTGACGATGAAGAACTGGCGCTCCCGTATTCCGAGTTCCCTTGGTTCAAGTCGGCTACGATTCTGCAGCTAATGAACGTCTTGCGACCCACCCCTGATCATCTCTATTGGCCTGATCTAGACGTTGACTTATCCGTTGAGTCGATACGCCATCCCGAAAAGTTTCCTCTCAGGGCGAAGAGCACTTTCCAACCATGCCATTCACCTGAGCCGCCGTCTGACATTCACTGATGCCATTCAGCAGTTTTCGGCCATGCTCTCTGCGGCCAGGTGATGGCCAGCGTAAGCATTCTGGAAACTCCAATGGAGCCTGGTGTGGGTAGGCCAGCCCTGCGAGCATCCCCTTCCCCCCCCTGGAGAGGCCCTCTCCTTGGCGGATACGCGACAACCAACTGCAGCTTGCCGCGCCACCCATAGGCCATCAGGAGAAGCGCATCCCCGGTGATACGGGCCAGGGTCAATACCCACATGGTGCCGCCCGGGCTGAGGCCGAACCCGCTGGTCTTCGGGCGGGCGTGAGGGGCGTGGCCGCGGGAGGGGTCGCCACCATCTTTGACTGATCGTTCAAGGTTTGTAGTAGGGTCTTTTCGGTGCCGCCCTCCAGCAGGAGTTCATCCCCCCATGCCCCCCGGTCCCGCCAAGCAGTTCGACACCGACATGGCCCTCGAAAAGGCCATGCAGGTGTTCTGGGCCCAGGGCTATGAAGCCGCCAGCCTCTGTCAACTGCTCGATGCCATGGGCATCGGCCGGAAAAGCCTGTACGACACCTTCGGCACCAAGCGGGACCTGTTTCTCAAGGCGCTCGACCATTACGGCCGCACCCAGGTGCGCCGCATCAGAGAGGAGCTGCTGGCCCCGGGCTCGCCTGTGGGCAATCTGCAGCGGGTGCTGGAAGGGTTCGAGGCCTCCCATTGCCGAGAGAGGCCCGGTTGCATGCTCGCCACCAACGTGGCGAACTTCGACCAGAGCGACCAGGCCGTGGCGGCCTCCCTGCGTCGCCACCTCGAGCAGCTGGAGCAGGCCTTCGCCACCACCTTGCGGCGCGCCCAGTCCGAAGGCGAACTGCGGGGCGACCTGGATGTGGAGGACACGGCTCAGCTGCTGCTCTCCGCCACCCAGGGCATGGCCCTGCTCAGCCGGGTGATGGGCAATGGGCAGCCCCACCCCCGGGCCCGCGGCGCCCTGCTGCGTCTGCTGGCCCCCGGCTGAGGCAAACAATCAGGAGCGGCCTTTCTCCTCGCTTCCTGGAACGATCAGTCAATGATCTCTGCCCATTCATGGCACCCGCCACGATGTTTCCAACCAAGACCTTGACTCCGAATCCTTCCTCCCGCAGCCTCCATGGCCAGACGCTGCTGATCACCGGCGCCAATCGCGGCATCGGCCTGCGCCTGCGCCGAACGGGTGTACGCCGCGGTTCGCCAGCCCGCCTCAGCCGCACCGCTCGTTGAGCGCCACGGCGAGCAGGTTCGTGTGCTTCAGCTCGACCTCAACGACAACGCCACGATTCAGGCCGCCGCCGGACTCACCGATGTCGCCGAACCTCCTGCGGTGGTGGAAGGGGAGGTGAGTGAATGAACTCCCCCTCCCCTGCGGCAGCACCGATGCGGCTGAATGCCGACCTCAGCCGGCGGGTGGTGCTCGACACCACAGCCCTCGACTGGTGCCCCTCACCCCTGGCGGGCGTGGAGCGCAAGATGCTCGATCGGCTCGGTGATGAGGTGGCCCGCGCCACCAGCCTGGTGCGCTATGCCCCGGGCAGTTCCTTTGCCCGCCACAGGCACGGCGGCGGTGAGGAAATCCTGGTGCTGGACGGCATCTTCTCCGATGAGCACGGCCACTACGGCCCGGGCACCTACCTGCGCAATCCGGCCGGCTCCAGCCACACGCCGTTCAGCGAACCGGGCTGCACGATCCTGGTGAAGCTCTGGCAGATGCATCCGGCCGACCAGGAGCAGCGGGCGATCGACACCCATGCCCGGAGCTGGCACCCCGGCCTGGTGAGAGGCCTGGAGGTGATGCCCCTGCACGCCTTTGGATCCGAGAACGTCGCCCTGGTGCGCTGGGCCCCGGGAACGATCTTCCAGGCCCACGGCCATCCTGGCGGCGAAGAAATCTTCGTGCTGGAAGGCGTCTTCGAGGATGAGTGCGGCCGCTACCTCCCCGGCAGCTGGCTGCGCAATCCGCCCGGCAGCAGCCATCGCCCCTTCAGCCAGGAAGGCTGCACGATCCTGGTGAAGACCGGCCACCTGCCCCACACCCTGGCGCCGGATGGTTCCTCGCCCCCGCCCTTGCCGGGGACAGCTGGCTGAGGACTGATGGACAAGGCTTCAGACCAAAGCGCAGGAGAACAAGGAGGCTGTTTTGCGTGCCATCAGGAGGACATGGCACTCGGAGCAAGCCTGGAAGCACCATGTTGCTGCTCTCATCCCAGCAATGGCCTCAGGAACTGGGCTGCTGGATCATGGGGGCAACAACCGTGATCGCCGGCACTCCACCATCGGTGACTTCAGCACCATCGACCAAGGGCAGAGGTTCATCGCGGCCCCTTCCACTCACCCCTGGGATCTCCGGAGCGGTGCGCGAATTCAGCGGCCCAGCATCAGCGCCGCATACCGCCGCAGCGCGCTGCGGTGATCGGCGTCGGCCCGCAGACCGATGAAGCCGTCGGGCCGCACGGCCAGCAAGGTGAGAGGGCCGAGGCCCACAGCGCAGCTCCCCGCCAGCCGCACGGCCACCAGCGCCTCCACCAGGGTCGAGGCCGCCGTGTCGGCCTCCAGTTGCGCCTGCAGGGTTGCGAGGGCCGCCGGGTCGGCCTCGGTGCCCGCCAGCAGGAGCAGGGTGTGGCCGAGCCGGTGGGTGAGCTGGTGCAGATGGGCAGCTGCGGCTCCGGCGGGCATCGCGATCGTGGTGGGCAGGCGCTGTCCCGTGCCGAGGTAGGCGCCCTGGGCGCCGCTGGTGATCGCCGAGCCGGCGTAGCTCACATTCAGCTCCGCTTCGGCCACAACCTCGTGCTGACGGGCCACGGGATCGGCGAGCATCGCGGCGATCGCCCGGTCGCGCGCGGCGCGCTCGCCGCTGTCCCGCAGCCCGTGGACCTGCTCGACGGCGTCGCCGGAGCGGGCGATCTGTTCGGCCACGGGTCGTCGCTCCTGCTCGTAGCTGTCGAGCAGGGCAGAGGCGGCGACGCCGTGATGCACCAGGGCCAGCTTCCAGGCCAGGTTGGCGGCGTCCTGCAGCCCGCAGTTCATGCCGTGGCCCTCGGCGGGGGAGCACACATGGGCGGCGTCGCCGGCCACAAACACAGGGCCGGCCCGGAAGGCGCTGGCCACACGGGTGTGGCAGTGGAAGCGGCTGGGGTTCTCCACATCACGGAAACGGGCCGCCGGCAGGTAGCGGCGCAACACGGCGGAGGCTTCCGCCACCAGATCGCCCTGCTCGGAGGTGGGCCGCAGGTACACCCTCCAGCGGCACTCGGGCAGGGCCGTGAGGATCAGGGGCGAGGCGTCGAGGTAGGCCGCGTTGGCCTCGTTGGTGTCGGCCCAGCCCTCCACCGCGGCATCGAACACGGCCCAGGGGCGGGTGATGGCATGCCCCTCAAAGCCGATGCCGCTCAGCTCGCGGGTGGTGCTGCGAAGGCCATCGCAGCCCACCACCCAGCGGGCCTCCAGGGACTGCTCCTGCTCGCCGCAGGCGAGCGTGACGCCCACGCCGTCGGTGTGGGGCTGGAGACCCTGCAGCCGGCAGGAGCGGTGCACCGTGCCCCCATGGCGCTCGAGATGGCCCGTGAGGATGGCTTCGGTCACCTCTTCAGAGAGACCGAGGTTGAACCCGTAGCGGCTGCCGCAACCGGCCAGATCCAGTTCCCCCAGACGGCGGCCGTCAGCATGGATGAGGATCCGGCGCTGGCGGCAGCCGGTGGCCAGAAAGTCCTCCTCCAGACCCAGCGCCTCGAACAGCTCCAGCGACAGCGGATGAATCACCGTGGCCCGGTCCCAGTGCAGCGCCTCGGGCCTGGCGTCGATCAGCAAGGCGGGCACGCCGCGGCGCTGCAGCTCCCCCGCCAGCAGCAGGCCCGTGGGGCCGGCACCCACCACGAGAACGGTGGTCTGACGGGGAAGGGAGGAGAGCATGGATCAGTGGAGACAGGGGGTTAGGCAAGCCCTTCAGGCAGGCCCAGGGATGGACGCAGCACCGAAAACACCTCATCGTGGTGCGGCGCACGCTCCGTCGATCCGCCCGTGAAGCTGGTCCGCCTGAGCGGTACCGGCCCAGCCAGCGGTAGGCGCAGCGGAGGCGGATCCCGTTCCCGGCAGCAAGCCCGGCAAGGCCGCAGCCGTGCTCCAGATGTGGATCACAAGCCGGTGCCGGCCCCGCTGGGTCAGGCGGGCGTTGGGGTGGCTTTGCATGGGTGCGGGAGGTCGGGGGTGGTGGGTCGCACCCCACCCGTAGCGGCCTCAAACCCCCTTGTCACGGAACAACCTGCTGAGACAGAACATCCAGGACGGTCGGTGTCGGCGGTCTACGTCGCTGATGTTGAACCCGGCACCTGCACGGAAAGGAGCCCAGGTTTGGGCGCATGGCTCAGGGAGTGCCCGTTCGCTGGGGAGGACATCGCAGCAGACGAGACGGTGATGACCGTAAGGCGCCAGCAGCGTCTCGCTCGACCGCCGGCCTGCTCCGCCGGGTGGGGACTGCAACTAGGCCGCGCCGGCCAGCAGGGCATCCAGCCGCCCCTGGCGCTCCAGGCCGTAGAGGTCATCGCAGCCGCCGATGTGGGCCTCGTCGATGAAGATCTGGGGCACCGAGCGCCGGCCGTCGGATCCTCTGGCCACCATGGCGTCGCGGGCCTCCTCGTCGCCGTCGATCACGTATTCCTCGTAGGCCACCCCCTTGCGGTCAAGCAGATGCTTGGCCCGGATGCAGAAGGGGCAGAAGCGCCAGGTGTAGATCTCGACCTTGGCCATGGACGGCTCCGGATGGGGCGGACGGGGAGGATTCTGGCCAGCATGACGTCTGATGGGTCGGCGCCGAGGCAGGCGCCCAGGAAGGACAACACCACAGGCCACCAGACGATCACCGGTGAGGAGCCCCATGCGCGAAGCACTGCCCCCCGGCCTGACGGCCTACAAACGCACCCCCAGCTTCGATGCCCTCACCGTGCCGGCGGGCCTGCGGACGAACCACCGCACGAAGGAGGGCGTGTGGGCCCTGATCGTGGTGGAGGAGGGCTCCCTGCCGTTCCGGTTTCTGGAACCGGAGGAGGAGCTGGTGCGGCTGACCCCCGAGCGGCCGGGGATCGTGGAACCCACCCGGCTGCACCGGGTGGAACCTGGCCCGCCCGTGCGCTTCCACGTGGAGTTTCACCGGGCGGAGCCGCCGCTCACTTCCCCCGGTTCCATTCCTTGTTGATGATGCAGCCGGCGGTGCCGCCGAGGGCCGCTCCGCCGAGCTTGTTGCCCAGGCCCCGGCCACTCACCACCGCTCCGGTGATACCGCCGAGGATCACGCCGTTGCGGCAGCGGTCGCGGTTGGCCTCCTGCTCGCGGCGCTGGGCTTCGGCGCTGGTCTGGGCGACGGCGGGGGTGAGGGCGGAGAGACTCAGCACCGCCAGGGAAAGAACAACAGGTATCGCCTTCATGGTGGACGTCTCGGACGCTTCTCCTCAAACTTACCGATCACCCGTGGCCCGCCACAACCGGCCCCCACGACCGCAATGACCGACCCCTCCGCCAGCGACTGGATCCATGAGGTGGTACCGGAGCACGACTGCACCATCTGGCAGCGGGGCCGCCATGGCGATGGCACCTACCTGCGGGTTTACGTGCCGGAAGGGGCCTCCCGCCCGGAGGAGCCGCTGAAGACCGTGCTTTATCTGCATGGCTTCGCCCTCTGCATGCCGTCGTTCTACGACGACCACCTGCTGGCGCTGGCGGCCGAGGGTTACATCGTGTTTTTCCCGGATTTCCAGCGCAGCACCTATCCCAACCCCGCCCCCCTGGCGCCCGTGCCGCCCCGGGAGGAGCTGCCCCTGGCGCGCCTCTGGGGCCGCACGGCCCTGCGACTGGCCGGCCGGCCGGAGGATGCGGCCGTGGAGCTTGAGGATCTGCACCCGCTGCTGGCCGCCCGTTACGGCGGAATCCAGCAGCCGGCCGGAGCTCCCGGACTGCCCACGGTGGGCGATCTGCGGCGGGTGGTGTTTCCCCTGCTGCTGATCCAGCTGATCCTGGCGGTGATCGGCTGGTTCCGCCGCAGCTACGCCAGGAACCTGAGCCACCTTCTCGGCACCGTGGCGCTGAGCCTGGCCTCTTCGCCGAAACACTGGCTTGCCCAGGCGATCGCCCTGGCGGAAGCGGGCTGGAGGGATCTGGCGCAGGAGCCGGCCTACAGCCACTGGCAGCAGGCCCGTCCCCAGGCCTACGGTTTCGGCCATTCCCTCGGGGGACTGCTGGCCCTGAGCCTGCCCTGGGCCTTGCGGGACGACCGTGAGGCTCTCTTCCAGCCAAGGGTGATCGTGGTGGCCGACCCGGCCGCCGATTCGGAGATGGGCATTCCCCGCTTCGCCCTCGGACTGCTGAAGCTGTTCGGAGCCCCCTTCACCGCCGATCCCCTGCTGATCAAGCACACCGGATCCGAGCTCACCCAGCCGGTGGCGATCCTGCACGGGGCCGCCGACAGGCTGGTGCCGCCATCCCAATGGGTGGGCAGCGGCGAAGGCCGGCCGTCCAACTTCTCCGCCATCGCCAGCAGCGCCAAGGCGCTCTACTTCTCCTGTTCCAACCAGGCCCTCGATCCGGAGCTGATCGCCTTCCACAACCAGGCGGTCACCTCCACCCAGTACTACGACGATGCCCTGTTCCGCTCCTTCGGTGGGGTGAAGGACGGGCCCAACCCCTACGACACCACCTTCATCTGGCCGGCCGCCCTGGCCCTCTACCGGGAGTCGGTGCAGCCGCGGGATCTGCTGGCTGCCCTGCCGGAGCATCCGTTCGCGATCACGACCGGAGAGCCCCCGTAGCCGCCGGGCAGCCGTAGCGCGCCGCGCCGGGAAGGGGACAGGTGACGGGCGACCGATCCTGGTGGTGGGCGCCGATGGGTTCAGCCCAGCTCGAAGCGATCCAGGTTCATCACCTTGGCCCAGGCCGCGACAAAGGCCGTCACGAAGCGCTCGCCGCCGTCGGCGGAGGCATACACCTCGGCGATGGCCCGCAGCTGGGAGTTGGAGCCGAACACCAGGTCGACCCGGGTGCCGGTCCACTTCAGGTCGCCCGTTTCCCGGTCCCGGCCCTCGAAGGTCTCCTCGGCCTCCGAGTCCGCCTTCCAGACGGTGCCCATGTCGAGCAGGTGGACGAAGAAGTCGTTGGAGAGGGTCTCGGGGCGATCGGTGAAGACCCCATGGCGTGAGCGGCCGTGGTTGGCGTCGAGCACCCGCATCCCGCCCACCAGCACCGTCATCTCCGGGGCGGTGAGGCTGAGCAGCTGGGCCCGATCGACCAGCAGCTCCTCGGCGGAGGCCCGCAGGCCCGGCCGGAGATAGTTGCGGAAGCCGTCGGCGCGCGGCTCGAGCACGGCGAAGGAAGCCACATCCGTCTGCTCCTGGGAGGCATCCATGCGGCCGGGGGTGAAGGGCACCTCCACGCGCATGGCCGCCCCGTCGGGCCGCCTCCTCCACGCCGGCGCAGCCGCCCAGCACGATCAGATCCGCCAGCGACACCTTCTTGCCGTTGGAATGCTCGGCATCGAACGCCTGCCGGATCGCTTCGTAGGCCTCCAGCGCCTTCGCCAGCTTCGCCGGCTGGTTGACCTCCCAGTCCTTCTGGGGGGAGAGGCGCAGCCGTCCGCCGTTGGCGCCGCCCCGCTTGTCGGAGCCGCGGAAGGTGGCCGCGGCCGCCCAGGCGGTGGCGACCAGCTGGGAGACGGGCAGCCCCGATTCCAGGATCCGGCCCTTGAGGGTGGCGATGTCGTAGGCATCCACCAGGGGATGGTCGACGGCGGGGATCGGGTCCTGCCAGAGGAAGGTTTCGGCCGGCGCCAGGCTGCCCAGGTAGCGGGAGCGGGGGCCCATGTCGCGGTGGATGAGCTTGAACCAGGCCCGGCGGAAGGCCTCCGCCAGCTGGTCCGGGTGCTCGTGGAAGCGCTTCGAGATCTCCCGGTAGAGCGGATCGACCTTCAGGGACAGGTCGGTGGTGGCCATCATCGGCGCATGGCGCCGGGCCGGGTCGTGGGCGTCGGGAACGACGTCCGCCGCCGCCGGATCGGTGGGCTTCCACTGCCAGGCGCCGGCGGGGCTCTTCTCCAGTTCCCACTCGTAGCCGAACAGGTTGTCGAAATAGCCGTTGTCCCACTGGATCGGGTTGGCGGTCCAGGCGCCCTCCAGGCCGCTGGTGATGGTGTCGTCGCCCTTGCCGCTGCCGAAGAGGTTGAGCCAGCCGAGGCCCTGCTCGGCCATGGTGGCGCCCTCGGGCTCCGGACCCACCAGGTCCTTGTCGCCGGCGCCGTGGCACTTGCCGAAGGTGTGGCCGCCGGCGATCAGGGCCACGGTCTCCTCGTCGTTCATCGCCATGCGAAGAAAGGTCTCGCGGATGTCGCGGGCGGCGGCGAGGGGGTTGGGTTCCCCGTTGGGCCCCTCCGGGTTCACGTAGATCAGGCCCATCTGCACGGCACCGAGGGGATGCTCCAGCTCCCGGTCGCCGCTGTAGCGGCGATCGCCCAGCCACTCGGTCTCCGGGCCCCAGTCGATGTCGCTCTCGGGCTCCCACACGTCCTCGCGGCCACCGGCGAAGCCCAGGGTCTTCAGACCCATCGACTCGATGGCGCAGTCGCCGGCCAGGATGATGAGGTCGGCCCAGGAGAGCTTGCTGCCGTACTTCTGCTTGATCGGCCAGAGCAGCCGCCGGGCCTTGTCGAGATTGCCGTTGTCGGGCCAGCTGTTGAGGGGCGCGAAGCGCTGGGTGCCCGAACCCGCCCCGCCGCGGCCGTCGTGGATGCGGTAGGTGCCGGCGCTGTGCCAGGCCATCCGCACGAAGAAGGGCCCGTAGTGGCCGTAGTCGGCCGGCCACCACTCCTGGGAGTCGGTCATCAGGGCGAACAGGTCCTGCTTGAGGGCCTGCAGATCGAGGCTCCTGAACGCCTCGGCGTAGCGGAAGCCCGGCCCCAGCGGATCGGCCAGGGGCGAGTTCTGGTGCAGGATCGCCAGGTTCAGCTGGCGGGGCCACCAGTCCCGGTTGGAGAGCGCCCCGGCGGTGGCCCCCCGCAGGCTCCCGTGCAGGAAGGGACATTTTCCGCCGGTGTCGGCACCGGCCTGGGTGATGGTTCCTTCCATGGGCACGGCTGCGTGATGGCCGATTTTAGGATTGGCCCATTCCGGGGCGGACGCAGGCTGCCGATTTGTTCATGGCCGACCCCCTTCCCGACGACGTTCTGGCCGCCCTGCGAGACGACCGCCGCATCGAGGCGATCAAGTTGCTCAGAAACGCCCGGGGCATCGGGCTGAAGGAGGCCAGGGAGATCGTGGAGGCCGCCGTGCCCCGCCAGGCCCGCCAGCCCCGGCCCGGCCCGCGCACGGCCCTGGGTTTCGCCGCGGATCGCCAGCCCTGCTCGGGCCTGGGTCCGGGGGGGATGGCGGCCCTGACCGCCGGGGTGGCGGCCTTTGTGTGGGTGCTGATCAGCCGGCGCTGAATCGCTTCCCGCTTGCCAGGATGGCGAGCCGAAGCCTGTGGTCATGCGACGCCATCCGCTCCCCCTGCTGGCCGCCCTCGGCGTGCTGCTGAGCCCCCTGGAGGTCGGCCCTGCCCGGGCCCAGCACCCCGGCCAGGGGGCCCAGCAGGCGGTGTTCGCCACCCGCGCCGAAGCCGAGGCGGCCGCGAAGCATTTCCACTGCCACGGTGCCCACCGGATGGGCGACCAGTGGATGCCCTGCGCCAGCCATGGGGACGCCACCGGCGGGCAGGCCGGCCCGGGGGTCCATTGAAGGACGGCTGCGGCGGCCGACCGAAGGTGCTGGCGATCGGCATCGCCCCGCTGGGAATCATCTCGATCGGCATCGTGCCGATGGGCGTGGTGAGCATCGGCGTGGTGCCGATGGGGGTGCTCAGCATCGGCGCCGTGGCCATGGGGGTGATCAACGCCTCCGTGGTGGGCATGGGCGTGCTGATCGCCGGTGTGAACGTGATGGGGGTGTGGTGGGTCGGCATGGAGGGCATGGGTCCCTACCGGCTCGGATCTCCCGCCGCCCACGTCCATCACCACCACGGCCAGGGCAGCCGCAACCTCTACGCCTACCCGAGCCGGGAAACAGCCCTCCAGAAGGCGAAGGAGCTTGGCTGCGAGGGGGCCCACGCCATGGGGTCGCTGTGGATGCCGTGCCGCGAGCATCCCGGCCCCTGAGGGTGCAGGGCTTCGCCCACTCCCGGGGCAGGCTCGGCTTCACCCCGGCGGAGCGGGAGGGTGAGCGACGCAGCGGAGATTCCGATCGAGGGTGTCAGGGCGGAAACCACAGTCCTGATCGGCCGTCACCCTCCCGATGGATGAAGAAAGAGCACGCCCGAACCTTGCGGGGAACCGTCCTCTCAGAATGGGTGAGGGCACCAGCCTGTGGCACCTGCCGCCCGGTGCCGGCCCGGCCGAAGTCCTGCTGACATTCCTGGTGCCTTCCCTGCCGATCTGCGCCGATCTGCGATGAACGCCCCCGCCCGCGCCGCCGCCACTCCGACGACCGGGTTCCTGGAGGAATCGCCGGGCAACCGCTCGGCCATGCGGCTGATGTGCCTGCTGGCCCTGCTGGCCTCCATCGGCTTCGGGGCTCTCACCATGGTGCGCAGCACCCCGACGGTGCGCCGGGATGCCGACGGGCAGGAGAGCGTCACCTATCCCCCCCGGGACGACACGGGGATGACCCTCACCTTCCTCTTCCTGCTGGCGGCCTTCGCCCCCAAGGTCCTGCAGAAATTCGCCGAACAGCGCCTCGGGGATCTCAAGGGCCCCATCCTCCGGGAGCTGCTGCTCGGCGCAGGGAGCGGCCAGCCCGCCACGATTCAGGCCCCACCGGCAGAACCGGCCGCGGATGACCCCCGCCTGACGCAGCTCCGCGCGGAGGTGGAGCGGCTGCGGGCCGAGATCGAGCGCAGCCGGAGCCCGATCCAGGTGACCCCCACCAGCCCCGTCACCGCACCCGCCCAGGCCCTCACTCCGCTGGAGCGGATCCGGCTGGGGGGGAGCCTCTGATGCCCTACATCACCGCCCGGGAGGATGCGGGGCTCAGCCCCAGCCCCGCCGCCGCCGACGCCGATTCCTATGTGGCCGCCGGCTCCCGGATCGCCGTGGCCTGGGTGCGACCGGCGCCGGTGAAGGGGCTGGCGATCGTGCGGCTGGCGGGGCGCTACACCTGCCCCGGCGGCACGGTGCCCCTGGGCGACGGCGAACAGCGCTATCTCAATCCCGAGCGCTTCATCATCCCGGACGACGCCTGGCTGACGCCGCCCGGAACGGCCGAGCTCCCCCCCGAGGTGGCCCAGCTCACCCACCATTACGAAGGCTGCCGCCTGCAGGCCTACCCCGACCCCCGCACGGGCGGCGAACCGATCACGATCGGCTGGGGCAGCACCTTTTATGAGGACGGTTCCCCCGTCCGCCTGGGGGATGTGATCACCCAGGCGCAGGCCGACGCGCTCTACGAGCACAACTGCCGCGAGAAGTTCTGGAAGGTGCTCGAAGCCACGATTCCCTTCTGGGCCGAGATGGGCGACCGGCAGCGGGCCGCCCTCTGCAGCTTCGCCTACAACAACGGCGCCCATTTCTTCGGCGACGGTCACCACGACACCCTGGACCGGCACCTGCGCGAGCGCCGCTGGGAGGCCGTTCCCGGTGCCCTGATGATGTACCGCAACCCCGGCGAGCGGGTGGAGGTGGGGCTGGGGCGGCGCCGGCGGGCCGAAGGGCTGGTGTGGAGCGGCATGGAGCCAGCCGCCGCCTGCGCCCAGGCGGAGCGGGAGATCGGCACGCCCGCCGACTGTGAGGCCTGGGAGCAGCGGCTGAAGCAGGCCGCCGCTGCCGCTCCCCCCCGGGCCTCGCGCGCCATCGCGGCTCCGCCGCCGGCAGCGGCCGGCGAGGGCCCGCTCGTGGTGCCCGGCATGGTGGGGCCCAGCAGGACCCCCCGCGACTTCGGCTTCAGCGGCTCCGATTCCCACGTGGTGGTGAACGACGGCTTCGAGACGGCCCGGGCCTACGACGTGGACGGCCGGCTGCTGTGGGAGGTCCCGGCCCTGGCGCGGGGGCAGGGCCGGGAGAATCAGTACCAGGAAACCGCCACCGACACCCCGCCGGGGATCTACCGCATCGCCAAGAAGGTCTACCGGGATTACGAACAGGATCCCAGCCCCACCTACTCCGCCGACCGCTGCAGCTACGGGTGGTACAGCTTCGATCTGGAGGATCTGGAGATGCAGGAACGGCGCTTCGGCCGGGCCGGGATCATGGTGCACGGCGGCGGCACCGCCTGCGGCTGGCCCGGCGCCTGGGCGCCGAGGCAGCCCCTGCATTCCACCCTCGGCTGCATCCGGCTGCACAACCAGGATCTGCGCGACAAGCTGCTGCCGCTGGTGGAGAAGGGCACGGTCTACGTGTCGGTGTATCAGGAGGCCTGAGGCCAGGGGGAGCCAGGCCCGCCCCCTGGTTACCCTCTCCACGGACCGGCCGCCGGAACCCGATGGCGTTCGCCGACTTTCTCTTCCTCGGATCCGGTGCCCTGGCCGCCGGCATCGGCGGTGAGCTGTTCGTGCGCGGCGCCGTGGGCCTGGGCCACTGGGCCCGCCTCTCGCCGGGGATCATCGGGGCCACCGTGGCCGCCTTCGCCACCTCCAGCCCGGAGCTGTCGGTGGCCACGACGGCGGCGCTGGAGGGCAAACCCCAGATCTCCCTGGGGGATGCCCTGGGCAGCAACGTGGTCAACGTGGCCCTGATCCTGGCGCTCACGGTGGTGGTCTCCGGGTTGCGGATGCCGCCGGAGAACACCCGGCGCGACCTGCCGGTGGCCCTGGCCGGCCCGGTGCTGACCGGACTGCTGCTGCTCGACGGCACCCTCTCGCGGCTCGACGGCTGGGTGCTGCTGGGCGTCTTCTTCCTCTGGATGGTGCGGGTGGTGCTGGAGGTGCGCCGGCAGCGCAGCGCGGCCGAGGAGATCCTGGGGGAACGGCGCGGCTGGCTGGCCCTGCTGTACTTCGGCTTCGGGCTGCTGCTGCTGCTGCTGGCCGGCCAGCTGGTGGTGGCGGGGGCCCGGGGCATCGCCCTGTCCTTCGGCATCGACACCTTCCTGGTCGGCGCCACCCTGGTGGCCCTCGGCACCTCGATGCCGGAGCTGGCCACCTCGGTGATGGCGAAGCTGCGCGGCCACGACGAGGTGGGCCTGGGCACGATCCTGGGCAGCAACATCTTCAACAGCCTCTGGGTGGTGGGCGTGGCCGCCACGATCACCCCCATCCGCGTGCCGGGGCAGGAGGTGGAGCTGGTGCTCGGCTTCGGCCTCGGCGCCTTGCTGCTGCTGATCCTTCCCAATGGCTCGGGTTTCCTGCCGCGCTGGCGCGGCTGGCTGCTGCTGGCGCTCTACGCCACCTACGTGCTGGCGATCCTGCGCGGCCGCACGCCCCATGGCTGAGGTGCCGCCAGCCGGGCCGCCCCTACCCTGAAGTCAGGCCCTGGCTCCGGCATGTCCCACCGCTACGCCCCGGTGCTCCCGGCGCAGCACAAGATCAACGACGGGGGAGCGTGATGGGGCGGCGGGAGGACCTGGCCAGGGTGCTGCCGGGGCTCGCGCGGCTGCTGAGCTACGAGCGCGGCTGGCTGCGGCCCGACCTGCTGGCGGGCGTCACCGTGGCCGCCTATCTGGTGCCCCAGTGCATGGCCTACGCGGAGGTGGCCGGACTGGCGCCGATCACCGGCCTCTGGGCGATCCTGCCGCCGCTGCTGCTGTACGCCCTGCTGGGCAGCTCCCCCCAGCTCTCGGTGGGCCCCGAATCCACCACCGCGGTGATGACCGCCGCCGCGATCGGACCGATGGCGGCGGGGAATCCGGCGGCCTACGCCGGCCTCAGCAGCCTGCTGGCCCTGCTGGTGGGGCTGGTCTGCTGCGCCGGGGCCTGGAGCCGGCTCGGCTTCCTGGCCGATCTGCTCTCCAGGCCGATCCTGGTGGGCTATCTGGGCGGGGTGGCCCTGATCATGATCGGCGGCCAGCTGGGGAGGATCTGCGGTCTGAACCTGGCGGCGGACACGGTCCCGGGCCAGGTGCACGAACTGGCCGGACGGCTGGGGGAGATCCACTGGCCCACCCTGGTTCTGGCCCTGGGGGTGCTGGTGTTCCTGCTGCTGGTGCAGCGCCGTTTCCCCCGGGCCCCAGGGCCCCTGCTGGCGGTGCTGCTGGCCATGGCCGTGGTGGCGGCGGCCCACCTCGAGCAGCGCGGCGTGGCGGTGATCGGCGCCATTCCAGCCGGCCTGCCCCGCCCGACCCTGCCGCCGTTGGTCTCGCCCCCCCAGCTCCGGTACCTGCTGACGGCGTCGGTGGGCATCGCCCTGGTGGGGTACTCCGACAACGTGCTGACGGCCCGGGCCTTCGCCGCCCGCGGCGGCTACCGCATCGACGCCAATCAGGAACTGCTGGCCCTGGGGGCCCTGAACCTGGGCAACGGGCTGGCCCAGGGCTTTCCGGTGAGCAGCAGCGGCAGCCGCACCGCCATCGGCGATTCCCTCGGCAGCCGCAGCCAGCTGTTCTCCCTGGTGGCCTTCGCCGTGGTGCTGGCGGTGCTGCTGTGGCTGCGGCCGGTGCTGGCCCTGTTCCCCACCGCCGCCCTGGGGGCGATCGTGATCTACGCCGCCCTGCGGCTGATCGACATCCCGGAATTCCTGCGGCTGCGTCGCTTCCGCCCCAGCGAGTTCCGGCTCGCCCTGATCACCCTGGCCGGCGTGCTGCTTACCGATCTGCTCACCGGTGTGGGGCTGGCGGTGGGGCTGTCGGTGATCGATCTGTTCGCCCGCCTGGTGCGTCCCCATGACGCCGTGATGGGGATCGTGCCCCGGTTGGCCGGGCTGCACGACGTGCGCGACTGGGAAGGGGCCCGCACGATTCCCGGCCTGGTGCTGTTCCGCTTCGATGCCCCCCTGTGCTTCGCCAACGCCGAACATTTCCGCCAGCGGGTGCTGGAGACGGTCGCCGCCGAGAGCGAGCCGGTGGCCTGGTTCGTGCTGAATGCCGAGGCGATCGTGGAGATCGACATCACGGCCGCCGACGTGCTCGAGGAGCTGCACCGGGAACTGAGCGCCCACGGCATCACCTTCGGCCTGGTGCGGGTCAAGCAGGACCTCTACGCCCAGCTGGAACGGGCCGGCCTGGTGGAGCGGATCGGGCCGCGGCTCTTCTTCCCCACCCTGCCCACGGCGATCGCGGCGTTCCAGGGGCGGCCGACGGTGGCTGGAGCCTGACCCAGGCCGGGCCGCCCTTCAGCTTTCCCCCTTCCAGCGGTAGCCCCGCAGCCGCTCCAGGGTCCTGGAGGCGAGCGCCACCGTCAGCCATGACACCGCCAGGTTGAAGGCCGGCAACGGCGGCAGGAGAAACAGCAGCAGATTGGGTGGCCCCCCGGGGAGGAACGGCGCCAGCACGCCGCTGGCCAGCAGCACGCCCCAGAGGATCCACCGGCGTGACCCCTGGACGCGGGCGCGTCCGGGTGGCGGGAACAGGCGTCGGTACGACCACCAGAGGCTGAGCGGCGCCACCACGATCGGGATGTTGAGGGCCAGGAGGATCACCACGCCCCAGCCATCGCGGGCCGGCGAAGCCGGAAACAGCACCGCCAGGGCCCAGGGGATCCAGGCGATGGAGAGGCCCGCCAGCAGGGCGAAAGTCGCTGCGGCAGCCCGGGAGCCGCCGACCGGCCGCACCCCGTGGTTTCGCCAGCCCCGCACCAGGGGCCCCAGCCCCAGCCAGGCACCGGCAAAGGGCAGCAGGGCCAGGATCGTCGGCAGGTAGAGACGGCTCGGCGCCGGGGCGAAGGGCCGCGGCGTCTCGAAGGTGGTTCGCTCGCCCAGGGGCGGAGATCGCCTCAGCAACAGGCAGTTCTTGCCGGGAGCCTCGGGCGGGCAGATGTCGCCGTGGTGCCATTCGATCCAGGTGCCCGGGCGCGAGGGGAACAGCCAGCTGTATTCGGCGAATCCGGCCGTGGCCTGCACGGGGCCGCCGCAGAGAGGGCCCGCTACCAGCAGCCACGGGACGATCCAGCTTCGCCACTGGCGCTGCCCGCCCATCAGCGGCGCTCCATCGGCGGGGCGGCCACCGCCGTGGCCGCGAGGCCTTCGGAGAAATCCTCCGCCCGAAGGTAACGGGGAGGAATGGCGAAGTCGCCGCGGCGATCGAGGTAGCCCCAGAACCCGTTGAGGCGCACCCGTGCCAGGCCGCCGGCAAAGGGGTGCGCCTCCTCCAGCCACATCGGTTTGATGGCCAGGCCGCCCGACGGCGTGATGTTAGCCCCAGCGGCCGGCGATCGCCGCATCGTTTCAGGTCGCTCCCGCCGGATGGGGAACGGACGCCCCCATTCTGGGCACAATGGCGCCGGAATCCGCAGGGTCGAAGGTGCAGGGCCAGGCCAGCGGAGGAGGATCCCCGGACCGCCACCAGCTGGTGCTGGCGGGGGGCGGCCACAGCCACGTGCTGGTGCTGCGGCGCTGGCTGATGCGGCCCCGGTCGCGGCCGGCGAACACCCGCATCAGCCTGGTGAACCGCCACGGCACCGCCCTCTACTCGGGCCTGCTGCCGGCGGTGGTGGCCGGCCTGGAGCCCCGCGGGGCCGCCGCCATCGACCTGCGCCGCCTCTGCACCTTCGCGGGCGTCACGTTCGTGCAGGCGGAGATCAGCGGGCTCGACCCGGCGGCCCGGGAGCTGCAGCTGGCGGGGCGGCCGCCGCTGCGCTTCGAGCGGCTCAGCCTCGATGTGGGAGCCGTCACGGCAATGCCCGGCGAGGCGGTGGCGGTCAAGCCCCTGGAGCCCTTCCTCGCCTGGGCCGATCGCCGCGAGAACGGCGAGGAGCTGGTGATCCGCGGCGGTGGCGCCGCGGCGGTAGAGGTGGCCCTGGCCTTCCGCGCCCGCGGCCTGACCTGCCGCCTGCTGCTGCGGGGCGGGGAGCTGCACCTGGGTTCGGCCGCAGCGAACCGGGCCGGCGAACGGCTGCTGGCGGAGGCGGGCATCGCCCTCCAGCGTCATGCGCCCGCCGAGCTCCCGGCGGATCTGGCCTGCACCGGCAGCCACGCCCCCGCCTGGCTGGCCGCCGCCGGACTGCCGGTGGAGCCGGGCAGCGGCCGGGTGCTCACCCACCCCAGCCTGGAGGTGATCGGCCATCCGGGGCTGTTCGCCAGCGGCGACTGCGGCCTGATCGCGGCCGATCCCCGGCCGCCCTCGGGGGTCTGGGCCGTGCGGGCGGCGCCGGTGCTGGTCGAGAACCTGCGCCGCAGCCTGGACGCCCCCCGCCGGTCCCTGCGGCCCTGGCGACCCCAGCAACGGGCCCTGCAGCTGCTGGGCGACGGCGGCTGGCACGCCGAAGGTCCCCGGGCCCTGGCCTTCCTAGGCCCGCTGGCCCTGGGGCCGGCGGGGTGGATCTGGCGCTGGAAGCAGCACATCGATCGGGCGTTCATGGCCCGCTTCGCCGACCTCCCGCCGATGGCCGTGGACGGCCAGGGCGGCAGCGACGCCGACGGGCCAGCGCCGATGGCCTGCCGCGGTTGTGCCGCCAAGCTGGCGGCCGCCCCGCTGGCGGCGGCCCTGGCCCGGCTGGACCCCGGCGGCCCGGCGCCGCAGGCTGAGGACGCCGCCGTGGTGGCCCGCGGCGCCGACGGCGCGCTGCTGCTGCAGAGCGTGGATGGCTTCCCGGCCCTGGTGGACGACCCCTGGCTCAACGCCCGCCTCACCACCCTGCACGCCTGCAGCGACCTGTGGGCCAGCGGCGCGACGGTGGAGAGCGTCCAGGCCCTGGTGACGCTGCCGCAGGCGGCCGCGGCGATCCAGGAGGAGCTGCTGCTGCAGAGCCTGGCCGGGGTGCGCTCGGTGCTGGAGCCGCTCGGTGCCGGGCTGCTCGGCGGCCACACCCTGGAGGGCCGCGACGGGGCGGGCCTGGGCCTGGCGCTGGTGGTGAACGGCCGGGTGGCGCCGGCGGGGCACTGGCGCAAGGGGCCCCTGCGGGAGGGTGACGTGCTGCTGCTGAGCCGGCCGCTGGGCAGCGGCGTGCTGTTCGCCGCCGCCATGGCCGGCGCCGCCGAGGCGGCCTGGATGGAGACGCTGCTGGCGGCGCTGCAGGAGAGCCAGGCGCCCCTGGTGGCTCTGCTGGCGAGCCAGGGCTGCCGCGCCTGCACCGACATCACCGGCTTCGGCCTGCTGGGCCACCTGGGGGAGATGCTGGCCGCCAGTGAGACGGCACTGGCGGTGGATCTGAACGCCACGGCCATCAGCGCCCACCCCGGGGCGCTGGAGCTGCTGGCCCGGGGCTTCGCCAGCAGCCTGGCCCCCGCCAACGCGACTGCCCTGGCTCTGCTGGAGGGGCCGGTGCGGCTGCGGCCGTCCCTGGGCGACGGCTCCAGGACGACGGCGATGCAGGGGCTGCTGATCGACCCCCAGACCTGTGGCCCCCTGCTGGCGTCCCTGCCGGCGGAGCGGGCGCCGGCCGCCCTGGCGGCGTTGCAGGCGGGGGGCTTCCCAGGGGCCGCCCTGATCGGACGGGTGCTCAGGCGGCGGCGGGGCGCGGCAGAGCCACCAACCCCCGACTGACCAGCTCCCTGGCGGCCTCCTGCGCCCCCAGCCCGCCCAGGTCCACCGCGGTGCAGGGGTGACTCTGCAGCTCGTGGTCGTAGCAGCGGTCGTAGTAATCGAGCATCTGCCGGCAGGCGGTGGCCCAGTCGTGGCGATCGATCGCTTCGAGGGCCACCGCGGTGCGCTGGGGCCCCAGCCGCCGGGCGATGCGCCGGGTGGCCTCCGCCAGGGCGAGCGGATCCTGGGCGCCGTAGATCGTCACCAGATGGTCCACCCGCTCCTCCAGGGGCCGCTCCACCGCCAGCACCGGCGCCGCCTGCATCTGGCGCCACAGGCCGGCGGGGATGCGACAGCGGCCGACCATGGCGCTTTCCGCCTCCAGCCAGATCTCACCCGCCCCGGCCAGGGACGCCAGCACGCTGGCCAGGCGGTTCTCGTAGTGCTCGCTGCTGGGCTGCTCCGGCAGGCCCAGGCCCCCGAAGCTGCTGCCCCGGTGGTGGGCCAGCCCCTCCAGGTCCACCACCGCCGCCCCCAGCTCCCGCAGGGCCAGCAGCAGCTCGGTCTTGCCGGAGCCGGTGCGGCCCCCCAGCAGCCGCAGGGGCCAGGGCCGCTCGAACAGCTCCAGCACCCAGCGCCGGTAGGCCTTGTAGCCCCCCTCCAGCAGCAGCACCGGCAGTTCCAGCTGCCCTGCCAGCCAGGCCACGCTGGCGGAGCGCATCCCGCCGCGCCAGCAGTGCAGCCGCAGGGGCGCCCCCGCCGAGCGTTCGCTCCAGGCGGCCAGATCGGCCGCCATGGCGTGCATCCGCGGTCCCACCAGGGCCAGGCCCCGCAGCACGGCGGCCTGGCGTCCGTGCCGCTTGTAGAGGGTGCCCACCTCGGCCCGCTCCCCATCGCTGAACAGGGGCAGGTTGCGGGCGCCGGGGATGTGGCCCTGCCGGAACTCCGCGGGTGTGCGCACATCGATCAGGGGGCCGCTGCCGGCCAGGAACGCATCGATGGGAAGGGAGGCCACCATGGCGCTGGACAAAGGGAAGGGGGGCGCCGGGGTCGGGGAGGGACCCGCCAGGGGGCGTGGTCCTGAACGTCATAGTGGGCCAACGGACGACCTCGCTCACCAGGCTTTCCATGACCTTCCGCCTCCGTGCCGCCGCCGCCCTGGCCGGTCTCTCGCTGGTGCTGCTGCCGCTGCTGGCGCCGCCCGCCTCACCCCTGGCCCCCCTGCTGACGCCGGCCAGGGCCCAGCAGAGCCGGAAGGTGCTGCGCATCGGCGCCATCCCCGACCAGAAGCCGGAGAAGCTCAACCGCCTCTATCCCCTGGTGGCCGATGAGCTCAGCCGGCAGCTGGGGGTGAAGGTGGTCTACGTGCCGGTGGTGGATTACGCCGCCGCCGTGAGCGCCTTCCGCACCGGCGGCCTGGATCTGGTCTGGTTCGGCGGGCTCACCGGCGTGCAGGCCCGGCTGCAGAAGCCCGGCGCGCAGGTGATCGCCCAGAGGGACATCGATGCGGCCTTCCGCTCCGTCTTCATCGCCAGCAGCCGCAGCGGCCTCCAGCCGCTGCGCTCCCAGAAGCAGCTGACGGCGCTGAAGGGCAAGCGCTTCACCTTCGGATCGGAGAGCTCCACCTCCGGCCGGCTGATGCCCCAGTACTTCCTTGGCCAGGCGGGGGTGAAACTCTCTGATTTCGCCGGCGGAGCGCCGGGGTTCAGCGGCAGCCACGATGCCACCATCGCCCTGGTGCAGAGCGGCGCCTACGACGCCGGCGCCGTGAACGAGCAGGTGTGGCGCGACAATCTGCGCGACGGCAAGGCCAACCCGGCCAAGGTGATCGCCATCTGGAGAAGTCCCGCCTACCCCGATTACCACTGGATTGCCCAGCCTGACCTCGACAAACGCTTCGGCACGGGATTCACCACGAAGGTGAAGACAGCGATCCTGAGCTGGCGCGGCAGCGATCCCACCCAGAAGCAGATTCTTGCCCTGTTCGGCGCCCAGCGGTTCACCGGCGCCGACGCGGCGGCCTACAGCAAGATCGAGCAGGTGGGACGGCAGATCGGCAAAATCCGCTGAGGGATGCGACCGGAGGATTCGCCCGGGAGTTCAGCTCTCCTGCTCGGTCCACTCGAACAGGTAGGCGGAAGCCCCGGTCGGATCCTGGAAACAGGCAAAGAATCCCGTCTGGGGAATCGGGGTCTTCGCCACCAGGATGCTGCCGCCGGCCGCCTTCACCTTTTCGATGTAGTCGTCCACCGAGGGCACCGAGAAGTAGACCATCCAGGCCGGGGGCATCGCCGGGATGGCGGCGGGCCTTTGGAACAGGCCACCCAGCTTGACTCCGTCTTTCTCGAAGCTGATGTAATCGCCGCCGTTGATGTCCATCGTTTCAGAGAACGACCAGCCGAACAGCTCCCCATAGAAGGGCTTCAAGGGGGCGATGTCGTCCGCCATCAGCTCCATCCAGCAGATGTCCCCCGTCCCATCCCCGATCATGCTTGATTCGTCGCTGGGATCGAAGGAACTGAACAGGTGAAAGGCCGCGCCGATGGGATCCTCCACCACGGCGGTACGGCCGATGGTGGGGATGTCGAAGGCCGGCAGGCACACCTTCCCCCCGAGCCGCTCCACACTCCGGCAGGCGGCATCCACATCCGCGACCGTGAGGTAGGCGATCCAGTGGCTGGGGCCGGGGAAGCCCGGCCTCCAGAGGCACCGGATGGGCGAAACCACCCCGGCCGGAGGTATAGATCAGGGAGGGCCCTTCGCCAGGGATCTCGATCGTGGTGACACGCCAGCCGAACAACTCCCGGTAGAAGCGGTTGGCCCGCTCCACGTCCTTCGTCATCAGGCTCCACCAGCAGAACTGACCGGCCTGCGTCGCGGTCGTCATGCCCTCTCTCCTGAAAACCATTGACCCTCAAGTTAGGTGCGGTGCCGTCCTGCAACTTTTCTCACCCTGCGGACAGCAGGCTGGAGCTGGCCGGTGGGAATGGGATCCCTGTGGGAGTGAGTCGATGAGGTTCCACGCCGTCGGCAGGGCCGCCTGGATGTCGCTGGCCGCCCTGCTGGGGGCGGGAGCGGTGCCCCCTGGGCAGGCCACCGCCTCCCCCTGCGTGCCCGTGGGCACCTGGGTGGAGCCCAGCGCCGCAGGGCCCCGGGTGGTGGGGAGCGAGGCCCTGCTGGATCAGGCCGCCAGGGCATCGGTGCTGTTGCTGGGGGAACGCCACGACAGTGCCGCTCATCACCGGTGGCAGCTGGACACGCTGCAGGCGCTGGTGCGGCGCCGGCCCGAACTGAGCCTCGGCCTGGAGATGGTGCCGCGGCGGAAGCAGCCGGTGCTGGACCGCTGGGTAGCGGGCGGGCTCGCCGAAGCCGCCTTCCTGGCGGCCCTCGACTGGCCGGAGATCTGGGGCTACGACGCCGACCTCTACCTGCCGATCCTTCGCTTCGCCCGCGACCGGCGCATCCGCCTGCTGGCTCTGAACGTGGACCGTCAGCTGGTGCGCCGGGTGCGCCTGGAGGGTTTCGACGCGGTGCCTGCCTCCGAGAGGGAGGGGGTGGAGCGGCCGGCGCCGCCCAGCGGGGCCTATCTGGCTCAGCTGCACCGGCTCTGGCGGCACCATCCCTTCGTGCCCACCAGCGGCGACCGGATGCCGGGACCGGAGGATCCCTCCTTCCGTCGTTTCGTGCAAAGCCAGCAGCTGTGGGACCGGGCCATGGCCCAGGCCATCGCCGAGCAGCGACGGCGCCGCCCGGGGGCTCCGGTGGTGGCGCTGATGGGCAACGGCCATCTGGCCGGGGGGCACGGGGTGCCCCACCAGCTGCGGGCCCTGGGGACAGGCGAACCGGTCTGGTTCCTGCCGTGGGACGCCTCCCTGGCCTGCGAGACCTTGCTACCGGGACTGGCGACTGCGGTGTTCGGGGTGGCGCCCCGGCCGCCGGCGGGCCTGCGGCTGGGGGTGTACCTGGAAACCCACCGGGGTCGGGTGGAGATCCATCAGCTGGCCCCCGGTTCCCTTGCCGAGCGCTCCGGCCTGCGGGTGGGGGATGTGATCACCGCCATCGACGGCAGCCGAGCCACCAGTGCCCACCAGGTGATCGACGCCGTGGCCCGCCACCCCCTGGGCGTGCCCCTGACCCTCACCATCCTGCGGGGCGAGGGAACGATGGCGGTGCAGCTCGCCCTGCCGGGGGCGTCGGGACGCTGAACCCGCGGAACCGGCCACCAGGGGGCAGGGCATGGCGGCAACGAAAGCCTCTGACCCTTAGTATCAAGTGATACACCTCCTGCTTGGTGGAGGCCACTGGTATCCCTGCCCGGTTCGGCGATCGGCAGACCTTGCGGCCGCCTCCCCTGAGCCTTCAGAACGGATCAGAACCTCTTGAGAGCTCCTTCCCGGGCCATCGGCTCGCCCTCGTTGGGGCGTGTCCTTGCCCAGCCTCAGGCGACGTCCATCCCAGGGACCAGCCCCAGGGCAGCCGTCGTCTATTGCGAAGGGCAGTTCGCCAGCCCAGACGGCAAGACCGCCCACGGATTGGTGCGTCACAGCGACCTGTACCGGATCTCGGCGGTGATCGACAGCCGGCTCGCCGGCCGCGATGCCGGTGAGATGCTCGACGGCCGGGCCAATGGCATCCCGATCGTGGCTGATCTGGCGGCGGCGTTCCGCCTCGGCGGCCCCGCCCCGCAGACACTCATCTACGGCATGGCCCCCGCCGGGGGCCTGTACAGCCCCTGCGACCGGCAGGTGCTCATGGAGGCCATGGCGGCGGGCCTCTCCCTGGTGAGTGGCATGCGCGAATTTCTGGCCGATGATCCTGAATTCGCCGCCTCCGCGCTGCGGCACCGGGTGACGATCCAGGACGTGCGCCGGCCACCGGCGCTGGAAAACCTGCGGCTGTTCAGCGGGGCGATCGACGGAGTCACCTGCCGACGCATCGCGGTGCTGGGCACCGATGGGGCGATCGGCAAACGCACCACCGCCACCATCCTGGTGAAGGCGCTCAACGACCACGGCATCCGGGCGGCGCTGATCTCCACAGGGCAGACCGGGATCATCCAGGGCGGGCGCCATGGCCTGCCGCTCGATGCCATTCCCTCCCAGTTCTGCTCCGGTGAGGTGGAGGCCGCCGTGGTGGACGCTTTCGAGAGCGAGCATCCCCAGGTGATCGTGATCGAGGGGCAGGGGGCGCTGAGCCATCCGGCGTACCTCTCCTCCACCTTCATCCTGCGGGGAGCCCAGCCCCAGGCCGTGATCCTGCAGCATGCGCCCAGACGCCGCCAGCGCTGCGATTTCCCGGGTGTGGCGATGCCCACGCCCCACAGCGAGATCAGGTTGATCGAGGCCTTTGCGCCCACCAGGGTGATCGGCCTGACCCTCAATCACGAGGGCATGACCGCCGCCCAGATCTCCGCCGCCATCTCCCTCTACGAAGCGGAGCTCCACATTCCTGTGACAGACCCTCTCACCTGCGCCCCTGAAGGACTGGTGCAGATGGTGGTGAGGGCCTTCCCCGAACTCGGCGCGGAACTGGCGGCGATGGCGTGAGCAGCCCGCGGCTCGAGATCGATCTCGACCGCCTGCACCACAACGGCACCACTCTGGTGCGGCGCCTGGCCCGCCAGGGGATCGCGATCACGGCTGTCAGCAAGGCCTGCCTGGGCAGGCACGAGATCGTGCGCACCTGGCTCGAGGCCGGCGTCAGCTCGATCGGGGACTCCCGCATCGAAACACTGGAAGAGATGGCGCGCGGGGGGCTCAGGGCGGACATGCTGCTCATCCGGACCCCGATGCTCAGCCAGGTGGACCGGGTGGTGGCCCATGCCGCCAGCAGTTGCAACAGCGAACCGCTGGTGATCCAGGCCCTGGGGGCGGCGGCGGCCGATCAGCAGCGTTGCCATGGCGTGCTGCTGATGGTGGAACTGGGGGATCGGCGCGAAGGCCTCCTGCCAGGGGATGTCGAGGCTGTGGCCCGTCTCACCCTGAGCCTGCCTTCCCTCCGGCTGCTGGGGATCGGCACCAACCTGGGCTGCCAGCACGGAGTGGCCCCCGATCGGGCCAACATGGCGGAGCTCTCCACCCTGGCGGGCAGCCTCGAAGCGAGCCTCCGCATCCGGCTCGAGCTGGTGTCGGGCGGCAATTCAGCCAATCTCTCCTGGCTGGCCGAGGGGGGCGCCCCCGGACGGATCAACCATCTGCGCCTGGGGGAAGCCCTGCTGCTGGGACGGGACCCCCTGACCCGCTCAGCCATTGCCGGCCTCTGCAGCGATGCCTTCTCCCTGGTGGGTGAGCTGATCGAGGTGAAACGCAAACCCAGCCGCCCCTTGGGGGAACGGGGGCTCACCAGCTTCCTCACCGCGGCCCCGGCGTTCCTACCGGACCGGGGCAGGCGGCAACGCGGCCTGGTGGCTTTCGGGGAGCAGGACGTGGATCCGGCTGATCTGGAATCGCCCCCGGGAGTGGCGATCGTGGGGGCCAGCAGCGATCACCTGGTGGTGGAGGCGGAACGGCCGCTCCAGGTGGGCGAGGAACTGCGTTTCCGGCCCGGCTACAGCGCCCTGCTGAGGGCCATGACCAGCCCCTTCGTGACCAAACGCTTCCGCCAGAGCGCCCTACGACCTTCGGGCCTTCCGGGCTGACGGTCCCGGGCTGGAGGCACTGCCGGTTGGAGGACGGCCCGGGGTGGCGCCCTCAGGCCGAAAGGCCGGATCAGTTGCTGAGCAGAGAGCGACACACCACGCGATTGCGACCGTTCCGCTTGGCCTCGTAGAGACAGTCGTCGGCCAGTTGCAGCAGCAGATCCGCATCGCACACCTGCGAGGTGAGGGGATCCCAGACGGCAATACCGATGCTCACCGTGAGGTGGTTCCCAGCTTCATGACCTGGATGCTCGATTTCCCTGGCTTGAATGGATTGCCGAAGCTGCTCGCAGATCTGCAGGGAAGATTCAGCATCGCTGTTGGGAAGAATGATGGCGAACTCCTCCCCTCCAAGCCTGGCGACGAAGTCGTTCTTTCGACGCAGCCTGGAATTCAGGGCAGAGGCTATTTCCTTGAGACACCTGTCCCCGTAAGCATGCCCAAAGACATCATTGACGATCTTGAATTGATCGACATCAATCAGCGCCAAAGAAAGACTTGACTTGGCGAGCCTGGATGCGGATATATTGCCTTTAAGGAAAGAATCAAAGCTGCGGCGATTCGCCAAAGAAGTGAGGGGATCCAGCATCGCAAGGCGCTTGGAGCGCTCGCTTTCAAACGCATAGAAAAGAAGGCTCAACAAGCTACTCATGGCTTCGATCCGCTGTACCTCCTCATCACTGAAAACACTACCTTCATTCAGCGCGATAGTCAGAATGGGGATCGACACACCCCGCGATTCCATCCGGATACCAAGATAGTCACTGCAGCCTTCAGCCTTGAGAGAATCCAGGAACGGAAAACTGCTCTCCTTCATGAGACGCGGGCTCTGACGGAAGATCTTGGTGTTTGACGCAATATAGTGGAGAGGGCTGCGAAGGTGTTCCTCCTGCTCAAGAAAGTCCCTGTCCATGCGCAGGGTCTTCACCTCTCCCGGCCTGGACTTCACCCAGATATACTGACTACAATCAATATCATCCTCATCAGGAAGAAAGGCCAGAGAAAAGCGGTAGATATCCAATCCCCAGGCTTTCAGCTCATTCACGAAAAGAAGCACAAACTCTTCAAAGCTTCTCAAGCGAGACCAATTCTCCAGGATGTAACGCTCCAGGGGAATCCTGACCTCGGAGGCGACACATCCCTTACCCATGACAGTATCAAACAAATGGGAAGATGTGCGAATCTTATCGAGCGTCTGTTGAAATGAATCCCCTGAAGCCCACCCGGAGGACCGAAGAAATGCCTCCACATCATTCATCGTGACGGGATGGGAGATGAGAAAGCCCTGCAAGCCGTCAGCCCCAAGCCTGACTGCAGCGATCATCTCATTATAAGTTTCGACACCTTCACAGACAACGGTTTTGCCCAGGGCATGAAAGGTTTCAACCAGTGAGCCCACATAGCGCTGCAAGCGAAAGGAACGATCAATCCCCTTGATCAAGCCGATGTCGAGCTTGATGGCGTCATACCAGGCTTCGCTGATTCGTCTGTAATTGGAGAGGCCTGATCCGAAATCATCGATGAAGACTCTGAAATGGAGTTCCTTGATGAGTCGCTCCGATGCCGTGGTTACATGATTCGCGCCGATTAACATGTCGCTGGCCGCCATTTCCGTGATCTCGATGCAGAAAGTCGAAGCATCGATACGATGTCTCCTCAATAACCCGATCAACTGATTCAGGCGTTGATCGTTGGCGACTGAATCTGCGCTGATATTGATCGAAACGTATTCAATGCGACGACTCAAGAAGTCGGAATCACGCAGCGCCTGCTTTACCTCGTACAAGCGGCTCAAAACAAGCCCATCAATCTGATGGGCGATGCCGATGTCATGCGCCAGCTGCATCACCTTTCCGGTTCCCATCCTGCTCAAGGCAGGCGGGCGAAAGGAAATCAGCAATTCAAGACCGAAGTGTCCTGGATTGGCCACCAGCAGGATAGGTTGAAAGCGAAGCTCCAGGTCATTGGCTGTGAGGCCGGTCAACTGCTTTCTGATCCTGCTCTTCTCCGTAGCCAATTGATCATCACCCGCTTCCACCAGTCGAAAAGATCTTCGATCTTCCGCAGCCAGCAACTCTCCGAAAGCTTGCATCCTCAACAGGTTAGGCCGTGGATCATCCAGACGGAAGCGTTGGCCGGTGACGATCAGATCATCCCTGTCCAGGACGATGTCGATGGATTTTTTGATCGAGGCTGTGACCGTGTCCAGCAGCCTGGACAGCATCAACTCGGCGGTCACCCTCGTATCGATCGGTGCTTGCTCGGAGGCACGAATGATCAGCCCAATCTTGGTTTCCGAAACACGATAAAAGTTGAGATCAGGGTCAAAAGGCAGGACTTTCAAGATAGCCTTCCAGGCATTCTCGAGAATCGCAATATTCTCCACCTCAGCAAGAAATCCGTTCTGCTTTTGCAGAAACCGAAAATCAATGGTCACCAGCATACCCACCTCCTCACTGGGCGGGCGCTTGATCAGTGATTTCACCTTCAAATCCTGCACCATGGCGTAGCGCGTCAGAAAGGAGGTGAGTCCATCCCTTCGAAAGGGACTGATCAGGTCTTGACCCTTGCTGGTTCTTTCCTTCGACAGGTGGACGATCACACCACTGAAGAGGATGCCAAGCATGCCCAGGACCAGGGCCAGCGAGTGTTCCAATGGATCCTGAACCAGCGGTTTCGGGACGAGGTTCAGGCCGACCAGAAACTCGCCGAACTCGATACGGTAGCGGTGGCCCCAGTCGCCCCTGCCGGCAGGCATCGCCATCCAGGGTGACACCGAAATCAGCCTGAAGGCCTGAAGATCTGCAGCGACAAGGTTCTTGCCACTCAACCTGAGCCACGGTCTCTCCGAGGCCTGATCCAACTGAGAGCCGAAGACCAACCCATCGACCTCGGATTCAACCTGAACCATCTCCAGAGGCGTCCGGGGCGACTTCCTCCTGCAGACCAGGGGAAGGGCTGCCCGGTCGTCCTGCCTGGATGGCCGGGCCTCCCCCCCCTGCCGGCGGGACAGGCCGGGAGCAGAAACCAGCTGCAGGCCGAGCTGCCCCAGCCGCTCCTCGCTCAGAGGAGCGGCTGGGGGCGCAGGCCTGCGTGAGAAGTAGACATCAACGGCCTGCAGCGACTCGCACAGCCGTTGGGCGATTCGATCACTTCTAGCACGTAAATCCCTGGCATTCCGCCGTTCGATGATATGGATGAATACCAGGAGAGAAGCAGCAGAAAGTATCGCCCCAGTCATCACGAAGAGTTTTCTTTTTCGATGCATGCTCCTTCCTCGCCCACCTCAATCTAACTTCGTCATGCCAGGTTCTCCTGGGAAGATCCACCCCTGGCAAGCTGTGGGGAGCTGCCAACGATGACGGGCCAACCCGAATCCAGCCTGACGGAAGCAAAATCCGCAGAATCCATCACCCCCCCCACATTCTTAAGCGAACATTCACCTGAACGGCTTCCGCTGTGTCCTTGGAGGCGTTTTCTCCTCTGGGCAGCACTGGGGGGTTGTTGGGGAGGGCTCTGACGCCAGTCAGGACTTCTTCAGCTCATGAATGCTCCGGCGGATGCGCCGATCGCCCCCATTCACAACGGGCCGACCGACGACCTCTTGTCCCAGGGATCGGCGACCGAGATCGAGACGGCCATCATCGGTGGCGGTACCTGTGGCCTGGCCCTCGCCAGGGGTCTCTGGAGGAACCGTCAGCCGGTTCGCGTCTACGAGCGGGCCGTGCCCCCCCGGCAGCGGCCCCGGCTTCCTGGTGCTGACCAACGGCTGCGATGCGCTGCGCAGTCTCGGTCTCCAGCCGGGGGCCGGCCTGGCTGAGCAGGGAACTGGGTCATTGCTTCCTGAAGGTCCAGCCTCCCAGTGGCGGACTGGCGGCAGGCCTCGTGCCCCTGGGCAATGGCGGGCTGATCTGGTTCATCCCGTTCGACAGTCTGCGTTTCGTCCCCTCCCCCGAGGAGGGACTGGAGACCTTCGTCGGCGAGCTCCTGCGTCCTTTTCCTGGGCTGGTTCGCCATACGCGTGCCGCCACCGGTCCGGACGGTCCCCCCTGTGGCACACGGTCGACGTGAACCCTGCGACCCGATGGAGCCGGGGCAACGTCGCCCTGGCCGGGGATGCGGCCCATCCGCTCCTGCCCTTCACCAGCCAGGGAGTCAATTCCTCCCTGGAGGATGCCGTCCTGCTGAGCGGCCTCCTGCAGCGGTGCCGGGGCCCTCAGGACCTGCCGGATCTGCTGCGGTCCTACGAACGACAGCGCCGGCCGAAGCGTCTGGGCTGCGTGGAAGCCGGTCCAAGGATGGCCCGTGCGTTCGTCCAGCCCTCCCAGCCGATGTGCCAGCCGCCCCTGGTCGCATGAGGGATCGTTTCGGTGCCTGTTTCCGGGACGATGCCGTACCCCTGAACCTGCTGCGCCAGAGGGCCCACAACCTGCGCTGGGCCGAGCAGCCCGACGGCGTGATTCCGCTGACCGCCGCCGATCCTGATTTTCCCGCCCCAGCGGTGATCCGGGAGGCCATCGTTCGCTATGGCGACAGCGGCGTGTTCAGTTACGGCCCCCCGGGCGGGCTGGCGGACCTCCGGGAGGCGGTGGCCGCCTATCTGCGCCGGCCGGGCGCCGGTGCTTTGGGGGGTGGATCGCCAGGCGCCCCTGGATCTGGAGGAACTGGCGGCCCTGGTGACCCCTCGCACCCGGATGCTCTGCCTCTGCATCCCCACAATCCCCTGGGTCGCTGCTTCCGGAGCGACGAACTCGAGGCCCTGGCCCGCTTCTGCCTGGGTCGGGGCCTCCGGGTGCTGAGTGATGAGATCTGGGTTGATGTGGTCTACCCGCCCGCCACCGCGGCCTCCAGCCCCGAAGGGCTCGACTGGCTTGCCGCCCTTCTCGTTCACCTGCAGGCCCGGCGGGACCAGGCGGTCGCCCGGTTGTCGGCGATCAACGGGCTCCGGGTGGACTCCCCGGCAGCCACCTATGTGCTGTTCGTGGGTCTGCCTCTGATGCAAGAAAGCGTGGCGGAACTGGTGGACCGTCTGCGGCTGGAGCAAGGGGTGGCGCGGGTGCCGGGCAGCCCCCGTTGGTTCGGCCCGGGGGCGGCGGGCCACGTGCGCCTCAGCTTCGCGGCGGGCACCAGGGTGGCCCCACAGGGCTGAAGCTTGGTCTCGCCCCTACCAGCGCCGGGATTCACCGCAGGGATGATCATTCGCCGTCCTGCGTGGCTGGAGCGAACAAGCCTGACCTTGTGGAGGCTGATGCCTGACCTGATCCGAATGGCGGCCTTCCTGCGGATGGGTTGGCGGCATCCTGGACCCGGTGATTCCAGTCAACGGCCCAGGCGGTGGGTGGCAGGCCAGGTGGTGTGCAGCAGCTGGCCACGGCCCGCCGCCTTGCCTTCGTACATGAGAATATCTGCCTGATAAAGAGCCCCTTCGGCATCCTCCGGCCACTGGCAGAAGGTGACGGAACCGAACGTCGCCCCGACCCCCCATCGCTCCTCCACCTCCCGAGCCAGGCATCCCGCCAGCCGCTCGAGCGACACGCGGGCCTGGTCTTCATCGGTTTCCAGCATGAGGATGGCGAATTCATCGCCGCCAAGCCTGGCCACCACGTCCGTGGTGCGCAGGTGGCCGACCATGGTGGTGGCGACAGCCTGGAGCACACGGTCGCCCTCCGCGTGGCCGAGGGTGTCGTTCACCGTCTTGAACCGGTCCAGGTCGAGGTAGGTGAGCGTGAACCTCCGGCCGTTGCGACGGGCCTGGGCGATGGCGCGGCTGAGGTGCTCTCGGAAGAACCGTGCGTTGCCGATGCCGGTGAGGGGGTCCGTTCGGGCCAGGGTCATCAGGCGGCTGTGAGCGACACGCTGCAGACAGACCAGCTCGTTGATCATCAGGAAGAAGGCGAGGCGAACGACGCTGTTCCACCAGGGGATCCAGGCCGCCGAATAGCCACGGCCGAACTGAACTTCCACGTACCCCCACAGCCCGGCACAGGCCAGGGCAGTGAGGTTGCCGGTACCGCGCGACACCAACGCACCCGCGAACAGGACGGGCAGGAGATAGAAGACAGAGAAGCTGATCTCGGGGCCCGTCGCCAGGTCGAGCCCAGCCACCAGAAGCACCATGGCCACCGTGATCGCGACCCGGATCGCCACGGGCCGGCCCTGCAGACGAGAGATCCGCCGCAGCCAACCCCTGCTGAGCCCTGCGACCCAGGCCACAGGGGAGGGGGCGCGCCTCTCGTTGATCACCTGAGGCCGATGCCTGTCTGTTCTGTCTGAGAGCTCAGCTTACCGGCCGCCCCGATCGCCGGCCGGGCCGGAGAACGGCAGCGGCACCTTCCCTACCAGGGGAGCCGCTGGCCGTTGGCGTGCCAGAAGCTGCCGGAATTCTCCAGGGTGAGGGCATCGATGCGCTCCAGCAGGCCGTGCACCGCCTGCTCGGGGGAGATGCCCGCCTCACTGAAGCCCGTCATGCGGGTGCGCACCAGGCCGGGATGGAGCAGAGCGACGGCGATGCCGCGGGGCGCCAGATCGATGGCCAGCGATTTGCCGGCCATGCAGAGCGCCACCTTCGACATGCGGTAGCCGTAGGCGCCGCCGGAGCTGTTGTCGTCGATCGAACCCATGCGGCTGGTCATCAGGATCAGCTTCGCGCCGGGGGGCAGCTGGTTCAGCAGGGCCCGGGTGAGCCGCAGGGGGGCGACGGCATTGACCTCGAACTGGCGGCGCAGGCTCTCGATGTCGAGATTCTCCAGGCTGGTGGGCTCCAGGATCCCGGCGTTGTGGATCAGGAGGTCGATGGGAAGACCGGCCAGCCGCTCCACCAGGCGGGCGACGGCGTCGGTGGCGGTGAGATCGACCCCGGCCTCGATGCGCACCCCCAGGGCCTCCAGCTCCGGCGAGGGGGTGCGGCACACGGCCACGACCACCTCACCCCGGGCCTTGAGCTGACGGGCGTACTCGAGGCCGATGCCGCAGTTGGCGCCGGTGATCAGGCAGGTGGCCATGCAGGGAAGGGGATGCGAACGCCGAAGGCCGGATCGTAGGCAGAACGGTGGGTCAGCCCTCCTCCCAGCGGAAGCCCTGGTCGTCCCAGGCCTTCGGATCCTCGATCGGTTCGAGGTGGGTGAGCACATCACTGCGGGGGAGCGCCTTGGCGATCTCCCGTTCGAGATGCTCGCAGAGGTCATGGCCGGCCTGCACCGTCCAGCCGCCCGGCACCAGCACATGGAAGGCCACGAAGCGGCGCGAGCCGGCCACCCGGGTGCGCAGGGCATGGAAGCGGATGTCCTCCGATTCGTAGGAGGCGAGCAGCGCCTGCAGCTGCCCCTGCTCCTCCTCGGGCAGGGAACGGTCGAGCAGGCCGGAGGCGGTTTCCCGCAGCAGCCTCCAGCCGGTGACGAGGATATTGAGCGCCACCGCGATCGCGATCAGGGGGTCGAGGATCGTCAGGCCGGTGAGCTTCACCAGGCCGATCCCCAGCACCACCCCGAGGGAGGTCCAGACATCGGTGAGCAGATGGTGGGCGTCGGCCCGCAGGGTGATCGAGTGGAACCGGCGGGAGGCCCGCAGCAGCACCCAGGCCACCAGGCCGTTGAGGGCGGTGGCCACCAGGGCGAGACCCAGACCAATCCCCAGCTGCTCGAGCGGCTCGGGTTGCAGGAGCCGGCCCACGGCGGCGTGGATGATCGCCAGGGCCGCCAGCACGATCAGCACGCTCTCCAGGCCGCTGGAGAAGTATTCGGCCTTGAAATGGCCGTAGTGGTGGGTGCGATCGGCGGGTTTGGCGGCGAGGCTGAGGGCCCAGAAGGCGCCCAGGGCGGCCGCCAGGTTCACGCCCGATTCCATCGCATCGGAGAGCAGGCCCACCGAACCGGTGAGCCGCCAGGCCGCGGTCTTCAGAACGATCGTGGCCACCGCCGCCCCCACCGACAGCAGGATGTAGGCCCGTGGGGAGCGGAAAGCCATCAGTCCCGATGGCGGTCGACCAGGAGCAGAAGGCCTCCCACAATCGAGAGGTTCTTGAACAGCTGGATGCGCTGCTGCGGATCGGCCAGCTCGTTGTGGAAGATCACGGTGGTGGGCACCAGGAACAGCAGCAGCAGGATCGCCCCGAGGCGGACCCGAAAACCGGAGATCACCAGCGCGGAACCCACGGCCATCAGCGCCATGGCGGCCACCAGCAGCAGCGGCGCGAACGGCAGCCCCCGGCCGGCCATCATCGCCGCCACGCCGGTGAATCCGGTCAGCTTGCCGATCACGGCATGGACGAACACCAGGCAGAGCAGCACCCTGGCGATGCCGTCCAGGAGGGAGGATCTGGGCCGGGGGAAGGCTGGCACGGGCGGAGGCTCGCAGAAAGGCATTCTGCTGGGGTGCCACGACTGGCCGGCAGGGGGCCCCATGGTGCAATGGAATCCGGATGGCGGCTCGGCCCGGCAGCGATGACCGGTCGGGAGGAGGTGCGGTCCTGGGTCCCCCTCACCCCGCGTCCCGGCTGATGCGCTCTGATGCCCTGCCCCCGGTGCTGGAACTGCGCGGCATCCAGGTGTCCGGCCGCGAACGGCCCCGGCTGGAGGCGGTGGACCTGCAGCTGGCCCCGGGCGAGCGGGTGGCGCTGCTGGGGGCGAGCGGGGCGGGCAAGAGCACCCTGCTGGCGGTGGCCAACGGCCTGCTGACGCCGGCGGCGGGCACGGTGCTGTGGGAGGGCCGGCCGCCGGCCCGCTCCCGCCGGGGCCGGCGGCAGCAGCAGGCCCGCATCGGCACGCTCTGGCAGGACCTGCGCCTGATCGAGGAGCTGACCGTGCAGCAGAACCTCAACGCCGCCCGCCTGGCCCGCTGGGGCTGGCCGCGGGCGCTGCTGAACCTGCTGCTGCCGCTGGAGAGCGAGGCCTGCGCTGCGACCCTGGGGGCGATGGACCTGGATCCGGCCCTGCTCAGCCAGCCGGTGACGGCGCTCTCCGGCGGCCAGCGGCAGCGGGTGGCGATGGCCCGGCTGCTGCGCCAGGAGGCCACCCTGCTGCTGGCCGACGAACCGCTGGCCAGCCTCGACCCCCGCCTGGCCGCCGAGCTGCTGACCCTGCTGCTGGCCCAGGCGGCCGCCCCCCGGGCCCTGCTGCTGAGCCTGCACCGTCCCGACCTGCTCGCCGGCTTCGATCGGGCCGTGGGCCTCAGGGGCGGGAGGGTGGTGTTCGACGGGCCGGTGGCGCAGCTGAACGACACCCTGCTGGGCAGGCTGTACGAGAGCACGCCAGGGTGAAGCCGGCCCCGCCGCTGCTGATGCTGCTGCCGGCCCTGGTGCTGGTGCCGCTGGCCGTGCTGCTGCCGGGGCTGAGCCACGGCGGCGGCTGGGAGCTGATCGGCCGCTTCGCCGCCGCGGCGGTGACCCCGTCGCTGGATCCGCTGGTGCTGGGCTCGCTGCTGGGCGGGCTCGCGGTGACGGCCGGGATGGCCCTGCTGGGCTGGGGCGCCAGCCTGCTGCTGGGGCTGCTGCTCGGGGTGGCCAGCTCGCGCACGGTGTGGCGCACCCTGAGCGGCACCGCAGTCCCGGCATCGCTGCTCCGCCGGCTGCTGGCCATCCCCCGCTCGATCCACGAACTGATCTGGGGACTGCTGCTGCTGCAGCTGGTGGGGCTGCAGCCGGCGGTGGCGGTGCTGGCCATCGCCCTGCCCTTCGGCGCCCTGGTGGCCCGGGTGCTGAGCGATCTGCTGGATGCCCTGCCCACCACCGGCCTGGAGGCCCTGCGGGCGGCGGGCGCCCCGGCGCCGGCCGCCCTGCTGACGTCACTGGGGCCGGCGCTGCTGCCGGGGGTGCTCAGCTACGGCGGCTACCGGCTGGAGTGCGCCCTGCGCAGCGCCACCCTGCTGGGGGTGTTCGGCCTGGGGGGCCTGGGCACCGACCTGAAGCTCAGCCTGCAGTCGCTGGAGTTCCGGGAGCTGTGGAGTGGCCTGTGGCTGCTGCTGGCGGTGATGCTGGCCCTGGAGGGAGGCATCAGCCTGCTGCGGCGCCGCTGGCTGGCGCCCGGCCGTTTCGTGCTGGCCCGCCGGGGCGTGGGGGAGCGCAGCCGGGAGATGCTGCTGGTTCTGGCGGCGCTGCTGCCCCTCTGCGCCCTGGTGGGCCAGCGGCCTGGGGGTGGATCCTTGGGTGCTCCTGCACTGGCAGCCCCTGCCGGGGCTGGGGGCGGGCGACTGGGCCTCCACCCTGGCCCTGCCCTGGCCCCGGCTGGTGGGGGGAACGGTGCTGCTCACCGCCGTGGCGGCCGCCATGGCGGTGGGGGTGGCTCCGCTGCTGCTGCTGCTGGTGACCCCCAGGGCCTGGGCCCGGCGGGGGCTGCAGCTGCTGTGGGCCCTGGCCCGCCTCTGGCCCCCGCCCCTGAGCGCCTTGCTGCTGCTGTTCGTGCTGAAGCCGGGGGTGGTCACCGCGGCGGTGGCCCTGGGCTTCCACAACCTGGGCGTGCTGGGCCGGCTGCTGCTGGAGAGCACAGGCGCCACCGACCCGGCCGCCGAGGAGGCCCTCGCCTGCGGCGGCAGCGGCCCTCGGCTCGCCCTGCTCTACGGGCGCTTCAGCGGCCTGGCCCGCCCGTACCTGGCCTACGGCGCCTACCGGGCCGACGTGATCCTGCGGGAATCGGTGGTGGTGGGCATGGCCGGCGCCACCGGCCTGGGCAGCCAGCTGCTGGAGAGCCTGAGCTCCTTCGCCTGGGACCAGCTGCTGGCCCTGGTGGCGGCCTACGCCCTGCTCACCCTGATCGGCGAAGCCCTCAGCGACCGTGCCCGGCGGCAACTCCTGGGGGAGGGGAGTTGAGTAGGGCGCTGGCGTGGGGGGAGTCGAAGGCGGGACCTTGTGATTGAGGCATGGGGACGAGACACGGTGGAAGCGCCCTGGAGGGGCCGCAAGACCGGCCGCGATGATCGTCCGGAGCTGCGCTGGGGTCACGAACGAGTGGTGAACCAAGTCCCCCTGATTGAGGGGGAGCCAACACATGTCGTGGTGGTCTTCGTCATCGATGGTTCCTCTATTGAACAGGGTTGCCGCTGATCTGCGACTCGTCGGTGTCGGGGCCCATCGGCTGACTGCCGCCTCACTGAATCGGCCTGGCAGCGAGCGTATGGAAATCAAATCCTCACCCCTGAGTGGGCAACTCGAGCGGAGATACTTCGCTCCACTCCACCTGCTAGGGTAGATTTCATCAGTGCGATCTTTTCCTCAAGGATAAGCCTATGGGTTTTCCTCTACCGTCACGGTTGCTCCCGATCGCCATCACGGCCTGCCTTGGTGCGGCCTCTGTCGTGGCCGCAAATGCCGCCCCCAATCCTGCAGTCAGCGATGGAAGCACGGCCAATCCTCTTGTCAAGGAGTACCTTGAACTCGATGCCAATGGCGACGGCAGGATCACGGAAGTTGAGGTCCTCCGGGACCGCGGCGAGAAATTCAAAAAGCTCGATGCCAATGGGGATGGCGCGATCACCCTGGAAGAAGTGCGACTCAGGCTCAAAGAGGAAATCCCCGCAGATGTAGAGAAAAAGCTGAGAGAGCAAGGCATCGACGATCTCTCCATCCTGTTCATCGACAGCATGGATTCCAACAACGATGGGCGGGTGGAACTGGTTGAGTTTCAGCGGCCGGCACGGGAAAGGTTCCGCCAGATCGATGCCAACTCCGACGGCTTCGCCACACCCGGTGAAACGACCGTGTTTTTCTCGAGAATCCGGCTGTGAGCTGATCACCGTCCTGAGGCCTTCGAGATAGCGAATGCACGGCACAGCCAGGCAGGCCATATGCAAAATTATGGCCTCACGGGAACGGTCGGCATCGCATGACCGGTGTTGAGCACCCCCGACCGTAGACACGCTGGCCAGGATGCCTGCAGGGGACGGGTTTTTGGGCCGCAAGTCCGGTGAAGTTCGGCTACGTGGGCGGCAGAGAGTCGCCGTGATAACCCCTGAATCCGCATTGGCCAGGCAAGTCAAGGGCAGCTCACGTGGCCGGAACCCCTTGCCATGCATGCATCACGGATCCTTCATGCTCGCAGGTCCAGGCGCACCACTCCAGCGAAGCCCAGTCTTCGCCCATCCCTCGCGATGGACCGGACTCAAACCCCTCTGCATAGGCGCGCTGAGCGAGGCCCCGGGAGTGCCTCACGGAACTACCCATTTCGTCGTTAGTCAGTGTCGCGTTGAGTGTGCGTAGGAGTGGCCTGAGGGCAGTGCCGCTTGCAGCTCTCAGCCCTCGTCGTTCTGCGCCGCGAGAAGAAGAGCAGCGGCGAAGGCTGTGCTGGTGAAGGGTTCATCCCGTCTCAAGCTGCGGGCCATGGGGGTGAGCTGGAAGACGGTGGAGGCAAAGGTCCAGGGCAGGGGCAAGACACCCGGAGCGTGGGCTCTGCCCGCCCAATCAAGCAGACCGCGCCGCACCAAGTCTCGAACTACGTCGTTCGTCTTGCGCGGGCCCATTCCCAGGGGGTCCTCCAGCTCGCGGGGCGTCGCGCCGCCATTCTCCACCAACACGAGCACCTCGAAAGCGTCAAAGCTCAGGGATTGGGAAAAGGGGCCGTCCATGGGTCGTCCGAGCCCATGCCGGGCTGCGGCTGCAGGTGTTTTCATCATGACGCTCCGGGGCCGCCAGGAACAACACTCGCTTCACAGGAACATCGAAGTGGCGGGGAATCCTGTTGTGGTGTTCAGGAAGCTGTTGATGCTGAGTCCCACACGCCCTCCCGGGCTGATCCAGCGCTATCGCGAGGAACTTCAGGCTCGCCACTACGCGCGCCGCACGGTGGCCACCTACGAACAGTGGCTACGGCGGTTCCTGCGGTTCCACCATCCGCGCCACCCGCGCGAGATGGGCAGCGAGGAGGTGAACGCCTTTCTCACCCATCTGGCGGTGGAGCTCCACGTGAGCGCCTCCACGCAGAACCAGGCGCTTTCGGCGCTGCTGTTTCTGTACCGGGAGCTGCTGGAGCGCGATTTGGATCTGGAGGGGGTGGTCAGGGCAAGGGCGAAGAGGCGGTTGCCGGTGGTGCTGAGCGAGGCGGAGGTGAGAGCCGTGAGGCGAGAGCTGGAGGGAGATCCAGCCCTGGTGGTGGGATTGCTTTATGGGAGTGGGATTCGTCTGATGGAGGCGTTGCGCTTAAGAGTGCAGGATCTGGATTTTGAGCGGAGGGAGCTGACAGTAAGGAATGGCAAAGGCGGCAAGGATCGCCGCACGCTGCTGCCCGTAAGCCAGTTCGAGGCTTTGAAACGGCATCTCCAGAATGTTCGCCGCCTCCATCAGCAGGACCTGGCGGCGGGTTGGGGAGCGGTGATGCTGCCCCATGCCTTGGCGAGAAAATACCGCAATGCCGATCGGCAATGGGGGTGGCAATGGGTGTTTCCCCAGCGAAAACGCTGGAAGGACGCGGCCACGGGAAAGGAGGGCCGCCACCACCTAGATCCAAGTCTGGTCCAAAAGGCCGTGAAGCAAGCCGTTGAACGCGCCGGCCTCACCAAACCGGCCGGTTGCCACACTTTCCGCCATTCGTTCGCGACCCATCTGCTAGAGCGTGGGCAGGATATCCGAACCATTCAGGAACTCATGGGGCACTCGGATCTCAACACCACAATGATCTATACCCACGTGCTCAAGCGCGGCCCGATGGGAGTCATCAGCCCAGCCGACCACCTGTAGCAGCCGCTACAAGTGGATAACGGGTCCGATAACCACTGAACGCAATGAACACATTTGCCCTAAAGCGTCTGCGGTTGCTAGGGTCGCCTTGGCTCAGTGGGGGTGGTTCACGGAAAGGAGCAGGAGCAGCACGGCGGTTCACGGAAACCATCCAATTGGCGTTAGTCCGCAGTGCGCCACACGTGAGCAAGCTACGGCGGAAGAGACAGATTTGGATCGATTGCCGCCATGATATTCTCCGCGTAGCAGCAATAGGAATTTGCTCCATCACCTGCAATGTGCATTGCATCCCAAGACACGTGCCCACCTGTCGTGTTGACAACCCAAGCGCCTGAGTCCCCATCCTTGGTGAACGCGCTGGCCACGTAGTGATGCGTGGTGTCTTCTATAACCAGCAAGTCGCTGAAACAGTACTTGGAGCCGTTAAACGTAAGTTCCTTCCAGATGTTGCACTCCTTGATCTTACCATGCAAAGTGCCGCTAACCGCGCCCGTGAGTATAACAGGGTCGCTTTGGCCTAGTTGGGCGATCGAGGTCACTGTCGCGACCTTTCCCGCATGTGGTACCGAAAGATGCATCACGGGGCTACTAACCAAGTCAGCCACTCCCACATCTAAATTTCCCGATGTGGTCGTCGTTTGAATCTTTCGATTGCACTTTGCAGAGGATGGGGGCGGGAAATGCGACTCGACGACGTTGCCGATGTACGAGCCGCCAGCATAAACGGATGATCCAGTGCTGGCGGTAGATGCGTTAAACACGTGAGCGCAGCTCAACGCGAAGTGCTGCCCGTCTGTTGTACGCCATAGATAGCCGCCAAGGGTTCCAGTCAACCCACCCTTCACAGCGTCTCCGGGAGACAGGGCCTGCAATTGCGCTTCCGGGCGATACTCATAAATCACGGGGTGCGAACCAACCATGCGCGGCCACGTCTCTGGTACCCCACTAGGGGGAACAGACCGGAGAATGACGACTACCGAAACCGGGTGAGCATGTTCACTGAGCTTCTTGCTCCGGCAGTAGTCCGACCAGTCCCGTGGGCGTTGCTCAAAGTCGTACCCCCGACCAAAATGCACGCGCGCTACGCGCTGCGGAAGCGGGCTTGGCCATGGACCGAGACGCCAGAATTCTGCTTCGAACCACGAGAGCCAATACGCGTCTATGCGGAGGCTCATTCCAGTTACTACACCGGGATCAAATAACGGTTGCTCTGCAAACTGAGCGATTGTTCCGTCGATCGCCAACGTGCGCAATTCTTGCATCGCAGTTTCTCTGGGAAATGGCTAGGCTGCGCCGCCAAGCTTGGCCGCTGTAGCAAAGAGACTCTTCCAACCTACACCAGCGACGAAAATCGTACACCACTGGACGAGGCGAGGTTGGTCAGGATCAAACGACTTGCGATACACCGCTGGGAACACGATCAGGCCAGCGATAAGCGAGAACGCTGCCCATCCAACGAACCCGGTCTCAACCGGGAACCATTGGCCCGCCTTCCTGTAGGCATCCAAGTAGGGTTGCACCAGAATTCCGGCGACGAGCGCCAAATACTGTGGGAACACTGTTAGCCCTTGCGGTCCATCGCCTCGTCCCTGAAGTGCGGCCGCTCCGCGCCTATGCGCTTGCAGGTCGAAGTACTTGATGATGGTGTTCACGCCGCTCATACGTCCTCCTGTTAGTGGCATTACAAAGCAGTTGTGGGTTGACGCATCCATTGCTTTGGGGACAGTGGCCTGCGCCGACGAGCGCTTCCCTAGAGTATAGGCAGAGGGCTTCTTCCTGCAGCCTAACATCGCAATCCACCTGAGCAGCCACCTAAGTTCTTAATCTTTCTGCATTATCTCTCTGCTGCCAGGTGATGGCGGCGTTGGAAGGATGCAGTGAGAATTCCATGAGATCAGGCTTCAGCATCGGATGTCGTGGCGATAGGCAGGCTATCGAGCCATATCATTAAGGCAGCCTCCGATAATGATCGCGTGGCAACAAGAAAGAAGGCGGCATTCCATTGCGTGAATGCCAAGCTGAATTACGACAGAAGATGACCGTGAAGGCTCTCGCCGAACATATATTCAATAGCCTTAGTGCTATGATAATTTATCAACCTGAGCAGGATAGAGTGTTGCAGATTCCTCATGGGGCTCCATTCCCAGCGGCTTCAATGATCACATTCAACGCGGCTAAGAAGCGTAATATCGCTATTATAAGCACTTGTTAGTTTCCCTGGTCGAAGCGAAGAACAACACCCCCGCCGTTGGTGGTTTAATGGGGCAGGTTATGGTGTGCGCTTAAGAGTCTCTGGCGTTCGCGCTTAGATTCTTCAAAGGTAGCTGCCTGAGGATGGTGAGCCGTCAGCACTGGCTTCGCCGGTGCCGCTCCTCTAGAGTTGCACTACCTCCTAGTTCGCTGCTGCACTGGCGGATCTGGAGCCGGCTCAACTCAGGATGGGGAGGTGCTGATCGTGCTTGAACGAATCCACATCCAGGGGTTCAAGTCGCTCCGCGACGCCACGGTAGAGCTGGCGCCGCTAGTGGTGCTTTTTGGCCCCAATGCTGCTGGTAAGAGCAATCTGCTGGAGGCTCTTCTTCTGCTCTCTCGCCTTGTTGGTGAGCGGACTCTCGTGGAAGCTTTTTCCTCAGGAATCCGTGGCTATCCGCTTGAGGCTTTCTCTCTTACCGAGGGTGGGTTGGAGCAGCTACTTCATGGGCCCAACCCCCGCTTGCGGCTGGAAGCGGACATGACCTTGGAGCAGCCGACTGGCAACAGGAAAAGGCCCGACATCCTTCGTTATCAAGTTGAAGTTGCGATTGATCCCCAATCTGGCAGACTCTCTGTGCAGGATGAACGACTTGAGGATCTGACTCCGAACCGAAAGCCAAGACACCGGAATCCCTGCCTTGAAAAGGTTACTCGCGACAAGGATGGAATTGTAACTGAGATGTATGCTGTCCGTCGCCATGGTTCGCCAAGTCACCCATACGAGGAACCAATTGGTCTGAATCATACTGTTGTTTCCAATCGCCATTACACAGGGCCAGAGCGTTATCCATTGTTCGATCAGCTTCATCAGGAGATTGGCTCCTGGCGGATCCTTTATCTCGATCCAATGCAGGCCATGCGCCAAGCGGAACCGCCGCGGGACGTGGATGATATCGGCAGCCGTGGCGAATGGTTGGTCCCGTATCTACATCGCCTGAAGCATCAGAAGCCGCAGGCATTTGCGGCCGTAAAGCGGGTAGTCGCAATGGCAATTCCGTCCATTACAGACCTCCAGACGGACCTTAACGAGAAACGTGGGGAGCTTGAACTCAGCGTCCAGATGGATGGGGTCTGGCTTCCCTCACGTGTTGTCTCTGAAGGGACTCTTCGCCTGCTCGCCCTCTGCGCAATGGCCGCCAATCCCTTCCAGAAGGGTCTAGTGGCCTTTGAGGAGCCGGAAAACGGCGTTCACCCCCGCCGTATCGAGGTAGTGACCAGGCTGCTGGCTCGCGCTTCCCGTAGTCAGCAGGTGATTGTCACCACCCATTCTCCCCAAGTGGTAGTTGATATTGTTCGCATGATCAGGGAGGGGGAGCTCGAGCCCAAGCAGGTCCGCCTGATTCGCTGTGCGACAACAGCCGATGGGTCTACCTACCAGCCATTCGACCCCCGCGGCCCCCTCTTCGATGAAGCCGAAATCGGGGAAGGCCTAACCACTAGTGACGATGCCCGGGTTTTACATGCAATGACCATTGGAGGGTGGCTGGATGGCTAGTCGCCTGGTGATCGATGTCTTTTGCGAAGATAGCGGGCATGAGAGCTTCCTCCGCAACCTGATAAAGGTGCTTGCCCAATCTACGGGGGTTTCCACACCCGAGCTGAGGGTGCATTCCGCCCGTGGTGGGCATGGCCGCGCCGTTACAGCTCTGAAGAGCAGGCAACGTGCGCTCCGTGCTGGCAGCCAACCCCGCGGCGATGCCCTCCTGGTGCTGATTGACGCCAACAGCACCGGCTGGCGGGCGATGCTGCGCCAGATTCAAGCGGCGATTGATTCTGCGCTCTATCCCACCGTGATCATCGGTTGCCCAGATCCCCATGTCGAGGTGTGGTGTACCGCAGATCCGGAAGCCTTTCAATCACTGTTCAGCGTTCCTGTTCCAGAGCTTCCACCACGCTCGGGTCGTCTTGTCTACAAACAATGGCTTAGCAGTGCCCTTGAACAAGGTGGTGTGCCTGTGCTCACCGACCCCATGGCGATTTGCCTGGATCTACTCCCGGAGATGGACATGGTGAAGGCTTGTCGGAACAACGATTCTCTCAATCACTTCGTTGGCGCTCTCAGGGCATTTCTGATTCGGCATCGTTAAGTAAAGCTCAAGAGAGCCGCAGCGGTACCGAAACAAAAGTTTTGATGGATTCCTCTACCAGCTCAAGGCGCATGGTTACAGCAGGAAGCAGGCAAGAATGAGTTGCCTGGAAGTTGACGTTAATCCCAGTTGCCAAATCCCGCTGTGGAGTAGGAGGCTTACCCCTGTGCCGTGAAGATGAGTTTGTCGTAGCTGTCGTGTTCCCTAAACCGTCCGTTGCGACTGTGATTGATGATGAAGTAGCACCCGTTGATCCAGGCAATATACACTGCTCGTTGTCTCGCATTCTGTTGGTTCTTGATGCCCCTTACGGTTCATCGGAGGCTGCTCTCTCCTTTGATAGACCATCCTTCAAGGGGCTTCACCGCATGCTGACGTTAGGCTATGAAATCTTGTCACCACTGGTATTGGTCTGTTACTGTCCCGCAGACTGGCAAGCCCATTTCTAAAGACCTATGCTGACCGCCAGCGTTGCAGAATGAATCCTTCTAAGGAGAACATCTCAAGTGCCCTGTGTGGCTGAGCACGAGCTGTTCAATGAGCAGAATCACCTTCCAACAACGCCATCCACCTGAGCCGCCTCCGCAGGGATTTCACTTTGGCCTTCTCCGGATTGCGGCCAGGTGATGGCGAGCGTTGGACCGACCAGTAAGCGGGGACCGGTACCAGTCCACGGCCAAGCAGCTACAGTGGCATGAGGAGGTGACCTCAATGTCCAGACAGTTTGATGTAGTAGTCGAAAAGGATTCAGAAGGGTTCTTCGTGGCGACAGTCCCTGCTCTACCCGGTTGCCATACGCAAGCCAAATCACTGGATCAATTAATAGAGCGAATCAAGGAAGCCATTGAGCTTTGCCTTGAGGTTGAAGGCACTGACCCTGAGTCACTTGACTTTGTAGGAGTACAGCGAGTTACAGTGGAAGTGTGACGAGATATTCTGCGGTTTCAGGAAAGACTCTCATCGCAGTCTTCGAGAGAATTGGTTTTGAAGAAATCAGGGTCAAAGGTAGCCACCATTTCCTGAAGCACCCAGACGGAAGAACGACAGTTGTTCCCGTTCATTCGAATGAAACTTTGGGGCCTGGCCTCTTGGCAAGCATCCTTCGTGATGTCAGGCTCTCAAGAACTGGATTGCAAGACCTTCTATGACGAATCCAATGGCTGTCCAACATCCAGATGCAGAAGTCGGGAGCGTCAATCTAGTGTCGTACGCGCAAGCTCTTGCCCGCTTCTGTCTTGAGCGTTAAGCAGAAGAAAACATGAGCCTTGTCACCAAGCTGGTTATTATCGACGACTCCAATGGACAGGCGCTTGTAAAGAATGCGGATATCGATTGGCATGATCATTTAACTGATGATGCCGATTGGAACGCAGAGTATTGGGACTTTGACGCTGAATTCCTGCAGGCCTACTCAAAGGAATTGGAGGGTATGTTCTCGCTATCAGCTAATGGCATCGAGTTCCAAGCGCTGTGGGTTGGTGACGAGCCGACGAAAATCCTTAATCAGTCACTTGAGGAGTTCTTGGAGACTGTCAGGAATAACAAGATCGGCACGAAGACAAGGTACATTGTGAGGAAGAATGCATAACAAGCCGTTCATCCCCTCACATCACCTCCTGCCAGTCCTCTTCGTCTTCATCCTCAGGCGGGATCAGGCTTAGTGACACTGACACAAGCCCTCGGTCCTGCACCGGCACTCGGTACTGACGACGCAGGGGATCCTGTCCGGTCCACGCCCAGTAGTCCTCCAACTCCAACGTGTTGTCGATCAGCCGTGTCAGGGCAAGGGCCGTGGCTTCCAGTCGCGCAAGTCCATCCCGGCTGGGGGGAACCGCCATGAAGTCGGGATCGAGGTGCAGCGGCAGAGGGCAGGCGTCGCCGGGGGCGACGGGCCAGCCGTGGCGTTCGATCTCGGCGGAAAGGTCGCGGGAGATCGCGTCCAGTGGCTCGAAGCTGATGGCGCGCTGATGGGGCAGCTGGCCGCTGGCCAGTTTGCTGAAGTCCTGCTCGCTCTGGGCCAGAAGGGTGAATCGTTGCTGATCGAGTCGGGATTCAAACAGCAATACCCCATAGCTCTCCCCCGCCTGGCCGATCACGCAGCCGCACCATCGGTTCATCGCCAGTGCCCGGCTTGTCACCTGGAACAGGCACTGGTCATCCGCGAACAGGGCCCACGGCTCACGGCGATAGAGATCTGCACAGGCAGCGAAGAAGCTGCCCACCAGAGCGGGGGTGAGATCTCCGCCCAGATAAGTCGTCAGACCCAGGATCCCCCTCTCTTCCGGCTCAGGATCCATGGCCGACAACTCCCGGAACACCTCCTCCAACTCCGCCGAGCGACCTATCTTGACGGGGACCCCGGGAAGCAGGCGCCGCACCAACGGCAACAGCGCCTCCTCATCCACGATCACCCGGCGCGGCAGGGTGCCGCTGCCGAAGCCGCCGGTGGGTTTGCCTATCGCTTGGATCAAGGCTTGCTCCACCCCCGCCAAAGGGTTTTCCGGCGGGGAGACCCCATGGCCGATCACCAGCCCGTGGCCATTCACCACCGCCGCAACGATGGGCCGGAAGGGGGGGCGATGGCCATCGTTGATGAACGCGGGCATTCTTCTTGTGCCCACGGCCCAGAGCAGGTGGGCGGGGGAGGACTCAGCCCGGCGGTTGTGGCGACTGGACATGGCGATGGCAGTGGATGGAACACAGACATGGCGGATCCGGGCCAAGGCCACTCCTGGAGCGGATGGGGACCGGGGCGAAGGGCCCACGCCGGAAAGTCCATTGAATGGACCACTTCCAAACCATATCCTGTGTGCTCGGGACCTCACCAATCGTGAACCACCTCGTAAAGCCCAGATCACAGCTCGTGCACGCTGTGCTGTTGGCAGGTCCCCATGGGCTCAGCCATGAGGATTAGATCTGATGCCAAATCCTACAGGCTGTCTGTTCAGAGGCGACACATCGGACAAGCCCCTCGAGGGGACGGACCATCACCGATTCCCTGCTGGCGATCCAGAGTCCTGGCCTGCCACTCAGGGGCAGCGCTCGGCGACATGCGTTTATCGTTGAGGTTAATCCAGAGGACAAAGAGCCATGCGGATCCTCATCGTAAACCCACCACACCCAGCCATTGGCAGTCGTATTCCACGGGAGCAACTCCCTCCCCTAGGACTTTTGTGTGTGGGCGGGTCCTTGTTAGACGCTGGCCATGATGTGACTCTGCTTGACGCCGAACTTGGGCCACTTGCAAATGAAGCCTTAGTTCAACAAGTCGTCAGTCATTGCCCACAGGTCCTCATCATCGGACACTCAGGCTCCACCTCAGCGCACCCAATCGTTGTCGAGCTGACTCGCCGCTTCCATAGTGAGCTGCCAAACCTCACGATTGTCTATGGTGGAGTCTTCCCGACTTATCATTTCCACGACATCCTTACCACAGAACACCAGATTGATGTGATTGTTCGCGGTGAAGGGGAGGCGACTGTTCCCAAGCTTATTGCAGCCATTCGGGACGGCCATCACCTTTCTGGAGTCGAAGGCATCGCTTTCCGCTGTGATGGTCAGATCGTTGAGACCTCACCTGCTCCTATGATCCAGGATCTTGATGCCTATCGTGTCGGCTGGGAACTCGTTAGCCTGAAAGATTATAGCTACTACGGCGGCAAGCAGGCTGTCGTCATACAGTTCTCTCGCGGATGCCCACACCTCTGCAACTATTGTGGTCAACGCGGCTTCTGGGCGCGCTGGCGACATCGTGATCCAAAGAAGTTTGCCAAGGAAATTGCTTGGCTGCATCGAACACATGGCGTGGAACTATTTAATTTAGCTGACGAGAATCCAACAGTGAATAAAGCAGTCTGGCGTGAGCTATGCGAAGCTATAATTGCTGAGAACCTGCAAGTGTGCATTATCGGTTCAACCCGGGCAGACGATATTGTACGGGATGCGGATATCCTGCATCTGTACCGTATGGCAGGGGTCGAAAGATTTCTGCTGGGTATGGAGAACACCGATGAGGCAACGCTCAAGAAGATTCGCAAGGGAAGTGCAACAAGCACTGACCGTGAGGCGATTCGCCTGCTGCGGCAGCACGGCATTCTCTCTCTCGCTACGTGGGTGACTGATTTCGAGGATGTTACCGACCTCGACTTTATTCGCGCCCTCAGACAGTTTCTCTGGTACGATCCTGACCAGATTATGTCGTTATATGTGACGCCACATCGCTGGACTGGATATTATCGAATCGCCTCTGAAAGGCGTGTCATCCAGCTTGACCAAAGCAAATGGGACTACAAACACCAAGTACTGGAAACTCGTCACATGCCTCCATGGCGAATCTTTGTGTGGGTTAAATTAATTGAAATTGTATTGCAGACTCGTCCTAAAGCGTTGTGGCGTTCATTTTTCCAGCGAGATCATGCTTCCCGGCATGGCATGAATTGGTTCACCCGTATGGGGCGTAGGGTGATAGTACACGAGTTTTGGAACTTCTTCTATCAGGATTCCCGAGTATGCAACGGACCGACACTTGGGCAGTTCTGGGGTACGCCACAAGACCACAAAGAAATTCCCTTGAACATATCCCGACAGCGGATGAATCTTGAAATGCCTGCCGAACAGATCGCTGCAACAGACAGCGTACCGACCTTTTAGTATAAAATCAAAGCCCTCTTTATAGGTCTGCCCAGGGCTGCTGCTGGAGTTCACCGTTGGGCCGCACAATGACACCCCGAATCCAGTCCTCCGTCATGGCGATACTCGCAGCATTGCTGGGGTTTGTTGCAGCCGTCGTCTGGGGTGCCGGCTTCGCCTTTCCGGAGCCAGATGCAAGCCCGGAGAAGGCAGCACTGATGCAGGTGCATGCTCGAGCATCCGGGTGGGTCATGCTTGGTTCCCTCTCACTGTTTCTGGGCGCCCTGGGCAGGTTGCTCTGGATCTCGAGTCGCGCGAGGGGACACTCCGTTTCTCAGGCTCCAGAAACACATGACCAAGGTCAACCAGGCTCTTGAGTGCTCGCCAGGCTGGTCTCAGGGTCAAACCAGGTCGCCCAGCCGATCGCCCTGCGGCCACCAGGAACTCGGCCCATGCGAAGGAAGAGTGGGCCGCCCGCACTTCTTCTGCAGTGCGGCCTGACCTTTCGGTGATGGCGAACGTTCGCTGATGGAAGAATTCATTCACATCCGCTCAGACAAGCACCCGCCACTGGAAGGCGAGGCTCAGGAAGCGATCAATGGGATGGGGGGCAAAGCGCTATGCAAGTACCTAGGCGGCCAGCTCAGCACACTCGGATATGAATGCGGCGATCCACAGAGTGCAGACTGGGGCTTGGGAATCTTTGCCTCCTCTAACGGCGTATCGACAATGGTATGCGTTTACTCTGATGCAAACCAGGAAGGTGATCCATGGGATTACGCGATCACGACGGACAGCCCAGCAAGGAAATGGAGCTTGCGAAGACTGCGGCACGTCAATACATACCCATGCAACGTATGGGGTGCACGCTTTCGAGAAGCGCTACTCAAAGTTTTCCGTGACGACGATGAAGTTGAATTGATTGGCCTGGCCAAGGAGTTTCCGCTTGGATAGCGCATGCTCGTATCCTAGTCTCAGTGAACAAGGCGCTGAACCGGACGCCTTCGTCGCCGGTTGGATTTGACGATCGTGATCATCGCCATCACGTTTATGCACAGAATTTCGGGCCTGGGCCTGGCCATCCAGGCACAGGCAACCATAACCATCCGGTCTCTTTCCCATCCCGATGCTCCTTGTCTGCCACTCAGGGGCCGCATTCAGCACAATCAACCTTCTGCGCAGACCCAATGGACCGGCTTGCCTATCGACTGACGACCCTTGGGGCCATTGTCGCTCCCAGTCTGCACACCCTGACTGATATCATGGAGTGGCTGAGTGGAGGCTTCTCATCCACCCAGCTTTGGCTGAATTACTTCGCCTTCCTGCCGCTCCCGGCGGTGATGCTTGGGCTCTATGCGTCCCAACGTCCGCGCATTTCATTCATAGGCCTCGGCGGGGCTCTCGGATATGGATTCGCCTTCATCTACTTCACCCACACGACATTGCTCGCCCTGGCAGCCGGGACGCACGACTACAGCCAGCTCTGGAGCGAACTGGGCAGGGCTTACACAGTCCACGGTGGGTTGATGATCATCTCCGGCATCGCCTTCGGTGGAGCGACGCTCAAGGCAAATGTTCTTCCCTCCTGGACAGCATGGTCATTCCTGGCTGGGATCAGTTTCAATCTGATCCTTGGGCTCCTTCCGGCCCCAGAGATCTATCAGACCCTGGGAACCTTCCTGCGGAACGTCGGCCTGGTGGGCATGGGCTGCGCGCTTGCGAAACGGCATCAGCGACTGTGACCCACCGCCTCAGAGAATACCTAACAGTGGACCAAGTTGATGCTTCCTGCAAGGCCCGCTCTGCATCCCTGAGTCTGTGCGATACCGGAATGGCCTCTTCAGCTTGCTGGATCGCTTCTGAAAACGATGAATGGCCCGTCGCGCTGTAAACTCGGCCGATAAGGCCGCCAATAAGCGCTGTCCTGGGATCTGGGCTTGTTCCCTTCCAATCGGTGCCAACCGCGCCAGCATGACGATCACCATCCGAGAGGCCACGCGGGACGATCTTGCCTCCATTCGCGCCATTCACCTGGAGGCCTTTCCGGAAGCGGAGGCTCACCTGATTGCGGAGCTCGCCGCCGATCTGCTCAGCCAGGAGTCGGATCCAGAAACCGTCAGCCTGGTGGCTGCAGCGGGTGATCAGGTCGTGGGGCACGTGGCGTTCAGCCCCGTCCATGCGGACGGCAGGACCCAGTGTGTGGGCTACATCCTCGCGCCCCTGGCCGTGATGCCGAGGTGGCAGCGCAGGGGCATCGGCACGAAGCTCGTCGAAAGCGGCCTGGGGACGCTGTCGGCGAAGGGCATCCAGCGTTTTCTTGTCTATGGAGATCCCAGGTACTACGGCAGATTCGGGTTCCACGCAGAAGCGGCTTCGAGATTCGTGCCGCCTTACCCGTTGCAGTTCCCGTCCGGGTGGCTGGGGCTGCCAGGCAGCCAGGACGGAGCTGCTGAACAGACGGTCCATCTGACGTGCGTGGAGCCACTCCGGAATCCAGTGCTGTGGTGAGCCGTGGTGAGGACGCCGCGAACCCGCGAACCCGGAACGACCTGCTCAACAGCTCCGAACGGCGCTCACCGGCTCAGTAGCGGACGCGATCGGGCCTGGCGTGGTAGTCCTTCCAGACCTCCACCGCCTCGCTGCGCAGCAGCTGGGTGAGCCGGATGGAACGCTGCTCCTTCGGCAGGGCCAGCTGCTCGTAGATGGGGCGATCGTCGAAATCGCCGTAGGCGAAGGCATCCTCCACCGATGCGGCGTAGACGACCTCCTCGATGCCCGCCCAGTAGCAGGCGGCCAGGCACATCGGACAGGGCTCAGCGGAGGTGTAGAGGATGCAGCCGGGCAGCTTGAAGCTCTGCAGCGTGATGCACGCCAGCCGGATCGCCTCCATCTCCCCGTGCCAGGTGGGATCGTGGCTGGCCACCACCCGGTTCATGCCTTCGGCGATCACGGTGCCGTCCCTCACGATCAGGGCGCCGAAAGCCCCACCGCTGCCGAACTCGAGCGCCGCCCGGCGGGAGAGTGCGATGGCCCGGCGGATGAACCTTTCATGCTCCGCCTGCGCCGAAGCCATGACTCCTGCCTCCCTCGATGCAGCCGAAGCCGGTGCTTCTAGCGTTTGAGAGTAAGCCCGCCGGCGCTCAGGAACGGTCCACCCGGATCAGCGCCTGGACGCCAGCTCCAGGCCATCGGCCAGGGGGATCGCCTCCCGCTGGAAGCGCGCCAGCAGCCGCCGCCGCAGTTCCCGCGAGCAGGCCCACTGCTCGCCGGCCACCGTGGTGAGCAGGATGCTCAGAGTGATGCCGAGGGGGCCGCTGGCGCTGACGCCCCGCAACAGGGGCGGCACCAGCAGGCGGGGGCCCCAGCCGGCATCGGCCTGGAAGGCGCTGAGTTCCCGGGCCACCACCGCCAGCGCCCGGTCGATGTCGTGGCAGCGGTGGGAGACCACCAGGTTCACGAGGATGCCGGAGCGCAGCTTGGTGTGGTTCACCACCCGGTCGAAGGCACTGTTCTGGATCACCGCCACCCGCTGGTCGAGGCAGCGCAGCTGGGTGCTCAGCACCCCCACATCGACCACATCCCCCTCGAGGCCGCCGATCTCCACCCAGTCACCGATGGCGTAGCGGTCCTCCAGCAGCACGGCCATGCCGGCGGCGAAATCGCGCAGCAGGCCCTGGAACACCAGCGCCAGACCACCGAGCAGGGCACCGCCGGCCACCAGCACGGAGGCGGAGCTGGAGCGCACGCTGGGGATGTCGAGCAGGATCCAGCCCACCGCCAGCAGCAGGGAGGCGAGATCGATGAGGCGATGGCTCACCCGCACCAGGCTGCGGCGCCGTTGATCCCGCCGCGCCTGCTCGTCCGCCGCCACCCGGGCGCTGTCGGCCCACTGGTGGAGCAGGAAGGTGGCGAGCGAGCGTCCGGCCAGGGCGATGAGGCCCATGGCCATCAGCTTGAGGGCCGCGAGGATGGGCTGAAGGATCAGCTCCAGTCCCAGGGGCACCTCCCCGGGCACGGCCATCACCGCCAGGGCGATCATCACCATCAGCTGGAGAAGCACCAGCAGCAGCAGCACCAGGCCCAGGAACCGATGGAGCTGGCTCCAGGTTTCCATCCCTCGGCCCTCCCCCTCCCGCCGGGCCACCAGCCAGGCCTCCCGGTGGCGCCGGTTGCGGCGCCAGAGCAGGAAGCTGCCGCCGGTCGAGAGCAGCAGGACCGCCTGCAGGCCGAGGATGATGCGCCAGCGGCGGTGGAGCGCGGCCGGTTGCCTCGCCTGGCGCGCGTGGCGCAGGCGGCTCTGCAGCCGTTCCTGCCAGCGTCCCGCCAGCTCCCAGGCGCTGGTGCCGTTGAGGGCGGCGTCGGCGTAGGTCACCGTCAGCAGGGGGATCGGTTCGCCCCGCTCCGGCAGGAGCGCCTCCAGCACCACGTCGCCGGCGGCCAGCTCACGGCGCTGCACCACCAGGCCGTCCGGGGCACCCCCCGAGAGCGCCGTGATGGCAGGTTCACAGGCCCTTTCCCTGCCTCCCAGCACCTGCAGCAGGATCCACTCGGCGATCCACTCGCTCTCGCTGCAGGGCGAGACCGGAGCGTAGAGGCGGCGCAGGTTGCCCTCGATCACCTCGGCGCGGCGCTGGGCGTCCGGGGCATTTCCCTGGGGGCCCACCACCGGGGAGGCCACGGTGATGGCCGGAATGCCCAGAATCCGCACCTTGGCCAGCTCGTAGCTGCCCAGGGCCAGAGGGCCTGTGGGCTGATCGACAGGCGACCGCGACGGCCTGGCGTCGCCGGCTGGGGCGGAGCCGGCAGGAGCCGCCGCCACCGGCGCCAGGCCCACCGCCAACCCCAGCACCAGGGCGGCGACCAGCCCCAGGGCGAGGGCCGCCGGCCACCAGGGCCGGCGCCGGCGGGCGCGGTCGGCCATCAGCGCTCCAGGAGCCGCGGCAGCAGCTGCACCAGATTGCAGGGGCGGGTGGTGGCATCGAGCTGGGCGCGGATCAACCGGTCCCAGGCGGTGGTCACCGCATCGAGGGAGCCGGGCAGCACGAACACCACCGTGCCGTTGGCCACCCCGGCCAGGGCGCGGCTCTGGAGGCTGCTGGTGCCGATCGTCTCGAAGGAGATCACCCGGAACAGCTCGCCGAAGCCCTCGATCGTCTTGTCGAGCAGGGGTGCCACCGCCTCGGGGGTGCCGTCACGGCCGGTGAGGCCGGTGCCGCCGGAGCTGATCACCACCTGCACGGCCGGATCGGCGATCCAGCGGCTCACCTCCGCCCGGATGCGGTAGCGGTCGTCGGGCACAAGGGTGCGCTCCAGCAGCCGGTGGCCGGCGCCCTCCAGGCGCTGCTGCAGGGCATCGCCGGAGGGATCGTCGGCGATGCTGCGGGTGTCGGACACCGTGAGCAGGGCGATGGCGAGGCTCAAGACCGGAGGCAACGGCAGCGTTGCCATTGTGAAGGGCCTGCCGCATCAGGGCGTCCATCCCGGCAGCTGGTGGGGATGCCAGCGGCCAGCGATCATCTCCGCCACCAGGGGGGTGAGCGTGATCCGCAGGGGCATGCCGGCGGCCACTTCGACCCGCAGGGCGGAGTAGGCGCGGCGCAGGGTGGAACCCTGGCCGCTGCGGCCGAGGAACAGGCGGGAGTGGGCCACGGTGTGCTCGTCGCCGGGGGGCCCCTCGCGGAGGACGGGGCCCTGCGGCCGCTGGCGCCTCAGGCTGTAACCACTGCCGCCGCAGATCACCCAGGGGATCCCGGCGTCACCGTGGCCGGTGTCGCCGGTGCTGATCATCTCGAGACAGTGGGCATGGCCGCTGAAGGCCAGATCGAGCAGGGGGCGGCCGGCCGGGAGATCGCCGAGCTCGGCGGCCACCCGGTCCAGGGCCCGGCGCAACCTGGCGCGCACGGCCAGGGTCTGTCCCTGGTCCCACTTGCTGGCTTCGCTGACGTAGGGCGGATGGTGCAGCACCAGCAGACGGCCGCGCACCGCCGGGTTGCGCCAGGAGGTGATCAGGGCGTCGGTGAACCAGTCGAGCTGGGCCTCGTCCACCTCCGGACCCCGGCCGGCGCGGGCCGAGGCTCCACTGGCGAGCTGCTTGTCGATGTCGCGAATCTGCTCATCCAGCTGCTCGGCCTTGGCCGCCAGGTCGTCCAGGGTGTCCTCGTCGGCGGCGCCGACCACGAGGGCGCGCAGCAGGGCCTCGCGGTCGGCATCGAGAACCCGGCGGCGCCGGCGCCGCTCCTCGTCACCGTGGGCCCCGCCCGGCAACGGCTGGTTGAAGGTGTTGGAATCGAGGGCGAACACCTCGACACCGGCCCAGCGGAAGGTGTAGTGGCGATGAGGCAGACGGGTGAAGTGGCCGGGCCGGTAGAGGAGGCAGGGGGCCCCGTCGACCGTGGCGCTGCGGGTGCGGGCGAGGTGCTCGCCGAGCCTGGCCTCGGGCACGTCGGCAAGCACGTCGAGGAAGGCGCGGGCCCAGGCCTGGCCCACGAAGGAGCCGTGCCAGCCCACATCGAGATCGATCCAGGAGCGCAACAGCCGGCGCAGCGGCGCCGTGAGGCCGGCGAGCAGCCCCAGCGGCAGCGGCAGGTCGTAGTAGTCGTGGTTGCCGGGCACCGGCAGGAAAGGCACCTGGAAGACGAGCTGGTCGTAGCGGAGCCGGCGCCAGTCGTCGCCGCCGCAGATCCACTCGCGGTAAGGCCGGATGAAGTTGTTGCGGTACTGCTCGCTGGAGCCCACCTGGTAGACGACATCGCCGGTATGGAGCAGGAAACGGGCGTCCCCGCCATGGGCGAGCAGCTGCTCGGCCACCCGCCGCTGGGGGCTGTCGCGGCGGTGGCGGCCGGTGCCGCTGTCGCCCAGCACGAGGAAAGCGAAGGCCTCCGGCGACTCCGGATCCCCCTCGATCGCCAGGCGGCAGGGGTCGATGCCCTGCCGCAGGAGCTCGGGATGGCCCCAGCGCACCCGCTCGCCCATGCGGCGGATCTTGGTGGCGGCACCCGCCTCGGAGGCGAGATTCACGGCGGTGGCAGCGGTGCGAGCACCCTCAGGGCACCGGGCCGAAAGGTGATGGCCGCAGGGTTGGCCACCAGCATCTCGCCGTCGGTCACCAGCTCCTGAGGCGGGTCGGTTCTGATCGTGCGCTGTCTGGCTCGCAGACCGACAAGGTCGGGACGGTTGGTGGGGGACTGCAGCACGGCCGAAGCCACCGGTACGGCCATGGTATGGAGCCCGTGCGGCCAGGTGGCGCTCCAGGCCCGCCAAGGGATCGAAGAGCAGGTCGTCGGTGACGATGAAGGGAAAAACGGAGCGGGCAGGGGACGCTCCATCCGAGGCCAGGGCCGGAAGCCCGAAGAGGACCTCGGCAGAACACGGAGCCTGGAACCCATCGCCCCACGCCCGTCCCCCAGCGGTCGGGTGAGCACCGGCAGTCCAGGCGCTGGCCGTTGGTGCAGACGATGACGAAGGCGAGGGGCTGCCGGACACAGCGTTCAGCCGGATCTCTCCCCCTAAGCGTCGTGCACGGCTGATGCCGGCATTGGCTGGCATCTGGCTGTGAAGGGCGGCCAAAGAGGGCCCTGGCATGAGCTGAACCGGGCCGGCCCGAGCCGTCTGACCCGCCAGGACCAGCCACAGGAATTCAGCTGATGCCGGAGGACCTGCGACGCGCCCTGGCAACGGAGCGAAGGAGCATCACCCATCGCGGGCCCGCTGATCGGCAGGACGGTCGGTGAGACGGCATGCGAAATCCCCATCTGCGGCAGCTGTTGGGATCCAGGAACAGCACTGACCAGGAGCAGCACGCCGATGGGCATGACACTTCCTGCCAAGAAGCAGATACTCACGATGGCGTGCTCAAGGAGTGGGCTCCAACCACATCACGCCGAACATCACCAGAGCGACCAGAGTTGACAGAGTGAACGGAATCCGATTGCTCCTACGATCACAGCGCGATCAGGAATCCTTCAAGCCGAGGCGATGAGGATCAGCGGGAAAAAAGAAAGTGTAACTGTGCTCTCAGCATCCAATCCGCTGCTCCGCGGGGCTGGATCAGGCTCCAGCAGGCCTGGAGCGAGGCATTCACCTGCTGATCACCGATCGCCTACACCCGGCCACCCCCCCCCCCCGCGGATGGGTAAGGTCCATGGGTCGTCCCCCTCGGGAGCTCGCCAGCTGGAGATGAGGATCGGGGCACTCAAGAGGACCATCCCTTGGGCAGGTTGCCGTTCAGAACAGGCTGGACAAGGCACAGGCTCACCGACTTCCGACAACAGATGTGGGGTCTTCAATGCAGGGAACAATCGTGCGCGTGACCAGCAGCAGATCCTTGCCGAGCGGGATCGGGATCACTGGTTGCATGTTGAGGACATTCTGGGTTCGTTGACCCAGCGGTCCGTAGCCGAAATTGGTGTTGTTCTGAAAAAGCAGACTGATCAGGTTGGCGATCGGATTCTGTGCTGCTTTGGCGAGTGCTGACCCTGCTTCGTCTGCGGGTCGACCTTCAACTCATGGTGGAGCCGGCTCCTCGATCTGGGGTGGAGCCTGGGCCAACGAGGCTGGTGCGGTGTCCTGATCGATCGTCATGCCCTGATTGAGCGTCATGGGTTGGAGGAAGGACGCAGGGATGCCTGGTGGCTCAGCGGCCTCAGACTGGCTTGAAGGATTGGGACTGGCGAGTGCCGCTGATGCCATGGGGGCGGCCAGGAGCGAAAGGAAGACCTTCATCAAGGCCGCCGATGAATCAGAAAAACATCGGATCATTGCCAGCGGGCCATTGGAAGTCAACGGATGAGCTTGTTGACATCTCCTTACAAGTGCGTGGGAATAGGTGCCCACTCCTGCCTGCTCAGCCGTACGCTGGAGGCGGAAAGGAATTCGTTGCAAGCCGGTGTAGCTCCATGCAGTCGCCAGGAAATCCTCAGCGGCTTTGATGGGCTGGTCGTCGCCCTGGCGATGGGTGCGCCAACGGCCTCAGGTCAGGAGGAACCCCTGGAAGCCTCACCAGAGCAGGGCAGGTGATGGGAAACGGGCCTGCGCGTGGCGTTCCAGGCCCCGGCCTGAGGCGCTCTCCTCGTCGGCATGGGCCACCTGCGCTCCACCGTGGCCCATGGGACTACCGCAGCTGCTTACAGGATCTGGCGCATGAAAAGCATCTGCCCGCCGCGTCTGGCCGCTGAATCGGCCTGCCCATCCCTGAATCTCGACGTGATCCATGCCTGTGGATTCGTTGATCCGGAGGCCGAGCCAGTCATCCTCACCGCAGCCGACTCCGGGGATCACGACGAGGCGAGCGAAAACGTCGACAAATGGACCAACACTCTCGCCCACTCCGCCGGCGGGCCCGGAGAGTCGATCACCACCAGCTTGCAGACTGCCAACCCGTGCACGGACCAGGAATCCAACGGCCTGCCCATGCCAAAGGGTTCGTTGCATCTGATCATCCGCAACCAAGCGTCGGATGCCAAAGTCTCCGAAAGCCTGAAGCGTCGCGATTCGTGCCAGTCGTACGTACGAGCGGCCTCGGCACACGGATTCCGTTCGTGCAGTTCGGGCCAAGGATCAAAGACTCAAGGCAGAACCATAGGCGCCGAGGTTCAACAAGGCCCAGCTTTCAAGCTCATTTTCGCAACCAAGAAAGAATTCAATAGCTTTCTCAAAAACAGCTCGGCCATCATGTCATGATGACGATGATGACGAAATGACAGGCGAGCATGAGGAAGCATCCGAGTGTTGCGGTGCCGTACAACGATTGCACCAGATCAGGATGATGCACGGGGTCAGCGCGATGATGTTGGGTATTGCGGAGTTCTCCAGCAATGGTGAGTCGGACGTCGATCAGATCAACGTCCAGAGGCTCCCCTTCTTCGCCATCATGGAGTGTTGCGTTCCGCGAACCCCAGAGTCGGCCAGCCCTGAGGTTTGGGTCGGGGGCTCCAGGTGCCCATTGGAATCGACCTGATCCATCCCAACCCGCTCCGCAGCCTCCAGCAGGATCAGCGGAATGGAGGTCGCCATCGGTACCCCTCAGTGATGACCTTGGCTGCCATGACCATGAATGTATGGATCAGATGGCACAACGGTGCAGGCCTCGCCGGAAACGTTACTATAGCTGAGTTGGCACTTGATTCCCTTCGTGGCATCGGTGGGATGAAAACGATGGCTGGTCCGTCTTTCTTCGCCTTTCCCAATCACCTGGGCCTCTGCTCCTGGCCTGACGTTGAACACTGGCTAGCATGAGAATCTTCAATCACGACATCATGACCTGCACCAGTGATCAGGTCATTGGCAATCATTTATTTTCAGGTAGAGCTCTCGGAATCACAAATCAAGGAGACATCATTCAACTTCATCCCGACCTCAGAAATGACTGGCATTGCATCACTGCCCACTACGGGAGGATTGGCCTGAACCATAGTCACGATGTCATCTGGAATGTATCGCTCGACCTGATCTGCTCAACACCTGATTGCACACCATCCGTCTTTTACTTCGGTGATGCTCTGAATCACTCAAGCGGCGTGGCGAATCGGTATTGCCAAATCGATGAGGACTGGTTTCGTGTTGTTGACTACATCAATTCGAAGAACAATTTCATCGAACTTTCCCATCAACTCTCGGTGGCTGTTCCGGACACCCTCTGCTTCTCCTCTCGGGCAGCCTTCCACTCGGAGCAGCAGCAATCCATAGCGTTGCCCTGTTATGTCAAACCCTCCGTATCCGTCGATGGAGTCGGCATCGTTCGCTGTGCCAACCAGGCTGAACTCAGCCAGGCCATTGGAAATCTGGCCTGGGATGTTCCGTTCCAGATTCAGACCGAAGTCAGAGCAAAGTCATTCCTGAACCTTCAATACCAGGCAACCGCCAATGGCGTGGAACGTCTTGCTGCCTCTGAGCAGATCCTTGATGGATGTTCCCATAGTGGCAATCGCTATCCAGTGGATGATCCACCATGGGATGTGGTGGAACCCATGGCCCGATGGATGGCACAAAAGGGCATGAAGGAGATTTTTGCCTTCGATGTGGCGGTATCAGATTCACCGGATGGCAGGCCCTATCTGGCAATCGAGTGTAACCCTCGCTTCAATGGGGCTTCCTATCCAACGTTGATTGCACAGAAGCTGGGAATTGATTCCTGGTCAAGTGAAACGTTCTTGACAACGCATCGCCACCTCAAAGAGGTTGACATCAGCGACATTGAATTCAATCCCTCTCGCTCCAGCGGAGTGATTCTGGTGAATTGGGGTACGATTGCTGCTGGAAGATTGGTGATTTTGCTGGCGGGGAATCGAAAACAGCAAGCTGATTTCAGAGCCGCTCTGAAGGCACGTCTTGGCAGCAGATCCATGGCTGCTAAACTGACAGATTAACATTGCGTTTCCTGGGGACATCATGCCCAAGGGATTCTCCTCGTGCCAAGTTGATCGCCATGATGGCTACTCCTTGATGATTCATGGAGGGGCAGGAGCTCTGCAGCACATTCGCACCGAGGGAAGCGAACAAGTCTTTGCTGACAGCATTCGCGCCATTCTGGAGCAGGGAAGAGAGGTGTTGAAGCAGGGGGGGAGCGCTCTGGACGCGGTGGAGACCTGTGCGATTCTGCTTGAGAATGACCCTCTCTATAACGCCGGCAAGGGTTCCGTTTTGAATGAATATGGTGAAGTTGAACTTGACGCAGCCATCATGAGCGGATGTGAACTGGCGGCGGGTGCTGTTGCGGGGGTAAAAAATATCAAAAACCCCATCTGCCTGGCACGTAAAGTATTGGACGAAAGTGAACATGTCTTTCTGATTGGGCAGGGTGCCATGGAGTTCGCCGAACTCTGCGGCTTTCAGCTTGTACCAGATGAATATTTCGTGATCGAAAGCCGGGTGCGTCAGCTTCAGGAGGCCCAGCAGTCGGGGCGCATGATGCTGGATCATGAAGATGCGGAGGAACCGCAACGCAAGTTTGGCACCATCGGAGCCATTGCCCTTGATCTGCACGGTAACCTGGCAGCCGCGACATCGACCGGAGGAATCGTGAATAAGCGCTGGGGGCGCGTAGGGGATTCACCAGTGATCGGTGCCGGGGTCTTTGCTGATAACGAAACCTGTGCCGTTTCAGCCACGGGCTATGGAGAACAGTTTTTGCGTACAGTGCTTTGTAAAACAATTTCCGACTTGATCTACTTTAAGGGTATCTCAGCAAAATCAGCCGCAAAACAAGGAATTAAGTACCTGGTCGCCAAGGTCAATGGATTGGGGGGCGTCATTGTCATCGACAAACATGGATGTTGTGCTGCTGGGCATTCAACCTCTGGAATGATATATGGCTGGATTGAAAAGGGTGGCTCAACTCATTACAGCCTTACCTAGCCAACGGCTGATGAAGTTGCCGTCGTCATGAGAAGTTTGGCAACCAGTCCGTGACACGGAAGCACTTGGTATTACAATTATTACAGTATGGTTTTTGCCGATACAGATCATGTCCTTTGATTCCGGAGACATCCCCTATGCGATGAAGGCTGATCAGCAGAGCTTGCTGGATCTGCTTCGCAGGCCGGAGCGACCCTGGCTCGAACAGGCCCGGGCGTGTCGTCAATTGCTTCAGCAGGGGCTCAGTGCAGAAGCCATCCGCAGGGAGACAGGGCTGGAGGTGGACCAGCAGAAGATCTTCATCAACGCACTCGAGGTGTATGAGAGCCTGGAGCAAGGCAAAGCTCCCAAGCCTGTACTGGCTCACTTCAACCAGTCAAATGATGGTGTGCTGCATGAGTTTCATCCCCTTGATCAAACTCATCGCATTCATGCCGCCACTTTAGCGGTAGCCAAGCATCTCGATGCAAAGGAAGCCCATTCGGTCGCAGTGGCGATCATGGCCTTCTCCCGTAGCACTCACCCCCCCAGAGGGTTCAGCGATCATTCCGGTGATGCCGTGGCCTGCCAATGCTGGCTTTCAGCCCGCCGGGAACAGGACGTCACCCAGCGCGAACAACTGATCGCCCGGGGGCTGCGCTTCGCCCACAGTGCGGCCGCTCGCGCTCAGCTGACAGCCTTGCTCGAGCATTCCCCGTCCACGACCACGCCCAACCCGCCCACGCCTTGATGCACGTGCGCACCCGCTCACCAGCCGTGCGACCCTGTCCTGGACCGTGGCATGCATGGCCCCTGACCCTCAGCGTCGAACAGGGGCGGGCCGCGGGGATCCCCTCCAGGGAATCGAATCATCCGCTCCATGTCCAGCGCTTCCCGATGACTCCACTGAGTCGGCAGGAAGCACGAAGGGCTTGCCCCTGCTCGCGCCGTTCCTGGCGCCGCCGTTGTTGTCCGCCGTCAGCCACGCCGCCCGTGGCGGGACGACGTCGGCCACCTCAGCCTCCGGATCGACGAACAGGCCAGCGAGCATCGATGCACTTCGGCGCAACGCCCATCGATCGCGCACCGCCAGACGATGAAGTGTCTCGCCTAGGCCCATCCCACAGCTGCGGGGCATCAGCTGCGGCATTGATCAAGGAACTTCTGCCACTGTCCCTGGCCATCGCGCCGCTCCAGGAAGCCGCTGGAACCCTTGCTCCACCATTCGCCGCGCAGGCTCAGAATCATGGGCTTCGCTGCTGAGCGGAACCCAGGATCTGGGGATGGAGAACGCCGCCGAGATCGCGCCCCGGATCCATCGGCCTCGGGCCCTCGCACCATGAGCAAGACCACCGCCCCCTACTGGAATCCCCTGGCAGAGAATCAGAAGCACCGCTGGCGCTGGCTGGACGGGCTCGAGGGGTAGATCGAGGAGCTGATCCTCAGCCACGATCCCGCCACCGGTGAGTTCACCCGCCTCACCCGCTTCCACCCCGGGGCCGACACGGCGGCCTGCGGCGCCACGGTGCACACCTACCCGGAGGAGATCCTGATCGTGGCTGGCCGGCTCTGGGATGAAGCCTTCGGGATGTGGCTGGAGCCGGGCCACTACGCCAGCCGCCCCCCCGGGGAAGTGCACGGCCCCTTCCGCACCGCCGGCGGATAGTCTGGTGCTGGATGTCTCATTTCCCCAGCGGCAGGGGGAATCCTGAGAGTGCCGTGGCGCTCCGAGCGGGCCCGCGACATCGGGCGACGCCCGCAGGATGGCGGCCTCCAGTTCCGGATCCGGCATCCGTGAGGCCTGGCCTTCTCCTTTCAGAGGCTGCCCGACCAGGATGCCGCCATCGGCCAGGAGGCGCGGATGCAGCCGTCCGTCCTTCAGCAGGGAGGAGCGCACACTGGACACCAGGGCGCCAGGACGCTCGCCCAGGCTCGCAGGAGGGAAGAGAGCCCGGGGCGTGGCCAGAGGCCCGAACCGCAGGCTGCCGCGGCCGGGATCCGCACCTGCCCGGGCCGTCCAGGTGCCCCTGGGATCAGGGTCCGCCTTCGATCAGCAGTCGTAAACGCCCACTGCGCAGCGACGGACGGTGCGGCGTCCCACCCCCGCCACGCTCACCGGCGTGAGCGGCCGGCCGACCCGCGCCATGGCGGGAGGGATCAAGGTGTTCAGGAGCCCGGCGGAAAGGGTCGGCAGCTGACCGGAGCCTGCCAGTCCCACGGCGACAAGCAGGACCGCGGTTTTCTTGATGTTGGTCATGGGTTACCTCCGAGGGTGTAGTTACTGGGCAGTTCGCCCATATCCTTCATCTTCTTCAACTCGTCGTGGCTGATCTTCCTGGCGCCCGCAGGTGGAACGAAGCTGAAATTCTGGCCGACCGCCGCAGGTCCAGTCTGCCAGTTGCTGATCTGAACACTGTACTGGGGAGAGCCGGGAACACTTCTAGATGTGATCTGATACCGGCAGGGGAAGGGGCGATCTCCCTGGGCAATCCAGATCTGGAAATCCACGTCCTTCTTGCGGAAGGCGAGATGATCACACTCCACGCCACCAACGACCCCGCTGCCGAGATCCTTGACGTCGGTGACACCGTCGGTGAGTTCGTCGTAGGCCTTGGGAAGCAGCAGGTCGGCAGCAGGAAGGGGCCTGCGGTACTTGTCCTTGAGTTCATCCACCAGGGTCTCGATCGATCCTCGGATCGGAACCTGCATGTAGACATTCCTGCCCTTGCCAAGCAGGGTGAACGTCGTCCCGTCGAAAACGGATTCCGTGTCAACGAAGCCGTTGGAGCGGGTGGCCCTGATCCTGCCAGGGCGCGACAGCGACACCGAGCCGGAACTGGCCAGTGTGAGCCTCTGCCTGTCGGTGGTGACAATCTCCAGATCGGAGTCGTACTGGAAGGAAAGGGCCTGCTGAGCCGCCACATAGCTGGTCATGCCCTTGAGCAGGGACATCGCTTCGGCTTCTCCCGCCACAGCCCTTGACACCAACCCCGTGCAGGCCATCACCGAAACGATGCCGGCGGCGGCCCCCTGGAGCCAACCGCGGACGGGGCCTTTGGCCATGAAAAATGCTGACATTTTGTTGAGAATTTCCTTTGCAGATACCAGCTGTGGTGACAGCAGGAACGGGGTCACACAATCCGGTCTCTAGACAATCAACCCTAAGCCATCACCGCCGGCATGGACGTCTCCGCAGATGGACAGCAACCACTGATCGACACGCGCCGGGGAAGCCCGCTCCGGCCTCCACCGACAGACCCCAGACGGTCCAGGGCAGACGCGGCCCCATGACGATGCTCCGATCCTCTGCTCCGGCGCGCCTCAGCCCGATGTCCGGCCCCGCAGGATCCGCTCCCCGTCGCGGATGCCCAGCAGCCGGGCCGCGGCGAGGAAGACCAGCGCGCCTGCCGCCCCTGCCACCGCCAGGCGGAGCAGGGCCAGCGGCAACACCTGCGCCAGCTGGTGCGCCCCGCTGATCTGCCAGAGACTCCAGGCGGCCGCAGCGGCGACCAGGCCCGCCAGCGCCTTGGCGAGCAGATCGCCACTGAGGCCCCACCAGCCGATCCTGCCGAGAGCCCGGTCCAGGGCGACGGCCAGCAGCACGACGGCGAGCAGATTCACGCCCACCGAGGCCAGCACCAGCCCCGGCGCTCCGTAGGGTCGAACCAGGGCCGCATCCAGAGCCACGTTCAGGACGACGGCGGCCAGGCCGACGCGGAACGGTGTGGCCCCATCCCCCAGCCCGTAGAAGAAGCGCACCAGCACGTCGCGCACCAGGCTGGGCACGATGCCGATGCCGTAGATCAGCAGCAGCCCCGCCACCTGCCGGGTCGATTCCGGATCGAAGGCCCGCCGCTGGTACAGGGTGGCCACAAGCGGCTCGGCCAGGGCCGCCACCAGGGCGGCCAGGGGAACGGCCACGAAGCCGGTGAGCCGCAGGGCCAGCGTCACCCGCTGCCGCAGCCGGGCCGGCTCCTCCCGGCCGGCCAGGCGGGCGAAGGCCGGCAGCAGGGGAACCAGCAGCATGCCGGCCACCCATCCGCGCGGCGCCTGGACCAGCACCTCCGCGTAGCCCAGGGCGGCAGCCACCCCCGGCAGATAGGAGGCGAAGATCAGATCCACCGTGGCATTGGCGCTGCCCAGCGCCGTCGTCAGGGTCGCCGGTGCCAGCAGGGCGATCAGCTTCCGCTTCGCCTCCGGGGCCGGCAGGGTGGTGCCGGCACTCCGCAGGCGCCCCACCGCCAGCTGCTGCAGGAGCCACTGCAGCAGGGCGCCAAGCACCATCCCCAGGGCCAGGGTGCGGGAGGCGGCCGCCATCCAGGCCGGCGATCCCGGGGTGAGCCAGCGCCCCTGTCCCAGGGCCACCGCGGCGGCGGCGATCACCGCCGTGCTGGAGAGCATCGGGCTGAGCGACGGGATGGCGTACACGCCGGCGCTGATCAGCCGGGCCATTCCGACACCGATCCAGCCGGAGAGCAGCACGATCGGCGCCATCCAGCGCAGCTGCAGCACCGCCAGCTGCCGCGTTCCGTCGCTGAGCCCCGGCGCCAGCAGCTCGAGCAGGGGCCCGGCCGCCAGCACGATCCCCAGGCTGAGGGGCAGCAGCACCAGGGTCAGGCGGCGCTGGGCCCAGGCGATCAGCCCTTGATGGTCGTGGGCCTCGTCCTGGCTGAGAACGCTCACCAGAGCCGATTGCAGCGGGCCGTTCAGGCCGCCCAGCACCACCAGGAAGAAGCCCGGGATCACCGCCGCGAACGCGAAGGCGTCCGCCACCGCCCCGACGCCGAACACCGCCGCCACCGCCATCGAGCGCGCCAGCCCCAGCCCCTTGCTGAGGGCCGTGGCGAGCCCCACCACCCCGGCGATCCCCAGCAGGGAGCGACGCTCCCCCACCCCGCTCAGGGCCCGCCGTGCCGGCGCCGGCACGCCGCCACGATCGCGCCGATCAATTCCGGATAGGCCATGCCCGCCTGGGCCGCCACCTGCGCCAGCGAGCGCTGGGGGTGCAGGGTCGCATCGGCGTTGAGATCCAGCAGGTGGGCGGTGCCGGCGGCGTCGATGCGGAAGTCGAAGCTGGCGTAATCGAGCGGACCGAGCAGCTCCAGCAGCCGCAGAGCGGCAAGGCGCAGCGGCCGCAGGGAGGGCTCGTTGAGGTCCACCGCCACCTTCATCAGGCCGCCCCGGCGCTTGGCCGTCAGATCGAGCAGCCGCTCCCCCAGCGCCGAGCCGTCGGCCGCCAGGGTTTCCACGGCACCCAGCAGCGCGATCCCCTCGCCCCCGTTGCCCACCACCCCCACGGTCACCTCCCGGCCGGCGATCAGCTCCTCGCACAGCACAGCGCCGCCGAAGTCCTGGCGCAGGCTTTCCACCAGCTGGCGCAGGACCTCGAGCCCCCAGGCGCTCTCGAAGCGCCGCAGCCCCAGGGAATAGCCCTCGCTGGCCGGCTTGAGGATCGAGACCGGCCAGTCCGGCAGGGCCTGCACCGGTTCGCCCGGCGCGATGAGCCGCCAGGCGGGGGTGGCGATCCCGGCCCAGAGCAGCACGGGCTTGAGCCAGTCCTTGTTGAGGGCGAGCGCCTTGGCGGCCGCATCACCACCGGTGCAGGGAATCCCCAGGTGCTCCAGCAGCGCCGGGGCGATCGCGGTCCGGCTGCGGGAGAGAGCCCCCACCGACAGGTTCATCACCAGATCCGGCGCCGCCCCGCCCCCGGCCGTCCCGTCCCGCAGCAGGGCATCCACACCACCGAGCCGCTCCACTTGGTGCCCCAGCTGGAGCAGCGCCCCCTCCACCGCATCGAGCTCCTCCGGCTCCCGCCAGTGGTAGTGGGTCTCCTCCCGGGCGTCCGGGCCGGTCAGCAGATCCTCCCGGGTTTCGTACAGCAGCCCGATCCGCATCAGGGCACCGGCGCGGCGGCGGGTGCCAGCGCGGCTTCATCGAGCCAGGTGGTCGCGGGGGTGATCGGGGCGAGCTGGAGGCCCTCGCGGGTGATTCCCCGGCGCACCTGATGCCAGCGGCAGACCAGCTCTCCCTCCCGGCCCGGCAGCTGGCCGAGCAGTTCCAGCTTGCCGTCGGCATGGGTGAGGATGTAACGAAAGCGTTTGACGGGCCCGTTGCAGCGCCGTCGCACCGCCTCCACCAGCGCCAGGCCGTCGAGCAGAGGCAGCTGGAAATGGGTGGCGTGCTGCACCGGCCGGGGATGGAAGAGGTACTGGGGCAGAACGCCGAGGCGGTGCAGGCGCTTGAACAGCTCGGTGAGCACCTCGACGTCGGCATTCACCCCCTGCATCAGTGGGATCTGGGCGGTCAGCAGACAGCCGCTGTCCCGCAGCGCCGCGATCGCCCGCTCGGCCGCGGGGGTGATCTCCCGCGGGTGGTCGAAGTGGCACTGCACCACGATCTGGAAGCGCGTCGCCTGCCGGCGCAGCAGCGCGAGCAGCGCCGGATCACCGCTGAAGCGGCTGGGCAGGAAGGCCGGCAGTTTGGTGCTGATGCGCAGCTGCCAGAGGTGGGGGATCGGGCTCAGGGCCTCGAACAGCCGCTCCAGGCGGCGGGTGCTGCAGATCATCGGGTCGCCCCCCGAGAGCAGCACGTTCTCCACTTCCGGATGGGCGGCCACGTAGGCGACGGCCGCCTCGAGATCCTCGATCGTCTCCCTGGTCATCACGTCCCGGCTCATCAGCCGCCGGCGGAAGCAGTAGCGGCAGTGGCCGGCACAGGCTTCGGTGAGCAGGAGAACGGCGGTCTGCTCGTACTTGTGCTGCAGACCCGGCACGATCGTGGAGAGGGCCTCGCCGCTGGTGTCGAGGGAGCCCTCAGGGCTCTCCTCCGCGGCGGTGGGCATCAGCAGCTGCCGCAGCGGATCGGAGGGATCGTGCCAGTCGATCAGTTCGGCGTAGCCCGTGGGCACCAGGAAGGGGAAGCGCTCCCCTGCTGCGGCCACCGCCGCCTGATCCTCCGCCGGCAGCGGCAGCCTGGGGCCCGAAGGATCCGCGGCGAGCGCCCGTGCCTGCCGCAGGCCGCTGCTCAGCTCGTCTTGCCAGGAGGCCATCGACGGGATGCTAAGGCAGTCGTCCGACGCGGCCAGAATGGCGGGTTCAGGACGCCGTCGTCGATGCCGTTGCCAGCCTGGGCCCAGCCTCTGCGGGCGCGCCTGCGCCAGGGGTGGATCGAGTGGGGGTACCGGCGCCAGGGCCACGCCGGCCGCTTCGCCCGGCGCCTCAGCGGCCCGGCCGAGACCCCCTGGCACTGGTGCTGGGGGGCGTGCGTCACGCCGGTGAAGCGACGCGGTGGGGCCTCGGCCGACGCGGACCGGCTGCACAACATGCAGCGGGCGATCGACCATCTCCACGGGGTGGTGATCGCACCGGGGGAGATTCTCAGTTTCTGGCACCACGTGCCTCGCCCCAGCCCCGGCAACGGCTACCGCGCCGGGCCGATGCTCGTGGACGGCCGCCTGCACAGCACCATCGGCGGGGGGCTCTGCCAGGTCTCCACCACCCTGTTCGGCGCCCTGCTGCGGGCCGGCTTCACCCTGCTGGAGCACAGCAACCACAGCATCGACGTGCATGGCGAGGACCGTTTCTTCGTGCTGGGACAGGACGCGGCGGTGGCCTACGGCTTCAAGAACCTGCTGGCCCGCAACGACCACCCCGTGCCGCTGCTGCTGGTGATGCGGCTGCACCGCAGCGGTGAACCGCGGAGCCTGGAGGCCGCCCTGGTCGCCCAGGCGCCCTGTCCGCTCCAGGTGCACCTCGACTCGCGGGTGATCGCCTCGCTGCCGCCTCCCGGCGCCGGCGGCCGTGCCGGCAGCCGGGTGGAGACCCGCCGCTGGCTGGCGCCGGCGGACCCTGCCGCCGAGCCGCCCGGCCCCGGCGACGACGACGCCCGGGGGTGGCGGCTGGATTACCGCTTCATCAGCCATTACCGTCCCATGGTCTCCCTGCCGGGCTGAATCGCCATGACGGCTGCCGACGGGGCCTGCCTGCGCGTTCCGCCGGAGCGGATCGACCGCTTCATCGGGGCGATCCTGGAACGCCATGGCGTCCGCGCCGATGTGGCCGCGGCGATCCGCCGCCACCTGGTGCAGGCCCATCTCTGGGGCATCGATTCCCATGGCCTGCAGCAGCTGATCGGCTACGACCGCAGCCTGGGCAACGGGCGCATCAACCCCTCTCCGACGCTGCACTTCGAGGCCACCCACGGCTGCCTGCTGCGGGTCGACGCCGATCGCAGCCCGGGGCAGTACGCCGCCGCGCAGGCGATGGGACGGGCGATCGAGCTGGCCCGCAGCACGGGGATGGCGGCGGTGGGCGTCAGCAACAGCAACCACTTCGGGGTGGCGGGGGTCTACACCCGCATGGCCGCCGCCGCCGGCATGGTGGGCGTCGCCACCAGTGACACCAACGTCGTGGATCTGGCACCCTTCGGGGGCCGCGAGGCCCGGCTGGGCAACAACCCCCTCTCCTGGGCGATTCCCTGTGGGGACACGCCGGTGGTGCTCGACATGGCGGCGGGCACGGTGAGCGGCGGACGCATCCGCCACTTCGCCTATCTCGGCCTGCCGATCCCCGCCGGCTGGGGACTCGACGCCGAGGGGCGCGACACCCTCGACCCGGCGGCCTCCGTCGTCAATGCCGCCGGGTCCCCCAAGGCCTCCGGGCTGGCCTTCATCGCCGATCTGCTCTGCGGGCCGCTGCTGGGCATGGAGGCGGCGATGTTCAAGCACAAGGTGGTGCACGACGCCGCCAACGGCACCGGCCATTTCCTCTGGGTGCTCGACGCGGCCGCCTGGAGCGGGCGGGCGGAGTTTGAAGCGCGGGTGGCCGCGGCCATCGCCGGACTGAAGGCCACCCGCGCCAGCGACGCGGGCCAGCCGGTGCTCTATCCCGGCGAACGGGAGGAGCTCAGCGAACGGGAGCGGCGGCGCGACGGCATCCCCCTGCCCCTCGGCCTGCTGGCGGCCCTGGGCGATCACTTCGGAACCGATGCCGCAGCCCTGCTGCAGGGGGACAACTGAGCAGCTCCCGGCCCCAAAGCGCGGAGAGCCTATGCTACGCCGGTGACAGTCAGGCAGTAACAATGCCACGGCCGAAGAACTACGGGCAGGCGGCATCTTGAAGCTGAAATATTTCAGACCAGCATTCATTACTATCGGGATATTTTATATCCTTCACTGCCTACTGGTTATCAGGGGCTTCAGCCATGTCGGCCCACTGAGAGGCTTCTTTTTCTCCCTCGCACCCCTGGCGGGTCCACTGGCCGGCTTCCTCTACCTGGTGCAACCGGAGGAGACCGCCGGCGTGGCCGCCATCGCGATACAGGTCCTGGTGTATGGCTATCTCATGGCCTGCCATCCGCTGTACAGGAAGAGATGGACCGGGATCGTCTCCGGCACAGGCGCCCTGCTGTGGTGCCTGTCGGGATTCTTCTACGTCTACGCATTGGCCACCTGAGATCGCTCGCCCTCGGCACAGCAACGCAGCACGCAGGACATCGAGCTCCACGTGATAAGCTTTCTACGCAAAAGATTGAAATAGAAAGAAAACATCATGCGCATTGGAAAGGCCTCTCCAACAGTCCGGCTTTGGCCGCTCGCCCTCGTTGCCGCCTCCAGCCTGACGGCGCTCCCGGCCCTGTCGCAGGCCAGGGAACCTGCCACCAAGGTTCGACAGATCGCGGAGGAGGCCTTCATCTACGGCTTCCCGATGGTGATGAACTACGCCGTGTTCAACGAGTACTTCATCAATACCTCCGGTCCGCAGTACAAGGCCCCGATCAATCAGCTGTACAACACGGCCCGCGTCTATACACCCAAGGACACGGCGGTGGTCACACCCAACAGCGACACCCCCTATTCGTTCGTTGCGATGGATCTTCGCGCAGAGCCGTTCGTGATCTGCAATCCGAAGATCGAAGCAAAGCGCTATTTCTCAGTGCAACTCGTTGATCTGTACACGTTCAACTACGGCTATATGGGCAGTCGCACCACGGGCAACAATGCCGGCTGCTCCATGATCACCGGTCCGCGCTGGAAAGGGGAGAAGCCCGAAGGCATCGCCAAGGTCTTCCGCAGCGGAACCGACTTTTCGATCGCCATCATCCGCACCCAGCTGTTCAATCCGGCCGACCTCGGCAACGTTCTGAAGATCCAGTCCGGCTACCGGGCCCTGCCGCTCTCGACGTTTCAGAACAGGCCCGCCCCACCCGCCGCAGCGAAGATCACCTGGCCGAAGATCGACAAGCCGCTGGCTGACGCCGATCCCTTCGCCTATCTGAACTTCCTGCTGGCGTTCAGTCCGCCCATCGGGCCCGCGGCCGTGGAACAGCCGATGCGCGCCCGCTTCGCGACCATCGGTGTCGAAGCCGGCAAACCCTTCCCTCCCCAGGGGTTCACGCCGGAGCAGAGCGCTGAGCTCAGGCTGGGCATGAAGGATGGGCTGGAGAGGATCAGGCAGACCGTCGGCAGTCTCGGCAGAGATGTGAACGGCTGGAGCATTGCCACACGGGGCATCGGTGATCGCAAGGCCTACGGGGGGGATTTTCTGCTCCGGGCCGACGTGGCCATGGCCGGCATCTACGCCAACGATCCGGCCGAGGCGCTATATCCGATCCTTGCCACCGACAGCGACGGCAACAAACCCGACACCAGCACTAACCGCTACACGCTCACCTTTCCGGCCGGCGAGTTGCCGCCCGTCAACGCCTTCTGGTCCGTGACCATGTACGACGGCAGGACGCAGCTGCTGATCGAGAATCCCATCAATCGGTACCTGATCAATGCGCCGATGCTGCCGGATCTCAGGAAAAATGCCGACGGCTCCCTGACCCTCCACATCCAGAAAGACTCCCCAGGCAAGGACAGGGAATCCAACTGGCTGCCGGCACCCGATGGCCCGCTCTACCTCGTGATGCGGCTCTACTGGCCGAAGGAAGCGGCCCTCGACGGAACGTGGAAGCCGCCGGTCCTGCAACGTGTCGAGTGAATGCCCCCTCCTGCCGGGATGAACCCGCCCATCGCCGCCTGGCTGCTCCCCCTCACCGTCCTTGCCCTCGTGATCCTCGCCCGCGTGGCCTGGCGCGCATGGGCTGAATACCAGCACTTCAAACCCCTGCGCGGGCTTCCCTCCCCACCCGGCCTGCCCCTGCTGGGGCCCATCCCGGTCCTGCTCGCCTCGGTGCGGGAAAAGCGGTTCTTTCAGCTGCTGTTCGAATGGGGCCAGGCCCTTGGGCCTGTGTATGTGTACTGGACAGGGAAGCCCGTGCTGGTGCTCTGCAAGCCAGGGCTGATCGAAGACACCATCGTGCAGGGAATGCGCTCCGGCCATCTGATTCGCTCTCCCGGGAGTGCGTCGGGCCTGGAACGACCTGCGGGGCCCGATCCTCATCGGCGAAGAGGGCCAGGAATGGCAATGGCGGCGCAAGGCCTGGAACCCCGAATTCACCGCCGGCAGCATCACTCCCCATCTGCCGGCGATTCAGCAGGCCTGCGCCCGGGTGCTGGAGACCATCCGAGCGACGCCGCCCGGGGAAGCGGTCCGGCTCGATCCGCTCTTCGTGGACATGGCGATGCGGGTGATCGCCCAGCTGGTGCTCGGCATACCCATCGATCCCGCCGCCGTGGCTCCCGAAGGCCCTGGCCTCGATGTGGCGGCCACCCACCAGGCGATGGCGGTGCTGGGCTATCGATTTCTGCGGATGGCCACCGGAGAGGCGGCATGGATGAAGTACCTGCCCACCCGGACGGCTCGCGAGTACTGGGCGGCCCGGCACCACCTGGAGGAGCTGATCGCTCCTCGGGTCAGGCTTGCCCTGCGGCTGAGAGATCCGACGTGCCGCGAGGCGGAGAGCATCAGCCCGTTCTTCCGGGAGTCGATGCTGGTGAGGATGGCCCTGAAGGAGCCGCGCTACGACCAGGAGTCGCTGAGCGCCGAGACCATCGAGTTTCTGATCGCCGGCACCGACACCACCGCCCACACCCTGTCCTTTGCCGTCGGATCGCTGGCGCTCCACCCTGAGGTCTGCGCTGGAGCCCGGGCCGTCGTGGATCAGGCCTGGCACCGGCATGGCGGCCTCACCGCGGAGAGCCTCGGCGGGCTCGGCTATGTGCGTGGGGTCATCAAGGAAACCCTTCGCCTGTTTTCGGTGGCATCGGGATCCTCCTCCCTGGAGGCGGTGCGGGAGACCCACCTGGAGGGGATCGGCACCGTCCCGGCGGGGACCAGGATTCTCTGGTCCATGCAGGCCGCGGGGCGGGATCCGGAGGCTTACCCGGATCCCCTCCACTTCCTGCCCCAGCGTTGGCTCCATGCCGAGAAGGAGCGTCCAGCTCCACCGATGGTGGACTTCGGTTCCGGCCTCCATCGCTGCATCGGCGAACATCTGGCGATGCTGGAAGCCACCGTGATGCTGGCCCAGCTTCTGCGCCACTACGACTGGGACCTGCTCAACGGCCCCTCCTCCCTGGAGAACCAGCGGCAGGACCTGCTCATCTACCCCGTCGACGGCATGCCGGTTCGCTTCAGGCCGCGCTCCCTCTGAGCCGCCGTTGGCACCCATGCTGGCGGAGATGGAAACGATCGCCCTGTTGCCCTGCCAGCCGTTCCAGCTGACCAGACCCGATGCGGCCCTCCAGGCGAGCGTTGAACATTCACCGTCATGCATCGTCCATACGAACCATTCTGTCCATGCAGGAGCAAGACCCATTAGGAATTGCCCAGGAGGCCTTTTCGAGGATCGGCGCAAGGTCACCGGGCCTTGCGATGACGCAGGACATGTCAGCTCCTGTTGAGCTGAGCATCGAGATCCCCGTACAACCAGGCTTGAAGTACGCCGTCCATCTCAATCTGCAGAATCGAGACGAGCTGCATTTCAGTGTGGAAAACTTCTGGCTGGAATGGTTCCCGTGTACAGACCCATCAAGGGTCGAAGCCTATATCGAGGCCGTTTCCAGTTTCCTTTCCGGTCACTACCGCATCCTCGAGCACCACCGTGGCAGGAGATGCACCAGGGCCGACCTCCAGAAGCCTGCTCCAGGTGGGGGCTGGACCAGCATCGGCACCACCGTCCACTGGGGCCTGTCCTTCTCCTGGCGGAGGACGCTCAGGGAGATCAGAAATTCCTGACCAGCCCCTGCGCGTCATCGCACCTTCCGGCGCAGCCATGGGGTGCAGGATCGGAGCCGGTACGCGATGGGCTCCGGTGGCCGCGACGCCCGTCACCCCACCGAACCGACGGACCCCGGCCAAGCGTCCTGAGCGCCGGCGTAGGTTGGAAGCCAGGGTGACAGCAGGAACAGCAGGAGGACGGAACCATGCAGATTCAGATCAACACCGACAGCAACATCCAGGGCGATGAGCGCCTGGGCGAAGAGGTGGAAGCGGCGGTGAGGAGGGGCCTGGGTCATTTCAGCGCCCAGATCACCCGGGTGGAGGTCCACCTCAGCGACCAGAGCAGCGACCAGAAATCCGGCGACGAAGACAAACGCTGCCTGCTGGAGGCCCGGCCTGCCGGCCATCAACCGGTCTCGGCGAGCGATCAGAGGGCGACGCTCGATGAGGCCGTCGACGGAGCTGTCGAGAAGCTCAAGCATGTTCTCGAGAGCACCCTGGGGCGTTGACACCCCTGACCTGAGCACTTCGGGATGAAGTTCAAGGATTACTACGCCGCCCTGGAAGTGGAGCGGGGCGCCAGCGGCGAGGAGATCAAGAAGGCCTACCGACGGCTGGCCCGCCGCTACCACCCCGATGTGGCCAAGGAGGAAGGATCCGAGGAACGCTTCAAGGCGATCAGCGAGGCCTACCAGACCCTCTCCGATCCGGACAAACGCAGGGCGTACGACGAACTCGGCCGGCACCGCCCGGGCGAGGAGTTCCACCCCCCGCCCGAGTGGGAAACGCGCTTCTGGCGGGACGGCGGCCAGCAGGGGGTGGACCTGGCCGATCTGTTCGAGCAGATGGGCTTCGCTGCCCCCGGCCAGGGGGCTGGGGGGTGGCAACGCCGGTCGATGGATGTCCCCATCCGCGGCCAGGATCTGGAGGTGGCCACGGAGCTGACCCTCGAGCAGGCGGCGCAGGGCAGCGAGGTGGGCTTCAACCTGAGCGTGCCGACCCTGCAGCCCGATGGCCGGATGCAGCGCGAGAGCCGATCGGGCCGGATCCGGGTGCCCCGCGGCGTGATCGACGGCGAGCGGCTGCGGGTCCCCGGTCGCGGTGGGGCCGGGATCGGCGGCGGGCCGGCCGGTGATCTCTATCTGCAGATCCATCTGAAGCCCCATCCCCTCTTCCGGGCCGTGGGCCACGACCTCTATCTCGACCTGCCGATCGCCCCCTGGGAGGTGGCCCTCGGCGCCGACATCCCCATTCCCACCCTCGATGGCACCGCCCGCGTGACGGTGCGGCCGGGCATGCGCAACGGTCAGAAGCTGCGGCTGGCGGGCAAGGGCCTGCCCCACCGGCGCGAGGGAGCGGGCGATCTCTACGGTGTGCTTCAGATCGTCATGCCCGCCGAGATCACGGAGCGGGAACGGGAGCTCTACCAGGAACTGGCTGAGGCCTCGTCCTTCCACCCGCGTCCCCACTTCGAAGGAGTCCCCACCGATGGCTGACGACCTGCTGATTCCCGACGACAACGAAAGCCCGGTGCGGCTCGAGGAGCTGCTGTCCGCCTCGGGGCTCGCCCATCAGGAGGTGATGGAACTGGTTCAGTTCGGCGTGTTCCAGGTGGCGGGGGGCAACGAGGTCGCCTGGACCTTCCACACCCGCACCATCACCCTGGCCCGCCGCGCCGCCCGCCTGCGCGACGACTTCGGCCTCAACACCCCGGGCATGGCCCTGGCGCTCACCTATCTCGACCGCATCGAAGCCCTGGAGCGCCGGTTGCGGGAGCTGGAATCCCAGCTGCCGCGCTGAGGGAGCCGCGGTGGCGGCGGCAACCGGCCTTGCCATCCGCCACGCTGGACGCCGTACCCCCCGCGAAGCCATGGGCAGCCAGGGAACCTCCATCGAAGCCATGGTGCGGGTGCGGCTGTTCGCCGCCCTGCGGGAGCGCGCCGGCTGGGCCGAGCGCTGCCTGCCCCTGCCCCTGGAAGGCTGCCCGCCGACCCCTGCGGACCTGTGGCGGCAGCTGGCCCTGGGCGAAGGCCCCTCAGCCGCCCAGGCCTCCCACCTCCCCCCCACCATCCGCGTGGCCATCAACCACGCCTTCGCCGCACCAGACACGCCGCTGCACCCCGGCGACGAGGTGGCCTTCCTGCCGCCGATCACCGGAGGCTGAGCCATGGAAGCAGCCACCAGCGCCGGGGCCCCCATCGAGGTGCAGATCCTCACCGGGCCCTTCCAGCCGCTGGAGGCGCTGGCCGCCTGGGAGCAACGCCCCACCGCCGCGGGCGCCGACGGCCCCGCCGCCGAGGGCCACTTCATCGGCCGGGTACGCCCCGCCACCGCCAGCGGGGCTCCCCTGGAGGCCCTCGAACTGGAGCACTACCCGGGCATGACCGAGGCCCAGCTGCAGACCATCGCCGCGGCCTGCGCCGGACGCCATGGGGTGGGCGCGGTGCTGGTGGTGCACCGGGTGGGGCGGATCCTGCCGGGGGAGGCGATCGTGCTGGTGGCGGTGGCGGCCGATCGCCGCGGCCCGGCGTTGCGCTGCGTGGCGGAGCTGCTGGAGGATCTCAAGCACCACGCCCCCTTCTGGAAACGGGAGTGGAGCGGCGGCGGCGGCACCTGGGTGGCCGGCAACACGCCGCTCTGAAGCCTTCCCTTTGCGGGATGCAGACTTCCCTTCGCGGGATCCAGAAACGCTGCCACCTACAGCCCGACCTTGCGGCGGCCCAGCCCCATCCCGGCCGCGTAGCCGATCGCCGGCAGCAGCAGCACGGGGCGCAGGGGGATCTGCACCACCAGGACGATCCCCACCAGCCAGGGCAACAGCAGCAGGCTGCCGAAGGCCAGCTGGCTGAAGCGGGAACGGCGCGCCAGGCGGCCCGAGCCCTGCACCAGCCGGGGAACCCCCTTGCCCAGGCCATAGCCCAGCAGCACGGTCAGAACGGTGAGCAGGATCGCGCCCATGGCAGGGAGGCAGGGCCCCGGATTCTGGTGCGCCACGGGGACGGCGAGGAAGCCCACCGGCCTAATGTGGTCACAACAATGCCAGCAACCATGGCTGATGTGGTCGCCAATCAGGTGTCGGTGCGGGAGCTGAAAACTCACCTCTCCGAATGGCTGGCTCGCGCCCAGTCCGGTGAGGTGGTGGAGGTCACCTCCCATCGCAAGCCCATCGCCCGCATCACCGGGGTCAGGACGCCGGATCCGAGCACAATCCATCCGCTTCAGGCAGCGATGGATGCCGGCGTCGTGAGCTGGAGCGGCCATAAGCCTGCGTTTCCCCCTCCGATTCGGCTGAGTGGTGCTGGGAAGTGCGTGAGTGAGATGGTGCTGGAAGATCGGGGGTAGCTGGTGATCCTCTTCTGTGACACCAGTGCCCTGATCAAGCTGCTGATCAGCGAGCCCGGCTCCGATCAGATGAATCAAGCCAGCCTTACGGCGGATGCCGTTGCCGTGTGTCGTGTCACGTGGGCCGAGGCGATGGCTGGCCTGGCCCGTCGTCAGCGGGAACAACCCGAGGACGCCGAACAGCTTGAGCAAGCCCGCCAGCAACTGATCCTCAGCTGGCAGCACTGCACGATCGTGGAGGTGAGCCAGCGGCTGGTCGAAACGGCCGGGCGCTTCGCGGATGGTTTTGCCTTGCGGGGCTACGACAGTGTCCAGCTGGCGGCAGCCCATGAACTGCGTCTCAGCATCGATCAACCGGTCACCTTCGCCTGTTTCGACCGACGATTGCGACAGGCGGCAGCTCTGATGCAGCTGGACGTGCTGGCTTGAGCCGGGACGGCATGGCCTGGAAGATCACCCATGACCCCCGCTCCTCCACCCGCCCCCCGCCTGCTCGACGGCCCCGGCCCCATGGACAGCCCGTTCCTGGCGGCCATCGCCGCCGGGCTGGCCGCGGCGAGCTGGCGGGTGGTTCGCTTCGAGTTTGCCTCCATGGCCCGGATGCGCGAGACGGGCCGCCGCCAGGTGCGGCTGGGCTGGATCCCCAGCGGCGACCACAGCTTCAAGCCCAGCCGCCGTTCAGGGCTGAGCGAGGCGCAGAACTGGGCCACGGCGGTGGCCTGGAGTGATCGGTTCTTGCTTCATTGCTTCCGTTGCTCCAATAGCACCGCAAACTGAATCTTGTCCTTCTGCTGCGGGGCCTATCAGGTCGGAAACTTCAGCCAGGATCCCAGCCTTGATCGCTTCCGGGTGGTAGCCGCCACCATCTGCAGCTGGGTTCGCGTTGGCCACGGCGGCGCGGCAGGTTTCACGATGATCTTCTTGCTTTCCGGTTCACTCAGCTTCATCCCGATGGACCTGACTGAGCCGCACACCGACTAACCTGATTCATTGCTGGTCCTGGCCATGCAGGTGAACCTCCAAGACGCCAAGACCCCCCTCTCTCGCTACGTGGCCCAGGCCCTTGAGGGGGAGGAGGTGGTGATCGCCAAGGCCGGCCGGCCGCTGGTGCGGCTGGTGCCGGTGCAAGACCCCTCAGAGGTTCTCCGCGGCGGGTTCCTCCAGGGTGCTGCCGTGGCCCGAGCCGATCTCAAGGCCGACTTCGCCAGCGAGATCGCCGCCCTGTTCGGCTGATCCCGCAGGAGTGGCCCCCACCGAACCCCAGTCCCTGCTCCTCGACATCCAGCTGCTGCTCTGGTGGGCGATCGAACCGAAGCGGCTGCCTGCTGCCGTGGCCAGCCTTCTGGCAGATCCGGCCCAGTTGGCCGCAGACTCAAGCCGGTTGTGCGGTACTTACCAGGGGCAGCAAGGTTTCGATGGCCGTGGTGTCGCAGATCTGGGAGTAGTGCTCCAAGGTGAGGGCCACCGGCCTGCCCTCCCCATCGAAATCCACCACCAGATTTTCGCTCAGGGCTTCCGAACTGTCGCTCTCCCGTTCCGATAGGGCGATATGGAGGGTGTCGGTATCAGGGAAGTATTGGATTTTCATGGTGCCGAATCAGGCTTGGGCTCATCGAGAAGGTGGTGATCCGCCCTGACGGCTGAACCCCCGATCGAAAAAGGCGTTATGGATGATCTCCCTGTCCTCAAGCGTAACCACCCTGTGCACCCTTCCTTCGGCTTCGGGGACAAGACTCCAGAAACGATGCCTGCCGTCGTCTTGGATTTGATGAGCAAGCGGCGTGGCCAGGGTCCTCTGGATCCAGGCCTCCTTGATGCCGGGGCGCTTGAGCGCCACCACCGTTCGGAAATAGGCCGTGGTCTTCATGGCAGGAAGCCGCTTGCTTTACTTGCCCCGCATCAAAAAAGCCCAATTCCGGAACAGGCCATGCTGTGCATGTGCTCGTTTCGCGCAATGATGTGAGCATAAGCACGCCCTGAGGCGTCCGACCGCGCCATGCCCCCTGCCCTCTCGCCGCTCCCCCGGGAGCCGCTCACCAAGCCCGATGCCCAGCTGGTCGCCGAAGCCTGCGGCCGCGCCGCCCATGCTCTCGGGCTCAGCCGTGACGAGTTGACTGCCGTGGTGGGCAAGCACCGCACCAGCATCGATCGCACCGGCCTGGATCCCGCCTCCAAGGAAGGCGAGCTGGCCCTGCTGTTCCTGCGGGTCTACCGCAGCCTCCATGCCCTGTTCGGAGGCGATCAGGCCCTGATGCGCCACTGGATCGAGCAGCCCAATCACCACCTCGGCGAGCAGCCGCCCCGTCTGCTGCTGGCGCGGATCGAAGGGCTCACCCGCGTTGCCAGCTACCTCGATGCCCTCCGCGGCTGACTGCAGCGAGGTCCCCTTCGTTGCTCTCTCTGGTGCGGTGCTGCGCATCGTGGATCACCAGGGCGAAACCGGAACGGCCGATCTGGTGGATGGTCTGCTGGAGCAGGCGCGGTTGGAGCAACTGATCGAAGGCGTCAAGCCGCCGATCCCGAGCGATTGGCCCGAGACCGAAGAAGGGCGCCCGCTCCCCACCCACTTGCTGCTGCTCACCCCCTTTCGCTACCCGCCCCTTGCCAGCGGATCGCGCTTTGGACGGGTCCATCAACGCCATCTCTTCTATGGCGCCCGGGCGCTGGAGACGGCCTTGGCGGAGCGGGCCTTCCATGCGCTGCGCCTGTTGGAAGGCTCACCGCTGCCAGCGGGGGCCCGAATCCAACGGCAGCAGACCGCCTTTGCCGTGGAAATCTCGGCCCAGCGTGGCCTGGCCTTGCAGAAGCAGCTGAGCCCCAAAGCCCTTGCTGCCATCGACCGATCCCTGCAGCTACGCCGCAAGTCAGCGCTGCGGCGATGCCATGCGGGAGCGGAGCATCCAGGCGTTCGAGGTGCCGTCGGCCCGCTCACCTAAGACCCCGCCGGTCGTGGGGGTGCTCACTCCCTATGCCTTCACCAGCACACCGTTCGACTTCCAGGAATGGAGCCTGGAGATCACCGCCGAAGGGGTGACGGCCGTGTCCTTTGGCGGGGGGCTGACGGGAGAGTTCCCCAGGGAGCGGTTTCTGGTGGAGGGGAGGTGGCCGGGGCCTTGATTCATCGCCCACCCACCTCAGCGGCGGCCAGGCCCCAACCACGCAACTTGCATGAAAATCATGCACCAGTTCTTCCATGGAGCGAATTGACGCTCGAAATTCATTCGGCATGCTGGGCCCATCCCGCCGCCGCCTAGGGCGAGTGCACGCAAGTGCTGCATGGGAAAAAAGCTACAGTTCTGCCATGGAGCGAAGTGTGGCGCGTTTTTCATTCAAGGAGGCCCTGGCGCAGCTGCCCCGTGGTGGCCCCTTAGGGCTGGAGCTGCTGGCGGCCCACGGCATCACCGCCAAGCACGCCTCGGCTCTTTTGCGCTCTGGCTGGTTGCAGCGCCTGGGGCGCGGGGCCTACAGCCTCCCCGGTGACGAGCTGAACCGCGACGCCTGTCTGGCCTTCCTGGCGCAGCAGCTGCCGGGTCTGCATGTGGCGGCCAGGACGGCCCTGGCCTGGCGTGGGGTTCGCCACAACCTGGCCTTCCGGGAAACCGTGGTGCTGTGGGGCGATCAGCCGGCCCGCCTGCCGGCCTGGCTCAGGGAACGCTTCTCCGTGCGCTATCGCGTGGCCCACATCTTTGATCCCGCCATGCCCGCAGGGCTTGGGCTGGCCCCCCTTCCCGCTGGCCGGCCTGATCTGCTGGTGTCCACCCCGGAGCGGGCCCTGCTGGAGCTACTCAGTGAAACGGGCAGTTTTGAAGGCCTCGAAGAGGTGCGGCACCTGGTGGAAAGCACCCGCAACCTGCGGGAGCCCGTGCTGGATGAGCTGCTGGGCCACCTGAACCGCATCAAGGTGGCGCGCCTGGCGGCCCGGCTGGCCACTGAGTTGGAGCTTCCCTGGGCCGATCTGGCCCTGCGCCACAGCCGCCGCCTCGGCGGAGGCCAGCGCTGGGTGGCCGTCGGTCGCACCGGTGAGCGGCTGGATCTGGTGGCTACACCATGAACCCCGCCTACGACGCCACGGTTCGACAGCTGTTGGACAAACCCCTTGAGATCAGCTTGCTGCAACTCGAGCCTTGGACCGAGTGACTCGAATCTTCGTATATCTGCGTCCTTTGGAAGTCGCAGCCAAGCCTCTTTTCTTTGCAGGTGAATCGTCGGAATTGCGGATGAGGACTTCGGCAGGAATGTTGAACTTGGCGATGAGCTTGCGGATCATTGGCAACGTGAGCGGCCGCCGCCTGTTCATCACCTCGGAAATGCGGCCGCTGCTGCCGATGACGTCTTCCAGGGCTTTACGGCTCAATCCTCGTTGTTCAAGGGCGAATTGAATCGCGGCAATCGGGTCGGGCGGTCCGATGTCGTGGTGCTTTGCTTCGTAGTCGTCAATCAGGATCGAAAGAAGCTCCAACCTCTCAAATTCAGGACTTCCCTCATCTGCATCCAGGTAGAGGTCAATTTCATGAAGGGCATGCTCATAGTCGGACTCGGTGCGAATGGGGCTGATGGGATGGAGTGCGGTTGTCATATCGTTGAAGCGTCAATCTTGTTGTAGTCGGCATGGGTGCCGACGAAGCGGATGTAGATCGCCTTCAGGTGATACTCAACTTTGACAACAAGCCGATACTTGTTACCGCTGATGTTGAACACCACCCGATTGTTGGCGAGGAAGCTGGCCGTCGAGAACATGGCCTTGATTTCAGCAGGTTCACTCCAACTGGCCGCCTTGGCAAAGGCATGCCAGGACTTGAGTGGTTGTTCGGCATCGCCATGGCCTGATTCCCAGAACTGCACAAGCGTCCGCTTGGCGATGATGCGCACGTCGCAAAGCAGGTTCCTCCCATTATGGGAGCAGCCGGCTGGTTCGTCCAGCCCTTCGGCAGCTCCTAGCGCCAGTGGTGCAGCTGGGGCCATCAACCCCGTTGGTGAATCGTTCAAACCGCCTGGCAGACCGGCGCTCTCGCTTAGCCTGTCCCAGCAGCTGGGTCCAGCGACTTGCTCCCCTCTGTCGTCGCTTCAGAGCTGGAGCAGGTCGCCCGCGATGCCCTGCAGACCGCCTTCCACCCCACCACGCCTGGATTCAAGGGGCTGATCGATCGCTTCCTGGCCGATCGGCAGCGGCTGGTGAAGGGGCGTCCCCAGGGCTGGTTCCCAGCCATCCCCCTGCCCTTTCCTCCCTACCGCCACCAGGAGAGGGCCTACGAGCGGCTGCAGCCGGGCTCGCCCCAGAACTCGCTGGTGGCCACCGGCACGGACTCCGGCAAAACCGAGTGCTTCCTGCTGCCCGTGCTGGAGCACTGCCGTCAGCAGCTGGCGATCGGCCGGAAGGGCATCAAGGCGAACCTCCTCTATCCGATGAACGCCCTGGCCACCGACCAGGCCAAGAGCATCGCCCAGCTGGTTCACGACTCACCGGCGCTTTCAGGCCTTCGAGCCGGCCTCTACGTGGGTGCCGAGGACGATGACCCCACCATCGCCATGTCGGCCGAGGGGGTGATCACCGACAAGGGCGTCCTCCAGAAGGCCCCCCCGGACATCCTGCTCACCAACTACAAGCAGCTCGACCCCCTCTTGCTCCGGCCCCAGGTGCAGGGGCTCTGGGCCCACAACACCGCCGGTGTGCTCCGCTACCTGGTGGTGGATGAGTTCCACACCTTCGATGGGGCCCAGGGCACGGATCTGGCCTGCCTGATCCGACGCCTTCGCGATCGCCTCGGCGGCCCGGGGGCTGAATCGAAGGCCGAGATGCTGAGCTACGCCGGCCAGATCTTCGCCAGCCGCTTCGAGCCCAATTCCCTGATCGAAGAAGAACAGCTCAGCCCTGAGGAGTTCTTCACGGCCCCCACCGCCTTCGGTGGGGAAGGCCTGTTCGCCCTGCCGCTGCCGGGGCTCGATCACCTGGAGGCCCTGGATCCGGAAGCGAAGTGGGCGGCAGGCTACCTGGACCGGCCGGAGGCGCACCGGGTCGGATCGACCGCCGGCGGCTTCGCCAGGATCGGGCCATGACGGCTGAGACCCCAACCTCCGCGCCCCGCCTGCTCGACGGCCCCGACACCGCACCGGCGACGGTGCTCCTGGCCCATGGGGCCGGGGCACCGATGGACAGCCCGTTCATGGCGGCCATCGCCGCCGGGCTGGCCGCGGCGGGCTGGCGGGTGGTGCGTTTCGAGTTTGCCTACATGGCCCGGATGCGGGAAACGGGCCGCCGCCAGGGGCCCGACCGGATGCCGGTGCTGCAGGAGGCGTTCCGCGATCAGGTGCGGCAGGAGAGGGGCGAGAGCCCCCAGCGGCCCCTGTTCATCGGTGGCAAGTCGATGGGCGGACGGGTGGCCAGCCTGCTGGCCGATGAGCTGGCCGCCAGCGACGGGGTGCGCGGCTGCCTGTGCCTGGGCTACCCCTTCCACCCGCCCGGCAAACCGCTGCAGCTACGCACCGAGCACCTGGCCGCCCTGCGCACCCCCACCCTGATCCTGCAGGGGGAGCGCGACAGCTTCGGGCGGCGGGAGGAGGTGGAGGCCTACACCCTTTCGCCGGCGGTGCAGCTGGGCTGGATCCCCAGCGGCGACCACAGCTTCAAGCCCACCCGGAGTTCGGGGCTGAGCGAGGCGGAGAACTGGGCCACGGCGGTGGCGTGGAGCGATGGTTTTTTGCGGCGGGTGCTGGGGGGGTGAGGCTTGCCAGCTCGATGCAGCGGAAGCAAGAAGCTACGAGGGCTGCCATGCTGACCTGAGACTCGGACTCCTGGATACTGAAACCATGAAAGTGACCGTCGAGTTGTCCGAAACGGAGATGGCCGAAATCCTGGACATCACGGGTGAGCGCAAGAAGGGACCCGCCATTCGCCGCCTGATGGAGGAGGCCCTGCAGCAGCGGCGCCGGGCCCAGGTGGCTCAGCGCTTCCTCAGCGGCGAGTGGGGCGTGGAGCTGGAAACCTTTGAGGCCGACCAGGAGCGCGAGCGCCGGCGGGCTCAGGCGTTCGCCTCATGACCCTGCTGCTCGACACCAGCCTCTGGATCGACTTCACCCGGGCCCGCAGCCCGGCCGCGCTGAAGCAGTTCATCGCACCCTTCGTCCTGGACCCCCAGGCCCATCTGGCGGAGCCGGTGCTCTTCGAGCTGCTCCGCTCCGCCCGGCCCGAGGAGGCCCGCCTGCTGGAGGCGCAGTTCGCCACCCTGCCCACGCTCTCCACCCCCACGGACCTGTGGCACCGGGCGATCGGCCTGGGCCAGGCCTGCCGTCAGGTCGGCCGCACGGTGCTGAGCCTGGATCTGCTGGTGGCCGCCGTGGCCCTGCACCACGACGCCGTGCTGGTGAGCTTCGATGCCGACTTCGAGGCCATTGCCTCGGTCTGCGAGCTGCGGCTGCAGCGTCTGAGCGGCCCGCTTGATCGCCGCCCTGCACGCCCCCACCCTGATCCTGCAGGGGGAGCGGGACAGCTTCGGGCGGAGAGAGGAGGTTGAGACCTACAGCCTCTCCCCGGCGGTGCAGCTGGGCTGGATCCCCAGCGGCGACCACAGCTTCAAGCCCACCCGGAGTTCGGGGCTGAGCGAGGCGGAGAACTGGGCCACGGCGGTGGCGTGGACTCAGCAGCGGCAAAGGGGGTGTCTGGCACGCGAGCACACCCTGATCACCCGGTCACGAACAGATCGGTTTCGATCAGAACAGAACTGGCAATCACCCATTCGTCACCGTGATTGACCAGAGCGAGGTTCAGAGGCTCCAACGGCCTGGGCCCAATGGGTTGGTGGCAAAAAACGCGCACACCGCTCAGGAGATGGCGGCGAAAACGTCGTCATCGGTGAGCTAGCCGGCCGCCTCGCCATAGGGCAGAGACTGACGGCGCAGTCGATCGAAGCGCATCAGCTGCAACTGGCGGCGCAGGGCGTCCCGCACGGAATCTCACCGCGGCTGCGGCCGGTTTCCGCAGCAGGCCGTTGCGAGCTCCGACTCGAGACTCTCTTCCAGGCGGATGGTGCGCCGCATCAGCCGAGCCTTCATGCTGGGCACAGGGATTCTGTCGCCGGCGCCACCGCGGCCTGCTCCCGATCGCGACAGACCGCGGGCTCGGTGCGGGCCAGGCGCCCCTGGCAGAGCATCGGCCTGCTCAGGTGATCCTCAGGTTTTCTTCCTCGTGGGAGCGCGGTCGCCAGCGTGGCCTCCAGATGGTCATGGGCTGACGCTGGGGCAGTAGGCAGCCGCCGATCGAGACGTTGCGCCAGGTGCTCCAGCTCAGGACGCTGGCCTTGCCGTCACTCCTGCCGCTGGCTGCCAACTTGCTGCTGGCTTTGCCGCCCTTGGCCGCTTTGACGGGGAGGGCGCTGCGCAAAGGGGGACCAGCGGGATGGCTGAGCAGGGCCATCCCCCTCCAGCACCGGTTCAGGCTGCGCTGGTGGCCTAGGGCGTGTCGCCCAGCTCCCGCACCGTGACCCGCAGGCTGTCAGTGATCTGGCCCATGGACCTCCGTCTCCACCGTCGCTGGCGTGACCGGTTCTGACTGGCTCACGGGGCCGGGGCACCGATGGCACAGCCCGTTCATGGCGGCAATCGCCGCCGGGCTGGCTGCGGCGGGCTGGCGGGTGGTGCGGCTGGAGAGGGCCGAGAGCCCGCAGCGGCCGGTGTTCATCGGCGGTAAGTCGATGGGCGGGCGGGTGGCCAGCCTGCTGGTGGAGGAGCTGGCCGCCAGCGATGGGGTGCGGGGCTGCCTGTGCCTGGGTTATCCGTTCCACCCGCCCGGAAACCGCTGCAGCTGCGCACCGAGCACCGAGCCGCCCTGCGCACCCCCACCCTGATCCTGCAGGGGGAGCGCGACAGCTTCGGGCGGCGGGAGGAGGTGCAGACCTACAGCCTCTCGCCGGCGTTGCAGCTGGGCTGGCTCCCCAGCGGCGACCACAGCTTCAAGCCCACCCGCAGTTCGGGGCTGAGCGAGGCGCAGAACTGGGCCACGGCGGTGGCGTGGAGTGATCGGTTTGTGCGGGGGGTGCTGGGCGGCTGAGCTTTTCGGCCAGGGAGAACGTCCTCGCGTCTCAGCCTTGCCGGCAGATCCTGATCTGCCCGATAGCTTGCCTTGGTCGTCGTGGTTCAGAACCGGGCTCGGTCTGCGGTGTGATCAGGACTTCCCCAACAGCAGCGATTCGATCAGACCAATCACGCGTTCTTCCAGCTGATCGATGCGCCGCATCAGCCGAGCCTCCAGCTGGGCAAGGGATTCCTCGCCGGCGCCACCACGGCCAGCTCCCGATCGCGACAGACCGCGGGCTGGTGCGGGCCAGGCACCCCTGGCAAACACGGTGCTCAGGTGATCCCAGGTTTTCTTCCTCGTGGGAGCGGGTCCCAGGGTGGCCTCCAGATGGGCATGGGCGGCTGCAGCCGTGCGGAAGCGGGCCTTGAGGGCCACCGGATGGCATTGCTCCGCCGGCAGGAGCGGTTGGGGTACCCCGCTCGGGGCCATCGCCTTCAAGGCCGGCTCGGACTGTGCTGGTGTGATCTCATCCACCAGCTGACGGATCGCGGTGTTCTGTTCGCCCACGGTGCGGAACAGATCGGCATCGCCTTTGGCCATGCGCGCCATCAGCTCGCCGAAGCGATCGCTCAGTTCCCCCATCAGCCCTCACCCCCTCCGCGCAGCAGGCGGCGCATGCGCTCGATCAACCGCGTGATGCTGAAAATGCTCCAGTAGCCGGTCTCCTCCTTGGCGGCATCGAGTTCCTGCAACAGTCCATCGAGGGCCTGTTGCTTGTCTTCGAAGGCCTCCAGCTCCCGGTGCATGTCCTGGGCGATGCGGAGGGCCTCCGCCTTCTCCTGGCCCAGCGCCATCAACCGGCCCTCGTAGCTGCGCAGGGTCTCCAGAAAACGCTCGCGCGCCACCGTGAGCTCCCTGGAGCGGCGTTGCAGCTGGGCCCTCGAACGGGTGAGCGAGGCGTGGCTGTTGCGCATCGCCTGGTAGTGGTGCTCGATCTGCTCACGGCTCAGGGCGCTGAGGTCGGCAGGGAAATCCCTGGTGGAGCGGATGCCTTTGCAGGCCACGGCGGCCTGGGCTGGATCGGAAACCACCGGCATCGAGCCAGGGCTTGGAACCTGGAGGTTCAGCTCCCCCTGCTCGCTGCTGGCCATCGGATCAGAAGACGCGACTTCCAGCACAGCACTGGAGATGGAGGAATGGCCGGCCCAGGCCTCGGGCCGGTCATGAATCGATTCACAGTTCTCTAAACGGGATGCCGTTCCAGGCCCGTCACAACCTGGGGAGCCAAGGCAAAACTCCCGCGGGCGCCCTAACTTCCTGACATGCAGGGGCCAGCTGGACCTCAATGACGCAGATTCCCAGCCTGGGCCTGCTGGAAACCGTGGATCTGCGCCAGGCCTGGGCCCATGAAGCCCAGAGCTTCACCCCCTGGCTGGCCGAAAATCTGAACCGACTCTCCGCCGCCCTGGGCATCCCCCTGGAGCTGGAGGGTCAGGAGGTGAGCGTGGGCTCGTTCTCCGCCGATCTGCTGGCGCGCAACCCCCAGGACGGTTCGCTGGTGCTGATCGAGAACCAGCTGGAGCAGACCGACCACAACCACCTCGGCCAGATTCTCACCTACCTGGCAGGCCTGGAGGCCCAGGTGATCGTGTGGATCGCCAGCGACTTCCGCGACCCCCACCTCTCGGCCATCCACTGGCTGAACGATCACACCGTTGATCCGTTCGCGTTCTTCGCGGTGCAGGTCAAGGCGGTGCGGATCGGCGATTCCCCGATCGCCCCCCTGTTCGAGGTGGTGGCTAAGCCCAACGGCTGGGACCGCAAGCTTCAGCAGCAGGTGGCCTCGCAAACAGGTGAGCTCTCGGCTCTCGGCCAGTTTCGGCTGGCCTTCTGGAGCAAGCTGCTGGAGCTCTACCCCGACCAAGCCCAGTGGGGGCCGGCGGATGCAGCCAGCTCCCGTTGGCAGCCCCTGAAGAACAGCCAACTGGTCGTGGTGACCTACATCTCTGTCAATGGCTGCGGGATTTTCGTTCGCGGCAGGCGAGGGCAGGAACGAGAAGAATCCAGGGCATTGCTTCTTCCCCACCATCAGGAACTGGAGGAGCGCTTGGGGGTACCCATCAGCGACAGCGAGGGCTACGGGCTCTCTAAATCCTTAGACGCCGATGCCCGCGACCTATCCACTTGGCCCCGGCTGGCGGCGTGGCTGGTCGACCACTTGAAGGTCTATGTGGAGGCTCTAGAAGCCACGATCCGGGGAGAACCATGACAGTCACCTCCTCCCGTACCCGCCGCCAACTCAAGCCCGGCGCTGTGGTGCGCTGCCGCACCCGCCGCTACTTGGTGGAGGACGTCCAAGCCCCCCAGGAGCCCGGCGCCGACACAGTCGTGTCGATGGCCTGCATGGAGGACGACGCCATTGGTCAGAGGCTGACGGTGTTCAGCGAGCGGGAGATCGACTTCGAGGTGCTGGGGGAGAGCAGCTGGGAGGCGGTGGCCCAGCGGGGCTTTGACCAACCCAAGCAGTTCTCTGCCTACCTCAACACCCTGCGCTGGAACTGCGTCACCGCCACCGACGCCGAGCTGTTCCAGGCCCCGTACCGGGCCGGGATCGATGTGAAGGCCTACCAGTTGGAGCCCCTGCGCAAGGCGCTGCAGATGCCCCGGGTGGGCCTGTTCATCGCCGATGACGTGGGCCTGGGCAAGACGATCGAGGCGGGCCTGATCCTGCGGGAGATGCTGCTGCGCCAGCGGATCAAGCGGGTGGTGATCAGCTGCCCGCCGTCGGTGTGGGGTTCCCCCGGTTTTACGGACAGGTCGACAAGGGTCACGCCATGACCATCAGACTGTTCATCGATGACCAACCTCACCAAGACCCGGCGCCGGTTCACGGCGCAGCAGAAGGCGGAGGCCGTGGAGCTCTGCCTGCAGGAGAGTCTCTCCTGCAATGTCGTGGCCCAGAGGCTCGGCCTCCCCTCCAGCAGCCTGGCCCGCTGGGTTCGTCAGGCCCGCATTGATCGCGGCCAGGCCGGCCCCCGCGACCAGGGCCTGCTCAGCAGCGAGGAGCGCGCTGAGCTCAACCGGCTCCGCAAGGAGAACCGGGAGCTCAGGAGGGAGAAGGATTTTTTCAGGCTGGCGGCAGCGCACTTTGCGAAAGAGCAGCTGCCGCCGAGAGGTTTCGCCTGATCGATCAGCTGGCCGCTCAGCACTCGGTGGCCTGGCTGTGCCGGCAGCTGGGGGTGGCCCGCAGCGGGTTCTACGCCTGGCGGCAGCGGCAGGAGGCGCCGGGAAAGCGGGCGGCCGAGAACGCCCGGCTCACCGCTGAGATCCAGACGGTGTTCGGCGAGCACCGGGGCTTCTACGGCTCTCCTCGGATCCACCAGGAGCTGCGCGCAGCAGGCCATCCGGTGGGCCGCCACCGTGTCGCCCGACTCATGCAGAGGGCTCGGCTCAAGGCCAGGACCCGCAAGCCGTTCCGGCCCTGCTCCAAGGCCAGTGGCGGGGCTGCTGGGGTGGCGGAGAACCTGCTGAACCAGGACTTCCAGCCGCCGGCTCCCAACCGCTGTTGGGCGGGCGACATCACCTATATCCGCACCACGGCGGGCTGGCGGTATCTGGCCGTCTGGATCGATCTGTTCAGCCGCCGTGTCGTCGGCTGGAAGCTCGATCACCGCATGGATGCTGCCTTGGTGATCGAGGCCCTCAACAGGGCGCTCGGCCACCGTCTGGTGGAGCCGGAGACGTTGCTCCTCCACACAGATCAGGGCAGCCAATACCGGGCCACCGACTACCGAGTCCTTCTCAACAAGCACGAGATCAGCTGCAGCATGTCCGCCAAGGGCTGCTGCTGGGACAACGCAGTGGTGGAGAGCTTTTTCTCCACCTTGAAGCTGGAACTCGACCTCGATGACAACCGAGAGGAACTGGTTTCACCCCAGCAGCTGCAGCGCGACCTGGCCTTCTGGATCGAGGGTTACTACAACCGCGAACGGCGCCATTCAACGATTGGCTACATCAGTCCGATCGACTACGAGCAGCAGTTCATTGCAGCTCGTACACTCGCCCCTGTGAACCCCTGATCGGTGTCCACGAAATCGGGGGAACCCCAGTGCTGCGCCAATGGCAGGAGGAGATGGCGAGCCGCTTTGGCCTGGCGTTCACGGTGATGGACCGGGCCTACGTGGCCAAGGTGCGTCAGGAGCGGGGCTATGGCACCAACCCCTGGAGCACCCACAGCCGCTTCCTGATCTCCCATGCCCTGCTGCGCAACTCGGAGTATTCAGCGCCGCTGCGGGTGTGGCTGGAGCAGGGCAAGGGTGGGGAAGACCAGGCCCCGGTCCAGAGCCTCCTGATCCTGGATGAGGCCCACAACGCCGCCCCGGCCAGCAACACACTCCGCTACGCGATCGATTCCGGGCTGACCCGCAGCCTGCGGGACCTGGCGCCCCTGTTCGAGCACCGCATTTTTCTTTCCGCCACACCCCACAACGGCCACAGCAACAGCTTCACCGCCCTGCTGGAACTGCTCGATCCGGCCCGCTTCGTGCGGGGTGTGCCCTTCGAGCCAGGTGATCTGGACACGGTGCTGGTGCGCCGCCTCAAGGACGATCTGCGCCGCATCGGCGAGGAGTTCCCCGAGCGGATCGTCGAACCGCTCTCCGTTCCCAAAGGCAGCCTGCCGGCGGATACCCCGGAGCTGGAGCTCTCGCGGCTGCTGCAGATGTACCGCAAGCAGCGGGAGCAGCGGCTGATCCAGGAGGGCGCCACCAAGCGGCAACTCAATGCCGATCGGCTGGTGATCACCAATCTGCAGAAACGTCTGCTCAGCTCGATCGAGGCCTTCGTCCGCACCCTCAAGGTGCACCGCAAGAGCCTGGATCAGAAGCAGGAGCAGCGCCGTGAGGCCTTGGCGGCCGCGGGTGCCCAACTGGATCTGATGCTCGGCGGCGCCGATCGCGACAGCGACCTGGCCGAACTCACCGAAGACGAGCTGCTCAATCTGGAGGAGGCCCAGACCCGAGCGGCCCTGCGCCAGACCTTCCAGGCCGATCAGAGCGATCTGGCGCTGCTGGAGCGGATGGGCGAGATCGCGGCAGCCAACCGCAACAGGCCTGATCCCCGCATCAAGTTGCTGGAGACGTTTCTGCGCACTCACCTCTGCCCCGACCTCGGCGAGGCCAAGGCGACGTGGAACCCCACACGGCTGCTGATCTTCACCGACTACGTCGACACCAAGCGCTACCTGGAGCGGCAGCTGCGCGACCTGCTCGGCGATGACGACGCCGACCGTCGCATCGCCTCCTTCACCGGCGGGATGAGCGAGGAGAACCGCGAGCGTCTCAAGGCCCAGTTCAACGCCGATCCTGATCAGGAACCCCTGCGGATCCTGATCGCCACCGACGCCGCCCGGGAGGGGGTGAACCTGCAGAACCACTGCAAGCACCTGATCCACTTCGACATCCCCTGGAACCCCAGCAAGCTGGAGCAGCGCAACGGCCGCATCGACCGGAAGCTGCAGCGCGCTCCCCAGGTGTGGTGCCACTACTTCGTGCTGGAAGACCGCCCGGAAGACCGGGTGATGGATGTGCTGGTGAAGAAGACCGAGGTGATCCGCCAGGAGCTGGGCTCGCTTTCACCTTTGGTGCAGCGCCAGGTGGATGAGGTGCTCGAAGGCGGCATCGACACCGACAAGACCGAGGCGGTGCAGCAGCAGTTGCTGGCGATGGATTCCGCCAACACCGATCGCGGCGCGATGCTCAACCGCGCCCGGGAGGAGCTGGAGGCGAGCCGGCGGGTGGAGAAGCTGCAGCAGCAGCAGGATGAGCTGCGCCAGCTGCTGGCGAAATCCCACGACTGGCTGGGCTTCGACGATGAGCCCTTCCGCGATGCGCTCAACTGCTCGCTCGATCTGTTGGGCGTGAGTGGCCTGGTGAAGGGCAGCGACGAGAAGGGGCAACCCTGCTGGCGCCTGGAGCACCCTGAAGCCCTGGTGGCCGGCAGCAACGACCGCAGCTGGGAGCACACCCTCGACAGCCTGCGGGGCGTGTGGGATCGCAAGACACCCGCTGTGGCAGTGGCGCCAGGACCACCCCGTACAGGCCGGTGATCTTCTCCGATCCTGGCCGGCTCAATGCTGAGGCCGTGCACCTGCATCTGGAGCACCGGTTGGTGCAGCGGTTGCTGAGCCGCTTCCTGAGCCAGGGGTTCCTGCACCATGAGCTGAGCCGGGCCTGCGTTCTGGCCAGCCCCGATCCCCAGCCCAAGGTGTTGGTGCTGGGCCGGCTGTCCCTGTTTGGCCAGGGGGCCACACGGCTGCACGACCAGCTGATCAGCGTGATCGCCGACTGGCATCCCGGCGCGGATCGCGCCGCAGTGCTCAAGCCTCTGGCCGGTGCTCAGCAAGAGCAGGCCTGGGCCGTCCTCACCAAGGCGATGGAGACCGGAAACACCGAGGCGATCTCGGCTGGCATTCGCAGCCAGCTGCAGGCCGAAGCCCCTGCGGATGTGGCTGCCCTCAAACCAGCCTTGGATGCGGCAGCCGAGCAGGCCCAGGCTGCCGCGGCTGAGCTGCTCAAGCGGCGGGGGGACACGGAGGCCGCAGCACTCAAGGAGGTGCTCCGGGCCCAGCGCAAACGCATCAACGCCACCGTGCGGCAGCGGAACCGCGATCTGGCCAAGCTTGATCGACAGGCTGCGGCAGCCGATCCCACCGCCCTGATCCCTGGCCTGGAAGAGCAGCTGGAGGTGCCGGCCCTGGATCTGCAGAAGCTCACGAGCCAGGAGCGCAAGCAGCTGGCGGCCGATCAGAAGCACTGGCAGCGTCGCCTGGACGCGATTGAGGCTGAGCTGGCCACCGAACCGAAGCGGATTCAGGAGAGCTACCGGGTGATCACCCACCGGCTGGAGCCGGCGGGGTTGGTGTACCTCTGGCCGATCAGCGGATAGCCATGAAGCGCTCATCCCTCACGCCCTGGGACCCCCGCTTCCACTACAGCCATGCATTGGTGGCTGATCTCTGCGCCATCGCCGATGCCAGGGCCAGGGTTGCGTTGCTGCCTCTGCCGGCGGATGAAAGTCTGCGCTTGCGCCATGCGGCCTACCAGCGCAGCACCCGCAGCAGCACGCGCATCGAAGGCAATTCACTGGACGACGCAGCGGTGCGGCAGGCGATCGCGAAGGCGGATCGCGAGGGAAGTAAGGCGGAGCAGGAAGTGCGCAATTACTGGCGTGCCCTCGATCGGGTGGAGGAATGGGCGCAAGGCAGCGGTCCCCTCAGTGAGGCATGGATTCAGGAGCTGCACGCTGTGGTGATCGTGCGCGGACGCGGCAGGCGGCGACAGCGATCGGTGTTTCGCGACGAGGAAGTGCCGGTGGTGGACACGGTCAGCCGCCGCATTGATTACGCCCCACCCAAGCCAGAGGATGTGGGCCCGTTGATGCAGCAGCTCTGCCAGTGGTGGCAAGCGAGCGAGCAGGTGCCGCCGCTGATCCGGGCCGCTCTGCTCAGCCATCGCTTCATCTCCATCCACCCCTTTCCGGATGGCAATGGCCGCTGCGGGCGCCTGCTGGCCACAGCATCGCTGTGGCGCAGCGGCTACGCCTTTCGGGGATTCCTGAGCTTCGAGGAGTGGTTCGCCGCTGATCGGGAGAGCTACTACGCGGCACTGCAACTGGGCTGCCCCGTGGACTTCTACGAGGGCCGCCACGACCCGGATCACACCGCCTGGTTGCGCTATTTCTGCCAGGTGATCCGCCAGGCCGCGGTTGATCTGGCCGCCAGGGCGGAAGGCCTGCAGGCCAGGCAGGAACGACCGGATCCGCATCCGTGGGAAGGGCTGGACCGCCGCAGCCAGCAGCTGCTGACGCGCTTGCGCGCCCGTGTGGCCGCCGGTGAGGCCGAGGCTGCCCAGTTCAGGCCCGGCGACCTGGAGGAGTGGTTCGCTGTCTCGCCCACAACGGCCCAGGACTGGCTGCGCGACTGGCAGGAGCAGGGGCTGCTGGAACCCGCGCGGCCTGGTCAGCGGATCCGCAGCTGGCAGCTCCGGGACCCATGGCTGGAGTGGGTGATAGGCCAACTGGAGCGGGAGGAATAAGCCAAGTGAATCGACCGATCCATCGCGCCAGCCAGCACCACTCCTCAGTGATGACAGGCCTTGAGCCCGAAAAATAAGACAAGTTGCAGATCCGCCTTAGCCTCCATTTCCTGAGCCCATGCCCCGTCGCCCCCCCACCGTTGACCCCGAGCTGAAAGCCCACCAGGAGTGGCTCGGCTACCTGCAGCCCGTGGGTCTGGTGGTGGCTCCGGCCGCGATGCAGGACGCCGGCTGGGTGGTGACCCGCAGCGGCAGCGAGCTGATCGAGCGGCAGGAGCGCTACCGGGAAGCCCTTGAAGCCCTGGACTCCGATCAGGAGGGCGATCCAGACGATCGAAGGTTGGGTTTCTCCCGCATCGAGACCCTGCTGGTGGAGCACCTGGGCTGGAGCCCCGATCAGATCCAGAGCGACCCAAGCCAGATCGAGGCCTTCACCAGGGACCTGCCTGAACTCGGCGAGACCCTCGCCCCCAGTGCCGTGGTGCCAGCCGCCTCGGGTGAGGGCGTCCAGCTCCTGCTGCTGGAGCTGGCGACCGGAACGGCCCTGGATCAGAAGGTCACCGATGGCGAGCATCTCTGGAAGGCCACCCCCCAGGAGCGCTTCGAGCGGCTGCTGCGCGAAACAGGCGTGGAAGCGGGCCTGCTGTTCAACGGCAGCCAGCTGCGCCTGGTGGTGGCGCCCAAGGGCGAAAGCTCCGGCCACCTCACCTTCACGCTGGCGGATCTTGCCGAGGTGAGCGGCCGGCTGATGTTCTCAGGCCTCGATCTGCTGCTGGGGCAGAGCCATGTGTTCCTGGATCCCGACGGTTACCGGCTGGCGGATGTGCTCAGGAAGAGCCGCAGCTTCCAGGCGGTGGTGAGCAACGCCCTGGCCGATCAGGTGCTGGCGGCGCTGTGGGATCTGCTGCGCGGCTTCCAGCAGGCCGATGAGCTGAGCCAACGGCAGGACGGCGCACTGCTGGGCGATCTGCCCGAGCGGGATCCGCAGCAGCTCTACGGCGGCCTGATCACCGTGCTGATGCGGCTGGTGTTCCTGCTCTACGCCGAAGACGAAGCGCTGATGCCCAGCGATGCGGTGTACGAGCAGAACTACAAGGTGAGCGCGATCTTCGAGCAGCTGCAGCAGCGACGAGAGCCGAATACCCCGACACGATGGAGCAGCGCTTCGGCGCCTGGGCCGGGCTGATGAGCCTGTGCCGGCTGGTGTTCGATGGCGGCGGCCCCACGGCCGACTACCTGCCGGCGCGCCACGGCCAGCTGTTCGATCCCGAGGCCTACCCCTGGCTGGAGACGCCCTGGATCAGCGACGGCGTGGTGCTGGCGGTGCTGCGCAACCTGCTGATCGTGAACGGCGAGCGCATCAGCTACCGGGCGCTCGATGTGGAGCAGATCGGCTCGGTGTACGAGGGGATCATGGGCTATGCGGTGCGCCGCATCCCCGGCCGCTGCATCGGCCTCAAGAGCAAGCCCCAAGGCGCCAAGAAGCAGCTCACCACGGCGGTGGATCTCGATGCCCTGCTGGCGCTGCCCGGCGGCAAGCGCAAGGCCTGGCTGGAGGAGGAGGCCGGCACCACCCTGCCGGCGAAGTCGGCGATCGGCCCTGAAGGACGCCAGCAGCGAAGCCGAGCTGCTGGAAGCCCTGGCCCCGCGCATCAACCGCGATCTGTTCGATGGCCCCCAGGCAGCCGGCGGCCTGGTGTTCCAGCCCACCGAGGAACGGCGCCGCAGCGGCAGCCACTACACGCCCCGGGCGCTCACCCGGCCGATCGTGGAGGAGGCCCTGCGCCCCTGGCTGGAGCGCTGCGAGCAGCAAGCCCACGGCCGAGCAGATCCTGCGATCTGAAGATCTGCGATCCGGCCATGGGCTCGGGCGCCTTCCTGGTGGAGAGCTGCCGCTATCTGGCCGAACTGCTGGAGCAGGCCTGGGACCCGCGAGGGTCTGCCGGATGCCCTGAAGCCCGGCGGCCACGCCCACGGCGAAGAACCCCTGATCTATGCCCGCCGGCTGATCGCCCAGAGCTGCCTCTATGGGGTCGACAAGAACCCGTTTGCGGTGAACCTGGCCCGCCTCAGCCTCTGGCTGGTGAGCCTCAGCAAGGACGCGCCGTTCACCTTCGTGGATCACGCCCTCAAGTGCGGCGATTCGCTGGTGGGCATGGAGCGCAGCGAGATCGAGGCGGCGTTGAAGGGCGCCAGCCTGCAGCGCGAACTTCAGATCGAATATCTGGATCAGGTGCGCCAGCAGGAGGCCAGGAGCTTCGCGCTGTTTCATGCCGACAGCCGCAGCGATGCCGACGACGCCCAGAAGCGCCAGGCCCTCGATGAGCTGAACGCCAGCACGGCCTACCTGCGCACGGTGGGCGATCTGCTGGTGGCGGCGTTCTTCAACGGCAAGAAGCCGAAGGACCGCGAGGAGCTGAAGCAGCTCTATCTGGCGGCCACGCTGCAGCACAGCTCAGCCGAGGAGCTGGAGGACGAGCTGGCCGAACCGCTGGAGCGGCTGCGTGAGGGCGAGAAGGGCATTCAGCCGCTGCACTGGCAGCTGGCCTTTCCCGGATGTGTTCGGCCGGCCGGAGCCGGGCTTCGATGTGTTCGTGGGCAACCCGCCCTTCGCCGGCAAGAACACCATCGCCGAGGGCAGCCCCGACGGCATCCTCGACTGGTTCAAGCAGCTGCACCCCGAGAGCCACGGCAATGCCGATCTGGTGGCCCACTTCTTCCGCCGCTGCTTTGATCTGCTGCGGCCCGGTGGATCGCTGGGCCTGATCGCCACCAACACCATCGCCCAGGGCGACACGCGCAGCACCGGCCTGCGCTGGATCTGCCTGAACGGCGGCACGATCTACGCTGCCCGCAAGCGCTACAAATGGCCCGGCGTGGCGGCCGTGGTGGTGAGCGTGGTGCACCTGCTCAAGGGCGCCTACGCCGGCGTGAAGCTGCTGGAGCGGCGGCCGGTGGAGCAGATCACAGCGTTTCTGTTTGCCAACGGCGGTCATGACGATCCCGAAGCAGCTGGCGGCCAATGCCGGCAAGAGCTTCCTGGGCTCGATCGTGCTGGGCATGGGCTTCACCTTTGATGATTCCGGCCCGGCTGACGACGACACACCCGGGCATCCCATCACCGATCGCCACCATGGAGCGGCTGATCGCCGAGAACCCGAAGAACGCCGAGGTGATCTTTCCGTACATCGGTGGCGAGGAGGTGAACAGCAGCCCCACCCATGCCCATCACCGCTATGTGATCAACTTTGGGGAGCGGAGCGAGGAGGAGTGCCGGCGGGAGTGGCCGGAGCTGATGGCGATTGTGGAGCAGAAGGTGAAGCCGGAGCGGCTTGCTCAAGAATCGAGAGATGTCGCGCACGCTACTGGTGGCGGCATCGGCGAGACCTGCCCTGCAATGTACGCAGCAATCGCCGGCTGTGAGAAGATCTTGATGCATTCGTTCACTTCAACAATACTGCCAGTTCGGCTTCTTGTCGTCTGGATATGTGTACGCAGGGCCCCACATTGTCTTCGCTCTTCCTGATTGGATGCTCCTTTGCGACCCTGCAGTCAAGAATCCATGAGCTGTATGCACTTCATACCAGCTCATCGATGAAGGATGACCTGAGCTACAACGCCTACTGACTGCTTCGAAACCTTCCCCTTCCCCGCCGCCCTGCTCGATTCGGCCATCAACGATCCCGCCCACGATAGCCGCCCGCCAGAGCCTCGAAGCCATCGGTGAGCGCTACCACCAGTTCCGCGCCGAGCTGATGGTGACCAACAACGAAGGCCTCACCAGCACCTACAACCGCTTCCACGATCCCGCCGAAACCAGCAGCGGCCTCCTGGAGCTGCGCCGCCTCCACGGCGAGATGGATCAGGCGGTGCTGCACGCCTACGGCTGGAGCGATGTGCCCACCGCCTGCGGCTTCGGTCTCGACTACCTCGACACCGAAGACGACGCCCAGCTCCCCGACGAGCTGCAGGAGCGCATCGACGACGGCAAGCTTTTCTTCGAAGACGCCAGCGATGCCCTCGATTTCCAGGGCCAGCTGCAGGCCTACGGCGCCATCACCGGCCGCCGCAAACTGCCCTGGCGCTACCGCTGGCCCGATGCCGTGCGCGACGACGTGCTCGCCCGGCTGCTGGCGCTCAATGCCGAGCGCTACGCCGAGGAGGTGGCGCAGGGGCTGCACAGCAAGGGCGGCAAGAAGGCGGCAAGTCCGGCAGCTCCAGGAGGCAAGCGCCGGGGACGGCCGCCGAAATCGGCCCAGGCCGGCGAGACTGAAGCCCTGCAGGCCGAGCAGATGGGGCTGGGGTTATGACAAGCCAGGATCAAACCATGGTTGGGCTGCCGCTCTCCGAGCCCCAGCTTGCGGCCATCACCACAGCCTGCCGGCAGCATCACGTGGCACGGCTCTACCTGTTTGGGTCGCTGC
>CAVYYO010000010.1:0-116374 GCA_963772735.1 uncultured cyanobacterium | reverse complement strand
GCGTATGGGTGTGGCCCGCCTCCACGCTCTTGCTGACCCGGAAGTGATGCTGGGCCGCCGCCGCCACCAGGGGCTGGTGGGTGATGCAGAACACCTGGCGCCGCTGGGCCAGGCGCCGCAGCAGCTGGGCCATGGCCCCGCTCACCCGGCCGCTCACCCCCGCGTCGATCTCATCGAACAGCAGGGTGACGTGGGGATCGGCCGCCGCCAGGCAGGTCTTCAGCGCCAGCAGGAAGCGGCTCATCTCCCCGCCCGAGGCCACCTCCGCCAGGGGCGCCGGGGGCTGGCCCGGGTTGGCCGAGAACAGGAACTGCACCGCATCGGCCCCCTCCTCGCCGGGCTCGGCCGCACTGAGCGCCACGGCGAAATGCACATTGGCCAGCCCCATCGGCCGCAGGGCCGCCATGAGCTGCTCCTCCAGCTGCCGGGCGGCGGCGGTGCGGGCCCGGGTGAGGGCCTCATTGGCCCGATCGCGGGCCGCTCTGGCGGCGGCTTCGGCCGCCTCCAGGCCGGCCAGAACCGCCTCGGAACCCCCTTCCCCCAGCTGCTGCCGCAGCCGGTCACGCAGGGCGATCAGTTCGGGGAGGTCGTCACCGTGGCGACGCTCCAGGGCCTTGAGCTGGGCCATCCGCTCCTGCAGGGCCGCCAGGCTCTCCGGGTCGCTCTCCAGCAGCGAGCCGTAGCGGTCCAGATCCCGGGCCAGGTCCTGCAGCAGAGCCATCCCCTCGGCGCAGGACCCATGCAGCTCCGCCACGCTGCCATCCAGGCCCGCCATCTGCTGCAGCTCCTGGTCGCAGGCCGCCAGGTGATCCAGCACCGACGGGGCCCCTTCGGCACCCTCCACCAGCCGGCCGATCAGGGCCATCACCCCCTCCTGCAGCCGCACCCCGTGGGCCAGCCGGTCCTGCTCGGCCTGCAGGCGCTGCCGTTCCCGGGGATCCTCGAGGGCCGCCGCCTCCAGATCCGCCAGCAGCTCCTCCTGGCGGCCCCGCTCCTGGGCGGAGCGCTCCCGGTCCGCCAGGGCCCGCGCCAGGACCTCCGCCTCCCCCTTCCAGCGGCGCCAGGCGGAACGGGCGGCCTCGAGGGCCCCAGCACGTGGCCTCACCGGCGAAGCGATCCAGCCAGCGCCGCTGCTGGCCTGGTCGGCCCAGCTGCTGGGTCTGGCCCTGCACGGTGAGATCCAGCAGCAGGGGCCGCAGCTCCAGCACCTGGGCCCGGCTCACCACCACCCCGTTGAGCCGGTGGCGGCTGCTGAGCCGTCCCTCCTGCAGGCGCCAGTCGCGGCTGAGCAGCAGTTCCCCTTCCTCGACCTCCAGCTCCTGGCGCTCCAGCCAGTCGATCAGGGGCGGCACCAGGCTGAAACTGGCCTCGATCCGGCCCCGCTCGGCCCCGCGCCGCAGCAGCCGGGCCGCCTGGCTGCCCTGGGCACCGCCGAGCAGGGCATCGAGGGCATCCAGCAGGATCGACTTGCCGGCGCCGGTCTCGCCGGTGAGCACGGTGAATCCGGCCGAGAAGGCCAACTCCAGGCGCTCGATCAGAGCAATGTTCTCGAGGCGCAGACCCGTGAGCACCCAGGCCTCCGGCGAGCGATCGGTACGTGGGCCGACCGTAGCGGCTGGGACTTTCGTTTAGAAGGGGGTTTCGCCTGCCGGCGCCGCGGCGGTGCTCCCCAGCCATGGTTTCCTCCCCCCCAGCTCCTGCGTCGACGCCCGAACGCCCCGGTCCCGGCGTCGAGATGGGCGACTTCCTCGAGGCGGCTGGGCCTGCTCAGCTACGACCCGGCCGCCATCACCCGCATCTACGCCGGCCATCCCACGCGCCTGGCCCGGCGGGTGTGGCAGACCCTGGTGCCGATCGGCCTGTATCTGCTGGGCGTCGGCTTCGACTGGTTCACCGGCCAGCTGGCCACCCCGGCCCGGGCCCGAGAACGGGCGCGGGAGTGCGCCGAACTGCTCGTGGCCCTGGGTCCCGCCTTCATCAAGGCGGGCCAGGCCCTCTCCACCCGGCCCGACATCATCCCGCCCCTGCTGCTGGAGGAACTGGCCCAGCTGCAGGACCAGCTGCCGGGCTTCGACAGCGCCCTGGCGATGGCCTGCATCGAGGAGGATCTGGGAGCCCCGGTGAACGAAATCTTCGCTTCGCTGGAGAAGGACCCCATCTCCGCCGCCTCCCTCGGCCAGGTGCACCGCGGCGTTCTCAAGACGGGGGAGCGGGTGGCGGTGAAGGTGCAGCGGCCCGGCCTGCGGGAGCAGATCACCCTGGATCTCTACATCGTCCGCAACATCGCCGGCTGGCTCAACAGCAACGTGGGCGTGATCAAGAGCGATCTGGTGGGGCTCATCGATGAGCTCGGCAAGCGGGTGTTCGAGGAGATGGATTACATCAACGAGGCCAGCAACGCCGAAACCTTCGCCCGGCTGCACAGCCACAACCCGCGCATCGCCGTTCCCGCCATCCATCGCCAGGCCACCAGCCGCCGGGTGCTGACGATGGAGTGGATCGATGGGGTCAAGCTCACCAACCTCGATGCCGTGCGCGCCCTCGGCATCGACCCGGACGACATGGTGGAGGTGGGGGTGAACTGCAGCCTGCAGCAGCTGCTGGAGCACGGGTTCTTCCATGCCGATCCCCACCCCGGCAACCTGCTGGCCCTGAGCGACGGCCGCCTGGCCTATCTCGATTTCGGCATGATGAGCGAGGTGACGCGGGAGGCGCGCACGGGGCTGATCCAGGCCGTGGTGCACCTGGTGAACCGCAACTTCGGCTCCCTCTCGAAGGACTTCGTTCAGCTCGGTTTCCTCGGGGAAGAGGTGAACCTGGAGCCGATCGTGCCGGCCTTCGAGAAGGTCTTCGGCCAGGCCCTGGAGATGGGAGTGAGCAAGATGGATTTCAAGGCCGTCACCGACGACCTTTCCGGAGTGATGTATCGCTTCCCCTTCCAGGTTCCCCCCTACTACGCCCTGATCATCCGCTCCCTGGTGACCTTGGAGGGCATCGCCCTGAGTGTCGACCCCGACTTCAAGATCCTCGGCGCCGCCTACCCCTATTTCGCCCGCCGGCTGATGGAGGATCCCGATCCGGAGCTGCGCCGCAGCCTGCGGGAGATGCTCTTCGACGGTGAGGATTTCCGTTGGCAGCGGCTGGAGAGCCTGGTGGCCAGTGCCTCCCTGCAGGACCAGCTGGATCTGGACGGTCTGCTGGATCAGGTGCTCGATTTCCTCTTCTCCCCCAACGGCGGCCTGCTGCGCCAGCAGCTGGTGGACGCCGTCGTGCTCCAGATGGATGCCCTGGCCTGGAACACCACCCTGCGGATCGGCCGGCGGCTGCCGGCCCGCTTCCTGCCGCCCGGGCTGCGGGGCGTGCCCACCGGCCAGGAGGCGGCGCCCCTCCTGGATCTCGAACCCATCCAGCAGTTGGTGGCGATCCTGCGCGACCTGCCGGGCTTCGAGCCCTCCCTGCTGCTCAAGCGCCTGCCCCGGGTGCTGGGGGAGCCGGATCTGCGCCGCATGGGGCTGCAGGTGGCCAGGGGCCTGGCCGAGCGGGGGGTGGTCCACCTGCTGCGCGACGTGCTGGTGGCCCCCGAGGTGCGCCTTGCCGCCGGGGTGTCCGTCACCTGAGATCCCTAGAGTCGGTTCATGCAAGGGAGACAACCGTGAACAAGCGGCGAAGGCTCGTGGCCGCAGCCCTGGGCCTGGGGCTCTGCTGGTCGTCTCCGGCGGCCTTCGCCACCCAGAACGTGGTCTTCACCAGCGGCGCCTTCCGTCGCTCGATTCCGGTCGCCGATCTGGAATATCTGGCCACCACCGGTGAGGCCAGGGGTCTGCTCAGCGACGTGCTCCGTCTCAGCCGCCAGGACCCGAAGGACGTGAGCCGGCTGCTGAATGAATCGGTGCGGCTGCCGATCGTGCTGATGAGCCGGCTGCTGAACACCCGCATCGGCGAGGCGATCCTGGCCCGGCTGGCCCGGATCCTGTTCCCCCTGAAAGCGCCGGAGGTGGGCCTGCCGGCCCTGCGTTCGGCCCTGGTGCTGGGCACCCACCAGGGCAAGGGATCCCTTTCCGCCATCACCTTCCTCAAGGCGTACCCCAGCCAGGAGCTGGAGGTGAGCATTCCAGCCCTGATGGGGCTGCTCTCCAAGGCCGCATCGATCAGCGATCTGGTGCGCTTCTTCTCCGAATCCCCCCTCGACGGCCTGCGGGGCGACGCGGCCCAGGCGACTCCCGAACCGGCACCGGCGGATGCCGCCCCCTGACGCCTCAGACCGGAGACCTACATTGACCTCTGCCACGCCGCTGTCCCCCGTGCCCCTGCTACGAGCCCTGCGGCGTCTGGGCCGACAGCCCACCATGCAGGACTGGCCGGGGCTGATCGAGGCCTACCGTTCCTGGCTGCCCGTCAGCGACGCCACCCCTGTGGTCACCCTGCGGGAGGGGGCCACCCCCCTGATCCCGGCACCGGTGATCGCCGAGCGGGTGGGCCGGGGCGTGAAGGTGTTCCTCAAGTACGACGGCCTCAACCCCACCGGCTCCTTCAAGGACCGGGGCATGACCATGGCCCTCAGCAAGGCGAAGGAAGCGGGCTCCGAAGCGGTGATCTGCGCCAGCACCGGCAACACCTCGGCCGCCGCGGCCGCCTATGCCCGCCGGGGGGGCATGCGGGCCTTCGTGCTGATTCCCGACGGCTATGTGGCCCAGGGGAAGCTGGCCCAGGCGCTTCTCTACGGTGCCGAGGTGCTGGCGGTGCAGGGCAACTTCGACCGGGCCCTGGCCATCGTCCGCGACGTGGCCGAGCGCTACCCCGTCACCCTGGTCAACTCCCTCAACCCCTACCGGCTCCAGGGCCAGAAGACGGCCGCCTTCGAAGTGGTGGACAGCCCTGGGCGAGGCCCCCGACTGGCTGTGCATCCCGGTGGGCAACGCCGGCAACATCAGCGCCTACTGGATGGGCTTCAAGGAGTACCACCAGGCGGGTCACAGCACGGTCCTGCCCCGGATGATGGGCTTCCAGGCCGCCGGTGCCGCCCCGCTGGTGCTGGGCCACACGGTGGAGCAGCCCGACACCATCGCCACGGCGATCCGCATCGGCAACCCGGTGAACCGGGACAACGCCCTGAGGGCCCGCCAGGAGAGCAACGGCGACTTCATGGCCGTCACCGACGCCGAGATCATCGAGGCCTACAAGCTCCTGGGCCAGGGGGAAGGGGTGTTCTGCGAACCGGCCAGCGCGGCCTCGGTGGCGGGGCTGATCAAGCGACGCGAGGAAGTGCCGGAGGGCGCCACGGTGGTGTGCGTGCTCACCGGCAACGGCCTCAAGGACCCCACCACGGCGATCGAGAACAACGACGCCCGCTTCCACACCGGCATCGCCCCGGAAACGGACACCGTGGCCCAGGTGATGGGCTTCTGACGGTCGCCGAAGCGTCTGGGGAAATCCTGGGACATTCCTGCCCCCCGGCCTGGAGAGAGCGGGGAGCGAAAAGCGCCCCATCGAGCAGGTTCTTTCCCCAGGCCCGGGATTCGGGGGAAAACCAGCCGAACCGGCGTCGTTGCGCCAGCGTTTCCCCAGACGATCGCCCCGAGGAGGCCAGTGGTGGCAAGGAAAAACCCAACCTTTACCCGTTTTCCACCGCCTCTACGACGACGGGTTGTTTTCTTCCTTTTCAAATCCTTATTGATCTTCTGAACAGTCGGGAGACCCGCCCGTTGCGCTTTGCCCCGCCCTGTGAAACCGTGGGGCCTCCCGACCATCGCCTCGGCATCCCCGCCACCCGCCATGAAGCTGGTCTGCTCCCAGGCTGAACTCAGCGCCAGCCTCCAGCTGGTCAGCCGCGCCGTGGCCAGCAGGCCCACCCATCCGGTGCTGGCCAACGTGCTGCTCACCGCCGATGCCGGAACCGGTCGTCTCAGCCTCACCGGTTTCGACCTCAGCCTCGGCATCCAGACCAGCGTGCCGGCCGCCGTGGAAAGCAGCGGTGCGATCACCCTGCCGGCGAAGATGTTCGGCGAGATCGTGGCCCGCCTCGCCACCGACAGCCCCATCAGCCTCAGCTGCCCGGAGGGAGAGGAGCAGGTGGAGCTGACCAACCTCTCAGGCAGCTACCGGATGCGCGGCATGCCCGCCGACGACTTCCCCGATCTGCCTCTGGCTCAGAGCGGCACGCCGATCCGCTTCCATGCCGATGCCCTGGTCAAGGGCCTGCGGTCCACGCTCTTCGCCAGCAGCCCGGACGAAAACAAGCAACTCCTGACCGGCGTTCATCTGCGCCTGGATGGTGAGGGCCTGGAGTGCGCCGCCACCGATGGTCATCGCCTGGCGGTGCAGCGCCTGTCCCATGCGCTGGAAGCGGCCGTCACCCCCGACCCGGAGGCCCTGGACGCGGATGGGGAAGGCTTCTCCGTCACCGTGCCGGCCCGGTCCCTGCGGGAGCTGGAGCGGATCCTCTCCGCGCGTGGCTCCCAGGAGCCTCTGAGCCTGTTCTGCGAGCGGGGCCAGGTGGTGGTTCTCTCTGCCGACCAGGTGCTCACCAGCCGCAGCCTCGACGGGACCTATCCGAACTACCGGCAGCTGATCCCCCCTTCCTTCAACCGGCGCCTGGTGCTCGACCGCCGGGCCTTCATCGCCGCCCTCGAACGGGTGGCGGTGCTGGCCGACCAGCACAACAACGTGGTCAAGATCAGCGCCGATCCCGTCGCCGGTACGGTGACGATCCGGGCCGATGCCCAGGACGTGGGCAGCGGTTCGGAATCCCTGGCGGCCACCATCGAGGGGGAGGCCATCGAGATCGCCTTCAACGTCCGCTACCTGCTCGACGGCCTCAAGGCCATGGCCACCGATCAGGTGGTGCTGCAGTGCAACGCCGCCACCACCCCGGCGGTGCTCGCGCCGGTGGGGGCCGACGAGCCGTTCACCTATCTGGTGATGCCCGTCCAGATCCGCCCCGGTTGAGGTCGTGAGCCTTCCCGAGCAGTTGCTGCTGAGCGATCTGCTGCGGCGGCAGGTGCGCTGCGATCAGGGCCTCGAGCGAGGCGCCGGGGTTCTGGCCTGGATGCATCCGCCGGTCCATCGCCTGCTGGGCTGGGCCAGCCGTCCCTCGGCCTTCGCCCAGCGGCGACTCGTCTGGCGGCTCGATCAGCTGCGGGGGCTCGGCGAGCAGGAAGTGTTCGTCAAGGGCGAACCCGCCGAGACTGACGCCGCCACCCTCGAACGTCTTCCCACCCTGATCGACGCGGCCCTCACCGGAGCCGACGATGTGCCCCTGGGGCTGGTGGCCGACGCTGCCGTGGAGCTGCGCAGCGGCCGCATCCTTCACTATCTGGTGGCCCGCACGGATCCGCGCCTGCCGGGCACCAGCCGCTGGCGGCTCAGCCCCGACCGGATCGTCGATCAGCAGCCCGGTCGGGTGTTCACCGCCCTCAAGGGCCTCGATGATCTGCCCGTGGCCCGGGCCAGCGTCCGCCAGCAGCTGCTGCGCCGTTCCCGCCGCTGGAAGGAGCAGGTGCAGCAGGTGGGTGGCCGCGTCGAGGAGCGGCTGGAGGGCTGGCTGGAGGAGCCCCCCTGGCCGGACGCCTTCCGCGAGGAGCCCGCCTGGCCCGAGCGCGCCGAGCCGGATGCGGCGGGCCCCGATCCGCTCGAGGACTGGCCCGAGGAGGAGCCCGGGGAGCGTCCCCGGGAGGAGCCGCCGCTCCGCCGCGACCGCTATCGGGGTCGGGAGCCTCACGACCATGAGGACCCCTGGATCTGATACTGGGGGGCCGTTGCCGCGTCCGCCGGTGGTTCCCGCCTCGCCTGCGTCCTTTTCGGTGCCGGAGGCCCTGCGCAAGGAAGGCCTCAGCCAGAGCGATTACGACGAGATCGTTCGGCGGCTCGGCCGGGCCCCCAATCGGGCTGAACTGGGGATGTTCGGTGTGATGTGGTCGGAGCACTGCTGCTACCGCAACTCCAGGCCCCTGCTGCGCAACTTCCCCACCACGGGGCCCCGGATCCTGGTGGGGCCTGGGGAGAACGCCGGAGTGGTGGATCTGGGCGAGGGCCAGCGCCTCGCCTTCAAGATCGAGAGCCACAACCACCCCTCCGCCGTGGAGCCCTTCCAGGGGGCCGCCACCGGGGTGGGGGGCATCCTGCGCGACATCTTCACCATGGGGGCCCGCCCCATCGCCTTGCTCAACGCCCTGCGCTTCGGGCCCCTGGAGGACGGGCGCAACGTGGGCCTGATGGAGGGGGTGGTGGCCGGCATCGCCCATTACGGCAACTGCGTGGGGGTGCCCACCGTGGGCGGTGAGGTGGCCTTCGACCCCAGCTACGGCGGCAATCCCCTGGTGAACGCCATGGCCCTGGGTCTGATGGAGACCGAAGCCATCGTCTGTTCCGGGGCGGCGGGGGTGGGCAATCCGGTGGTCTATGTGGGCAGCACCACCGGCCGCGACGGCATGGGAGGGGCGAGCTTCGCCAGCGCCGAGCTCACCGAGGCCTCCCTCGACGACCGGCCCGCGGTCCAGGTGGGGGACCCCTTTCTGGAGAAGGGCCTGATCGAGGCCTGCCTGGAGGCGTTCCAGAGCGGCGACGTGGTGGCGGCCCAGGACATGGGCGCCGCGGGCCTCACCTGCAGCTGCTCGGAGATGGCCGCCAAGGGCGGTGTGGGGGTCGAACTCGACCTCGACCGGGTGCCCGCCCGGGAGTCGGGGATGAGCGCCTACGAATTCCTGCTCTCCGAATCCCAGGAACGGATGCTGTTCGTGGTGGCGGCCGGCCGGGAGGAGCCCCTGATGGCCCGCTTCCGCCGCTGGGGGCTGCAGGCGGCGGTGGTGGGCCGGGTGCTGCAGGAGAACGTGGTGCGGGTGCTGCAGCACGGTCAGGTGGCGGCCGAGGTGCCCGCCAGTGCCCTGGCGGACGACACGCCGGTGAACCACCACGTCCTGCTGGTCGAACCCCCGGCCGAGATCCAGGCCCACTGGGGCTGGAGCGAAGCCGAGCTGCCGCCCGCCACGGCGGCCGGGGTGGCGCTGGCGGAGGGGCCGCTGGCCTGGGGCGAGGCGCTGCTGCGCCTGCTCGATGACCCCACCATCGCCAGCAAGCGCTGGGTGTACCGCCAGTACGACCACCAGGTGCAGGCCAACACGGTGGTGCTGCCCGGGGGGGCCGACGCGGCGGTGATCCGGCTGCGGCCCCAGCAGGGGGAGGGGGCGATGGCCCCGGCGACCCGCGGCGTGGCGGCGACGGTGGACTGCCCCAACCGCTGGGTGGCTCTTGATCCGGAGCGCGGCGCGATGGCGGCGGTGGCCGAAGCGGCCCGCAACCTCTCCTGCACCGGCGCCGAACCCCTGGCGGTCACCGACAACCTCAATTTCCCCTCTCCCGACACCGCCACCGGCTACTGGCAGCTGGCCATGGCCTGCCGCGGCCTGTCGCAGGCCTGCAGCGCCCTGGCCACGCCGGTCACCGGTGGCAACGTCTCCCTCTACAACGAGACCCGCCTGCCCGACGGCCGCATGCAGCCGATCCACCCCACCCCGGTGGTGGGCATGGTGGGGCTGGTGCACGACCTGGCCCATGTCACCGGGCTGGCCTGGCGGCAGCCCGGCGATGCCATCTGGCTGCTGGGGGTGCCCCTGGAGGAGAGCGGCGACGAACGGTTGGGGCTGGCGGGCAGCAGCTACCTGGAGGTGATTCATGGCCGGCTCACGGGCCGGCCGCCCCTGGTGGATCTGGCCCTGGAAGGGCGGGTGCAGCGGTTCCTGCGCCAGGCCATCGCCGCCGGTCTGGTGCGCTCCGCCCACGATCTCTCCGATGGCGGTCTGGCGGTGGCCGCGGCCGAGTCCTGCATCGCCTCCGGTCTCGGCGCCGACCTCGATCTGCCCGCCGCCGGCACGGTCCGCCCCGACCGGCTTCTGTTCGCCGAGGGCGGCGCCCGCCTGCTGGTGAGCGTGGTGCCGGTGCAGGAGGAGGCCTGGGCCCGGGCCTTGGAGGCCGCCGGCGGCGACGCCGGGCCTCTCCCTGCCCAGCGGCTGGGCAGCGTCGTGGCGGATTCCCGCCTCAGCGTGCGCAGGGCCGACCAGGCCCTGCTGGCACTGGAGCTGGAGCAACTGCGCCACACCTACGAGCAGGCGATCCCCGGCCGCATGCGGAAAGCCGGGCCCCCACCCGAGAGGTGATGGGCGAAGATGAGTTTTGATCCGTGTCTGATGCCCCGTGCCCCTCGCTGAGTCCTGCGAAGAGCCCGGCGACCTGAGCACCGCCCGCATCGACCAGGACCGGCCCGACAAGCCCGAGGAGGCCTGCGGTGTCTTCGCCGTGCTGGCTCCGGGCCAGGCGGTGGCCAACCTCACCTACTTCGGCCTCTACGCCCTGCAGCACCGGGGCCAGGAGTCGGCGGGAATCGCCGTCTTCGACGAGGCCAAGGTGCGCCTGCACAAGGACATGGGCCTGGTGAGCCAGGTGTTCGACCAGGAGGTGCTGGAGCGCATGCCCGGCCAGCTGGCCATCGGCCACAACCGCTATTCCACCACCGGCAGCAGCAAGGTCTGCAATGCCCAGCCCGTGCTGCTGATGACCCGCCTAGGCCCCTTCGCCCTGGCCCACAACGGCAATCTGGTCAATGCCTCGGAGCTGCGTGCCTCCCTGGATCACCTGGCGGGGGAGTTCACCTCCACCACCGATTCCGAACTGATCGCCTTCGCCCTGCAGGAGGCGGTGGGCTCAGGCCTCGGCTGGAACGCAGCGATCCGCGCCGCCGCTTCCCGCTGCCGCGGGGCCTTCAGCCTGGTGATCGGCACCCCCGACGGCCTGTTCGCCCTGCGCGACGGCCACGGCATCCGGCCCCTGGTGTTCGGCCTGCTGGGGGAACCGGAGCAGGGCCAGTGGGTCGCCAGCAGCGAAACCTGTGGCCTCGACATCATCGGAGCCAGCTTCGTCGACGACGTCCAGCCCGGCGAACTGATCCACTTCCGCCAGGCCGATCCGATCCCCGAGCGCCAGCGCTGGTGCGAACAGCCCCCGAAGCTGTGCGTCTTCGAGATGATCTATTTTGCACGCCCCGACAGTCGTTTCTTCGGCGAATCGCTCTACAGCTACCGGGTGCGCATCGGTGAGGTGCTGGCCCGGGAGACCCCCGTGGAGGCGGACATTGTCATCGGCGTGCCCGACTCGGGCATCCCGGCGGCGATCGGCTATTCCCACACCAGCGGCATCCCCTTCGCCGATGGTCTGATCAAGAACCGCTACGTGGGCCGCACCTTCATCCAGCCCACCCAGGCCATGCGGGAGGCGGGCATCCGCGTGAAGCTCAATCCCCTGCCGGATGTGCTGGCCGGCAAGCGGGTGGTGGTGATCGACGACTCGATCGTGCGGGGCACCACCAGCCGCAAGCTGGTGGCGGCTCTACGCGATGCGGGGGCCACCGAGGTGCACATGCGCATCAGCTCGCCGCCGGTGACCCATCCCTGCTTCTACGGCATCGACACCGACACCCAGGACCACCTGATCGCCGCCCGCCTCACTCTGGAGGAGATCGAACGCCACCTGGGGGTCGACTCCCTCGCCTACCTCAGCAAGGCGGGCATGGTGGAGGCGGCCCATGCCCAATCCAGCCATTTCTGCACCGCCTGCTTCGACGGCGACTATCCGATCGAGATGGACGAGGAGGTGCGCTCCAGCAAGCTGATGCTCGAGCCCACCGGCCTGGCCGCCCGGGTGTAGGCCCAGCGGCCTCGCCATGCGCATCGCCTTTCTGGATTCCTGGCTGCAGGACGTGGCGGCCGGCAGCGGCACCGCGGCGGCCATCGGCGGGCTGGCGGCGGCCCTGAAGGCCAGGGGCCACCAGGTGGAACGGCTGGTTCCCCAGGGGCTCTGGCCCCGCCGGCTGCTGCTGCGCCGCCTCTGGTTCAACCTCACCCTTCCCAGGCGCCTGGCCGGCCAGGCGAGCCGCTACGACCTGGTGGTGGGCTTCGACATCGACGGCTTCCGGGTGGCGCACCGTTCGCCGGTGCCCTACGTCTGCTGCATCAAGGGGGTGCTGGCCGAGGAGGCCCGCTGCGAGCGCGGCTGGCCGCGGCTGATGCTCTGGGGCCTGTCCCGGCTGGAAAAGCTCCATGCCCGCCGGGCGCCGCGGGTGCTCTCCACCAGCCGCTACAGCTGCGAGCGGATCGAGGCCCTCTATGGGGTGGCCGCCGCTCGGCTGCGGATGGTGCCGGAGGGCATCGACACCGGCCTCTGGTCGTCCCCCGGCAGCGATGGCGCGGAGGTGGACGCCATCGATGCCGCCCGGCATCCCCACACCGTGCTCTGTGTGGCCCGCCAGTACCCCCGGAAGCGGGTGGCCGATCTGATCAACGCTTTTCGCCGCGTCCACGACAGGCTGCCCAGCGCCCGGCTGGTGGTGATCGGCGACGGTCCGGAGCACGGGACGCTCCAGACCCTGGTGCAGCGGCTGGAACTGGGCTCCGCGGTGCGGCTCCTGGGGGCACTGGCCGATGACGGCGAGGTGCGGGCCTGGTACCGCCGATGCGCGATCTTCTGTCTGCCGTCGATCCAGGAGGGCTTCGGCATCGTGTTCCTGGAGGCCATGGCCAGCGGGCTGCCCGTGGTCAGCACCACCGCCACGGCCATCCCGGAGGTGGTGCCCCATGGCCAGGCCGGGTTGCTGGTGCCGCCGCGGGATCCGGAGGCGCTGGCGGAGGCCCTGCTCAGCCTGCTCAGCGACACCTCCCTGCAGGCCCGCTGCCGGGCCTTCGGCAGGGAGCATGTGAAGCCGTTCAGCTGGGACCGGGTGGCGGAACGCTTTCTTGAGGCGGTGCAGCGGCCGGAGGCTTCCGGATCGTGACCAGGCCGCGGCTGCGGCCCGAGGTGGTGTCCAGGGTGCGCATGGCCCGCCAGAGCGCTGCCGCCGGCACCCATACCGAGGGGTAGCGGTAGCGGGCCACATCCAGGATCAGCACCCGGTCGCTGGGGGCGTGATAAGATGCCAGCGGCGAGATGTGGCCGCCTCCGGTCTGGCCCAGGGAGCGGCGGTCATAGTTGACCAGGAGCCGGTCGCCCCCCTCGGCCAGGTTGCGGCGCAGCAGCCTGCGGAAGGCTTCCAGGCTCAGCCGGTCGCCGTGGATCCGCTCCACCGTCACCCCATGGCTGGCCAGCAGACCCGCCAGTTCCGCCAGGGTCATGCCCTGGCGCCGCACCACCTCGGGGCCCACCACCTGCCGGGGGGCGGCGGAATCGAAGAAGTTCTCCTGCGTCCAGAAGCGGTAGGGGCCGTAGCCGGCCGCCGCCGGAGCCGGGATCTCCAGACTGTTCAGCACCATCACGGCACTGGCCACACCGCAGTAGGCCAGATTGGCCTGGGTGACGAACTCCTGGGCCAGAGGGCCATAGTCGGCCCGTTCCCTGCTCTGCATCAGCAGCCGCTGGCCCTGAGGTGCGGGCAGGGGAATGGAGACGGCCGGCTGAGCCATGGTCGAGGTCGGCTCGGCCAGGCAGAGGGAGAGGAGCAGAAGGCCGGGGATCAGCGGTGTCGAGCGCGCCATGACCGTTGCCGCCAGTCCAGGGGGGTTCTTCTGAGGGCGAAGACTAGGTGGCCCCTCCTCGCCACGGAGGCACGCGGCAGGTGCTGAGCATGCAGAAGCTGAGCACACGGGCTTGGTGGATGGCCTGAGCCGCTGCCGGTTCCATCGGGCCATGGGGGTGAACCGCATCCTGGGTGTTACGGGGAACGAACCTCTGGTTCTCGGAGCAGGCCATCCTCCTCTGAGTGGGGAGCCAGTTCCACAAAGTTCCACCACCTTGCAGATGGAGAACAAGGTTTCATTCAATCCCTCGGTGGGATTGCTGTTCTTTGGGCTGAACTTATGGCCTCAGAGTGTATAGTGGATCTGAACACATGGTTCAGCATTGAAAATGCAGAGAAAGTTGAAAAATCTATGGAGAAACTCAACTAAAACTCTAACGAATGTATCTGGGAGTATTTACTCGAATTTTCCCCTCCCAGGTATCAGCGCTCCTATTTTCATCATTGGTTGTGGCCGTTCAGGTACAACTATCCTAGGGCTATCTCTGTCTAGGCACAGGAGCATAACGTATCTGAATGAGCAACGACATCTATGGTTTTCAGCCTTTCCTGAAACAGACATCTGGACATCGAAGGCCAAGGAACGAAACGGAAAACTGTTGCTTACTGAGGCTGACTATGATGTCAATAAGGGTAAGAAGTTGAGCCGGTTATTTCGGTTCGCGGCAATTGCAAAAAGGCGACCTATTGTGGTAGAAAAGTTGCCAATAAATAATTTTAGATTAGGTCTTATTAAGGCTGCTTTTCCTGATTCTCGTTTCATTCATATCTACAGAAATGGATTGGAAGTGGCTAGGTCAATTGGGAAAATATGTGATAAAGGAGGAAACTGGTATGGTGAGAATTCATATAAATGGAATATGCTTGTTAGCTACTCCAAAGCTCAAAATGAAACCCATCGCTTGTCGCAACTTTGTGAGACTTATTATGACAAGGGATTGCTGGAGTGGAGGCTCAGTACAGAGGCAGCAGTACGTTTTTTAAGTGGCCTTCCAGAATCTGAATTTATAGAATTAAGTTATGATGAATTCCTAGACCAACCTGTTGCAGTAACATCAAAAATACTTGATTTCATTGGCGTTGGCCGTGACCATATCCTTGAGGATTTTGTATCTAAAAATGTAAAAAGGAAAAGTTTTAAGTTAACCGAAAAGGTAATATCTCAGCATGAGCTTCTCATTGGAGGAAGGCTGTTGGAGTTATCGGCAGATGGCGGGAAAGGGCTGACCAGCCGTGCTCAAGACCATTCATGAATCCGTTGGCTGGTCTTTGGTATCATTATTTAGGAAATCGCAGATTAATCTTCAGTCGGGAAACCAGGAACTGGTTCCAGCTGGAAGCCGAAGTGGTGTTGCAAGGCTGTTCGTACCCTGAGGCTCTGCAGATCCTGGTGGTGATGTTCGCCGCGATCGTTGTCATCGATGACAACCAATACCTCCTGGCAAGGAGATCCCCACGCCTCAGAGCTCCGCGATCAATGGCACCAGTTCCGCCACCGCATCGCCGGCTTTCAGCGTCAGCGACTCTCCCGACCCACTGCAGTCCTCCGGCGCCAGTGACGCCACCGTCAGCCGCAGGCTGCGGCCCTCGCTTCCCGCCAGCACCACCCCGATCACGCTGGTGTCGCAGGGCTGCAGATCCACCAGGGCGTCGTCCCGCTCCAGGAACCTCAGGCCGATCTGACCCATCGCCCCCCTCCGGCAGGGTCTCAGGCTGTCCAGTCGCAGTCGCTTGACCTGGCCGCGCCGGCTGGCCAGCAGCACATGGCCGCCCGCCGACGCCCGGGCCGCTCCCACCACCCGTTCCCCCGGCAGGAGGCGCAGCAGCATGGGGCCCTGGGCGGTGCGGCCCAGCACCGGCAGGTTGGTGTCATTGATCGCCAGGCGCAGCACTCGGCCGGTGCTGGTGGCCACCACCAGATCCTCCCCTTCCAGGCACGGCACCACCCTCTGCAGGTCCACCCCCTCCTTGAGCTTGAGCACGGTGGCGGGCCGGCCGGAGAGCTCGAGGAAATCTTCGATCGGCAGGCGCTTGAAACGGCCGTCGGTGCTCAGCAGGCCGATGCTTCCGGAAGCAGGCTGGGGCAGGGGAAGCACCTGCACCACCCGTTCCCCCTGCAGGCTGTCCGGAAGGAACCGCTCCAGCTTGCCGGGGTGCTGGCCTGCGAATTCCCAGCGCAACAGGGCCACCCGGCCGCCGGCACTGAAGGCGAGCAGGGCCGGCTGGTCGGCCACCGGCAGGATCAGCCGTGCCGGTGGCGGCAGGTCGCCCAGCTCGGCCGCTTCGTCGAGATGGAGCCGTCCCAGCATCTGGGGTGTCACCACCCGGACGGCCCCATCGGCCTGGATCAGCAGCCGGCCATCCCCGGCCAGGGCCTCGAAGGCCTGCTGCCGCTGTAGTTCGGTGTTGGGCCGCACGGCGGCGGCCCGCTGGGCCACCAGGGCATCGCCACCCTCCACCAGCCGGGTGCGGCGGGGTGTGGCATAGCGCTTCTTCAGCCCCTTCAGTTCGCTGACCATCGTGTCCAGCAGGGTCTGACGGTCGTCCAGCAGATGCCGCAGTCGCTTTCTCTCCCCTTCCAGATCCTCCGCTTCCTTGCGCAGCCCCTCCTGCTCCAGGCCCGTGAGACGGCGCAGGGGCATGGCCAGCACCGCATCGGCCTGCCGTTCGCTCAGATCCAGATGCACCTGCAGGCTGGCCCGGGCCGTGGCGGCATCCGGAGCGGCGGTGATCATCTCGATCACCCGTTTCAGGTCGTCCAGGGCCCGGATCAGGCCCAGCACCACCTCCAGGCGGTCTTCACAGCGCTTCAGGGCGTGCCTGGTCCTCCGGATGATGGTGAGTTCCCGGTATTCGAGGAACTGCTCCAGCATCTGGCGCAGGTTGAGCTGCTGGGGCTGGCCGTTCACCAGGGTCAGCAGGATGGCGCCGAAATTGCTCTGCAGGGCCGTGCGCCGCTGCAGTTCCTCCAGCACCTTCTGCGGTTCGGCGTCCCGCCGCAGTTCCACCACCACCCGCATGCCCTCCCGGTCGCTCTCGTCGCGGATGTCGGCGATGCCGCCGATCTTGCCGTCGTTCACCTGCTCGGCCAGTTTCTCGATCCAGCCCGCCTTGCTCAGCTGGTAAGGGAGTTCGGTGACCACCACGGCACCGCGGCGATGGCGGCCCTTGCCGGGTTGCACTTCCTCGATGTGGGCCACGCCCCGCATGGGAATGCTGCCCCGGCCGCTCAGATAGGTGTCCCGCACGCCGCTGCCCAGGAGCACTTCCCCACCCGTCGGGAAATCGGGACCGGGCACCATGGCCAGCAGCTTCTCCTCCGCCAGGTCGGGTTTGCGGATCAGGGCGATCAGGGCGTCGACCACCTCACCGAGGTTGTGGGGGGGGATGCTGGTGGCCATGCCCACGGCGATGCCGGTGCAGCCGTTGAGCAGCAGAAAGGGCAACTGGGCCGGCAGCACCGTCGGCTCCTGCTGGGAACCGTCGAAGTTGGGGGCGAAATCGACGGTGTCGTTGCCGATTTCATCGAGCATCGCCTCGTTGGCGATGGGAGCCAGCCGGGTCTCCGTGTACCGCATGGCGGCAGGGGGATCGTCGTCCACCGAGCCGAAGTTGCCGTGGCCATCCAGCAGGGGATGGCGGCTGGCGAAGGTCTGCACCAGCCGCACCAGGGCGTCGTAGACGGCCTGGTCGCCGTGGGGGTGGTACTTGCCGAGCACGTCGCCCACCACACGGGCGCATTTGCGGTAGGGCCGGTCGGGGGTCAGCCCCAGCTCGTGCATCGCGTAGAGGATGCGCCGCTGCACGGGCTTGAGCCCGTCGCGCACGTCCGGCAGGGCCCTTCCCACGATCACGCTCATCGCGTACTCGAGGTAGGAGCGCTGCATCTCCTGATGCAGGGCGATGGGTTGGACGCGCTCCTCGGCCATCCGTTCCTGCGGTGCTGCGGCTCAGGGGGCTCAGCCTACAGATGGCGCCCGGTGGAACCGGCTCAGGGCGACTCGCCGCCGTCGTCCGCGGTGGCGTTGGCCAGGGCCCGCTCCACCGCCGGTTTCAGTTCCGGCAGGGCCAGCAGCCGGCCGGTGACCTCCCGCAGGCGTGGACCCCAGAGCTGCTCCTTCTGGAAGCTCTCCTTCACGTAGTTGGGTTCCTCCGCCAGGGCGGATTCGGCCAGGCGCAGGGCTTCGGCCCGATCGGTCGGTTTGCGATCGAACAGGGCCGCGGCCATGGCCAGGGAGGTTTCGGCGATGTCCGGCTTGATCTTCAGCACCCGTTGCCAGCGACCGATGGCGTCGTTGGTGCGGCCGCTTTCGAACAGAACCAGCCCCTGGTTGTTGATCGCCTCCCAGAAGTCCTTGCGCAGGCCTGAGGCCTTCTCGAAGGAACCCAGGGCGGCTCCGTTGTTGCCCAGGAGGATCTGGGCATTACCGAGATCGAAGTAGGCACCAGCGTTCTTGCTGTCGAGCTCCAGTCCCTTGCGCAGCAGGCCGATGGCTTCCTCCGGCTTGCCGTTCCGCAGGGCCAGGGAGCCCTCGGCGAACCAGATGCCGGCGTTGTCCGGATCCAGCTCCTTGGCCCGGCTCAGGGCCATCACGGCCTTGTCGGTCTGGTTGCTGCGCAGTTCCGCCTCCGCCAGCAGCACCCAGCCGCGGGGGTCCTCCGGCAGCAGCCGCACGGTCAGCTCCGCCAGCCTGGCCGCATCCTCCGCCTGGCCGAGACGCAGCAGCCGGGCGGCCGCCTGGGCGATGCCCAGCCCCGCCCCCTCCAGTTCCTTCTCCTGGGGCAGATAGACGAAGGGAACCAGGGCCCGGGCCGGCAGGGCGTAGACCACCAGCGGTGACGCCGTCAGCGGCAGGGTCAGGCAGAGGGAGGAAAGCAGTTGCCACAGCCGCCGGCCCACAGAATCATCCCGAATGGCTCCAGCCTAGGGAGCCATCTCCCCTTTACCCCCCTTCTCGCGCCATGGCGGCCCGGAGATTGCGCCGCCACATCCAGGGGCGGAGGCGCCGCAGGGCGGAGGCCCGCAGCCGCTGGTCCCATTCCGCATCGCTCCAGGTCAGGGCATCCTCGCCGCGCAGATCCAGCAGCCAGGGACGGGGCTGCACGTCCGGATCGGAGGAAGGCGTCAGGGGGGGGCGGTTCCAGGGACAGACCTCCTGACAGATGTCGCAGCCGGCCACCCAGCCCTGGAGATGGTCACGGATCGGGGCGGGCAGGTCCCGATCGCGGTTCTCGATGGTGTGATAGGCGATGCAGCGGCGGGAATCGACCACGAAGGGCTCGTCGATGGCGCCGGTGGGGCAGGCTTCGATGCAGGCCGTGCAGGCCCCGCACAACGGTTCGGCCGGGCGGTCGGGCGGCAGGGGCAGGCTGGTGAGCAGATGGCCCAGCAGCATCCAGGATCCCTGCCGGCGATGGATGAGGTTGCCGTTCTTGCCGATCCAGCCGAGGCCCGCTTCCTCGGCCCAGGCCTTGTCGAGCAGGGGGGCGCTGTCAACGCAGGCCCGCCAGGTCGTGCCGGGGGCCGCATGCTCCAGCCAGCGCCCCAGCTGGCGCAGGCGGCCATCGATCACCCGGTGGTAATCGCGGCCCCACCCGTAGCGGGCCACCCGCAGGCTGCCGGGCCGCGCCTGGGCGGTCACGTGGTAGTTCCAACCCACGGCGAGCACACTGCGGACTCCCGGCAGGAGGGCCTCGATGCGGCGGCGGCGTGGATCGTTCATCCAGGCCATGCCCCCCTGGTGGCCAGCCGCCAGCCAGCGCTCCAGGGCGGCCGTGCGCAGGGGAAGCCTGGGTCCGCCGGGCACCGCGGCGATGCCCACCGGCGCGAAGCCGAGCCCTTCGGCCCGGGCCCGCAGGGCCTCCGCCAGATCGGTGAGGGGAAGGGATGGTCTCAAGTGCAGCCGGTAGAGTCCGAATACCCCGTGCGCTTTTGCGTGACTGCCGTTTCCTCCACTCGATTCAGCCCGCTCCTGCGCTGGATGGGCATCACGCTGGTGCTGCTGCTGGTTCTGCAGCTGGTCGGAGTCCTCACGCTGTGGGACTGGCAGGAAGAGCCCTTCCGCCAGCTGGTCGTGGAGCGGCTGATCAGCCAGTCGCCCATGGCTTTGATCGGTCTGCTGCTCATGTACCTCTCCTCCCGTCTGGAAGACCCGGGCGAGGCGCGCACGCCCGTGCTCTGGACGGTCTGCATCATCAGTGGTCTGATGGCGGTGCTGCTGACCGCCTCCCTGCCGATCTCCTTCGGTGGAGACCAGGTGATCCAGCAGCAGACCGACCAGCAGCTCGCCGCCAAACGGGGGCAACTGGAGATGGCCCGCCAGCAGAGCAAGGATCCCGCCCTGCTGGAGCAGCTCATCAAGCAGGCCGAGGCCACCGGCCAGGTGCCCCCCGGCGCGACCGAAGCCCAGAAGACCCAGTCCGCCAGGGCCTTCGTCGACCGCCAGCTGGAGCAGCTCGAAACCCAGTACAAGCAGACCGAGCAGACCAGCAAGGTGACCCTCAGCCAGCGCCGCTACGGGGGATCCCTCGGTGCTGTGGTGCTGATCGTCGCTTTCACCATTCTTTGTCTCGGCAGCGTGCTGTAAGGCGCCCGCGGATCGTTACCGTTAAGGCCTCGCCCTTACGGACCCCGTCCATTGGTCCCATCCAGTCCCAGTTCCGATCAGCCGCTGGGTAGCCGCCTCCAGCAGGATCTCAAGAACGATCTGATCGCCGGGTTGCTGGTGGTCATCCCCCTGGCGACCACGATCTGGCTCGCCACGACGGTGAGCCGTTTCGTGCTCGCGTTCCTCACCTCGATCCCCAAACAGTTCAACCCGTTCAACAACCTCAACCCCCTGCTTCAGGATCTGATCAACCTGGGTGTGGGGCTGATGGTGCCCCTGCTGGGCATCCTGCTGATCGGTCTGATGGCCCGCAACATCGTCGGCCGCTGGCTTCTGGAGTTCGGAGAAGGCACCCTTCTGCGCATCCCTCTGGCGGGGTCCGTCTACAAGACCCTCAAGCAGCTGCTGGAGACCTTCCTTCAGGGCAATTCCTCCCGTTTCCGCAGGGTGGTGCTGGTGGAATACCCGCGCGAAGGGCTATACGCCGTGGGATTCGTCACCGGGGTGATCGGCACGGCCATCCAGGCCGATTTCAGCGAGACCATGATCAGCGTCTTCATCCCCACGGCTCCCAACCCCACCACCGGCTGGTATGCCGTGGTGCCCGAGCGCCTGGTCAAGGATCTGGACCTGAGCGTGGAGGATGCCTTCCGCACGATCATTTCCGCCGGCATCGTCAGCCCCGACGAACGGGAATCCACCTCCAACCGCAGCTTCGCCAGCCTCATGGCCCAGCTGCGCGCTCCCCAGCCCTCCTGATGCAGAGTCGCACCCTTGCCCGTGAACTGGCTCTGCTGATGCTTGGCCAGGTCAGCGATCGCGGCACCCCCCCTGCCCCAGACTCCAGCGGGGCCTCCTTCGACCTGCTCCTCCAGCAGGCCGCCACGAGCCTGAGTCAGCATGTGCGCGACGCCCTCGATCGCTCCGCCGAGGATCTGCAGCAGGCCCAGCAGCGACTCCTCGACAGCGAGCTCCAGGACCAGGGGGAGAAACAACTGCCCCGGGTGCGGCGCCATCTGCAGGAGGGCCTCGCCCATGCCGAGCAGGCCCTGAACCGCCTCTCCGCGGGCCTCGAGCTGCCCCGCCTGCTGCTGCTGGCCGATCAGGACGCCGTCCGCCTCGATGCCATCGCCCGAACCCGGGCGGTGCTGCGCGACCGGGAGGGGCTCGACGCCCGCATCGACGCGGTCATGGAGGGCTGGCGCCTCACCCGACTGCCGCGGGTGGACCGGGACATCCTGCGGCTGGCGGTGGTCGATCTCGAGGATTTCGCCACCCCGCCGGCCGTGGCCTGCAACGAGGCGGTGGAGCTCGCCAACCGCTACAGCGATGATCAGGGGAGGCGCATGATCAACGGTGTGTTGCGGCGCTTCACCGCCGCCCGGGTCTGAGCAGGAACGCGATGGTCTTCGACTGGTTCAAACGGAAGGTGGCCGGGCCGGAATCGCCCGAGCCAGCCCAGGATGCGGCTGCTGCAGAAACGCCCGAGCCCCGGAACGAGGCCCCGCTCCCCTCGCCGGCGTCGCCGGTGGTCGCTCCTCCGCCTGAGCCCTCCCCGGCCCCAACCGCTGGGGACGGCGTGGATCAGGACGCCCTGGCCTGGGCACGGGAGGCCTACGCCCGGCTCAAGGCCCAGCAGGAGGCGGCCCGGCAACTCCCCGAGCCCGACAGCCCGCCGAGCGAGCCCGAAACCGCCCCTGACGGCCCTGTCGCGTCTGCCGCCCCAGTCGCGCCGGCCACTCCCTCACCCCGGGAGCCCTCGACCGCTCCGGAACCCCCCGCCTCCCCGGCCCCGGCGAGTCTGTCCCTGCTGGAGCAGGCCGCGGCCCAGCGCCTGCAGCGCCTCCAGGAGATCACCGCCCCTTCCGAACCAGCTCCGGTGCCCGTCGCTGCCCCGGAAGCCGGCGAGAGTGACGGGGCCGATCCCAGCCTGGGGGCTTTCGATGCCACCTTCACCTGGTCAGCGGAGGTGCTGGCCGCCCAGGGGCGCCGGGTGGAGGAGGTCTCCCTCGAGGAGATCGACTGGCTCGGCAGACTGCGCCGGGGCCTCGAGAAGACCCGCAGGGGCTTCGTCACCCAGCTGCTGGAGAACCTGGGCGACGATCCCCTCACCCCGGCAGTTCTGGATGATCTGGAATCCACCCTGCTGCGCGCCGACGTGGGGGTGAAGGCCACCGACCAGGTGCTCGACGCCTTGCGCCGAAGGCTGAACGAGGAGGTGGTGGACCCGGCCGAAGGCCTCCGGTTCCTCAAGGAGCAGCTGCGGGGCCTGTTGGAGGAGCCGTTCCGATCCGGCGGCACGTCTCTGCTGGCGCCCCAGCGGGACCGGCTCAACGTCTGGCTGCTCGTCGGGGTGAACGGGGTCGGCAAGACCACCACCCTGGGCAAGCTCGCCAATCTGGCGGTGCGCAGCGGCTACAGCTGCCTGATCGCCGCCGCCGACACCTTCCGGGCGGCCGCGGTCCAACAGGTGAGTGTCTGGGGCGAGCGCAGCGGCGTGCCGGTGGTCGCCAATCCCAGCGCCAACGCCGACCCCGCAGCAGTGGTGTACGACGCCATCGGTGCCGCACGCTCCAAGGGCACCGAACTGGTGCTGGTGGACACGGCCGGCCGGCTGCAGACCAAGCACAACCTCATGGAGGAACTGGGCAAGGTGCGACGCACCATCGACAAACTGGCGCCGGAGGCGGCGGTGGAATCCCTGCTGGTGCTCGATGCCAGCCAGGGCCAGAACGGGCTGCGCCAGGCGATGGCCTTCGCCAGCGCCGCGGGTCTCACCGGAGTGGTGCTCACCAAGCTCGACGGCAGCGCCCGGGGCGGCGTCGCCCTGGCGGTGGCCTCGGAGGCCGGTCTGCCGATCCGCTTCATCGGTGCCGGGGAAGGAATCCGCGATCTCCGTCCCTTCAACAGCTACGAGTTCGTCGAAGCCCTGCTGGCCACCTGAGTCGGTTCCTGCGTCGCCGAGCTCTGCTTCGCTGAACCATCGACATCCTCAGACATTGCTACCTTGCGGATCCTTTGCGGCCGCTCGGTGAGCAGTCAGCCGCCTCCGCAGCCCCTTCCCACCTCCACCGGGTCCCTTTCCGGCCAGGCCCTTTCGGTCACGGCATCGCTGCGCCAGTTGCTCGACAGCCTCGGCCGGGAACAGCGCCGCAACCAGGAGCTGCTGGCGTCCCTTGCCTTCGCCCTGCGCAGCTACACCAACCTCAAGCGCTTCCTCGAACTGGTGCCCCTGGTGGCGTGCCGCCTGGTGGAGGGCGATGGAAGTGTGCTGGTGGTCTTCCACCCCGACGGCCGCCTCTGGCGCGAGCAGCTGCAGGCCACTTCCGGAGAGCGCAGCGCCGAGGTGCTGCGGCAGCTGGCCGCCCTCCCCGACGACCATTTCCGCAACCAGGTCGGCGACGAGGCCGTCGCGGCGCTGCTGGATCCCCTGGTCCAGCGCCTGCTGGGTGCCAACCAGATCTTCGCCACCTCCGTGGTGGCCCGCAGCCGCCAGTGGGGCCGGCTTTACCTGTTCAGCAGCCGGCGGGGCTACAGCTGGAGCGATGTGCGTCGCCGTCACCTCCAGCTGGTGGCCGACCTCACCGGTGTGGCGCTGGAGAATGAGCTGCTGCAGCAGGACAGGCGCCGGCACGAACGGCTCGACCGGCAACTCAGCATCGGCGCCGAGGTCCAGTCCCAGCTGCTGCCCGACCACTGTCCGGTGATCGATGGAGTGGAGCTGGCGGCCCTCTGCCGTCCCGCCTTTCAGGTGGGCGGCGACTACTACGACTTCATCCCCACCCGTCCCCAGCTGACCGGCCACCGCCGCGAGCAGGCCCCCTGGGCGCTGGTGATGGGGGATGTGATGGGCAAGGGGGTGCCGGCCGGGCTGCTGATGACCCTGCTGCGGGGAATGCTGCGGGCCGAGGTGCTCAGCGGCCTGCCTCCGGACCGCATCCTCCACGACCTCAACCAGCTGGCCCAGGAGGATCTGGCCCATTCCCACCGCTTCGTCACCCTCTTCTATTCCGATTACGACCCCCGCACCCGGTTGCTGCGCTTTGCCAACGCGGCCCACAATCCCCCCCTGCTCTGGCGGCGTCAGAGCGGCCGCGTGGAGCATCTCGACACCCCCGGCCTGCTCATCGGTCTGCAGAGCCAGGCCGACTATGGCTGCGGCGAAATACGGTTGGAACCGGGTGATGTGATCCTCTACTACACCGATGGGGTGACCGAAGCCAGCGGCTTCAGCGGCGAGCGCTTCGACGAGGATCGGCTGCTGCGGGCGTTTCATGGTGCCTGCAAGGCGGCTCTCGATGCCCAGGCCATTCTGGATCGCCTGTTCGCCCGCCTGGATCGTTTCGTCGGCAGCGATCGCCGCCTGGAGGATGATGCCTCGATGGTGGTGCTGAAGGTCCGGGACGGGGTGATGCTGCCCAGCCTGCCCGATGCGACGCCGCCAGGGACGGTGCCGCCGGCCTGAGACGAATGGCAAGCTGAGGGGCTGCCCGCAACCCCGTGATGGCCGCTGACCCCTCCACCTCCACCTGGAGCGATCGCTTCGAGCAGGGTCTCCATCCGGCGATCGAACGGTTCAATGCCTCGATCGGCTTCGACATCGCTCTGCTTCAGGAGGATCTCGATGGCTCGGTCGCCCACGCCCGGATGCTGGGTCGCTGCGGGGTGATCACCTCGGAGGAGGCGGACCGGCTGATCGGGGGGCTCGAGACCATCCGGGCCGAAGCCGCCGCCGGCCGCTTCAACCCAGGCATCGAAGCGGAGGACGTCCACTTCGCCGTGGAACGGCGGCTGATCGACCTGCTTGGCCCCCTGGGCAAGAAGCTGCACACCGGCCGCAGCCGCAACGACCAGGTGGGTACCGATCTGCGCCTCTGGCTGCGGCGACGCATCGATGCCATCGATGGGGCGCTGGTGCGGTTCGAGCAGGCGCTGCTGAGCCAGGCCGAGGCCCACGCGGACACCCTCATCCCCGGCTACACCCACCTGCAGCGGGCCCAGCCGGTCTGCCTGGCCCACCATCTCCTCGCCTACGTGGAGATGGCGGAACGGGACCGGCAGCGCCTGGCCGACGTGCGGCGCCGCGTCAACATCTGCCCCCTCGGGGCGGCGGCCCTGGCGGGGACGCCCGTGCCCATCGACCGGCGCCAGACCGCCGAGGAGCTGGGCTTCGACGCGATCTACGCCAACAGCCTCGATGCGGTGAGCGACCGGGATTTCACCGTCGAGACCATGGCGGCCCTCTCGCTGGTGATGGTGCATCTCAGCCGCCTGGCGGAGGAGGTGATCCTCTGGGCCAGCGAGGAGTTCGGGTTCGTGGGACTCACCGATCGCTGCGCGACCGGCAGCAGCCTGATGCCCCAGAAGAAGAATCCCGATGTCCCCGAGCTGGTGCGCGGCAAGAGCGGCCGGGTGTTCGGCCACCTGATGGGACTGCTGACCATGATCAAGGGCCTGCCCCTGGCCTACAACAAGGACTTCCAGGAGGACAAGGAGGCCCTGTTCGACGGGGTGAGCACCTGTCTGGATTGCCTCGAGGCGATGGCCGTTCTGTTCGAGGAGGGACTCGTCTTCCGGCCGGCCCGGCTGGAAGCGGCCGTGGCCGCTGATTATTCCAATGCCACCGATGTGGCCGACTATCTGGTGGCCAGGGGTGTGCCGTTCCGGGAGGCCTATCAGCTGGTGGGCGGGCTGGTGAAGACCTGCCTGCAGGAGGAGCTGCTGCTGGCGGAGCTGCCGCTGGAGCGATGGCGGGAGCTGCATCCGTCCTTCGATGCGGACATCCATGCGGCAATCGCGCCTCGTCAGGTGGTGGCCGCCCGGCGCAGCGAGGGAGGCACCGGATTCAGCCGGGTGGCGGAGCAGTTGCGTCGGGCACGGGGCCGCATCGGCGGGGCCCCGCAGGCTCCCGATCCTTGAATGGGGCGGTGAGTGAACCCGGCGTCTCGGTCTAATCTTGCGTTGTTGTAGGCGCCTGAGCGGCCCCACGGTCCCCCCCATCATTCAGTGAGTATTTTCGTCGGCAATCTTCCCTTCCGCGCCGAGCAGGAGGACGTGGCTGAATTGTTCGCGCCTTACGGAGAAGTGGTCAACTGCTCCCTGCCCCTGGAGCGGGACACCGGCCGCAAACGCGGCTTCGCTTTCATCGAGATGGCCGATGCCGAGATGGAGACCCGGGCCATCGACGGTCTCCAGGGCGCTGAGTTGATGGGCCGCCCCCTGAGGATCAACAAGGCCGAACCCCGCAGCGGCGGCGGCGGCGGCGGAGCTCCCCGCCGGGGAGGTGGTGGTTACGGGGGTGGTGGCGGTGGCTATGGCGGCTACGGAGCCGATCGCGGTTCCGGTGCCAAGGGCTGGGAAGATCGCAGCTACGGCGGCGGCGGTGCGGCGCCCGACCCCTTCGAGGCGGGCCGGGTCCGCCGCCGCCGCAGCGGCGGTGGACCCGGCGAGGGCTCGGGGGACACCGGAGGCTGAGCCGGCTCAGAGCCCCCGTTCCTCCAGCTGGCGGGCCGCCGCTTCGAGGACCTCAGCTCCCGCTTGGGCATGGCCGGCCTGGCGGGTCAGCCATCCCCGCCAGTGGCGGGCTCCACTGACCCCCTCCACCACCTGCACCAGATGCCGGGCGATGGGCCACAGCCGCCCTCCCGATCGGCACCACCGCTCCGCGTGGGGCAACAGTCCCCGCACCACCGTCGAGGCCCGCGCTTCCCCCTCGCCGGGGTCGTCGAAGATCCCCCCATCCACCCCCTTCCAGCGCAGCGGGTGGGCATAGGCCGCCCGACCCACCATCACCCCGTCCGCCCAGGTGAGCTGCTCCCGGCAGGGGTCCAGCTCCTCCAGCCCACCGTTGAGTTCAATTTTCAGCTGGGGCCGATCCTGCTTGAGCCGCTTCACCAGATCCCAGCGCAGGGGAGGCACCGTGCGGTTCTGCTTCGGATCCAGACCGTTCAGCCAGGCCTTGCGGGCATGGACGGCGAACCGCCCGGCGCCCGCTGAAGCCACCGTGTCCACGAAGGCCAGAAGCTCCCCGTAGGAGTCCCGCTCGTCGATGCCGATCCTGTGCTTCACGGTCACGGTCAGCGCCGTGGCTGCCGCCATCGCCGCCACGCAACGGGCCACCCGGTCCGGTTCCGCCATCAGGCAGGCGCCGAACCGGCCCTGCTGCACCTTCTCGCTGGGGCAGCCCACGTTGAGGTTGATCTCGTCGTAGCCCCAGTCGGCCCCCATCCGGGCGGCCTCCGCCAGCAACTCCGGGTCGTCACCCCCCAGCTGCAGGGCCAGAGGCCGCTCGACGGCATCGAAGCCGAGCAGCCGCTCGAGCCGCTGCTGCCGCTCTCCCATCCGGGAGACGGAGCCGTCCCGTGCGATGTGGTGCAGGGCCCGGGCCACCACCATCTCGGAATAGAGCAGGCAGTGCCGGCTGATCTGCCGCATCAGCACCCGGAAGTGCCGATCGGTGCAGTCCATCATGGGCGCCACACTGAAGCGGTAGTTGTGCTCCATCGCCCCATGCTGCCCAGCCGTGCCTCCGTGGTGGTGGTGGGAGGGGGCCCGGCCGGCTTCATGGCCGCCATCTCGGCGGCGGAGGCGGCCGGCGGCGCCCCTTCAGGAGAGGGGGTCCTGCTGCTGGAGTCCACCCCCGAACCGCTGCACAAGGTGCTGATCAGCGGGGGTGGCCGCTGCAATGTCACCCATGCCTGCTGGGACCCCAGGGAGCTGGCGGATCACTATCCGCGGGGTGGCAAGGCCCTGCGCGGTCCCTTTTCGCGTTTCGCCAGTGGTGACACGGTGGCCTGGTTCGAAGCCCATGGGCTCCAGCTGGTGGAAGAGCGGGATGGCCGGATGTTTCCCCGCTCCAACCGCTCCGTGTCGGTGGTGGACACGCTGCGCCGGGCGGCGGCGGCCGCCGGTGTGAAGATCCTCACGGCCGAGGCGGGTCAGGCCGCCGAAGCCCTGCCCGGAGGGGGTTTCCGGCTGCGGATGCGCTCGGGGGCCGAGATGTTCGTGGAACGCCTCGTGCTGGCGACGGGGAGCCACCCCAGCGGCCACCGGATCGCCGTCTCCCTGGGCCATGGCCTTGTGTCACCGGTGCCCTCCCTGTTCACCCTCTCCCTGGCGGACCATCCCCTGGCGGCCCTGGCCGGGGTGGCGATGGATCCGGTGCAGCTGGAGCTCGTCCTGGCTCCCCTGGAGGGTGCGGCTGCCGCCGTCCGGGAGGCGCCCCAGCGGCAACGGGGGGCCGTGCTGATCACCCACTGGGGGCTGAGCGGTCCAGCCACCTTGCGGCTCACGGCCTTTGCCGCCCGGGCCCTCCGCCTGCGCCGTTATCGTGCCGACCTCCGGGTCGACTGGACGGGCGGCAGACGGCCGGCGGAGGTGGAGGGGTGGTTCTCGGCGGCCCGCCGCGGGCAGGCCCGCCGTCAGCTGGCCAACTGGCGCCCCTGGCCTGACCTCAGCCGGCGCCTCTGGCTGCATCTGCTCGATCTGCATGGCGTGGACGCCTCACTTCGCTGGGCCGATCTTTCCCGCCGCGGCGAGTTGGCCCTGATCACCGCTCTTCGGGACAGTCGCTACCGGATCGCGGGTCGGGGACCGTTCGGGGAGGAGTTCGTCACCGCAGGGGGTGTGCCCCTGGCGGAAGTCAATCTGGCCACGATGGAGAGTCGACGCCAGCGAGGGCTTTACCTGGTCGGCGAGCTGCTCGATGTGGACGGGGTGACCGGGGGATTCAACTTCCAGCACTGCTGGAGTTCGGGCTGGCTGGCGGGCCAGGCCCTGGCCGCTCAGCGAACGTGCTCGTAGATGGAGAACATCGGCAGGTACATCGCCATCAGCACGGAACCCACGATGATGCCCACGAGCACGATCATGGCCGGTTCGAGCATGGAGGTCAGGGCCTTCACCATGGTGCTGACCTCGTCTTCATAGAAATCGGCCACCTTGGAGAGCATGGCATCCATCTCCCCGGTTTCCTCACCGATCGCGAGCATATTCACGCACATCTCCGGAAAGACGTTCTTCATGCGCAGGGCCGCACTGAGAGGCATGCCTTCGCTGACTTCGTTCTTGGAGGAGATGATGGCATCTCCGATCACCGTATTGGAGGTGGTTTCCCTGACGATTTCAAGGGAAAGAAGGATCGGCACTCCTGCCCTGGAGAGGGAGCTCAGGGTTCGGCAGAACTGGGCGCTGGCTGTTTTTTCGAGCAATTCGCCGAACAGGGGAAGCTTCAGCAGCATGCCGTCGATCTGACGGCGGCCGATGGGCGTGTTGTAGGTGGACACCACCCAGGCGGCAAAGGCAACGAGCACCCCTACGAGGATCAGGGCCTTCCAGGAGCGAAGGAATTCACTGATGGAGAGCATGATCTGGGTGAACAGCGGTAGTTCCGCACCCAGCTGGTCGAAGACGCTTGAAAAGGTCGGGATCAGGAACATGGTCATGCCGAGAAACACCGCGATCGCGATCAACAGCACGGTGACCGGATAGCTCATGGCCCCCTTGATCTGGTTCTGGAGCTTGGCGTTGTCCTCCAGGAGCTTGGCGAGGCGCTTGAGGGTCTCGTCGAGAACACCACCGGCCTCGCCCGCCTCCACCATGGCGATGCTGAGGTTGTCGAACACGTTCGGCCAGCGGCGCATCGAATTGCCCAGGCTGTCCCCCTGGTTGACGTCCTGGGTCATGCCGGCCAGCGCAGCGCGCAACTTCTTGGAGCGCTGCTGCATCCGCATCAGATCGAGGCTGCGCAGGATGGGCACCCCCGCATCCACCAGGGCGGAGAGCTTGTTGGCGAACAGGGCCTTGTCCTTGATCGTGACCGGGCCGTCGAGCATCTCGGCCAGCCCGGCGAAGGAGGAACTGGATTTCTTCTGTGATACCTGGGCTTTGGTGGGCTCATCCTTGCGCACCACCGTGTTCGCCAGGATGCCCCGTCGGCGCAGTTCCCGGCGCGCCTCGGATGGGTTGGCGGCGTTGAGGGTCATTTCCCGGCGCTGGCCGGACCTGGTGCTGTAGGTGACGACGAAGGCGGTCATCGCTGGGAACTGGGGGAACGGAGGTAGGGCTCAGGAGGAACGCAGGTGCCCACCATTATCGATCCAGCAGCCGGATCAGCTCATCAGGTTTGGTGGTTTTCTGCAGGGCCTCCTCGCGGGAGACCCTGCCATCCTCCACCAGATTGGCGAGCGCCCGCTCGAGGGTCTGCATGCCCTGGTTGGCGCCGGTCTGGATCTGGGAGTAGAGCTGGGAGGTCTTGCCTTCCCGGATCAGGTTGGCCGTGGCGGGGGTGTTGATCATGATTTCCTGGGCCATCACCCGGCCGAAGGCCCCGTTGGCGGGTTGCATGTTCTTGCAGAGGGTCTGGGAGAAGACCGCCAGCAGACTGCCACTGAGCTGCACCCGGATCTGGGTCTGCTGAGCCGCAGGAAAGACGTCCACCATGCGGTCGACGGTCTGGGAGGCCGAACTGGTGTGGAGGGTGCCGAAAACAAGGTGACCGGTTTCCGCCGCCGTGATCGCCAGCTGGATCGTTTCGAGGTCACGAAGCTCCCCCACCAGGATCACGTCCGGATCTTCCCGCAGGGCCGCCTTGAGGGCGTTGGCGAAGCTGCGGGTGTCTTCGTTGAGCTCCCGCTGGTGAATGATGGATTTGACGTTCTTGTAGGTGAACTCGATCGGGTCCTCGATGGTGAGGATGTGCTCCGAGCGGGTGGCGTTGATGTGCTGGATCAGGGCGGCCAGCGTTGTGGTCTTGCCGGAGCCCGTGGGCCCTGTCACCAGTACCAGACCCTTGGGCTTGTTGCTGATTTCCTCGACGATGGGCGGCATTCCCAGTTTGTCGAGGTTCGGTATGCTGTTGCCCAGGGCCCGAAGACAGGCCGCGTAGGTGCCGCGCTGGCGGTAGACGTTGATCCGGAAGCGGGCGATGCCCTTGAGGCCGTAGGAGCAGTCGAGTTCCCAGTTCTGTTCAAGATTCTTGCGCTGCGCATTGTTGAGCAGCGAAAAGATCAGTCTGTTGCAGCTTTCCTCGGTGAGCCTGGCGTCCTCGATCATCGGTCGCAACTGGCCACTGAAGCGTCCGTAGGGTGGATCACCCGCAGCCAGATGCAGGTCGCTGCCTCCCAGCTTGACCAGCTCCTGCATCAGGTCTTCGATGACAAGGTCCATTCCCCTCAGTCCCTAACGCACAGACAGTAGGGACATTCGAGCCATTCGTCCTCAAGGCCGGCGCCGCAGCTGCGGCATGTGAGGGTGCTCAGAGCCCGGGCCCGCCGTTCCGACTCCAGACCCGTGTCGGTGAGCAGCATGCGGTCCACTTCCTCCAGAGTGGTGAGCCCCTGCCGCACCAGATCAAGCCCGTAGCCCAGCAGCGTTTTCATGCCGGACTCCAGGGCCAGGCGACGAAGCTCCTCGGTGGTGGCCCGCTTGGCCACGGCAGAGGAGAGGTTCTCGTTCATCCGCAGAATCTCGTACACCCCGACCCGCCCGGCATAGCCCCGGCCCTGGCAGGCGCCGCAGCAGCCCTCCGACCCGGGCTGGACCGTGTTGGCGTGATAGAAGGTGATGTCACTCTCATCGCTGGCCACCAGGCCGAAGCGGGCAAGATCACCGGGATTCGGGTGGTAGGCCACCCGGCACTCGCTGCAGAGGCGCCGCAGCAGACGCTGGGAGATCACCCCCAGGAGCGAGGCGCTGACCAGGAAGGGCTCCATGCCCATCTCGTCGAGCCGGGCGAAGGCGCTGGCGGCATCGTTGCAGTGAAGGGTGGTAAGCACCAGGTGACCGGTGAGGGCCGCCTCGATGGCCGTGCGGGCCGTTTCCAGGTCCCTGGTCTCTCCCACCAGCAGCACGTCAGGATCCTGGCGCATGAAGGCCCGCAGGGCCGAGCTGAAGTCGTAGCCCTTCTCCCGGTTCACCTGGGTCTGGGTGATCCCCTGGAGCGTGTATTCGATCGGGTCCTCCACCGTGGAGATGTTGATCCCGGGGTCGTTGCGCTCCGAGAGCAGGGCGTAGAGCGTGGTGGACTTGCCGGATCCGGTGGGTCCGGTCACCAGGATCATGCCGAAGGGCTTGGAGCCGATGTCCCGCAGGGTCGCCCGGGCGTCGATGTCCGTGATCAGGCTGTCCAGACCGAGCTGGGTGGCACCGCTGTCGAGCAACCGGAGCACCACCTTCTCGCCGTAGCGACCGGGCAGGGTGCTCACCCGGAAGTCCATGGTGCGACCACGGAAGTTGCGTCGGATCCTGCCGTCCTGGGGCATGCGCCGCTCGGCGATGTCCAGGTCGGCCATGATCTTGAAGCGTGAGGTCACCGACGGGATCAGACTGCGCGGCAGCTTGTCGATGCTGCGCAGCACCCCGTCCTGGCGGAAGCGGACCAGCAGGCCATCCTCCTGGGGCTCCACGTGAACGTCGCTGGCACCTGTGGTGAGCGACTCGATCAGAATGCGATCCACCAGGCTCATCACCGGCGAGACACCCTCTCCTTTGCTGCTGGCCTCCAGGTCCTCCGTCTCGGGGGTCTTCTGGGGCTGGACGGTGGAAGCCTGACCCAGATCGAGGTCCTTGAAGAGAGAGGTGTGCTGCGCTCCGGTGGCCTGAGGACGCTCGGTGAGGCTGTCGGATTGCATCGCAGGAAAATGTCGGGAGCGAAGCCGGCGGCGGAGGTGCGGGCTTCCGCCGCTTGTGGAGTGGCCTCCTGGGCATTCAACATAACTGCATCTGACATCCCTGCCAGAACGCATGACCGGCGACACCCCCCCCGCCCACGAGGTCCGGATCGAACCCCAGGAGGGCGCGGCCGACGCGGCCCCGGTGGAAGCGATCCAGGAGGATCTGCAGGTGACTCCCGGCGGTGAGGCGGACCCGGTGAGCTTCGGTCCCGATGCCGGCCCTGCAGACCTGACCGGCGTGTCACCGGCGGATGGACCGACCGGCCCCTCGGATGTGCCGGCCGACCGTGTCGCCCAGCTCGAATCCGAGCTGGCTTCCCTGCGCAGCGAAAACGAGTCGCTGAAGAGCCAGTACATGCGCATCGCGGCTGATTTCGACAATTTCCGAAAGCGCCAGAGCCGGGACCAGGACGACCAGCGTCTGCACATCACCTGCACCACCCTCACCGAGATCCTGCCGGTGGTCGACAATTTCGACCGGGCGCGCCAGCAGCTCAATCCCCAGAGCGAGGAGGCTCAGAGCCTGCATCGCAGCTACCAGAACCTCTACAAGCAACTCGTCGATGTGTTCAAGCAGCTGGGGGTTTCACCGATGCGGGTGGAGGGCGAACCCTTCGATCCCAATCTCCATGAAGCCGTGCTGCGCGAACCCAGCGATGAGCATCCCGAGGACGTGGTGATCGAGGAGCTGCAGCGGGGCTACCACCTCGACGGCCGCGTGCTCCGCCATGCCCTGGTGAAGGTATCCATGGGGCCGGGCCCGGGCGAGGAGACCCGTGGCGCCGATTCCTCGGCTCCTGCCGCCGGGGGGCAGGCTGACTGATGGCTGATTACTACGACCTGCTGGGCGTCGCCAGGGATGTGGACGCCGACAGCCTGAAGAAGGCCTACCGGCGTCTGGCCCGTCAGTACCACCCTGACGTCAACAAGGATCCAGCGGCCGAGGAACGCTTCAAGGAGATCGGCCGGGCCTATGAGGTGCTGAGCGACCCCCAGGCCCGGGCCCGTTACGACCAGTTCGGTGAGGCCGGCCTGGGCGGCGGTGGCGGCATGCCCGACATGGGCGACATGGGCGGGTTCGCCGACCTGTTCGAGACTTTCTTCAGCGGCTTCGGCGGTGCGGGAGGTGGCGCCCCCGGGGGCGCGCGACGCCGGGGGCCCCGCCAGGGTGACGACCTGCGCCTGGATCTCACCATCAGCTTCAGCGAGGCCGTCTTCGGCACCGAAAAGGACGTCCAGATCCGTCACCTCGAGACCTGCACCACCTGCAACGGCTCGGGGGCCAAGGCCGGCAGCGGCCCCACCGGCTGCGGCACCTGCGGGGGCGCCGGCCAGGTGAGGCGGGCCACCCGCACGCCCTTCGGCAGCTTCACCCAGGTGGCTCCCTGTCCCACCTGCGAGGGGACCGGTCAGGTGATCGCCGATCCCTGCTCCGCCTGTGGGGGCCAGGGGCTGCAGCAGGTGCGCAAGAAACTGCGGATCAACATCCCCGCCGGTGTCGACTCGGGCACCCGGCTGCGGGTCGGCCAGGAGGGCAATGCCGGCCAGCGGGGTGGGCCGGCAGGCGATCTCTACGTCTTCCTCACGGTCCAGTCCCACCCCCATCTGCGCCGCGACGGGGTCACGATCCATTCCGACGTTTCCCTCAACTATCTCCAGGCGATCCTCGGCGACACCATCGAGGTGGAGACCGTCGACGGCCACGAGCCGCTGGAGATTCCCGCCGGCACCCAGCCCGGTGCCGTCATCACCCTCCAGGGCAAGGGTGTGCCCCGACTGGGCAATCCGGTCGCCCGGGGCAACCATCAGTTCACCATCAAGGTGCAACTGCCCACCAAGCTCAACGGCGAGGAGCGGGACCTGCTGGAGCAGCTCGCCGGCCACCACACCCGCAAGGGTCAGCGCCACCATCACAAGAGCGGCCTGTTCGGCGGCCTGTTCGGTTGACGGTGATCACGGAGCTCGACCTGCGGGGCACCCCCTGCCCGCTCAATTTCATCCGGGCCCGCCTGGCGCTCGAGAAGCTGCCTGCAGGCGGCTGGCTGCAGATCGATCTCGACCCGGGCGAACCGGAGCAGATGGTGGCTCAAGGCCTGCGCGGCGACGGTCATGCCGTGCAGCAGGCGCTGCCCTCGCCGTTCGCGGCCGGCGATGGGGTTCGACTCCTGGTGCGACGGGATGGGGCCTGAGCCGCTGCCGGGTCGGGTGGTGGCCCTGCAGGCCAATTTCTGCCTGGTGTGTCTCGACGGCGATTCCCCCCCGCCGCGGGCGGGCGCCTGCTCTGCACCCGACGCAGTCGTCTGGACAAGAGCGGCCAGCAGGTGTGCGTGGGGGATCGGGTGGCGGTGGGAGCCATCGACTGGCGGGCCCGACGCGGGACGGTGGTGGGCCTGGAGCCCCGCAGCAACCTGCTGCAGCGGCCGGCGGTGGCCAACGTGAGCCGGGTGGTGGTGGTGGCGGCCCTGGAGGAACCGAGCCTGGATCCGCTGCAGCTGACCCGCTTCCTGATCACCGCCGAAGCCACCGGTCAGCCGGTGCATCTGGTGCTCAGCAAGGCCGATCTGCTGCCTCCGGCCGAGGTGCGGGCCTGGTGCCGGCGGGTTGAGGGCTGGGGTTACGCCGTTGCGGTGGTGTCCACCCGAACCGGCGAGGGTCTGGAGGCTCTGCGGAGCCGGTTGCGTGAGCCCGGCATCGCCGTCCTCTGCGGCCCCTCCGGTGTGGGCAAGAGCAGCCTGCTCAACGCCCTCGCTCCTGACCTGGACCTGCGGGTCGCCGCCGTCTCTGGACGGCTGCGCCGGGGCCGCCACACCACACGGCACGTCGAACTGTTCCCCCTGGCTCCAGGGGCCCTGGTGGCTGATTCACCCGGGTTCAACACCCCTGCCCTGCCCTGCGACCCCCAGGCCCTGTCGGCGGCCTTCCCGGAATTGCACGCCCGGCGGACCGCCACACCCTGCCGCTTCGCCAACTGCCGCCACCAGGGCGATCCCGGCTGTGCCATGGGGGACCGCTGGGACCGCCACGGGATCTACGGACGCTGCCTGGAGGAGGTGGAGGCTCAGGCGGGAGCGGAGGCACGCGGCGGCAGGCTGGGCCAGGGCCGCCGCGGCCTGCGCCAGCGGGGCGACCGGCTTGAACCGCTGCTGGATCCGCAGCTGCGGCGGTCGTCCCGCCGCCGGCTCCGCCAGCAGGAGGCCCAGGACCTGCCGGGGCAGGATCAGGATCTCAGCTCCCCATGCCGGGAAGGTTGAGGTCCAGCCCTCCGGTGAGGGACTCCATCCGCTCCTTCATGGTGGTGGTGGAGACCTCGTAGGCCTTGCACAGGGCCGCCAGAACAGCCTCTTCCACCGTTTCGGCCGGCTCCTTGAGCAGTTCGGGGCTCAGCTCGACCCGCAGGGGCTGCTGGTTGCCCGAGAGCCAGATGCTGGCCCGGCCCTCAGGATCGCTGCCCTGCAGTTCCATCCCGTCCAGTTCCTCCTGGAGCTTCTGAGCGTCCTGCTGGATCTGCTGGGCCTTGCGGAAGGCCTCGGTCAGCTGTCCGAAGTTGGGAAGTCCGAAGCCGGCCATGCCAGGGAGTGAGCGAATGAGCGCAGGTTAGAACCCCAGCCGCTTGACTTCCGGGTGCAGCAGCACACCGCGCGCCTCCTGCACCCGTTGCTGCACCAGCCGGATCAGGGCGTCGATCTCGGCGGCAGTGGCGGCTCCGGTGTTGACGATGAAGTTGGCGTGGATCGGCGACACCTGGGCCTGGCCGATGGCCAGGCCCTTGAGGCCGAGGGATTCGATCAGCTGCCCCGCCTTGAGGGGTTCGGGGTTGCGGAACACGCTGCCGCAGCTGGGTTGCTGATAGGGCTGAGTGCTGGTGCGGCTGTGCAGGTTGGCGCTGGTGCGGGCGGTGGTGGCCGCGGGGTCATGGCCCGCCTCCAGCCGGAACCGGGCCGAGAGCACCAGGAGGGGCTCCTCCTGGAGGCGGCTGTGGCGATAGGCGAAGGCCAGGTCGGCCGCTGCCAGGTCGAAGGGGGCCTCGGGTCGGCAGGGATCGAGCACCCGAACCGAATGCAGCCACTCGGCGGTGCAGCCCCCCTGGGCGCCGGCGTTCATCACCACCGCCCCACCCACCGTGCCGGGGATGCCCACCGCCCACTCCAGGCCGTGCAGGCCGCTGCGGGCGGCCTTGCGGGCCAGGGTGGGGATCGGTTCGCCCGCCTCCGCCTCCACCCAGCCATCGTCCGGATCCAGCCGGCTGCCCTGCAGGCGGCGGTTGCACAGGGTGAGGCCGGCGAGCCCGGCATCGGCGATCAGCAGGTTGGAGCCCGCCCCGATACAGCGGTAGGGCACACCGGCGGCCGCGGCCCAGACGGCGTGGGCGATCAGCTCCTCCTGGCCGACGGGTTCGGCGAACCATTCGGCAGGCCCGCCCACCTTCCAGGTGGTGAACTCCCGCAGGAGGACCGATCGGCGGCGTTCGCTGCAGGGGGCCGCGACCATCCCCCTCAGGCCACCATTGCCGTGGGACTGATCCGGTCGTCGAGTGCCCCAAGACGGTCCCAGAGGCTGTTCACGTCCCCGGCCCCCATGGCCAGCACCAGATCACCGGGGCCGGTGGAGCGGGCCACCAGCGCTGCCAGCACCTCCATGCTGGCCGCCACCTCCACCGGAAGATCGGGGGAGAGGCGCCGTAAGGCCTTGGCGAGGGCCGAGCTGGAGATCCCCGCCATGGGGGCTTCGCCGGCGGCGTACAGGGGCGCCAGCAACACCGCGTCGGCCCGGCTCAGGGCGAGGGCGAACGCCTCCATGAACTGGGCGGTGCGGGTGTAGCGATGGGGCTGGAACACCGCCACCAGGCGGCGGGGCACCAGCGGCAGCGGGCTGCGGCCGCTTTCCACCATCAACCGTGCCATGGCCAGGGTGGCAGCCACTTCACTGGGATGGTGGGCATAGTCGTCGACGACGGCCCGCTCCTGCCAGAGGCCGCGGCAGTCGAAACGCCGCCCGGGGGGGCGCAGGCCCGCCACGGCCTTCCGCAGGGCCTCGAAAGGCACCCCTTCCAGCCGGCAGGCGGCCACGGCCGCCAGGACGTTGCTGAGGTTGTGATGGCCGGGCAGAGGCACCTCGATCGTGCCGAGCCGCTCGCCCTTCTCGAAGTAGGTCGCCAGGGTGCCGTCGCCCCGCTCCTCCTCTGGAATGGCGGCGAAGTCCGCCCCTTCCGGACTGCGGGTGGACCACCAGCTGGTGGCCTGGAAGTGCTCCCGCAGCACCGGGCAGTCCCGGTTGGCCAGCAGGGTGGTGCAGCTCCCGGCGAAGCGCTGCAAAGTGGCCACCAGGGAGGCCAGGTCGGGGTAGTGGTCGGTGTGGTCGAGTTCGATGTTGGTCAGCAGGCCCAGCTGGGGTCGGAACTTCACGAGGGAGCCGTCCGATTCGTCCGCTTCCGCCACCAGCAGCCGCCCGCCGCCCTGGCGGCCGTTGCTGCCGAAGGCCTGCACGATGCCGCCGATCACGGCGGTGGGATCCTCACCCACGGCCTCCAGAAGTGTGGCGATCAGGCTGCTGGTGGTGGTTTTGCCGTGGCTGCCGGCCACCGCGATCGAAGGCTGGGCGTTGATCAGGGCCGCCAGCACATCGGAGCGATGCACGATCGACAGCCCCCGCCGTCGGGCTTCGGTCAACTCCGGGTTGGTGGCGGGCACCGCGGTGCTGATGACCAACAGAGGCGGCAAGTCGGATCGTGCTTCCCCCCCTTTCTGTCCGCCAGCAGGGAGGCGATGGTGGCAGCGGTCTGCTCCTGGAAGATCCGCACGCCGATGGCGTGAAGCCGTTCCAGCACAGGGCCGGGACGGGGATCGGAGCCGCTCACCGTGAACCCCCTCTGCGCCAGGATCGCTGCCAGGGCGGACATGCCGATACCCCCGGCCCCGATGAAGTGGAGCGGCTGACGGCGATCGAGCTTCGGGATCAAGGGGGACTCCAGGCCACGCTGAAAATAACGGCAGATCCCCCCTCCCCCCTTTACGAGATACTGCGCTTTGCCGACCGTCCGCTCCGAGCCCTGTGGCTGCCGGAGAAGGCCGGAACCCCATTTCTGTATGATCAGCAGCCAAAATCCTCTTTGCTAGCGGGTTTCACCGCTTTCTGCCATGACCTTGCGCGTTGCGATCAATGGATTTGGCCGAATCGGTCGGAACTTCATGCGTTGCTGGCTCAGCCGCGGCGAGAACACCGGAATCGAAGTGGTCGGTCTGAACGACACCTCCGATCCCAAGACCAATGCCCACCTCCTTCAGTACGACACGATGCTGGGTCACATCCGCAATGCGGAAGTGAGCTACACCGACGACACGATCGTTGTGAACGGAAAGGGAATCAAATGCTTCTCCGATCGCAATCCCCTCAACCTTCCCTGGAAGGAATGGGGCGTGGATCTGGTGATCGAGGCCACCGGCGTTTTCATTGACGCGAAGGGTGCCGGCAAGCACATCGAGGCGGGAGCCCGGAAGGTCCTGATCACCGCCCCCGGCAAGGGCGAGGGTGTCGGCACCTTCGTGGTCGGGGTGAACGCGGATCAGTACCGCCACGACGACTACGCCATCATCAGCAACGCCAGTTGCACCACCAACTGCATGGCGCCGGTGGTGAAGGTTCTCGACCAGGCCTTCGGCATCGTCAAGGGCACCATGACCACCACCCACAGCTACACCGGGGATCAGCGGATCCTCGATGCCAGCCATCGCGATCTGCGCCGTGCCCGCGCCGCAGCCGTCAACATCGTGCCCACCTCCACCGGCGCCGCCAAGGCCGTGGCCCTGGTGTATCCGCCCATGAAGGGCAAGCTCAACGGCATCGCCCTGCGGGTGCCCACTCCCAACGTGTCGGTGGTGGATCTGGTGCTCGAGGTGAGCCGCAGCACCACCAAGGAGGAGGTGAACGCCACCCTCAAGGCTGCCTCCGAAAACGGCATGAAGGGGATCATCAAGTACTGCGATCTGCCCCTGGTCTCCACCGACCACGCCGGCACCGACGAGTCGGCGATCGTTGACTCCGATCTCACCCTGGTGATGGGCGACAACATGGTCAAGGTGATCTCCTGGTACGACAACGAGTGGGGTTACAGCCAGCGAGTCGTCGATCTTGCCGAGGTGGTGGCCCGCAACTGGAAGTGAGCCGGGGCTCCTGATCCAGACCCGGGGAGATCTCCCCTCCGGGGTCCGGCTCCGGATTCACCTGAAATGGTGGAAGATCCCGGCATGGGGCTTGATCGTCTCCCCATTCTCAGACCAGAGAAGGGATCCTCCCGCCTGCGGAGCCGACAACCTGCCGATCGGGCGGGCTCCGTGCAGCTTCTCCACCAGGGCCTCCGCCCAGGCCGGCTCCAGGGCCAGCACCAGCTCAAAGTCCTCCCCGCCCCACAGGCACCAGGCCTCAGCTTCGGCGATCCCGTCCATTTCCACGGCCACCGGCAGCCTGGCGTGGTCCAGCAGCGCCGTGCAGCCGCTGGCAACGGCCAGACATTCCGCCGCGGCGGCCAGGCCATCGCTGCTGTCGCAACCGGCCACCCGCCAGGGGAGGGCTTCCGGGCGGCTGGCGGCCAGAGTGGCCACCGCATCGAAGCGGGGCCGTGGCCGCCGGTGGGCGGCCACGGCTCGCCCCTGGGCGCCTGGAGCCAGGTCCGGCACGGCCTCGCCTCTCAGCAGGGCGAGGCCCAGCCGGCTGAGGCCGTGGGGGCCGGTGCAGACCAGGTGATCTCCGGGGCGCCCGTCTCCGCGGCGGATAGGCCCGCCCCAGCCGTTTTCGAGCCGGCCGAGGGCCGTGATCGCCAGCAGGCGCTGGCGGCCGCCGCTGCAGTCACCCCCCAGCAGCACTCCTCCGTGGCTGCCCAGCAGCTCGACCATGGCGCCATAGGCCCCCTCCACCCAGTCCCACGGGGTGTGACCCGGGGCCACCAGCCCCACGGTGATGCCCAGGGCTCCGGGGCAGCCCATGGCCGCCAGGTCGGAGAGGTTGGCAGCGGCGGCCCGCCAGCCCACATCGGCGGCGCTCGTGGTCGCGTCGCTGAAATGCACCTCCTCCACCAGCACGTCGGTGTTGACCACCAGCTGGAGATCGCCCGGCCCGGCCCGCCCCTCGCCGGTGAGGGCCAGCAGGGCGGCGTCATCGGCGAACTGGCCCGCCGGGGCGAAGGCGCCGAGGCGCCGGATCAGCTCCGTTTCCCCCAGCTCCGCCAGGGTGGGCCCCTCAGGCATGGGGGCGCAGGTTGTCGGCCCCCTCGATCACCGTGGCCGTGACGATGCCGTCATCGGCCGTGAGTTCCTCCAGCACGTCGAGACCATCCACCACGTAGCCGAAGGCGGCGTAGCGGCCGTCGATCAGGTTGAGACCGGCGGGGGTGAGCTCCGGTTCAAAGAGGAACAGGAAGAACTGGGACGACCCGTCGCCCAGGGCCCTGTCGGAATGGGCCCAGCCCAGGGTGCCCTTGCTGGCGAAGGGCAGGACGGGCTCGGCCTTGAACAGGCCCAGGTCCTCGAAGGTCTGGTTGTAGAAGGGGGCCTCCTCACCGGGAACCATGATCTCCAGGGGAACCTGCCGCTCCTTCCCGGTGACCGGATCGACGTAGCCCGCTTCCGGGCCTGTGGGATCGCCGGTCTGCAGCACGTAGAAGTCCTCGGCGCGGTCGAAGGAAAGGCCGTCGTAGAAGCCCCGTTGCACCAGATCGACGAAGGCGCCGGCGGTCAGGGGGGCGTTGTAGCCGTCCACCACGGCGGTCAGGTCCCCCTTGGTGGTGCTCAGCCGGACCGTGGCCCGCCCCAGGAGTCGGGGCAGGGCATCGAATTCGGCCGGGATCGTGAAGGGGAAGGGACCCACCAGCAAGGCTTCCGCCCGGCCGATGTCGGCCAGGGCCTCCCGCCGGGCCGCCAGGAACGGATCCCGTTCCTGGGAAACGGCCGCGGCCGCCAGATCCTTCAGATGCACTTCCGTGTCGGCCAGCAGGGCTTCGGCGGTGGGGCGGTCGGCGGCATCGAAGCTGGCCAGGATCCGTTCCCGGCTGCTGGCCAGCTGGGACTGGGTCCGGCTCACGGAGCCGCTCAGGCTGTTCCAGCGCTTGGCGCGCAGGTCATCGCTGGTGTCCTCGAGGCGGTGCTGCAGCTTCTGCAGATCCTCCTGTTCGATCGGCAAGGCGTTGCGCAGCAGGGCGCTGGGATCGCTGACCGCGTTGCCCCGGGGCAGGTAGGCCCAGGCGGCAGGGACCGCCAGCAGCAGGGTGAGCGCCAGGGCGAAGGCGGTCCGCAGCGGGGTGGCCAGTGCGGTGATGAACCCGATGCAGCGGCGTCGCCGATCCATGCTTCCCCTGTGACTGCCTGGACTTTGGCACAACAGTCCCTCCCCTTCACACGCCGGGGTCCCGGGGAGAGCTGGTAGCCAGACGTACAATCCCCCGATCCGATCCGCCGGAATGATCTCCAGCAACGACTTTCGTACCGGCACCACGATCGAGCTGGATGGCCAGGTCTGGCGTGTCGTCGAATTCCTTCACGTCAAGCCGGGTAAGGGGTCGGCCTTCGTGCGAACCAAGCTCAAGGGGGTCCAGAGCGGCAACGTGGTCGAGAAGACCTTCCGCGCCGGGGAAACCATGCCCCAGGCCCAGCTGGAGAAGGCGACGCTGCAGCACACCTATATGGAAGGCGAGGATTACGTCTTCATGGACATGGCCTCCTACGAGGAGACCCGCCTCACGGCCAAGCAGATCGGAGAGGGGCGCAAGTACCTCAAGGAAGGCATGGAGGTGAGCGTGGTCTCCTGGAACGGCAAGCCCCTGGAGGTGGAGCTGCCCAACTCGGTGGTGCTCGAAGTCACCCAGACCGACCCGGGCGTCAAGGGCGACACCGCCACCGGCGGCACCAAGCCCGCCATCCTCGAGACCGGGGCCCAGGTGATGGTGCCTTTGTTCATCACCATCGGCGAGAAGATCAAGGTCGACACCCGCACCGACAGCTATCTGGGCCGGGAGACCTGATCGCCATGCAGCTCGACCACGACCAACTGCGCCAGTTGCTGGCCCTGCTCGGGGAAAGCGACATCCAGGAGCTCCGGCTCGAGGGTGATGACTTCCGTCTGGAGGTGCGTCGCAATCTGCCTTCGGCGGCGCCCGTCACCATGCTCCAGGCCGCCCCGCCGCCCCCGGCCCCCCCCGCCGTGACAGGGGCCCTGCCGGCGCCTTCGCCCCCGCCTCCTCCGGCGGCCGCGGTGCGCAGCGACCTCCAGGCGCTGACGGCTCCCATGGTGGGCACCTTCTACCGCTCCTCAGCCCCGGGGGAGGCTCCCTTCGTGGAGGTGGGCAGCCGCATCACCCCCGGCCAGCCGGTCTGCATCCTCGAGGCGATGAAGCTGATGAACGAACTGGAATCCGAGTTCAGTGGTGAGGTGGTGGAGATCCTGGTGGAGAACGGCACCCCGGTGGAGTTCGGCCAGGTGCTGATGCGCATCAAGCCCGCCTAGCCCAGCTCCCAGGCGGTGCGGATCGCGGCCGCCATGCTTTCGGCCCTGGCCACTCCCCTGCCGGCGATCCCGAAGGCGGTGCCGTGGTCGGGGGAGGTGCGCAGGAAGGGGAGGCCCAGGGTGGTGTTCACGGCGGCGTCGAACGCCAGCAGCTTCACCGGGATCAGTCCCTGGTCGTGGTACAGCGCCAGGTAGCCGTCAGGCCCCTGTGCCTGACCCCGCCAGGCGTCCGCCGCCTCCAGCCAGCAGGTGTCAGGCGGGACGGGCCCCTCCAGGTGCACATCCGGATGACGTTCGCGCCAGCGCTGAAGGGTGGGAATCAGCCAGTCCCGTTCCTCCCGGCCCAGATGGCCTTCTTCGCCCGCGTGGGGATTGAGGCCCGCCACCACCAGCCGGGGCCGGGGGGTGAAGCGATGGCAGAACGCCAGCAGGGCCTCCAGCCTCCGGCTCACCAGGGCGGGCCCGAGCCGCAGACTCACCTCGGCCAGGGGGATGTGGGTGGTGGCCAGCAGGGTGTTGAGCCGCCAGCCTCCGGCGGGGGCCACGGCGGTGAACAACATCGCGGCGTCGCCGCTGCCGGTCAGTTCCGCCAGCCGTTCAGTCTGGCCGGGGTAGGGGTGGCCCGCCGCCTTCCAGCTGGCCTTGGCGATCGGTGCCGTCACCAGGGCGTCGCCCTCGCCGGCCCTCAGCAGCGCGACGGCCCGGGTCAGCCAGGCGAAGCTGGCGGCACCGGCGGCGGGGTCCGCTGATCCCGGGCAGGATCGGCTGTTCCAGGGGCACGTCCACCAGGGCGAAGTCAGCCGGATCAGCCAGGGGAGCGTCACTGCGCTCCCGCAGGCGCAGGTAGCTGTCCCGAAGCCACCTTCCGCAGCCCACCAGAACCACCTGCTGGCCCGAAGGGCGAGGTCCCGCCAGGGCCTTGAGGGTCACCTCCGCGCCGATGCCGGCCGGATCCCCCAGGGCGATGACAAGACGACCCGATGCAGGTTTCATGGCGTCAGGCGCTCAGGGGGTTGGTCCATGGTCCGGTTGCTGGTGCTGGCGGTTCTGCTCCTGGGAGGCGGCATCGCCTTCCAGCACGAATGGATCGTGGTGAACTGGCAGAAGGCGGGGGACGACCTGGGGTTGCCGTCCCTGCTGGATCAGTCGATCTTCGGCTCCAGGAAGAAGTCCCCCTTGCAGGTCGACAGCCCCTCCCGGTAGGTGGGGTAGAGCAGGCGGTAGCCGAGGCCCTCGCGCAGCCGTCGACTGGAGGCGCGTCGATTCTCGCTCCAGAAGCTGCGGGCCATGGTTCCCATGGTCGGGGCGATGTCCTGGTACCGCTGCATCTCCGGCAGAGAGCAGCCCAGCAGGTGGGCGGCCAGGCCCAGGATCTCGCTCGAGGGGCAGGGGCAGCTGTCCGCCAGGATGAGGGTATCGGGCCTTTGCCTCGACGGCAGGGCGATGGTGTGCAGCACGGCACCGACGATGTCGTCGACATGCACCCGGGAGAACACCTGGCCTGGCTTGTGGATCAGCCGTGCCGTGCCCTTGCGCAGGCTCACCATCGGGTTGCGGCCTGGGCCGTAGATGGCCGGCAGCCGCAGCAGCTGCACGGGCAGGCCGCTGCGCCGCCAGGCCTCCTCGCAGGCCAGCCGGGCCCGGCTGCGCTCCAGCAGTGGCCGGGTGGGGCTCGTCTCGTCCACCCAGGCGCCGCCGGTATCGCCATAGACCCCAGTGGTGGAGAGGTAGCCCACCCAGGCCGGGGCCAGCTGGCGCAGCAGGGGGGCGAGGCTCTCCAGCACCGGATCCCTGCCCCGGGGGTCGGGGGGGATCGTCACCAGGACATGGGTGATCCCGTCCAGATCCTCCGGGGAGGGAAGCACGCTCCGGTCGGGATCGAAGCGCAGCCAGCCCGGGTCGTGGCCCCCGGGGGCGGGCTGCCGATGGGTGACGATCACGGGCACCCCGGCCGACTCCAGGGTCTGGGCCATGCGGCGGCCGGTGTAGCCCCCGCCCAGCACGAGCATCCTGCCGATGGCGGCGCCGGCGGCAGGCAGCGCCGGATGAACGACAGGGCCGGGATCCGACAGCGGGTTGACAGATGGGATGTCCATCAGTACATCTGTATCACTGTCTGGCCATCCTCTCGTGATCGCTCCTTCGTTCGGCGCCAATCCTGCCGCCGGTTGCCCAGCTTGTCGCCTGGTCGGCCTCTCCACGGCGCTTCCGCCACGGCGGCCTGTCCCCGCCTCAGGTCGGAGCCGCCGGGGGCAGGGTGCTTCCCAGGCCACACCCGCCACCCACCTGTTGTTCGCCGTGGGGCTGGTGCTGGGAGCCGTGCTGCTGGCGCCTGAGCAGCCCCGCGATCAGGAGGCCATCTGCCATCGCCACAACGGGGTGGCCGCCTGCCGGGTCTGGTGACTCTCCATGGTCTCGGGCTCCGGGGCTGTTTCCGGTCCGGCGGGGGCGACCCACTGGAGCAGCCGCAGGGCCAGGCGCAGGTCGCCATCGGTCCAGGCCCGCAGGGCCATCGCGCGGCGTGGATCGTAGAAGGATTGGCTCCGATACCAGAGGAAGGCATCGCTGTCGCCCTTGCGGCCGTTGCAGCCCAGGCAGGCCGGTACGCAGTTCTCGGTCACGCTCAGCCCGCCGCGGCTGAGCGGATGCACGTGATCGATCGATTCGGAGGCCTCACCGCAGTAAAGGCACCGCCGACCGGTCATCCGGTGCAGGGACTGGCGCCATCGTCGCGCTCGCAGTTTCGGGCAGAGATCTTCGAGAAAGACTCCATCCCTGGCCTGCATCAGCGCGCCTCGGTTGGCAGAAGTCTGGCCTCGGTGTCCGGGGTGGCAATGTGTTCTTGATTGCTTTTTGCCGCATTGGCTGCCCCCCTGGTGCAGATGCGCCTGGGCCCTTCAGGGCTGATCGAAGTGGTCAGTCCGTTCGACGCCGTGACCCAGGCGCACCTGAGGGCCATCCGTCCCCGGGGACAGTGGCTGAGTCGCCGCGGCTGCTGGCAATTTCCTCTGGAGGCGGCGGCGGCGCTGCAGCAGCAGTGCGCCGGCCGTTTTCCGCTCACGCCGGAGCTGGCCCGATGGTTCGCCTGGCTGCAGCAACCCCTGCCTCCCCTGCCCCCCCACCGGTCCCTGGTGGCGGCGGCCGCCGCCGACCTGGCACTCCCCGATGGTCGTCGGCTGTTCCGTCACCAGCGCCTGGCGGTGCGCTGGCTGCTGGCCCGCCGCGGGGCCGTGCTGGCAGACGCGATGGGCCTCGGCAAGACCCTCAGCGCCCTGGTCGCCGGTCGGGCCCTGGTGCGCACTGGCCGACTGCCGCCTGGTGGTGGTGGCCCCGGCAGGGCTCCATCAGCACTGGCGCCAGGAGGCGGCAGCCCTCGGGCTGCGGCTGGAGCTGCACAGCTGGGCCCGGCTGCCCGACGCACTGCCTGAGGCCGGCACGGTGCTGATCGCCGATGAGGCCCACTTCGCCCAGTCGATCAGAGCGGCCCGCACCCAGGCCTTCCTGCGGCTGGCCCGCCATCCGCGGCTGCGGGCGATCTGGCTGCTCACCGGAACGCCGATGAAGAACGGCCGGCCGGTTCAGCTCTTTCCCCTGCTGGCGGCCATCGGTCATCCCCTGGGAGTGGACCAGAGAGGGTTTCGAGGAGCGCTACTGCCAGGGGCACTGGCGGGAGCAGGGGGGGCGGCGGATCTGGCAGGCCAACGGTGCCGCTGAACTGGGGGAGCTTCAGCGGCTGGTGCGGCCCCTGGTGCTCCATCGCCGCAAGGGCCAGTGCCTGGATCTGCCGCCGAAACAACGGCTGGAGCAGCCCGTGCGGCTCGATGCGGCCGCCGCGGCCGCCTTCCAGGGGGCCCTGGAGGCGCGCATCGACGACTACAGACGCCGCGCCCTGGCCGGCCTGGTGCGCCGGCGACGCCGAGGCCCTGGCCGTGTTCACGGCCCTTCGGCAGATCGGGTCCCACCACAAGCTCGCCGCCAGTGCCGATCTGGTGGCCGACCTGCTGGGCCGCGGCGAAGCGGTGGTGGTGTTCACCGCCTTCGTGGCCACGGCGCAGGCCCTGCATCGACAGCTGGGACGCCAGGAAGATGGGGGCCCCCTGATCGGATCCGTGCCCCCGGCCCGCCGCCAGCGGCTGGTCGACGCCTTTCAGTCGGGCCGCAGCCCCCTCCTGATCGCCACCTACGGCACCGGGGGCCTTGGTTTCACCCTGCACCGGGCCCGGCATGTGGTGCTGATCGAGAGGCCCTGGACCCCCGGCGATGCCGAGCAGGCGGAGGATCGATGCCACCGCATCGGCATGGGGGCCGCCCTGACCAGCCACTGGATGCAGCTGGGGGTTGCCGACCGCCTGGTGGACGACCTGATCGCCAGCAAGGCCGAGCGGATCTCGCTTCTGCTGCACAGCCGCGACGACCTGCGCCGCCGCAGGGCCTTGCCCGGCCTGGTGCGTCAGTGGCTCGAGCGCTGGTAGGCCCGGAGGTGTTGGTTCGGCCTCACGGCGCCGGCTCTGGGGGCTGGGGCGGGGGGCTGGGGCTGGCGGGCGTGGCGGGAGCGGGAGGGTTTCCGCCCCGGGCTCGCCTTCGCGGCAACTCTTCTGCCGCACCTCCAGTTCCTGGAGCAGGATCGGATCCAGCTTCCCTGCGGGCAGCTTGGCCGCCAGGGCGGTCGCCTGGTCGATGTCGCGGCAGGCGGCAGCGGTGTCGCCTGCCAGGGTATGGAGGAGAAAACGTTCGTTCAGGGGCCCCGGTTCCTTCGGGAAAGCGGTCACCACCTTGTTGCAGCGCTCCAGGGCCTCCGGCAGTTTCTCCAGCTCCACGGTCTGCAGGCAATCCTCACGGGAGATCGGCCGCTGGGGCAGGGGTTCCTCGACACAGCCGCCGAGCAGGAGGGCGACCAGCAGCGGCAGGGCCTGGCCCCCGCCGGTAGCAGGGAGGTGGGTGGGCAGGGGTCGACGGCCCTGATCAGTTGTAACGCTCACTCCGGGTCATGCCGTTGCCACCAGCACTACCATCGCCGACGACCGAGATGGACGTGGGGCTCGACTCGGGGCTGGCTGCGGTGCTGCCAGTGGTGCGCGGGGCGAAGAGATCGCCCAGGAAACGGCCGCAGTCGGGGTAGGTGCCGGGGTTCTGCACCACGGCCTCGGTGATCATCACCGCAGCATGCTCGGGGGAGGTCCTGAACAGGCCGGCGCTCTGGCGCTTGACCAGGGCGTAGGCGGCCGTCCAGCTCACCTCGTGGACGTTGCCGTTGTTGCGCATGAAGCAGTACACCTGGGCTCCCTTGCCGCCGGGACCATCGATGCCATTGCCCGCCATGGCGCTCCGGGCGGTGCCGACCGTGCCCAGCAGCCCGGCGGCGGTGGCCAGCAGGGCGAGATGGCCCAGACGGCGGTGGGGAAAGTGGCGTGCGGCCATCGGACCAGATCGGAAGGACGGGGTGGCCCAACGTATCGACCCCAGCCGCCCTGTCCAGGGCGGCTCAGCTCCCCGGCGGGACCGGGACCGTGGGCAGCACCAGCTTGACCACGAGCGGCAGGATCACCAGAACGGTGATCAGTCGCACGGCGTGAAGGGTGGCGACCGCGGCCCCCACGCCGAATTCCGCTCCGACCAGGCTCATGCCGCTGATGCCCCCCGGGGCGGCCCCCAGCAGGGCCACCACGGGATTGACTCCCATCAGGCGGCTGCAACCGAGGCCCACCACCAGGCCGGTGAGCACCAGGGTGAGGGTGATCAGCAGCGCCGGGCGCCACAGCTGGCGCAGTTCGAGCAGCGCCGTGCCGGTGAGGCCGGTACCGATCACGGTGCCGATGCCGATCTCCAGCACGGTGCGGGAGCCGAGGGGCCACTGGGCCACGTCGAGCCGGCCGGTCACGCTCACAACGGCGGCTCCCAGCAGAGCGCCGGCCAGGGGAGCCGCCGGGATGCCTGTGCGCAGGGCCAGCAGGCCTCCGGCAAGTCCCGCCATCACATACATCAACAGATGCCAGGGATGGTTCATCCGCCGGAGTCCCTTCAGGAGGGTCCAGTCTGGGAGATCCCCGGCGCTGGTGCTTGAGACGGCCGCCCGGGTGTGTTGTCATGCGACACAGCACAGTCGCTTTCACTGTCATGGCTCCCGCCTCCGTGTCGTTCCGTATCAGCCGCAACGCCGAAGATCTTGCCGAAACCATTCACGCCCTGTCCCAGCGCCTGGTGACCCTCGAGCAGCGCCTGTCGGCCGTGGAGCTGCAGGCGTCGTCCCATAGCCAGCCGGAGCCTGAAGAGCTGGCCCGGCTCGACAACGTCGAGCGGCTGCTGCAGGACTGCCGCCATCTGCTGGAGATCGATGAGTCCGGCGCTTCGGAGGTTTCGGTCGAGCCCATCGACCAAGGCGGCTATCCCTCCGCGGCCTGAGGACGCACCCCCCTGGTCAGGGGTGGCAAAATGAAAAGAAAGCGGGTCATGGCCTTTCCCACTTCCCCTTACCAGTCTTCATCCGGCTCCCTCCACCCCCAGAACGGTGTCCCTCGGTCCACCGGTCCGGCAACCCACTGCCAGCTTCGCCGCCACTCTCAGGAGGAAGGAGATCACCAGCTGGAGAAGCTGGAGTTCGCCCTTGCGGTCGCCCTGACCAGAGGTGATCTTCAGAGATCGTCCCAGCTCCGCTCCCAGATCGCTGCTCTGGGCGGCAATCAGGAAGAGCCCGGCACCTGACTCCATCAGAAGGGCACGGGTCATGCGGCCGGCTCAGTCGTCCCGACTCCAGGCCGGCCTCCTGGCATTGAAGGCTTCCGGAGATGTTTCTCTGATGAAATTTCCGCTCGCCGGTACCGCGAGAATCGGTCTGGCGGATGAGTTGTGCGTTAAGATGCAATGAACAAAGGGGCTTGATGGTTGCCAAGCCCGACGTTGAACATGTTTTCGATGGTGCGAATTCCTCGCGGATCATGATTGCCTCCAGCTTGTCTGCCCCCGTCGCATGGAAGTCGGCGCGCACGGATCACCCCAGATCCACGCTTCCGTCCATGCCTGATTCCGGCTCCCGCAAACGTCTTCTGCTGCAGGCGACCGCCCTTGAAGATCGGGCGCGCGCGGCAGCCCGGGAGGGCGATATGAAAGCCTCGGCCCGGGCCATCCTGGAAGCGCTCAACTGCGAACGGCGGGCCGGCGGTCTTGGCCCCCAGGTGCTGCAGCTGATCAAGCCCCGTGCCTGAGGCCCGGGCCCTCCCTGGGGTCGGGTGAATCCGCCCCTGTGGAGGAGGGCAACCGGGCCGGGACGGAACGCGCCCGGATGGCCTGGATCCCCACCCGGCCCGCGCCGATCAGCTTCGGTTTCGACCTCGACAGGAAAGGCCCCGGTCATCCGCCGTGCCCAGCTGGATGACTCCTTGTCGGCGGGGCCTGGGGGGCGTCCGGTGTCGATGATCCTGGGGCTCACCTCGTCGGCATCCTTTCCTAACCGCCATCGCCAAGATCCCGATCGGGAGCGTGACGCTGCTGCTGCTGTTGTTCGGCATCCGCTGAACGCCTCTGTCTGGGGAATCGCCCCTTGCCTCACGATTTTCCCCCGTGGCATGCTCCGCTCCAGTTGATCGCCTGGTATCGATGGCCGTTCGGTCCTCCGTTTCCCTGCCCCTGGCCTGCAGTGTGGGCCTGATGGTCCTGGCCACGTCGTCTCTCCCTGGCGCCCTGGCCCAGTCCCGCTGCACCTTCCTGACGCCGATCGGCGGTCATGGCGAGACACCGGTGGTGTCCAAATCGGTGGGTCGCGGGAAGTTGATCGGCAGGACCAACTGGAACACCGATTTCATGGTCAACCGTCCTTACAGCAGCTACAAGTTCTTCTTCACGGCCAACTCCTCGGACGCCAACGCCAGCTATCCGGTGGAGGGCTTCATGAAATTCAATGACGGGAGCAACCTGAGGCTGTTCAACGAAACCCTGAGCCCTTCGATTGGTACAGGTCGCATGTTCGGTCCTTACCCTGCCATCCCCGGCAAGGTGGCCACGCAGATGAACTTCAAGGTGGGCGCCAGCAGTGACCCTGGCGCCCTGGGCTACAGCTATCGAATCTCGGTGCAGGGCTGCAGCTGGTGACCGCCCGCTGACTTTGCGGCGAAGGAGAGGCAAAAGGGGAGGCGCCCGGGGGGCCGACGAGATGGGAGGGACGGTGTGAATACGTTGGACACGGTGACGTCGCTCGTATGCACCGCGTCTTCGTCTACGGCTCCCTCAAGCTCGGCCACGACAATCACGGCTGGCTGCGTGGTGCTTCGTTCGAAGGTCGTGCCCGTCTGGCCGGCGCCTGGCTCCATTCCCGCGGGGCCTACCCCATGGCGGTGCTCGATCCAGCGGCGAAGGCCTGCCTCCACGGTGAGGTGTACCGGGTGGATGACGCCGGCCTGGCGGCGCTTGATGCCCTCGAGGGCTACCCGCACGCCTCCGACCGCCGGATACTGCGCCTGAGCGATGGCCGCGAGGCCTGGGTGTATCACGGAGAAGCGGAGCAGGTGGCCGGCCGGCAGTCGGTGCCCTTCGGCGACTGGGGAACCACGCCCGTGTTCAGCTACGGATCGAACATGGATCCGGTGCAGCTCCGGCAGCGCTGCCCCGGCTGGGACGGCCTCGGACTCGTGGTCCGTCTGGAGGGCTGGCGCTGGGGGATCAACAAGCGCTCCAGAACCCGGGGGGGCTGCGCGGGGATCCTTCCCGAGGTGGGAAGTCACTGCTGGGGAGTGATGCAACACCTTGGCCCCGATGACCTGGCGGTCATCGACGAGCGGGAGGGGGCGGGGACCGGGAGCCATTACGAGCGCGAAACCGTGGCTGTGACCACTGAGCTCGGCGAACGCTTCGAGGTGATCACCTACGTGCCGGTGCCCCGGGCCCGGGCCGAGGGCCTGCTGGCCACGACCGAGTACGCCGGCAGGATCCTGAGGGGGGCCGAACACTGGCAGCTGCCAGGCCCCTGGCGCCAGAGGCTGGCAGCATCGCTTCGGATCACGGTCTAGGGGCGTCGCCAAACCGGCCACGACGCCGTGGATCCGCCAGATCCAGAGGAACGGATTGCCGACCTGGAAGACCTCTGACCAGCTTCCCCGACCGGCAGGGCCCGCAGGACGGACCCCTCCACCGTTCCGGCGTGATCGTCTTGTCGGAGGACGTCACGGCCGACCCCAGGAGCAGCCTGTCCGCAGCATCGCTGTGAAGCGACCGGAGCCAGGCGCGAGCCATCCTTTTCAGGCCGCCATGGATGCCGGCATCGTGAGCTGGAATGACCGGAAGCCCCGTTCCACCCTCCCCCCGGCCTGTGCCCCCCTCGCCGGGCAGCTCAGCTGCTTGCTGCCGCTCGAGGGACTCAGCTGTTGCGCGCACCCGATCCCATCAGCGGCATGGTGCGATTCTCTGGATCAGCAGGGTGCCGAGCGATCAAGCCCATACCGCAGGCTCCGCTTACCTTCCCTGTCAGGAGGATTTCCCTCAGCCCATGAAATCATGCCCGCAGAAAACCCTGAATCCGGTGCAGAGGCGGCGCCTGACGAAACGGTCGCCAGAGCGTCAATCGATCTGGAGATCTCTGCAATGAGAAGCTACTTATTTCACCTCAACTTCAAGCGGGTGACCGGACTCGAACCGGCGACGTTCAGCTTGGGAAGCTGACATTCTACCACTGAATTACACCCGCACCACTTCACTGTAGCAAGGCTCCGTGGCCAGCTCAGGGCGTCTCGGGGGAAGGGGCAGCCTCGGGTGAGGTCATGGGGGTGGTGCCCTTGCACTCCACAGCCGCAGAAAGCGCCTCGCGGGCGGCGATCACCGGGGCGGCCTTGCCCTTGAGCTCGTCTGCGGCCTGTTCGAGGGTCACGTCCTTGTCGGCGGTCACCTTGGCCACCTCGGCCTTGAAACTCCGCAGCTGCTCCTGGAAAGCCTCGACCCTGAGCTTCTCGAGCTGGTTCTCGGAGATCTGGAGGGCCTCCAGGGACTGGCCCAGGGCCTGTTCGGCGGCCTGGGCCTCGGCCACCGTGGAGGTGGGCTTCAGGGCTCCCACCTGCTCCAGGGCCGATCCCACGGCCGCCAGTTCGGTGCAGAATTTCGACTCGGTCATCTCTTCTCGCTGGGCCCTGTCGCCGCTCTGGCAGCCTGCGGCCGTCAGGCCCAGGCAGAGGGCGACGACCAGGGGAAGGGATCTCATGGGGGCTGAAACGACCGCCATGAACATAAAACGACCTGCCGAAACACCTCCCCGCGTCGCTCCTTCCTTCACAGAGGTCCGGTTCAGCGGGCCAGCTCCGCCGCCGCCGCCGACACCCCCGCCCCTGTGGGCCCCTTGGCCAGGCCCAGGTCCTGAAGGGTGGCCTCGATGGCCGCCACGGCGGTCAGCACGTCCCTGTCGCATACGAAACCAAGGTGGCCGATCCGGAAGACCTTCCCCTTGAGGTGATCCTGGCCGCCGGCCAGAAGAATGTCGAAGCGCTCCTTCACCTGCTTGCGCAGGATCTCGGCGTCGATTCCCTCGGGGGCCACGGCCGTGATCGCCGGGCTGCCGTGGCCCTCGGCGCCATAAAGGGGCAGTCCGATGGCCTTCATCGCCGCCTGGGTGGCGCGGCGGTGACGGTCGTGGCGGGCGAAGATCGCCTCCAGCCCCTCCTTCTGCATCATCCCCAGGGCGGCCTCCAGGGCGAAGTAGAGGTTGATCGCCGGGGTGAAGGGGTTGCTGTCGTCGTCGGCCGCTTTGCGGTACTTGCCAAGATCGAGATAGAACTTGGGCAGATCGGAACGCTCGTACGCCTTCCAGGCCCGCTCGCCCATGGCCACGAAGCTGAGGCCGGGCGGCATCATGTAGCCCTTCTGGGAGCCGGAGCCCACCACGTCAACGCCCCAGGCGTCCATGGGCACGTCGCAGGCGCCCAGGCTGGTGACGCAGTCGGCGATGGTGAGGGCCGTTCCATGGGCCTTCACGTGGCCGGCGATGGCCTGCAGGTCGTTGATCACTCCGGTGGAGGTTTCCGAGTGGGTGAGGATCACGGCCCGGATCTCCTTGCCGGTGTCGGCCTCCAGGGCGGCCCGGAAGGCCTCAGGATCGAGGGGCTGGCCCCACTCGGCCTTGATCACCTCCACGGTCAGCCCGTAGGCCTTTGCCACCTTCACCCAGCGTTCGCCGAACTTGCCGTTGTCACCGCAGAGCACCCTGTCGCCGCGACTGAGGGTGTTGACGATGGCGGCCTCCATGGCGGCGGTGCCGCTGCCGGTGAGCACCAGCACGTGGCCCCTGGTCTGATGCAGCCATTGCAGCTGCTCGGTGGTGCGCCGCACGATCTTCTGGAAGTCACCGCTGCGATGGCCGATGGGGTGGCGGGCCATGGCCTGCAGGACGGTCTCCGGCACCGGGGTGGGGCCGGGGATCATCAACGTGAGCTTGTCCTGCATGAGCTGTGGGGAGGGAAGGAGCGCGTGCCGGGGGAGGCGAGGCGATCGACCACCATAAAAAACAGCGTTCCCCATGACCATCGACGCCCTGCGCCCCCCCTCCGCGCCCCAGCGGGGCTTCACCCTGCCGGTGTGGCTGGCGGCCGCGGCCCGCGCCGCCCTCGGCTCCCTGCGGGGGGAACCCTTCAGCGCCACGGTGGCCCTGGAACTGCTGCAGCCCGCCGGGGTGGTGCCGATTCCGGTGCGGGCCGCAGCGCGGCTGGGTGACGGGCTGGCCCTCGGGGAAAGCTGCTGCGACCCGGGCGACGGGCTCGACCTCACCCGGGGCCTGCTGGTGTGGGTGACCGCCCGCTGGCTGTCGCCCCTGGAGCCTGGTGCCGACACCGGATCCTGCGGCGATGCGTGGCTGCAGCTCGAAGCCGGTGAGGGGGTGGGGGTGCACGAGGCCACGGGCGGGGCCTGCCTGTCCGCCTATGCCCGCCGCCTTCTGGAGGCGAACCTGCGCCCCCTGGTGCCCCCCGGCCGGAGGCTCGGGCTCACGCTGGCCCTGCCCGACGGCCGCCGCCTGGCGGAGCGCACCAGCAACGCGGCCTTCGGCGTGGTGGAGGGGCTGGCCCTGATCGGCACCCAGGCGGAGGTGCAGGCCGGCGCCGATCCGGAGCAGCTCGCCCGCACCCTGGCGGCCCTGGCTGAGCGGGTCGCCGCGCCCGCCTTCGGCGGTGATCTGGTGCTGGTGATCGGGGAGAACGGCCTTGATTTGGCGCCGCGGCTGGGGCTGCCGCCGGAGTTGCTTCTCAAGGCGGGGAACTGGCTCGGACCCGTTCTGGTGGCGGCCGCCGAAGCGGGCGTGCAGCGGCTGCTGCTGTTCGGCTACCAGGGGAAGCTGATCAAGCTGGCCGGCGGTATCTTTCATACCCATCACCACCTGGCCGACGGGCGTGCCGAGGTGCTCACCGCCCTGGCGGCCCTCGAGGGGGTCGGCGGCGCCACCCTCGCTGCCCTGCATGGCGCCGCCACGGTGGAGGCCGGTCTGAATGAACTCGAGCAGGCCGATGGGGCCCTGGCCGGGCGTCTGCGGGGGCGGATCGCCGCGACCATCGAATCCCGCTGCCTGGGCTACCTGGCCAGCCATGGCGCCCCCCTGATCGCCGTGGGAGCGGCTCTTTTCGACCGACGCCGCCGGCTGCGGGCGTGCGGGCCGGTCGGGGCCTCCCTGATGGAGCGCTTCGGCGGCGCGACCTAGGGTGCTGGCACCGAAACCGGGCCCTGGCCCTGGCCGCCTCCGAGCCGATGTCCCAAATGCCGCAGACCGCACCATCGGGTCCGGAACGGGACGAGGCCAGCGGCTCCCGCCGCCATCCGGCCATCGTCATCCTGGACTTCGGCTCCCAGTACTCCGAGCTGATCGCCCGGCGGGTGCGGGAGACGGAGGTGTTCTCCCTGGTGCTGAGTTACACCACCACCGCGGCCGAACTCCAGGCGCTGGCTCCGAAGGGAATCATCCTCAGCGGCGGACCGAACTCCGTCTACGAGGAGGGGGCGCCCTCCTGTGACCCCGCCCTCTGGGAGCTGGGCATCCCGGTGCTGGGGGTCTGCTACGGCATGCAGCTGATGGTGCAGCAGCTGGGAGGATCGGTGGTGGCGGCGGGCCGGGCGGAATACGGCAAGGCGCCTCTCTTCGTCGACGACCCGGTCGACCTTCTCACCAACGTGGAGCAGGGCTCCACGATGTGGATGAGCCACGGTGATTCGGTGCAGGCGCTGCCCCCGGGATTCGTGCGGCTGGCCCACACCGACAACACGCCCGAGGCCGCGGTCGCCGACCACGCCCGCCGGCTCTACGGGGTGCAGTTCCATCCGGAGGTGGTGCACTCCACCTGCGGCATGGTGATGGTCCGCAATTTCGTCTATCACATCTGTTCCTGTTCCCCTGACTGGACCACCGCCGCGTTCATCGACGAGGCGGTGGCGGAGGTACGGGCCCAGGTGGGCGAAAAGCGGGTGCTGCTGGCTCTTTCGGGCGGAGTCGATTCCTCCACCCTGGCTTTCCTGCTGCACCAGGCGATCGGTGATCGGCTCACCTGCATGTTCATCGACCAGGGCTTCATGCGCAAGGGTGAGCCGGAATTCCTGATGGATTTCTTCGATCGTCAGTTCCATATCAACGTGCAATACATCAATGCCCGCGAGCGCTTCATCTCCAAGCTCTCAGGCATCACCGATCCGGAGGAGAAGCGCAAGATCATCGGCACCGAATTCATCCGGGTGTTCGAGGAGGAGAGCCGCCGCCTCGGTCCCTTCGACTATCTGGCCCAGGGCACTCTCTACCCGGACGTGATCGAATCTGCCGGCACCAACGTGGACCCCAAGACTGGCGAGAGGGTGGCGGTGAAGATCAAGAGCCACCACAACGTGGGAGGTCTGCCGAAGGACCTGCAGTTCAAGCTTGTGGAGCCGCTGCGGCGCCTGTTCAAGGACGAGGTCCGCAAGGTGGGCCGCAGCCTGGGCCTGCCCCAGGAGATCGTGGGCCGTCACCCCTTTCCCGGGCCCGGCCTGGCGATCCGCATTCTGGGAGAGGTCACCGATGACAAGCTCGACATCCTCCGGGACGCCGACCTGATCGTGCGTGAGGAGGTGCGTGACGCCGGCCTCTACAACGAGATCTGGCAGGCCTTCGCCGTGCTGCTGCCGGTGCGCAGCGTCGGGGTCATGGGCGACAAGCGCACCTACGCCTACCCGATCGTGCTGCGCTGTGTGTCCTCGGAGGACGGCATGACCGCCGATTGGTCGCGCCTGCCCTACGACCTGCTGGAGCTCATCTCCAACCGCATCGTGAACGAAGTGCGGGGGGTGAACCGGGTGGTGCTCGACATCACCAGCAAACCCCCGGGCACGATCGAGTGGGAATAGGTGGGCCCCCCGGGCTGGCCGCCTGGGGTGGCCTTCGATAACGTCGGCTCCCAGCCTGATGCCGCGTGCCTCCCGTCTCCCCCGTCTTCGCTGGCAGCCCTGCCGGGGCTGAGCACGACCCGCAGCTGAACCGTCGTCTGCAGCAGGACAGCATCCTGCTGGCGGGCAAGACCGTCTTCCTCAATCCCTTCCTCTACTGGCGTCGTTTCGACGCCAACACCGACCGCTGGCTGCGGGAGCCCGGCCAGCTTCCGGAGGAGCAGATCCGCAGCAACCGCCTGCGTTTCTATCCCGAACTCGACTGGGAGGCCCTTGAGCCTGCCGACCTGGCGGTCAAGGAAGGGTCGGTGGAAATGTTCCTCAAGAGCCTGGAGCTCATCAGCACCTTCAATCCCGATCTCAGCGCCGGCCACCTGCTGGAGGTGGAGCGCAAGATGGCCGTCACCAAGAAGAAGGCCTTCGAGCGCTGGGTGTCCCGGGCGCTGGAGCGACGCGAGAAGGAAAGTCTGCGGGAACGGCGCCGCTTTGACCGGGACCGCATGCTGCGGGGCTGGCTGGAATGGCTCTCCCTCGACGTCACCCGCCAGGCCTTGCTCCCCTTCAGCTTTCTGCTGGTGCTGGCCGTGGGCGCTGGCTGGTGGCTGGGCAGCACCCGCTTCTGCGGCCAGGTGATCGTCGATCCAGGGGTGCAGCGCCCGGCACTCTGAGTCGCTCCCCGGCCTCCGTCGTCGTCATCAGGGTCGACCGCAGGTCAGACTGGAGCCTCCAGTCCAGGTCGCTTCACCATGGCTGCTGATCCTCTCGACTCCTTCCGTCTCGCCCTGATGCAGGACGTGCTGCCGGTGGGACTGGCGATGGTGGAGCGGGTCCGCAAGGGCGGTCCGGCCGAGGTGTTCGCCGCCTTCGACGGCAGCAGCGTCGATCCCCTCGGCCAGTTGCGCCAGGAAGGAGAGCCTGCGGCCAGCCAGGTGCGCGAGAATCTGGATCGCTTCCAGCCCGGTCTCGGCAATCCGGTGATGAGGGTGGAGGTGCGTGATATGGCCGCTGAGGAAGCTCCCGAACCCGAGGCGGCTGCTGGGCAGCCGTCGAGCCCGGATCCAGCGGATCCTGGCGAATTGATCGCTGCCCTGGCCCGCATCGAAGATCGGTTGGCGCTGCTGGAGGATCGTCTCCCCTGATGGTGCGCACGTCCGGACCCGGGATGATCCCCTCGTCCACCCGCCACTCGGGGGTGGGTCACCAGGCAGCGCTGCTCCTCACCTTCATTCTGCTGTTGCTGTCGGCCATCATCGGCCGTCTTGCCTGGTTGCAGCTGCTGCACGGGGCCGAAAACAAGGCCATGGCCGACGAGAATCGGATCCGGCTTCTGCCCCGAAACCCTGTGCGCGGGCGACTGCTGGATCGCAAGGGACGGGTGCTTGCCACCAATCGCCTCACCTACAACCTTTATCTCCAGCCGCTGCTCGTCGACGACCGTCGCTGGCCGGATCTGCGGGACCGGCTGGCTTCCGTGCTGGCGATTCCGGTCGACAAGCTCGAGGCCCAACGCAAGCGAGGCGCCGATGGCCAGGGCTTCCGGATCCCCCTGGCCACCTCGCTCACGCCGGTGCAGGTGCTGCGCTTCAGGGAGCAGGCCGGATCCCTGCGGGGGGCGGAGGTGTCCGAGGACGTTCTGCGCTCCTATTCCAACGGCAGCCTGGCGGCCCACGTGATGGGGTACACCAGCAGCATCACCGAAGAGGAATACGACGCCCTCAGGGACCGCGGGTACCGGATCAGCGATCGCATCGGCCGCATCGGGCTGGAGAAGGTCTACGAAAGCCACCTGCGCGGCCAGTGGGGCGGACAGCAGGTTGAGGTCAATGCCGCGGGCCAGGTGCAGAGGGTGCTGGGCGACAAGCCCGCCAAGGCCGGCAAGGATCTGCGCCTGACCCTCGATCTGGACCTGCAGCTGGCGGCGGAGAAGGCCCTCGGCGGGGTGCGCAAGGGAGCGATCGTGGCCATGGACCCCCAGACCGGCGCGGTGCTGGCGATGGCCAGCCGGCCCAACTTCGATCCCAACATCTTCTCCGACGGGCCCACCACGGCCCAGTGGAACAGCCTCAACCGGCCGGAGGCACCCATGCTGAACCGGGCCCTCCAGGGCTTCCCGCCGGCCAGCACCTTCAAGATCGTGACCACGATCGCCGGTATCGAGTCCGGCAAGCTCAGCGAAACGTCCACCGTGCCGACGGTGAATTCCTTCTGTTACGACGGCCAGTGCTACGCCGACCACGGCTCCTACGGCCGCATCGGATTCCCTCTCGCCCTGGCGGTGAGCAGCAACAGCTTCTACTACAAGGTGGGCTTGATGGTCGGACCGGAGGAACTGTTCAAGGCGGCTCGACGCCTCGGTTACGGCAGGCGCACCGGCAGCGAGCTGGCCGCCGAGGAATCCTCCGGTCTGCTGGGGGATCCCGCCTGGAAGAAGGAGGTGCTCGGTGAACCGTGGACCGCGGTCGACACGATCACCTCTTCGATCGGCCAGGGGGCGGTGACCGTCACCCCGCTCCAGATGGCTCGGCTCTACGCGGCCGTCGCGAACGGCGGCTGGCTGGTGACGCCCCATCTGGTGGAGCGCGACTATCCCCGCGAATGGCTGGGTCTCAAGCCCGCCACCCTGAAGGTGCTCCATCTCGGCCTTCGCCAGGCGGTCACCAACGGCACGGCCACCATCCTCAACGACCCCAGCCTGCCGCCCGTGGCCGGCAAGACGGGCACCGGTGAGGATCCGCCCCGCCCCGACCACGCCTGGTTCGGGGGCTATGCCCCCGCCACCGGTAAGCCCACCCTGGTGATCGTGGCCTTCGGCGAAAACTCCGGTGGTTACGGGGGCACCGTGGCCGCACCGATGGTGAAGGCCCTGATGACCACCTGGTTCCGGGGCGAAAAGCCAGCCCCGGCTCCCGCCAGGCCGGGCTGAGCAACCCGGCTCCGCCCGGCCCCAGGGGGGTGGCGCTGGCTCAGGCCACCTGGGGCAGCAGGGTCTGGTCCAGCACCTGGCGGTAATAGCGCTGCAGCTGGGCGGTGGCACTGGGCCAGCCCCAGCGTTCAGCCTCATCCCGGGCGGCAAGCCGCAGCTGGCGGTGGGCTGCCGGATCCCCCAGCAGCCGTGTCACCGCCGTGGTCAGGCTGGTGGGCTGGTCGGGGTCGTAGAGGCAGCCGTTGACGCCATCGCAGACGATGTCGGGGATGCCGCCCCGGTCGGCCCCCACCACCGGGCAGCCGGCGGCCATGGCTTCCAGCAGCACCAGGCCAAGGGTTTCGGTGCTGGAGGGGAACAGGAAGGCATCGCCGCTGGCATAGGCCGAAGCCAGCTCCTCGCCGGCCAGGTAGCCCACGAAGGTGGTGGCGGTGCCTTCGAAATGCCGCTCGAGCTGCTGGCGGTGGGGGCCGTCCCCCACCAGGGCCAGGCGGGTCTGGGGCATCGCCTCGAGCACCGGCCTGATCCGGTCGATCTGCTTCTCCGCCGAGAGCCGGCCGATGTAGAGGAGCAGGTGGCCCGTGTCGTCGTAGCCGCCGTGAAGCCTCCGGCGCATGGCGTCGGAGGCCAGCTCCGGCCGGAACAGTTCGGTGTCGACGCCTCGCTGCCAGAGGGCCGTGTGCTGGATCCCCTTGGCCGCCAGCTCCTCCACCATGGCGGAGGAGGTGCAGAGATTCAGCTGGGCCTGGTTGTGGGCCGCCTTGAGCAGTTCCCACAGCAGGGGCTCGAGCATGCCCATGCCGTAGTGCTCGAGGTACTTGGGCAGGTGGGTGTGGTAGCTGGCCACCAGGGGCAGGCCGCGGCTGCGGGCCAGCCAGATCCCCCCCAGGCCGAGCACGGCCGGGTTCACCACGTGGACCAGGTCGGGTGCGAAGCGATCCAGGGCCTCGGAGACTGCTGGCCGGGGCAGGGCCAGCTTGAGTTCGGGATAGAGCGGCAGCGGCATCGCCGGCACCCCCACCACCCGTGCGCCCATGTAGGCGTCCGGCGCGCCTTCGGGGCAGAAGATCAGCACCTCATCGCCAGTCGCCACCAGATGCTGGACGGTCTTGGTGAGGCGCGTGACGATGCCGTCGACCTTCGGCAGGAAGGTTTCGGTGAAAAAAGCGATTTTCACAGGATGGGGGATCAGGCGAGGGCCTTGATCGCCTCGGCCTGACGCTGGGTCCAGGCGGAGAGGCAGGGGATCTTGGAGCGGTCGCAGCGGTCGGCCCAGCGGCGGGCCACGTCCACCACTTCGGCCAGGAGGCCGTCATCGAGGGTGGTGGGCTTGAGGCCCAGCTCGATGAAGCAGCGGTTGTCGACGACGAGATCGTTTTCGATCGCCTCCTTGCGGGGGTTGGGCATGTAATTGATCTCGGCACCGGTGAGGGCGGCCACCTTCCGGGCCAGTTCGCCCACCTGGTGGCTCTCGGTCATCTGATTGAAGATCTTGACCTTCTCACCCGGTTCAGGGGGGTGCTCGAGGGCGAGCTGGACGCAGCGCACAGAGTCACGGATGTGGATGAAGGCCCGGGTCTGGCCGCCGGTGCCATGGACGGTGAGGGGATAGCCGATGGCCGCCTGCATCAGGAAGCGGTTCAGAACCGTCCCGTAATCCCCGTCGTAGTCGAACCGGTTGGTGAGTCGAGGATCCCGCTGGGTGAGGTCGGTGTTGGTTCCCCAGACGATGCCCTGGTGCAGGTCGGTGACCCGGATCCCGTCGTTCTTGTTGTAGTAGAAGAAAAGCAACTGATCCAGCGTCTTTGTCATGTGATAGACGCTGCCCGGATCGGTGGGATGCAGAATCTTCTCGGTGAAGCAGGTGCCATCTGGCTGGGGCACCTCCACGGTGAGGTAGCCCTCCGGAATGGTGGCTCCACGGTGGGAACCGTAGCCGTACACCCCCATGGTGCCGAGGTGAACGATGTGGACGTCGAGGCCACTCTCGACGATGGCGGCCAGCAGGTTGTGGGTGCCGTTGACGTTGTTGTCGACGGTGTAGCGCTTGGTGGCACTGCTCTTCATCGAGTAGGGGGCGGCCCGCTGCTCGGCGAAGTGGACGATGGCGGTCGGTCGCTCGCTGCGCAGCAGATCGAGCAGGCGGTCGTACTCCCGCGCGATGTCCAGATGGACGAAGCCCATCGTCCGGCCGCCCACCTGATCCCAGGCCCGCAGGCGGTCCTGGATGGTGGCGATGGGCGTCAGCGATTCCACGCCCAGGTCGATGTCGATCTTGCGACGACTCAGGTTGTCGACGATGACGACGTCGTGGCCGGCTTCAGCGAGGTTCGCGGCACAGGGCCAACCACAGAAGCCGTCGCCGCCGAGAACGAGTACCTTCACCCCAGACTCCTGAACGAGCAGTTGCTCAGAGGGGCAAGCTACTACAGGCCTCAGAAGCCCCTAACGGCTCAGCTGATCCCGGCCGCCACCGCCACCAGGGCGGCCACCAGCACCAGGCCGCCGATCAGCAGCATCCGGTTGGCTCCATTGGGTTCTCCGTCCTCCTGCAGCACCATGCGGGGCTCCTTGGCGAAGGCATTCAGCTTGCCGCCGTCTTCTTCTGTGACCTGCATGGGTGGTGGCTCCTCGGTTTCGGAAAACCCTATGGAGCAGGGCCGGGATCGGTCCGATCGTCAACGGTTCGTCACACGACCTTCCACCGGAGAACTGGGGCAGGCCGCGGCCCGCGGCGGCAGCCGGCCCGCGAGCAGAGCCGCCCGGCCGGCCTCGGTGGCCTGCGCCATGGCTCTCGCCATGGCCGGTGGATCCCCTGCCAGGGCGATGGCGCTGTTGATCAGCAGGGCGTCGGCACCCATCTCCATCGCCTGGGCGGCCTCGCTCGGCACCCCGATGCCCGCATCCACCACCACAGGGATGCGGGCGTTCTCGATGATCAGGGCGATGTTGGCGGCGTTGCGGATGCCCTGGCCCGATCCGATCGGTGATCCCAGTGGCATCACCGTGGCGCAGCCGGCCTCCTCGAGCCGTTGGGCCAGCAAGGGATCGGCATTGATATAGGGCAGCACCGTGAAGCCCTCCCTCACCAGCTGCTCGGCGGCCTCGAGGGTCCCGAAGGGATCGGGGAGCAGGTGACGGGAATCGGGGATCACCTCCAGTTTCACGAAGTTGTTGTCCTCCTGGCCCGCCAGGCGGGCCAGTTCGCGTCCCAGCCGGGCTACCCGCACCGCCTCCTCGGCGGTGGCGCAACCGGCGGTGTTGGGGAGCATCCAGATCCGGTTCCAGTCGACGGCTTCGATCAGGCCGCCGTGGCCGGGGGCGCCACTCTGCACCCGTCGCACCGCCACCGTCACGATCTCGCAGCCGCTGGCCTCCAGGCTTGCCAGCATGGCTTCCAGAGTGGGGTACTTACCGGTGCCGGTCATCAGCCGGCTGCGAAAGTGTCGGCCTCCGATCACCAGATCGTCGCGGGAGGTGGAGGGGTCGATGGGGTTCAAGGGCGGAGTCCTGCTGCGGGCGAGCGCATCCCGATTAGTCTGCCCTCTGCCTCCGAGACCCACGCCATGCCGGTGCCTCTGGCCGCCGTGCCCCTGCTGCTAGCCGCCAGCCCGATGCTTGCCGCCAGCCCAGATCCTGGGCCGGGGTTCGTGCCCTTCACCCCACCGGAGATGCAGTCGATCATCCAGCAGGACGGGGGGGCCAACGGTGAGGTGGAGACCTTCGACCCGATCGCCCGGGCCCGGCTGATCGCCGAGCAGATGCCCCGGCGCTGGACCGGCCGCTACCAGTCATTCAGTGGCGGCCCGGTGGTCCCCGTGGAGCTGAGGATCGATGGGGTCACCCCGACCGGTCAGATGGTGGATCTGCGCGGTTCGATGGCCATCGGCGGGGTTGAAACCCCTGTGCAGGGCAACCTCAACGCCAAGTCCGACCAGCTTGACCTGCTGTTGCTGGGGGATCCCCTGGGCGGCGCCCTGGAGCCCGGCGGCGCCTTTCAGAGTGTTCAGGGCCTCTCGCTGAGCGGCTGGAGTGCCCCCCGGCTGACCACGCCAGGTGGCCGTCTTCAGTTGATTCCCGATCAGGGCCCCCCGGCAGCGATGTCCCCCGGCGGTTCGCCGGTGCGCGGTCTCTGGTGAAGAAATTCAGCGCAGGGCTGAAGGGGCCGGAAGGCCCTCAGACCCCCTTGCGGTTGCCGTCCGGCTTGGCGTTGGTGTCGACACCGCTGCGGCGCTCCAGGATCGAGAGCCGTTTGCGAGCGGTTCTGTTGCGATCCTCCAGCTGGAGAACCTGCTCATAGAGAGCCCTGGCCTCGTCGGGCTTCGACTGCTTCTCCAGGGCGAACGCCAGGTTGTTGAGGGCCACCGGATAGTCGGCCTTGGCGCGCAGGGCGGCCCGGTAATGGCGGATGGCGGAGCTGTAGTTGTTCTGGGCCGCCAGGGTGAACCCCAGGGCGTTCTCCATCAGGGCCCTGGCCTCGGCCGGGACGTTCTCGGCGTCGGCCAGCTTGAGGGCCTGCTTGAGGTTGCCCTGGGCCTGGCCGTAAAGACGCTTGCGCAACTGGACCGAAGCCAGCTCGTAGAGAGTGGAGGCATTCCTGGGGCTGGCGGTCGTTGCGCCATTCCCCCCCAGACGGGCCAGGGCGAGCTCGTCGCGGCGCACCCTCAGGATCTGTCTGGCGACCACGACAGCGGCCACACCCAGCAGGGCGATCAGCCCGAGCAGGTAGGCCTGGGGCAGCAGGTCGTTCATCGGGGCCGGCCGGATGGTCGGTGCACGGACAGGGCCGTCAGCGGCTTGCCGCGCTGACCACGGCGGAGAAGCTGGCCGGATCGGCCACGGCCAGCTGGGCCAGCATCTTGCGGTTCAGGCGCACGTCGGCCTGCTTGAGACCTCCGATCAGCTTGCTGTAGCTGAGGCCGTTGATCCTGGCGGCGGCGTTGATCCGGGCGATCCAGAGGCGACGGAAATCACGCTTGCGGCGGCGACGGTCGCGGTAGGCATTGCAGAGGGCCTTCATCACCCGCTGGTTGGCGGTGCGGAACAGACTGCCGTTGCTCCCCTGGAAGCCGCGGGCGAGGCGAAGGATCTTGTTGCGGCGTTTGCGGGCGACGTTGCCCCTCTTGACGCGGGCCATGGGAGGTGATCTCTGGGTGGAAAAACTGGAGAAGCGGAGAGTGCCGCAGGGCGCCCGGCCGGGCTCAGCCGGCGTAGGGGAGCATTCTGGCCACGTTGTCGTGGTCGCGCTCATCAACCACCGCCATGGTGCCCAGGTAGCGCTTGCGCTTGGGGCTCTTGTGGTCGAGCAGGTGGTTGAGGAAGGCACGCCGGCGCATGAACTTGCCGGTGCCGGTGGCCTTGAACCGCTTGGCGGCCGCTTTGCGGGTCTTGAGCTTCGGCATCTCGGTGGGCGCGGGCACAAACGAGCACACTACGACGCGGGTGCACCCTCCTCCAACCCTCCCCTGTCCATGCCGCTGCGTTCCCTTCTCCTGCCACGGCTTCTGTTGGCCATGGCCCTGCTGTTCCCGGCCGGCTGCCGGGCCGATCCGGGGCCACCGGCCCAGCCGTTGTCGCCCCCATCGGCCTCCCCGACCCCGCCGACGGCCCCTGAACCCCTGGCCCTGCTGCACTGGCCGGTGGCCAGGCCTGCTCCCCTGACGGCGGCGAACCCCGTGCTGTGGGTGGCCCTGGCGGCCCGGCTGGGTCCGGCGCCCGCGGTGGCCGGCGCCGCCCCGCCGCTGCGGCTGCGCAGCCAGGGGGGCCTGCTCACCCTGGTGGATGCCTCCGGCCAGCGCTTCCAGGCCCCGGAGCTGGTGCTGCACTGGCGCCGGGTGGCCCTGCCCCAGCCCATCACCCTGCGGCGACGGGTGATGGGTCCGTTCGCCAGCTTCGAGAGCGCCGAGCAGGCCGCGGGCCTCTGGCGTGCCATGGGCGTCGCGGCGGAGATCGCCAGGCCCCGGGACTGGGAGGTGTGGGCCCCGGCCGATGCCCCCGATCCCGTCCCCCTTCCCGACGGCGTGCGGTTGGAGAGCTTCGAGCGGACCGCAAGCGAGCGCGTGGGTCTGGAGCTGCGTCGCGCCGAGGGCGTGGTGGCCCTGCCCTCCCCGATCCGGATCGAGGCCCCGGGTGGCCTGCGCTGGAAGCAGGGCGCCTACGCCGGGCCTTTCCTGTTGCTGGCCGACGCCCACGGCGGCTGGAGCCTGGTGGAGCAGGTTCCCCTCGAGCGCTACCTGGAGGGGGTGGTGCCCCATGAAATCGGGGCCGGCGTGGGGGCGGCGGCGCTCGAGGCCCAGGCCGTGCTGGCCCGCACCTGGGCCGTCCGTAACCAGCACCGCTTCGTGGTGGACGGCTATCACCTCTGCGCCGATACCCAGTGCCAGGTGTACAGCGATCCCCGCCAGGCGGGCAGTGCCGTGCGCCAGGCCATCGCTGCCACCCGTCTGGGTGTGCTGATGGCCGAGGGTCGGGCCATCCACGCGGTGTACCACGCCAGCAACGGGGGCCTCAGCGCTGCTTACGAGGAAGCCTGGAGCGGCGCGCCCGTTCCCTACCTTCGCCCCTTCGCCGACGGACCCGCTCCGTTCCAGGCCCGATACCCCGTCCCCCTGGCACCGGCCGCCCTGCCGGACCTGCTGCGGGACGGCCGCACGGCCTGGGGGGCCGACCATCCCGTTTTCCGCTGGCAGCGGCGTCTGAGCGCGGCTCAGATCTCCACCGCCCTGGGGAAGGAGCGGGGGGTCGGCCGTCCCACGGCCTTGAAGGTGCTCTCCCGAGGCCCCAGCGGCCGGGTGCTGGCCCTCGAGGTGCAGGGAACCGAGGGAAGCACCGTGCTGCGTCTGGACGCCATCCGCCGCACCCTTCGCACCCTGCCCAGCACCCTCTTCGTGCTGCGGCCCGCCGGTGTCGGGGTCTGGCAGCTGGAGGGGGGCGGCTTCGGCCACGGAGCCGGCCTGTCCCAGGCGGGGGCCATCGATCTGGCCCGTCGCGGCTGGGACAGCCGGCGGATCCTGGCGCACTACTACCCCGGCACCGAACTCAGGCCCCTCGGTGTCGAAGGAGATTCGCCTTAGAGTCGAAAATCAGTGTGAGGATCTTCATGGCTGCCGGCGGCAGTGACAGCGATCGCCGCCGTGCCAAGGCGGCCCTGTTCCTTGCCTGCTGTGGCCTGGCCGGGATCGCTCCCCACTGGCTGCCCCCCGGCCGCAGTCTCGTGCCGGCACTCACCCTGGCGACCCTGCTCGGGGGCTACAGCCTGAGGACGGTTCTGCTGCAGGCCTTCCGCCGCAGCCGGGCCGGGGTGTCCCCGGCGCCCCTCCCCCTGACCGAATCCTGCCCGGCCGTCGATGTGGTGGTGGCCGCCCGTGACGAGCAGGCGGTGATCGGGCGTCTGGTGGAGCGCATCGCCGGCCTGCGCTGGCCCGCAGGCCGGCTCACCCTCTGGGTGATCGACGACGGCAGCGACGACCGCACCCCCGATCTGCTGGCCGACCTCCAGGGCCGCCATTCCTTCCTGCGGGTGCTGCGTCGCCCCAGGGATGCGGGCGGCGGCAAGTCCGGGGCGCTCAATCTGGTGCTGCAGCAGCTCACCGGCCGCTGGATGCTGGTGCTGGATGCGGATGCCGATCTGCAGCCCGACGTTCTTGAGCGTCTCATCCCCTGGGCCGAGAGCGGGGGCTGGGCGGCGGTGCAGCTGCGCAAGGCGGTGGTCAATGCCCAGGCCAACCTGCTCACCACCGCCCAGGCGATGGAGATGGCCTTCGACGCGGTGATCCAGGAGGGGCGTCTGGCCAACGGCGGGGTGGCCGAGCTGCGGGGGAACGGCCAGCTTCTGCGCCGCGATGCTCTCCTGAGCGCCGGTGGCTTCAATGAAGACACCGTCACCGACGATCTCGATCTGAGCTTCCGCTTCCTGCTGGAGGGCCTGCCCATCGGTGTGCTCTGGGATCCCCCGGTCCAGGAGGAAGCGGTCCTGACCCTTCCTGCCCTGTGGCGCCAGCGCCAGCGCTGGGCGGAGGGGGGCCTGCAGCGCTTCTTCGATTACACCCCCGGCCTGCTCTCGGATCGGCTGCGCTTCAGTCAGAAGCTGGATCTCATCGCCTTCTTCCTGCTGCAGTATGTGCTGCCGGTGGTGGCCAGTGCCGATCTGCTCGGAACCGTGCTCACCCGCACGCCCCCCACCATGTGGCCGTTCTCGATCGTGGCCCTGGCTCTTTCGGGGATGGCGATCGCCACGGGTTGCCGCCGGTCTTCGGAGGGACCACCCCTGCCGGAGATGAACCCCTTCACGGTCGGACTGGGCATCGTCTATCTGGTCCACTGGTTCCTGGTGATTCCCTGGGTCACCCTGAAGATGGCCCTGCTGCCCAAGAGGCTGGTGTGGGTCAAGACCCTTCACCTGGGCGAAGACTCTGCTGGTCATGATGTGGACGACCAGGAAGGACAATCGGACGGGGGGGCTGAGTTCGTCGCGGAAACCGGTCGTTTGTGAATCCACGGCAATGTTTTTCTCGTTGCCGTGGAACTCGAGATGAGATGGTCTCGCGCCAGCCAAGGCCAGGAAGACTCAAAAATATCTTTGTAGGCCGTATCGCTGAAACTCGACAACCTTGGCTCGGACAATGTTGTCGCCGATCTCAGATCTTCTGATCGATGGACCCGGGCGATTGGCTTATGATAAGTTCCTGGGTACAACGGTTCGTCTGCGGCAACAGTCATGCCCTTGTTTCGAGAGATGGGCCTGACGTTCATCCACATTCCCAAGACGGCAGGGACATCTATCGAGTCGGCCCTTGGGCTCGATCTCAGCCCTGCCGTTGAAAACCTTGACGCCTGCTTCGGAAAAGTCACTTCTGGAGAGCTGAAGAATTCTGGCCTGAGCTCAGGTTTTCTCCAGCATCTTCGGCTCGAAGAAATGGAACGCCTGCATCCGGATTTCATCCGGGACAGCTGGGTATTCACCGTGGTCCGGGATCCCTGGACGCGATTCCTGTCTTCCTACCGAAGAAAGGATCGTGCCATGGCAGATTTTGCAAGGTGGTACCACGGTATCGATCTCCACGCCCTCACGCTGGAGCAGTATCTGGAGCTTGCCGCATCCCATGATTTGCTGCATCTCAGAGCCCAGTCGACCTTCCTGGAAGGCGCTGCCACAGTGAATGTCTTCTATTTCGAGCATCTTTCCCAGCTCACGCAGGCCCTTTCCCAGCGACTGGGAAGGGTTCTGGATCTGCCCAGAGTCAACGGCCCTGCCTCCCAGTTGAAGAAGCCTTCGCCGCGTAAGGAAAGGAAGCTCAGAAAGCGGGTGGCGGAGATCTATGCGGAGGATTACAGGCGGTTCTATCCAGACCACCAGCCGCCGGCCCCCGATCCCTGGACCTCAGGACTGATCCGGAGCCTGCGCTCCGCCCTGCCCCCGCGGCTGGGACGCCGATGAAGGGCGCACCAGCCCTGGGACGGCCCGGTCCGAGGGGGAGGCCGGGTCCGCTCCCTGCCGGTCATCGCCCACGAGATCGGCGATCACCTCTCCATTGAAGAATTCGGCCAGCCGTCTTGATTGCTCATCGATGCGGCTGTCGGTGCCGTGGGACGGTGCCGGAGGTTCGGGGGCCGCCGCATCGCCCCTACCGCTTGCGCGGCTGGGGGCCTGCCCGGCGAGGAGGTCGTGGGTCCGGGGGGCGGCAGGGTTGGCGCTGACGCTGGCGCTGCTGCAGGTGGAGGCGTGGCGCTGGGCCGGGCCGGCTCCCCCCCGGCCTCCAGTGACAGCTGTCGCGGGCTCCCCAGCGCACTGGCCACCGCTTTCTCCAGCAGGGGCAGCCGGCTCTGCACCATGGCCATCCAGGTGCCGGCGACCCGCACCACCGCCCGCCGCTCGTCGAGCCGCACCAGCTGGGCCTGCTGGGAAAGAAGCATGCGGGTGGAGGGGAGTTCCAGGCCGGCGAGGATCTGCTGCCACAGCTCCGCCAGGTTCTCGGCTGCCGGGGCGGCCACCGCGGCTGCCGGAGCGGGTGGGGCCATGGCTTCGGATTCCAGGGCCGAAGGCCTCGGGGCCCCTGGGGCGGCGCGGGGGGGATGGGGCAGAGAACGTCGCTGGAGCTGTTGTCGCCGGCTGGGCCGGTCTGATGGTCTGTGGACCTCAGACCCAGCCTGAGCTGGGCCGGAGCCGCCGGGGCGATGTCGGCCTGTTCGGCCAGGAGCCCCAGCACCAGCACCTCCAGCCAGAGCCGTGGCTGCACGCTGTGGCGCAGCTGCTGCTCGCTGCCCCTGAGCTGGGCCTGCCAGTGGAGCAGCCGGGCCTTGCCGATGCGGCGGGCCACTTCCGGTAACCGGGGCCGCAGCTCCGGGGACACGCTGGTGAGCTCCAGGCGGTCCGGCGCCACCCCCGCCAGCAGCAGATCCCGCAGCAGGGACGCCAGCCCCTGGAGCACGGCGGAGGGTTCCCGGCCCCGGTCCAGGAGTTCGCGGCAACCCTCCACCACCTGCAGGGGATCACCGGCGGCCATGGCCTCGGCCAGCTGCAGCAGTTCCTGCTCGGGCACCGCCCCCAACAGGTCCCACACCGCGTCGGCCGCGATCGGCGCCGGCAGCAGGCTGAGCTGGTCGAGCAGGCTTTCGGCGTCCCGCAGGCCCCCCTGGGACCGCTGGGCCACCAGGTGCAGGGCCTCGGGGGTGATGCCGATCGACTCTTCGGCGGCGATCCACTGCAGATGCCTCTCCAGGGCCTCCAGGGGGATGCGCCGGAAATCGAAGCGCTGGCAGCGGCTGAGGATGGTGGGCAGCACCCGCTGGGGATCGGTGGTGGCCAGCACGAACACCACCCGCGGCGGGGGTTCCTCCAGGGTCTTGAGCAGGGCGTTGAAGGCGGCGGTGGAGAGCATGTGGCACTCGTCGACCACATAGACCTTCCAGCGGGCCTGGACCGGGGCGAACCGGGAGCGTTCGATCAGCTCGCGGATGTTGTCGACGCCGGTGTTGGAGGCGGCGTCGATCTCGATCACGTCGAGAGCGTTGCCCGCGGCGATGGTCGTGCACAGGTCGCAGATCCCGCAGGGTTCGGGAGTCGGCCCCGGACTGGCCATGCAGTTGAGCGAGCGGGCCAGGATGCGGGCGCTGGAGGTCTTGCCGGTGCCGCGGGGGCCGCTGAACAGGTAGGCCGGGGCGATGCGGTTCTGAAGCAGGGCCTGGCTGAGGGTGTCGGCGACCGCCTGCTGGCCCACCAGCTGGTCGAAACGCTGGGGCCGGTACTTGTGATGCTGCGGCTGGTAAGCCTGGGCCATGGGTGCGTTCCGGCTTGGCGATTCCGCACAGCGCCGCGGCCGGTCATCCTGCGGCGCCGGGAATCACGCTACCGGTCTTCCCCCGGCTCCAGCAGCCGCTGCAGCCGGTCTTCCAGCTCCTCCACCGCCGCCAGCTGATCGGCCAGGTTCTGTCCCGCCAGGCGCAGCTGATCGAACGGGTCGGTGCCCACCGTGTCGCTCCGCCCCTTCCCCCAGCGGCCTTCGGCCCGGGCCAGTTCCTCCTCCAGCTTCTCCTGCAGTCGCAGCCGCAGGCCATCGAGCTGCTCCAGGCAGCGCCGGGCCAGCTCCCGGCCCCGGGCCAGCTGCTCCGGATCGAGGCCCGTGGCCAGGGATTCGGCCAGGCCCTGACCCTGGCGCAGCAGCACCCTTGCACCCGTCAACAGGGCCGCCGGCACGAACTGACCCAGGGCCAGGGCGCCGAGGCTGCCGGTGTGCAGCCAGTCCTCCACCTGGGCGCTGCGGTGGCGACCGGTCTTGCACCAGTGGGCGAAGTGCTCGCAGTTGTTGAACAACAGGTTGTAGCGCTGCTCACCGATCCGGCCCATGGCGCGGCGCAGGGTGACGCCCACCGGGGAGCAGCTCCCTTCCGGGTACGGGACGGTGCTGATCGCCTCCCCCCGGCTGAAGTCATCCAGCGGGCTGCGCAGGATCTCCCGGCCCTCCAGGTAGTGGGCCACGGTCCCGTCCCCGAGGTCGATGCCATGGTGCAGGAACAGGCCGTGCTGTCGGGGGGCCTGCAGGTGGTCGGCGGCGGACAAGTCGGAGGATACGGGTCCCATCAAGCCTCGCGCCGGAGAGGGGGCCACCTCGGTTCCCTTTCGGTACGGATGGCCGCTCCGCTGGTTGCCGTCCGCGAGGCTCAGGCCGTGGCCTGTTCGCTGCAGTGGCCGTCCAGGTCGCTGGCGGGATTGATCGGCAGCACTTTGGCCTTGCTGCGCTGTTCCACCAGCTCCCGGGTGACGGTGTAGGTCTCGACGTCCCGGCGGGAGGGAAGGTCGTACATGAGGTCCAGCATCAGTTCCTCGACGATGCCCCGCAGAGCCCGCGCGCCGGTCTTGCGACGGTGGGCTTCGGCGGCGATGGCCTCGACGGCGCCCGGTTCGAAGTCGAGCCGCACGTTGTCCATGCTCAGCAGGGTCTGGAACTGCTTCACCAGAGCGTCCCGCGGTTCGGTGAGGATCGCTTCGAGGGCTGCGGTGTCGAGGGGGTGGAGCACCGCGCTCACCGGCAGCCGGCCGATGAACTCGGGGATGAGCCCGTAGCGCACCAGATCCTCCGGTTCAAGGTGGCGCATCACCTCGCTGGAATGCCGGTCCTTGCCGGACCGCACCCGGGCGCGGCCATCGGTGGGCAGGAAGCCGATCGCGTTGCGCCCCATCCGCTTCTGCACCAGATCCTCCAGTCCCACGAAGGCGCCGCCGCAGATGAACAGCACCTGGCTGGTGTCGATCTGGATGCAGTCCTGATAGGGATGCTTGCGGCCTCCCTGGGGCGGCACGTTGGCCACCGTGCCTTCCAGCATCTTGAGCAGGGCCTGCTGAACCCCCTCACCGGAGACATCGCGGGTGATGGAGGGGTTTTCGCTCTTGCGGGCGATCTTGTCGATCTCGTCGATGTAGATGATGCCCCGCTGGGCCTGGTCCACGTCCAGATCGGCCTTCTGGAGCAGCCGCAGCAGGATGTTCTCCACGTCCTCGCCCACATAACCGGCTTCGGTGAGTGTGGTGGCGTCCGCCACGGCGAAGGGGACGTCGAGCATCTCCGCCAGGGACTGGGCCAGGAGCGTCTTGCCGCACCCCGTCGGCCCGATCAGAAGAATATTTGACTTGTGCAGGCGCGTGGCCGTCTGATCCGTCTCGCCCTTGCCGTCGCCCTGCCAGGCCAGCCGTTTGTAGTGGTTGTAGACCGCCACCGCGAGCACCTTCTTGGCTTCCTCCTGCCCTACCACCTGCTGATCGAGGAAGTCCTTGATCTCCTGGGGCCTGGGAATGGTGGCCAGGGTGGGGGCGGGTTTGGTCGATTTCTTCGGAGCCGCCTTGCGGCCCCCATCGGCCATGGGGCGGCTCTGGGGGCCATGGCCGTGATGCTCGACCAGTTCCTCGTCGAGAATCTCGTTGCAGAGATCGATGCACTCGTCGCAGATATAGACGCCCGGCCCGGCGATGAGCTTGCGCACCTGTTCCTGGGACTTGCCGCAGAAGGAGCACTTCAGGTGGGCGTCGAACTTGGCCATCGGCGAGGAGGCGGCGAGGAGGCGGCAGGTGCGGCGTTCGGGCGTCCTGGGCGTGATCGGGACGGGCGCCCGTCCCCCAGGATCGACCCCTCCCGCCGTTTTGTCAGTCGCCCCGGGGGATCGGACCGGTGGCGGATGGACGGTGTCCTAAGGGACGACGGGGTCTGGGCATCATCGACCACCCGGTCGATCAGTCCGTATTCAACCGCCTCAGCCGGGGAAAGGAAGTAGTCGCGGTCGGTATCTTCAGCGATCTTCTCGAGCGGCTGGCCGGTGTGCTCGGCCATCAGCCCGTTGAGCGTGTCCTTGAGGTAGAGGATTTCCCGGGCCTGGATCTCGATGTCCACCGCCTGGCCCTGGGCGCCCCCCAGGGGTTGGTGGATCATGATGCGGGCGTTGGGCAGGGCCAGACGTTTGCCATGGGCGCCGGCGGTGAGCAGGAAGGCCCCCATGCTGGCGGCCAGGCCGTAGCAGATGGTGACCACATCCGGGGCCACCTGTTGCATGGTGTCGTAGATGGCCAGCCCGGAGGTCACTGAGCCGCCCGGGGAGTTGATGTAGATCTGAATGTCCTTCTCGGGATCCTCGGCCTCGAGGAACAGCAGCTGGGCCACCAGGGAATCGGCCACCTGATCGTCGATGCCCGTGCCCAGGAAGATGATCCGCTCCCGCAGCAGCCTGGAGTAGATGTCGAAAGCGCGGTCGCCCCGGCCGGACTGCTCCACCACCGTGGGAAGCACACCAGGAGCGGCCGAAGGGAGAGGGGGCGACGCACCGTTCCAGGGGAGGGGCCCCTGCCAGAGGTCGCTGACGGGGTGGGGCCGTGCCCCCCCGGGGCCGGCCGAGGGTGTGGGCAGCCCCGCGGGGGGCAGGGGCGGTGGGGCATCGATCACGCGGTCTCGAAGGGGGGGACGGGGGAGTGACCTCAATCTATGGCTGGGGGGCTTCCTCCTGAGCTTCGGCTTCTCCCTCCGCCGAGGTCCCTTTCTTCGGCTTCCCCTTCCCCTTTCCCTTTCCTTGCGCCTCCGGATTCCCCTCCTCCTCCGAGGACGTGTCCTCCACCTCCGCTGGCTTGTCGGTGATCGTGCTGTTGGCCTCCAGCCACTCCAGCAGCTTCTCCTTCAGCAGGTCCTCGGCCACGGCCAGCCGCAGGCGCTCGGGATCGATGGCGGCGCTGTCGCTCAGGCCCTGGCGGATCTCGGTCAGCTTGGTCTCCAGGTCGGCGGCGGCCACCTCGATCTGTTCGGCACTGGCCAGGGCCTTGAGGGCCAGGCTGCGCCGCAGCCGCTGCTCGGCTTCGGGCCGGGAGGTGTCCATCAGGCTGCGCACCAGGTCGGGGGTGAACAGCTTCTTGACATCCATGCCCTGCTGGGCGATCTGGCCGGCGGTCTGTTCAATCAGATTGCGCACCTCCTCCTGGATCAGGGTTTCGGGCAGTTCCACCTCCAGCTGCTCCACCAGCACCGTCAGCAGGGCTTCGTGGCGGTTGGTGCGATGGCGACGTTCAGCCTCCTCGCGCAGGCGCTCCTCCAGCTCGGCGCGAAGTTCCGCCAGGGTCGCCTTGTCACTGGCCTGCTGGGCGAAGGCATCGTCGAGGGCGGGCAGCTCCCGGGACTTGAGCTCGAGGAGGGTGATGGCAAAGCGGGCTTCCCGGCCCGCTGCCGCCTCCTGGGGATAGGAGTCCGGGAAGCGGCAGGACACCTCACGGGTCTCTGCCACGCTCATGCCGAGGATGCCGGCCACGAAGCCGGGGATCATGCGGCCTTCCTCCAGCTCCACTTCCATTCCCTCGCTGCTGCCCCCCTCGATGGGCGCGCCGGAGTCGACGAAGGTGCCGCGGAAGGCGATCTGGGCCACGTCGCCCTCGGCGGCGGCCCGGTCCTCCACGGGCACCAGGGTGGCCAGCTCGCGGCGTGACTGCTCGATCAGCTCATCGACGCGGGCAGGGTCGAAGGCCACGGGTTCCGCTTCCGCCGTCAGCCCCCTGGTGGTGCGGAGGCTCGGGGTGGGCTCCACGTCCATCTCCAGGGTGATGGTGAGCTCCTCACCCGGGGTGTAGCGCTCCAGCACCAGCTCGAAGGCCTCGCTGAGCTCGGGCCGGCCGATGGCCTCGATGGCCTCCTGCTGCATCGCCTCGCGCACGACGGCATCGACCAGGTCTTCCAGGGCGGTGGCGCGGATCCGCAGGGGGCCGATCTGCTGGAGCAGAACGGGCCGGGGCACCCGGCCCTTGCGGAAGCCCGGCAGCTTCACGCTGCGGCTGAGCTTTTCCAGGGCGGTGTCGTAGCTCTTCTGGCTGCGTCCTGCGGGAACGGCGACCTCCACGGCAAGGCGGCTTCCGGGGCGCGGGGAGGTGGTCACCCGGAGGTTGGCATCGGCGCTGGCGGTGCTGGCTGCAGGACTCATGAAACGGGACTCGTTCGGGGCAGCCCCCCATCCTAGAAACTGGCCGTTTCGGGCTTCCAGCGCGTATTGTGCGAATGACGCATCGGCGCGCCCATATTCCCCGAATTGAAACGACCCTTTCCGGCCTCCGGGTTGGGCGATTTGTCTTAGATCTCTCTCTCGATTCAGCGTCCAAACCCGTAGTTCCACCTCCGGAGTCAGCCTTCCCCGCTTCGACTGCATCCCATTTCCGGTTGGCCCGCAGGGTCCCGGCACCGTTGCTTTCCTCCCGACTCCCTGGCCTGATCCCGCCTCCTCCCTCCCCGCCAACCGTCCCTTCTCCCCCCGTTGACTGTCTCAGCGACCCTCTCCTCCCCTCCGCGACACCTGCCGCGGCGCCCTCTGCGCATCGCCATCCTCGGCGCCACCGGTGCCGTCGGGCACGAGTTGCTCAGCCTGCTCGAGGAGCGGGCCTTTCCCGTGGCGGAGCTGCTGCTCCTGGCCTCCCCCCGCTCGGCCGGCCAGGAACTGGTCTGGAGGGGCGAGCGGATCACGGTGCGGCCCGTCGGGCCCGAGGTGTTCGAGGGCGTTGATCTGGTGCTGGCCTCCGCCGGTGGCTCCGTCTCCCGGCAGTGGGCTCCGCTGGCGGTGGCCGCCGGAGCGGTGGTGATCGACAATTCCAGCGCCTTCCGGATGGATCCGGGCGTGCCCCTGGTGGTGCCGGAGGTGAACCCCCAGGCCGCCTGGGAGCACGCTGGGATCATCGCCAATCCCAACTGCACCACCATCCTCCTGACCGTGGCCCTGGCGCCGCTGGCGGCCCGGCGGCCGATCCGCCGGGTGGTGCTCAGCACCTACCAGTCGGCCAGCGGCGCCGGCGCCCGGGCCATGGAGGAACTGCGTCACCTGAGCCGCACCGTGCTGGATGGGGGTGAGCCGGTGAGTGAGGTGCTGCCCCACTCCCTGGCCTTCAATCTCTTTCTGCACAACTCCCCCCTGCAACCCAGCGGCTACTGCGAGGAGGAGCTGAAGATGCTCCATGAAACCCGCAAGATCATGGGGCTGCCGGGTCTGCGCCTCTCGGCCACCTGCGTGCGGGTGCCTGTCCTGCGGGCCCATTCCGAAGCGGTCAACATCGAATTCGAGGAGGCTTTCCCCGTGGCGGAGGCCCGCGCCCTGCTGGCGGCGGCCCCCGGCGTCGAGCTGATCGAGAACTTCGAGACCAACCGCTTCCCCATGCCCACGGACGTCACCGGGCGGGATGCGGTGGCCGTGGGGCGCATCCGCCAGGACCTCAGCGATCCCCATGCCCTGGAGCTCTGGCTCTGCGGTGACCAGATCCGCAAGGGGGCCGCCCTCAACGCCATCCAGATCGCCGAGCTGCTGCGCGAGCAGGCGCTCACCACCCCCGCCGGCGGAGGTGACGCTTGAGCGCGGCCAACCGGCAGTCGCCCAGCACGGCTCCGTCCCCGGAAGCTCCTTTCGGGCGTCTGCTCACCGCGATGGTCACCCCCTTCCAGCCTGACGGGGCCATCGATCTGGACCTGGCGGCCCGCCTGGCTGACCATCTGGTCGCCAACGGTTCCGACGGGTTGGTGCTGTGCGGCACCACCGGGGAGTCCCCCACCCTCACCTGGCAAGAGCAGCATGAGCTGTTCGCCGCGGTGAAAGGGGCGGTGGGGTGCCGGGCCAGTCTGGTGGCCGGCAGCGGCAGCAACTGCACCGCCGAAGCGGTGGAGGCCACCCATGAGGCGGCCACCCTCGGTGCCGATGGGGCCCTGGTGGTGGTGCCCTACTACAACAAGCCGCCTCAGGAAGGCCTGGAAGCCCATTTCCGGGCCGTGGCCAGGGCCGCGCCGGAGCTGCCGCTGATGCTCTACAACATTCCTGGGCGCACCGGCTGCAGCCTGGAGCCGGACACCACCGCCCGCCTGCTCGATCAGCCCAATGTGGTCGGGTTCAAGGCCGCCAGCGGCAGCACCGAGGAGGTGAGCCAGCTGAGGGGTCTCTGCGGTGATCGTCTGGCCATTTACAGCGGTGACGACGCCCTCACCCTGCCGATGCTGGCGGTGGGTGCCGTGGGTGTGGTGAGCGTGGCCAGCCATCTGGTGGGGCCCAGGATCCGGGCCATGCTCCTGGCCTTCCTCACCGGCGACAGCGCCGCCGCCCTCGAAGAGCACCAACGGCTCCTGCCCCTGTGCAAGGCCCTCTTCTGCACCACCAACCCCATCCCCGTCAAGGCCGCTCTGGAGATCAGCGGCTGGCCGGTGGGTGCCCCCCGACTTCCCCTTCTTTCCGCAGACACATCCGTGCGACAACGTCTCTCCTCGATCCTGGCCGCCCTGCGTCCCACATGACGCCAAGGCTGATGTCCAGAGTCACCTCCCCGTTCCGCGCTTTCCGCGCCACCCCCGTTCCAGCAGACCTTCCCCAATCAACTCTCCCCCCTTCATGACAAATCAGAACGCCAATCCCATCATCCGCGCCGGCCAGGGCGCCAAGTCACGGCATCAGGGCCTGCGGGTCATCCCCCTGGGCGGCCTGCACGAGATCGGCAAGAACACCTGCGTCTTCGAATACGGCGATGAGCTGATGCTCGTGGATGCCGGCCTGGCCTTCCCCAGCGATGGCATGCACGGCGTCAACGTCGTCATGCCCGACACCAGCTACCTGCGTGAGAACCAGAAGCGCATCCGCGGCATGGTGGTCACCCACGGCCACGAAGATCACATCGGCGGCATTCCGCACCACCTCAAGAACTTCAACATCCCCATCATCTACGGCCCGAGGCTGGCCATGTCGATGCTGCAGGGGAAGATGGAGGAGGCCGGTGTCACCGACCGCACCACCATCCAGACCGTCGGCCCCAGGGATGTGGTGCACGTGGGCCAGCACTTCAAGGTGGAGTTCATCCGCAACACCCACTCGATGGCCGACAGCTTCACGCTGGCCATCACCACCCCCGTGGGCGTGATCGTCTTCACCGGTGATTTCAAGTTCGACCACACACCGGTGGATGGGGAATACTTCGATATCCAGCGCCTCGCCCACTACGGCGAGCAGGGCGTTCTGTGCCTGTTCAGCGATTCCACCAACGCCGAGATCCCGGGCTTCACCCCTCCCGAGCGCTCGGTCTTCCCGAACCTGGACCGCCACATCAGCCAGGCGGAGGGTCGCGTCATCCTCACCACCTTCGCCAGCTCGGTGCATCGCGTCTCGATGATCCTGGAGCTGGCGATGAAGAACGGCCGCAAGGTGGGCCTGCTGGGCCGCTCCATGCTCAATGTGATCGCCAAGGCCCGGGAGCTCGGCTACATGCGCTGCCCCGACGATCTGTTCGTGCCGATCAAGCAGATCCGCGACCTGCCCGACCGGGAGACCCTGCTGCTGATGACCGGCAGCCAGGGCGAGCCGCTGGCGGCCCTGAGCCGCATCTCCCGGGGCGAGCACCCCCAGGTGCAGGTGAAATCCACCGACACGATCATCTTCTCGGCCAGCCCCATCCCCGGCAACACGATCTCGGTGGTGAACACCATCGACCGGCTGATGATGATGGGAGCCAAGGTCGTCTACGGCAAGGGCGAGGGCATCCACGTCTCCGGCCACGGCTGCCAGGAGGACCACAAGCTGATGCTTGCCCTCTGCCGGCCCAAGTTCTTCGTGCCTGTCCACGGTGAGCACCGCATGCTGGTGTGCCACGCCAGGACGGCCCAGTCGATGGGGGTGCCTGCCGATCACACCCTGATCATCGACAACGGCGATGTGGTGGAACTCACGCCCGACAGCATCAACAAGGGGGAACCTGTGAAATCCGGCATCGAACTGCTCGATGCCTCCCGCAACGGCATCGTCGATGCCCGGGTGCTCAAGGAGCGCCAGCAGCTGGCCGAGGACGGGGTGATCACCCTTCTGGCGGTGATCACCACCGATGGGGTGATGGCGGCGCCGCCGCGGGTGAACCTGCGGGGTGTGGTCACCGCCGCCGATGCTCGCAAGCTCTCGGTGTGGGCGGAGCGGGAGATCGGCTGGGTGCTGGAGAACCGCTGGAACCAGCTCTCCCGCAACACCGGCGGCAAGGCCCCTGATGTCGACTGGGTGGGGGTTCAGCGGGAGGTGGAGGTGGGCCTGCAGCGCCGCCTGCGCCGTGAGCTGCAGGTGGATCCGCTGATCATCTGCCTGGTGCAGCCAGCCCCCGCCGGCACGCCGGCCTACAAGGGCCGGGCCGATGCCGAACCCGACACCCGACCGGCACCCCGCGGCGGCCGTCGCGAGGGCGCCGGCCGCCAGGCTCCCGTCCCCGTGCCCCAGCGCCAGTTGGTGACGGCGGCCTCCCAGCCCCCGGCCGCCCAGGCGGCTCCGGTGATGGCCGCTCAGAAGCCGGCCCCCGAGGAGCCGGAACCCACCGGGCGCACCCGCCGCCGCCGCTCCGCCGCCGCCTGATCCCTCCGCCACCGTGCTGAGGCCCCCGGCGGGCCTCAGCCGACCCTGACCAGCAGAAGGCCCCTGAGCAGTTCCTCGTCTTCCTTCGCGTTCACGGGCGCTGGGCTGGGTCGGGCCGGGGCCGTCTCCTGCAGAGTCAGTTCGAGGTCCTCGGCAAGGGCCGGATCGGCCTGGTGCAGTTCGATCAGTTCGGGCTCTTCGACCACCTCAGGGATCAGCGATTCCTCGCTCCAGGGAGCGGCAGACTCCCCGCCTTTCACCTCGCCCACCCCCGCCGGCGTTTCGACGGCCGGCGTCGCCGCGGCCTCCACCATGAACGGCGCCGGGGTGGTGGCCGTTGGGGCTTCGGGTGCCGGGGTCGATCCCGGCGTCATGGCGGTCAGCCAGGGAGCCGCCGGGCCGGCGGCCTCCGCGGCGGCGGGGGTGTCCGGTGCCGCAGCAGCCGGATCGGAAAAGGGCGATGCCGTCTCCGGACGGGTCGTCAATGGCGACGTGGAAGATGCGGCCGCCGGCGTTGCAGTGACCGGGGCGGCGGCCGCCTCGCCCCGGGTGGGGTTCGGAGTGGGGCTCGTCTGCGTTTCGGGTTCGGGCTCCGCAGCGCGGGGCGTGCTGACGCTGCACTGCTCCAGCCCCTGTTGGGCGATCTTCGCCAGGGGGGCTTCCCTGCTCTCCGACGCCACGGCTGCGTAGAACTCGGCGGCCGCGGTCTTGTCGGCACAGCCGTAGAGATGGGTGTGACCCAGGAGCAGCTGCACCCGCATGCGAAGGCCCAGCAACTGGGGGTTGCCGGTCTGCTGGATCTGCTGCAGCAGCTCCCCACCGTCGCGCAGCACCATGGCCCAGTCCTCCTTCGAGTAGGCCTGTTCGATGACCGCATAGCGCTGGGCGGCGTCGTTGACGTCGGTCTCAGCCATGGAGCTCGTCGGGGGATCGGACCCACAGTGTGCTGTGATCCCAGTGCAGTTGCCATCCTCCGGCCAGATCCAGACGGCCCGGATCCGTCCTCCGTGCCAGCCGGTCCACCAGGGTTTCCAGCGTGCGTGACCCCGGATCCCGGGCAAGCCATCCCCGCAGCCAGTGCTCCAGCAGGCGGCGCTGGCTGGCCGGCGTGAGGTTGTCCAGTCGCCGGCGTTGCAGCCGGTCGCGGGCCCCTTGCTGGCGCACTCCCTCCAGGGCCAGCTCCAGCAGCTCCGTCGCCGCTTGCGACTGCTGCTCCAGCCGTTCCGCCTGGGCACTGATCCGCCGGCTGGCACCGGGATGCAGGGCCTCCAGCACCGGCATCACCTCAGCCCGCAGGCGGTTGCGGGCAAAGCGACGATCTTCGTTGCTGCTGTCGGCCCAGACGGGCAGGTCCCGCTCCAGGCAGATGCGACCGGTGTCCTCCCGGTCGAAGATCAGCAGGGGCCGGACCAGCCGGAGGAGCGCCCCATCCCCAGGGGGCCTGCCTGGTCCTTCTCCCTGGTCCATGGGTTGGAGGGGTCGGCTGGCCCCGAGGCTGGCCAGGCCCCGCAGGTGGCTGCCACGGGCCAGGTTGAGCAGCACGGTTTCAGCCCGGTCGCTGGCCGTGTGGCCGGTGATCAGATGGCTGCACTGCAGCCGGATCGCGGCGTTGACCAGGCGGTCGTAGCGCCACTGCCGGGCGGCGGCTTCGTTGCAGGGGACCGGATCGGCCCGATCGAGCGCCAGGGGCAGTCCCTGGCCCCGGGCCCAGAGGGCGAGTTCCGCAGCCTGGAGCGTCGCTTCCGGTCGCCAGCCGTGATTCCCGTGCCAGAGCTGCAGGCGCCAGCCATGCAGGGGCCGCAGATCCTGGAGAAGCGTGGTCAGGGCCATCGAATCCTGGCCCCCGGACACCGCCAGCAGCAGGGAGCCTCCCACGGGCAGCAGGGACGGCCGCCGCAGCAGATGGCGGTGCAGCCGCGCCTGATCGGCTCCCCAGGGCCGCCGCTGGTTTCCGTGGCCGGATGGGAGAATCACGTCACGAACTCTGCCTCCCGGTGATGTCCCGCCTCTCCAGCCTGCCCACATCCCTGCAGCAGGCGATCCGGCAGGGGCGCCTGCTCAAGGTCATCGCCGGTCTCGACAACTTCGACGCCGTCAGCGTGCAGCGGGTGGCGCAGGCCGCGGCGGCGGGCGGGGCCGATCTGGTCGATCTGGCCTGCGATCCGGTCCTGGTGCGACGGGTCGCCGCCCTGGCGCCGGGCCTGCCGATCTGCGTCTCGGCCGTGGATCCGGCCCTGTTCCCACCGGCGGTGGCTGCCGGGGCGGCCATGGTGGAGATCGGCAACTACGACAGCTTTTATCCGCAGGGCCGGGTCTTCGGAGCCGCCGAGGTGCTGGAGCTCACCCGTCGCACCCGGGAGCTGCTCGGCGAAACGGCGCTCTCGGTCACCGTGCCCCACATCCTTCCCCTTGATGAGCAGGAACGGCTGGCGGTGGATCTGGTCGCCGCCGGCGCCGATCTGATTCAGACCGAAGGTGGGGCCAGCGCCCGGCCCCACAGCGCCGGTGCCCTGGGCCTGATCGAGAAGGCCGCTCCCACCCTGGCCGCCGCCCATGCCATCAGCCGTGCGGTGGCGGTGCCGGTGCTGTGCGCTTCCGGCCTTTCGGCCGTCACCGTGCCCCTGGCCCTGGCCGCCGGGGCCGCGGGCGTCGGCGTGGGCTCCGCCGTCAACCGCCTCGACGACGAGCTGGCCATGGTGGCGGTGGTCCGGGCCCTGCGGGAGTCCATGCCGGCGGCGGCGGCGATTCACGGCCAGAGGCCTCGGTAAGCTGCTGCGGCTGACACTTCGTTTCCCATGGGTTCCTTCGCCTGGCTGCTGCAATGGCCCATCCGGGCCCTCATCCTGCTCCTGGTGGCCCGGCTGCCCCTGGGGGTTGAGATGGCCAGCTTCCCCGTTGCCCTGCTGTCGGCCGTCGTCATCGGGCTGCTCGGCACCCTGCTGATCTTCCCGCTCAAGCTGCTCCTGGGTCCCATCTGGTTCGTCACCTCCCTGGGGGGGCTGATCAGCCCGGTGTCGTTTCTGTTCAACTGGGTGATCACCATCCTGCTGTTCGGGCTGGCGGCCTGGCTGATCGACGGGTTCCGGCTGCAGAACGGTTTCGTCAGCGCCATCCTGGGTGGCCTCGCGTACAGCATCCTGAGCAGCGTCGTGCTGCGATGGTTCGGCCTCGAGGTGCCCCTCACCCGGGCGATGGTCTCAGCGGCTGGCCTGGGCTGATCGGTTATCCCCGCCGGGACGCCCATCCCCCGTCGACGCCAGAATGGGCTGATGTCCTTCCAGCTTCACGCCCCCTACAAGCCCCAGGGTGATCAACCCACCGCCATCGAAGCGATGGTGAAAGGCGTTGAAGCGGGGGAGCGCTTCCAGACCCTGCTGGGGGCCACCGGCACCGGCAAGACCTTCTCGATCGCCAACGTGATCGCCCAGACGGGTCGCCCCACCTTGGTGCTGGCCCACAACAAGACCCTGGCGGCCCAGCTCTGCAACGAGCTGCGGGAGTTCTTTCCCCACAACGCGGTCGAATACTTCATCTCCTACTACGACTACTACCAGCCCGAGGCCTACGTGCCGGTCTCGGATACGTACATCGCCAAGACCGCCTCGATCAACGAGGAGATCGACATGCTGCGGCACTCGGCCACCCGCTCCCTGTTCGAGCGACGGGATGTGATCGTGGTGGCCTCGATCAGCTGCATCTACGGCCTGGGCATACCGTCGGAATATCTCAAGGCGGCCGTCAAGTTCGAGGTGGGTGAAAAGCTCGACCTGCGGGGCTCCCTGCGGGACCTGGTCAACAATCAGTATTCGCGCAACGACATCGAGATCAGTCGGGGGCGTTTCCGGGTCCGGGGCGACGTGCTGGAGATCGGCCCCGCCTACGAGGACCGGCTGGTGCGGATCGAATTGTTCGGCGACGAGGTGGAGGCGATCCGCTACGTGGATCCCACCACCGGCGAGATTCTCCAGAGCATGGAGACGATCAACATCTACCCGGCCAAGCACTTCGTGACGCCGAAGGAGCGGCTGCAGGGGGCGATCCAGGCGATCCGGGCCGAACTGCGGGAGCGGCTCGATGTGCTCAACGGTCAGGGCCGGCTGCTGGAGGCCCAGCGCCTGGAGCAGCGCACCACCTACGACCTGGAGATGCTGGAGCAGGTGGGCTACTGCAACGGCGTCGAGAACTACGCCCGCCACCTGGCGGGCCGGGAGGCCGGCACCCCGCCCGAATGCCTGATCGACTACTTCCCCGACGACTGGTTGCTGGTGGTGGACGAGAGCCACGTCACCTGCTCCCAGCTCCAGGCCATGTACAACGGCGACCAGAGCCGCAAGCAGGTGCTGATCGAACACGGCTTCCGCCTGCCCAGCGCCGCCGACAACCGGCCCCTGAAGGGGGAGGAGTTCTGGTCCAAGGCGCGCCAGACCATCTTCGTCTCGGCCACCCCAGGCGCCTGGGAGCTGGGCCAGAGCCAGGGCCAGGTGGTGGAGCAGGTGATCCGGCCCACCGGTGTGCTCGACCCGATCGTGGAGGTTCGCCCCTCCGAGGGCCAGGTCGACGATCTGCTGGGGGAGATCCGCCTGCGGGCCGATCGCAAGGAGCGGGTGCTGGTCACCACCCTCACCAAGCGCATGGCAGAGGATCTCACCGACTACCTGGCGGAGAACGGCGTGCGGGTGCGCTACCTGCACTCGGAGATCCATTCGATCGAACGGATCGAGATCATTCAGGATCTGCGCAACGGCGCCTACGACGTTCTGGTGGGGGTGAACCTGCTGCGGGAGGGACTGGACCTGCCTGAGGTGTCCCTGGTGGCCATCCTCGATGCCGACAAGGAGGGGTTCCTGCGGGCAGAACGATCCCTGATTCAGACCATCGGCCGGGCCGCTCGCCACATCGAAGGGATGGCCCTCCTGTATGCCGACAATCTCACCGATTCGATGGCGAAGGCGATTTCCGAAACGGAGCGGCGCCGGGTGATCCAGCAGGCCTACAACGAACGCCACGGCATCACGCCCACCCCGGCCGGCAAGCGGGCAGGCAATGCGATCCTCTCCTTCCTAGAGGTATCACGCCGGCTCGGTGATGACCAGCTGGAGACGGTGGCCGAGCAGGCCGAGCAGAACCAGGTCCCCCTCGACGCGCTGCCCGAGCTGATCACCCAGCTGGAGGAGAAGATGAAGGCGGCGGCGAAGGGTCTCGAGTTCGAGGAGGCCGCCAACCTCCGCGATCGCATCAAGACCCTGCGCCACAAGCTGGTGGGTCGGCCCTGATCCCTACAGTGCCCTTCGGTCGAGGGCGTCGGCGAGCCGGGTGGCGGCCGCCGCCAGCTCGGCCTGGGGATCGGGCCCCGCATCGGCGGCCTTGGCCTCCTCCTGGCGCTTCATCGCTTCGATCGCCCGCACGATCAGGAACACCACGAAGGCGATCACCAGGAAGTTGATCAGGGCCACGATCACCGCGCCGGCGGGCCAGGCGTTGATCGAATCCACCTTCGCCGCCTTCAGGGCCGGCTCCAGCACCGACGTCATCACGAGGCTGACGATCGCATCGACCACCTTGCCGAAGGCACCGCCGATGACCACGGCGACGGCCAGATCGACCACGTTGCCCTTGTTGATGAAATCCTTGAAGTCACTGAGGAAGGACGACTTACCGCTTGGGGCCATCGAGTTTGGGGGGAATGCCACCCGGTTTTAACCAATTCCTTCGCTGCCGCCAGCCTGCGGGGCCCACTCGTCATCAAAGACGCCGGTTGCTGCCTGCACGGTTGATTCGGTGGCCGGGGTTGCGGGCGGGTCTTCCAGCCCATTGGTCTTGCGATGAAAGGCGAACAGGCCTTCGGCAGGCACCGGCCTGGAGAAGTGGAACCCCTGGGCCGCCTGCACCCCGGCATCGACCAGCACCTGGAGCTGGTGTTCGGTCTCGACCCCTTCGGCGATGACGGTCAGGTCGGACGTCTCGATCAGGGCGGAGATGCCGGCGAGCCACTTCGGGCGCGGCCCTTCCGGCGTGATCTGGCCAATCAGGAAGCGATCGAGCTTGATGATGTCGAAGTGGCAGCGGCTGAGCACCGCCAGATTGGCTCCCCCCATCAGGGTGACGTCGTCGAGGGCGACCCTGCAGCCCAGATGGCCGGCCCTGAGCAATCCCTCCAGGGCGAGGGCATCCGGCAGGCCCCGTTCGGTGAGCTCGAAAATCAGCTGGCCGGCCAGGCTGTGCAGTCCTGCCTTCATTCCGGTGTAGAACAGCCCCCCCCGGCCGGCCACCTCAGGAGGGACGTTCAGGCTGAGGTGACAGTCAGGATGGCGGTGAAGCCAGTCCTTCAGCTCTGTCGCCGCGGTTTCCATCACCCAGTAGGTGAGCGCCCCGGAGGCCGGCGTGTTTTCCGCGAAGGGGATGAATTCCCCGGGCATCACCACCCCGGTGGCGCGACGCCAGCGAATCAGCGCTTCGGCACCGATGCAGCGCTGATCCCGCAGCGAGAGGATCGGCAGGTATTCAAGAAAAAACTCTCCTCGGAGCAGTCCTTGCCCGATATCTGTGATATCGATCATGGAAAGTGCCGCTGCACGATGAGTCCTGGGGATGGGGTGCTGACTGGATGCTAATCAGTGCCCTGCTGGAAGAAGGCCCGGGGCCAGGAACCGCCCGCAGGTCCCGGCAGGAATGCTCGCCATCCGCTTCAGGAAGACGGATCCGATGGGCTCGCCGCTTCCTGGGTGGGCTCGATGCGGAGCAGTTCGCCATCACCGGCCCCATCGGTGAGCACGTACAGGTAACCATCCGGCCCCTGGCGTACGTCCCGCACCCGGGCGCCGATGGGAATCCGTTGTTGCTCCACCACCGTCCCCTGGCGACCCGGCGCCAGGCGATGCACCTGCCCTGACACCAGTCCGCCGGCGAAGAGATTCCCCCGCCAGCCTGCATAGCGATCGCCGTCGTAGACCGCCAGGCCGGAGGGGGCGATGGCGGGCGTCCACACCACCTCGGGGTCCCGCAGGCCCGGCGCGCTGGTGGCCTCTGAAATGGCGGGGCCGAAGTATTCGCGGCTGTGGGTCACCGTCGGCCAGCCGTAATTCTCCCCAGCCTCGATCCGGTTGAGCTCGTCGCCGCCCCGGGCTCCGTGCTCGCTCGCCCACACCTGACGGTTCAGCTGATCGAAGGCCAGTCCCTGGATGTTGCGGTGGCCGAGGCTCCAGAGGCCCGGCAGCGCTCCGGGCGTGTCGGCGAAAGGATTGCCGGCGGCGGGGGTGCCGTCGCCATTGAGGCGCAGGATCTTGCCCAGGGCGCTGCCCAGGTTCTGGGCCTGGGTGCGGATCAGCGCCCCCTCCAGCTGAAGAGGAGGATTTCCGCCGTCGCCGATGGCCATCAGCAGGGTGCCATCGGGGAGCCAGAGCAGCCGGGAGCCGAAGTGCTGGGCGCCGGCTTTTCGCTGTGGCACCGCATACAGCACCTCCAGCTCCGTCAGGGCCCTGCCGTCGAAGCGGGCCCGGGCCAGACGGGTGTGGTTGTTGTTCTCACTGCCGGCCGCATAGGTCAGGTAGATGAATCCGTTGCTGGGGAAGTCGGGATGGAGGGACACGTCCAGCAGGCCGCCCTGGCCGGTGGCGAACACCTGCGGCACCCCCTGGACCGGTTCCGCCTCCAGCACCCCGCCGCGCACCAGGCGGAGCCGGCCTGGACGCTCGGTGATCAGCAGATCACCGCCCGGCAGCCAGGCCACCGACCAGGGGTGCTCCAGGCCCCGCACCACCGGCACGGTGCGCACGGTCATCGCCTTGGCCGAAGGGGCCACCCGGGCCGGCAGGGTGCTCCCCGGCGAGGGGGCGGAGGGGTGCCGGCAGCCGCCAAGGGCCGGTACAAGGGCAACCGCGGCCAGCCAGCTCAGGATCAGGGAAGGGGGAGGGGGCATGGCGGGACGACCGGACTCAGACCGCCACGGCCGTCGATGGGGCCTGGGGCTCCGCCGGGCGCCGGGTGATTTCCAGCAGCACCAGATCGCGCAGGTCGTGCAGCAGGTTGAGCTCGATGGCGCTGAGCTGTCGGGGGCGGGTGTCGATCAGGCAGAGGGTCCCCAGGCAGGTGCCGTCGGCAAGGGTCAGGGGAGCGCCGGCGTAGAACCTCATCCGCGGCTCACCCAGCACCAGGGGATGGTCGGCGAAGCGGTCGTCGAGCCAGGTGTCCGCCACCACCAGGTCGGAGTTCTGGCGCACCGCATGGGCGCAGAAGGCCAGATCACGGGAAGTCTGGCGGGTGGCCAGGCCATGGCCGGACTTGAACCACTGCCGTTCCGCATCGATCAGGCTGATCAGAGCGATCGGCACATCGAAGGCGGCGGCAGCGATCCGGGTCAGACGGTCGAAGCGTTCCTCCCGTTCGGTGTCCAGGAGCCCGAGCTGGCGCAGCCGGCCCAGCCGCCGTTGCTCATCCTCCGGTGGCCGGGCCCGCTCCCATCGGCAGATCCTGCCCAAGGCCCAGGTCCGGATCCGGGCCCGCAGGTAGCTCTCGGAGGCGGGCAGCACCAGCCATTCGCTGACCAGCGGTTCCTCCCGTCGAGCCATCCGCGCCTCCGCCGCCAGCATCAGGAGGGGAAGGCCGGCCGCCGCGGCAGCGGCGGACTCCTGCAGGCGGCGGGCCAGGCCCAACCCATCGCAGAGCGGTGGGGAGTGCTCCAGCAGCAGCAGGGAGGCGCCCTCCCGCTCGAGCAGGTCCCTGAGCTCCGCTTCGCTGCCGGCCACCACGTGCCAGGGCAGCCCCTCCCGGCGCAGAGCCCTGATGAGGGTTGCCTCCAGATCCCGGTCCGCCACCCGCACCAGCACCGGAAGGGCAGGGGGATCGTTCCTCAGGGCCAGGGTGGCTGAGCCGGCCTCGGCCCCGCCGGTCTGCCCTTCCTCGCCCGGGGCTCCTGAGACCTGCAGGGTCAGCCCCTCCGAGGCCGCCATCACCTTCAGGTTCGAGCCGCGGTGCCGCAGATCGGCGCGCAGGCCGGCCATGAGCAGGTCGATGGCCGCATCGTTGCGCAGCGGATCGTGGTGGGTGAGCACCAGCCGGGCGACCCGCGCCTCCTCGCAGATGCGCACGGCGTATTCGACCGAGCTGTGGCCCCAGCCCAGCTTGGCCGGGAAGTCCCGGGCGGTGTACTGGGCGTCGTGGATGACCAGGTCGGCGCCCTCGATGAACTCCGCGTAGCGCCGGTCCTGGCCGGCCACCGGCCCGGTGCCGCTGGCCAGCTCGGCCGCATGGGGTTCGTGATCGCAGCAGTAGACGATCGTGGCCCCGTCGGTCTGGAGCCGGTAGGCCAGGGTCAGGGTCGGATGGTTGAGGTAGTGGGTGGTGATCGTCACCTCGCCGATCGGGAAGCTGCCTTCCACCAGATCGTGATAGTGGATCGTGGCCGCGAACTGGTCGAGAGTGACCGGGAAATAGGTGTGCTGCATCTGGCCGGAGAGCACGCCGCGGATGCTCCCCGAGAGCCCGCTGGGTCCGAAGACGTGCCAGGAGTGGCCGGGGGCGAAGAAGGGAGCGAAGAAGGGGAACCCCTGGATATGGTCCCAGTGGGTGTGGCTGATCAGGAGCGAGCCCTCCAGGCCGTCGGGAGACTCCCCCATCAGGGCCTGACCCAGACCGTGGGCCCCGGTGCCGCAGTCGATGACCAGAAGGGTGCCGGCATCGGAGCGGACCTCCACACAGGAGGTGTTGCCGCCGTAGCGGAAGGTGTCCTGGCCGGGTTTGGCGATGGACCCCCGGGTGCCCCAGAACCGAACCAACATGCCGCGATTTCGGCGCCGGCTTCACCCTAGGGAGCGACGACCCTTCCGGCCGCCCCCTGGAGCAGGGGAGTGCTCAGACCGGCGCTTCGGTTCCCTGGGCTGCGTGCCGGGTCGCGCCACCCAGCGCGAAGGCCCGGTGCACGGCCTGCAGGGCGGGTACGCCGTCGGCCTCCGCCACCACGCAGCTGGTGCGGATCTCGCTGGTGGCGATCAGGGCGATGTTGACGCCCGCATCGGCCAGGGCGCGGAACATGCGGGCCGCCGTGCCGGCGGTGCAGGCCATCCCGGCCCCCACGGCGCTGACCCGGGCGATGGCGGGGCCCTCCTCGAAGCCGGCGCCGTCCCATTGGCGCAGGATCGGGGCCAGGGCGCGTTCGGCCCCGGGCCGGTCGTCGCGCCGCAGGGTGAAGCTCATGTCGCGGCGCCGATCCTCGGACCCGCCGTGGGTGCGCTCCGACTGCACGATGGCGTCGAGGCTGATCCCGGCGTCCGCCAGGGCCCGGCAGATGGCCGCGGCGGCCCCGGGTCGATCGGGCACCCGCCGCACCGACACCTGCACCTGATCCCGGTCGAGGGCCACCCCCCGGACGGCCGGATCCCCCACGTGGCAGGGGGGCGGATCGTGACGCAGCTGCTGATCGGAGAGCTCGAAGGCCTCACCCGCGGCCCGCAGGGCCCTGGTTCCCTGGTGGCCGTCCACCACACAGCTCACCTTCACCTCGCTGGTGGCGATGAGGCGCAGGTTGATGCCCAGGCGGGCCATGGTGTCGAAGAGGCGTGCGGCCACACCGGGGCGGCCCAGGATCCCGGCCCCGGCGATGCTCAGCTTGGCCATGCCCGCTTCGGCCGTGAGCTGGGCCCCTTCCGCCCCCATGGCAGCGAGCACCTGATGGCACACCTGGCGGGCGCTCTCCATTTCCGTGGCCGCCAGGGTGAAGGCGATGTCGTTGCTGGCCCCCTCGTGAATCGCCTGCACGATCAGGTCGACGTTCAAACCGGCGGCTCCGAGGGCCTCGAACAGGGTGGCGGCCACCCCCGGTCGATCGGGGACATGGGAGAGCGCCAGCACCGCCTGGTCCGGCTCCAGTTCGGCCCCGTCCACGGGCCGGCCCAGCTCCAGGCCTTCGCTGCCGATCGGGCGGGCAGGACCGCTGGTGAGCCGGGTGCCCGGGGCCTCGCTCCAGCTGGAGCGCACCGTGAGCGGCACCCCGTAGTTGCGGGCGATCTCCACGGCCCGGGGGTGGAGCACCGCGGCCCCGAGGCTCGCCAGCTCCAGCATCTCGTCGCAGCTGACGCTCTCCATCAGCTGGGCATCGCTCACCTTGCGGGGATCGGTGGTCAGCACCCCGGGCACGTCGGTGTAGATCTCGCAGCCGTCGGCACCGAGGGCTGCCGCCAGGGCCACCGCGGAGGTGTCGGAGCCCCCCCGCCCCAGGGTGGTGATCTCCGGAGTGCCGGCCTGGCCGCTGCTGGTGCCCTGGAAGCCGGCCACCACCACCACCTGGCCGTCCTCCAGCAGGCGGCGCAGCCGTTCGGTGCGCACCTCCAGGATGCGGGCGCGGCCGTGGGCGGACTCGGTGATGATGCCCGCCTGGGTGCCGGTCATCGAGACGGCGGGAACCCCTTCGCTGTGGAGGGCCATCGACAGCAGGGCGATCGACACCTGCTCGCCGGTGGCCAGCAGCATGTCCATCTCCCGGCGGGGGGGATTGCTGCAGAGAGCGTGGGCCATGCCCGTGAGCTGGTCGGTGGTGTGCCCCATGGCCGAGACCACGATCACCAGATCGTGGCCCTCTTCACGACTGGCGGAGATCCGGCGGGCCACCGCCCGGATCCGCTCGATGTCGGCCACCGACGTGCCCCCGAACTTCTGAATCAGCAGGGCCATTCCCGTGTCGCCGGCGCTTCGGGCCCGATTATCGGCGGATGGGGCTCCCGCTCTCGTCGGGGGCGGCCAGAAGGAAACCGTCCCGAAAGGCATCGCCCGGGCCTGCCCCCCGCTTCAGGGCGGCCTCCACGTCCAGCAGGCGGCGCAGCAGGGCCAACAGCTGGTCGGGGGAGCGGCCGCGGATCTGCTTGCGCATCACATAGATCCGCTTGGGGTTGCCAATCCCCGCCGCCTTCGCGATCACCGCCACGTCGTGCTCGCCGCTGCGCTCCAGCAGGCTTACCCAGAGCCAGCCCCGGATCTGACTGGCGAGGGCGGCCACGATCCGCAGGGCCGGTTCGTTGGCCGCCAGGAGGCTCTCCACCAGGGCGATGGCCTCGGCGGGTCGCTCTCCCAGCAGGGCCTCCCCCACCGCCAGGCTGCTGGTGACCTGGCCGCCGATCAGGGCCGCCACCGCCTCGGCCGTGATCGGACCGCCGCCGGGGCCGGCATGGAGCGCCAGTTTCTCCAGCTCGCTGGCCAGCCGCATGCCGTCGCTGCCGATCGCCTCCGCCAGCGCCTCGGCCGCTGCCGGCGCCAGGGCCAGGCCCCGCTCCCGGGCGGCGACCCGCACCCGTTCGAGCTGGCCCGCCTCGTCCCAGATGGCCGGCAGGGGAAAGCCCTGCTCCTCGGCCACGGCCCGCAGTCGCCTGGTGCTGCGCAGCCGGGCGTCGGGTTTGCCGTCGCTGAGCAGGAACAGGTGGCCGTCGGGGGGGATCAGCTCCAGGGAGGCCTCCAGCTGGGCGACCAGCTCAGCCGGACAGGCCTGGCAGAAGGGACTGCGGTCTAGGACCACCACCCGGGCTCCCGCGCCGAAGGGGGCCGTGCGGGCCTCCTCCAGCGCCCGGACCGCCTGGGCCGGGTCGCCCCCGTCCAGGCGGCTGAGATTGATCGAGGCCCAGGCCGGATCCACCAGGGCTTCGATCCGGGTCGTCAGGGCCCGGTTGCGGGCGGCTTCGTCGTCGCCCCAGTAGAGGTGGATGGGCATCAGCGCAGGGGCGGGTGCGACGGCAGGGGCAGGGCGACGAGCAGGCGGGGGTCCTGGCTGATCATCGCCGTGGCGCCCCCCTGCAGGGCCGAGGCCAGTTCGAGGGCGATGCCGGGCTCCATGGCCGCCGGCGTGCCTGGCCGCTGCAGGCGGGCCGCCGCCAGGGCGACCTGGGGCGTGAGGCTCACCAGGGTCCAGGCCGCTGGATCGCTGAACACGGCTTCGTAACGGGCCGCCAGGACTTCGTCCCCCTGATGCAGCGGTCCCTGCACCAGCGTCATCAAGGTGTGCATGCTCAGGACGCCGCGCCAGTGGCCGGCAGCGATCGACGCGATCAGGGGCTCATGGTGGCGGCTGGAGGCTTCGCCGCACAGGTAGGGGATCAGTACGGTCGCGTCGATCGCCACAGCCGTTCCGAGGGCCAGGGTGGCGGTGCTCTCCAGGGGCTGGATCGGCCCGGGTCTGCCGGCAGGCTGCTGGCGGTCCGGCCAGCAGGCGCGTCCGCTGCCCTTGAGGCTGAGCAGGGCCTGCCGCTGGGGACGGTGGCGCCGGGAGAGGGGGACCAAGGCGGCCACCGGGTGGCCATGGCGCGAGATCAGGGTCTCCTCGCCCTCCCGGGCGCGATCGAGCAGTTCAGGGAAGCGCCTCCTGGCCTCAAGCACGCCGAGGGTGTGCATGGTCTTGGCGGCAGGAAACGGGATCTGTACACAATGTACAGATCTGGGATTTCGCTCGGGAGCCGCCCCCATCCACCAGGACCACGTCCAGGGCCTGTTGAGCGCGTATCCCGTAGCCTCGTCCTTTCCCGTCCCGGTGCCGCAGATCGCACCGGTCACGGTCACCGCTCGGGGCGCCGCAGGCGATGGACTGCTTCGATGCTTCCCTCGACCACCCGATTTTCCGCGAAAGTGTGCGGCGCATCCGCGGCTGGCTGGGGCCCACCGGGTTGGTGGGGGTGGAGCAGGAGCTGCTGGAGCGCCTGGTCCACAGCAGCGGTGATCTGGCCCTCGCCGCCGACCTGCGCCTGGGTCAGGGGGCCTGCGCGGCGGGCATGGCCGCCCTGGCGGCAGGCGCCCCCATCCTCACCGACACGGCCATGGCGGCCGCCGCCGTCGCCCCCATGGCCCGGAGGACCTTCGTCAATCCGGTTCACTCGGTGCTGGCATGGGCCCCAGCCGCAGCCCCGGCGGGCGGCACCCGGGCGGCGGCGGGCATGGCCCGGGCCCTGGCGGCGCATCCGGGGGCCGTGGTGCTGGTGGGCAGCGCTCCCACGGCCCTGGAGTGCCTGCTGGAGCTCACCTCCTCCGGCGCCGTTCCCGCCCCCGCTCTGGTGATCGGCATGCCGGTGGGGTTCGTGGGGGTGGCGGAGAGCAAGCGCCATCTGGCGGCCAGCGCCCTGGCGCAGATCCGGCTGGAGGGCAGCAGGGGCGGCGCCGGCCTGGTGGCCGCGGCGGCCAACGCCCTGCTGCGCCGGGCCTGGCTGGATCAGGCGGCCCTGGAGGCCCCCTGAAGCCCCACCGCCACGTGGCTGTTGGCCTCGATCCGGCCCAGCACCTGGCGGGCCCGCAGCACCACCGAGGCGGGCACCCCCGCCAGCCGCGCCGCCTCGATGCCGTAGCTGCGGCTGGCGCCGCCCCGGCAGACCCGGTGCAGGAACACCAGGTCGTTGCCGGTCTCCTCCACCAGCACCTGGGCGTTGCCCACGTTGGGCAGCAGCTCGGCCAGTTCGTTGAGCTCGTGGTAATGGGTGGCGAAGATGGTGCGGGCACCGATGCTGTCGGCCAGGTGCTCCGCCACGGCCCAGGCGATCGAGAGGCCGTCGAAGGTGGCCGTGCCCCGGCCGATCTCGTCGAGCAGCACCAGGGAGCGGGGGCTGGCGTGGTGAAGGATGTTGGCGGTCTCGGCCATCTCCACCATGAAGGTGGACTGGCCGCTGGCCAGGTCGTCCACCGCCCCCACCCGGGTGAAGATGCGGTCGGCGATGCCGAGGCGGGCGGAGCGGGCCGGGATCCAGCTGCCGATCTGGGCCATCAGCTGCAGCAGGCCGCTCTGGCGCAGATAGCAGCTCTTGCCGCTGGCGTTCGGGCCGGTGAGCACGAGCAGGTCCGGTGCCGGAAGCCCGTCGGGCCCGGTGGTCGCCAGTTGCAGGTCGTTGGCGGTGAAGGACGCGTCGACCAGCAGCTGCTCCACCACCGGATGGCGTCCCGCCTCGATCACCAGCTCGCGGCCCTCGCTGAGTTCGGGTCGGCAGTAGCCGCCGGTGGCCGCCACCTCCGCCAGGGAGGCCAGGGCGTCGAGTTCCGCCACGCGCCGGGCGGCGGCCCGGATCGCTCCGGCCGCCTCCCCCACCAGGCGGCGCAGGTCGCAGAACAGCTCATACTCCCGCTGGCAGGCCCGGGCCCGCAGCTGCAGGATCCGGCCTTCGCGTCCCTTGAGCTCGGGGGTCACGAAGCGCTCCTCGTTGGCCAGGGTCTGGCGGCGGATCCAGTGGTCCGGTACGGCGGCGGCCCGGGCCCGGCTGACCGCCAGGAAGTAGCCGAAGGTGCGGTGGTACTGGAGGCGCAGGTTGGGGTTGCCGCTCGCCCGCCGCTCGATCGCCTCCTGGCGGGCCAGCCATTGCTCCTGGTCATCGAGCTGGTTGCGCAGGCCGTCGAGCACCGGGTCGACCCCGTCGTGGAGCAGGCCTCCCTCGCTCAGCGAGAGGGGGGGGGTCTCCACCAGCTGGTGGCGCACCGTCTCTGCCAGGGCGCTCAGCTCGGGCCAGGGCCCCTGCAGGGCGGTGAGGGGGGCACTGCGGCACGGCGCCACCAGGGCCGCCAGCCTTGGCAGCCGCTCGAGGCCGTCGGCCAGGCTCACCAGGTCGCGGGCGGAGGCACTGCCGGCGCCGGCCCGGCCCGCCAGCCGCTCCAGATCGCCCATGGGCCGCAGCAGCCGGCGCAGCCCCAGCCGCAGGGAACGCTGGGCCACCAGTTCGCTCACCGCCTCCTGCCGCTCCAGGATCGCCGGGCGGTCCACCAGGGGGGCCTCGATCCAGCGCCGCAGGCAGCGGCCGCCCATGGCGGTGGCGGTGCGGTCGAGGGCCCACAGCAGTGATCCCTGCAGGGCCCCGCCCAGCTGGGTGCGGGTGAGTTCCAGGTTGCGGCGGGTCTGGGCGTCGAGCACCAGCTGGTCGCCGGCGTGCCACAGCCGGGGCATCTCCAGGGGGATCGCCGCAGGTTCGGCCTGGGTGGTGTCCAGGTAGGCCAGCAGGCCGCCGGCGGCCCGCAGCGCCAGGGGGGCCTCCCCCAGCCCCAGCCCGTCGAGACTGGCCAGGCGGAAGCGCCGGCGCAGCAGGGCGCCGGCCTCCGGGGTCTCGAAGGGGGTGCGGGCCAGGGAGGTGAGCCGCAGGCCCTCGGGGCACCAGGCGGGCGCCTCCCCCTGACCGGGCCAGACCACCTCGGCGGGCTCCAGCTGCAGCAGCTCCTGGTGCAGGCCGCCGCTGCCGCGGCGTTCGGTGACGCGGAACTCGCCGGTGCTCACATCGGCCACGGCCAGCCCCCAGTGGCCCGCCTGGCTGCCGTCGCCATCGAGCACCACGGCGCAGAGCCAGTTGTTGCGGCGGGCGGCCAGCATCCCCTCCTCCAGCACCGTGCCGGGGGTCAGCACCCGGGTGATGCCCCGGCGCAGCAGGGCCCCCCGGGCGGGGGTGGCCTCCAGCTGGTCGCAGAGGGCCACGCTCAGGCCGCGGCGCACCAGGTCGGCGCAGTAGCGCTCGGCGGCGTGGTGGGGGATGCCCGCCATGGGCACCCGGCCGAGGGCCTTGCCTGCGTCCTTGCCGGTGAGGGTGAGCTCCAGCAGGCGCGAGAGCAGGATCGCGTCCTCGAAGAAGAATTCGTAGAAGTCCCCCAGGCGGTAGAGCAGCACCCGGTCGGGGTGGGCCGCCTTCAGCTCGACGTAGTGGCGCAGCACCGGGGTGAGGGCGGCCGGGTCCAGCAGGGAATGGTGGTGCCAGCGGGGCAGGTCGCCATCCGGGAGCTCCTCGGCAGGGGGTGCGGTCGCCGGGTCCTCTGGCGGGGCCTCCGCTGCGGAGGTGTCGGAGGTGTCTGCGGCGGGGCGGCGGCGCCGGGGCCGGGCGCTGGCATCGGCCAGCAGGGCCTCCTCGTTGAGGTCGATCTCCTCCGGCTCCTGCGGGCCGCCCGGTGCCGGGCCGGCCGCGGACGTCCCTGTTTCGAACAGGTCCCCCTGCAGGCCCGGACCGTCCGCGAGCGTCAGCTGCTGCTGGACATCCCTGGCCATGGGCCCGTCGCCTGGAACGTGCCGATCGTAAGGGGCCTGCCGGGGGCCCCCACAACCTGTGAAGCCGGGGCCGGAGGCGGCGCCGCGGCTGCCGACCCCCGTGGAACAATGGCGGTGGCCCGGTCGCAGCCTGCGCTTCCTCCCATGCAGATCCTCAACACGCTGACGGTTCTGGCCCTGGTGGTGATGTCCTTCGTCCTGATCGTGGCAGTGCCCGTTCTGTACGCCAGCAGTGAGGACAGTGGCCGCTCCAATCGGCTGATCCTGCTGGGGGGGCTGGTGTGGGTGGCCCTGGTGCTGCTCAACTGGGGCATGAGCTTCTTCGTGGTCTGACCCCTTGACGGTTTTCGAAGGTCGCTTCACCGACGTTGCGGGTCTCCGCATCGCGTTGGTGGTGGCCCGGTTCAATGATCTGGTGACCGGCAAGCTCCTGAGTGGCTGCCTGGATTCCCTCTCCCGCCACGGCATCGATGTCACCCCGGAGAGTGCCCAGCTGGACGTGGCCTGGGTGCCGGGCAGCTTCGAGATCCCCCTGGTGGCCCAGCGCCTGGCGGCCAGCGGTCGCTACCAGGTGGTGATCACCCTGGGAGCGGTGATCCGGGGCGACACCCCCCACTTCGACGTGGTGGTGGCGGAGGTGAGCAAGGGGGTGGCCGCCGTCGCCCGCGACACCGGCATCCCGGTGATCTTCGGAGTTCTCACCACCGACACCCTGCAACAGGCTTTGGAGCGGGCCGGCATCAAGAGCAACCTGGGCTGGAGCTACGGCCTGCAGGCGCTGGAGATGGGCAGCCTGATGGCCTCGCTGCCGTCGCAGCCATGAACCGCCGCGGCATCATCCTGGCCGGCGGCAGCGGCACCAGGCTGGCGCCCCTCACCACCGCTGTCAGCAAGCAGCTGATGCCGGTCTACGACAAGCCGATGATCCTCTATCCGCTCAGCACCCTGATGCTGGCGGGCATCCGCGAGGTGCTGGTGATCACCACCCCCGTCGACAGGCCCTCCTTCGAGCGGCTGTTGGGGGACGGCTCCGGCTGGGGAATGGAGATCCGCTACGCGGTGCAGCCCAGCCCCGACGGGCTGGCCCAGGCGTTTCTGATCGGCGCCGACTTCCTCGATGGAGCGCCTGCGGCTCTGGTGCTGGGCGACAACCTGTTCCATGGCCACGACCTGATCCCCCAGCTTCAGGGGGCCAACGGGGATCGGCCCGGGGCCACGGTCTTCGCCTATCCGGTGCGCGACCCCGAGCGCTACGGGGTGGTGGAATTCAGTGATGACGGCCGGGTGCTGAGCATCGAGGAGAAGCCGGCCCAGCCCCGCAGCCGCTACGCCGTCACCGGGCTGTACTTCTATGACGGCACTGTGGTGGAGCGGGCCCGTCAGGTGCGCCCTTCGCCGCGGGGGGAGCTGGAGATCACCGACCTCAACCAGCTCTACCTCGACGACGGCCTGCTGCGGGTGGAGCTGATGGGCCGCGGCATGGCCTGGCTCGACACCGGCACCCCGGATTCCCTGCACGAGGCCGCCAGCTACATCCAGACGCTGGAGAAACGGCAGGGGCTGAAGGTGGGTTGCCCCGAGGAGGTGGCCTGGCGCCTGGGCTGGATCGACGACGCCCAGCTGGAGCGGCTGTCGCTGCCCCTGAAGAAGTCCGGGTACGGGAGCTATCTGCTGCGGCTGCTGCAGGAGGCGGCCAGTGACCACCGGGCCCTGGAGCCCCGCCCATGAAGGTCGAGACGTTCCCCATCGCTGGTCCCCTGCTGCTCACGCCCTCGGTGTACGCCGACGAGCGGGGCTGGTTCAGCGAGAGCTGGAACCGGCGTCGCTTCGCCGAGGCTCTTGGGCTGGAGGAAGCCCACGCCCCCGACTTCGTGCAGGACAACCATTCCCGATCGGTGCAGGGGGTGCTGCGGGGGCTGCACTTCCAGGTGAATCCCCACCCGCAGGGAAAGCTCGTGCGCTGCACGGCGGGGGAGGTGTTCGACGTGGCCGTCGACCTGCGCCGGGACTCCCCCACCCTGGGCCAGTGGCTGGGCGAGCGGCTCAGTGCCGACAACGGGCACCAGCTCTGGGTGCCGGTGGGCTTCGCCCACGGCTTCCTCACCCTGAGCGCGGTGGCCGAGGTGCAATACAAGACCGCCGGCTACTGGAGCCGGGAGTGCGAGCGCTCCCTGGCCTGGAACGACCCCGCCATCGCCATCGACTGGCCCCTGCAGGAGCTGCCGGCGCCCCACCAGCCCCTGCTGGCCCCCAAGGATGCCGCCGCCCCCGGGCTGGGGCCCTGGCGGCGGCCGGGGATCTCGTCTCCCCCGCGCCCGACAACGTGTGAAGGATGGCGCCGGCGGCGGGCTGTCCCCGCGCTGCATGGCAGGATCGCCCAACGCTGCCTGATCCGGCCCCGAGCCGCCCTGCCCATGCAGATCCTCAACACCCTCACCGTTCTGGCCCTGGTGGTGCTCTCCTTCGCCCTGATCGTGGCGGTGCCGGTGCTCTACGCGAGCAGCGAGGACAGCGGCCGCTCCAACCGCCTGATCCTGCTCGGCGGCGCCGCCTGGGTGGCCCTGGTGCTGGTCAACTGGGGCATGAGCCTGCTGGTGGTCTGAATCTTTGAGAAATCCAGTCTGGCTGTTGGTTTTACCTCTCACGTTGACTCCCAGGTAAGAGGGGTGCTTTGGAATAGGCCTCGACATGTACTACTGGTCTGTGCGGGGCTTGATCTGCTAGGGGTGTTTGCGGTCGCCGCTCTCGTCGATCACAGCGGCAATGAACATTTGCTGCGTCATCCGGTTGGGCTGCTGTTATTTGGACTCGCCTACATCCAGCTGAGCTGGTTGTTCGGCAGCTATACCTTGCTGCGCTGGCCTAGTCTGCGTCCCTGGCAGGCGGCCTTACGATTGGGGATGGCCGCTTTTGGGACCTTGATGGTTACCATCCTTGGCGCCTGGTTTCTGAACCTGCCAGTTACTTTCACTTTGGTGCATCGCCGCATCCAGTTGGCCTTGCTCCTTGGAATTAGTGTCTGGGCCGTCGCGGTGCGGCTGGCCCTTTGGGGCCTGACCCGACAGCAACAGCGCCACTTCCCCACGCTGCTGGAGATGGCAGAACACCGTCAACAACGGCTGTTGCCGGCGCACCTCCCCGAGGAGGCCATCACACTCGCTGAGATCCCATGGGCCGACAGGCTGAGCGTGCAGCGACAGCTCAAGCGCACGGCAGATATCATTGTTTCCGTGCTGCTTCTGCTTGTCACCTTGCCCCTGTTGTCCTTGGCTTCGCTGCTGATATGGATGGAGGACCAAGGACCAGTGCTCTTCGTTCAGGACCGTAGTGGGCTGATGGGGCGCACCTTCAGACTCTATAAACTGCGCACGATGCGGCCGGCTGACCCCGAGGCACCGGCCAGTTGGACTGTGCGAGGCGACAATCGCATCACGCGCATCGGCTGGGTGTTGCGCAGGGTGCGCCTTGATGAGTTGCCCCAGCTGCTCAATGTTCTGAAGGGCGACATGAGCCTGATCGGCCCTAGGCCCGAGCGGCCCGAGCTGGAGCAAACCCTAGAGGCACGCATACCACACTACCGCAAGCGCCATTGGATGCCGCCCGGATTGAGCGGCTGGGCTCAGGTGTGTGCTCCCTATGCCGCCAGCGTCGAGGAGGCCGAGCTCAAGCTCAGCTACGACCTTTACTATCTGAGGCACTGGGGTATCGCCCTGGATTTGCTGATTCTGCTGAAGACGATCAAGACTGTGCTTAAAGCCGGAGGACGCTGAATGACAGCAGCATCTTGCAATCCGGATCGGATCCATGTCGTGGTGATCCCTGTCTATGGTTTTCTAGATACAGACTTCCAAGATTACTGCGAGAATCTCGGCATGGCTGGTTTTAATCTGATCCTGGTCGATAACAACGAAGTTTCTGATCCGCAACTTCAGGCGGTCAAAGCTGGATTTCTTTTGCAGAATGCCAACCGTGGTGGCGTCGCCGGTGGCTTCAATCGTGGTGTGGAGCATGCATTGCTCCTGCAGGCTGATTGGGTCACCCTGCTTGATCAGGATAGCCGCATTGATTCCAAGGGGCTGCATCGCCTCGCGGATCTGCTCGAGGCCACTCCTGCCGGTGGGGTTGTCGTTGGCCCCTGCATTTGGGACCAGCGTCGGAGGGCCATGCATGGAAGGACTCAGAAGCAAGCATCGGTTGAGTGGCCTACCCGGCTATTGATTTCATCGGGCACTACCTTCCGGTTGTCTGAATGGAAAAGCCTTGGCGAATTTGATGAGAACTTGCACATTGACTTCGTCGATCACGCCTGGTGTTTCCGTGCGCAGTCTCAGGGTTTTAAGCTCGTTCAACATTCTCAGGTTTTGCTTTACCAGACGTTTGGATGTCGTCATCCCAATCCTTTTTGTCACATGCTTGGCATGGAGTTGTATAGCCCGATTCGACATTTCTATGCGATCCGTAACCTGAGGTGGCTCTGCCTCCAGCCCTTTGTGCCTTTGGATCTCAAGATCAAGGAATTGGTCAAGATGGCCATCAAGCCCTGGCTATGGATTCTGTTTGAGCCGCAGCGCCTTGCCAACCTTCGAGCCGTGCTCGGTGCGTTGACGGCCCCGCTGCTCGGAGCGACCCCCCCATGACCTCCATGTATGAGGTGCTGATGCCATTGGCGCCATGGGAAAGGCCCGATATCGTTGCTGAGGCCATCGCAAGCCTGCATGCGCAGACCCTTTCGCCCCGCAGAGTTGTGATCAGTTGCGATGGAGAACCGGCGCACGATCTGGGCCAGATCCTTGATCCTCTCATCGGCGCTCAAGACATTCCTTATGTTTTTGTGGTCGGGCCAGGAGGTGAGGGGGTCGGTCCTGTGTTGGCACGAGGATTGCTGGCGTGTCAGACCGACCTCGTGCTGCGCGCCGATGCTGATGACATCTCCTGGCCTGATCGCGCCAGAAGACAGGTTGAGGCGATGGTGCAGCGTCCCGAGCTCGCCGCGCTCAGTTGCCAGATTCACGAGTTTTTGCATCACCCCGAACAATCGCGGCGCACGCGCACCGTCCCAGTCGGCCCTGTTGCCGTGGGACGCTATCTAAGATGGCGAAATCCGATGAACCACCCAGCGGTAATTCTTCGGCGATCGAGTGTTATTGCAGCAGGAAACTACAAGGATTGTCCTAACTTTGAGGATTACCACTTGTGGCTAAGGCTCTACCAGCGTGGCGAATCGCTTGATAATCTTGATGCACCCCTCGTTTCAGCCCGCGTTGGGACGGCCCATCTGATCCGTCGCAGCGGTATCGGTTATGCTCGGAGAGAAGCATCATTCTTTTTCCTATGCGGGCGTCAAGGACTTCTCCCTTGGCATCATGCGATTCTTCTGGTGCTGTTGAGATGTCCTTCACGCTTGCTGCCAATCGCGGTGTTTCGAGCATTCTTTCATTATTTTTTACGCACCAATGCCAAAGGCTAGGGCGATTCTCGTTCATCCTTCAGGATTTGTATGGACAACATGTCTAGTCCAATCAGCGGCTCTGGCAGTCTGTGCTCTATCAATGCATTCGAGCAGGTCTTTGCTATTGCCAATCGTTATTCAATGTGCGGTCGAGCCCGATTGCTGAATCTCTATTGTCAAGCGCTTGAAACGGCGCTCAGCAATCCCGAGGCCAATTTCGTCGATTGTGGCGTAGCCGCCGGTGGATCTTCAGCGGTTCTGGCCTCTGCCCTGCGCCCCAGCCAGGGAGGTGCCCATCGCAGGGTGTTCTGTTTCGATACCTTCAAGGGCCTACCTGCACCCGGTCCTCAGGACACTCGGGAAGGCAGGAATGCAGCGGAGCTGGGTTGGGGGGAGGGAACCTGTGCAGCCGATCAGAGCTCTCTGAAGGAAGTTTGTGAACTGCTGGAGGTTGGTGATCTGATCGTGCCCGTAGAGGGCTTGTTTCAGGATACTTTGCCTTTATGGCGTCAACGGGTCGGACCGGTTGCCCTGCTGCATATGGATGGGGACTGGTACGACTCGACCCTACAGATTCTTGAAAACTTCTACGACCAGGTTTTACCGCAGGGTATCATTCAGATAGATGACTATGGATACTGGGACGGCTGTCGTGAGGCTGTATCTTTCTTCTTTGAGGAGCGTGGGCTTGGATTCAAACCCCATGTCATTGATTCCACAGGCGTCTGGTTGCGGAAATCCGAGGTCTTTTCGATCAGTCGTTCCATACATGATGAGGGGGTCGAGAGATTAGGCCATAAAGCTATTGGCTGACCGTGGTTTGTACTGAAGGCGTAAGAGATCAGTTCTTCATGCTCAAGTCGTACGACGAAATGTGATTAGGGAAAGCAGAATGAGTGGGTTTCCTATGCTAAGCTGAATTCAGGTGTTCAACACTGACTTCGTTGACGTGGCGGGGATTTCCCAAGGCCCGCCAACTTCTATGAATCTTTGCCTTCTCCCTTCCTTTTTGATTCCCCAGGCATGTCTAAGCAGAAGCTCAAGCGCCTTCTTGCCAAATTGGGTTTGCGGAGGACTGTCCCGCAACCAGCTTTGCTCGGAAGCGAAGGGCTTTCAGTTGGAAGCTATGAGCATCAAGCGGTTGAACTCGTACGGCTAGCTGTCGACTCATATTCTGCTTCACACCTTGATCGATCGGCGATCGATTCAATGACTACTCCTAATGAACTGGCTTTTCTTAGGGCGTATGGTCATTACCTGTTCAGGGGCGTGGGCAAGGTCATTGACCTCGGCTGCTGGCTTGGAGCAACATCAGCTGCTTTAGCAGCCGGACTCAATGAAAATCCAAAGGCAAGTTCTGATGACCGTATTGAAGCATATGATCTCTTTCAATGGGCTGAATGGATGAATCCCATCAGGGAGCAAATTGGAATGAAGGCCAATCTTGAACCCGGGGAATGCTTTCTTGATATCGCACGAGAGAATTTGTCTGAATATTCCCAGAGAGTTAATCTGCATAAGCAGGATCTCACCAACTATGTGCTTCCAGGCGATTGGAAGATTGAATTTCTTTTTGTGGATGCGATGAAGAATTGGGATCTTGCGGGGTCAATTGCCAGAATCTTTTTTACCCGCATGATTCCTAAAGGTGCGGTTGTTGTCATGCAGGATTTTGTTTTCTATGATCCAATTGTCGCCACTAACCATTTGATCATGTGGCACTTGAGAGACTTTTTCAAGCCGCTTCACCATGTCCCCTATTCTTGCAGTGTGGCATTTCTTGCTGAGCGAACACCTGCACTTTCTGATTTGATTGATTATGCTCCAGAGAGATTTAGCGAGGCAGATGTAGCAGAAGCTTACGCGTATTGCTTGCCTTTAGTCCAAGAGTCTATGCGCCCATCTCTATTGGTTGCAAGACTCTGTCATCATCTTCAATGTCAGCACCAGTCAAGCGCTCAGGACTCTTTTCAAGCCCTGCGCGGAGTTAAACTGACCATGCCAATGCAGAACACCATACGAAACTCTTTGGCTCAACCATACAACACTCCATCCGAGGAGTGGTTGGCCATGATTCCCGAGTTCAATCATGAGCTTTCAGGACTTACATTCCGCTAGCCTTTTTTAACATGTTGCTATTCTTGTGGTCGCCGTGGGTTTGATCGTTGTCATCATTCTGGCAATAGTGCTCTTGGGCTTGCTTATCCAGATCCAAAGCGTATACAAGACGAATCGGCTCAACCAAGCATTAAAAGGCCTGGATTGCCGTCTATCACTTCTTGAGCACAACAATCAGATGATTCTAGAGCAGTCTCAAGGATCTCACAACTGCATTGATGATATTTCTGATCGACTCAGCAATCTTACGCTGCTTCAAGAAGCCCTGTTGGCGAGACTTGACCAGCAAAAACCTCTGAATGAGCCTTCAACTGACCTCCATCAGCGTTTGCTGATTCAGCCAGCAAGTTCTCGAGGACACTCTGCTTCACAGTTGATTTCTGGTGGCAGTACGAACGAATACTCCGTTCAAGGGGTTCAGCCAATCCCTATTCCAGTTCAAGGTCCAGCCCTGTTGAACATCGGATGTGGAAGTACCTTTGATTCCCGCTGGATCAACACCGATCTAAATCCGATGACTCCAGAAGTCCTCGCCGTGGATGTTGTGCAGCCTTTGTTGGTGCCGGATCAGAGCATGGATGTGGTGTACGCCTCTCATCTGCTTGAGCATTTAGCGCCCCATGAAGTCCCAGCCTTTATGGGTGAGCTATACAGGATTCTTAAACCCTCAGGCATCCTTAGGTTGGTGGTTCCTGACCTGGAGCAGATAGCCACCGAGTATCTGAAATCCATCAAGGCTGCAAGGCAGGGTGGAGTTCATGATCGACTTTACCATGGGTGGATGGTTGTTGAGCTGCTAGACCAATTGGTCCGACAATCAGCGGATGGGGGAGAAATGATGCGGTTTTTGTTCCGTCATGGTCCTGAAGGCTTGGAGGTTGCCACAAATCGCCTTGGATCGGAAATCTCAGAGTCTCCAGTGCCTTGGGATCATTCAAAAACCAAAGCACAATGGGTGCGGGAAGTGGCAAATCAGGAGTCATTTTCTGATGCGAATCTCTTTGAGCGACGTTCCAAAGCCCTTCTCTACGATATTGCAAAGTTTCGAACTTCTGGTGAAGTGCACCTCTGGATGTACGATGAGCTTTCTTTGAGAAGCTTATTTGATCAGTATGGATTTGTCGACCCAGTTTTGCATTCAGCCTTTACCTCCGGAATTCCTGGCTTCGCAGACTACTGTCTTGATGTTACTCAATCGGGCACGCGGCGAAAGCCAGACTCAATCTACATGGAAGCCATCAAACCACCAGTGAATTGATGATGAACGACCACGAGGACATTGCTTTCGAGTTTCAGAGGCTTGCCCAGAGAGTGTCTGAATTGATAAGTCAAGATGACGGACCTGCTGCATTTAAGCTTCTTGAGGCCCACCCCAGCTTCGGGGACTTAATAGACTTTCAAATACTATATTGTGAAGTCTTACTTAAGATTGGTCGGTATGAGCTCTGCCAACAAGTTGCGCGACGGATTATCTCACGGGATCCAGGCAATCTTGCCGCCAAAAACTGTTTGGAGATGATCGCGTCAGCCACAGTCCCGCCTGGTAGGGTAGCGGATCTGACTCTAAATAGAAGTTTTCATACGACCATTCCCCAGCCTTTTCTGGGCAGGCTTCAGGATTCAGTTCACCATTATCGGTATCGAGGAATTCAGATGGTCAAGAGCCCGTTTGATATTGCTCTTTATCCAATGCTCCTCTGGAACCTCAAGCCCAAAACAATCATTGAGATTGGCAGTAAAGAGGGAGGTAGCGCTTTGTGGTATGCGGATCTGATCCGAAGCTTTGAGATCAATGCCAGAATCATTTCGATTGATCTCATCTGTGTACTCTCGGTAGAGGATCCATTGATCACGTTTCTGTCCGGCAACGGCCGCGACCTTGAGGACGTTTTACCTTCTAGCTTGATGCAGGATCTTCCCCGTCCTTGGCTTGTTATTGAAGATGCTGACCATACTGAAAACACATCCCGTGCTGTACTTGAATTCTTTGATCCATGGCTCGATAGAGGGGACATGATTGTTATTGAAGATGGAATTATATCGGATCTCTATCCGGCTGCATTCCCTGACTCTTCCAGTGGACCCCATAGGGCGTTGAAGTCTTTTCTCCATGATCGATCCACTGACTATGAAATTGACTCATTCTATTGTGACTTCTTTGGTTATAACGTCACTTGGAGCTCTAATGGCTTTCTTCGTCGACTGACATCTCGGTGTCTTGTCTGATGCAGAATCATTCACGCCAAACTTTCTTCCGTCTCGAACGATGCCCTCATAGTTCGCTGCTCATCTATGGCCCAATCTTCCTGACTTCTTTCCTTTCGGAACTTTCTTTTTCCTGTTCATGAAAAGTTTTTGCTTAGTCACCTCGGAGATTGTAGGTCCATTTAAGAATGGCGGAATCGGCACACACTGTTATTATCTCGCTCAATATCTAGCTACGAAGCCAGACATACGAACTACGATAGTCTACAATGGGGCCATTGATAATGGCGATGTCGAATATTGGAGGAATAAGTTTCAAGAAGAGTTTCGAGCTGATTTTGTTTGGATCCACCCGCTCTCTACAGAGTTCCAGCAGGCTTCTTCGTGTAGCCCGTACTGGGATGGAATCTCTCGGGCTAATCTTGATTATCTTCGTTCAAACCATCACGATGTAATTCTTTTTCAGGAGATGCTTGGTGGTGGTTTTCGCGCAATTCAAGCCAAGCGAAGTCTTGGTCTTTTCCGCTCTAGTCTGCTCGTTGTGATGGTTCATTCTTCATGGCAGTGGGTCAATGAATCAATGCAGTTGTACCCAATCTATGGACTGCCAGAGATGCTTACAAAGTTCATGGAGCGCTACAGCGTTCAGCATTGTGATGCTCTGGTTAGTCCTAGCCAGTATATGCTTGACTGGACTGCTGGTGATGTTAAACAGCTCCCTATATATCAGAATGTACTCCCTTATCTCTTTGATCCGTCTCTTGGAAAAACTGGTCACGAGAATGTTGTTAATGAGTTGATCTTCTTTGGAAGACTAGAGCAGAGAAAGGGTCTGGTACTCTTTCTTGAAGCCATGTTGGCTATCAAGAATGCCTTGATGGCGATCCTGTCGAATCGGAGAATACCCGTTTACTTTTTAGGCAAGCCAGGCCAAACTATTGATGGCGATGGCGCCATGACGATCAGGCGGTATGTATCGCCTTTGGCTCCAGTCTTTGATCTGCGAGTTGTTGATGATCTTGGTCACCTTGAGGCCTTGGAATTTCTACGTCAGCATTCTTCGGCTATGGTAGTATGTCCGTCCCTTCAGGATAACTCACCGTTCGCAGTAATTGAGAACTTGCTACTTGATACTAATCTTATTTCCTGCCTTACTGGAGGTATTCCGGAGTTGTTTGCTGACCAAGCTAGGCTCGCTAAGCCCACGGTTGCCGATCTTTCGAGACTGTTGCTTGATGGGTTTTGCGGCCGCCTTATGCCACTCAAAGCTGCCTACAGTGTCGGAGCTGCCCGAGCTGTCTGGGATGAGTTTTTAGAGCAGGCTTTCCGCCACAATCTTCCAAACCTTCCCCACGCCAATTCTGAGGAACCCTATTCCCCATCTGAGGAACCCTATTCCCCAATACAGAAGTATCTTGGTGCTTTCGGCTTGATCGTTGGGCCAGACTCTGCGAAGTCCGTTCGCCAAGGTCTAGAGTTCTGTGATGTGTCGGTTGTCTTTGATCAGGATCAACTTCAATCATCTGAGGCTTTTTCGAATGATGGCTCGCTGGCCTCTAGGCATTGGGTCGTTTTGGGTCCGGAGTGTTCTCTTTCGACTGACTTCGAAGAATCTATCCGTATGGCGATTGGCGCTGATTCCAAGAGTGTTTGGACATGCTTCTCTGAGTTCAAAGCCGACGATTATTTGCTTCACGCACCACTTGGTGCCTGTCTTGAGGCTTCCCTCACTGCAAATGTGTTTGGTACGGGTCTTGCCGTACTTCCTGGGCACGTTCTTGTCGCTCTCTCCGTTCATAGTCGTGATCTGCTTGGCCGGGTCTTGGAGGACAATAGCTATTTCTGGGCCTTCCTTGCCCAGTTGTCATTGGAGGGTCATTGTATGGACGTGATTCCTGCGAGGCTTGCTGTTATTGAGAATGACTCTTGTGCGTTGGAGAATGGCATCGCCTCTTATCCCCAGCAGTCCAGTATTATGATCGAAATGGCTCGAAATCTACCCGAGTGGGCTTCTCGACTGCTTCCTTACACTGTCGAACTCAACCCAAGCAGTACCATACAAGGTAGCCGTAGTTCTAACTCTGCCCCTCCCAACGGAGGAGACTTTTCTATTCGAGGCACTTTGCGTGATCATTTTAGAAGGCTCAAAGATCGTTTCACTAGGATTTGAGCCCATCCTTTCATTCTCGGCAAACAACTATGATGCTTGGTGACCTTCTCAATAGATCCCCTTTCTGTCCGCGACTTTCGCCATCTCAGATCTTTCCTGATATTGAAAGAGAGTTTGGTCAGTACCGTCCTCTTTTCCGAGGTAAGGTTCTCAATGCAGGTGCGGGCAATCGGGATATATCCTCTTTGATCGACGGTGAACTCTTCAATCAAGATATCCCACATGGTCTGCATAATGCCAATATACATATCTATTCGCCTTTGCATCAGATTCCCAAGCCAGATGGTTTCTTCGACGTCATTATATGCAATGCAGTTTTGGAGCATGTCATGAATCCGGATGAGATAATGGACGAATTTGCGCGGGTTCTCAGAGACGAAGGTATTCTCTATTTGGGCCTGCCCTTCCTGCAGCCTGAGCACAAAGACCCGACTGACTTTCAGCGCTACACAGCAGATGGGCTCATTGCTTTGGCGGAAAGGCATAACTTTGAAGTCGAGAAGGTTGAGTCAGTTCACAATGTCTATGTTACTCTTGCTTGGATTGTGGTTTATTGGCTGTCTTCCCGAAATAGCGTTCGAAACTTCTTTTTGAAGTTGCTACTCTATCCCCTGCTTCAGTTTCTTTGCCGCATATCCAGCGAGCATGTATTCGCGGCTGCTTCTTGCTATCGTCTGATTGGGCATCGAGTGTCTAGAGTCTCTTATGCTAAAAACTGACTTCAATTGCATCTATCGTCTCGAAGCCTTGATGCAGCGTTATCGGGAGTTGAGCCTTGGTGATTTAGGTGGTTATCTGAGCAATGGTTGTCACTCATGAACGTCGTAGAGTTTTTGACTGGGCCTTGGTCTTCTATTCGACGACACTATAACTTGCTTCAGCCTCTTGTTCGACATGAGGTGTCTAGCCACTACAGCGGTGCTGTATTTAGTCTCCTATGGGCGTTGATCAACCCATTAATCACTCTTTCAATTTATACATTTGTATTCGGCTATGTGCTTTCTTCGTCATTTATTCGTGGAAGTCAACCGAATGGTCAGTTTATATTTGCTCTTGGTCTTTTCAATGGCCTGATCATTTGGGACTTCTTCGCTTCTGTGGTTAGCCAATCTCCAAGGAGCATCATTAGTAGGCCAAACTATGTCAAGAAGATTGTGTTTCCGTTGGAGATTCTAACGCCTGTTCTGATTGGCGCAGGTCTTTTCCAATTTCTACTTGGTTTTGTCATACTACTGATTGGCATCATGTTGTTTGGTGCCCATTCTGTTTGGCGAGGTCTCGCCATACCACTTTTTCTGCTCCCAGTCTCTTTTTATGCCGCTGGCTTTGGTTGGTTCCTTTCAAGCCTCGGAGTCTTTTTTCGAGATACCGCTAATGCCATAAATCCATTATTGCAACTTGCTTGGTTTGGGAGTGCCATTTTCTTCCCAATATCTTCTGTTCCCAGCCCATTTCAGTGGCTTTTCTACCTTAATCCGCTCGCTGCATGTATAGAAGAATCCAGACGCTTTGCAGTTTTGGGCCTCTCCCCTAATTTTGCTATAGTTGGCATCCATTTCGTCGGGGGCTGGATTGTTGCCTGTCTCGGCTTTTCTTTTTTTCGTAGAACAAAGGTAGGCTTCGCTGACGTAATCTGATTCCTTTGCATGATGCCATACTCTGAATCTGTTGAGAATCAACATCCGGTCCTCATGAGTTCCCGTACTGTTCTTGACCATGCATTGAGTGTCGTCAACGTCAGCAAGACCTATCTCATCTGGAAGGATCCAGCTGCGCGGCTGAAGCTCCCTCTACTTAGGGTGTTGGCTAACAGCATGCCGCCTGTTCGTGCTTCGGTTGAGCGCCGCATGCACGGACTGTGCAGAGAGTTCATGGCGTTACGCGATATCAGTTTTGATCTTCCCAAAGGCTCTTCCATGGCTGTGATCGGCCGGAATGGGTCTGGTAAGTCGACATTGCTTCAGGTGATTGCTGGCACGCTTAGGGCCACACGGGGCCATGTTGACCGTTCTGGGAGGGTTGCTGCTCTTCTGGAGCTTGGAAGTGGCTTCAACCCCGAGTTTACAGGCAGGGACAATGTTTATATGAATGCTGCCATCAATGGGCTAGATGCTGAAGAGATCAGTGATCGCTTCCATGAGGTTGAGGAGTTCGCCGAAATTGGTGAGTATATCGACCAGCCAGTTAAGACCTATTCCAGTGGCATGATGATGAGATTGGCATTCAGTGTGCAGGTTCTGATGGACCCTGAGATTCTTATAGTTGATGAAGCGCTTTCCGTTGGTGATATATTTTTTCAGCAGAAGTGTTTTGATCGTATGAGGCGCCTTAGAGAGGCTGGCACCAGCATTCTCTTCGTCAGCCATGATCTTGTGACCGTGTCACAGTTTACTCAGAGCGCCATGGTTCTCCATAGTGGCGAGTGTGTCTTTTTGGGCGAATCAAGTGTGGCTGTGAAGGAGTATCAGATCTTGGAGCGCGGAACTTCTTCCCAGCATCCTCGGATTTCTTCTGTTTCACCGGCCATCACTTCTTTGCAGGAAGCTGGCGCTAAGGCAGATGGGACAGCGTTCGCTTTGGATGAGAATGCCGAAGCTATATCTGATCGCATTCCGGTTCATAGCCCTCTTGCTGAAATAGACATGACTAAAGTATTGCAGATCGGCAATGGGGGTGCTGAGTTTGTCGGGCTGGCCCTGTTTGACTCATCTGGACTACCAGCTACTCTTTTTGAGCAGGGCAGCCGCTTGTATGTGTATTGTCAGATCCGCGCTCATCAAGACTTTGAATGTCTGAGTGTCGGAGTCTCAATTAAAGACCGGACCAACGTCTTTGTTCATGGCAAGCATTCAATTCAGTTTGGGGTTAGGCCTGATCCCGTGCACCTCGGTGACATGATTAGCTTGCAATTCTGCTTTATGCTTGAGTTGGCCATTGGTCATTATACGCTGGATATTGGTATTATCGATATTGATTCGTCTGTAGACAACGGTATCCCTTTGGATCAGATGGAATCATGCATCACCAGGATCTGCTTGAATGACGGATTTGCAAGTTTTCAGGTAGGTCCGAGGTCGAGTTATCGCTATCTCCAGCTTCCCTTCTATGGCCTCGCTGAGCTGGATGGGGAATGTGTATTGCTTCCAACAACTGTAAATCTTCCGACTCCCTGAGTTGCTTGAATGATGGCTGAGCCTTTAGACAATATGCGCCACAATCATGACATTGCTGCGTCGGAGAGGATTGCTGGTTGGTCGACCATGGCTGACCACCTTCTGCCTTGTGATGCTCCCGAGCGACTTGCAGTCCTGTTGACCACTGAATTTGAGGGACTCGGACAGAACGGTGGCGTTGGAACTTACTATCGTGAACTTGCCAGGGCTCTTTCGGGTTCTGGATGGACCATTATCTTGGTAATTCTTGGTGGGTTTCTCAAGGTTGACTCTGAGTCTCCTCCGTCATACGTTGATTGCCTTATCGATCTTGTTCATGTGGATAAGCTGCTCGTGCAGACGCCGCTTCATTTAGCGATGAGAGCTGCTGTTGCTTCAGATCCGAACCAGTTGACCGGCCTGAACTGTCTCATTTTCCTGCAAGCACTCGCTGCAAGGTATCCGGAGGTGCCGATCTTTGCCGAGTTTCATGAGATGTTCGGATTTGGTTGTCTTTCGGCTATGGCCCGTAAAGTCGGTCTGCTTGGGGATAATGTAAGCATTGGTGTAACGATGCACAGTGGTCATGAGTGGATCTATGATGCGAACAGAGCGATTTTAAATCGTGATAATAGGGAGTTTTTGAGGATTGCGAATCGGGAGGAGCAGTCCTTCTTCGATGCCACTCTTCCCATGTATCCGTCGGACTCCCTAAACCAGATTGTTCGCAGTTACGGTTGGCGTACCGCCCATGCAAAGCGACTTCCTTACTTCGTTCCAGTCCTTGACCCGGCTGGGGACGATCAACAGCCCATCTCTAGATCCTTGGTACCTGAACTGATCTTCTTCGGTCGCTTGGAAGAGCGCAAGGGTCTCATTGAGTTCATTGATGCGGTGCTCGAACTGGCTGCCATTGGTACAGGCTCTTTCTGCGTCACTTTTCTAGGTAAGAGTATCCCCCTGTTTTCTGCTCACCTGCCTCGTACTACCAGTCATGCCTATATCGCACAACGGCTTGGAGGGCGCGTGCCCTTTCAAGTGCTTTCCGATCGATCCAGCGACCATGCCATCGCCTATGTGAAAGAGTCAACGGCTGCGGTGGTTTGTCTGGCCAGTCCCACTGACAACTTCCCTAATGCAGCACTGGAGATGGGCCAGATTCCAATCCCGTTGGTGGTTTCCGACACGGTTGGTTTCCATCAGACTCTCTCCCTAGTGAACCGTGTCGATGGTGTCTTCTGGTTTGAACCTGGCTCAGTTGGCTCTCTTCATCGTCAGCTTCATGCAGCTTTACTGGCCCTTGGTGATGTTCCGTTTCGGGTTGCAAGCCGCGCTCAGTTGCTTCAGATCAACCGTGACCTGCTGTGCGAGCGTTTGCAATTGATTGATCACTCCTTGCTTCCCAATCCTTCGGAAAAGTTGGACCAGGAATGTCTGATCGTTGACCATGGGATGTCCGCTGATGCTTCACGGGCTTTTCATCACGCTCTAGCGAGGCCAACCGACTTGGAAAGGCTTACATTATATCCAGTCTTTCGAGTAGCGTACCTGGCCTCTCCGGGCAAGTAGAGCTGCTCCAGGCGGCCGACTGCGCAGGTGCCGATCTTGTCCTTGTAAGCGAGTCACTAACGACTGGGGTCAGATGTTGTGATGCGGTCAGTATTGCCGATCTGCTGGCCGTCGATTACCAGCCGCCTGGATGCGTTTTACTGCGCTCTGTGGCCTTCGCTTCGCTTCCATTGCCGACGGCGGTTTCTGTGCTTCAGCTGCACCGTCAGCTCCTTGCCGCTGCCATTGTGACGGGCGCGGCTGTGGCGATGCTGCCTTATCCGCTCATCGATCGACCAGCGATCCCGCCCGCTCCTACCAGGATGGTGGAGGACACTGTTGATCAGGTACGGCGCACCCGCTTCCTGGCCACCATTCCTCCCGAACGGTATGTCTCGCGTACCCTGTTTCATCTCGCCTTGTCGGTGCAGCAAGCGGAAGCCGCCTACCGCTTTCTCAGCCCCGAAGACCCCTTCGCCGACTTCTAGCCAAGGCGCCTGCCTACTTTGCCCTTTCCGGTCGCCTCGTCATTCGGCGTTACCGGCGGTCCTTGCGGCAATGGCTGGATGGCCTAGGACGCACTTGACTGTTCCTGCAACCGCGATGCCAACCCTATTTCTGGGCCACGAGGCGAGCCGCACCGGTGCGCCCCTGCTCTTGCTGGAACTCCTGCGCTGGATGTCCGTTGAGTCCTGGATCGAACCCACCGTTCTGCTCTGGCGTGGTGGGGAGATGATTGATGCCTATGGGCAGGTGGTACCGACGCGCGTCCTCTGCCGTTCTCTTGCCGCTCGCGTCCTTGATCGGCTGGGGTTGTCGGCGCTGGTGCACCCCGGCATCGCGCGGCAGTACCCACCCGCCCGCTATCCATTGCTGTTTGTCAACACGGTGGCCTCCGTGAGGCGTTGCGTCGCTTCGCCGCCCCTGGAAGGCGCGTGGTTCACCACGTGCACGAACTTGCTCATGCCACTCGCCAGCTTGGCGTGATCCAGGAGATGCGCCGTGCTGTGGCCTGTACAGACCTCTACCTTGCCGCTAGTCAAGCCGTTGCTGACTTCCTCAGGGGCAGCATCGGAGTTCCTGCCGAGCGCATCATGGTGATCCATGAATTTGCGATCAACCTGCCCAAGTCGGGATTTGACGCAGAGGGCAGGAGGGCGTTGCGGTTCAGTCTCGGCTTTTCCGACGACTGCATCCTCGTCGTCATGAGCGGTTCACCGGAATCACGCAAGGGCACCGACCTTTTTGTCCGTTTGGCAGAGCTGGTCCATCAACATCCGGGAGGAACCCGTCTTCGCTTTCTCTGGCTCGGTGGTTCTTCCATCCGGCAGCGGCCCTATCAGAGGCTGGTCCGTCGCCTTGGCCTAGACGCCATCTGCCGCTTCCAGCCCGCGGTGGGACGACCGCAGGACTGGCTTGGCGCTGCGGACCTGTTCGCCCTGACCTCCAGGGAAGACCCATTTTCGGTGGTGATGCTGGAGGCTGCTGCTGCAGGGGTCCCAGTGCTCTGTTTTGCAGAGGCGGGAGGTGCTCCCGAGTTGGTGGCGGACGATGCTGGGGTGGTGGTGCCCTCACTCGACCTCCCGGCGATGGCAGATGCCTGTCTGCGGCTCGCGGAGGATGACAGCCTCAGGCAGCGGCTTGGAGCTTGCGCTCGCCTTAGGGTTCAGCAGCAGAACCTGCTCCATCACCAGGCTCCAAGGATCCTGGCGGCCCTGGAGCGATCGCCCCCCAGCCGTTGAGCCGTTAACGCCCGTTTGACTCAGGGCTGCTTGATAGTCCATGATACCGGAGGTGGAGCAAGACCATCG
>CAVYYO010000009.1:0-291416 GCA_963772735.1 uncultured cyanobacterium | reverse complement strand
CCTTCGGCTTCAGCCGCAAGCTTCGTCGCCGCATCGCCTCGGCCAAGGCCTGATCACCAAACCAATTAGGTTGTTGATCTTGGTCACTCCAACACCTGCCGCCTGCGGCAGATGTTTTTTGTGCCCTCCACTCCTGCGCCCAACGGCGGATCGGCGACTCGGACCATCTCCCATCCAGTCCAGGTCGTCTTCCGGTGGATGGGGCGGACTCGGGTGGCGGTCGTCGCTCAGAGCCTGAGGCTCACGATCTCCGCGGCATGCACCAGCTGCACCGTCCGGGTCTGCGATCCTGGGGTGAAGCAAGCGACCATGATTGAGCCAATTTGAAGCGATGATGCGAAGCCATCCTCCGGGCTTTTCATCAGCGCCAGGCTTCTGCCCATGGCGCCATAACCTGCCTGGAGTGTGGATCCATCAAAGAACAATCTTGGCTTTGCTCGATGTCCAGCGTTTGGGGGAACGTATGATTCACCGGCCAGGGCGGCAGTGCCAGGCATCATTGCGCCTTCCGGCTTGGGGCACTCCAAGCTCCTGGTGGGCCTGAATGATGCTGGTTTGCAGGGCCTTGATAAGTGGAACATGGTGAGTGGCAGAACCCTTGAAGTGTTTTTTGGGCCGGAACGTGGGGTGATCCGCCCACGTTCCATGGATCATTTGGTCACTTGTTCGTCCTCAGGGATCCACTCCTGGGGAATGTCCACGCCGTTGCTCGAAGCCATCATGCCGCGGCGGCCACCGCCTCGGCCACGCCGTCCAGGCAGCAAGATTCCTCAGGAATCCTCCACTGCTGACACTCTCCAGCAGGGTGGGCTGGCCGGATGAGCTCCTGCCGATGGCCGCAAAACCCAGAAACAGCATCAGCAGCAACAGAGTGTCGCGGAATCGGGTTGCGATCCATTGCTGCCAGACGGTGTTCAGCCGTTCGTTGAACTGGGTTTCGGCGCGATTGACGTTGGGCTCGAGTCGATTGCTCAGGGCCGTTTTCACCTGGTTGAGGGGAACATTGATCTCCGCGGGCAGCTCGGGTTTCCTGCCGGGAATCCGGTTGTAGGCCTTGCGCAGTTGCTCGAGCGTGGTCGACTGCTCAATGGCCTTGATCGCCTCCCTCACCTGTTCGATGGTCTTGGTCTGGGTGCGACGGGCTTCGCGTCAGCTGCTGCACCCCCGCATAGAGCTGCACCGGAATCAGCAGCACATAGCCGATCGCCACCCAGCTGGCCAGGCGCCGCACCAGCCTGGCCCGCCGGGCCAGGTGCTCAGCCTCGGGATCCACCACGTGTGCCGCCGCCAGCAGCAGCGCTCCCATCAGGGGGGTAACGCCGCCGCCGATCAGGGCGGTGGTCATCTTCTGCATCCAGGCTGGCTGGATCAGGGCCACAGGCCAGGCCTGAAAGCCAACACTCACCAGGAAGAAACCCAGCATCGCCACCCCCACCCAGTGCATCACCCGGGCGATGTCCTGGATCCTGCTCTCTTGGTGAGAACCTTTAATTCCGCTGTGGCGTCGGGCGCTTGCATCGATCGGGGAGGCGGTTTTCAGCTGGTGTTCAGCCAGGCGTTAAGCTTTAATTCAGAAGAAGTTCACCTGAATGAAGGAGGGCTTCGGTTGAAAGGATGCAATGGAATCTTAAGCCTAAGCCTACAACTCCTAGCCTTTTGGGGGTTGTTCCTTAGGCGACATAAATCTGCTGCATTCCTGCATCGCGATGGCGCCCTGCCGATCCACGCCAGGCTGGGGATCCCCTGCCCGTCCGGCCCTGGCCACCCCCGCTGCCCTCTCCGCCTGGCTGGCCGATCGGCTCGGCGTGGCCCTGGCCGGCCGCAGCGCCGTGGGGGGCGGTTGCATCCACAGCGCCTGGTGCCTGCACCTGGCCGATGGCCGCCGCCTGTTCGCCAAGACCAATCACGCCGCCGCCCTGCCCCTGCTGGAGGCCGAAGCCGAGGGGCTGGCGGCCCTGGCGGCGGCCGCGGGCGACGACGGGCCGCTGCATCCCTTCCCCGCTGGCCCTGGGGGTGGCGGGCGAACAGGCGGTGCTGGTGCTGAGCTGGCTCGAGCTGGGCCCGGGCCGCTCGGCCGGGGGAGCGGCGGCTGGCAGCGGCTGGGCGCCGCCCTGGCCCGTCTGCACCGCCGCAGCCTCTCGCTGGCCTGCGGCGAGGGCGACCGCCCCGGCCGTGCCTTCGGCTGGCCGCAGGCCAACTTCATCGGCTCGGGCCCCCAGCCCAACGGCTGGGATCCCGATTGGGGCCGCTTCTTCGTGCAGCGGCGCCTGGCGCCCCAGCTGGAGCTCCTGGCCCGCGGCGGCAGCCCGCTGGAGCGGGCCGAGTCCCTGCTGGCGTGGGCCGCGGATCAGCTGGCTGAGCACCGGCCCGAACCCGCCCTGGTGCATGGCGATCTCTGGAGCGGCAACGCCGCCCTCACCGCCGATGGCCGGGGGGCGATCTTCGATCCGGCGGTGTACCGGGGCGACCGGGAGGTGGACCTGGCCATGGCCCGGCTCTTCGGCGGCTTCCCCGCCGCCTTCTTCAGCGGCTACGACGCACGAATGGCCCCTGCCGGCGGATCACCGCCGGCGCATCGCCCTCTACAACCTCTATCACCTGCTCAACCACGCCAACCTGTTCGGCGGCTCCTACCGGCACCAGTGTCAGGCCAGCATCGATCGCCTGCTGGCCTCGCCCGGCTAGGGGGCCGAGCGACGGCGAGTCAGCGCTCAGCTCAGATATTCCTTGCGCAGTCCCTGGAGCTTCTCCATCACCGCCGCGCGCTTCTCGCCGGTGGTGAGGTTGTTCCAGCTCCAGTGTGCCCACCACCACCAGACCCAGCAGCTCCAGCAGGCCCGGCACGATCGGCAGCAGGTTGATGGTGTCGAGCACGCCCTTGATCAGGATCTGGGCCACGATCACCGCCAGCAGCACACCGGTGGCCTTGCCGATCCGGCCGGCCTGGCTCCAGTCCACCTTGTCGAGGGTCTCGTTGACCTTGCCGATCACCTCGCTGTAGCGCTCGGCGAAATCGACGCCCTCACCGGCGGCGGGGGTGGTCTCGTCCTGCATCGGCTCCTTCACCTCGGTCGTGCTGTCGATCATGGAAGGACAGGTCTCCTGTCGGGATGGCGCCTAACGTACCGGTGTGAACGGGCAGATGCCAGCGGAACTGCGGCTCGGTCGGCAGGCGCTGACGGTGCTCGAGGCCGTGCTGGCGGCGGCCGCCCCCGACGAGGGCTGTGCCCTGCTGCTGGGCCGCCGCGATCCCTGGCGGATCCTGCACGTCTGGCCCTGCCTCAACGTCTGGGAACCGGCCGCCGAGCGGCGCCGCCGTTTCGCCCTCGATCCCCGCGAGCAGCTGCAGGCCCAGAAGTGGGCCCGGGCCCGGGGGCTGGAGGTGCTGGGTTCGGCCCACAGCCATCCACTGCTCCGAGCCGGTGCCGTCGGCCCTGGATCGTTCCCTGGCCTTCGGCCCCACCCTGATGCTGATCCTGGGCCGGCTCGCCGCTGCGGGGCGGCACGGTGAGCTGGCCTGCTGGTGGCTGCCGGAGCAGGGCGCCCCCCGGCGGCTGGCGTGGAGAATGGACGATTGATGCGTCGTGGGCCTCCGCCGCCATGCTTCCTCCCGACACCAGCGCCGTCCAGCTCAGCCCCGATGAGGTGGTGCGCTTCTCCCGCCACCTGATCCTGCCGGAGATCGGCATGGAGGGGCAGAAGCGGCTCAAGGCGGCCTCGGTGCTGTGCGTCGGCACCGGGGGCCTCGGCTCGCCCCTGCTGCTCTACCTGGCCGCCGCCGGCGTGGGCCGGCTCGGCATCGTCGATTTCGACGTGGTCGACCACAGCAACCTGCAGCGCCAGGTGATCCACGGCAGCAGCTGGGTGGGCAAGCCCAAGATCGAATCGGCCAGGGCCCGCATCCTCGAGATCAACCCCCACTGCCAGGTGGATCTCTACGAAACGGCCCTCACCAGCGAGAACGCCCTGGAGATCATCGCCGGCTACGACATCGTCTGCGACGGCACCGACAACTTCCCCACCCGCTACCTGGTCAACGACGCCTGCGTGCTGCTCGACAAGCCCAACGTCTACGGCTCGATCTTCCGCTTCGAGGGCCAGGCCACCGTCTTCAACTTCCAGGGCGGCCCCAACTACCGGGATCTCTTCCCCGAGCCGCCGCCGCCGGGCATGGTGCCCTCCTGCGCCGAAGGCGGCGTGGTGGGCGTGCTGCCGGGCATCATCGGCATGATCCAGGCCACCGAGGCGGTGAAGCTGATCACCGGCATCGGCACCAGCCTCAGCGGCCGTCTGCTGCTCTTCGATGCCCTGAAGATGAGCTTCCGGGAGCTGAAGCTGCGCCCCCAATCCGGAGCGGCCCGTGATCGAGAAACTGATCGACTATCAGGAGTTCTGCGGCGTGGGCGGTTCGGCCCCCGGCCAGGAGGAGGCGGGCAGCGTGCCCACCATCACCGTGGCCGAACTCAAGACCCTCATCGACGGCCAGATGGAGGATCTGCTGCTGGTGGATGTGCGCAATCCCCAGGAGGCCGACATCGCCGTGATTCCCGGCTCGGTGCTGGTGCCCCTCGACCGCATCGAGAGCGGCGAGGCGATCGAGGACGTGCGGCGCCTGGCCGATGGCAAGCGCCTCTACGTGCACTGCAAGCTCGGTGGTCGCTCCGCCAAGGCCCTGATCGCCCTCGGCCGTCACGGCATCGAAGGGGTGAACGTGCAGGGCGGCATCGACGCCTGGAGCCAGGAGGTGGATCCTGCCGTTCCGCGCTACTGAGCCCCTCTCCCCCGCCAGGAAGCGGTGGCTGCAGCGTCGCCGCCGGGAGGCCCAGCGGCTGATCGCCCTCGAGAACCGTTTCCTGCCCCTCCTGCTGGCGGCCCTGCTGCCGATCCTGCTGATGCCCTTCACGGCCCGGCAGGGCTGGCAGGGCCATCTGCTGCTGAGCCTGGCATTCAATCTGCTGATTCTGCAGTCGATCCGCACCCTTCCGGTGATGGCCGGTGTGCCCTTCTCCCGGGTGCGGCAGGGGCTCTACCGGGGGATCGGCCTGGTGGGGGGCCTCGGTCTCTGGGTGCCGGTGGCCTGGGGGGAGTGGCCCGGCGGGTCCTTCCGCGTCGGGGAGATGGTGCTGCTCAGCCTGTTCTTCCTGGCCACCTCGGTGCGGCTGGTGAGGCTTCTGGCCCGGGTGCCCCGGGTGAACGTGCAGGTGATGGCCGGAGCCGCGGCGGGTTACCTGCACCTGGGCCTCACCGGCGGGGTGCTCGCCACCGCCACCCAGGTGCTGGTGCCCGGCAGCTTCAGCCTCGGCGCCGATGCCGCTCACCAGCTGCTGCTCGATCGACTCACCTACTTCAGCTTTGTCACCATCGCCGGGGTGGGCTATGGCGACGTCGTGCCGGCCAATGCGGTGGGGGAGCGTTTCGTGATCCTGGTCAGCGTCGCCAGCACCCTCTACGTGGCGCTGCTGGTGGGCCTGCTGCTGGGGCGCTTCATCGCCTCCGAGGAGGTGGAGCTGCTCGAAGACGAGGAACTGGGCCCGGAGTGAGGAACCTCTCCATGCCCCGGGGCCGCTTACCCGGCGGTCTCAGTAATCCACACCCCGCTTGAGGTCCACGCCCCGCTCGGCGTAGTGCTTGTGGCACACCATCTCCGAGTGCACGCTGGCCAGATCGAAGTAGGCCGGGCGGCTCTTGCAGCGGCCCGTGATGATCACCTCGGTTTCGGTGGGCTTGCGCAGCAGGGTCTGCACGATCGGCTCCACCGGCAGCAGCTCCAGGTCCACCGTGGGGTTGAGCTCATCGAGGATCACGGTCTTGTAGAGGCCGCTGGAGATCGCCGCCCGGGCGATCTCCCAGGCCCTCTCGGCCTCCACGTAGTCGATCGGCTGCTGCTGGCCCCGCCAGACGATGGCGTCGCGGCCCGAGCGCAGGTGATCCACCAGGTGGGGATAGCTCTCGCGCAGGGCAGCGATCGCCGCATCCTCGGTGTACCCCGCCCCGCCCTTGAGCCACTGCAGGATCAGCACCCGGTGGCTCTTGTCCTGGCTGATGCCCCGGCCGATCGCCTGCAACCCCTTGCCCAGCGCGCTGGTGGATTTGCCCTTGCCTTCACCGGTGTAGATCTCCAGCCCCTCCAGCCCCTGCTCCGGCCCGCTGTGGGCCCGCATCTCCGAGTGCAGATCCGCCATCTGCACCAGCTGCCGCGGCGCCCCCCGGCCCGTGCAGATCACTTCCATGCCCGCCGGCTTGGTGGCGAGCGTGTGCACCACCTCCCCGGTGTCGAGCAGGCCCAGGTCGAGCACGGGGTTGAGCTCGTCGAGCACCACCACCGAGTAGAGGTTGCTGGCGATGGCCCCTTTGGCGATGTCCCAGCCGCGCTGGGCCTCCTGGCGATCGAAGCCGGTGGCCTCCTCCGCGGTGAAGAAGTCGCCCCGGCCGGTGCGCACCTGGTCGATCAGGTGGGGGAAGCCCTGCTGCAGCGCCTCGATGGCACTGTCCTCGTCGTAGGCGCGGCCCGGGCCCTTGAGAAACCGCAGCAGCAACACCCGGGTGCGCTTCTGCTCGCAGATTCCCAGGCCGATGGTGCGCAGCACCACCCCCAGGGCCGCCTGGCTCTTGCCCTTGCCATCACCGTCGTAGACGTGCAGCTGGCCGTGGGCCCGCTCCTCGCTGCCCGCGGCGGTGCGGATGCCGATCCCCCGCCCGGTGCCGCGTTGGGGAGTCTGGGTGCTGCGGGCGGCGGGGGACATCGGCGGGAGGATCAGAACCGGATGCTACCCAGCCTTGCCAGGATCTCCGTCATGTCCGATCCCATCCGCCTCACCCTGCTGGAAGCCCTGCCGGCCCCCCTGGAGCGGGGCCTGGAGCAGCTCTGCCAGCGGCTCGAGGGCTTCTCCCGGGTGGTGGTGGCCTATTCCGGAGGCGTCGACAGCGCCCTGGTGGCAGCTCTGGCCGGCGACCGGCTAGGGGAGCGGGCCCTGGCGATCACCGGCGTGTCGCCTGCCCTGGCCCCCCACCTGCGCCGGGAGGCCAGCGACCAGGCCCGCTGGCTGGGCCTGCGCCACCGCGAGCTGGCCACCGCCGAGCTAGCCGATCCCGCCTACACCAGCAACCCGGAGGATCGCTGCTACGCCTGTAAACGGGAGCTGCACCGCCTGCTGGCTCCCATCGCCGCCGCCGCCGAGGGGGCCCAGGTGCTGGATGGGGTCAACCGCGACGACCTCGGCGATCACCGGCCCGGCATCCGCGCCGCCCGGGAGTTCGGTGTGCGCTCCCCCCTGGCCGAGGCCGGCATCGACAAGGCGGGGGTGCGCCAGCTCTCCCGCGCCCTGGGGCTGCCCTGGTGGGACAAGCCGGCCCAGCCCTGCCTCGCCTCCCGCTTCCCCTACGGCGAAGCGATCAGCGCCCCCCGCCTGGCCCGGGTGGCCGCGGCCGAGGACTGGCTGCGTCAGCGGGGCTTCCCCGAACTGCGGGTGCGCAGCCAGGGGGAAACGGCCCGCATCGAGATTCCCGCCGTCGCCTTGCCGGCGGCCCTGGAGCGTCTGGCCCGAGGCCAGCTGCGACCTCAGCTGGTGGCCGCGCTCACCGGCCTGGGCTTCACGGCGGTGGCCCTCGATCTGGAGGGGCTGGTGAGCGGCAAGCTGAACCGGGACATCGCCGTGTCCTGAGGGTGTGGCCCTCAGCCAGCCGTCAGCGCCGGCTCCCGGCCGGCCTCACCGAGGGCCTCGGGGGTTTCGCGGCGGAAACTGGTGAGCTTGTGGCGGCCGGCTCCCAGCTCCTCCCACAGCACCTGGCAGGCCCGTTCGGGCATGGTGTGGTCGCCGCAGGTGAACACATCCACCGCCGCATAGCCCGATTCGGGCCAGGTGTGGATGGAGATGTGGGATTCCGCCAGCAGGGCCAGACCCGTGACGCCCTGGGGTTCGAAGCGGTGGGTGATCAGGTTGAGCAGGGTGGCGCCAGCACGTTTGGCTGCTGTCGTGATGGTGTCCCTGAGGAAAGCTTCGTCGTCGAGCCGTGCGCAGTCGCAGTTGTAGAGCTCGAGGATGCAGTGTTTCCCTACCGCATCGGTGGTGTCGACAGGACTGGTGACCGGTGCTTTCGCTGGGGTGTCGACCGGGGGTGCCGTTGGTGTTGCGACGGAGAGCGCAGGAGAGGCGGCTGGCTTCCATCCCGGGTTGGGATGCAGGCTGGAGAGGCGCTGATTCATCGGATGCGGTCAAACAGGCCACACCATACGCGCTGAATGGCAGAGGAGGTGTTCGCCAGGCCCCTTGCGGCGCCGGGCGGATCGGCCCTCAGGCCACCAGGGCGCCGCCGCGCAGTTCCACCACCTGGCCCTGGGCCTGCCAGCCGCTGCTGAAGGCGTCCAGGTGGGTGGCGCTCACCAGGCACTGGTGCCCCTGCCCCACCGCCTCCAGCAGCAGCTGCTGGCGCCCCGGATCCAGCTCGGCCAGCACGTCGTCCAGCAGCAGCAGCGGCGGCTGACCCACCACCTGGTTCACCAGGTCCAGCTCCCCCAGCTTCAGGGCCAGCACGAGGGTGCGCTGCTGGCCGGCGGAGCCGTAGCGCCGGGCCGGCTGGCCGCCGAGCAGCAGGGCCACCTCGTCCCGGTGGGGGCCCACCTGGCACTGGCCCAGCCGCTCCTCCTCGGGCCGCTGCAGGCGCAGCTGCTCCTCGAGGGCCGCCCGCCAGGGCCCCTCCTCGTCGCTGGCATCGGCCAGGGTGCCGCTGAGGTAATCCAGCCGCAGCGGTTCGCCCGCCCCGCCGATCCGCTGCTGCCAGGCCACCGCCAGGGGCTCCAGCCGCCACAGGGCCCGCTGGCGGCGGCGGTGCAGCCGGGCACCGACCAGGGCCATCTGCTGGTCGAAGGCATCCAGCAGCTCCTGACGCTGACCGGCGCCGAGGCCCCGGCGCAGCAGCTGGCTGCGCTGGCGCAGCAGCCGTCCGTAGCGGCTCAGCAGGGCGCCGTAGACCGGCTCGAGCTGGAGCACCACCCGATCCAGCCACTGACGCCGCAGGGCGGGCTCCCCCCGCACCAGTTCCAGGTCGAGGGCGCTGAAGCCCACGCTGCGCAGGGGGCCGATCAGGTCGAGCTGGCGCTCCAGCAGCCTGCCGTTGCGCAGCGCCTGGCGGCCGCCGCTTCGCCGCAGCTGCAGCTCCAGGCTGTCCCCCTCGTCGGTGAGCGCGCTCAGCCGGCTGGTGGGGTGCCCGTGGCCGATCAGATCCCGGTCGGCGCTGCAGCGGTGCGAGCGCAGGCTGGTGAGCAGCTCCACCCCCTCCAGCAGATTCGACTTGCCCTGGCCGTTGCTGCCGATCACCAGCAGGCGGGGCGCTTCCAGGGCCAGTCGCAGCCCGTCGATGTTGCGGAAATGCCGGAGGTCCAGGCGGTGCAGCCGGATGGTTCTGGGGCGGTCAACCGCTAAGGTACCGCCATCGGAGGTGAAGGATTCCGCGGGATCCTGGCCACCGGTGTTGGGCATGTAGCTCAGTTGGATAGAGCGTCAGATTCCGGTTCTGAATGTCGGGGGTTCGAGTCCCTCCATGCTCGTCGGTCCAGCCCCACCTCCCCCGGGCACGCCTCCGGGTGATGTGGCGCTGCAGGCTGCTCGATCAGTCCGGGCGCAGATCGAGGCCCATGGCCCGGATGCCGCCGGGATCCACCACGAAGCCCACCCGGGTGAGGGCCTTGAGGGCTTCGGGGGGGGCGGAAAGGGAAATGCTGCAGCCGCTCATTTCCCGCCGCAGGCGGGTCAGGGCCGCCTGCACCAGGGCGCCGATCACCTCCTCGCGCCCCGGGTCGTCGGGATCGGCCACCAGGTCCCAGAGATTGGCATTCAGCGCCTGGTCACTGGTGGCCCGCACGAAGCCCACCAGCGCTCCGGTGGGATCGAGCACCACCAGATACCAGGCGCTGCAGGCCAGCACCCTTCGCCAGCGGTCCGGGCTGCGGGGAGAATCGCCGCAGGTCTCCAGCAGCCGGTTGAGATCCGCCGGTTCGGGATCGTGCTGGTGCAGCAGGGTGTAACCCTCCCGCAGGCGGAGCGGCGGGGGATGGCTGCGGAAGGGGATCAACAGGGAGTTCAGGGGTTCAGCCCGTGTTGCGCATGCCTGCGGCAATGCCATTGATGGTAAGCAGGGCGCCGCGAAGCAGCTCGCTGCGGCTGTAGGTGCGGCCGTCGCCGCCGCCGTCCGGGCCCTCGCCGGGCCCCTCACTCATCGGCGGTTGCCGTTTCTGGTCCCGCAGCCGGCGCAGCAGCGCCACCTGCAGGTAGCCGAGGGGGATGATGGTGCGATTGCGCAGGTCGACCGACAGCTGCAGGGCGGGGTCGCCGTCGAGCAGGCGGCTGTGGTTGCTGATGCGCAGGACCAGCGTGTGGGTGAGGGCGAACTCGCTGGCGATGGCGGCGAAGATCTGCTCGAAGGCCTCCCGGTTCTGGGGACGCCCCAGGGAGGTGACGTAGTGGCGGGCCAGCTCCAGGTCGACCTTGGAGAGGGTCATCTCCACCTTGGAGATCAGCATGCGAAAGAACGGCCAGCGCTGATAGAGCAGCTGCAGCAGTTCCATCTGCTCGCCGTCGGCGTCGAGCTCGGCCTTCAGGGCCGTGCCCACCCCGTACCAGCTGGGCAGCAGGAAGCGGCTCTGAGTCCAGCCGAACACCCAGGGGATGGCCCGCAGGCTGGAGAGATCCTTGGCGCCGCTCTTGCGCCGCGCCGGCCGGCTGGAGATCTGCAGCTTGCTGATCTCCTCGATCGGGGTCACCTGCTGGAAGAAGGCCACCAGATCGGGGTTGTCATGCACCAGGGCGCGGTAGTGGTCGCGAGAACGGGCCGCGAGCCGCTCCATGAGCACGTTCCAGCTGGGTGTGTCGTCGACCGGTGTGCTCACCATGCTGTTCTGCAGCACGGCGGTGGTGACCGTCTCCAGGTTGTAGAGGGCCAGCTCGGGCAGGGAGTACTTCGAGGCCAGCACCTCCCCCTGCTCGGTGATCTTGATGCGTCCCTTGAGGGTGCCGCTGGGCTGGGCCAGGATCGCCTGGTAGGCGGGGCCGCCGCCCCGCCCCACCGATCCGCCGCGGCCGTGGAAGATGCGCAGGGCCACGCCGTGGGCATCGGCGAGCGACTGCAGAGCGATCTGGGCCCGGTGGATCTCCCAGTTGCTGGAGAGGAACCCGGAGTCCTTGTTGCTGTCGGAGTACCCCAGCATCACCTCCTGGAGAGGTTGGTCGCCGTCGCTGTTGCTGATCAGCAGCTGGTGATAGAAGGGATCGGCGAACAGACGCTCCATCACGGCGGGTGCCCCCTGGAGGTCTTCCACCGTCTCGAACAGGGGGATCACCAGCAGGGCCGATCTCTGGGCCATGGGATCCACCAGCCCCGCCTCCTTGGCCAGCAGCACCACCTCCAGCAGGTCGGACACCGTGTGACTCATGGAGATCACGTAGGTACGGCAGATGCGGCGTCCGAATTCCTGCTGCAGACGCTGCAGCATCCGGAACACGGCGAAGGTCTCGGCGGTGGGGGCGCTCCAGCGGGCCGCCGGCGGCAGCAGCGGGCGACGGGTCTTGAGTTCGCTCAGCAGCCACTCCACCCGCTGCGCCTCGTCCATCTCGCCATAGGGCACCGGCAGCAGCAGGTAACGGCTGAGCTCATCGATGGCATCGCTGTGGCGGGTGCTCTCCTGACGGATGTCCAGGCTGGCCAGGGAGAAGGCGAAGATGTGCACCTGGCTGAGCAGGTCCTGCAGGGCTTCGCAGCTCAGGCCGGTGGCATCGAGGCTCTCCTTGACCAGCTCCAGGTCGCTGCGGAATTCCTCCACCGAGCCGTAGTGCAGCTCCTGGGGAGGAGCGGGGTCCATCAGGCTGGTCAGGCCGGCTTCGTTGCCGGAGGAGCCGTCGCAGGGGGATTCCCAGCCCGCATCGGCCAGCTGCTGGTTGCGCAGCTGGGTGAGCCGCAGCCGCTCCAGGGTGTAACTCAGCTTGAGGCGGTAGGGCTCGAGCCGGTAGCGGGCCGCGCGCTCCTCGTAGATCTCCGGGAAGCGCAGACGGTCCATCTCCAGCGACTCCAGCAGGGGAGCGCTCACCTGGCTCCACTGCATCGAGATGCTGAGCTGGTCGCGCAGGGTGGACACCGACTGGATGTAGCGGGCCAGCATCAGCTGCCGCTGGAAGCAGGCGGTGCGCCAGGTCACGTCCGGCGTCACCGAGGGGTTGCCGTCCCGGTCGGAGCCCACCCAGGAGCCGAAGGTGCAGAAAGCGTCCCGGGGGGGCTGCACGTCCGGGTAACTGGCCCCCAGGGCGGCGCGGATGCGCTGGCGCAGCTGGGGCAGGGCGTCGAAGAGCACCTGCTGGAAGTAATGCAGGGCGTAGTCGACCTCATCGATCACCGACGGCTTGAACTGGTGCAGTTCATCGGTGCGCCACCACAGGCGGATCTCCTCCTCCAGCTGCTGGCGCAGCCTGTCGTTGTCGTCCGGATTGCCCTGGCCGTTGACCTGCAGCTTCTGAATCAGGGCCGCCACCCGCCGCTGCTTGTGCCGCACGGTGTGGCGCACGATCTCCGTGGGATGGGCGGTGAACACCAGCCGGATGTCGAGCTCCCGCAGCAGGGACTCCAGCTGGCCCGGCGGCACGTTGAGGGCGCGCAGGCGCTCGAACAGCTGGCGGAAGGTGGCGGGATCGCTCTGGCTGGCGAGGGCCGGCAGGAACGGGTCGTTGCTGGCGGAGGAAGGGGCCCGTTTGATGCTCTCCAGGTAGCTGTCCTCCTCGATGTGCTGCTCGAGGATGTTGACCAGCTGGAAGTACAGCGAGAAAGCCCGGGCGGCCGCGATGCCCTCGGCCAGGTCCATGGCTTGGATCAGCGCCACGATGCCCTCGGTTTCGACGACGGTGGAGGACTCCGTCTCCAGGCCGGGTGCGATCGGGCCGCTCATCTGCTTGAGCCGCAGCAGCCGATCCACCTGCTCGGGCGGGCATTCGCTGCGCAGCACCGTCTGCCAGAGGTCCTCGACCAGCTCCAGCCGTTCGGTCAGCAACCGGATCACCCCGGGAGACGCCTCGGCGGGGACAACCGAGGGTTCGGTCAGGGGTGGCCGCATGGGGGCGCTCGGGACGGTAATGCTGTTCATGATCCTCCAGGAGCCTGGGTCGCTTCTGTCGCCAGCCATGCGTCCAGTGCCTTCTCCCGCTTCTCGAGGGCTGCGGCCTCGCTGCCGATGATGGCACCGATGCTTTCGCCGCGACGATGGCGGGCGATCCATCGCATGGCCTGGTTGCCTTCGCTGAGCAGGTCGGTCAGAGGGCTCAGCCAGCGCTCAAGCCCCATCTCCGCGGCCAGCGGCGCCATCGCCCCCAGTTCGGTGGCGATCCAGTCACGGGCCCCGACCGGTTCCCCGGAACGCCAGTGAATCAGCTCCGCCTCCAGGCTCGAGCGTGCCGCCGCCTGGTCGTTGGCATCCGCGAGGGACTCCAGGGCGTCGGCGTCGAGTCGGCTGGCCTGCAGGGGATCCAGCTCCCGGGGATCCTGCATCAGCTGGTGCAGGCGCAGTTCCGCAAAGGCGGTGACCGCCAGCAGCAGCAGCGGATCGTCGATGAGGTCGCAGATCCGGATCTCCAGGCGGTTGAGGCCATGGGGACGGTCGTCACCGTTGGGCCTGACCGATGTCCACAGGTGGCGTACGTTCCGCATCGCCCCGGCGGCCAGCTGCTCCTCCATCCAGCGGATGTAGTGGGCATGGTCCCTGAACAGGGGCACCCTTGCCGGGGTGAGGGGAAACTGGAGCCAGCGCTGGGAGTGGGCCCCGGTGACCACGCCGTCGAGGAAGGGGGAGCTGGCGCTGAGGGCGAGCAGCAGGGCCGCTTCGCAGCGCATCAGCCGCAGGGCCGCGAACAGGGGCGCCATGGACGTCAGCCCCAGGTTGATGTGGACACTGGCGGTCACCACCCGGGTGCCGTAGGTGGCTTCGATGTAGCTGTGGTAGGGGTTTGTGGGATCAGACCGTTCGAAGCGACGGCTGTCCCCCAGACTCAGGCTGCTGCCCGGCAGCAGGGTCAGCCCCCGGGGCCGCAGCCAGCGGCGCAGGCGCCGCCGGGGTTCCAGCAAGAGCTCCAGCTGGGTGGCGTAACCGGCTTCGGGCGGGGTGACGTACTCCAGGTTGCGGTGGTCCGGTTCGGTCATGAAGTCCGAAAGGTCCGCGGCCACCTGCTCGGAGCAACCGACCACCGTGCCGTCGGCCCGGCCGGTGTACATCTCCACTTCGAAGCCCTTCAGCAGCAGGGAAACGCTCATCGTCCCGGGCAGCTGCCGCCGGCCGGCGTGGGCTCCAGACAGGCGAGGGCCTTGAGCATCCCCCGGGCCTTGTTGAGGGTTTCCTGGTACTCCGCTGCAGGCCGGGAATCGGCCACGATGCCGGCCCCGGCCTGGACCTGCACCCTCCAGCCGCCGTCGGGGTGGGGCAGGACCACCATGGTGCGGATCGTGATGGCCGTGTTCAGCTCACCGGCCAGATCCACCGCTCCGTAGACCCCCGAATAAGGACCCCGGGCATCCGGTTCGAGGGCGTGGATCAGTTGCATGGCACGGATCTTGGGGGCCCCACTCACGGTGCCCGCCGGGAAGGAGGCCATCAGCAGATCCCAGATGTCGTGATCCTGGGTCAGCAGCCCCTCCACCTGGCTGACGATGTGCATCACGTGGGAGTACTTCTCGATCACCATCAGCTCGGTGACCTGCACCGAGCCGGCGCGGCAGACCCGGCCCAGGTCGTTGCGGCCCAGATCCACCAGCATCACGTGTTCGGCCCTCTCCTTTGGATCGGCCAGCAGTTCCTCGGCCAGGGCCCCATCCCTCTGGGCATCCTCCCCGCGGGGACGGGTGCCGGCGATGGGCCTCAGAGAGGCCTTCAGCCCCTCCGGGCAGGGCTCCGCCTTGACCATCACCTCGGGGCTCGAACCGATCAGGTGCCAGTCGCCGAAGTTGAAGAACGCCATGTAGGGCGAGGGGTTGACCATCCGCAGGCTGCGGTAGAGCTCGAAGGGGTCGTGGCTCACCCTGGTTTCCAGCCGTTGGCTCAGCACCAGCTGGAACACGTCACCGGCGGCGATGTGCTCGGCGGCCGCTGCCACCGCGGCTTCGAAGTCGGCCTGGTCCCGGTTGCTGCGGGTGTCCAGTTCGGCACCGCTGGCCTCGTGCCAGGCCAGGGGCCTCACGTGGCCGGGCAGGGGGGCATGCATGCGGTTCTCGAGGGCCTCGATGCGGGCGGCGGCCCTGTCGTAGGCCTCGGCCGGATCGGCTCCGCCTGAGAGATCCACGTAGGCCACGGCGGTGATCTGGCGCTTCACCTGGTCGAACACCAGCAGGCTGTCGGCCAGCATCCAGCAGCCGTCCGGGGGGGCGCCCTTCGGGGCGGCGTGCACCGGCACGGTGGGCTCGATCCACTGGATCAGCTCGTAGCCCCAGAAGCCGAACAGCTGGGCCACCTTCGGCAGGCCCTCCACGGGGCCGGGACGCACGGTCGCCAGCGCCCCCCGCAGCAGATCGAAGGGATTGCCCCGCAGGCCTTCGCTGCGCCCATCCCGCCAGTGCCTCTCCCCCTGATCACCCCGGCAGGTGAGAGTCCAGAGCGGATCACTGACGACGAAGCTCCAGCGACCCAGCTGCTCGCCCCCTTCCACCGACTCCAGCAGCACGCCATGGCTGCTGTCGGCCCCCACCTTCAGCCAGGTGGTCAGGGGTGTCTCCAGGTCGGCGGGCCAGCGTTTCCAGAGGGGCAGGAAATTGGGGCCCACGTCGGCGACGGCCTCCCCACCGGCGATGCGGGAGAGGAAGGCGCTGCGATCAGAACCGGGCATCACGGCGACAGGCAGGCAAAAAAAACGGGGCCCACGGCCCCGCCGTTATAGATGCTGGCCGGAACAGCTCAGGCGTCGTAGGTGGCCTTGCCACTGAACTTGAGGCTGGCAGGGTCGGGGTTGGCGCCGATGCTGCGGGCCACGTGACCGACCATCTCCCTTCCTTCATTGACCTTCTCGGGGAAGACACCGTCCTTGGGGTGGAGGTACTCGGTGTCACCGCCGGGGTAGATCCGGTAGATCTTGTAGTCCTCGATCCGGGGCTTGAACTTGGTGCGCAGCTGGGTGCCCAGGGCCAGGCACTGCTCCTTGCGGGCGAAATACATGAGGTTGTCGCCCTCGTGCATCTCGGCGGCGCCTCCGGTGGGGAGTTCGAACGCCTGGGCCTTGGAACTGCTCCAGGTGATCGCGTACTTCTCCTCGGTTTCGGCGGAATTCAGCAAGCCACCGGTGCTGCCGATGGACTTCGGAAGTTGACCGTGGAGGGCCGTTTCAGGCATGGCTTGCAGACCGTTTCAGCGGGAAGCTAGCACCGTGTTTTTGGCCATCCCGGCGACCTCGGCGGACTCTTCACACCCGTCAACAAAACAGGTTCGCTCCCTCAGCCCACCCGCTCGGCCGCCGGGAAGAACACGGTCAGGTTGGTGCCGCCCCGTTCGGTGAGCCGGCCCCCCAGACGGTGAAACAGTCGCTGGGTGGCCTGGCGACTGAGCTGGAGGCTGCCGGTCTCGGGGTTCCAGCTGAGCACCGGCCCCACCGGGGTGGGGATGGCGGCGGCCAGGTCGTCGGCCTCGCGGCTCTCCGGATCGTCGCTGCTGAGCTGCAGTTTCAGCCGCGATCCCGCCGGCAGCAGCCGAAGTCGCACCTGGCTGCCGCTGGGCAGGCTGCGGCTGAAGCGGTCCATCAGCCCACCGAGCATGGTTTCCAGCCGGCTGGGGTCGCTCATCACCGGCGGCAGATCGGCGGCGATCTCCAGCACCAGCTTCAGGTCCCGCCGGCCCAGCTGGCGCTGCCACAGATCCTCCAGCTGATAGAGCAGCCGGCTCAGGTCCGTCCGCGCCAGTTCGCTGTCGCTCAGGGGCTGGCCACTGCCCGGCTGACGCTGCAGTTCCGCCGCCAGGAAGATCAGCCCGAAGCGGTCGATCTGCTCGCTGCACTCGCCGTCGATCTGCTCCAGCCGCTGCCGCACCACCGCCGGCAGGTCACTGCGGCGCAGCAGGGAGCGGATCAGGGTGCGGATGGTGGCCAGAGGAGTGCGCACCTCATGGGTGAGGGCTTCCAGCAGGGCCAGTTCACTGCTCACCGCATCGTGGCTCTCGGCCCGGCTGTCCCCGTGCACCAGGGGTTGAAGGGTGACGCTGGGGGCCATGGCGGCCAATCGCTGGGCCAGCAGCGGCCAGAAGCGGGTGCCCAGGTCGGGGTCGTTGCGCAGCGGGCCCAGCAACTGAAGGCGGCGGCGCAGGCCCAGGCCCGCGGCCGCATCGTCCTCGGCCAGCCGGCGATCCAGCAGCTCCAGGGCCGCCGAGAGGATGGAGGCCTCGAAGCGCACCAGCAGCCGGCGCCCCTGGGGGGGACCGTCCAGGGCCAGGGCCACCTGAACCGCCGGGGTGATCAGCACCAGCACCGGGTCGGTGCCGTCGTCCTCGCGGAGGCTGAGGCGCCGGAAGCCCCCCGGCCGTCCGGCCGTTCCCCTGGGGGCGGGGCCGGTAGGCCCCGGCAGCGTCGGCATGCCGGGCAGCAGTGGCAGGCCCGAGGGCATGAGGTTGCCCACTTCGGCCGGCGTCCAGACCCAGCCGTCGAGCCACTCCAGCAGGGCCGGTTCGTAGAGGGCCGGCAGGGGAGCCGCCAGCCACACCCCCGGCTGGGGAGGGGCGGCGCCGAGCAGGTCGTCCTGGACGGTGGCCAGGGCGGCCCACCACTGGCGTCGGACGCTGTCCTCGTCCCCCCGGCCGGCCGGAACGTCCTCGGCCAGCAGCTCGCGCAGCGCCTCGAGACTCACCACCATTTGCGCAGGCTGCGGCTGCGCCGGGCCACCGAAGCACAGAGGCCGATGCCCATGCAGTTGACGAGCAGGGCGGAGCGGCCATAACTCAGCCAGGGGAGGGGAATGCCCGTCACGGGGCCCAGGCCGATGGTCATGAAGATGTTGACCACCACGGCGAACATCACCATGGCGCCGAAGCCGACCACCAGCAGCGATTCCACATCCGTCACCGCATTGCTGGCGATCCGCAGGAGCCTCCACACCAGCAGAGCGAAGCCCAGCACCACCAGCACCGAGCCCACATAGCCCGTTTCCTCCCCGAGGGCGCTGAAGATGAAATCGGTGTGCTGTTCCGGAATGAAGCGCAGCCGGGTGAGGGAGCCATGCATCAGTCCGGTGCCCCAGAGGCCCCCCGAACCGATGCCCACCTTGCTCTGGAGCAGGTGATAGCCCCCGCCCAGGGGATCCTTGGAGGGATCGAGGAAGAGCACCAGCCGGTCGCGCTGGTAATCCTTCAGGCCATGCAGCCACAGCAGGGGAGTGACCGCCGCGAAGCCGCCCTCCACGGCGAGCACCACCGCCAGGGCGATGCGCTTCCAGGGCAGGGAACTCCAGGCCAGCCAGCCCATCAGGGGGATCCAGAGCACCAGGCCCCAGGGCAGCACCCCCGCCACGACCGCGGTGATCACCGGCGAGAGCAGCAGCACCAGCCAGGCCAGGGGCATGCCGGCCCAGTAGAGCATCACCAGCAGCACGGCGCCGAACACCAGGGAGGTGCCCAGGTCGGGCTGGATGAATACCAGCGCCCAGGGGGGCAGGATCAGCAGGATCGGCCGCACCAGATCCACGGGCCGTTCCACCGGATAGCGGGAAAGCAACGCCGCCAGCAGCAGCACGGCGGCGAGCTTGGCGAATTCCGATGGCTGCACATGAAAGCCGGCGATGCTGATCCAGCGCTGGGCCCCGAGGGCGGAGGTCCCCACCACGCGCACGGCGATCAGGCTGGCCATGGTCACCACGTAGATCGGCCACTGAAAACGATGCAGCTGGTCCATGGGCAGCCTGGCCAGCAGCAGGCCGAGGCCGAAGCCCACCCCGCCGGTGATCCAGTGCTGGTACCAGTCGGCGTAGTCGGCCTGGCGCTGGGTGCTGGCGATCAGGATCCCCGCCAGCAGGGTGAGGGCGATGGGGATGCCCCAGAGGACCGGGTCGAAGCCCAGGCCCCGACGCCTGGCCCCCTTGGCGGCGAAGCCACCGCGGCGGGGGCTGAGGACCGCCATCGCTTCAGGCGAGGGCCGGGCTGAGGGCGCAGCCGGCACTCAGCTGGGCGGCGAGCTCGGTGAAGGCCCGGCCGCTGGCCGAAGTCGGCATGGCCAGCACCACCGGCACTCCCTGCTCACCGCCTTCGAGCACGGGCATCTCCATCGGCAGCTGGGCCAGCAGAGGCACCCCCGCCTCGTCGGCCAGAAGCCGACCGCCGCCGCTGCCGAAGAGGGCGTAGCGGCGGTCAGGCAGATCGGGGGGGATGAAGGCCGTCATGTTCTCCACCACCCCCAGCACCGGCACTCCCATCTGCAGGAACATGGCGAGGCCGCGGCGGGCATCCTGCAGCGACACCTGCTGGGGGGTGGTGACGATCACCACGCCGGCCATCGGCACGGCCTGGGCGAGGGTGAGCTGGGCATCGCCGGTGCCGGGGGGCAGATCCACCACCAGCACATCGCGCTCGCCCCAGTTCACCTGATAGAGAAACTGGCGGATGATGCCGTTGAGCATGGGGCCCCTCCAGACCACCGGCTGGTTCTCCTGGATCAGCAGCCCCATCGACACCATCACGATGCCGCAGCTCTCGATCGGCTCCAGCACCTGGTCGCTGCCGCTGCCGCGCACCTGGGGGCTGCGGTCGGCCACCCCCAGCATGGTGGGGGCGTTGGGGCCGTAAATGTCGGCGTCGAGCAGGCCCACCCGCAGGCCGGAAGCGGCCAGGGCACAGGCCAGGTTCACTGCGACCGTGCTCTTGCCCACACCCCCCTTGCCGCTGCTGACGGCGATCACCTGACGCACGCCCGGAATCCCCTGGCGTTCCGGCAGCTGGGCACCGCCAGGGCCGTGGCCGGCGGCCCCGATCGGCCCCGAGGAGGGAGCCGCGGCGGGCTGGGCCAGTTCGATCTGCACATCTTCAATCCCTTCCACCGCCAGAAGGCTCCCACGGGCCTCGGCGGCGATGCGATCCCGCTGGCTGGCGGCGAAGCCCGGCAGGGCCAGCCGGAACACGGCCCGGTGGCCCTGCTGACGCAGGTCGCTGATCCAGCCCAGCTCCAGCAGGCTGCGGCCGCTGCCCGCATCGCGGAGCGGCTGCAGGGCCTGGAGAAGGATGTCGGCGCTGGCCATCCGGCGGGTTCAGGAGTGGATACGAATCGCGATCCTAGGGGCGGCACCCGGGGGCGGTCGGCCGCGGGATGGGGCTCTCCCGGGTTGCCAACGGCCCATGACAGAGGCTCTCGAACCCTTGTGAGGCCCCCCGGCGGGCTGAAATGGTGAGCCGATGTTCCGCGTTCAGCGCGCCGCCGCTCCATGGAGATGCCCCCCGCCGATTCCCGCAGCAGGGCCAGGGTCCTGCTGATGGGCCTGCAGGATTCGATCTGTGCGGGCCTCGAGGACCTCGACGGGGAGGGGAACTTCGAGGAGCAGAGCTGGGAGCGGCCGGAGGGAGGCGGCGGCCGCTCCCGGGTGATGAAGGAGGGTCGGGTGTTCGAGCAGGGCGGGGTCAACTTCTCCGAGGTGGAGGGGGATCGCCTGCCTCCTTCGATCCTGGCCCAGCGGCCCGAGGCGGAGGGGCAGCGCTGGTTCGCCACCGGCACCTCGATGGTGCTGCACCCCCGCAGTCCCTACGTGCCCACGGTCCACCTCAACTACCGCTATTTCGAGGCCGGGCCCGTGTGGTGGTTCGGCGGCGGCGCCGACCTGACGCCCTACTACCCCTTCCTCGAGGATGCCCGCCACTTCCATCGCACCCTCAAGGGGGCCTGCGATGGCGTGGATCCCTCCTATTACAAGGTGTTCAAGCCCTGGTGTGATGAATACTTCTTCCTCAAGCACCGGGGCGAGACCCGAGGGGTGGGGGGCATCTTCTACGACTATCAGGACCCCGGCGGGGTGCTGTACAAGGGCGGCGACGCCGAGGGGCCGGCGGCCGCCGCCAGCGCCGCCGTCGGCCCTCTCCACCAGGACTGGGAGCAGCTGTTCGCCCTGGCCTCGGCCTGCGGCCATGCCTTCCTGCCGAGCTATGGGCCGATCGTGGAGCGCCGCGCCGGCCTTCCCTGGGGGGAGGTGGAGCGCCAGTTCCAGCTCTACCGCCGGGGACGCTACGTGGAGTTCAACCTGGTGTTCGACCGGGGCACGATCTTCGGCCTGCAGACCCAAGGCCGCACCGAGTCGATCCTGATGTCCCTGCCGCCCCTGGTGCGCTGGGAATACGGCTATGCGGCGGAACCCGGCAGCCGGGAGGCCCTGCTCACCGATCTGTTCACTCGCCCTCAGAACTGGCTCGAAGACCCTTCCCTGGAGGAACGCTGCCGGCCCCACCAGGCGGTGGGATGAGGGGCAGGGGGGCAGAGGGGCCTCACGGCGTTGAGGCCCAGGCCGAGTTCCAGCGCCGTGACGATGCGGTCGGCGACGCGCCGGACGGTGTCGGACCGGGTGGCGGGGTTGCGCAGGGAGCGCTCCAGGGCGCCTTCCAGCTGCCCCACCTCCAGCAGGGCGATGCCGCGCCTGGGCCCCCCAAGGCCGCCGCGGAAGGCCATCGGGTAGCCGCCGAATTCCCTGGCCAGGCTCTCGTCGAGGCCGCTGAAGGGGCGGTGCAGCGGAGGGATCAGCCCCGATCCGATCCCCGAGGGGCCCCAGGCGTCGAAGTGGATCTCCAGGGCGTAACCACCCGCGGCGGCGTGGCGGCGACCCACGCTCCAGTTGGTGCTGGGGTGGTCGCCGTCGGCGATGGTGCGGAAGGGCGGTAGGTAATAGGCGATGCTGAGTCCCCGCTGCCGGCCCAGGGCCACCACCGCCTCGGCGACGGCCATGTTCCAGTAGAGCTCATCACTGATACCCGCGAGCATCGGAGGCGCCCCCCCGGCCACGGCGGCGCCGGTGGTGCCGGAGCCGCCGATGCCCTGGGCGTCCGCATGGCCGGCCATCACCAGGATCCGGGTGTTCCGATCGATCGGGCGGGTGCCGATCCAGTCCCTGCCCAGGCGACTGCGGGGACCGGTGATCGGATCGGAGGTGGCCAGAAGCAGGCCCGGGGAGGCGATGGTTCCTCCTGGCCGGGTGGTTTCGGCGCTGCGGGCGGCCGTGGCGAGGGGGACCAGGGTGCCGATCAGGAGCGCAGGCCCCAGCAGGCCCGCTGTCAAACGGGGGGCCATGGAATCAGATCGGCGAGGCGAGCAGGGAGCCGTCGCTGGCCAGACCGAGCCGGGGCCCCAGTTCCTGTTCGATCGCGATCAGCTCATCGCGATGGGCCCGTAGCCGCAGGGTGCTGCCGCCGCCGGCGTCCTCGTTCATCAGGCGCAGTTCCAGGCTCTCCGGCCTGGCGGCCCGCCGGCGGTAAAGCAGCCCCGCCGCCGGGCCCACCAGGGCCAGCAGCAGGGGCCACCAGCCCAGCGAGGGCAGCACCTGACGCAGCACCAGGCCCAGACAGGCCGCCCCGATGCTGCCCAGCAGGGACAACAGGACAGCCAGGGGGAGGCTGGAGCGCACCTGGCCGCGGAAGCGCAGCAGCTGACGCTCGGGGTCTCCGGTTTCCGTCTGCCAGCCCCGGGCGGTAAGCCAGCTGGAGAGCCCCTCGAGCACCTGGACGGGGGGATGGGGCGAATGCACCTCCACCACGGTGGTGCGGTCCTTGCTGGCGGCCCGCAGGAAGAACACCAGACCGACCGCCATCAGCAGGGTGAGCAGGAGGGTCGAACCCAGGGTGGGCATCGCAGCAAGGCCATACGGCAGCCCATTGTGTCCCAGGCTTCCCGGGACTGACAGGGGCGGCGGCGGCCGTGGGCCACGATGGCCCCACCCTCCCATGCCCCGCGATGGCCCAGACCCCTTCCACCGGCAGTGCCAGTCCGGGTCCGCCCGCCCGTTTCGCCGTCTTCGACGGCGACCTCGACGGCAGCTGGCTGGAGCGCTTCCGCGGGGCCCGGGCCCTGGCCATCGATACCGAGGCCATGGGACTGATCCACGGCCGCGACCGCCTCTGCCTGGTGCAGATCTGCGATGACGCCGACAATGTCTGCTGCATCCGCCTGGCGCGGGGGCAGAGCGAGGCGCCGCGGCTGAAGGCCCTCTGCGAGGACCCGGCCATCGAGAAGGTGTTCCACTTCGCCCGCTTCGACGTGGCGGCCCTGGCGGAAAACCTCGGCATCGCGGTGGATCCGGTCTTCTGCACCAAGGTCGCCAGCCGCCTGGCCCGCACCTATGCCCCCCGCCACGGCCTCAAGGATGTGGTCAACGAGCTGGTGGGAGTGGAGCTCGACAAGCAGGCCCAGAGTTCCGATTGGGGCCGGGTGGAGGAACTCAGCGACACCCAGCTGGCCTACGCCGCCGGCGACGTGCGCTGGCTGCTCGCCGCCCGGGACCGGCTGGAGGTGATGCTGCGACGGGAGGAACGCTGGGATCTGGCCCTGCGCTGCTTCGCCTGTGTCCCGGTGTTCTCCGCCCTCGACCGGCAGCGCTTCACCCACGTCTTCGAGCACTGAGTCGATCCCCGAGTCCTTCTCGATCCCTCAGTCCTCGATCATGAACAGGTCGTCCTCCCCCACCGATCTCAGCTGACCGTCGAACAGCTGGCCCCGGTCGAGGCCGCTGGATCGGGTCTCCGCCAGCAACCGCTCCGCCAGGGCCTGCTTGGCGGCGGTGTCCCTGAGGCCCTCCTTCGCCGCCAGGATCTCGACCCGCCGACGGGCTGAAGCCAGGCTGATTCCCAGGTGGGTGGCCAGGTGACCGCAGGCGGCGTTGAATTGGCGGTCAGGGATGCCTGGCATTCGCTGCGGGAGTTGAGAGGACGAGGGTCCCATCATCCCTCGGCCCCGGTCAGTCCCTGGCCCGTTCGTTCCTGGGCCCCGCCAGCAGCCGCTCCCGGATCAGGGTCGCCAGCCGCTCGCTGCCGCCGGCGGGCCCCATCCGTTGCCGGCCGATGCGGCCCAGACGGGCCCGAAGCAGATCGTCGTCGAGCAGGGTGATCAGCCGGTCCCGCAGTTCCTCGGGGCTGTGGCAGGGCTGCACCGCTCCCCCCAGGAGCCGGCTCTGCCGCCGGGCGAAGCCTGCCTTGAACTGGGGACCGGGCCCTGGCAGCGACAGGGCCGGCACCCCCAGGCCCACCAGCTGCTCGGTGGCCGTGCCTGCGGTGGCCAGCCCCAGCTCCGCCAGGGGAGCCCAGGCCGTGAACCGGCCCGGACCCACCAGCACCTCGATCGGGCCCCGGCACCACAGGGCGGCGGCAGCGCTGCTGGGTGGAACCTCGCCGGGGACGAACCCCGCCGCGGTGAGGGGGGTGGCCAGCTCGGCAGCGCTGGGGCGGGCCCCTGTGGCCAGCAGCACGCTGATCAGTCGATGCTGCCCGGCCGGCGGCAGGGCGGCCAGGAGAGCACGCAGATTGCCCATGGCCTCGGGCAGACGGCTGCCGGGGAGCAGCAGCAGCCGGCGCCGTCCCCGCAGCCAGGTCGGCAGCGGCGGGGAAGGGGCGAAGCCATCCATCATCGGATTGCCCGGGGCGGTGGCCCCCACCCCATGGCGCCGCAGCCCCCGGGCAGTGAGGCGATCGCGCACCGCCACCAGCCGGCAGCGGCGATGGCCCATCAGCGCCCACTCCCAAGGATCCCATTCGCTGCCCTTGGCCCGGTGGTAGCCGTCGGCCAGGGGGGAGCGGCCCCAGCCGGGCGGCGGCGGCGTAGCCCAGGTGTGGTCGCTTTTCGGGGTTCCCAGGAAGCCGTAGGGCCCGCCTCCAGCCCAGGCCAGCAGCAGGGGCAGCAGGTCGCCCACCGCCAGTATCGGCAGGCCCTGCCGACCCCAGTCCCGCACGATCCGCCACTGGCGCCAGCTCAGCAGCGGCAGGCCGGCCGCCAGATCCCCCAGCAGTCCACGCAGGCTCTGGTTGCTGAAGCCGCCGCTGGGCAGGGCCAGGTGCGGCCCCAGCCGCTGCAGCTCCCCGGCCGCTTCAAGGGCGGCGAAGGCCTGGCCTTCCCCCACCAGGGGCAGCACGTGCACCCCCGGAGCGGGCTGCAGTCGCCGCAGCGCCTCGATCAGCCGCAGGGCGATCAGATCCTCCCCGTGGCCATTGCTCAGGACCAGCAGACGGGGGGAGGGCATGCCATGGCTGATACGATCCGCTGCGGGGAGTTTGCTCCCCGGCAGGCGGCATGGCCAAGTGGTAAGGCAGAGGATTGCAAATCCTTTATCCCCAGTTCGAATCTGGGTGCCGCCTCTGCAACAACCTGCCGAGCCCAGGAGCCGCTGCCGGCAGGAGAACGGACTGGTCAGCGCAGGGTTGAGGATTCGTCTTGGATGCTGGTCTGGCGATCGCCATGGGTCGGAGGCGTGACAGTTCTGGGTCGCGCTTTCTGCTGCCTCGTTAGCAGCGAATCGGGCGAAGTTCGCATCAGCCTTCGATGATCCTTGGTTGGTTGACAAATCAACCCTTGTCGATGTCCTGCGACGGAGGCACGATCCCTCGATCCCTGCGGACGCTCGCCGCGAAGGGATGGCAGACTGGAGATGTCGTACGGAAGAGGCCAGAGGTGGCAGCCAACTCCGCGGAACAGCCGGATCCGATCGAGGAGCTGTTGAGCGAAGAATGTCTGGAAATGATCGAAAAGATCCAGGGCTATCGTGAGCGGATCCAGCTACCCTCCACCCCGAAGGCCATCCTCGAAGATGCCATCATCGAGTACTACACCGCACTTAAAAGGGTCGGTAACTGGTAATGTTCCTGCCGGGCGACTCAGATGATTTCACGCCGTTCTGATGGGCTTTTGACGTGATACTGACGGGTGCCGCCCAGAGAGCCAACCCTTGTCCCATTCGGTTTTCTCAGGGCTCAGCCTGGGGGCTGACCGCAGGGATCGCCAACTCGGGGTCCTGCTGACGCGTCCCTTGCCCGAGCAGGAGTTCGGTGCGCTTTCTGTGCAGAGTCATCGAGGACTCCGTCAGCACCACCCACTGGGCCAGGGTGGTGCAGCGTTCCTCGAAGGGGGGCAGGTCGAGCCGCAGGGGTCGCCATCCTCCAGCCGTGATCTCCCGGTTGAGATCCGAATGGGGCAGATCGTCGTTGGTGATGATCAACCATCGGTAGTTGGCCTTGAAGTGGTTCAGATAGTCCTGCACCAGCTGATTGGGCAGATGCTGCAGCACATCCTTGACCAGCAGCAGATCGGCCTTGGGGAGGCTGGCCAGCCCGTCGAAGACCTGGAAGCGAATCGTGTCGCTGGCGTGCTGCACGAGGTTGGAGGCCACCACGGAGTCGACGATGTCGATCCCCGTGTAGGCGATGTCACCCCAGTGGATCAACCGGGAGAACTGCCAGTCACCACAACCGAAATCGACGACGCTGCGGATGTCATTGAGCTGCAGGAAGCGATGCAGGGTGGCGATGTACTCACCATTGAACTCGGGCCTGGATCCCTGCCCGGATCCACCACCCCAGGTGTCGTGCTGATAGATGCGGGTGAAGGCTTCCTTGGTCGACATGCCGGATGGGAATGGGGCAACCCCTTGCGATCGCACCCCTAGCTGCGCAGGTACCGGGGCACCTTAGCGACGGAGTTCCCCAGACCAGCGGAGCTTCCGCTCAGGGGAGGACGCCGAAGAGAAGCGAGATCAGGGCAAAGCCCACGACCCCCACCAGGGCCAGCAGCGAGGCAGTTTGGGGCATGGCCCTCTCCCGGAAGGCCCAATAATAAAGAGAATCTGAAGGTCGAAGGCCTGTTCGTGGCGATCGTTGTCGATCGTCATCTCGGCCTGGCTGGAGCACCGGCCCTCTCAGGGAGAGGCCTCCGCCTCCCAGAGATCCCCTTCCGCACTGGTGGCGTCGCAGCGAAATTTCCTGGCCTCGAGCAGGCACCGGCCTGTGGCCAGCTGCGCCCTGGCCAGTTGCATCGCCGAGTTCATGGCTCTGAAACCCGACTGGCCCACGGCGCTGACCCTCAGCTGCAGGGGCCAGCGCGGTTCACAGTGGCTCCGGAGGCAGTGCATTCCTGCTGACCCCTCCTCCAGCACGCCGGCGAAGACCAGCTGGCGATCAAGCAAGGCGTCTCCACCGTCGGGCTGCACGAAACGAACGGTGAGCAGGCCCTCCATCTGCTGATCCAGCCTCAGCAGGCGGCAGCTGGCATGGGAGGCGGAAGACACGCCGGCCGTTGCGCGCTGGATGCGGCAGCGGCGCAGGGTGCGCTGCCAACGGCCGAAGTCCTCACCCGGCAGCGAGCCGGCCCTCAGAGGGGCCATCAGCAGGGTGGCGGCCATCAACAGCGATGGCCCCGTCCGGGAGACTCGGAAAGGCCGGAGGTTCAATAGCCCGAGTCGGCGACGCAGATGCCCTGGCAGCTGATGCCGTTGGCGGCGGTCCTGCCGCAGTGGGAACAGAGCACCCGCTCGGCCGGCGGGGGCTGCGAGGATGGCTGGGCGGCCGATGGGTCTTCGGCGCAGGACGGCCTTGGCTCGGCCGGGGTGATGGTCATCGCGCGGCCCCGGACCTGGGATCCGTTCGATCATGGCAACCAACCAAGCCCTGCGCGATCGCCGTGGCCGAACCCTCAGCGTTGTTGCCTGTCCCTTCGGCTCCAGCCATCCCCGGGGTCGGCGTCGGCACCTGGGCCTGGGGGAACCGGTTCCTCTGGGGCTACGAGCCCGGCCAGGACGGGGAGCTGGCCGCCTGCTTCCGCCGGGCGGTGGAGCTGGGGCTGAGCTTTTTCGATACAGCTGATTCCTATGGCACCGGCCGCTTCAGTGGGCGCAGCGAAGCGCTGCTGGGCCGCTTCGTCGAGGCCCTGCCGCCGCTGCGGCGACGAAGACTCACCGTGGCCACCAAGCTGGCGCCCTTCCCCTGGCGCCTCGGTCGCCGGGGGTTCGATGGGGCCTTCGAGGCGTCCCGCCGCAGGCTGGCCGGCCATCTTGACCGGGTGCAGCTGCACTGGAGCACGTCACGCTATGCCCCCTGGCAGGAGGGACCGCTGCTGGATGGCCTGGCCGACCTGGTGGAGCAGGGCCGGGTGGGGAGCCTGGGGGTCTCGAACCTGGGCCCTCGCCGCCTGCGGCAGGTCCACGGGCGGCTGGCCCGGAGGGGCCTTCGCCTGGCCAGCCTCCAGGTGCAGCTCTCCCTCCTGTCACCCGATGCGATCGGGGCTGAGGGGGTGGGGCCGGTCTGCCGTGAGCTGGGCATCGACCTGCTCGCCTACAGCCCGCTGGCTCTGGGCCTGCTGACCCAGCCGCCGGGTGGAAGCGAGCCCCTGCCCTCCGGTCCGAGGGGACTGCTGTTCCGACGGCTGCGGCCCGGGATCCAGCCGCTCCTCGAGGCCACCCGGCGGATCGCTCAGGCCCACGACGCCTCGATGGCAGCGGTGGCGATCAACTGGTGTCGGTCCCACGGTGCCCTTCCCCTGGTGGGCATGCGCCGGGTGGAGCAGGCGGAAGCGGCGGCGGCGGCGGCGGGCTGGTGCCTGGCAGAGGAGGAACGGCGGGAGCTGGATCGTGTGGCCCAGCAGTGCCGATCGCGCATGCCTGCCAACCCTTTTCAGAGTGCCTGAGGAATCAGGTTCTCACGACCTGCGAGGGGTCAGGACTGAGCACCACCGGCAGGGCGGCCGGCCGGGGCTGGGGCACTTCGGTGCGCTGCAGCAGCCGGATCACCTGCGGATCCGCCGCCTCGCCCCCCATGGCACCGTCCACTCCAGGACCGCAGGCGGTGAGGGCCTCCTGGAGCAGGGAATCGAAGGTGGCCCCTGGCAGGCGATGACGGGCCAGCTCCAGAAAGGCCCGGGCGAGCGATTCACCGGCCGCCGCCCGCAGGGACGGGTTGGAGCGCCTCAGATCCTGCTCCTGAGCGATGGAGCCCAGGAAGCGTTCGGTGATGTCCCGTTTGGTGGTGGCCCTGATGCGGGTGTCCTGATCCGCCTCGCTGAGGAACCCCTGCTGCTCCAGTTCCTGCAGGCGGCGGTTGAGGCTGTCCAGAACGTCCTGGGCTTCCTTGGCGATGTGGGTGAGCTGGCCGTCGGAGAGGCGGGGCAGGTCGGCCACGTAGACCTTGCCGTGGTCGCGCAGCGTCAGGAACGTCGGGCGCTGACCGCCGGTGCCCTCCCGCTGGCCCGATGGCCCTGCCTCACGCAGGCGGGGGCGGGGCTGCTGGGGGCGCTGCGGGGGGGTCGGGCCGGCGGAACTGCGGCGGCGGGTGATGCGTCGGGAGGTATCGAACATGACTACGGAATCATTGGACCGGAGGGGAGCCTGCAGTTACTGACAATGGCGGATCGGACCCTAGGGAAGGTGGACCTGCGGGACCAGAACCGCGTCAGTACGGCAATCCGGCTATGGGATTCTCCCCGGGATCGCCTTCTGCGATCCTGCCGAGCTCCCAGGCCTGGTGGCCCGAGGTCCGGCAGGTGTCGATGATCGCAGCCAGGGCTTCCGGGGGCACCACCAGGCAGAAGCCGACCCCGAGATTGAAGGTGTTCCAGAGATCAGCCTCGGGCACCTGGCCCCGTTCCTGCAGCCATCGGAACAGGGGCGGACGGGCCCAGCTGTCGGACGCGACGACGGCATGGACCCCGGGGGGAAGGCAGCGGGGCAGATTCTCGGGCAAACCGCCGCCGGTGATGTGGGCCATGGCGTGGATGGGATGTCCCGAACCGCGCAGATCCTTCACCAGCGACGCATAGAGAAGGGTGGGGGTCAGCAGGGCGTCGATGATTCCCTTGCCGGTCTCCGGCAGCACCGTGGCGGCGTCGGTGGCCTCCGCCGACAGGATGCGTCGCACCAGGCTGAAGCCGTTGCTGTGGACACCGCTGCTGGCCACCGCCACGATCCGATCGCCTGCCGCCACCAGCCGTCCGTCGATCCGCTCGTCCTCTTCCACCACGGCGACGCAGAACCCCGCCAGGTCGTAGCGGCCAGGACCGTAGAAGCCCGGCATCTCGGCGGTCTCTCCCCCCAGAAGGGCGCAGCCACTCTGGCGGCAGCCGGCTGCAATGCCTTCCACCACCTCCGCCATCGCCTCGGGCCCGAGCTTGCCCGTGGCGATGTAATCAAGGAAGAAGAGCGGTTCCGCGCCGCTGGTGATGACGTCGTTGACGCACATCGCCACCAGATCGATCCCCACCCCGTGGTGGGCGTCGTGGGCCTGGGCCAGTTCGAGCTTGGTGCCCACCCCATCGGTTCCCGCCACCAGCAACGGACGCTTCATGTCGGCCGGCAGCCGGCAGAGACCTCCGAAGCCCCCCAGGCCCCCGATCACCTCGGTCCGGCGGGTCGTTTCGACGCTGGCCCGGATGCGGTCCACAAAGGCGCGGCCGGCGGCCACGTCCACGCCGGCGGAGCGGTAGTCCATGGGCCAGGGGGCAGCGAAGCAACGATCCTGCAACGGCAAGGGACCATGACGGGCCTCGGACCACCCGGGCAGATGGACGATTGCGGGATTGGCCGACGCTGCCATCAGTCCGCCTTATACCAAACATTAAATCTGCTGATGTCTTGGCGCTGACTCCGGACGATCCATCCCAGTGGGTGCCTGGATTGGAGATAAAGATGATGAAATCTGATCGGTCAATTGCCGGGTATCGGGCACAATTTGGCCCTGTGCACTTCGGATAACTTTCCGGTGTCCTTGATTTCTGTCAGGAACACGTTGAGCCATTTCATCAATGGCTGTTGCATTCAGTTCCGTTAGTGCTCCTAATGGTTTCGATGCTTCAGGTCACTGAACCAACGCTTCAGGAGTTGTTCTATCTGAGCGTTCTTTCCCAACCAGCGTGTTTCAACCATCATGCGTAGCTCTCACCTTCTGGGCCTCGCAGCCCTCCTTCTCTCCAGCAGCATCGCCCCGGCCCAGGCGGGTTCTCTTACGGCCATGCCGGCAGCAGGCAGTTCCATCGCCATCCGCCCTGACGACTACCCGTCCAGCTGGGAGCGGTTCGTCGATCAGATCCGCACTGTCCCTTTGGCGAGCAATCTGGTCGCCTCCGGGCGCGTCTTCACTGGCGAGGCCAGTTGGTACGGTCCTGGTTTCTTCGGCAACCGCACCGCCAATGGTGAGGTGTTCCGTCCTGGCACCATGACCGCCGCCCACCGCACCCTGCCGTTCGGCACCAAGGTGCGGGTCACCAACCTCTGGAACGGTCGGTCCACCGTGGTGCGCATCAATGATCGTGGCCCCTTCCACGGGAATCGGGTCATCGATCTGGCCCATGGGGCCGCCCGCGTGCTGGGTCTCACTGCCAGCGGGATTGCTGATGTGAAGCTCGAGGTGCTTCCCTGACACCGGCCGGGCCCTCCCTGCCCTAGGGGCCCTCTGAGTTGTGCCGGTGCGATTGCTTCAGACCCGTGCCGAGTTAGCCGCATGGCGGCGTGATACGCCCGACCGGCCGCTCCATTTCGTGCCCACCATGGGCAGCCTGCACGCGGGTCACCGCCAGCTCCTGTTCAGGGCTGCTGAGCTCGTGCCGACCGGCCGACCCAGGGTTCTGCTCAGCATCTTCGTCAATCTGCTGCAGTTTGGTCCTGGCGAGGATTTCGATCGCTATCCCCGCGACCTGGCTGCCGATGCGGCCCTGGCGGAGGCCGCCGGTGCCGATGCTCTTTTCGCCCCTTCCCCGCAGGAACTTTTTCCTGGCGGCGATGGGGCGATCACCCACGTGAGCCCACCGTCCGACCTCCTCCAGAGCCTCTGCGGCCCAGGTCGGCCTGGGCATTTCGAGGGAGTGGCGACGGTGGTCTGCCGGTTGCTGGCCCTGGTAAAGCCCGATCGCCTCCTGCTGGGGGAGAAGGACTGGCAACAACTGGTCATCCTTCGCCGCGTGGTGGCCGACCTTGCCCTGCCGGTGACGGTTCAGGGCTGCGCGACCGTACGGGAGGCCGACGGGCTGGCCTGCAGTTCCCGTCATCGCTATCTGTCGAAGCCGGAGCGCCACCAGGCTGCGCTCCTGCCGGCCGCCCTGGCGGCAGCCGCCGACCGCTGGCGGTGGGGGCACCGGTCAGGCCGCGCCAGCTCATCGCCACGGCGCGCGAGGGCCTGGAGGAGGCAGGGCTGGCCGTGGACTATGCGCAGCTGGTGCAGCCCTTTACCCTGAGGCCCGTGGCCGACGCTGAAGGCCTGTCCTTGCTGGCCGTCGCCGCCCGCTGCGGCCGCACCCGCCTGATCGACCATGTCTTTCTGATGAGCCGCTCACCGATCGTCGCCATCGATGGTCCCGCCGGGGCGGGTAAGAGCACGGTCACCCGGGCCTTCGCCCGGCGGATGGGCCTGCTCTATCTGGACACCGGAGCCATGTACAGGGCCCTCACATGGTGGGTACGCCACCGGGGTGTGGACCCGGCCGATCCTGACGCGGTGGCACCTCTGCTGGAGGGGCTCGATCTGCAGCTGGTCGGCGAGGCCGGAGGCGAGCAGCGGGTGCTGGTCAACGGCCATGAGGTGAGCGAAGCCATTCGCAGCCCGGAGGTCACCGCCCTGGTGTCCACCGTGGCCGCCCACGCCTGCGTGCGGGAAGCCCTCACCCGTCAGCAGCAGGCCATGGGCCAGCGGGGCGGTCTGGTGGCCGAGGGGCGTGACATCGGTACGGCCGTCTTCCCGGATGCCGAGTGCAAGGTGTTTCTGACGGCCACGGTGGCGGAGCGGGCCCGGCGCCGGGCGGCGGATCTGGAGCAGCGCGGTTTCCCGGTGCCGGCCTGACGGAACTGGAGGCCCAGATCGCCCAGCGGGACCACCTGGATTCGACCCGTGCCGTGGCGCCCCTCCGGCAGGCGGCTGATGCGGTGGAGATTGTCACCGACAGCCTGGCCATCGACGCCGTGATCCAGCGCCTGGTGGATCTGTTCCGCGAACGGGTGCCGGAGGATGCCTGGCCCGGACCCACGCCGGTCACGACCCCCTAGGCCCCGGTCGCAGGCCTTCAGCCATGAAGGTCTCCAGCAGGCCCTCGCAGGCGTCTTCCAGCAGATCCAGCACCCGATCGAAGCCCTGCTCTCCGCCGTGATAGGGATCAGGCACCTCCTCGACGCTGAACCGCCGGCAGTGCCTGGTCAGCGGACCGATGCTGGCGGTGGCCTCAGCGGGCCTGGCCAGGGCTCGCACCGCCCGCAGGTTCTGGCGGTCCATCGTGAGCACGTGGTCGAAGCGGCTCAGGTCGTGGCCGGTGATCTGGCGGGCCCTGCTGGTCAGCATGATGCCCCGACGGGCCGCAGCGGCGCACATGCGGGGATCGGCCGGCCGGCCGACGTGCCAGTCACCGGTACCGGCGGAATCCACCTGGAAGGCCTGCTCCAGGCCCTGCCGCCCGATCAGGTGGAGAAACACCCCCTCGGCGGCCGGGGAACGGCAGATGTTGCCGAGGCAGACGAACAGCACCCGGGTGGCGTGTTGGTCCTGCCCCGCAGGATGGGTTTCGGGTCTGTTCTGGTTCATCAGGCCTGGAGTCGGCGCAGCGCCATGCTGGCCCGAAGCCTCACCACTTTCGTGTCCTCCACGTCCGGGCACTGGAGGGTCGTAAGGCCCTGCTCGGCGCGTCGGCGGTGCGGATGGTCGGGCTCAAGCGGCTGGGCGAGACCCTCCAGACCCACGGCCACGGCATAGCGCACCACCCATTCGTCATCGGCGCACGCCTGCTCCAGTGCCATCAGGCAGCGGGCCTGCACGCGTTGGCGATGGTCGTCATCGAGATGGTCGATCCTCAGCTTCCCCAGGCCCCGGGCCGCTGCGCGACGGACGCTGGGGCCGATGTCACTTCCCAGTGCCTGCTCGAGCAGGTCGAGTCCGCGCACGTCGCCGATCCCCGCCAGGGCCCGCACCGCCCAGGCCCGGGCTCCGTAGTTGCGTGCATCGAGGCTGCCCAGCAGCGGCTCCACTGCCGGGGGGCCGATCGCGATCAACCCATCCACGGCAGCCACCGCCGCCCCGGGGTTGTTGAATCCGAGGACCTGGAGCAGACAACCAATCACGTCCAGGGCCTCGGGATCGCAGAGGCCCGCGCCATGGCTGTCATCCTTCGCCAGATGCGTGAGGGATTCGGCCAAAGTCTCGGTGGCCTGTTGCAGCCCATCGGCGCTGTCGGCGCACTCCACCCCGGCGACGAGGCCCCTGAGCACGCCCATCGATAGGGAGGTTGATTCTACTCACAGCAAGTCGTCCATCGCCATCAGCACAGTTTCCGTGTCAGGGGGACCTTGGCCGTGTTCCACCAGCCCCCGCAGGGCGATCAGCTTCAGGCTGTTTTCGGCCAGGGTGAAGCGGATCCTGTCCAGCGACGGTCGCCAACCGACAGCGCCCAGGTCCATCAGCGCGGCACGGCGCACCTGCAGCTGGGGATGCTCAAGCAGTTCGATCAGGTGTTGGCCCCAGCGTCGATCCTGCGTGAGCTGGAACAGGGCCCGAGCGGCGGCACTGCGGATCAGAGGGCGGTCATGGGCGAGGAAGGGTTCGATCACCGCAAGCACGTCTGCCTCCCTGACACCGATGTCTCCGAGGGCCTCGAGCATCGCCTCGCAGGGCTCTCTGAGCCGTGGGTTTCCGGGCTGCTGGGGTGCCCCGGCCCCTGAGACACCGCTGGCCAGTCGACGGCAGAGCAGGGGAACGGCCCCTTCAGCCCGCAGTTCGCCCAGGGCTCGGGCGGCAGCTTCCCGCAACCCGTCATCCTCATCCTCCATCGCGGCTAGCAGATCGGGGATCGCTTGTGGATCCCCCAGCTTCCCGAGGGCTCGGGCAGCATTCCGGGCCACGGCGTTCTGTTCCACACCGGAGCTTGCCTCGCGGGGCTGGCGCCGACGCAGGGCCGATCGAAGCAGGGGCAACGCCTCAGGATGGCGGCTTCGCATCCGGCCCAGCCACCAGGCCGCGTAGTACTGCTGTGACGGATCGTCGTTTTGGCGAAGACGGTTCAGGGCTTCAGTTTCGCTGATGGGTTCGCCGGCTGCAGAGATTGCGGAATCCAGATCGGTGGTTCCAGCCATGGCCCGCACGGTGCTTGGGGAAGGCCTTCATGTTGCCATTGTGGCCACCCGGCTGGGCCGATCTCCCCGTGCCTAGCCGTGCACTCCGGCCAAGGGATCGCTTGCTCGTCACCCGGACTTGTTCCTCGCTAGGAGTTAGGAGGGTCTCTCAGTAGAAAGGCTCTTGGATCGTCATCCACTCCTGCTTCCCAGTCCCCGAGTTTCCAGACGCCTGAGGCGAGGGGATTCCTGAGACAGGCATCGAGACCGAACGAGTAAGGGTATGGATTGGAATTGAGGCGAATCCGTACATGTCGTCCAACCCGGTGCGGAGCGGAACTTCATCCGAGCTGGTGGCGCAGGATGATGAAGCCTTTCTTGATGGAAAACGCATCTTTCCTCCTGATCAGCAACGAAGCTCCGCAAACCCTTACAAGGCCCTCTCTTGACCCTATGCTGGTACAGGCGTACCACTCAAGGAGGCGGGGTAATGCCCCAGAGTAAAATTCAGTATCAAGTGGGTCTGTCCCTCACCCAGTTCACGGAGCAGTACGGCTCAGAGTCACTGTGCGAGGCAGCACTTGAGAAGGCTCGATGGCCGGAGGGGTTTCGCTGTCCGCGCTGTGGAGGTGCACGCTACGGGTTGATTCATGACAGCCGGCGAAAAAGATATCAATGCAAGAGCTGCCGCCACCAGACGACGCTGACTGCGGGGACCATTTTCGAAGCCACCAAGCTGGCGCTCACCATCTGGTTTCAGGCGATCTATATGATCAGCCAGGCAAAGACAGGGCTCTCTGCCTTGGCGCTGAAGCGCCAGCTTGGGGTAAGCTACCAAACGGCTTGGATGATTCATCACAAACTCATGCATGCGATGCAGCGACGTGATGGCTGCTATCTGCTGGCTGGCATGGTCCAGATTGATGATGCCTACTTTGGCGGCGAACTCAGTGGTGGCAAGGCTGGTCGTGGATCAGAGAACAAGGTTCCTTTCGTTGCCGCCGTGGAGTTCAATGAAGCGAGACGACCGATCCGAATGAAGATGAGTCGCGTGAGTGGGTTCACAACAGGCGCCATCTCAAGCTGGGCCAAAAAGCATGTCGCAGCTGGTTCCACAGTCATCACAGATGGCCTGGCGTGTTTCGCAGGAGTGACCGAGGCCGGCTGCAGACATATTGCAAATGTTGTGGGAGGCCGGAAGCCAAAGGATCTGCCATTATTCCAGTGGCTCAATACAATCATAGGCAATGTCAAGACGGGACTGAGTGGCGCCTATCATGCATTTCTATTCTCCAAGTATAGCAACCGTTACCTTGCGGAAATAGCGTACCGATTCAATCGTCGGTTCAATCTGAAGACACTGCATCAGCGGCTCCTGATAGCTGCGGTGGGCTGCCCGGCTTGCCCAGAGAGGCTCCTGCGTTCTGCGGAGCCTTGTTGCTGATCAAGTCTTTCCTTGCACTGATTAGGTTGATCACTTTCCTGCGAACAGGCCACGGCCTTCTTGAGAATTGCCTGATCCATCAGCGATCAGGTGATCCTCTGTTGCGGTACGGCGCTCTGTGGGGGATCTGCACCCATGACAACGAAATCTCCTCCTTTTTCTTGGCGGATCAGAGGGTGAGTACCACCCAGCTCTACGAAAACGGCATCAATGCGTTCGTCACGCTGATCGAGAAGTGGCATCAGCCCGGCAGCTGAATTACCCGCCTACCTCATTGACGAAAGGGTTGTCTATGGAGTTGAGAGCGGTCACACCAGCCTTGATCAGGGCAAAGGGATGCGCGCCTTTTCCTACAGGAGAGGCTGCTTTGCCACTCGGAGCCGGTACTGTCTATCTCCACCTCCAACAGGGATCACGGCCAGCTGGGCGCCTGTTCGGCATGCAAGAATCAAGCGATGACAAGCCAGGTCCTGATCTGACTACCGTGGAAATCACCTCGAATCAGAGCAACGCAGGAGCTGCTCGTCAGTGGGACCTGATGCGAGTCAGCTTTGATGGTGACTGGCAAGGAGTGACGACTTGGTATGGGCGAGAGAGCACAGGAATGGATCTGACACATGGAGAATCCGATCCAGCTGGATCAATGTATGCGATCCGCTTTTCAGATGCCAATACGGGACTTTGGCATGGAACAGGCTTGCGATTTGCCTCAAACGGAGAACACAAGTTTCCCTTGTATAGGCATAGCTATAATCTGAGTAACAACTGTTGGCATTTTCCAGATACAGCTGGTCAGTCAAGCCTGGAAATGGACGGAAGTGCTGGCCGTGCAGGCCATGAAGTTAACTTTTTCAGCTCCCGTTCCCGTTCAATGATCATCGCTCTCTATCAACGGCAGGATGATCAAAGCATGATTCTGCAATCCGTGGCAGCAACACCCTTTCGGTGTCAGCGAGCCTGCATAGATCCTGTTCGGGACAGACCAGATTCGCAACGAGATCTATTCCAGGCAGTAGCCGGTTGGCCTGGGTTTGAGCAGGAATTGCGACCCGGCATGTGGCCCGAACAGGAACCCCAAAAAAGGGAGATTACTGGATTCGATGCCAGATCCTTTCACAAGTATGACATTAACGGCTATTTCATGGACAATTTACTGTGCAGTTTGCCAAATCGCTTGCCCCAAGGACCATTTGAACTGAATTTTGGCTGTCTATTAAGTTCTCAAGACTTTGTGCATCTGATGATTGAATACGATGAAAAGCATCAACTGACTCGTTGGGTTGAACGTCGTTATCAATCCACCATGGAAGGTTGAGTCAGCGTGAAGCCGAGTTGCTTGAGTTTAGCATTGCTCACTCTGGCGTTGAGCACACGATCGGATGTGTCGACGGTCAGCCATTTCGCCAGCGGCAGGCCAGCCTGTTCGCACAAGCGGTCTGTCAGCTGCTGGCCGGTGTACTGGGTATCATCCACCAGATTGTAGACCTCGTTGAGGCTGTGCTCGAAAGCAAAATTCACTCCACGAACGATATCGTCAAGGTGGATCCAGCAAGGCACGTTGTGGCCATTGCGCTGAACAATACCGCCAGCGGCTGAAAGGAGCATGCCAGGGATATTACGGCCAGGGCCATAAATGCCGCCCAGACGTAGAACGCAGACGTTGATCTTCTCGGAACGGACAGATTGAATCCTCTCTTCGGCTCTTGTCAGAACCTCATTGACCGGGTGACCTGCATCAATTTCGTCGGTCTCGTCAGTCAGCGCACCATGTCGATTCCCATAGACACCGCAACTGCTCAGGTGGACCAGCTGAAGTGGCGACTTGTTTGAGCGTTGCCCTAGGGTATCAATCAGTAATTCCAGGCCGCCGAGAAATGTACTCCTGTATTGATCAATTTCAACTTGGGAGCTCCTGGAGGGTGCAAATGATATGAGAATCCCATCAAGATTGCTGGCAAAGTCTAGGTTGCTGCGAGAATCTGTGGAGTTAAAGATTATCGGTGTATCAACAAGTTCGGCTAATTCGTTCAAGCGCTCATGGCGGGTTGTGGTTCCCCAGAGTTCATGTCCCTGTTGCCTCCAGGCTTTGGCGACCGCTTTGCCCACGTAGCCGCAGCCCAGGATGGCGCGCTGTTCCCCGGAGGGCAGGATGGGGCGCGCCTCCTTGGCCAGCAGCTGGTAGAGCGAGGCCAGATCAGGGGAGGACGTCATGCGACTGTTACGTTTCGTAAAGACTAGCTGACGGATCACGGGGGTGTGTGGCAAAGGTTACCGTTCCTGTCCCGCAGGTGGCTTCGTGGGCCGCCTCGCGTGAGAGGTTGGCTTGATGCACACCATTCCAATGCCCAGCTACCTGATCTCTGCGGACGGACTGGAGGACCTGCGGGTGGCCTGCCCAGGTTGCAGTGGGGACGCCCTCGTTCTGGCCCTGAGGGACCGGGGGATGCAGAGCCATAAGGTGCATCGGCGCAGCGACGACGGACGCCAATGGTGGTTTCAGGTGACCTTGGGCCCCTCCGGTATTCGAGCCAGCGAAGACAGGCCCGTCACCAAGATGTTCCGCGTCCTTCGAATCGACGATTGATGTTCCGATAGACCGTTCAGTGAGAGGGAGAACGTCTTCTCCCCCAGCGCCAGGCTGGTGGCGGCCGTCGACCGGCTGGTGGACGACAGCCTGAGCTTCCTTGTCGCCTCCAGGGGCTGACCTCAGAGGTCGAACAGCACCCCGTGGATGTAGGCCTCGGTCCACTCCGCACCGTGAAACCGGGTGAGCATGCCCCGTGCGGGATCCTTTTCCGCCCGGTAGGCCACATAACGCTGCTGGCCGGCCAGCAGTTCCCGCCGTCGCTCGTCGCCCACGGCGTCGGCTTCCCGCACCAACTGAAGATAGAGATCGAGATAGGCCACGAAGGCCGGAAAGACCGCCTTGACGATGAGATCGTCGCCTGGATCACCCAGGGGCAACCGGGTCCACAGGAAACCGGGAGAGAAGTAGGGCTCGGCCTCGGTGGGAATCGGCCCCCCCGAGGGAAGGAAATTCTGCCAGTGTTCCCAGAGCGGCAGCAGCCGCTCCCACACCCTTGAGGTGTGTCGCTTGTCGGTCTTGAGGGCGGGCTGAAGATCCAGGGCGATCAGATGGCCCGACGGCAATGTGACCAGATCGGCACCGAAGAAGGGAAGATCGAAGCCACTGGAGGGATTGATGACGAAGTTCAGCACCGAGGCGGCATTCCCCGCCTCCACGCAGGCGGCCCGAACCTGGCGCAGTTTGTCCGTGCTGCACGCCCAGGTGGCTGTGGTCACTGGTACGGGGTTCGCTTTCGAGCCGGTCACCCCCTCCTGTCGGAGGAACTGCTCTTCCACCGGATAGGCCACGGGATGGAAGGGCTGAAGAGCTTCCACCGCATGCTCCAGGAACGGAGCCCAGCGCCAGCCGGCCAGCACGACGGGATCGAGGCTGCAGGGCTGGGGCGGGGCTGGAGGGGTCGTCATGGGGAAACCTCTGGGGGATGAACCGCATCCGGTTCACAGCCGGGGAACAGGAATTCATTCAGGAAGCGATCCGACCAGGCTTTGCCGAAGTGGCTGGTGAACAGACCGTGCGCAGGATCCCGTTCGGCGCTGTAGTTGTCGTAAGCGGCCTGGAGACGGCGCACCTCCTCGGGCTCCAGTCCAGGTCCGCTCTGGGGTGCATCGTGAAGCGCCCAGTAGCGGGTGAGGAATGCCGTGTACGCGGCTGGTAATGAACCTTTCGCCTGCTCGGCGTTCCCACGGCAGAACAACAGCCAGGGAGAGAAATACTGATGGGGATCGTAGGAGCGCATGACTTCTTCACCGCTGAGATCGGGGAACTGATCGTTCAGCTGCCTGAGGCCTGTGAGGTGGCGGTCCAGGTACTCCGCCGTCTGCAGTAGAGGCTGAAAATCGAGCACGGCCACCAACTTCTGTCGCGTTCCGAACCAGAGCAGATCGATGCCCAGCAGCGGCTGGTCCCGGCGGTAGTCGGGATAGGCAACGGAGTTGAGCACCTGCAGGCTCTCCCCGGCGTCGAGCCTGGTGACCCGCCAGCGACGGATGCCGGGCACTTGCCAGAGCCAGCTGCGGATCACGCTGGTGCCCTTGGCGGAGTGACGCTCTTCCAGACCTTCGGGGATCGGAAGGCTTCGAGCGCCCCTGGCCTGGATCGCGTCCTGAAGCTCATCGAGAAACGGGTCGAACATCGTGTGGGTTCAGCCCGGTGCGTTCAGCGGAAGGGAAGGGAGGGGGAAACGCCGTTGGGCCTCCGCGCGCATCGCCTCCAGGTCGCTGGCGGAGGGGCAACGCAGCTCAGTGCAGTAGGTGGTCATGCTGACGCCATCGAGAAACTGCACACTGCTGACACGGATCCGCACGCTCTCGGTGACGAACCAGCAACGTTCGATGCCGATGTTGGTATCGTAACGGGTGGTGATCGTCAGAAGGCCGTCATCGGCGAAGGAGTAGGTGCTGATCACCGGTTGCTTCTCGATGTAACCCTTGTCGCGCAGGAGAAAGCCACGGCGAGGGTCTGTACCCTCCGCCACATCCACCAGAACGGCGGCCTGTTCCTCACTTCGGAGGCTTTCCTTCAGGTTGCTCTCCCAGTAGAAGCGAGCTCCGCCGCAGCCCTGCGAGGCGGACACACCAAGACTGTCGCAGACCCGTTGAACCGCCTCATCGCTGGCGTTGAACGGTTCGATGGTGAGATTCGAATCTCCCGCTTCATCCTCCTGGTGATCCAGGTGGTGGACGGCACGGCGGGTCAACCAGGTCCCGGCACTGGCGGCCAGGAAGTCCTTCATGGTCAACGGTGCTGAGCAGGCCATCGAGTCAGGCGACGACGGCTTCGGTGCTGCCGGCCCTGGTGCGGCGGGTGAGGAAGCCGAACAGCACCTTGCCGATGGCGGCCACCAGATTGCCCTCCAGCTCCTGGAACATCTTCATGTTGCAGTGGAAGGCATGGTTGGCCTCCGCCACGATCCGATCGGCCATGGCCTGATCGATGGGCAGGCTGTCGAGGGTGGCGCGGTAGTTGGTCTTGAAGGCCTTCTCGTCGGCGATGGCGTCGAATTCGTAGAAGCGCAGGCCCTCGTGCTCACCCAGATTCATCGCCTTCTGGGCGATGTTCTTGAGAATGATGCCGCCGGAGAGGTCGCCGATGTAGCGGGTGTAGTGGTGACCGACCAGCAGCTCGGGAGACTCCTTCGCCACCTGATGCAGTCGGGCCACGTACTCCTGGGCACCGGGGGTGGCCCGGATCAGCTGGCGCCAGTCGCCACCGAAATAAAAGGCGAGATCCTGCTCGAGCGCCTCGCGCCGGTTGAGTTCGGGCGAGGCGATCGGGCCGACCACCGGATGGTCGGCCAGCTTGCCGATCTCCTCTTCCATGGCGCTGTAGACGAACCACAGGTCGGCCACCAGGGTGCGATAGCTGGCCTTGTCGACGACCCCCTTGAGGAAACAGCTCACAAAGCCGGTGTTCTCGGCCATCGTGTGGGCTTTTTTCGTTCCCTCACGGAGTTGGGAGGCAAGGGCGACGGGCATGGAGGGGAGGCTCCCAGGAGATCCCGAACGTAGGAGAGGCGCAGCCTGAATCCGGACGCCAGGTTGCAGGCCGTAAAGAAAAGGACTGCCGTGGGGATGGCCTGGCTGTGCCGATCAGGAGGAGGTGGTGGCGTCCCTCTGGCTGATCAGCTGGTCGAGGATCGCCTCGATGCGCTGCAGTTCGGCATGGGAGGCGAGGGTCGCGTCCACCTTTTTCTGCGGGAGCTTGAGTCGCTGTCCCATGGCCGACACATCGGCGATCAATCGATCTTTGTAGGCGGTGAGGACCTCGATCGACTCGAGAAGCTCCTGAAGGGTGGGGTCGGACATGGAGGAGAAAGACCGTGCGGGCATCGTAAGAAGCCGACCGCTGTCCCCACCCGCCCAGCCAGGGCCCAGCGAGGCCAGGCAAGAACCAGGCAAGACCATGAAGAAAAGCCAAACAGGCGCGGCCGCTGAAGGGCGGTCCTGCCGGTTGCCGCTGGTGCGTGCATCCAGAAAGCCTTTTGAGGACTGGTTTCTGGGCCGTCTGTCGTGGCCCCGGGCCTCGCCAGGCGAAGCTTGGATCACGAAATCTTGCGTGACATGCCGCGCAGGGGGGGATTGCCGGCCACGGCAGGTAATTTCATGGGGCTTCGGCACTCGCGGTGAAGCTTGACCACCGGCCTCCGGTTGATAGGTCAACCCAACCCGTCTCTGCTTGCCTTCAGTAAGTGGTCGAAGCCCTTCCTGCCAAGTCCCTAGCCTGACTTCCCCCACCATGCTCGACGCCTTTTCCCGCGCCGTCGTAAGCGCTGACTCCAAAAATGCTGCCATCGGCAGTGGCGACCTGGCCGCCCTTCGCACCTATGTGGCTGAAGGGAACAAGCGCCTTGATGCCGTCAATGCCATCACCTCCAACGCCTCCTGCATCGTCTCGGATGCCGTCACCGGCATGATCTGCGAGAACACCGGCCTGATCCAGGCTGGTGGCAACTGCTATCCCAACCGCCGCATGGCCGCTTGCCTGCGCGATGGTGAGATCGTTCTGCGCTACATCAGCTATGCCCTGCTGGCCGGCGATTCCTCCGTGCTCGACGACCGCTGCCTGAACGGCCTCAAGGAGACCTACATCGCCCTGGGTGTGCCCCTGCAGTCCGCTGCGCGCGCTGTCGGAATCATGAAGGCGTCCTCCACCGCCCACATCAACGAGACCAACACCACCGGTACCAATCCCGACGAAACCCGTTTCCGCAAGATGGAAACCGTCCAGGGCGATTGCTCCGCTCTGGTGGCCGAAGCCGCTTCCTACTTTGATCGCGTGGCCAGCGCCCTCGCCTGACTCGGCTGAGACGTCCACCTGATCATTCCACCATCTACGTTCTCTTCCAATTAAAGGAATCACTCGATGAAATCTGTCGTCACCACCGTCGTGACCGCCGCTGACGCCGCCGGTCGCTTCCCCAGCCAGAACGACCTCGAAGCCGTTCAGGGCAACATCCAGCGGGCCGCTGCTCGCCTCGAAGCCGCTGAGAAGCTGGCGAACGGATGGGAAAAAGTGATGCGTGAAGCCGGCGATGCCTGCTTCAAGAAGTATCCCTACCTCAAGCAGCAGGGCGAAGCTGGCAGCACCCAGACCAAAGTCGACAAGTGCTACCGCGACCTGGGCCACTACCTGCGCCTGATCAACTACTGCCTCGTGGTGGGCGGCACCGGCCCCCTCGACGAGTGGGGCATCGCCGGCGCCCGTGAGGTCTACCGCACCCTCAACCTGCCCACCGCGGCCTACGTGGAAGCTCTCACCTACACCCGCGACCGGGCCTGCTCCCCTCGCGACATGAGCCCACAGGCGCTCAACGAGTTCAAGAGCTACCTCGATTACGCGATCAACTCGCTTTCCTGAGCCGGTTCTGATCCCACAGTGGGGGGGCTTCGGCCTCCCCTTTTTTTCGTCTTTGTCGAATTTCTTCCCCTCAAGGCCCCCCGTCTCGATGCTCCAAGCCGCCAGCACCCCCTCCCTTGATCAGCTGTTTGAGGATCTTGGGCATCCGAACCCCTACGTGCAGACCGAGGCCTTCCTGGCCATGGTTCGCCACCATGCCGAGCCCGCTCTGCCGCGGCTGCTGCTTCTGCTGGATCACGAGGATGTGGTGCGCAGGCGGGCAGCGGTACGTGCCCTCGGCGCTTTTGCGGAACGGGCCATGCTCCCCCTTGCGGAGAAATTTCACACCAGCCCGGATGGCACCGTGCGTGCCAGCTGCGTGAAGGCCTATGCCCAGATCGCCTCGAATGTCCCCGGCATCGTCTTCCCCAACGAGGCCATGGCCGCCCTCGAGGCCGCCCTGGAGGACGACTCCCCGGTGGTTGGCATCGCAGCGGTGATGGCCCTCGGCCAGGTGGGGGAGCAGGCCCTGCCGCTGCTGATCCAGGTCTGCCGAGGCCGTAACGAGGCCCAGGCGGTGGCGGCGGTCAATGCCCTGGCCACCATCGACCATCCGGATGTCGCCCGCTGTCTGGACGGTCTCGCGACCTCGGAAGCGACCGATACTTATGTGCGTGAATCAGTGGCTTCGGCCCTGGCAAGGGTGGAGGATCTGCGGGCGCGTCAGCCTTCGGCGCCATCCTCTTGATGCTGGCGCAGTTGCCGAATCGAGAGTTGCAGCACCGGCTTCACCTCCGGGTTCGCTTCGAGGCTCTCGGCGGATTCCAGCGCGGCAATGGCGTCAACAGCTTCAAGTTTCATCAGGGAAAGGGCCGTGTTCTTTCTCACCTGGGCCGAGCTGTCGCAGAGCAGAGGTTGCAGCAGGGGTGAGGCCCAGATTGGATCGTGAAGCTTGCCCAGCAGGGTGGCGGCTTCCGCTCGCACCAAGGGGGCGGAATCGCCCAGGGCCTCGATGACAAGTCCCCTGGCTTCCTGGTCGTCGAGGCTCTGGATCTGTTCGCCGAGCGCGGCAATGGCCGCTGTTCGCACCTCGGTGTGCGAGGAGCGAGCGGCTCTGCGCAAAGCAGCGGGAGCCTGGGCGCCAACGAAGGAGAGCCCCCAACTGGCCAGGCCCAGATGCATGGCGCTGCTTTCACTGCTGGAAAGAACACCGATGAGTGCATCCACGGCAGGCTCCCCCGTGGCTGCCATCGCACCCACCACCGATCCCTGCACGACCGGGTCCCCATCGTTCAGGAGCGCCTCAAGAAGGTGGGGCAGAGCATCGGGCGAAGCGATCAGCGTGAGCGTTTTTGCGGCTGCTCGGCGAACGGTCACATTGTCGTGGGTGCCCAGGGCGTGGCAGAGGGCCGGAACGGCCGCGGTCCCGATCACCCCAAGACTTTCGGCGAACGTCAGCCTCATCAGGCCCCGTGGGTCCCCAAGCCCCGCCACCATCTTTTCGATCAGAATCTGATCCCCTTCGGGGGGTACACCGGAACGAAGCTGCTTCTTCAGCTCAGCAGCCAGAAGGCTGGCTTCCGCCTCAGTGAGACTGGTCACCGATGGGGATGCAGTGCCACTCGGCTCGCTGCTCAAGGCTACGGGGCAAGGCATGGCCCATTCTCTCCTCAAGAGCGTGTCCCCAAGGGCTGCGGACGCCGCCCGTAACATGATTCAGCTCCGTCAGGTTCCATGACCACCTTCCTGTTATCCCACAATCTGCAGGTCCAGGGGGGAAATGTTCCGCCATGGGAGGGGCCGGAACTGGCGGCTGGTTTGTTGCGCCTCTGTGGAATCGCCCTCAGTGCCGAAGCCCTGTCCCATCCCCACTGGTTGATCAGGGTTGAGGGCGCTCCCGATGCTCCCACCTTCGCCAGGAATCTCCTGGAGGCCTGGGTCAAGCTGCGCAACGAACACGGCCACGACGTTGACCATGCGCTGCTGGCCCTCGGTGGCAGGAAGGACACACTTCCGGGGCCTGGTTCCCCACTGCAACAGGGCTTCTGGGGTGTCGATGTGGTGGAGACATCAGACCCTGAAGGGTTTCTCGAAAGCATCAACTGGCAGGCCCTGAAGGCGGGCCGACCAGCTGATGGGGTGTTCGAGGTGAGGCTGAATCCCTCGTGAGGCTTGCAGCTGTGAGGGCTGTAGCTGTGAGGCCTGCAGCGAAATTCAGGATGGGCCGTCGGGCTCTTTCCGGCTGCTCCGTTTCCGGGATGCCTTGGCTGGAGCCTTGTCGGAATCGATGGATTCGGATGCCTTGGCCTGCCCTGCGCTTACACCCACATGGGTGACGACGGACCCCTGCTGATGCAGGCAGCTCATCATGGCGCTCAATCTGCGCACGGGAACCCTCAGTACTCGGGTGGAGCTCGTCTGGGGCATTCCTGGAGAGAACACACTGACGGCCAGTGCGTCGGAGAAACCGGGTCCCATGGGTTTTCGAGCATCGCTTACGACAGCATGATGCCGAACTTGACTGAACTCTGCCCCCTTTGAAACGATCCTACACAACAGCGTTGGTTGGCCTGGGACGAACTGAGCAAAGGGAGTCTGTGAATGGGAGGATGGGGGCTTGAGACGACGGTGAACACCGTGGCGAATGCCAACCGCTTCGACAACCTTCATCCTGGCCTCAGTCAGGACGAGGCTTTGCGCATCCTGGCCTTGCCTGTTGAGGAGCTGGAGTCAAGCAGCGACCGTTATATGGCAACATCCCATTTGATTAATTTTCCTGGCGGGCGATCCGAGCGGGCCCTGCTGAATCTTCTCGAAGAAAAGGACGACAGCCAACCAACGCGTCTTGCCAAACGAAAGGCCGTGGAAGTTCTGGCACGTCTTGGATGCACCGCTGCCTTGGCCCCCATCGGTGACTGCCTCCTCAGCAGGGATCCCTATCTCGTTGAGAATGCGGCCTGGGCGTTGCAACAGCTGGGTTGCCAGGATCCTGCAATCCAGAATCGGATGATCACCTTGCTGGCCGATCCTGATCAGAACCGACGGGTTCTGGCCCAGAGCCTGGCTGGCTTGGGGGTGAAGAACGCGTTGCCGGCGATCGCAGCCCTCCAGGATGATGAGATTCCTGGAGTGCGTGGAGCTGCCCTGGCGGCTGTCGCCACCCTGAACGGAGAGAACGAGCGAATCAGCGAGCTGGCCGAGCATCTGTTCCTTCCTAACCAGATGGATCGCCAGTCGGCCATCCAGGATGTCATCAATGCCGAGGCGGTTCCGTTACTCGCCCAGGTCCTCCAGGCGCCGGTCTCTCCGGTGTTCCGGCTGCGGGCCCTGCGGCTTCTGTGGCCTGGAGCGGAGCCCCATTGCGATGATCTGTCGCTCCTGGAAGCCCTCGACACGTTGCTCTGGGATCATCCTGATTCGGTATCACTGGTGCATCGCTATGATGAAACCCCCGAAAACTCCTTTTTGATTGATGAGTTGTTTGGCACCGACTTCAGTCGTTGTTATCTCGCGCTGAACACTCTTGCCTCTGGCTCCGCACCTGAACTCTGGCCACTGTTGGAACAGCGATGGCTGGAGGAAGCTCACAATGACTACGGTGCGCACTACTTCTTCTTGCGTCTGTTTGGGCAGATTGGAAGTTGGGGAGATGCGCAAACCAAGGTAGAAGACCTGTGTGAATCTGCCATCCACAATCGCAGGCCTCAGTTTCTGAAGTCTCGTCCTGCTGGAATCCTTGCACTGATGCGCATCAATCCCTCCAGGCTCCGTCCACTGCTCCGTAACTTGGTGGAGGCAGAAGAGGAAACCAATTGGGAATGTAGATATGCAGCCATGATGGCCTATCAGTTATTACTCGAACAAGGTGCAGCCCTCGATGCAGCCGAGAAGGCAGCGATTCTCTCCACAAGCGATCCAGACCTTTTCGTTGAGAGCAAGCGGAGCCGGATAGAGCCCCTACTTGCTGATCTCTGAATAGCGAGTCTGAGAGCTTCCATAGGTGGCCCAGTAGCTGACGGTTTCGTTACATAGTGGCCGCGGAACTCGCGCAACGGCACGGAGAATCTTGAACGATCGACGAGGGCCCATGGGCCAATGGCCGACATCCTTGACCGAAAGAACATGTCCTCCAAGGGCGTCCAGGCATGATTCGAAACGATCGAGCAAAGACTGATCAACAGTTTCAAAGATAAAGTCTGTCCCCTGGCAGATTAGATGCTGAGTACGAATCCAGGATTGAAGTTGTTTATTGGGGCTGAGCTTGCTCATGCCAAATCATCCCGTAGCCATTCGGCATTGAGGTGATCACCGTACCGTTCCAGGCGCGTGAAGCGAAGCGGACCATGCTCTGAGCCCCAGCGATGGGCATGGGTGGTGGGATCGAATCCACGATCCCGGCTAGTCCAGTGATGGTCATCAAACTCCACCTCACTGATGAGGTAGGTCATCTGGCCGTCGCGAGGAATCAGGCAGCGGCATCCTGGCTCAACCTCACCGCCATAGCTGCCGTCGCGCTTCGCCCGAAAGACCATTGCACAACCAGGGCGAGCCAGCAGATCGTCACTGGCCAATCCGCCCAGCAGCTCAGGTCTGGAACCTCCACCAGCACAACGGATTCCGCTAAGTAGGCCATAATTCTGCATCAAGATGTGGTCATCACGAACGACCACATGATGCACTCCTTGGCGATAGGGGCGCCAGGGATCGTAGTCGTAACTCTGCTCAGAGTAAAACCAGGGACCCCGAAAAGTTTCCCACGGGAGAGGGCGAAAAAAGATATTGATGTGGGAAAAGTTGGAAGGCTCTGATTGGGCCTGATCGAGATTGCTGTAGCGTCCTGAAAGTGTATGCACAAAGTGCAGAGCTTTGCCGGTATCCATCACTCCGCAGGCACCCTCCGGACTTCGGAAGCAAAGGATGTCTGGAGAACTCCAGAACCCGCCGATGTACGCAGAACGGAGGAGCGACAGCGGACGTGATCGGAGACAAACCAGATGCGTTCTTCGGCAATGGATTGGCCGTAGCTGGTGTGGAGGATGAAGGTATCGTCGTCAAGAAAATGATAGGTTGAAGTGGCTGGCTCAGCTTCCGCATAGCCCACACTGCGTAATAGCTTCCCCTCCCGCTCTGTTAGGGGAACTGGGATGAGGATGCAAGTCCCTGAGCTGACGGCCGAAGGGTCTTCCGGTTCCCAGTCGGAATCTGCCTCCCAGGACATCTGGAATGGAGAGGTGACATGACTGGGCAGAATGGATTCTTCTGCCAGGTACTTCGTAACCGCAGTATTGTCTACCGCTAAGCGTTCGATATTTATATCGCTCAAAACCTCCTCAAACTGTCGAAAGGCAAGGGAATGGGCGGATCGCATGGATCGCCAACTCCCTTGGGACCGCTCGACAAAGCGGTCAATGATCATGAACGAACAATCTGGTTCCATCCGTTTTTGCTGGATTGGCGCGTCCCGCCTGAACCATGTTCACGAGGCTATGGATCATCATGTCGATGGCAGAGCCCTGATGCGAAGAGTATCGCTGGGCGGGGGCCTGTTGGCGGCTCACCTGTTGCTCCATGTCCACAAGAAGTGAATGACGGGGGAAAGAGTAGAGATGCTGGGCGGGACCTGAACAGGATGTGGTTTCCCTCAGATGCGCCAATCAGCATCCTACCAAGAGGGGAAGAGGGCGATCAGCTATTTGTAACGGAAAGTATCGCCGCTCCCCTGCGTTGGAGGCTTTGCAGGGTTGCCGTCAGGCTGCTGTACGGCACAGTGGAGACCTGCGCGGCTCGTCGGGTCACACCAGTTGGGGAGGCAGTGGTCCAGGAAATGCGATAGCGACGGTCGTTGCGGCTTGAGCCACCGCCCCGGCCTCCTTGGCTGATGACGCGAGGGGCCGCACCGGTGGCAAGGCTGGCTTGAAGCTTGGAGGCGGAGCCTCCGTCAAAGGATGCACGGCCCCCCTGCAGCTTGAGGGAACGTACATAGCTGACATTGCTCTCGCCGGTCAGGGTTGTGGTGGTGCGCCAGTGGGGCACCGTGTCGAAGCCAAAGGCCTCCACATACTCTGGAGAGTAGACATAACTGGCGATTTCGGCTTCATACCCTTCGGCCGCCAGCCGCTGGACATGTTCACTGACTTCCGCCTGATCCCTGGGAGCGCGTCCGAGCAGATGCTTGAAGTTAAGCTCCACGAAGCGATAGGGACCATTCTTGTCCAGAAAGAGTCGACGATAGGTATCAGAACAGGCCAGGGCTGAGACCAGTCCCTGGACAGTGAGGTCACCCTGGAGAAAGAGGCTTTCTGCGGTCGAGACCCGCTGTTCTTCCATCAGGTGGGCGTTGCCGAAGACTTGGCGGTAGGCGGATCGGAGTACGGATTCCACATGGGCAAAGTCTTGGAGTGAGCTGGTTTTCTGGGTGGCTGTCTCTGGCATGGCGAAAGGAAATTCTGTTGAAGGCGGGAGAAAAAGGAATGGGTAGGCGGCGGCAACTTCGGGCCTACCCAGGAAATCAGGCCACTTCGGTAATCGAGACGATGCGGCCGCCGCGGCGATGGATGTAGCCCAGCTGAGTGGTCATATCTTTACCGGAGACCAGATAGCTGGCATTGGGCGTGCGCTGACGTCCGCCGGCCGGTTGGGCATTGACAACGATCCGGTACCGCTTGGTGGTGGGATCGACCGACCCGCTGAAGACGCTCGAGCGATTGATGCGCACGGTTGTGGTGCTCCAGCCCGCAGGGAGCGCTTTGGCAGCCAGTGAAGTCACCAGGCTGGAGGCAGCCTGAATGCTGTCGCTGCTCGAATAGCCCTGAACCAGAGAGAGGTGGCGGTTGAAGCCGATCTGATCACGCCCATTCTCCGTCTGGATACGGGGGAAGGGTACTGTGTCTTCTCCGAAGAATGTCTGATACTCGGCACTATCGAGGTAGCTGCTGATTTCAGCTTCATACCCGTCCGCGGCCAAGCGGCGGATGTGTTCACTCACTTCTGCCTGGGAGTTGGGTGCGCGGCCGAGCAGGTGCTTGAAGTTCAGCTCCACAAAGCGGTAGGGCGCGTTGCTTTCAAAAAAGCGACGCCGGTATTCCGGGGAGCAGGCGATCGCCCTGACGAACTCCCGGGTGCTCAGGTAGCCCTCGATGAACTTGCTTTCCGAGCTGAGCACCCGCTCGCTTTCCATCAGATGGGGATTGCCCATCACCTGACGGTAGGCGGCACGGATCAGAGCCTGAATCTGATCGGCCGTGTCTCCAGGGCTGCGCTCGAACACTTCCTGACTGCGCTGGCCAAGCCCGAATCCCACATACAGGTCGCCACGTAGACGGGAGGAATCACCGCCATCACTGGTGCTGCGACGGACAGGAGCGAAGGCGCCCTGACTGCCCCCGGAGTAGGTAGCCCCACCAGTTCCCATCTGGGAGCGATAGACCTGAGCCGGCACGCGAATGTTGATCGGTTGCCTCCTGGCGAGGCTGAAGAGCAACTGGCTCCGGGAGCCGATTGCGCTGTCGCTGCCCGCAAAATTCTGCTCAAGGGCGGCAATACGGTTGAAGGAGGCCTGGGGTGCTCCGGAAGGACTGTTCCACGAGCGGATATGGGGGGCCGTATGCTCCCCGAAGGCATTCGTGTACTCATCGGAATCGATCAGCGCGTCGATGTCCGCCTCGAAACCTTCGCTGGCAATCCGGGCCACATGGGTGCTGACTTCAGCTTCGTCCACGGGCGGACGACCGAGGATGTGTTTGATCGCCAGCTCAACGGCACGGTGAGGGGCTACGGCTTCGTAGAAGCGGGAGCGATAGAAGGGGGACTTCGCCAGCCGTCGGACGAATTCGCGTACCGAGATCGTGCTGTTGCGGAGCTGGGATTCGGCTGAGCCCAGACGCTCGCTCTCCATGGGCATCGTGTTGCCGAAAACATGCCGATAACAGGCACTGATGGTGAGATTGAGGCTGGTTTCATCGGCACCTGGCTTGTAGGAAACAGGCGCATCGAGAAGCGGGGTGGCTCCGAAGCTGAGGGCAGCAGACTGGGAGGACATGGTGGGGGTTGGCAAGGGAGGGTGATAACGGCTGGTCTGATTTTCTTTCTTCTGAGTTCTCTCTAGTTAGGAGTAATGCTGGCAATCACTCCGCCTTCGCGGTGAATTTGCTTGTAAATATCTGACAGCTTGTTGAAGGGTACGAAATACGTGCGATTGGACTTCTTATATCGAGAAATGGGTCGAATCGTATTGGCGCGATAGGAGGTCACCTCGACCCGGAAGATGCGACCTTCCTTGCCGGCGCCTTCGCCCAGACGAGTCTGGGCGTCTTGCAGATTGACGGATGGCCGGAAGCTCCATCCCTGGGCTTCAGTGGAAGAGGGTGGCACCACTGGAATGGCCCGGTTGAGATAGGCATTCCCCCCCAGCCTTGAGGACTTGCCGGAGAGACTGCCTTTGAGGCTGCTGCTGCTGGCCCCACGCAGGAGCTGGAAGCTCCAGGTGAATTCCTGCAAGGTCTTGCAACTTTCCGTTTTCCAGCCTCTGTGATAGGGAACCGTCCATTCACCGAAGGTGTCCTGATAATCCTCCGAATCGATGTAGCTGTCGATATCGGCTTCATAACCTTTGCTGTCGAGACGCTCGGCGTGGGCCCGCATTTCATCGAAGCAGGTTGGAGCCCGTCCGAGTAGATGCCGGAAGGCCAGTTCGATGTAGCGGTAGCGGGGGCAGGAATCGAAAAAGCGGCTGCGGTAAAGATCGCTTTTGGCAATTCTACGGACGAAGTCACGAAGGCTGAGCTCTCCAAGTTTGAACTGGGATTCAGCCACCAACTGGCGCTCGCTCTCCATCACATAGGCGTTGCCAAGCACCTGGCGGTAGACGGCGACAATCAGTTGATCTTTCTTCTCGCTTGAATCTCCAGGAAGAAGCTCAAGAGGAGCTTGGCTGTCAAAACGCTCTACACCCAGGAGCGAGGCGGGGCCAAAAGACATGAGATAGCAGGCCTGCAGAAACCGCACCATTTTGAATTGCTGAGCCCCGGCTCTACCGGCAGGCTTAACAAAGCTCAATCGGAAAGCGGACATCGACTCCTCGGGGCCCATCCGTTCCCCCTGCTCCCCTCGGGAGCAGGAACGATCACAGAACGTCATTTTTCCTCACAGGAGCCCGAACGCGTGGAGCGCCCTCTGGCCGCTCCAGAGCTCCATCAGGAAAGCGGAGCAACCCAGCATGGCCATGCCCAGCGGTGCTGGGGGTGGCGCATCACTTGGATGGGCAGGGCCTGCTGCAACAGGTTCTCCCCGTGTGCTGCGCCCAGCTTCCCCAGGCCTGGATTTGCCGCTGCCGACGGTGTTGATCAGCCAGGCCAGCGGTTTCTGCAACATGGGGGATCGGCAGCAGGAGGATCTCTGGGTCGGAGAACAGGTTGGAGCTGTACCAGGGCAACGCCCCGAACGCGTTCGCGACCTCGGAGGCTCAGCAGCATCTCCTTGACCCGGGTGCCTTTGTTGGTGGGGGCATGGTCCCGGCGAACGGCAGGCCAAGGTCAGGCCTTCAGGCTGTCGCGAGTGGCCCGCCGTGTCAGCGGATTCCAGCAGTCAAGTTCCTGAAAAGGCCTGCTGAGGAGGACTTCACGAATCAGGTCGAGATCGGAAGCTCCTGTGAAGTCTGCACCGCGGATGGATTCAGCCGTGGAGAGATCCGCATCGACCAAGGACCGCCGAACGAAAATCTGCGAAATCCAGTTGACAACCAGAGAATCTAACTCCTTCGCAGAGGGCGCTCCGCAGCACAGCATGTCGAAGATCAGCTCCTGCCAATCGCGCGCCTCTGAGGCATGCACCACTGAGATCAGCCCCGCTGAGATAGGCACCCATCAGTGTTGCCCCACTCAAGTCCATGCCGGCAAGATCGGCACTATTGAGGAAACTCCCGCTTAACCTTGCCTGAGGACCCACAGCCCCTGAACTGCGGTAGTCAAACCCTTCGGGCCACTTGGTTGCGCTGTCGTATCGCGCCAGACGAAGATCGGTCCCGTCGAGTTGGCAACCACTCAAATCGGCTCCTCTCAGATCCACTCGGCAGAGGCGTGCTTCTGAAAGATCCGAATCGCCAAGATGCAGACCAGCCCAATCGGCGCCACGGGCGTCGCAGGCGGGGCCGATGGGATGGCCCGACGGTGTCAGGGATTCTGGTGGCACCCAGGTGGCGAGTGCAGGGCTGGTTCGCACGAGGATTCAGAGCCGATGAGGAAGAGAAGACGTCTCACACAACCAAGGTACCTTGCCGAAAACCTGCAAGGCACGGTGGGGATGGCTCAGCTTCTCCTTACAGAAACAATACCTCACCAGCCAGGTTCCTCTGCCAATCATGTCTGGCTGGAAAACTGATTCATCATTGCTTCGAGATGGCCTATGGAGCCCTCAAGCCGCCAAGCATCCTGTCCTCCATCGATCGAAGAATAGAGAGCCACTGCTTCTTGGCGTAGATAGCTCAAGGCTAGGGCCATGCTGTCGATTGGAACAGCCAATTCTCTGTACAGTTCTGCCAATCCAACCACTCCGGGTGGGTGGGTGAATGCCGTTCGGTCTGCAGCGGCGGCATAAATGGCAATGCGAAGGAAATGCCAGCAGTCTCTCCAGCAGGCCTCGGCCCGGTTTTCTGGATATAATGCACCACCTGGCTTGACCAGCTCAGGATCCTCGAACAGCATTTTTTGTTTTACGGCTGACACAAGGGCTGAGGCTTTCTCCTGAATCGCCAATAGGGGTTCAGGATCAATGGAAGAAATCTGGCATATGGTCTGAAGTTCCTTTTCGCTCAAGGGCCTGCCTTCGTCGTCAGCGCTCCGGATGATGGAACGTATGTGGATGGGTAGGGTCGTGTCAAAGACCAGGCCAAGAATTCGTGCCTTGGCGATCATCTGTTGCAGTTGAGTATCCATGGCTCTTGCGAACTCAGAAGATGATCATTCAGATCCATCAGCAGAGAGGCTGGCCATCACCTCTCGACCCAACCCCGATGAGAGGACTGGGGCCGCCACCAGATGCCCATGCCGTTCGAAATACAAGGCCCAGATGGCGCCACCGGCGATGCCTGGGCAATGATGGATGACGGCATTTGCCAATGAATCCTCCAGCCCGAGGGATTTCAGGAGCTGAAGAAGCTCTTCCTGGCTACTGACATAGACGTGCCGTATCGCTGAACCCACCACCCAGGTCAACGACGCTTCCTCTATGGGGCCACTGGAACTTGTCGTCGCCAAGAGAAGATTGGCTTGAGTGTCATCTGCCTGATCATAGGAGGCACCCCACAGATCGGTGGTCTCGGGATCAAGATTCAGGCGCAGATCTGGGTGTGAATCGTCGATGATGACATCATTTTTACCCTGGCAGGATTTCAACAGGAAAAGTAGCCGTTGAAAGGAATTGCTCATGTTGCCCTCCGTTGGTTCGGCCACTACATCAGTTTCACTGGGCGCTACTTGATCGGCCGCACCTTGGGCTGGCTGTTGCGTTTAATGCCATGAACCCCTGGTCATCGGAAGCCTTTCCAGGGAGAGCAATCAGCCTCCGCCAGCTGTGCTCAGCATGGTGATGGCGATCCAGATCACCAAGCCCGTGAGCGCGAATCCACCGGCCGTCACGGTGTTCTGCCAGAGCTTGCGAGCCCAGGGAGCCGGTGCGTTCGCCAGCCAGGCGGGTCGTGGGGCGATCATGGCGTTTTGCCACATGTCCGCTTTCGCGGGTGCCCGCATGGCGGTGATATCCCGCCAGTAGGCGCTGTAGCGGGGGGCCTGCTGGTTGAAAGGCATGGTCCCCACGGACTGGCCGGGAAGCACACGGGAGCGCTGAAAGGGCACCGTGTCGTAGCCGAAGGCCTGCAGATACTCCTCGGAATCCAGAAGGGCATCCACCAGGGCAGGAAGACCCTGCTGAGCGATCAGAATGGAGTAGGCGATCTTCTCCCTTTCGCCATTGACGGGCCTCCCCAGCACCCTGCCAATCATCTGCTCCACGATTCGGTAATTGCTGTTGCAGCGGTAGAAGTCGCTGCGAAACTTACGAGAGAGCAGTAGGCCACGGACAAAGTCTCGGATCGTTATCTGCCCAGCACGCAGCTGGGATTCCAGCATCGGATCACGGTCGACCTTGAAGGCATGGAAAAAGATCTGTCGGTAGGCCTGATCAATCTGGATGTCGAGATCCCGCCGGTCATCTGTGCGGGTTGTGACGTCGGACTTGCGGGTGCTCCCCTCGCCGTCTACGGCGAAGCTGGTCACCCTGGCATTCATGGTGAGGGGGCTGATCTCAAGCAGGGGCAATGCCATCAAATCCCTAAAATCTTTTGAGCTATTTTCCATCGCTCCTCCTCCTTCACGGCCATGGAAGGCGGACACTTACAAGAAACTTCATGGGCTTGGTTTCTCGCCTGCTGGCTGCTTGCCCTGCGGGCATCACATCCGGCCGAAGGGGCAACTGTCCCCGCAGGCTGACGGCCAACGGAAGCACAAAAAAAGGGACTCCCGAAGGAGCCCCTGATTCTGGCTGGTGGCCATGGGCTGAGGGGAGTATCAGCGCTGGCTCAGATCAGAGCGTTGATCGCGTAGTCAATGTAGTTGTTGGCTTCAGTGGCGGGTTCGCCGCTCAAGCCGTGGTTGGCTTTGATGTAGCTAAGAGCTTCAACGTACCAGGACGGGGAGAGTTCAAACGTCCGATTGATTTCGTCGATCCCGGCAATCAGATACTCGTCCATTGGGCCAGTACCGCCAGCCACCAGGCAGTAGGTGACCATGCGGAGATAGTAGCCAATGTCACGGGCACACTTGTCCTTGCCACGTTGGTCGGCAGCATAGGTGGCCCCTTGCATCTGGGTTGTGTAGGGGAATTTGCTGTAGACGGCCTGGGCGGCGCCGTTCACCAATGAATCGGCTTTGGCCGTCAAGCCTTTTGCCGCCTCCAGGGCGGATTTGGCCCGGTTGAAACGTCCGAAGGCGGCATTGATTTCCGTGTTGCTGAGGAATCGTCCTTGGGAATCGGCTGCTGCTACGGCCTCGGTGAGAGGGGTCTTCATGAGATCCAGGATGGTGGAAGGAAAGGATGCAAGAGAAAATGAGAGAGGTTCAGGCTACCGAGGCTGCTGCGCGATCGAAGTAGGTGCCGATTTCAGATATCAGTGCAGTGCAGTCTCCGGAGGTGATGCCGCTGCGATCGTTCGCGATGGCAATGGCCGCCTCCTTCATTTTCCGCACGCCTTCAGCCACAGAGGCTCCAGGTGTGCCAAGGGCTTGATAGGTTTCCCGCAGGCCGTTGAGGCACCGATCTTCAAGGACAGATGCGTCTCCGGTGAAGACGGAGTAAGTGATGTAGCGGAGGATGATCTCCATGTCGCGCAGGCACGCTGCCATGCGGCGGCTGGTGTAGGCGTTGCCGCCTGGGGCGATCAGTGAAGGTTGCTGAGCGAAGAGATCGCGAGCCGCATTGGCAACGATCTTGGACGCGTTGGAGGTGATCCGGTTGACCGCGTCCATGCGCTTGTTGCTGTCAGCGACGACCGACGCCAAGGCATCGATCTGACCGGCGTTGAGGAATTCGCCGCGGGCATCCGCTTGGGCAACGACTTTGGTGAAGGCGTCGAACATTGAATTTGCTCCGGTTCTCGACGTTCGAAGTCGGGAGTTGGGTTGGGTAAGGGGGCGAGGGTCCGGACCTGACAGGGCATGCCTAGACGGTCTTGGAACTTCTCCGGTCGATCGGTAAGCGCCTGGCTGGGACCGGGCGCTGTCCCGGAAGACCAGACCATTGTTGTCCCCCCCCCCGCACAGGATGGGGCTGGCTTAACAAACGGTCATTGCCCGACCAGCCCCTTGGCCGCAGTTGTTGTACCCCTTCAGCAGTTGCGGGTGCACAGGAACAGTCACGGGGTGGTGGAGCCCGATCGAGGCCATGGAATCAGGCCCAAAGGGGCGGTCATGATGGCTTTCATCGCGAATCTTCTGCTGAAGGCGAGAACGTCAAGGAGCGTGAATGCAACCCTGATCCCATGCCCAGGCCCAGGCTATTGCCAGGGTTTCGTGACGCTGCCGGTGGCGAGCACATTCCTGAACCACGCCACTGCGCGGGAGTCGGCCATGTTGCCCATAACGGTCATCCTCAGGAGCCCCTGGCGAGCAGGTTGAGTCGCTTCTCTTGTGCCGTTGGGTCAGCGTTCCGGTGAATCCTTAGGCTGCTCTGATCCTCGACTGGCGTTGTCGATGCAGGAAATGGCGTTGGCCTCTTCACCCTCCTGCTGGGCGATCGTGAAACGATCGAGGATTCTGGCTTTTTTCTCAGGAGCGCGTCCCAGCGGTTGCTTGATGTTGAGGTTGATCAGGCCGTCGGCGTTGCGGGGTATCACTCGTCAGGAGAACGCGCTGGGACACTGGCGCCGGGAGATTGGCATAGGGACCATGGAGCTCGGAAACGGAAGCTCGGAGCATGAAGCTCAGACACTGGCGGTTGCCGCTGAACTTCAAAGGCCGCGATGCTCTGTGCCACAGACGACGAAGGGGATCCTATGGGGCCTGTGGCCTCCCCAGAAGGGGTTTCTAGAAACGTTACAAAGTGGTTCCAGGCCTATGCCCCCTTCGCATCACCCTGCGCAGGCATGCCCCTGGCGGAGTCGCCCTGCGCCGATACCATCCGGCCAGATCCCTACTGCTGTCATGGCTGCTGTGCCCCATTCCGCGGACCCATCCCTGCGGCTGGCCGACCAGCTGCAGGTGCTTTCCCAGGTGACCGAATCGCTCACCTACCGCTTGCTGGAACTCGAAGAACGGCTGGGAGACCAGGAACGCCGGATCGGTGAACGCCTGGAGGAGGTGGCTGCTCAGGAGGCGGTCCATGGGGATGTCATGGCGCAGCGTCTGGGCGACACCGAAGAACGTCTCGCCAGGATCGAGGCGGCGCTTCAGGGCCTCGATCACCAGGGGGGCCGCCATTTGCAGGCGGTTCAGCGCCCTGCCCTGCAGCAGGAGCTGCCCCCCCCCCGCCAGGCCCCCCGGGGTTTCGCCCCTGACCCTGAAGAGACCGATCCTTTCATCGATGAGGGGGAGCAGCCCTTCATGGACGAGTTGATCGCATGAGCCGGCATCGAACGACGGGCGGTGTCGGGCGGTGCTGAGGTCCGGCGGCTCGCTTCAGGCCTCCAGCCAGGAGGCGGGGATCTCATCGCCGTAGTCGTGGGTGCGCTCGAATTCGAACGGCCCCGCCAGGGATCCCCACAGCTGGTCATGGCTCTGAGGGTCATGGCCACGGTCGATGGTGCGCATGCCCCGGGGGTCGATTTCGAAACTGCTCACCAGGTAGGCGATGCTCCCCTTGCGCTCCACCAGGCAGCGGCAACCCGGTTCCACCTCGCCGATGAAGCCCTCTCCCTCCTCCCTCACCACGTAGGTGCACCCCTCCAGGGGGCGCAGGTCGGCGGTGTCGATCAGGCGGCGGCGCTCCCCATCCTCGACAGCGCCCCAGAAGCGCTGCTCCTCGTGGAGGGCCTGGTTGTGGATGATCAGCTCGCCCTCGCGCCGTTCGGCCCGCAGGACACGGATCCGGTAGGGCACGCCGGGGGTGATGGCGTAGGTCTGCTCCAGCAACAGGGAGCCCGGCGCCAGCTGGGGCAGTGGCCGGAACTTCACCAGAATGTGGGCGTAGAGGGGAGGGTTGTCGAAGGCCTGGGTCTGGTTGCTGAAGCCGGCGCTCAGCATCCGAATCAGGCGCGCGAGGGAACTGCTCATGGGCGCAGGTTAAAGGTGCAGCAGGCGGATCCTGAAGGCTCCCACCTGCCTGGCCATGACCGGGTCGGCCTGGGCGAAGGGGTGGTCCGCCACCCTGGCCAGGATGGTGTCGAGCTTGTCGGAGGCCGACAGGCTGTGGGAGGGGTCCTGGTGGCTGTGGGCCTGCCAGGCTTCATCGAAGGCCTGGGCGAAGCTGTCGGCGTTGTTGAAGACCTGGCTGGAGTTGGGTGGCGGTAGGGACATGGTGGAGGCCTGCAGGGCAGACCGCACGCAATGCCAGGACCCAGATTTGAACTGGGGACACGGCGATTTTCAGTCGCCTGCTCTACCAACTGAGCTATCCCGGCCCGTCACCGAGGTGACGGCGTGATCTTAGATCACCGTTTGCTGGGGCCCGCGGGCTGGGGCGTGCGAGCCAGAGGTGTGCGAGCCAGGCAGAGGAGCCCCACCACCTGCCAGCCGAGGGGCTTCATCGCCAGTGCTGCATTGCGGCCGGTGGCGCCGCTGGTGAGGATGTCGTCGACGATCAGGATCGGCCGACCCAGGGCCTCGCCGGGACGGGGACCGCGGCGGCAGCGGAAGGCGTCCTCCTGGTTGGCCAGGCGCATGGCCCGCTTGAGGTGATGCTGGCCGAGCACGGGCCGCGATCGCTCCAGCAGGTCGGCGCTGCAGTAGCCGTGCTGGCGATTGAGCTGGCGACAGATCAGGGCTGGAAGGGGGTTGCCGCTCCGTTTCCAGCTCGGCACCGGCACCAGCAGGGGCCGACGTCGCCAAAGAGGCAGCCCTTCCGCCAGCACCTGCACCAGGGCGCCGACGCAGAGTTCCTGCGGTTTTCGGCGCAGGCCGAGCAGGAGCCTCCTCAGCTCCCCGTCGTAGGACCCGGCCGCCCACCAGAGCAGGGGCTCGCTTCCCCGCAGGGCTCCGGTGGGCAGGCGCAGCCTGTCGCGGCACTCGGGACAGGGGACTCCCGGGGGGCGCTCGGGAGGCAGGGCGTTACGACAGAGGGGGCAGGGTGTGGCGGCGATCCAGGCGAGGGGACGCCGGCTCAGGCGTTTCAGGAGGTTGCTCAGGGGTGGGCCACCGCCACGGGCGGTGCGGTCGCTGCCTCAAGCTTTCCCGGGAAGCGACCGCAGCATGGCCACCAGGGTGCGATGGGCGTCTTCGCTGTCGCTGAGGGTGTGATCGAAGGGCACCTCCACTCCGCGTCCATCCACCTCCAGGCGCATGGACGCGGGCCCCACAGCGAGCATGCGGGCCCCACGGGCCTGGCTGAGCCCGCCGTAGTGGCGGGCATAGGCCAGCACCGCTTCGGCGTGGTCCTCGTTCATGTGCTTGCAGATGCGATCGCTCACGGCAGGGGTGAGAGGGTCGGCGGCCATGGGGCTCAGGTCGGATGGGAGGATTCTGGACTCAGGCGCCGGCGAACCGCTGCCACAGCAGCAGGCCCAGTCGTACGGCGCTGAAGCCCACGTAGCCGGCCAGCACGACGAACAGCGCCATGGCGAGGATCGAGCGGATGCGGTCGTTCATGGCCGGAGCGGTGATTCTGTCCCCATCCTGGGCATGGCCCTGGCCAGCAGGGCCATGCCCAGGGCCGCCGTGCGTTTCGGTCGGTTCAGCACCGGTATCCCCAGGGCGCGGGCGCGCAGGGTCCGCCACTGGCTGTTGCGGGAGCCCCCGCCGACACTGATCACCCGTTTCAAGGCCGGCGCTCCCAGCTCCCGCAGCTTCTGCCAGCCCGCCGCTTCGATGGCGGTGAGGCCCTCCAGCAGGGCCTGAAGATAGCGGGCATCGCTGACGGGCCTCGGCCCCAGGATCGGCTCCAGTGCAGGGTCATCCACCGGAAAGCGCTCGCCGGGCCGGCTCAGGGGGCGCAGGGCCAGCCCCGTGGGCCGGTCCGGATCGATCTGACGGCTGAGCTCCGCGATCCGCTCGTCGTCGAAGAAGCGGCGCAGGATCCCTGCGCCGGCATTGGAGGCTCCTCCGGCCAGCCAGCGGCCGGCCACCCGGTGGTTGCTGATGCCCGCACCGGCCAGGGGTTCCGGTACGAACTGTTTCAGCACCAGGGTGGTGCCCAGAACCGCAATGCCTTCCCCTTCGGCCGGATCGGCGGCGAGCACGGCGGCATTGGCATCGGTGCTGCCCGCCACCACCTGGCACGCCAGGGGCAGCCCCAGGGTGGCGGCCGCCGACGGACAGAGCTGGCCGAGAAGGCTGCCGCTGGGCCGGATCCGGGGGAGGGCCTCCGGCCCGAGTCCGGTGGCGACCGCCCCAAGCCAGTGCCCCCCCCGCAGCTCCCAGCCCAGGCGCACGTTGTTGCCCTCCTCGCCCCAGCGCCAGTCGTCCAGGAGCCAGCCCATCAGCCAGTCGGCCTGATGCCTCAGCAGCAGACCTGCCCCCAGCCCCGCCTCCCGGGCCATGGCCTGAAGCCGCAGGGCCCTGGCGAGGCTGCCGCTGGCGCTGGCCGCGGGATGGGCGCCCCCCCCGGGGGCCTGTTCCAGCAGCGCCGCAGCCGCCCTGGCCTGCTCGGGACAGGCCAGGTGGTAGGGAAGTGCCTTCTCCAGAGGGGCCTCCGCCAGGCTGCCGTCGGGCCGGCAGGCCAGCAGGGTGCCGGAGGTGCCGTCGATGGCCATCGCCCTCACACGCTCTCTGATGTCCGCAGGAACACCGGCCAGCAGGCGGATCAGACCGTGCCTCCAGGCCTCCGGATCGTCGAACGGGCCTGCGTAGGGGCCCTCCCTGATCAGGAATGGGGCGTCGGGCTGGCCGCCGGGCACAGCCTCTTCGGCCAGAAGGGCCAGCCTGAGGCCGCTGCTCCCGAGGTCAACCCCCAGGTACAGCGCCGACACGACTCGCCGTGGCCTGCTTCAGGGTGCTGGCGATGGCACTGACGTCCTCCCAGGGGAGGTTCAGGTCCTTGCGACCGAAGTGCCCGTAGGCCGCCACGTCCTGGTAGAAGCGACCGCCCCGCTGCTGGGGAAGTTCCCGCAAACCGAAGGTTTCGATGATGGCGCCGGGGCGCAGGTCGAAGTGCTCCTGGACCAGGGCGGTGAGGTCGGCGTTGCTGAGGGCACCGGTGCCGAAGCTCTCCACCAGGATGCTCACGGGCCTGGCTACGCCGATGGCGTAGCTGAGCTGCACCTCCGCCTTGTGGGCCAGGTCGGCGGCCACCAGGGCCTTGGCCACATACCGGGCGGCGTAGGCGGCGGAGCGGTCCACCTTGGTGGGATCCTTGCCGGAGAAGGCGCCGCCGCCGTGACGGGCATAGCCGCCGTAGGTGTCGACGATGATCTTGCGCCCCGTCAGGCCCGCGTCGCCCTGGGGACCACCCACCACGAATTTGCCGGTGGGATTGACGAAGAAGCGGGTGCCTTCCCGGGAGGGTTTCAGAGGCAGATCGGCCGTGGCGGGCACCACCACCTGGTTCCAGAGGTCCTCCCTGATGCGATGCTGCACCGCCTTCTCGTCGGTCACTCCGTCGATCCCGGGCGTGTGCTGGGTGGAGATGAGGATCGTGTCGATCGCCACGGGGCGATCGTCCTCGTAGGCCACACTCACCTGGGTCTTGCCGTCCGGAAGCAGGTAGTCGAGGCTGCCGTCATGGCGTACCTGGGCCAGCCGCAGGGCCAGCCGGTGGGCCAGGCTGATCGGCAGGGGCATCAGCTCGGGGGTCTCATCGCAGGCGTAACCGAACATGATCCCCTGGTCGCCGGCTCCCACCTTGTCGAGGGGGTCGCCGTCGTGGTCGTCGGCCTCATCCACCCCCTGGGCGATGTCCGGAGACTGCTGATCAAGGGCGATGAGCACGGCGCAGCTCCTGCTGTCGAACCCACCGGCCCGGGCCCCGCTGTAGCCGATCTGTTCGATCACCCCCCGCACCAGGGTGTTGAAGTCGACCCGGGCGGTGGTGGTGACCTCCCCCGTGATCAGGCAGAGGCCGGTGTTCACCACGGTCTCGCAGGCCACCCGGCTGGAGGGATCCTGGGCCAGGAGTGCGTCAAGCACGGCATCGCTGACCTGATCGCAGATCTTGTCGGGGTGGCCTTCCGTCACCGATTCGGAGGTGAAGACGAAACGGCTCATGGGGGGAACGCGATCAATCAATGGGTGAGCTTATTCCCACAACTCGATCGTCCCCGGGGGGCATGGACGGACGCTCCTGCGGCGTTGCCGCCCCTCGGATCACTGCGAGTTCCTGCCAGTGGTCCAGCTGGGGAAAGGAGCCATCGAGCTCGACCGGCCGTCGCCAGCCGGCCCGGTAGCCCAGCACAACGGGCACACCGGCGGAACGGGCCATGCGCAGGTCGCTGTTGGCATCACCGATCAGGGCACAGGTCTCCGCCGGCACTCCCAGTTCGCGGCAGAGGCCGTGCACGGCGGCGGGATCCGGCTTCCGGGGCCGATGCTCCGCGCTCCAGATGGCCTGCACGAAGGTCTCCAGCCCATGGGCCTCCAGGAAGGCTTCGATGCCCTCCACATGGTCGTTGCTGATCACGGCGCAGCGCACCCCCGCCTGCTGCAGGGCCTCCAGCAGCGGACGCAGTCCTGGGGTGGGGACCGGTCGCCGTTCGCTTCCCTGGCCGTGAAGGGCGTCGGTGCGTTCGAAGACCGCTTCGGCCGTGGCCAGGGCTTCGGGCCAGCCCAGCCCCACCTGGGCCAGGGCGGTGGCGGTGGCCACCAGGTTGTGGTCGCGGCTGGCCACGGCCATGGTTCCGGCCGGGTGGACACCTTCGCCGGAGAGGCCGTAAGCGCGATGGAGAAGGTCGGCCAGGGTGCGATGCCGTTCCGGGGAGCGGAGGGCCAGGTCGGCCAGCTCCAGACAGTGAAAGACCCTGGCCTGGGCCAGGGCGATGAGCATCGGTTCGCTCTGGCTGATGGTGCCGTCCTTGTCGAACAGCACAGCCGCGAGGGGATCGTTGGGGCAGGGGAGGGGGGTCCCCCGCAGGGAGAGGTGAACCATCCTCAGCGCGCGGGGGCCGAGGGCTTCATTCGAGGGTGACGCCCATGGGTTCAGTGTCTTCGGCCTGTTCCAGCAGCATCTGCTTGTAGCGGGCGGCCATTTCCTCGGCCTTGTCGAACACCTTCTGGGGATCGCTGAGCATGTCGCCGGGCTCCGGCTCGAGAGCCTTGGTGGACAGGGAGATCCGGCCCCTTTCGGCGTCGAGATCGATGATCATCACCTTCATCTGATCGTTGACATTGAGCACGGTGTGGGGAGTCTCGATGTGCTCGTGGCTGATTTCCGAAATGTGCAGCAGGCCGCTGACACCGCCGATGTCGATGAAGGCGCCGTAGGGCTTGATTCCCCGGACGGTGCCCAGCACCACTTCGCCCACCTCGAGGCGGTTCATCTTGCGCTCCACCAGGGCACGGCGATGGCTCAGCACCAGGCGGTTGCGCTCTTCGTCCACCTCCAGGAACTTGAGGGGGAGGAAGTCGGCGACCAGTTCCTCCTTGGCTTTGCGGGTGCTGATGTGGCTGCCGGGGATAAAGCCCCGCAGACCTTCCACCCGCACGAGGGCACCGCCCCGGTTGGTGGCGAACACCTCGCTGTAGATGGTGGCGTCCTCCTTCTGGAGCTGACGCACCCGCTCCCAGGCGCGCTGATATTCGATGCGGCGCACCGACAGGGTGAGCTGCCCGTCCTCGTTTTCCTCGCTGAGGATGAAGAACTCACGGATCTCGCCGGGCTCGAGCACGTCGGAGAGATGCTCGACACGGTTGATCGACACCTCCTGCAGGGGCATGAAAGCAGCGGTCTTGGCGCCGATGTCGATCATGGCGCCCTTTGATTCGAGGGCGAACACGGTGCCGTTGACGACGTCGCCGGGCTTGAAGTTGTAGTCGTACTTGCTGAGCAGGGCCGCAAACTCGTCCAACGTGAAGCCGATGACGTCGCCATCGCGGATGCTGGCCCTGCTGCTGGAGTCGTCGGCGCTGGGCACTTCTTCCGGGATCGCCAGATCGAGTTCAGCGGCGTTCTCGCCGTCGCTGGTCTCCTCGCTGAAGGCCTCCATGACGGCCTCGGTGGCCGGGTCAGTGACGGTGTCGAGGGTGTCGGCTTCGGAAGAAGGTGTGATGGTCATGGAGCTGGGGCGGTCTGCCGGTGGCAGTGCGAAGGGACGGGATGGCTGCCGCCTGCAGCGCACACCCGATCTGACACTCTAACCATGAGCGAGCAGGGATTTTGCCAGCCGGTGACCTGCCGCTCTCAGCCGATCACTGCCAGGTGCCCTTTGGCCTTGCTCCGGTTGCCAAGGCCCTCCAGGGTGGCCACGAAATCGCTGACGCTCTGGAACTGGCGATAGACGGATGCGAAGCGCACGTAGGCCACTTCGCTCATCTCCCGCAGCCGCTGCAGGACCAGCTCGCCGATCTCGTTGCTGCTGACTTCGCGACCGGCACGCTGCTGGAGGGCGAGTTCGATGTCGTCGACGACGGCCTCAAGCCGTGCCGGTTCCAGCCCCGTCTTCTCGCAGGCCCTCAGCAGGCCGTGCAGGAGTTTGCTGCGATTGAAGGTTTCGCGGCTGCTGTTGCGCTTGATGACGGTGATCGGAATGGTCTCCACCCGTTCGTAGGTGGTGAAGCGAAAATCGCAATTGAGGCATTCCCGCCGCCGGCGCACGCTGCGCCCGGAATCGGCAGCCCGCGACTCCAGCACCCGGCTATCTGTGTGTTGGCAGGAGGGACATTGCATCCCCGGGCACGCTTGCTGGTGGTACGAGTGTAGGCAGATGTCCGCACAAAGAGAAGGGCCACCTCCGCAGAAGGCCCTGGCGGCATGAAAAAACCCCTGGTTTCCCAGGGGTTGGATCGGTCTGAAAGGCAGGTCACTTGCCGATTTTCGGCGGATCGCGGAAGGCGATCGCAAAAAACAGGGTGGAAATGGCCAGAGCCAGGATCAGGATGTAAGCGAAGCTCTCCATGGGAATCCTCGGGGGGACTGGCGGTCAGCTGAGGGTGGAACCGGCTGGGGGCACGTAGCCCTCCGGCAGGCGTCGGGTGGATCGGTCGCCCAGCTTGGCGAACAGACCGAACTCCACCTGCTCACCGAGATCAGGATCGATGCCGGCGAAGACATCACGGTAGAGGGTGCGGGCACCGTGCCAGATGTGGCCGAAGAAGAAGAGCAGAGCGAAGCAGGCATGGCCGAAGGTGAACCAACCGCGGGGAGAGCTGCGGAAGGTGCCGTCGGAGTGGTACGTTTCCCGATCGAATTCGAAGGCCTCGCCAAGCTGGGCCTTCCGGGCAAGACGCTTGACGTCGGCCGGATCGGTGAAGGTCTGGCCGTTGAGGGCACCGCCGTAGACGGTGGCCGTCACACCCTGTTGCTCGAAGGAGTACTTCGCCTCGGCCCGCCGGAAGGGAATGTCGGCGCGGACGATGCCCTGCTGGTCCTGGAGGACCACCGGGAAATTCTCGAAGAAGTTGGGCAGTCGCCGCACTTCGAGGTCGTGGCCTTCCTTGTCGGTGAAGGAGATGTGGCCGATCCAGGCGGTGGGCAGGCCATCACCGTTGATCATCGGACCGACGCGGAACAGGCCGCCCTTGGCGGGACTGTTGCCGACATAGTCGAAGAAGGCGAGCTTCTCGGGGATGGCCGCATAGGCCTCCTCCTTGGTGGCGCCGTTGTCAATGGCGGTCTGGACGCGACGGTTGATCTCCGTCTTGAAGTAGTTCTGATCCCACTGGTAGCGGGTGGGGCCGAACAGCTCCACGGGGGTGGCCGCCGAGCCGTACCACATGGTGCCGGCCACGATGAAGGCCGCGAAGAAGACGGCCGCGATGGCGCTGGCCAGGACAGTTTCGATGTTCCCCATCCGAAGGGCCTTGTAGAGGCGTTCCGGCGGACGGGTGGTGATGTGGAAGATGCCGGCGATGATGCCGACGATGCCGGCGGCGATGTGGTGCGCCACGATCCCGCCCGGGTTGAAGGGGTTGAAGCCTTCAGGTCCCCAGGCGGGCTGCACGGGTTCTAGGTGCCCCGTGAGGCTGTAGGGATCGGAGACCCACATTCCCGGTCCGAAGACGCCGGTGAGGTGGAAGGCTCCGAAACCGAAGCAGCCCAGGCCTGCCAGCAGCAGGTGAATACCGAAGATCTTGGGCAGATCGAGGGCCGGCTCGCCGGAGCGGGGGTCCTGCCAGATCTCGAGATCCCAGTAGGTCCAGTGCCAGATGGCGGCGAGGAAGAGCAGGCCGCTGAAGACGATGTGGGCGGCGGCCACGCCCTCGAAGCTCCAGAAGCCGGGGTCGACACCGGTCTCACCGGTGACGCTCCAGCCTCCCCAGCTGCCGGTGACGCCAAGGCGGGCCATGAAGGGCATGACGAACATGCCCTGGCGCCACATCGGGTTGAGGACCGGGTCGGAGGGGTCGAAGATCGCGAGCTCATAGAGCGCCATGGAGCCGGCCCAGCCGGCTACCAGGGCGGTGTGCATGAGGTGCACGGCCAGCAGTCGGCCCGGGTCGTTGATGACGACCGTGTGCACCCGGTACCAGGGCAATCCCATTGGGGGGTCAGGTCTGGGTTGACAGTTGCCGTAGCCGGTCGCCGGGGCGATGGCGGCTAAGGGGACGATCGGCGGATTACCGATCCGTGCTGGCGATCGTAAGGGTTGCGGGCAGCGCCACGGGGGCCCAGGTAACGGAGCGCAACGGCGCGTCTCACAATGGAAGCCCTTCTTCCCCTGAGAGGCTTCGTCACATGCCCGTGATTCGGTTCGTGCGTGAGCAGCGCGACGTGGAGTGCTACCCGGGGGAGAACCTCCGCGAGGTGGCCCTGAGGGAAGGGATCGAGCTCTATGGCCTCAAGGGCCGGCTGGGCAACTGTGGTGGCTGCGGGCAGTGCATCACCTGTTTCGTGGAGGTGGCGGAAGGTGGTGCCGACAACGCCCTCAGCGAGCTCACCGGAGTGGAGCTGCAGAAGCTGAAACGGCGGCCCCAGTCCTGGCGACTGGCCTGTCAGGCCCTGGTGCAGAAATCCGTGCTGGTGGTCACCCGGCCCCAGGTGGGCCTTGGCGACCGGGAAAGCGCCCTGGCCCGGTCCCGCAGCCAGCCCCTGCCGCAAGGCCCCACCGCCTGGCCGGCTCCGCCCCCAGCGGACCCTGAATCGGCCATGGATGCCGGGGGGGGCGGTGCTGACGCCGAGCAACCTGCCGGGGAAGCCTCCTTCCCGGCCGCGTCACCATCCACAACGAGCGATGAAGGGGGCGCCGTTCCCACCGATGGGCGGTGATACGTTCTCAGAACCTCTCCAGCAGCCATGGAAACCAACGACCTCGGCTTCGTAGCCAGCCTTCTGTTCGTTCTGGTTCCCGCCGTCTTCCTGATCATCCTCTACATCCAGACCAATAGCCGCCAGGGCGGCTGAGCCCACCTCAGCGGGCGCGCCCCTCCGGCTCCCGCACCAGCAGCACCGGGGCCGGGGCATGCACCCGGATGTAGTCACTCACCGAGCTGCCCAGCAATCGATCCAGATCCACCAGAGCCTTGGCCACCAGAGGGCGGCGGTCCTGGGAGGCGATCACCACCAGATCCGCCTGCATCTCCTCGGCAGTGGCGCAGACCGTGCGCCCGATGTCGCCGCTGCGATGCAGGGGTTTCATCTCCACTCCGAAGCTGCGGGCCCGGTGAACGGCCTTGTCCAGGACCTGGTCGGCGGGGCTCCGGCCCCCACGGGAAGGGGTGATGTCCTGGCGGGTGACGTGAACACCGGTGAGGCTGCCGCCAGGGATCCCCTGGACCAGTTCGCAGGCCAGCCGCAGGGCGTCGTCACCCACCCCGGTGCCGTCGATGGCCACCAGCACCCGGTTCAGGGCCCGGATGTAGAGGTCGTCGCGCACCAGCAGCATGGGCCTCGTGGACAGCTGGAAGACGTACTGACTGGCGCTGTTGCTGAGGATCGACTCCAGCCTTCCCAGACCGCGCGAGCCCATCACGATCAGGTCCGCATCGAGCTCGTCGGCCACCTTGAGCACGGTCTGCTTGGTGTCCCCTTCCCGCACAACGATGTTGACGTCGGAGGTCTGGAGGCCGAGTCGGGCGACAGCCTCCTTCACCAGGCCTTCGGCCCGCTGGCGGTGGTCTTCCAGATCAAGCCCCCCCTGCTCGGTGATCACGTGCAGCAGATTGAGCCGGGCCTGCCGGCAGGGGGGGATGTGGCGCAGCATGCGCACCATCTCCTCCACATGGCCCTTGCCGGAATCGGCGATCAACAGGTTGCGGAACACGGACATCAAGGTCGCTCGGAGTCAGCCTATGGCTGATCTCCGTTGCGGAATCCTCCATGGTGAAGACCGTGATGCAGCCACAGGAAGGGTCCTGGTGGCGCCTGCGGCGACGGGTGCTGCCCCAGCACACCGACCATGCGGGTGTGATGTGGCATGGGGCCTATCTCGCCTGGCTGGAGGAGGCGCGGGTCGAGGCGCTCGCCGAAGCGGGGCTGGCCTACAGCACTCTCTCCGCCAGGGGTCTGGAGCTGCCGGTGGTGGGGCTGCACCTGGATTACCGCCAGGCCCTGCTCCACGGGGATCGGGTGGAGCTGCGCAGCCGGGTGCTGCCGCGTCACGGACTGAAACTTTCCTGGTGCAGCGAGTTCATCGCCCCGGACGGGGCGCTGGCGGCCGAGGCGCGGGTGGACCTTGTGCTGGTGGATCTCTCCGGGGGCCCGTCCCGGCGCCGGCTGGTGCGGCGGCTGCCGGCGGAGCTGGAGCAGGCGATGGCCATGCTGCGCTCGGGCCCGGCCTGCAACGGGATCCATTCATAGTACATTTGTATTGACATGCCGGTGGGGGTGGGGCGATGGGTGATCTGCTGCAGGGTTCCTTTCCCTCCGCCCCTGGCCTTTCTGCCGAGATCTCCGTTCGGCGGGGTCGGGGCTGGGATCGGCGGCGGCGCCTCTGGTGGTTGCTCTGGAGCCGCTGTCCAGGCCTGGGCTGGCGCCGCCTCCGCGCCCTCGAGGCCCACTGCGGCGGCCTGGCTGAGGCGTGGGAGGCCCCTGGGGCCGTTCTGGCGGCGGTGCCTGGTCTGGGGGAGGGGCTGGTGAGGGCGGTGGAACGGCATCGACGGCGCTGGGGCCCCCGGCCTCTGGAGGCCTTCGGCCGTCGCTGTCGCTTCGGCCGGGGCGTGCTGGTGCCCGGGGATCCGGGGTGGCCCGGGGGCCTGCAGCTGCTGCAGCGCCCGCCCCTGCAGCTGTGCTGGCTGGGGCAGGGCAGCCTCTGGCCCCACCTCGGCCGTCGCCGGTCGGTGGCGGTGGTGGGCACACGGCGCCCCTCGCTGCACGGCCTGTCGATGGCCCACGCCATCGGCGCCGCCCTGGCGGATGCCGGCTGGCCCGTGCTCAGTGGCCTGGCGGAAGGCATCGATGGGGCCGCCCATGAGGGGTGCCTGGCGGCAGGCGGTTCTCCCGTGGGTGTGCTGGGCACCCCACTGGAGCGGGTCTATCCCCGCCATCACGCGGCGCTGCAGGCTCAGGTGGGCCAGGAGGGGCTGCTCCTCAGCGAGCTGCCGGAAGGCAGCGCCGTGCGCGGCGGCAGCTTCGCTGCCCGCAACCGGCTTCTGGTCGCTCTGGCCGCCGCTGTGGTGGTGGTGGAGTGTCCGGCTGCCAGTGGAGCGCTCCTTTCGGCCGAACTGGCCTGGCAGCAGGAGCTGCCGCTCTGGGCGGTGCCTGCCGATGCCGGCAGGGCCTCGGCCTTCGGCAGTAACAGGCTGCTGGCCCGCGGAGCCACTCCCCTGCTCCTCCCCGACGATCTGATCGACCAGCTGGGCCCGGGCCCCCTGGCCGGGCGGGGGGGGCGGAGGGGCTTCGTCGGAGCATCCCTGGAGACCGAGGCCGACCTTCTGCTGGGAGCCGTGGGGGGTGGGGCCAGCCTCGAGCAGTTGAGCCTGGCCCTGGCCCGTCCGCCGGGGGAGCTGATCCCCCGGCTGCTGGAGCTCGAGCTGGCCGGTCTGCTGCATGCGGAGGCCGGCCTCTGCTGGCGCCCCTGCTGACGCTCCTTCCGAGGGCCAGGCCCCCAGGGCCTGGCCACCACGGCCGTCCTGATGGGACCGGCCCTGATTAGGCTCGACCCATGGATTCTCCTGCCGGCATCGTCCCTTTCCCCGGGCCTGCGGCGGCTCCTGCCCCCGGTCCGATCGAGGCCGATCGCCTGCTGCGCTGGCGTCGCCGCATGCTCGATCTGGGAGGCTCTCCCGCGGCCTTCGACTGGCTGCTGGATCTGGGCGGCGGTCTGCGCTGGAGCCGGCTCCAGGCCCTCTGGAGCCATCCGCAGTCCGAGGTCCGCCTGGAATGTTCGCTGGAGGCGCTGGAGGGGCTCTGGCGCCATCATCTGGACACCCACGAACCGCTGCAGTATCTGGTGGGCCGCTGTCCCTGGCGCGACCTGGAGGTCCCCGTGGGGCCCGGAGTGCTGATCCCTCGGCAGGAAACGGAATTGCTGGTGGATCTGGCCCTCTCCCTGTGGCCGCACGACCGCCCCGTGGCCTGCTGGGCCGATCTGGGCACCGGCTCCGGTTGCCTGGCCATCGCCCTGGCCCGCAGCCTGCCCGCCAGCCGCGGTTTCGCCCTCGATGCCAGCCCCGAGGCCCTCGCCCAGGTCGGCGCCAACCTGGCCCGCTGGAACCTTCAGCCCCAGGTGACCCTGCTGGCCGGTGACTGGTGGCAGGGGCTGGAGCCCCTTTGGGGTCATCTGGATCTGGTGGTCGCCAATCCCCCTTACATCCCCAGCGCCACCCTGGCCGGGCTCGATCCTGTGGTCCGAGACCACGAACCAAGCCTGGCCCTTGATGGTGGGCCCGACGGGCTGACGGCCCTGCGTGCGGTGGTGGCCGGGGCCCGCCGCGCCCTGGCGCCCGGCGGACTGCTGCTGCTCGAGCACCATCACGATCAGAGCGAGGCGGTCGGCCGCCTCCTGGCCGCCGCCGGACTGGAGCGGCCTGGTGTCCATGCCGACCTGGAGGGCCGGCTCCGCTTTGCCAGTGCCTGGCGGTCCATCGATCCATGAGCAGCCCCGAGGCGCTGGCGGAGCGGCTGGCGGCGGGGGAGGCCGCCCTGTTCCCCACCGACACCCTGCCGGCCCTGGCCGCCCGCCCTGAATCGGCGGCCCTGCTCTGGCGCCTCAAGGCCAGGCCCGCCGACAAGCCGCTGATCCTGATGGGGGCCGACCTGCCCCAGCTGGTCGCCGCCCTTGGGGTGTCCTGGCAGGAGGCTTGGCTGGACCAGGCCCGGCGCTGCTGGCCCGGGGCCGTGACCCTGGTGCTGCCGATCACCGGGGCGATCACGGGCCAGCTCCATCCCGGCGGTACCAGCCTGGGCCTGCGGGTGCCGGCCTGCCCCCCGGCCCTGAAGCTTCTGCGCCTGACGGGTCCTCTGGCCACCACCAGCGCCAACCGCTCCGGTGAGCCCCCCGCCACCACGGCCATGGAGGCAGCACGCCGGTTCCCGGGGCTGGCGCTGCTCGATCCCCTGCCCTGGCCGGAGGGTTCCGGCCAGGGCAGCACCGTCCTGGCCTGGCGCGATCCTGAGGAAGGGGAAGGAGATCCCTGGACGGTGCTCCGATCCGGGGGCAAGGCGGCCATCGGCGGCAGGGGTGCCTGATGGTGGCTGTCGTCCTGCTGGTGCTGTTGTCTGTCGCCCTGAGCCACTGGCTGGTGGAGCCGCTGGTGCGTCTGACCACCCCCCTTTTCGATCTGGACTGGCTGGGCTGGCTGGCGTTGGCGGTGATCGCGTGGCTGTTCGCCGGAGCCTGACCGAACCCCTGCTCCTAATCTTCGTTCTGATTCTGCCGGAAGTGCCGATTCATGCGGCCGGACCCGGTCCGTCGCGCCGAAGCAGGCGAGTCCAACGCCCCCATGACCCTTCCGATGTCCGGTGATCCGGGTCTGGCCGCCTTCGGCTCCAGTCTGACGGCCATCACCCTGGCCGAACTGGGGGACAAGACGTTCTTCATGGCGCTGATCCTTTCGGTGCGCCACCCTCCGCGCTGGGTCTTCATCGGGGCCTTCACGGCTCTCACCCTGGTCACCCTGTTGTCCCTGGGCATGGGGTTCGGCCTGAGGGAATGGCTTCCCCAGCCGGTCGTGCCCTGGCTGGCGGCGGTCCTGTTCCTGGGGTTCGGGGCGAAGTTGCTGGTCGATGCCGCTGGGCTTCCGGCCGATGCGGCCCAGGAAGAGGCCCATGAAGCCGAAGTGGCGATCGACGCGGCCGAGAGCCATGGGGTTGTCCGCAGTCCCGGCGCGGTGCTCTGGGAGGCCTTCGTTCTGGTGTTCCTGGCAGAACTGGGCGACCGCACCCAGTTCGCCACCATCTTTCTGGCGGCAGCCCCGGCCTTCTCCTTCGCCGGCTTGCTGGCTGGCACGCTTCTCGGCCATGCCCTGGTGACCTGGCTGGCGGTGGGAGCGGGTCAGTGGATCGGCGGCAGGCTCAGTGAGCGGGTGCTCTATCGCCTCAGCGGTGGTCTGTTCGTGGCCTTCGGCCTCGTCTCGATCCACCAGGCCCTCCGCTGAGTTCCCTTCATGGGGTCCCAGGCCCCTCCAGGTCCCAGCGGAACAGGCCCCGGATCGTGGGCCGCTGAAAGGGGCCCTGCTCCATCGTCGGGGCGAAGTCCACCGATTCGTTGATGGGAACGGTCAGGGGTGGATCCGGCGGGCTGGGGTCCGCAAGGCCGGCGCCCCCAGAGGATGGCGCCGGAGCTGAAGGATCGGCGTAGCGGGTGCGGATGCCTGGTCGGCCCAGGATCTCTGCGCCGGACCGGGCAGGGGTGGTCTGGGCCGGGGGTGCTTCTGGAGGCGGTGGCTGGGGGGGGGCCTGGGCCAGGACGCCCGCCAGGGCGATCAGGCCGCCCACCGGCCAGCAGGCATGGCACGACATGGCCCCCTCCCCTGTGCTGAGCCGATCGTAAGGGGGTGGATCCAGCCCCTGGATCGCAAGCCGGCTAACGGATTTGAACCGATGACCTTCGCTTTACAAAAGCGCTGCTCTACCGCTGAGCTAAGCCGGCATGGGCGGGAACCCGAGTCAGCCTATCCCTGGGTCAGGGCCCAGAGCAGCAGCTGGGTGCGGCTGCGGCAGCCGGTCTTGGCCAGAAGGTTGGAGACGTGGCTCTCCACCGTGCGGGGGCTCAGCACCAGCTGGGCGGCGATGTGCCGGTTGGAGTCGCCCCGGCTCAGCAGGTTCAGCACCCGTCGCTCGGCGGGGGTGATACGAGCGGTGGGATGGGGATCGTCGGACAAGGAGTGGCATCCCGATGTCTTTGTTCAGGATTCCCGCTGCCCGTCGTCCAGCCTTTCTCCGGCCCGGTGGTCGCTCAGTCCGGTTCGACCTCAGCGTCCTCATCGGAAGGGGTGGAAAGACTGAACTCCGGTGGGTCCTCGGCCGGGGGCTTCTCGGCCATGCCCACGGAGGCCGCCGCAGCCACCAGGGCCGGCAGGGGCCTGGCCCGTTTGATCGGCAGGTTGGCCACCAGGGCGGTGACCCGGTCTTCGGTCTCGAGGCTCAGGTCGCCCTCCTCGATGTCGATCTCCACGTAACGCTGCACCACCTCGAGGATCTCGCGCCGCATCTGCTCGAGCAGCTCGGGGTTGAGATCGCTGCGGTCGTGGGCCAGCACCAGCTGCAGCCGCTCCTTGGCCATGGTGCCGCTGGGTTTCTGGCGCCCCAGCAGCCGCTGAAGGAAATCGAACAACGTCATGGCGCTCAGATGAGACCGGTGGATTTGCGGATCTTGTTCATCAGACGGGCCCTCAGGCCCCTGCGCTGCTTGGAGGGATCCTCCAGGGGCACCTCCTCACCTCGCAGACGCCGGGCGATGTTCTGGTAGGCCCGGGCGGCGGGGGAGCCGTTGCCGTTGAGGGTGAGTGGCTCGCCCCGGTTGGTGGACACGATCACCTGCTCGTCCTCCACCACCAGGCCCACCAGAGGCAGGGCCAGGATGTCCGTGACGTCCTCGACGCTGAGCATCTCCTGGCTGGCCATCATTTTCGGCCGCACCCTGTTCAGCACCAGTTGCACCGGCGCCACGCCCCGGGTGTTGAGCAGGCCGATCACCCGGTCGGCGTCCCGCACCGCGGAGACTTCCGGGGTGGTGATCACGATGGCCTCGCGGGCCGCCGCCGCCGCGTTCTTGAACCCCTCCTCGATGCCTGCCGGACAATCGATGAGCACGAAATCGGAACGTTCGGCCACCATGGCCACGATCCGCTGCATGTCCTCGGGCGTGAGCCACTCGAGCATGCGGGGGTTTCCGGCGGGCAGCAGGGACAGATTGGGCTCCTGCTTGTGCTTCACCAGGGCCTGCTCCAGGCGGCAGGTTTCGGCCAGCACCTCCTGGGCTGTGTAGACGATCCGGTTCTCCAGGCCCAGCAGCAGGTCGAGGTTGCGCAGGCCGAAGTCCGCATCGAGCACCACGGTGCGCTCCCCCAGCCGGGCCAGGGCGATCCCCAGATTGGCGGTGAGGGTCGTCTTGCCGACCCCTCCCTTGCCGGAGCAGATGAGGATGATGCGGGCGGGATCTGACGTCACGGCGTCCACGGGCGTCGGGGAAGGCTAATGCCAAGGGGCGGAACCCTCATGCCAGGGGCCGCGGCCACCGCTAGAAAGGCTCACTCCCTCGGTACCTCGATGACCTCCGTCCCCCACCGGCCCCAGCGGCTGCTGGTGATGCCCGACGATGGTGTGGATGCCGTGGTGGGTCTTATTGACGGGGCCGCCGAACAGCTGCTCCTGAAGCAGTTCAAGCTGCAGTCGGACGTGGTGGAGCAGGCCCTGCGCCGGGCCCGAGAGCGCGGCGTGCAGGTGCGGGTGATGCTCAACCCGCATACCTCCGGCGGGGACCGCTGGAACGACGAGGCCTTCGCCAGGCTCAGCTCCTGGGGGATCGAGACCGCCTGGACCAGCGAGGCCTTTCCCGTCACCCACGAGAAATCGATGGTGGTCGACCGGCACACCGCCCTGGTGGCCACCTTCAACCTGGCCGACAAATACTTCACCGAGACCCGCGACTATGGGGTCCTTTCCCACAACCCCGCCGTGGTGGCCCAGGTGATCGCCGGCTTCGAGGCCGACTGGCAGCGGATCTACTTCCAGCCCGATCTTCAGGTGGGACTGGTCTGGAGCAGCGCCCACAGCCGCGGTCAGATGGCCAGGATCGTCGATGCCGCCACCCGTACCCTCTGGATCCAGCACCCGAAGTTCGTCGATGCGGTGATCCTGGAGAGGATCATCAGTGCACGGGAACGGGGGGTGAAGGTGCGGGTGCTGTGCGGCGGTAAGCACGGCATCAGTGACTGGGACATCTATGACACCTTCTCCTCCCTGCGGGTGATGCAGCGGTTCGGCGTGAGGGTGAGGCGCCAGCAGCGGCCCAAGCTGCACGCAAAACTGATCATGGTCGACGGCGCCTTCGCCCAGACCGGTTCGATGAACATCGACCGCAGCGCCTTTGACCTTCGCCGGGAGCTGGGCATCGAGAGCGATGCCCCGGAGGTGGTGGGCCGGCTGCGGGAGATGTTCGAGACCGACTGGCAGGCGGCAGGGAAGTATCAGGCTCCCGATCCCCTCGATCCCACCTTCCACGAGGCGGGGGAGCTGCCTCCGGATCCCCATTTCGTGCATGACTGAGACCGTCGCACCCGCTTCCGCCTCGCCGGGGTCCCCGCCGGGGCTGGGGCAGCTGTTCACGGGCATGCTGATGGTGGCGCTCTCCGCCTTCGGCGGCGGTCTTTCGGCCTGGAGCCAGCGAATCATCGTCGAGCAGCGCCGCTGGATGAGCAATGAGCAGTTCCTCACCGGACTCACGGTGGCGCGGCTCTTCCCCGGCCCGAATCAGGTCAACATGGCTGTCTACGTGGGCACCTTCTTCCGGGGGGTGCCGGGGGCCCTGGCAGCCCTGGCGGGCATGCTGCTGGTGCCCTTCACCCTGCTGATGCTGGTGGGGTTGGTCTATTTCCAGTTTCACGCTCTCCCCGCCGTCGATCGGGTGCTGGCGGGGGTGGTGGCCGCCGCTGCCGGCATGGCCCTCTCCATGGGCTTCAAGATCCTCGACCAGTACTGGAAGGATCCGGTGGCCCTGCTGCTGGCCGCCACCACCTTCGTGCTGATGACCGCCTTCCACGTGCGCCTGGTGCCCCTGGTGCTCATGGCCGGCCCCCTGGCCATGGCCTGGTACTGGCCGCGGGATCGCCGCAGCCCCGGGGGCGATCCCGGACCATGAGCACCCTGGTGACCGCCGCCGCGAGCCAGGCTTCCGCCTGCCCCCCCCTGGGTCTCGATGACCTGGGTCACCTGATTGAGGTGCTGGCCAGGTTCCTGGGCCTGTCGCTGTTTTCCCTCGGTGGCGGGAACACCCTGCTCACCGAGTACCACCACCTCAGCGTCCAGCAGTATTGCTGGCTCACCCCCTCCCAGTTCGCCGACGTCTATGCCCTGGCCGAGGCGGCCCCGGGGCCCAGCTCGATGATCGTCGGGCTGCTCGGCATGGGGGCCGCCTGGCCCGAGGGCCCCGGCTGGGCTCTGCTGAGCGCCTACGGGTCCGAGATCGCCATCCTGCTGCCGTCCACCCTGCTGATGGTGCTGGCCTGCCTGAGCTGGAACCGGCTGCGGGATTCCCCCTGGCGCATCGCTTTCGAGCGGGGTCTGGGGCCCATCACCCTGGGGATCCTCTTCGCCGTCGGGGTGAAGATCCTCCAGACAGCCGACACCAACCGAGGCGGGGTGGTCGTGTCGTTGCTGGTGTGTCTGCTGATGCTGCGGACCCGGATCTCACCGCTCTGGTTCATGGCCGTGGCGGGTGGTCTCGGTGCCTTCGGAGTGATCAACCGCTGAACTCCGGTGGTGCCGGATCGATGCGGATCTCCCCGTCCACCAGCCTGGCCTGCTCCGCCAGACCCGGCGGGGGCAGGTCCTCCGGCCCCCGGGCCACTGCCTCGGCGATGCGCAGCTGGAGGGGGCGGAGCTGCAGGGCCGTGATGCGGGCCTCACGGTCGCCGCCGACGCCGGCATGGGCCACGCCCCGCAGTCGCCCCCACACCAGGACGTGCCTACCGGCACTGATGCGGGCGCCGGGGTTCACATCCCCCAGCAGCAGCACCGAGCCCTCGGCCTGCAGGTGGTCGCCGGAGCGGAGGGTGCCGTGGTGGACCAGAAGATCCGCCGCAGCCCGCCCCCTCCCGGGTGGGGGTGGCGGCGATTCCTCGCCGGCCTCGGTCTCGAGTCCGAGGGCCGCGGCGGCCACCAGCGTTTCCGGGTTGTGACTGCGAACACGCCTCAGCAGGAGCTCCACAGCCGCCAGCAGCTCCTGCAATTCGCGCAGTTCGGGCAGCCGCAAGAGCCAGGTCCCGCCATCCAGCACCACGGTGCCGGCTGGCGGGATCCTGCTGCCGAGGGCGTACCGCACCTCCTCGAGGGCGCTGGAGGAACCCTCCGGCGCCGGCAGCCTCAGCAGGTGGGGCTGCTGCCCATCGATCGCCGGGATCAGTGCAGCTGCCAAGGCGCTGGGGGAGGGGTGGAGCGAAACCTAGGGGTCCGCATGGCCGCCGGCGTCCTGCCGCCACAGCGACAGGGCCGCGCGCAGGTCGGCGCTCACCGGGGCCGGGTGGATCAGCCAGGCCATGTCGACCGTCTGACAGAGACTGGCCACCAGGGGGGAGCACTGCTCGAGGGCCTGGAGCCGCAGGCCGTCCCAGAGGCGCAGGCCACCGGCGTAAGGGTGATAGCCCCGGCTCTGCCGTTGCTGCAGGGCGCAGCAGCCGTCCGCCGCCAGGCCGGCCTTTTCGCACAGCCGTCTCGCCTCCGCCAGGAGTTCGATGCGGCTTGAGGGGGGGAGATCGCTCACCTCGGTGGCCCGGGGCAGGCGCCGGTCCAGCAGGCGGCGGCAGGGATCCGCCAGCTCCTCAGGTCCCTCCTCCCGCCAGCGGGTCAGGTGATAGCCGGTGCGGATGTCGTCGTTGGCCAGATAGCTCTCCAGATCCAGGTGATCCCGGTCCCACAGCCAGAGGGACATGATCGGATCGGCCCACACCTCAGCGGGTCCAAGCCGCCGGGCCACGGCGATCACCCGGTTGAGCAGCCAGTTGCAGACAATGTTGAGCCGGTGGTTGTAGACGCTCCGGTACATCAGATGGCGCACCACCAGATAGTGCTCCACCGCCATCAGGCCGCGGGGGTGGAGAGCCAGATCGCCGTCGGGGGCCAGGGTGAGGCTGGCCAGGATCCGCTCCAGATCCAGCTGTCCGTAACGGGTGCCGGTGCTGTAGCTGTCACGCAGCAGATAGTCGAGCCGGTCGCAGTCGAGCTGGCTGCTCACCAGGGCCTTGATGGCCCGGCAGGGGTGCCGGCCGTGCTCCAGCACATCCGCCACCCGGGCGGCCCGGCCCGGAGCACCGTCATCGAGCCGGTCGCGCAGGGCTGGATGGTCGCGGATCAGTCGCCCGGACCAGGTCTCGTGCCACAGGCCGAACATCTCTTCGCCCGAGTGGCTCAGAGGCCCATGGCCCACATCGTGGAGAAGGGCGGCGGCATAGAGGACGTCCCGGTGCTGGGCCAGGGAGGGTTCGAGCCGCTCGAGCTGCCCCAGGGCCATCCGTGCCACCGCCAGCACGCCCAGGGAATGGGTGAAACGGCTGGACTCGGCGCCATGGAAGGTCAGGAAGGCCGGTCCCAGCTGGCGGATGCGGCGCAGACGCTGGAACGGTGCCGTGTCGATCAGATCGATCACCAGGGCTTCGGCGGGATCCTGGCGATCCAGGCGGATCGCGCCGTGGAGCGGATCGTGGTAGGTCCGCTGGCTCATGGGTCGGAGGCCCCGGCGGGCAGGCCGGCGATCAGCAAGCTGGCCCCTTCCTGCAGCCAGGTGTCGCCGGCCCCGTCCGGTTCCAGGGGCTCGGGCTGGGACAGCTGCACGTCCGGCTCAATGCCCTGGTTCTGGATGTCTCGTCCGCTGGGGGTGAGGTAACGGGCCACGGTCACCGCCAGACCGCTTCCGTCACTCAGGTTGATCAGGGTCTGGATCAGGCCCTTGCCGAAGGTGCGGCAGCCTGCCAGGCGGGAACGGCCGCTGTCCTGGAGGGCCCCCGCCAGGATTTCGCTCGCGCTGGCCGTCCCCGCGTTCACCAGGGTGAGCATGGGGCCTGCGAAGAGACGGCCGGAGGTGGCCTGCTGCCGGGCGGCGATGCCACCCCGGTCCTGGGTTTCGACGATCGGGTCCCCGTCGAGGAGGCTGTCTGCCACCGCCAGGCCGGCGGTCACCAGTCCACCCGAATCGTTGCGCAGATCCAGGATCAGCCCCTCGATCGGCCCGCCACGACCCGGGGCGGTCAGCTCGGCGAGGGCGGCGCGGACCTGCTGGGGCACCTGTTCACTGAACTGGGTGATCCGCAGATAGCCCAGGCTGTGCCCATCGCTTCTGAGGCGGTGGCAGCGGACGGGCTGCAGGTCCACCTCGCGACGGTCGAGCAGCACCTCCCTCTCCAGGCCGGCCGGGGTGCGCAGAGCCACGAGCACATCGCTTCCGGCAGGGCCCCGCAGCGCTGCCGCAGTGCCCTCCAGCCCCAGGTCCTCAGCCGGGATGCCGTTCACCCGAAGGATCTCGCTGCCCGAGACGATCCCCGCATCTGCGGCGGGCGAGGCGTCGAGGGGGGCGATCACCACGATCCGCTGGTCGGCGGCCCGCAGCCCGAGCTGGAGCCCCACTCCGGTGACCCGGCCCTGGTTGTTGGAGCGCAGGGTGGCGAACTCCTCCGGGCGCAGCATGCGGGTGTAAGGGTCGCCGATCGGTGCCAGCATGGCCTCGATTGCATCATGGGCCTCGATCGAGCTGGTGATCGGTTTCTCCAGTGTCTTCTGGCGCAGGCGCCGCCATTGCACCTCCTCCAGATGGTCGGGATCGACATAGCTCTGGTTGACGAGGCGCCAGGCTTCCACCACCAGCTGCTGGGCATCGCTGAGGGCGAGTGCCGGGGCGGGAAGGCTCAGCACCAGGCAGAGGGCCGCCCCCGCCAGTCGCCGCAGGGTGGCCCAGCGGCGCCTCGGCGTGGAAGACGGACGCCCTTGGCCTGTTGCAAACCATTGAGCCGGGTGGAACCGGCGGCCCGGGGCTCTCACGGGGGGGTCAGGAGGATCGGTAGACTCTCGCAACCCAAGCCCCACGCTGCATGGCGAACTCGTCTCCTGGCGCAAAGTCGTCCCCGATCTATGACTGGTTCGAGGAGCGCCTGGAAATCCAGGCCATCGCTGACGACATTTCTGCAAAGTACGTCCCGCCCCACGTCAATATCTTTTACTGCCTGGGCGGCATCACCCTGGTGTGCTTTCTGATTCAGTTCGCCACCGGCTTTGCGATGACCTTCTACTACAAGCCCACGGTGGTGGAGGCCTACACCTCGGTTCAATACCTCATGACCGACGTCAGCTTCGGCTGGCTGATCCGCTCGGTTCACCGTTGGAGCGCCAGCATGATGGTGCTGATGCTGATCCTGCACGTGTTCCGCGTCTATCTCACCGGTGGTTTCAAGCGTCCTCGTGAGCTGACCTGGGTCACCGGCGTCACCATGGCGGTGATCACCGTCTCCTTCGGGGTCACTGGATATTCCCTTCCCTGGGATCAGGTGGGTTACTGGGCCGTCAAGATCGTCAGCGGTGTTCCCGCGGCGGTTCCTGTGGTGGGCGATTTCATGGTCGAGCTTCTGCGGGGCGGTGAAAGCGTGGGCCAGTCCACCCTCACCCGCTTCTACAGCCTCCACACCTTCGTTCTGCCATGGCTGCTGGCGGTGTTCATGCTCATCCACTTCCTGATGATTCGTAAGCAGGGCATCTCCGGCCCCCTCTGAACCAGGCTTCTGGCCTAGCCTTCTCACACCGGTAACCAGCACACCGAGCTCCCCACCATGCACATCCTCAAGAAGCCTGATCTCACTGATCCCAAGCTGCGTGCCAAGTTGGCCAAGGGCATGGGTCACAACTACTACGGGGAGCCGGCCTGGCCCAACGATCTCCTCTATATCTTTCCTGTGGTGATCCTGGGCACCATCGCCTGCGTTGTCGGGCTGGCGGTGCTGGATCCAGCCATGCTGGGCGATCGGGCCGATCCCTTCGCCACCCCCCTTGAAATTCTTCCTGAGTGGTATCTGTACCCGGTCTTCCAGATTCTCCGGGTCGTTCCCAACAAGCTTCTGGGCATTGCCCTGCAGACGATGATTCCCCTGGGGCTGATGCTCATTCCCTTCATCGAGAGTTTCAACAAGTTCCAGAATCCGTTCCGCCGCCCCGTGGCCATGACGGCCTTCCTGTTCGGCACCGTGTTCACCATCTACCTGGGCATCGGAGCCTGCCTTCCGATCGACAAATCTCTCACCCTCGGGTTGTTCTGAATCCTCCGGGCGCTTTCAGGGCTTCGGTTCCTAAGTCCAACCGACCAAGCCGCGAAATGTCGCGGCTTTTTTGTGGGTTTCATTCCTGGCTCGCAGGGCCCCTGCTGGGTTTGGTCATCGGTTCGAGCGGATCGATCGCCAACAGCTGCGCATCGAGGGGCTCGATGCGCAGCAGGAGATGCAGCAGCATGAATCCCACGATTGTCCAGGTCTGGTAGGTGCGGGCCTGCTGGCCCACCCAGGTGCCGGTGGGGCCATCGAAGTATTCCGCCCATCGCTGCCGGGGCAGCTGGCTGAGCTGCAGGGCGTAGCAATCCTCCAGCAGTTGTCGCATGCTGTCCATCAGGGCGGCGTCTGAGCCGGGATGCCGTCGTTCGTGCAGCAGGACGGCTCCGCCGAGATACCAGAGCAGGCAGGGCCAATGGCCACCGTTGTGGTACGACCATGTCCAGTTCTTTGGATCGGATCCGGTCTTTTCCTTCCATTCTTCGGCGTCGAGGGGCGGATGGCAGATCCGCATCGGCATCTCGGCGATCAGATGCTCTCGGTTGTGCAGCACCAGCCGGAACAGGGCCCGCTGCTGGGGGGCGGTGATCAGTCCGAACAGGCAGGCCAGGGTATTCCCAAGGCTGTGGAAGCGGAAGTCCAGCCGGCCCGTGCGCATGTTGCCGATCAGGTATCCCCCTCTGTTCTCCAGCCACTCCTGCAGCCACGCCGGCACCACCTGGGCCTGAACGTTGAAGGTGTTGACGTGCTGATCATCCCCGTACTGCTCGGTGGGACGCCGTCGCAGCACCTGCACGGTCTTGCTGGTCACCCAGTAGTTCTTCAGCAGGTAGGCGCGCAGTTCGCGCAACCAGGTCCGGGTACCGACGAGACGATGTTCCCGCTGGTCGCTGAACCGGTCCCGCTGGGCCAGATCCATGAGATGGCAGCAGCTGCGCAGGCAACCGAAGAGCAGCACCTCCACCTCCAGAGGCGCCCCCCACACGTCCATCGGGCGATCGATCATGAAGGCGCAGTCAGGCACAAACAGCACGGGAGTGCCTTCGAAGCTGGGGTGCATCACCAGATCCAGCAGCCGCTGCAGACCTTCCTGTACCTCTTCTTGGAGGGCGAAGTCGTTGTCATCGCTGCTGCGGACATACAGCCAGCAGAGCACGGGCCACCAGAGACTGGCGTCCACGGAGGTGATGCGTCCGATCGAACGCTGGCCGTAGTCGGCGATCAGCTTCTGGCCCTGCTCAACGAAGCTGGTGGGGAAGATGCCCCGGGTCTGGTCGCTGTGGCACTGCAGTTCCAGACAGATGGCCAGGAAGTGGCGGACGATGGCGAAGCGCCCCTCCAGCAGGAGGTGGAACATGACCGGGACGTTGTCACGCAGGAACACCTCGCCGTAGTTGGCGGCATCCCCGCAGCTGGGGTGCTCCATGGCCGCCACCGAACCCACCACCGCACCGCGGACCTGCACCAGGGTGCGCTCGAAGTGCGCCCGGGCGGAGGCAACCACGCTCTCCTCCTGGGGACAGGGTCCCCCCACCAGAGGTGGTTCCGCCACCATCGCCCCACGGCTTCGGATACGGCACCTTAAACCTGGCCTGATCAACGGCCTTTCCTGGCCGGAAAAGGGATTCACCGGAAATGTCCAGCAACAATGCCCTGGAATCAGAGACACCCCCTGGAAAGAGGCTGCTGAAGCGGCCACCCATCCATGCCCGGCTACGGCGTGTGGGTCTGAGCGCTTCCTCGCCAGCTCCATTCGTCGGGCCTGTTCGGCGAATCAGGCGAAGCTCCCTGGCGACCGTGCTGAGTCCCAGCCGGCCGGTCTCCGCTGTTCGCCCGGCTCCGCCACCTTCATGCCATGGCCTGCGGCGGGCTGAGCAGGTTCGCCTGGCGGATCGGTTGTGGCCACCACATGCAGCCGCAACCCCTCTCCCAGCCGGGATCGGCACCGGGCTTCGATCAGGCGCATGCGGTGAGCCTGCCTGATCCGTCCAAGCAGCTGCTCGATCCGCCTCCTGGTGCGGATCGACTTGCTGTAGCCCTGAGGGCGGATCGTTCGACCGTCGATACCGTAGCGGCGTCGTGCCTGGATCTCCTGCGCCCCATGGAGCGTGATGCCCGAGATGAGCAGACCGGCATGAAATCCCTGGTGTCCTGGCCCTTGTCGGCTCCCGGTGTTTTCTGGTGCGCCCGGGTAGCGACCGAGCCGTGCGCCGGCGCCGCACGCTCGCCACAGCCGCCGGCTGGGGTGACCTCATGGGCCATCACCAGCCCGTGACGGTTCTCCATCCGGCTGTGGCCCAGGGAACTGGGGAGCGCCCCGGTGCTGTTCGACTTGTCGAACAGCACCGCGACTCCTCCGGAGAAGACTGCGTCTAAGGCGTCGCTGCTGGAGCGGTGGGTCTGGTTGGAGAGCAGCAGGCCACGGGAATCTCCCCTGGCCCGCTTCTTGAATCTTGTGTGTGTTCCGCCCAACCCGTTGCCGCCACGGGGAGGAGGCGGATCGTCATCGATCCCGTCGATCCGCTCCGATCGGATGCCGTAGATCGCCTGCAGCAAGAGATCCAGCTGCAACAGCTCCGGCGGGATCGAGGGACGGCGGCCCTCAGGAGCGAGCCTTCAGAAGGTGGGGTTCAGCCGATCCTGGATCTGATCCGCCAGCGCCGCACCTGGCGGAGCGGATGACCCTTGGGAATCCGCTGCTCTCCTGCCGGCCGGCCGCCCATGGGCTCAGTTCCGTTCGGCCATTGTTTCGCCGCTGGAGGGCTTTCCTCAACCCGTCAGAGAGGTGGTATGATTTTGGACTGCGCCCCAGAGAGCGAGAGCTTGAGGGGAGGCGGGCTTACGGAAACTGGGAGGCGCGAGCCGACGGTGCTGTAAGTTTTCTGAGTTGCCGAGAGGCGACGCGCCGCGAGAGCCCTGGAAGGGGTGGAGCGGCAGCACCTGGACAACCAAAAAAGTTTAGGAACTGACGCTTCTACCGCGTCGGTTGCGACGGAAGGCGAAGAGTGAATGCGGGAGACCGTAGACGCATTGGCCGGAAGTGCCTGTGTCGGACGCTACGGGACGGTTGGGCTGGCGAGAGATCGCTGGAGCGACGGTTGGCGGAGCGAAGGACAGGGAAGTTCCGAAAGGGACGGCAACGGACGAAAGAGCGGTGGAGGTGTGAGGTCCCGTCAAAAGAAACAAGCGACGGGTCAAAGCGATCAAGGAGCAGTGGAGCGTTCTCACGACGTGCTGCTGCGGGAGCGGCGATGCCTCCGGAAGGAGGTGTAGGGCCCTTTGATGGCGAGACCGGTTGCGAACCGGATCTGAGATTCGGGAAAGTCACCGGGAGCGAGGGGAGCGATCATCCAACGGATGAAAGCGAGCCGAGTGCCCCGTGCACTCTTTGAACCCACTGCGAGAGCAGTGGAGGCCCAGCAGTCGTTCCATGCGCCAGTGTGGGGAGACGGCAGGAGGCAAATCCAGCTGAGATGAGCGAAAGCGAAGCAAGAGGGCTGGATCTACAACGGAGAGTTTGATCCTGGCTCAGGATGAACGCTGGCGGCGTGCTTAACACATGCAAGTCGAACGCACCTTCGGGTGAGTGGCGGACGGGTGAGTAACGCGTGGGAATCTGCCCTCAGGAGGGGGATAACGGCTGGAAACGGCCGCTAATACCCCATATGCCGAGAGGTGAAACGAATTTCGCCTGAGGATGAGCCCGCGTCTGATTAGCTGGTTGGTGGGGTAATGGCCCACCAAGGCGACGATCAGTAGCTGGTCTGAGAGGATGATCAGCCACACTGGGACTGAGACACGGCCCAGACTCCTACGGGAGGCAGCAGTGGGGAATTTTCCGCAATGGGCGAAAGCCTGACGGAGCAACGCCGCGTGAGGGATGAAGGCCTCTGGGCTGTAAACCTCTTTTCTCAAGGAAGAAGAAATGACGGTACTTGAGGAATAAGCCACGGCTAATTCCGTGCCAGCAGCCGCGGTAATACGGGAGTGGCAAGCGTTATCCGGAATTATTGGGCGTAAAGCGTCCGCAGGCGGCCCTGTAAGTCTGTTGTTAAAGCGTGGAGCTCAACTCCATTTCAGCGATGGAAACTACAGGGCTTGAGTGTGGTAGGGGCAGAGGGAATTCCCGGTGTAGCGGTGAAATGCGTAGATATCGGGAAGAACACCAGTGGCGAAGGCGCTCTGCTGGGCCATAACTGACGCTCATGGACGAAAGCCAGGGGAGCGAAAGGGATTAGATACCCCTGTAGTCCTGGCCGTAAACGATGAACACTAGGTGTCGGGGGAATCGACCCCCTCGGTGTCGTAGCCAACGCGTTAAGTGTTCCGCCTGGGGAGTACGCACGCAAGTGTGAAACTCAAAGGAATTGACGGGGGCCCGCACAAGCGGTGGAGTATGTGGTTTAATTCGATGCAACGCGAAGAACCTTACCAGGGTTTGACATCCTGCGAATCCCTTGGAAACTTGGGAGTGCCTTCGGGAGCGCAGAGACAGGTGGTGCATGGCTGTCGTCAGCTCGTGTCGTGAGATGTTGGGTTAAGTCCCGCAACGAGCGCAACCCACGTCTTTAGTTGCCAGCATTAAGTTGGGCACTCTAGAGAGACCGCCGGTGATAAACCGGAGGAAGGTGTGGATGACGTCAAGTCATCATGCCCCTTACATCCTGGGCTACACACGTACTACAATGCTACGGACAGAGGGCAGCAAGCTCGCGAGAGTTAGCAAATCCCATAAACCGTGGCTCAGTTCAGATCGTAGGCTGCAACTCGCCTACGTGAAGGAGGAATCGCTAGTAATCGCAGGTCAGCATACTGCGGTGAATACGTTCCCGGGCCTTGTACACACCGCCCGTCACACCATGGAAGTTGGCCATGCCCGAAGTCGTTACTCCAACCCTCGTGGAGGAGGACGCCGAAGGTGGGGCTGATGACTGGGGTGAAGTCGTAACAAGGTAGCCGTACCGGAAGGTGCGGCTGGATCACCTCCTAACAGGGAGACATAACTGATCGTGATGTCTGAGCGCCAGGAGGACGAAAGTCTGAAGGGCACTACAGTCTCAGGCCATGATCCTGTCATCTCGAAGGTCGATCGGTACCTCAAGGTGAGCCATCAAAGCCAAGGAAGAACAGCCAGGAGCCCACAAGGCAACTGAAAGTGAAATCTGAGGATGTTGTGATGGACTCGTTTTCAGTTCCTAAACTTTGTCTAGGTCACCCCACAAGTGGGTTCCAAGCCAACGATGAGCACAGAATCGAAAGAGGATGTGAAGCGGCTGAAAGGCCAGAAGTCGTGGCGGAAGGATTCAGCTCACAGAGTGATTGTTCCTGGGCCATTAGCTCAGGTGGTTAGAGCGCACCCCTGATAAGGGTGAGGTCCCTGGTTCAAGTCCAGGATGGCCCATTCGTGTTTGGGGGTTTAGCTCAGTTGGTAGAGCGCCTGCTTTGCAAGCAGGATGTCAGCGGTTCGAGTCCGCTAACCTCCATCCAACAAGGTGAAAACCACCACATGATGCCGCATCAGGAAGTGGCTCTGATGTGTGAGGTGACGATAGACATGTTCAGCTGAGGACTCCAGCCTCCTTTCATTCCCGATGGAACGTACGACATTGCTTGGCGATGTGTGAGTACCGGGTGGTTGAAAGGAAGCTGGACTCGCTGAGTCTCTGGTGCGAACTGGAGGCTGGGTGAATTCAGCAACGAACCTTGACAACTGCATAGGTGAGTCTGGAAAAGAAAGCATCTCATGGATGCCCAGGCGATGATTTGGCATGTTCAGTTCAGCGATCCGCTGAACTGGATGGGTGAAAGCATTGTCTGGGAGATTCTTGAGTTTAGAGCCGAGAGCTTCCAGCGTCTTTTCGCTCCGCCGAGGAGGGAAGAGTCAGATTCTGCCATTCAAACCATTTTCTACTCGAGGTAAAGCCGGCAACGGTGAATCCAAAAGAAGAGAGCAGGTGAAGGCGGGAGAATGGGTCTCAACAACCCTGAACGTTGGGAGTGAACATTGGTCAAGCTACAAAGGGCTCACGGTGGATACCTTGGCACACAGAGGCGATGAAGGACGTGGTTACCTGCGAAAAGTCTCGGGGAGCTGGAAACACGCTTTGATCCGGGAATGTCCGAATGGGGCAACCCCTAGAACGGCCACCTGAATCCATAGGGTGGCGCGAGCCAACCCAGCGAACTGAAACATCTTAGTAGCTGGAGGAAAGGAAAGTAAAAACGACTCCCTCAGTAGCGGCGAGCGAACGGGGAAGAGCCTAAACCGATGGTTTCGACCATCGGGGTTGTGGGACAGCAACATGGACCAGGGACGTTAGTGGAAGCGTTTGAAAGGCGCGCCATAGAGGGTGAAAGCCCCGTACGCGAAAACGAAACTGGCCTAGCTGTATCCCGAGTAGCACGGAGCACGTGAAATTCCGTGTGAATCCGCGAGGACCACCTCGTAAGGCTAAGTACTCCTGTGTGACCGATAGCGAAACAGTACCGCGAGGGAAAGGTGAAAAGAACCCCGGGAGGGGAGTGAAATAGAACATGAAACCGTGAGCTTACAAGCAATGGGAGCCCGACTGATCGGGTGACCGTGTGCCTGTTGAAGAATGAGCCGGCGACTTATAGGCACTGGCAGGTTAAACCGGAAATGGTGGAGCCATAGCGAAAGCGAGTCTGAATAGGGCGTTGGTCAGTGTTTATAGACCCGAACCCGGGTGATCTAACCATGGCCAGGATGAAGCTTGGGTGATACCAAGTGGAGGTCCGAACCGACTGATGTTGAAAAATCAGCGGATGAGCTGTGGTTAGGGGTGAAATGCCAATCGAACCCGGAGCTAGCTGGTTCTCCCCGAAATACGTTGAGGCGTAGCGTCTGGTGCTATAGCAGGGGGGTAAAGCCACCGTTTCGGTGCGGGCTGCGAGAGCGGTACCAAATCGAGACGAACTCTGAATACCCTGTGTGTAGCCAGGCAGTCAGACTGTGGGGGATAAGCTCCATGGTCGAAAGGGAAACAGCCCAGACCGCCAGCTAAGGTCCCCAAATGACTACTCAGTGATAAAGGAGGTGGGATTGCCCAGACAACCAGGAGGTTTGCCTAGAAGCAGCCATCCTCAAAGGAGTGCGTAATAGCTCACTGGTCGAGCGATCCTGCGCCGAAAATGAACGGGGCTAAGTAGTCTACCGAAGCTGCGGATTGATTTGTTCTTTGAACAAATGAGTGGTAGGGGAGCGTTCCATGTGGGGTGAAGCGTTAGCGTAAGCGGGCGTGGACTGCATGGAAGTGAGAATGTCGGCTTGAGTAGCGAAAACATGGGTGAGAATCCCATGCCCCGAAACCCTAAGGGTTCCTCCGGCAGGCTCGTCCGCGGAGGGTTAGTCAGGACCTAAGGCGAGGCCGAAAGGCGTAGTCGATGGACAACAGGTCAACATTCCTGTACCTGTCATGTTTTGGGAAGGGGGACGGAGAAGGCTAGCCCAGCCAGAAGTTGGTTACTGGTTCAAGCGTTCGAGGCGTTGAGAAGTGGAGAAAACACTTTGAGCTGAGGCGTGAGTACGAGCTGCTACGGCAGCGAAGTGGGTGACGTCAAGCTTCCAAGAAAAGCCCTATACCCGTTAAGGCATGATGGCCTGTACCCGAAACCGACACAGGTGGGGTGGTAGAGAATACCGAGGGGCGCGAGGTAACTCTCTCTAAGGAACTCGGCAAAATGGCCCCGTAACTTCGGGAGAAGGGGTGCCACCGCAAGGTGGTCGCAGTGAAGAGGCCCAGGCGACTGTTTACCAAAAACACAGGTCTCCGCTAAGTCGCAAGACGATGTATGGGGGCTGACGCCTGCCCAGTGCCGGAAGGTTAAGGAAGCTGGTCAGCGCAAGCGAAGCTAGCGACTGAAGCCCCGGTGAACGGCGGCCGTAACTATAACGGTCCTAAGGTAGCGAAATTCCTTGTCGGGTAAGTTCCGACCCGCACGAAAGGCGTAACGATCTGGGCGCTGTCTCGGAGAGAGGCTCGGCGAAATAGAATTGTCTGTGAAGATGCGGACTACGTGCACCCGGACAGAAAGACCCTATGAAGCTTTACTGTAGCTTGGTATTGTGCCCGGGCTCTGAATGCGCAGGATAGGTGGGAGGCTTTGATCCATTGCTTGCGGGTGATGGTGAGCCAACGGTGAGATACCACTCTTTCAGAGCTAGGGTTCTAACGGTCACCCGTTATCCGGGGACCGGACAGTATCAGGTGGGCAGTTTGACTGGGGCGGTCGCCTCCTAAAAGGTAACGGAGGCGCGCAAAGGTTCCCTCAGGCTGGTTGGAAATCAGCCGACGAGTGTAAAGGCAGAAGGGAGCTTGACTGTGAGACCTACAAGTCGAACAGGGACGAAAGTCGGCCTTAGTGATCCGACGGTTCTGAGTGGAAGGGCCGTCGCTCAACGGATAAAAGTTACTCTAGGGATAACAGGCTGATCTCCCCCAAGAGTTCACATCGACGGGGAGGTTTGGCACCTCGATGTCGGCTCATCGCAACCTGGGGCTGAAGTCGGTCCCAAGGGTTGGGCTGTTCGCCCATTAAAGCGGTACGCGAGCTGGGTTCAGAACGTCGTGAGACAGTTCGGTCCATATCCGGTGCATGCGCAGGAATATTGAGAGGATTTCTCCCTAGTACGAGAGGACCGGGAGGAACGCACCTCTGGTGTGCCAGTTATCGTGCCAACGGTAAACGCTGGGTAGCCATGTGCGGAGAGGATAACCGCTGAAAGCATCTAAGTGGGAAGCCCACCTCAAGATGAGTATTCCCATGGCGTTAGCCAGTAAGGTCACGGGCAGAACACCCGTTGATAGGCTCTACGTGGAAGCCGGGCAACCGGTGAAGCGGAGGAGTACTAATAGACCGAGGGCTTGACCAACACAAGGCTCTAAGCCTGCTGTTTCCGAAAGGGACCAGCGGAATGAAATCTTTTTCAGAGGAGTGATGACCGCCGGGATCACCGTAGGTCATGTCTCTAGCCTATGCAGTTCTCAGGGATCTATCCTGGTGTCCATGGCGCTGTGGAACCACACCGATCCATCTCGAACTCGGTTGTGAAACGCAGCAGCGGCGACGATAGTTGGGGGGTAGCCCCCTGCAAAAATAGCTCGATGCCAGGTAAAACATGAGCCCGAAGCTGCCTTGTTGCAGTGGAGGAGTCGATCGATGCGACAGCAGTGTCGATCATGAGAAGCCACCCGCTCCGGGTGGCTTTTTTCATGCTTTTGGGGTCGGAAGTGCTGTGGTTCAGAGCCATACCGAGGGCCTGAGGAGTGCCGGTCCGTTGCCTTTTCACCGCCCATGATGCTTTCGTGGAGCCGATTCGCACCCTTGATCATGGAGTCGTGGTGAGCTGGCGTTCCCGCTTGCGCCCTTTCTGGAAAGCCTATGTGCTGTGGTCGCGGGCCGATTGCGTCGACCTCAGTGCCGCCTTTGCCTACCACACCCTTCAGTCTTTCTTCCCGGCTCTGCTCATCGCATTGTCGGTCGCTTCGCGTCTTCTGGGTCGTGACGTCGAGCGTTCTGACCGGCTGATCAAGCTGATGGCTCAGGTCTTGCCTGCATCGGCCCTGCCGGCTTTCGAGACCACCCTGGTGCGGTTCACGAACCAGGGATTCGGTGCCGGAGTCCTGGGTCTGGTCTTACTTGCCCTCAGTGCCAGCAACATCTATCTGACCCTTCAGCGCGGTGCTGATCGGCTCTGGTGGAATCGTCCCTTCGGGTTCGACCATCTCCGCTGGCAGGAGCATCTGCGCCGCTTTCTGACCCTGCGCCTCAAGGCCCTGTTGCTGCTGATGGTGATCGGAGTGCTGATCGTGGTTGACCAGTTGGTCAGCACGGCGCGGCTGTTTGGCTCCAAGGGACTCCATGCCCTGCTGCAGTCCTATCTGCCCGAGCCGTTCCGCTGGGTGGGCTCCCTCTCCTTCGGTCTGGATCTGCTGGTCTCGTTGTTGATCAGTTTCATGGCCACCCTTCTTTTTCTGTGGCTGCTTCCTTCCCGCCGCATCCGCCTGCGGGCTCTCCTGCCCGGCGCCGTGCTGGTGAGCGTGGGCCTGACGATTACCGATCTGCTGCTCGGCAGGAGTCTGCTGGCCCTCGGTCTGCGCTTCCAGGCCTATGGGGTGGTGGGGGGTGTGCTGTTGCTGACCCTCTGGATCCGGTTGCTGGGAGCTCTGATCTATTTCGGCCAGTGCTACAGCGTCGTGCTCTCCGGCGGAGAGGTAGGGGGGCCATCCACACCGTTGCCCCGCTGAATGCCGGCCCATTTCAAGGCAAGATGGTGAGGACCTGTATCCATGGACCGTTGGCCAAGCCTGTGCTGAGGATTCACCCCCTGCCGGCCAGTCTGGCGTTGGTAAGCATGGCCGTGGGAGCCGTCGTCTTGATCGGTCTGACCACCCTGGCCCTTGTTCCCTTGGTTCTTGGCCTCGGTCTGATCGCCTGCTGGCTGGTGGCGGCCCTGCTGCTGGGATGGGCCGGTGTGGAGGGTCTCGCTGCCCTGGAGCGCTGGTTCGAGAACGATCCACGCTTCCAGCGTTGATGGAGGGCCGGATCCCCTGGCTCTGGATCGGTGTTGCGGTCGCCTTGCTGCTGATCCCGACCTCCGCCGGCAGGGTGCTCCTCGACGTGATCGGTGGGCTTACCCTCCTTCTCCTCTTGCTACCACTGTTGGCGGGAGGGGTTGCCCTGATCGGCTGGCAGCTGGTGCGGCGACGCTTGCGGACCTGCCCCGGTTGCGGTTTCACCAGCCTTGGCACGGATGTCTGCCCGGCCTGCGGCAGTTCCTTCTCCACCGCTGAGACCACCGGATCCCCATCCGGTCCCGATGCCCCTTCCTTCTGGGGGGCCGGCGAGCGGGAGGAGATTGATGCGAGGGATGTCACCATCAACGTTGAAGCGGTTGATCTGGATGCCCCCGCTCAGGACAGGCTCGGTCAGCGGGACTCCAGTCCCTCCTGAGGGATCTGTTCAGTGATCCCCGGCGGAGGCTTTCAATGTTCGCGGGCAAGTTCCTGGAGCCGCCGTTCGCGCAGATGCAGGAACAGCGGGGCCCCGAAGGCGAAAGCGATTGTGAGGCAACTCAGAAGGACCCAAAGCAGACCCCGCATCCGCAGACGCCTGCTTTCCACCACCATCCAGACCGTGACAGCAGCGGCCCCGATGGCAAGGTCGCTGGAGATCGATCGGGCCGCAGGATTGGCGGTCGCCATGCGCACGAACAAACCCAGATCGAACGGCGATCCCTCTTCCCTGATGAAGTCCAGATTGGCCAGCCACGGCAGGACGCCGCCGGCCACGGCCAGGGCCAGGTAGATCCAGGCGATCCAGCCAGGACCATCAGGACCGCCTGCTGGGGCTGTGCCCTTCGTGGCCGAAGAACCGGCGGGGGGCAGGCCGGTGTCCTGTGTCATGGAATGTAAGGAGTGGGGGCCGACTCCAGCTGGGAAGGATCCCATTGCATCACCTCCTGTTCCACCTGCCTGAGCACGGCTTCGCAGCGATCGGCGTAGGTCTGGGCCCTGCGATATAGATCGGCCATCCTCTCCACGTCCAGGTCCTGGTCCTGCAGCTGGGCCAGGCACAACTCGAGGGCCGTCTGGGCCTCGCGGAAACTCAGCCCATCGGCCACCTCGGCATCGGGCGCCCTGGCCGGCTGGACGTCAGCCTCTGGCGGCGGAGGTGGGCTGGAACTGGAGGACCGCTTGGCCATTGGATCAAGGGGGAGAGGGGTGTTGGGCGGCGAAGATCCACCCCATGGTGAACGGCTCGGCGGCAGGTCGGGGCGGACTGGCGGGATGGATTCAACCTGGTGGAGGGGCCCCCGGCCTGGCCCCTTCCGGCTCGATTCCCTCAACCTGCAGCACCAGCCGGCCATCGGCCAGTTCCGCCGTGAGGGGATCGCCCGCGCTGATCCGTCCCACCGAGCGCAGCAGGCGGCCCTCGCCGTCCCGCAGCAGGCTGAATCCCCGCGCCAGCAGATGCCGGGGCGACAGGGCCTGCAGCAGCTGGCGTTGCTGGCCCAGCCACTGCTGCCGCTGAAGCACCAGACGGGCGGGGTGAAGCAGCTTCCATTGGTCCCGCCGGGCCTGCAGCCGTTGGCGGGCCACGGTGATGCGCAGGTTCAGCAGCCGCAGCAGATGGCCCCGGTCCTGCTCCAGGGAGCGGATCATCTGGCTGCGGTCCGGCAGCGCGGCCACCATGGCGGCCGTGGGTGTCGCCGCCCTGTAATCGGCCACCAGCTCGGCGATGGTGACGTCGTCCTCATGGCCGATGCCAGAGATCACCGGCAAGGGTGTCGCGGCCAGGGCGCGGGCCAGCTGTTCCCCGTCGAAGACGGCCAGATCCTCCCGGCTGCCCCCACCGCGGGCCAGCACCATCGCCTCGATACCAAGGACGCTGGCCCGACGGCAGACGGCCTCGATGGCCTGAACGATCTGGGATTCCACGTTCCCCTGAACGGGGATCGGCACCACCAGCAGGGAGGTGGCCGGCCATCGCTCCCGGGCCGTGCGCAGCATGTCGGCCAGGGCGGCACTGGGTACGCTGGTCAGCAGGGCGATGCGACCGGGCCATCGGGGCAGAGAGCGCTTGCGTTCGGGGTCGAACAGCCCTTCCGGCTCAAGCCGTTTGCGCACCTGCTCGAACTGGCGCAGCACCGTGCTCAGGCTGGGCCGCAGGTCCAGCACCTGAACCGTCAGGCTGGCCCGGGCAGCCCAGAAATTGAGCTTGCCCACCACCATCACCCCGTCTCCTTCCTGGGGGACGAAGCTGAGCTTCTGAACCTGGGAGGCCCAGATCACGGCCTGGATGCTGGCCTGGCCGTCAGTGAGGGTGAGCCAGATGTGGCCTTTCTTCTGCTGGGGACGCCCCACGGTGGCCTCCAGCAGGAAACGGGGAGCAAACCCCCGGTCCAGCAGGGTGCCGATGGCCTGGTTGAGTTCCCCGACCGTGAAGCGGGGGATGCCCTCCTCCCGGCGGAAGGAGTCGGTGCTGCCAGGAACCGTGAGCATGGGGTCAGTGCTGGAGCTTGCGGTAGCAGAGCCACCAGTAGAGGCTCAGGAGGCCGGCCAGAAGGGCGATGGTCCGGCCGGCTGGATGGTCCGCTCGGATCAGCCCGGCTCCTGCGATCACGAGTGCACTGCTGAGGAGCCTGGAACCATCGCGTCGGTTGCCCACATAGAACCGGGGCGAGGAGCGTGGGGCGACGCCGGATCGAGCCATCGAAAGGCGGAAGGGGGTGGTGTCCCTCAACCTAGGACCGCTACCAGGCCAGCAAAAAGCCGCCGGTCTGACCGGCGGCCATGCCGCTTAAGGGAAGGGATCCCGGGAGGGTGATGGGAAGGAACGGCTCAGCCGAGACCGATCTGGGCGAGAATGCCCTGACCCGTGAGGACCTCGGTCGCCAGACCGATCACGAATCCCATCATGGCCAGACGGCCGTTCCAGGTTTCGGCGAAGGAAACGAAACCGAAGCGGGGTTGGGAAGCGTCAGACATGGATCGAAAATTCCGGTGGAGCCCACACTGTAACGAAACATGGAGCGAGCTTGACAGTGGCAGGGACTACAAACTCCGGTGTGGGTTGCACGGTTGACAGTCGAGCCCTTCGATGACAGGTTCGCCTTCCCAGGCTCGTCCCTCCGGGCGGGGTTCGGTGTGGGGGCCAGGGCCGGCGGATCAGCAGCAGGCTCCCAGAGTCCGCATTCAGCAGCACCTCGCGGGGCCGCTGCCCAGGGGCCCCGAGCTTGTCCTGGTCACTGATCTCGACGGAACGCTGCTGGAGGGCAGCCTGCGGACCCGCCGCCGGGTTTACGGCTGGCTGGCCTCCCAGCGGCACCGGGTGCTCCATGTCTTCAGCACGGGGCGTGACCTGCGCTCCGTCGCCCGGCTGCTGGCCAGGGAGGCCGCCATGGGGCTTCAGGCCCCCCATCTGGTGATCGGCGACGTGGGCTGCACCGTGGCCTGCGGTGTGAGCCTCACCCCCCTGCCCCTGGCGCTGAAGCCGATCGAAGCCCTCTGGCAGGGGCGTGCGGAGCGGGTGTTGCCCCTGCTGGCGGTGATCCCAGGCCTGTCCTCCCAGCCCCTCAGCGCTGACCGGCGCCTGGCCTACGGCATCGATCCCCTCAGACTCGACACCAGCCTTCTGGCGGCGGTCGAGGCCCACGGGGTGGATTGTCTGGTTTCGGGCGACAAGTACCTCGATGTCCTGCCCCCTGGCGTCAACAAGGGCAGCACGCTTCTGGGCCTGCTGGAGTGGCTCGAGATGGAACCGGCCCTGGTGGTCACAGCGGGGGATTCGCTCAACGATCTGGCCATGTTCGAGACGGGCCTGCAGAGCGTGATGGTCGGCAACGCCGAGCCACGCCTGGTGCGGGCCCTGCCAGGCCTAGCCCGCACCTACCGGGCCAGGGCCCATGGCTGCGACGGCATCCTCGAGGGGTTGCACCACTTCGGCTTCGGCCATCTCCTCAACGGACTCGCCTGAGGCCTGAAGGCTGCCGGGGCCGGATCAGCGGGCGACCGGTCCTTTCCCTTGCTCCTCCCGCGCCAGGGCGGCCTTGCTGCGGGCGCTGGCGATCCCCTGACGGGGATCCTCGGGCCAGGGATGGCGGGGGTAGCGGCCGCGCAGCTCCTTGCGCACCGCGGCGTAGCCCTGGCTCCAGAAGCCGGCCAGATCGCTGGTGACCGCTGCGGGCCTGCCCGCCGGGGACAGCAGTTCCACCCTCACCGCCAGCCGTCCCTCCATCACGGTGGGGTTTTCGAGGCAACCGAACATCTCCTGCAGTTTCACCGCCAGGACCGGGGTGCCGCTGGCGTAGTCCAGGGGCACCAGGCGGCCGGAGGGCACCGGTTGGGTCAGGGGCAGCAGGCGATCCAGTTCCCGTCGCAGGCACCAGTCCAGGTCTCCCCAGAGAATCTCGGCCAGGTCGAGCCGCTGCAGATCCTGAAGACTGCGCAGGCCGGCCAGGTGGGGACCCAGCCACTGCTCAAGATCCTGCCGCAGCCGTTGCGGCGAGCGGTCGGGCCAGGGACCCCCCAGATGCCGGTGGGCCAGGGTCAGGCGCTGCTGAAGCTGGAGGCTGGGACGGCTCCAGGGCAGCACGTCCAGCCCCAGCCGCTCCAGCCCTTCCAGCAGGGCCCGCTGCACCGGCTCCCCTGTGGCCTGGGGCCAGGGCCGGCGCTCCAGCACCAGGGCGCCGGCGCGACGCACCCGTTCGCAGCGCACCCGCTGGTCGGTGCCATCCCAGCGGGCTTCGGTGCACTCCTCCATCCCATCGGCCACCAGCTCCTCCAGCCCCCGACGGGACACAGCCACCGCCAGCCGCACCCGAGCCTCCTGGCCCTGGCCGTCGACGCTGGCGATCGCCAGGCCGTCGGCGCCGGCCAGGGGATCTCCCGGGGGAAGGACGGCGCCGCGGCCGCAGCGCATCAGGAATCGCCCATCCGCCCGCCCCCGGCCGAGGGCGAGTCTCTCCGGGTAGGCCCAGAACAGAAGTTGGGCCGCCCGTGCGTCGTCGCCTTCGCCGAGGTCGCGGGGGCCAGCTGCTGCGCCAGCGTTGCCCAGCTGGCGCAGCAGCTGACGCTGCAGTCGGCGCCAGGGGCCGCGATCGCCTGGACCATCCTCCCGGCCGTGGCCCCTTTGACCCTGACGCAACCAGTCGAGGCGACGCATCAGGTCGCTGCCGGCCTCCCGGCGATCGAGGGGATCCCGTTCGCTCAGCAGCACGGCCACGGCACAGCCCAGAACCTCCCAGCCCTCTTCCCTGGCTCGCAGGAGCATGTGGGCCAGGCGGGGATGGAGCCCCAGCCGGGCCATGGCACGACCGTGGCCGGTGATGCGGTTGCGGTCGTCGATGGCTCCCAGCTGCCGGAGCAGGGTCCGGGCCTCCTCCTGGGAACGGCGGGAGGGTGCCTGGAGCCAGGGCAGATCGTCGCCCCCTTCGCTGCCCCATTCCGCCAGCTGCAGGGCGATCGGCAGGGGATCGACTTCCAGCAGTTCGGGCAGGTCGAAGGCGGGGCGCCGCTGGTGCTCAGCGGGCGACCAGAGCCTCAGGCAGCGGCCCGGACCCAGTCGGCCCGCCCGGCCCCGCCGTTGCTCAGCGCTGGCCCGGCTGGAGGGCTGGGTGACGAGGCCGTCCATGCCCGTGGCCGGATCGAAGCGGCTGAGGCGACTGAGACCGCTGTCGATCACCAGGGTGACTCCAGCGATGGTGAGCGAGCTCTCCGCCACCGCGGTGGCGAGCACCACCTTGCCAGCTTCCTCCCGGGCCGGCGCGATGGCCCGGCCCTGGGCCGCCAGGGGCAGCTGGCCATGGAGCAGCGCGCATTCCAGGTCGGTGCCCCAGGAACTCGTTGCGATGGCCCGGCGCGCGGCCTCCAGCTCCGCCAGGCCCGGCAGGAACACGAGCACGGTGCCGCGGGGAGTCGCCTGGGGCAGCCAGTGCGCTTCCAGGGCCCGCACGCATCTGCCGTTCCAGCCGTTCGTCCCTCCGCGGCGCCTGGTAGTCGACCGTGACCGGATGGCTGCGGCCCTCGCAGTGGATCACCGCGGCCCCATCCAGATCCCCCGCCAGGGGTTGCAGATCGAGGGTGGCCGACATCACCAGCAGCCGCAGCTCCGGCCGCAGCAGGCTGCGGGCCTGGCGGACCAGCGCCAGGGCCAGGTCGGCTTCGGCCTGACGCTCGTGGAATTCGTCGAAGATCACGCAGGCCACCCCTTCCAGGGCGGGATCGGCCTGGAGCCGCCGCAGGAACAGGCCGGCTGTGACCACCTCCAGCCGGGTGGCCGCGGAGGTGCGCGATTCCAGCCGCACGCTGTAACCCACCCGTTCCCCGAGGGGTTCGCCCAGGTTGGCCGCCAGGCGCTGGGCGGCGGCACGGGCCGCCAGACGCCTGGGCTCCAGCATCAGAATCCTGCCTTCCTCTCCCAGACGCTCCAGCAATGCCAGGGGTACCCGGGTGGTCTTGCCGGCTCCGGGCTCAGCCTGCAGCAGCAGGGTGGAACCGGGGCCCAGGGCGGCGGTGATGGCCGCCAGGCGGCCGTCGATCGGCAGGGGGGGATGCAGCGGGGGCAGCTCAGCGCACGTGGCGGAGACCATCCACCGGGTGGTAGGCCTCCCCGGTCGTTTCCTCGTAGACGATCGCCGGCAGACCCGTCTCGAACATGGTCTGCAGGGCCTCCTTCAGGTAGGGATTCCAGCCCCCGGTCGTGACTTTGCCGTGGCGCACGGTCCAGTCCCATGTGCCCTGGAGGTCGCGGGGGATGCGACCTTCCCGATCCCTGCGGGCCACCAGATCCTGGGACTCGACGATGCCCACCAGAATCGGCTCCTTGCCGTAGGACGGTGTCAGGCTGAGCTCGAGCCGGATGGGTTCGTCCTTCACCATTTTGAGGCGAAAACGAGGCGGCAGCTTCAGGGCCCCGAGCACGGCCGCCACGATTCGTGTTCTCTGATCCACCATCGATCTCCGCCGGTAAGCGCGTTCACCTCAGGGAGCCTATTCAGCAGCCGGTCGGTCCGGCTCAGGTCGGGTCGGCAGGAAAGGCCGGCTGTTCGTTGTCACCACTGAAGCGAACGGTGAGCAGGTCCTCCTGGGTCAGCTGACCGTCCGCGTCGAGGAGTTCGGGATGGATGGTCAGCTGGCCGGTGCGGTCGCTGCCCCGGAAGCCGCCATCCGACCTGTCGGAGCCGGCGTCGCCGGGCCTGGGGACCGCACGGAACCCCTGGCCCATGACCCGGAACGCCTGCCAAAGCAGCAGGAGAAAACAGGTCCCGTAAAGGACGGGAAAGATCTGGGAGAGGAAGGAAGTCATGGCGCGATGGGGATCCCGCATTCCGCGGCATCCACTCCATCATCGCCCGTCCGACGGTGCGGTGGCGGTAGCCAGCATCCAGGCCCAGAGGGTGGTGCAGGCGGCGCCGAACGCGAGAAAGGCCAATAGCAGACGACTTGTGTCCATGTCTCGATAAAAAACTTTACAAATCATAGCTGATCGGGCCGGTTTGCCTCCCCTTCCTCATGGCCTGTGCCTTGTCTACGGTTTTCTTCTGTCCGTGCCTTCTCGTGATGCGTTCCTCCCGGGTCGTTGCCGCGGCCGCCGCCGGTCTCGCCACGGCCACCGTGGCCGTGGCGCTGCCTGCCATGACCTCTCCTGGCCTCGCCCAGTCGGCAGGCGCAGTTCTCGGTCGGCAGTCCTTCGTGGCGGCGGCCATCCGCCGGGCGGGTCCGGCCGTGGTCACCATCGACACGGAGCGCACGGTGCAGTCGGCCTCCAACCGGGGTCTGCCCCGTGGCCTGCTCAACGATCCCCTCTTCCGGCAGTTCTTCGGCATTCCCCAGCAGGGACCGCCTGCCCGTCGCACCGAACGAGGCCAGGGAAGCGGGGTGATCCTCCAGGCCGATGGGCTGGTGCTCACCAATGCCCACGTGGTCGATCGGACCGACCGTGTCACCGTGGGTCTGGAGAACGGCCGGCGTTACGAGGGCCAGGTGGTGGGGCTCGACAAGCTCACCGATCTGGCGGTGGTGCGTCTGGTGGGGGCGGGTCCCTGGCCCGTGGCTCCCCTTGGAAATTCCGATGCCCTGCAGGTGGGGGACTGGGCCATTGCGGTAGGGAATCCCTTCGGCCTCGACAACACGGTCACCCTCGGGATCATCAGCAGCCTGAACCGCAACGCCAGCAAGCTCGGCATCACCGACAAACGGCTGGATCTGATCCAGACCGATGCCGCCATCAACCCCGGCAATTCCGGTGGGCCGCTGCTCAACGCCGATGGAGAGGTGGTGGGGATCAACACCCTGGTCCGGTCGGGACCGGGGGCCGGGCTTGGGTTCGCAATCCCGATCAACCGCGCCCGCTCGATCGTCAGGGAACTGGTGGCGACTGGCCGGGCCACCCATCCGATGATCGGGGTCGGCCTCGATGAGGTCAGGGGAAGCGACGGGGCAGGCGTTGCCAGCGGGGCGATGGTGGTGTCCGTTCAGCCGGGCGGACCGGCGGACCGAGGGGGACTCAGGGCCGGGGACGTGATCGTGGTCGCCGGAGGTACGACGGTGAAGGATCCCTCCCAGGTGATTGCCGCCGTCGAGCGGGCAGGGGTGGGGGGGACGCTCACCCTGACGGTGAACCGACGTGGGGCGGTGGTGGACCTGCGTCTCACCCCCGGCGACATGGCCCTGATGCGCCAGGGGTGAGCCTGCCGTACCCCCCGGCTCAGAGAACGTCGGCTCCGCCGTTGCCCCCGTCAGGACGGAGCGAGTCGAGCAGGCCGGTATCCATGGCCAGTTCACCGCCGAAGCGGGCAGGAGAGCCGAGCTGCTGACGCATCACCCACTGGGTGGCCGCCTTCTGGCTCTGCCAGGCCTGAAGCAACTGCTTGGCCAGACCCCGGAGAACCTGAGGATCCCCAGTGGCGTCGATGGCCCGGGTCATCCGCTCCAGCTCGAATTTCTGACCGAGGCTGAGGGCGAGGGGTTCAGACATGGTGCGCTGTGCGATGGGGCGTTTCTGACCGGCCCAAAGCTACAAACTGTTTCAAGATGTCACGTAGCGGTTGCGACAGGGCCTAAAGCCCGGTCAGGAAATCCGCTCACGAAAAGGTCTTTCGCCCCTGTCCGTTCCAGGCGGGCGCCCCGCCGCGGTCCCGGCTCAGTGGCGTTCCCTCAGCTCTTCCACGCAGCGGGTCACGCACTCCCCGTCCTCAAGCGAGCAGGTGGTGATGCATTCGAAATACACCTCCATCGCATCAAGGGTGTCGACCGTGCCTTCCGGCTCGGAACTCCAACCGCCCTGGGCGATGTGCTGCGTGGCCATCAACGTTCCTCCTCGGGAGACCCTGTCAGCCTATGCACACAGAAATCGCCGCACCAGGGAAATGAGTCTTTCTGCTCAGGGAAGGGTGAAGTTGTATGTTCACCGCCCCTGGCGGTCCCCCTTCCCAGCCACCTTGGCGCGCTGTCTGCGCCGCTGCTCCTCCTTCCTGGCGGCCAGGCGCCGTTCCTCCTCCAGCCTGGCCTGCTCTGCGGCCTCTTCCCGCTTCTTCTCCTCGTAATAGGCGTAGTCGCCCCGGTAGAGCACCAGTTCGCCGTCCCGTATCTCCACGATCCGGTTCGCCACCCGGGCGATGAAGAAGCGGTCGTGGGAGACCAGCAGGGCGGCCCCCTCGTAGGCCATCAGGGCCTCCTCGAGCATCTGCTTGGCGGGGATGTCGAGGTGGTTGGTGGGCTCGTCCAGCACCAGCAGATTGCAGGGGGTCAGCAGCATCAGTGCCAGGGCCAGTCGGGCCTTCTCGCCGCCGCTGAGTTTGGCCACCGGCTTGAACACCGTCTCGTTGCTGAAGCCGAAGCTCCCCAGCAGGGAGCGCACCTGGGTCTGGGTCCAGTCGGGCACGGCCTCGAAAAGGGTGTCGATCACGGTCTTGGCCAGATCGAGGGCCTCGGCCTGGTTCTGCTCGAAGTACCCCGCCAGCACGTGATGCTCCCCCAGGCCCGCCTGGCCCTCGAGGGGGATCTCGTAGCCCATCACCAGCCGCAGCAGGGTGGATTTGCCCGCTCCGTTGGGGCCCACGAAGGCGATCCGGTCGCCCCGCTCCACCTCCAGGTTCGCCCCCAGGAAGAGGATCTGGTCGTCGTAGCCGTGGGTGAGGTTCTCGATCGTCGCCACCACGCGCCCCGAACGGGGGGCAGGGGGAAAGGCGAATCGCGGCCCGCTCAGCGATTCCAGCGGCGCTTCGATCCGCTCCACCTTCTCCAGCAGCTTCTCGCGGCTCTTGGCCTGGGTGCTGCGGGTGGCGCTGGCGCGGAAGCGGTCGATGTAGGCCTGCTGGCTGCTCAGTTCCTTCTGCTGGCGCTCGAAAGCGGCCAGGCCCGCCTGCCGCTCCAGGGTTTTCTGCTCGAGATGCTGGCTGTAGTTGCCCAGATAGGTGCGGGCCACGCCCCGCTCGGTCTCGACGATCTGATTGCAGACCCGATCCAGGAAGGTTCGGTCGTGGCTGATCACCACCAGGGGCACTGTCTGGTCCACCAGATAGGTCTCCAGCCACTGGATCGTTTCCACGTCCAGGTGGTTGGTGGGTTCGTCGAGCAGCAGCAGATCTGGCTCCTGCAGAAGAATCTTGCCCAGGGCGATGCGCATCTGCCAGCCGCCGGAATAGTCCCCCACGACCTTCTCGGCCGCTGCGGGGGTGAAGCCGATGCTGGGCAGAAGCTTGTCGATGCGGGCATCCAGTTCGTAGCCATGGAGCGATTCGAAACGGCTCTGCAGCTGGCCGAGCTCGTCGATCAGCCGGTCCAGCAGGGCCGGATCGGCGCCGGCCTCGTCACTGGCCATCGCCTCCTCCACCTGGCGCTGGCGGTTGAGCACCTGGGCGGCCTCGCCGAAGGCCTGGAAGAGTTCCTGTCGCACACTGCGCGCCGGATCCACATCGAACTCCTGCTGCAGGTAAGCGATGCGGGGATCGCCCTGGCGGACCACCTGGCCGCTGGTGGGTTCCTCCAGGCCGGCGATGATGCGCATCTGGGTCGACTTTCCGGCACCGTTGACGCCCACCAGGCCGATGCGGTCACCGGTCTTCACCTCCCAGGTGACGTCCTTGAGCACCTCGCCGGTGGGATAGATCTTGCCGATGCGTTCGAGGCGCAGCACGGATCGGGTTTCGGTCGCGGTGAGGGCATCATCCCCCGCCGGGGGAGTCCTGCAGACTGTGGGACCGGTCCGGTCGTGTCGTCAGGATGATCAAGCGCCTCGAGCAGATCGCCGCTCTGGTGGTGGCGGCGGGTCTGGCGCTGACGAGTTACTGGCTGTTCTTCAGCTGGGCCCAGGGGGGCGGATCCCAGCGTCGCCATCAGCCCCGCCGGTCCCAGCTGGAAGGCCGGTGCATCCCTGGGTCAGAGCCCACCGCGGGCCTTGAGCAGCCATTGCTTGGTGGCCCCGTCATCGAGGCCGGCCAGATGGGCCTTGACCTCCTCAGGGCTGACCGGAAGGCCCTCCTGCTCGCCCAGGGCGACGATCCTGCTCAGCGCCCCGCCGGGGTCCTGGAGGGCCTGACGGAACAGTGACTGGGTGAGCTCGGGGTCGTTGCTGATGCGTCCGTAGAGCTCGGCGGCGTTGCTGATGGTCATCCTGACCGGAATTCTCCCCTGACCTTATGGTCAAGAGGGCCTCAGGCGCGGTCCGGCCCATCCTTTCGAAACGCCGGCCGCAGGCAGCTCAGGCGGCGCGGGGGCTGGTGTCCTCTTCGGCGCCGCTGGCGGAGGCATCCTCCATGCTGCGGGCATCGAGGCAGAGCACCTTGCGCAGCTGGGCGTAGTTGGCGGCCAGGGACTGGCGACCCTCCTGCTGGGCGCCGTACTCGGCGCGCTGCAGCACGTGGTGCAGGTGGGTGAGGAGGTAGGTGCTGATCACGGCCGACACCAGCACATCGCTGCGCTCCGCCGTCTGGCGCCGCCGGCTCTGGCGGCTCTTGGGCTCCAGGGCAGTGTTGGGGCTGGTGGGGCGTGACTGGGTGGATCGGGCCATGGCGGAAGCGGCCGGTGGGCCGTCGGAGGGGACGGAGGGGACAGGAGGTAGGAGGTGGCGCGGCGCCTGGGCCGTTCGGATCAGGCTCCGATCCACAGATTGACTAATGGATACTACCCATTACAGCCACTGTACACTTTTTCCTATCCCGCCGGATCCCAGCGGCACCTTTCCCGCAACCCGTGCCTACCCGTCAGACCTCCTCCAGCGGCAAGCCCAAATCGCCGCGGATTCAGGTCGTCCTGCCGGAGGAGCTCTGCGCCCGTCTCGCCGCCCTGGCCGAAAGCGAGTCGCGCACGGTCAGCAACATGGCCAAGGTGCTGATCCAGCAGGGAGTGGATCGGCTCGAACAGCGGCGCTCTTCCGAGCCTGCCCAGGTGGCCTTCCCTGCCGGACCCGCCGCCGCGGCGGACCGCTTCCGCCGGGAGCTCGAGCAGCAGGAGCAGGAAGGCACCCGCCGGCTGCGCGGAGCCCCGCGCCGGCTGCGCCTCCGCCAGCCACCCCCCTCCATCTGAAGCTCCCCGTCTCGATCCGCCCTCTTGAGTAAGGGCCCTCAGCCTGAAGGCGGTGGTGAGGCGATCACCCCCAGCACCGCGGCCCGGCGGGCCCCGGTGACCGAGGGGAGCGACCCGGGATGGCCGCGCCATCGCCACCAGGCCAGCAGGGCGAAGGCCAGGGCCTCTCGATGTTCATCGGCGATGCCGCAGCTGGCCAGGCGGCGCACCGCCATGCCCCGGCAGCGCCGCTGCAGCTGCTCCATCAGGAAGCCATTGCGGGTGCCGCCGCCGGCCACCAGCAGCTCCAGCGGCCGGGGCCCCCGGGCCAGGTCCTGGCCCACCACCGCCGCACTGAAGGCCGTCAGGGTGGCAAGGGCGTCCGCCGGATCCACCCCCTCCCCCAGGTCCGCCAGGCGCCGCTCCAGGTCGGCGGACCCGAAGAGTTCCCTGCCGGTGGACTTCGGGGGAGGCTGCCGGAAGTAGGGCTCCTCCAGCCACTGCCGCAGCCGTCCTTCATCGATATGGCCCTGCCGGCCCCAGCTCCCATCGGCATCGAAACTGCGGCTCCCCCCGCTGAAGCGGGCCACCGCCAGATCCAGCAGCGTGTTGGCCGGTCCGCAGTCCCACCCCAGCACCGGTGCATCGCGGTCGGGGCCCATGGCGGGAGGGAGCAGGGTGAGGTTGGCGATGCCGCCCAGGTTGAGCAGGGCCCGCCAGCCGCCGATCCCCCTGAGCAGGGCCGCGTCCGCGGCCGGCACCAGGGGGGCACCATGGCCCCCCAGGGCCAGATCAACGCTGCGGAAGTCGAACACCACCGGCCGACCCAGCAGTTCCGCCAGCAGGGGGCCCTGCAGGAGCTGCCAGCTGGCGCCGCGGCGCTCCCCTTCCGGAGGGCGGTGCCAGAGGGTCTGGCCGTGGCAGCCCACCAGCTCCGCCATGCCCTGGGGATCGCAGGCCCGGGCGGCGCAGGCCTGTTGTTCGGTGAGGTCTTCGGCCAGGGTCAGCAGCCCGGCGGCGTCCAGAGGCTTCCCCTGGCCGACGGCCACCAGCCGATCGCGCAGGTCGGCCGGGTAGGGGGTGTGGGCTCCCGCCAGGAATCTCCAGCGGGGCCGGCTCGATCGTCCGGTCAGGCTCACCAGCACCGCGTCCACCCCATCGGCGCTGGTGCCGCTCATCAGCCCGAGCACCCGCATGGCCGTCAGTGGGAGGGCAGCGCTTCGAGGGCGGAGCTGCTGCCCATCACCACCAGCAGCTCCGCTTCGTTGAGCACATGGGAAGCGGGTGGGTTGACCGTGAGCTGGTTGGCGGGTCCCGCCGCCAGAACGCTGACGTTGTAGTTCTTGCGCAGGTTCAGATCGCGCAGCGAATGCCCCACGAAGGAGGCCGGCACCTTGATCTCCTCGATGCTGTTGCGGTCGTCGAGGCGGAGCCGCTCCAGCAGGTTGGGCCGGATCAGTTCCATACCCAGCCGGGTTCCCTGCATCTTCGAGGGGAACACCACCTTGTCGGCTCCGACCCGGCGCAGCATCTTCTCGTGCAGGTCGCTGGTGGCCCTGGCGATCACCTGCTTCACCCTGCTGCCGGTGCCATCCTTGACGATCAGGGTCGCCGTGATGCTGGCGCCGATCGGTTCGCTGATCGCCACCACCACCGTGCCCACGTCGAGGGCACCGGCGGCCCTGAGTGCCTCCTCGTCGGTGCAGTCCACAACGCGGGCCTCGATGGCGGTGTCCATCTGACGCAGTTCATCGATGGCCCGCTGGCAGTTATCGATGGCCAGCACCTCGGCACCGTTGCGCACCAGCTCCTTGCAGACGGCACTGCCGAAACGGCCGACCCCGATGACGGCGTAACTGTTGGAGGTGTCCTCCTCGCTTCCCTGCCATTGCCACCACTGGTTCATGAGGCCGACGTCGGGAGAGGCATGGGTGGGACGGGGCTGGAGGCCGGTGGGAGGACTGGGCCGGTGAGGAGGATGGGCTCAGATGTAGAGCTCTTCGCGCGGATAGCCCACCCGATTCTGGGGCCGACTGCCATAGATGGCGGAGAGCATCAGCAGAATGCCGATCCGGCCCACGAACATGCCGACCATCAGCACCACCTGGCCCCAGCGGTTGAGCTGGCTGGTGACCCCCACGTCGAGGCCCACGGTGGCGAAGGCGGAAATGCAGGTGAAGAGCTTTTCCAGGAAGGTGAACGCCTCGCTGCCTGGGGTGCCCGCCGTGGTGTTGCCGAGCCCCAGCAGCAGGGCCATGGCCAGGACAAACAGGAGCGATCCCAGGGTCACGCCCACGGCCTTGAGGATCACCTTGGCGGGAATCTCCCGGTTGCGCACCACCACTTCGTCATGGCCACGAAGGGTCGAGCGGGTGGCGGCGATCAGGGCCGCGAAGGTGGTGGTCTTGATGCCGCCGCCGGTGCCCCCAGGGCTGGCGCCGATGAACATCAGGGCGATCATCAGCAGCAGGCCCGAATCGGAGATCGTTTCGGCGCTGATGGGAATCGTGTTGAAGCCGGCGGTGCGGGTGGTGATCGACTGGAAGAGGGTGACGGAAAGCTTGTCCAGCAGGCTCATCTGCTCCACCATCCCCTCCGTGGCAAAGTGCTCGGTGAACAGCAGCCCCAGCGTTCCGATCGCGATCAGAACCAGGGTGCTGCGCAGCACCAGCCGGGTGTGCAGGCTCAGACGGCGGAGCCGTCCCAGCCGGAAACGGTTCACCCAGATGTCGTTGGTGACCCGCCAGCCGATGCCGCCCATCACCACCAGCAGTCCGATCACGGCGTTGACGACCAGCTGATTCTGGTAACCCTCCAGGCTGTCGCGCCACAGGCCGAAACCGGCGTTGTTGTAGGCGCTGATGCAATGAAACAGTGAGGCCCACAGCCGCTGGCCCCGGTCGGGGATGTCGGTGAAACCGAAGTTGTAGAGGATCAGGGTGCCGACCCCGATGACCACTGCGGCGATCAGCAGAATCTGGTTCAGGGTGGGGCCGATGCCGCCGACGCCGAATTCGTCGAGGGCCCGCCCCTTGTCAAGCCGGTGGCGCAGACCGGAGCGCCCCTGAACGAAACCCTGCAGGAAGGTGGTGATCGCCATCAGGCCCAGCCCCCCCGTGAGGATGAGCCCGGCCAGGGCGATCTGGCCCAGAAGGGTGAGATCGGTGCCCACGTCGATGATCGACAGGCCGGTGACAGTGATGGCCGAGGTGACGGTGAACAGAGCCTCCCAGAGCCCCACCTGTTCCTTGGAGCAGAGCGGACTGGCCATCACAAGGGTGCCGAAGGCGATCACCAGGAGACCCGTGAGCAGGGTGAACTGCGGCACCGTCAGACGGTGCCGCCAGCTCTGCAGTCGTTTCACTTGTTGGGCTGAGGGGTCATCCTGAGATAGGGACGGATTTCGGTGACACCCTTGGGAAACTTGTTGCGGGCCTCTTCGGTGGGGATCGAGGGGACCACCACGCAATCCTCCCCTTCCTTCCAGTTCACCGGAGTGGCCACCTGGTAGTGGTCCGTGAGTTGCAGGGAATCGATCACCCGCAGGATTTCATCGAAATTACGGCCCGTGCTGGCGGGGTAGGTGATCTGAAGACGCAGCTTCTTGCTGGGGTCGATGATGAACACCGAGCGGACTGTCAGGTTGCTGAGGGACTTCGGATGAATCATCCCGTAGAGCGTGCTCACCTTTTTGTCGCCGTCGGCAAGGATCGGATAGTCGACGGTGGTGTTCTGGGTCTCGTTGATGTCGCCGATCCAGCCCTTGTGGCTCTCTGCGGAATCGACGCTCAGGGCGATGGTCTTGACGTTGCGTTTCTCCCATTCGGTGCGGAGCCTGGACACCTCGCCCAGCTCCGTCGTGCAGACGGGGGTGTAGTCGGCGGGATGGGAGAAGAGCACCACCCAGCTGTCACCGGCGAAGTCGTAGAGGTTGATCGGGCCGAGCTGGGAGTCCTGGGTGAAATCGGGGACGGTGTCGCCGAGTTGCAGGGTCATGGGTGGGGAATCTGGCGCCGATCGATGCTGGCACAGGGAGGGTGGCCCCGTGTCCGGTCCGACATCAGGGCCCGACGCAGGGCCAGTGCCGGAGCTCCCGGCGCAGATGCTGGAGGCCCAGATCGGCCGTGGCGGAGACGAACAGCATCTCTGGATCCACGGCCCTGGCCCGGTCGAGCTCGCCGCTGGGGCAGCGGTCGATCTGGTTGCCGATCACCCGCCTGGGCATGGTCGCCTTCAGGGAATCCAGGATCGAATGCACGGTGGTCAGCTGCTCGGGCCATGCCGGGTCCGCCAGGTCCACCACGATCAGAAGACCATCGGCATCGAGGGCTTCTTCGAAGGTGGAGCGGAAGGCCTCCATCAGCTGGGGAGGAAGGTCGCGGATGAAACCCACCGTGTCGGTGACCAGCAGAGGCTGGAGCCCCTCTCCGGGGCCTTCCGTCCGCTCGATCCGGCGGGTCGTGGGATCGAGGGTGGCGAACAGCTGGTTCTCCGCCAGCACGGCGGCGTTGCCGCTGGCACCGGTGAGGGCGTTGAGCAGGGAGCTCTTGCCCGCATTGGTGTAGCCCACCAGAGCCACCCGCGGCAGGTCACGGCGGCCCTGGCGCAAACGGGCCCGGTGCTCTCCGAGCCGCTGCACCTCTCGCTGCAGTCGCTCGATGCGGCGGGCGATGGCGCGCCGGTCCTTTTCCAGCTGGGTTTCCCCCGGGCCCCTGGTGCCGATGCCCCCTCCCTGGCGGGACAGACTCAGCCCCCTGCCGGTGAGCCGCGGCAGGCGATAGCGCAACTGAGCCAGCTCCACCTGCAGCCGGCCGGCACCACTGGCGGCCCGCTGGGCAAAGATGTCCAGGATCAGTTCACTGCGGTCACTCACCGGCAGATCGAGCAGCCGCTCCAGGTCACGGGCCTGGGCCGGGGTCAGTTCCCGATCGGCCACCACCAGGCTGGCACCGATGCGGCGGGCTTCCAGGGCTGCCTCCCGCAGCTTTCCCTCTCCCCAGGGGCTCTGGGAGGCCGGGCCGTGGCGGCGCTGCTCCATCCGGCCCACCGGCACGGCACCCGCGCTGCGCACCAGTCCTTCCAGTTCGGCGATGCGCCGGTCGCATAGGGCCCGGTCCCCGCTGGTCTGCACCAGCAGGAGCACCCGCTCGGGGCCCTCCAGGGCCAGGGGGGGGGCCGGTGCGGATGGCGTCCGCACCTCGGCGACAGCGGCGGGGTCCCTGGCACAGAGCTCGGCCAGGTCCCCCTCCAGGGCGCAGCGCCAGCCGCTCTCGCCGCTGCTGGCCGGGGTGTGGATCGCCGCCGGCCAGCGTCCGCCGGCCTCGGGTTGCTGGCCGTAGCGCAGCCAGATCTCCGGTGCCAGATCCATGGCCACCACGGCCTCCTGGGGGGAGGGGTGCAGCTGGGGCTGCCGTCCCGCCCCCGCGCAGGTGATCAGTCGCAGGTCGCTGCCCTGGCGCCGGGCGGGGCCGGGGAGCTTCTCCAGCAGGCGTGCCGCCTGCTCCAGCTCCCCCACCCACAGCAGCCGGCAGAGGCCCCGACGATCCACCACCAGGCTGAGGGGGAGCTCCAGGTTCCTCCCTTCGGCCGCCAGCCGCTGCAGGGAGAGCAGATCGGCCAAGGCGTCGCCGGGGTGGCGGCGGTGGCAGAGGCTCTCCAACCGCCGCCGTTCCGCGGGCCTGAGGCCCGATGTCCTGCCGGCCAGCACCCCCTGCCTCAAGGACGCCGCACCATCAGGCAGCGGATGCCGGCTGCCTGGGCCCCGGCCCGATCCTCCGGGCTGTCGCCCACGTGCCAGACCTGGTCGGCCGCCAGATCGAGGGCCTCCAGGGCGGCCCGGAAGGGAAGGGGTGAGGGCTTGGCGGCCCCGATGCTGCTCGAGACCACCACCCGCTGGAAGAGGTCGGCCAGCCCCAGACCCTGCAGCAGGGGTTGCAGTCGCTGATCGAAGTTGCTGACCACGGCCAACCGCAGTCCCGCCCGGTGCCAGCGGCGCAGAACGGCGGGCACATCCGGATACACATGCCAGAGGGAGGGGTCGGCGAAGCGATCGAACAGGGCGTGATGCAGGGCCGTCGGGGCCCCCTCCGCGCCTGCCGCCAGGAGCACCGCGTCGATACGCTCCCCCCACCAGCTCCGCTCCGCCTGCAGCAGGCTGTCGCCGGCGAGGCCCGGGAAGGCCAGGGGAGGCGCCTGGCGCAGCACGGCGGGAAACGCCCGATCGATGGCCTCGGCGGCAACGGTGATGCCGTGCTCGGCCGCCAACGCTTCATAGGTGTGGCCGACCGAGGCGCGAAGACCGATCAGGGTGCCCATGGCATCAAGCAGCAGGCCACGGGGTCGCGGCCAGGCACGGGGGGGCGATCCCGCCGGGATCATGGCGTCCAGTCGGCCAGCCAGCCGGCGGCCACCCGCAGTTGGTGGGGCCGGCCCGGAAGACGGGTGAGATACGCCAGCCGACGCAGCTGGTAGGCGGCTGGTCCGGCCAGGGTGATGCCCTTCGTGGTGAGGGTAGCCTCGCCGATGCCCAGGCTCATCATTTCGCCCAGGTCGTTCCAGCGGAAGGGTTCCAGCGGTTCTCCCCGCAGCGAACGGATCAGGTTGGTTGCCAGCAGAGGCGCCTGCTGGAAAGCCACCTGGGCCGTGGCCGGATGGGGGGCGGGGGTGGCCTCGCCGGGGCCGGCCTCCGGATCCACCGGGGCGGCCAGGTCTCCCGCCGCGAAAAGGTGCTGGTGGCCTTGCAGGCGCAGATCGGTGCCACAGAGCAGGCGGCCACGGCTGTCGCAGGCGGGGGCCGGCTGCATCCGGGGCGGGTGGAAGCCCAGTCCGGCCGTCCAGAGGACCGCCCTGACGGTGAGGGTCTCGCTGTGGGGGGCCCGGTCTCCCTCCGGATGACAGCGCAGGGTGACCGACCGGTCCTCCACCGCCTCCACCTGGGTGCGGGTGCGCAGCCGCACGTCGCGACGCTGCAGGGCGAGGGTGGCCTGCTCGCGGTTGAAGGCCCGGGCCTGGGAGAGCAGCTGGGGCCCCTGTTCGATGAGCTCGATCACGGCGCTGCCGTCGGCCATGTCGGCGAGCTTGCAGGCCAGCTCCACCCCAGTGGGACCGGCCCCCACCACGGCGATCCGCTGGAGAGGCCGCCGCTGGCGCTTGAGTTCCGCCACCAGATCCTGGAGGCGCCCCACATCGGCGAGGCTGCGGAAACCCATGCTGTGGCGATCAGCGCCCGGAATGGCGAAGGTGTTGCTTTCGGCTCCGGTGGCGATCACCAGACGGCCGTAGGAGAGGATTCGTCCCGCGGCCGTGTGAATTTCGTGGCGCTCGGCATCGATGTGATCCACCCGGTCCTGCAGCCAGGCCAGGCCCCTTCCTGCCAGGAGGCTGTCGTAGCGGGGGGCGATCTCCCAGCTGCGCAGTTCGCCGCTGAGCAGTTCGTAGAGGAGCGGAAGAAAGAGGAACCGGTCGTTCGGCTCGATCAGCAGGACGGGGGGGTGGTCCTTCCGTTCGGCGAGGGCCAGAGCGGTGTACAGACCGCCGAAGCCACCCCCGACGATGACGACGTTCTGGGCTGGTGCCATGTCCCCTTGCATGGATGAACCTTAACCACGGGGCCTTCAAGGGCGATGATGGAGAGATGGTGTCCTTTCCCCTCACGGCTCCCTCCAGCCCCGAGGGCAGCGCGGCAAGCCTGGAATCGGATTCCCGCCGTCTGCCGAGCGACCGGCATGGACGACCCATCGACCTGGCCGCAGCCCGTGCCAGCCTGGAGCCTCTCGATGCTCAGGCCAGGTTGCGCTGGGCCCACGAGACGTTCAACGGCCATTTCGCCGTCACCACCAGCTTCGGCATCCAGTCGGCGGTGATGCTTCACATGGTGAGCGAACTCGCCGGCGCGGGCTCCCCGATTCCCGTGCTCTGGGTCGACACCGGTTACCTGCCCCCCGAGACGTACCGCTACGCCGAAGAGCTCTGCACCCGCCTCCGCCTCGATCTGCACGTGCTGCAGGCCGACATGAGCCCGGCCCGCATGGAGGCCCTGCTCGGACGGCTGTGGGAAACCGGCGCCCCCGAGGACATGCGCACCTACAACCGGCTGCGCAAGGTGGAGCCGCTCGACCGGGGCCTGGAGGAGCTGCAGGTGCACTGCTGGGCCAGCGGCGTGCGCTCAGGCCAGACGGATCACCGGGGAGGCATGCACTGTCTCGATCCCGTTCGGGAGCGCTGGTCCCTGCGACCGCTGCTCACCTGGACCCGGCGCGACGTCTATTACTACATGCAGGAGCACGAACTGCCCCAGCACCCGCTCTTCGAGCAGGGCTATTCCACTGTGGGCGACTGGCACACCAGCGCTCCCGATGACGGCACCACCAACGGCAGGGCCACCCGCTTCGGCGGCCTGCAGCAGGAGTGCGGCATCCATCTGCCGGGGCTGATGGGCGAGGGGATCTGAAGTGGCGGAGCGCCAGCTGCGCTGGCTGCTGATCGGCAACAGCCGCTGGCACTGGGCCGAGGCCGACGCCAACCCCCACCCGGGTGCCGATGCCGTCAGTGCTCTCGCTGATCCCAGCCTCCGCTTCCTGCATCGGCCGCCGCCGGCGGGGCCGGTGGCGCCACCCCTGGCCTGGGCCGCGGTGGGTCCGGTGCCGCCCCGTGCCGCTCTGACTCCGGAGACACGGCTGCAACTGGTGGATGTGCCCCTGGCCGGGGCGCCCGCCTGGCTGGGTATCGACCGGGCCCTGGCCGGGTGGCGGGCGGCGAGCGAGGCCGCAGGACCGGTGCTCGTGGCCGATGCCGGCACGGTGCTCAGCCTCACCCGGGTGGATGGCCGGGGCCGCTTCGCCGGCGGCCGGCTCATGGCGGGGGCCGGATTGCAGCTGGCGGCCATGGGGGCCGGCACCGAAGCGTTGCCCTCACTGAGCGAGGATCTTTCAGCCGCAGGTCCGGGGGAGATGTGGCCCCTGGCCACCGCCGCTGCCATGGTCAGCGGGGTGGTTGAGGGGCTGACGGCGGCGGTGCTGGAGGCGGCGCGGCAGGTCAGGCGCCTGGAGCCGGACTGCCGGATCGTCCTCACCGGGGGGGATGGGCCCACCCTGCTGCCGCTCCTGCGCCGCTCCGGGGAACTGGACGGAGAGGTTCTTCTGCACCGCCCCGACCTCTGCCTGCAGGCCCTTGTGGCCCTGAGACCGCGGCCTTGGGCGGACCGGGTTCAGGCCAGACCCAGGTCTTCGAGGATCTGATCCGCCATGGCCTCGGCCTTCACTTTGAGGTAGATGCGCTCGAGGTTTCCCTCGGGGTCGACGACGAAGGTGTGACGCATCATCCCCATGTATTCCTTCCCCATGAATTTCTTCAGGCCGTAGCTGCCGTACGCTTCGGCCACCGGACAGGGTTCGGCGTCCGTGAGCAGGGTGAAGGGCAGGTCGTACTTGGCCACGAACTTTCCGTGGCTGGTGGCCCCGTCCTTGCTGATCCCCAGCACCTTGATGCCTTGGGCTTCGAAGGCTTCCCAGCGATCTCGGAAATTGCAGGCCTCCTTCGTGCAGCCCGGGGTGTCGTCCTTCGGGTAGAAGTAGATCACCACCCGCCGTCCCTTCAGATCGGCCAGGTTGACGGGCTCACCCTTCTGGTCGGGAAGGGTGAATCCGGGTGCGGGATCTCCCACCTGAAGCGCCATGGTCAGGACCGTGATGACATTCGCCATTCAGCCTAGGGCTGAAGCCTGAGCACCGACGCACCCACCCGTCACGGGCCCGGCAGGTGCCAATCCATGCACTGGCCGGTGGGGACGCTTCTTTCTTTTGTGTGGGAAGTCGAAGAAACCAGAAGAATGATGTAGGCCAGACAACCCCTTGAAGGCTATGTTGGGCTTGATGTCAACAATGCCTGCCGTGTTCAAGCACATTCTCGCCGGTCTCTTCCTGGGAACAGCGGTTTCGGCCACCGTGCTGCCTGCTTCCGCGGCCGTGGACAATGACCTGCCCGTCCGCTGGAACACGGGCGCCGCCGTCTGGTCCACACCCCAGAGCGCCTTCGACACCTTCCTCGACTCCGGTGACATCACCGACCGCGGCCTGGAGGGCGGTCTGAACCGCTCGGGCTGGACTTCCCAGGAGGTCAAGGACGGCATGAACAAGACTTACACCGTCAGCCTGGTGGGCGTGTCCCGCTTCCTGTATTCCGACGCGGGCGTGAAGTTCCTCAAGAACGCCACCAACAGCTACTTCCCCTACTGGAGCATGAACACCTATGCGGTTCAGGCTCTGCGTTCGGCGATCATCGCCGATTCCGTCGATGGATCGATCTCCTCGGCCGGGATCATGAATGCCCTGCCCACGGATTTCCGTCTTGCTGATTTCTGCAACACCTACACCGGAGCGCAGAACATCTGCGCCGAAGGCCGTTGCGAGCCCGGTACTGCCCAGTGCACTTCGCTGCTCTCCTGGTATGTCTTCCTGCCTGCCTGCATCCAGGCCAACCAGATGGCCGATCCCGTGGCCATGGTGAAGGAGGAGCCCATGGCTCCGGCTCCCATGATGGAGGAACCGGTTCGCGGCCTCTGGTGAGCATCCGGGGAGGCGTGCCTCCCCATCAGGCCCCGAAGCCCCGGCAGCGCCGGGGCTTTTTCATGGGGATTCCAGGGGGCCGTCTGCCGGGCAGGGTCGCCGGGCCCGCAGCAGGCAGTGGCGCAGCGGCTGGGGCAGGGACGTCCCGCGCCGGTCCCGGAACAGGGCTTCGAGTCGCTTGAGGTCGGTCCCGGAAAGCGACGCGGCCAGATGTTTCCGGTAGCTGGCGCCCTTGCCGAACCAGCGCTCCAGCAGGGCCTCGCTGAGGGGAAGGTCCAGAGCCTCCTCCCAGAAGTTCTGCTGCACGCTCCAGCCCAGGGCTTTCAGACCCGCCTGGACCTGGTCGGCCTGGTCCCCTTCTCCCACGAGCCAGTCCTGCTCGCTGGCGGCCGCTGTCGTCAGAGCACCACGGTCGCCGCCGCCGGTGCTGGGTCCCAGGAGCTGGTCCAGGCTCCCTGCCGGCCCCAGCAGGGGGTGGGTGAACAGCAGGCGGGCCATGGCGCCAGGGGCGGCCAGGGTCGTGATCGCCTCCAGCCAGGCCAGCCGTTGGGCTGCCGTGCAGCGGCGCCAGGGCTGACGGGCCACGATCCATTCGAAGCGCCCGTTGCCGCCTGCAGGCTCGCTCAGCAGGGCCAGCAGCCGCTCCGGGGCAGCCGGCGCCACGGCCAGCAGCCGGGGCCGCCGCAACTGATCCAGCAGCTGCAGCTGGGCCTGCAACCGGTCCAGCACCGTCTCCGTTGGAGTGGTCAGCACCACCTCCCCCTCGCTGGCGGCCTCGAGCGGATCGAGGGCCCAGAGCAGGGAGTGGGCTTCGACCACCAGCACCCGGTCGAGGCGGCCGATGGCGGCGCCTTCCCAGAACCGCTGCCGCAGCCGGTCGAGCCGCTCGCCCTCCGCCCCCGCCTGGCGCTGCAGCCAGCGGTTCAGAAGGGGATCATCCGGGCTGCTGCTGAGCAGGTCGCCCCGGCCGTCGGCCGCCGTTTCGGCGGCGGCGGCCAGCTGGGCCGCCCGCCGCTGCTGCAGCCGCTGCCGCAGGGCGCCTTCCCAGCCGGCGGCCCCGGGCTGCCAGAACACCTCCCCCTGCAGGGCCGTGGGCAGGTATTGCTGGGCCACCCAGTGGTCGGCGTAGGCGTGGGGGTAGCGGTAGCCCACGCCATCACCAAAGGCCTGGCCGTCCCGGTTGGCATCCCGCAGGTGGGCCGGCACCTGCTGACGGCGACTCTCCCGCACCGCCTTGACCGCATCGAAGAAGCCCAGGCTGCTGTTGCTCTTCTCGGTGCCGGCCAGGTAGAGGGCGGCATGGGCCAGGGGATAGAGCCCCTCCGGCAGGCCCACCCGATCGAAGGCTGCGGCGCAGGCCTCCACCACCACCATCGCCTGGGGATCCGCCAGACCGATGTCCTCTCCGGCCGAGATCAGCATGCGGCGCAGGATGAAGCGGGGGTTCTCGCCCGCCTCCACCATCCGTGCCAGCCAGAACAGGGCCGCATCGGGGTCGGAGCCGCGGATCGACTTGATGAAGGCGCTGATCGTGTCGAAGTGGGCATCGCCCTGCTTGTCGTAGAGCACCGCCCGCTGCTGGATCGACTCCTCGGCGATGGCCAGATCGATGCGGATCACCCCGTCGGGGCCGGGCTCGGTGGTCTCCACCGCCAGTTCCAGGGCATTGAGCAGGCTGCGGGCATCTCCCCCGGCCACGTCGAGCAGATGGGTGCTCGCCTGCTCGGACAACTCCACAGGGCGGTGGCCGAAGCCATGCTCCCGATCTGCCAGAGCCCTCTCCAGCAGGGCCCGCAGATCGTTGGGCTCCAGGGGCTGCAGGCGGAACAGGCGCGAGCGGCTCACCAGGGCCTTGTTCACCTCGAAGTAAGGGTTTTCGGTGGTGGCGCCGATCAGGGTCACGGTGCCGTTCTCCACCCAGGGCAGCAGGGCGTCCTGCTGGGCGCTGTTGAAGCGGTGCACCTCGTCGATGAACAGGATCGTGCGCAGGCCATGTCTCCCCAGGCGCTCATGGGCGGCCTCCACTTCCGCCCTCAGGTCCTTCACCCCCGCCAGCACCGCGTTCAGGCTGCTGAAGTGGGCCCGGGTGGTGTTGGCGATGATCCGCGCCAGGGTGGTCTTGCCGGTGCCCGGGGGGCCGTGCAGGATCAGGTTCCCCACCCTGTCGGCGGCGATGGCGCGGCGCAGCAGCCGGCCGGGTCCGAGGATCGCCTCCTGGCCGACGAACTCCTCGAGGCTGCCGGGCCGCATCCGGTCGGCCAGGGGGGCGATCGCCTGGCGCTGGCGTACGGCTTCGAACTCGAAAAGATCGCTCACGCCACTTTGATCCGCCGGGAGAGCTGTAATGCTGGCCCCATGGGGGACAATCCTGCTGCGACCCGACCCCGCAGCTGCTGATCCTTGCCCCCATCCTGCAGAATCCGTCCTTCGAGAACTGTTCCTGTGATCCCTTCCACCCGCTCTTGGCCAACGGGTGGGCTGGGCGTTCTGGCGGCCGCGCTGCTGGGCCTCAGCGGTTGCGGCGGCAGTCCACCGCCCGAGCCTGTGCGCAAGGTGGAGGTGTCCGCCCAGCCGGTGGTTCTGGGCCGCTTCAGCAACAACGTCGACACCATCAGCACCCTGGAGGCCATCGAGGAGGTGGAGCTGGCGGCCCAGACCGGCGGCCGGATCGAGCGCCTGCTGGTGCGCCAGGGGGATCAGGTGCGTCAGGGCCAGCTGCTGGTCGTGCTGGATCAGGCCCAGATCCGGGCCGATCTGGCCAGCCTGATCGCCAAGCGGGACAAGGACAAGCTCAACTACGAGCGTTTCGAATTTCTCGTGCGCAAGGGGGCAGCCAGCGCCCTGCAGCGCGACGAGCTGCAGGCCGCGTACATCACGTCCCGCGAAGCCGTGGTGGCCCGCCAGGCCGACCTGGCCTTCAGTAACCTTCGCGCCCCGATCAGTGGCGAGATCGGCGACCTGAAGGTGAAGCAGGGCGATGTGATCGCCGCGGGCGCGCCCTTCACCAAGGTGGTGCGCAACGATCGCCTCATGGCCCGCATCGACGTGCCCGGCGCCTTCACCGATCGGGTGCGGCCCGGCCTGCCCGTGCTGCTGCAGGAACCCCTGGGCAACCGGCTGGTGGGCCAGGGTGTGGTGAGCTCTGTGGATCCGGCCGTCAACGCCGCCACCCAGGCCCTCCTTCTGAAGGCGGAGTTCCCCAACCCTTCCGGCGCCCTGCGCACGGGCCTGCGGCTGCGTACCCGGGTGGTGCTGGCGGCCGGGGAAGTGCCCTCGGTGCCCTTCGCCGCGGTCACCCAGTCGTCCGGACAGAGCTTCGTGTTTGCGGTGGGCAGCCTGCAGGATCTGGAGAAGAACCCGGGCAAGGCGAACCTCGATGGTTTACGCAAGCTGCCGCCGGGCACCAGCTTTGCTCTCCAGGTGCCGGTGCAGCTGGGGCCGCTGCAGGACAACCGCTATCCGGTGCTCAAGGGGGTGGGCATCGGCGATCGGGTGATCACCACCAACCTGCTCACCCTGCGTCACGGCACGCCCGTGACGGTGAAGTAGGGAGCCGCCGATGTCTGCTTCCGACAATTTCATCACCCGACCGGTTCTTACCACGATCTGCAGCCTGCTGATCGTGATCGGCGGGCTGATCTCCATCCCCTTGCTGCCGATCGAAAACCTGCCGGACATCGCCCCGCCGACGGTGAACGTGAATGCCACGTACAACGGCGCCGATGCCGTGTCGGTGGAGCAGGGCGTCACCACCGTGCTGGAGCAGCAGATCAACGGGGTGGAGAACATGGAGTTCATCACCTCCACCAGTGCGGCCGATGGCAGCAGCTCGATCACGGTTTCGTTCGCCAGCGGCACCAATGGGGATATCAACCAGGTGAATGTGCAGAACAAGGTGGCCCTGGCCGAGCCCCAGTTGCCCGAGGAGGTGCGGCAGTCGGGGGTGGTGGTGAACAAGGCCTCTAACTCTATCCTCCTTGTTTATAACTTTGGCAGCGAAGATGCGGCCAACGCCTACAGCACAGAATTCATCAGCGGTCTGCTGGATCAGAACCTCACGGACCAGATCAAGAGGGTGCCGGGGGTGGGCAACCTGGTGTACTTCGGTAATCGCAAGCTGGCCTTCCGGTTATGGCTTGATCCTGATCGTCTTGCGGCCAATCGGCTCACCTCTGCCGATGTGGTGGCCGCCCTGCGCAGCCAGAATCGACTGGTTCCCGCCGGACAGGTCGGCAGTGAACCGGCGATCGATGGCCAGCAATTCACCTTCACCGTGCAGCTTCAGGGTCGTTTACGCAGCGCCGAAGAGTTCGGCGAGATGATCCTGCGCAGTTCCGGCGAAGGAGGCCCCTTGCGGCTCAAGGATGTGGGTCGGGTCACGTTGGGTGGCGAATCCTACTTCGCAAGCGCCACCGATCTCCAGGGAGTGCCGTCGGTAGGTATGGCGATCTACCAGCTCAGTGGCAGCAATGCTCTTGAGGTGTCGAGGGGTGTCCAGGATGTGCTCGATACCTTCAGTCAGACGATGCCGCCCGGCATGAAGTACGAGAAAATTTACGACAACACTGATTTCATCAATGCATCGATCAAAGGAGTCACCAACTCGTTGCGAGATGCGGTGGTTCTTGTTGTCTTGATCCTGTTCCTTTTCCTGCAGAACTGGAAAGCAACGCTGGTGCCTGGCATCGCGATTCCGGTGGCCCTGGTCGGCACCTTCCTTTTCGTGAAGGTTGCCGGGTTCTCGCTCAATCAGCTCACCCTGTTCGGCCTGGTGCTTGCCACCGGCCTGGTGGTGGATGACGCCATCACAGTCATTGAGGACACCTCCACCAAGAAGGCGCAGGGGATGTCGGCGATTGAGGCTGCCAAGAGCACGATGAATGAGCTGTTCGGGGCGGTGATCGCCACCTCCCTGGTTCTGTTCGCTGTGTTTCTGCCGGTGCTTTTCTTCCCTGGCGCTACAGGCACGATCTACAAGCAGTTCGCGGCCACGATCATTTTTTCGGTGGCGATCTCCACCTTCAACGCCCTCACCTTTTCGCCGATGCTCTCAGCCCTGTTGCTGGCGCGCGAAGGCGAACCTCCGAGCCGACGGACCTATGCCATTGCAGGCACTGCCATCGGCTACGTCTACGGGACGCTCGTCAGTGGCGGCGGTGCCCTGGTCGTGCTGGGTACGGTGGTGGCCGGGTTGCTGCTGGGCTATCTGCTGGGCCTGATCACCCGCCTGCCCCTGCGCCTGCCGGTCACCCTTGCGTCAGGCGTGATCGCCCTGGCCATCGGCGGAGCGGAGAAGCCCTGGAGCGTGCTGATCTTCACCGCGATCGGGCTGCTGGTGGGAGCTTTCCTGGGTCCGATCTTCAGCCGCTTCAACGGAATCTATGCCGTCGGCGAGAAGGGCTATCGAAAGGCGCTTGGCTGGGTGCTCAGCCATCGAATTCTGATCATGTCCGCACTGATCGGTGGCATCGCGCTCACGGGGGTGGCCTTCGCCACGATTCCCTCGGGCTTCGTGCCCGTGGAGGATCAGGGCTATGCGATCGGTTTCCTGCAGGCTCCGGACGGCACTTCTGAGCAGAACACCAGGAAGATCAACCAGCAGGTGGCGGAGATTCTCCGCAGCGAGAAGGCCATCAGCACCGCCTCCATCTTCAGCGGAGCCAGCCTGGAAGGGGATGCACCCAACAAGGGACTGTTCTTCTTTGGTGCCCGCCACTGGGACGAACGCACCGACCCCGACGCCTTCATGGGGGCGATCGTCGAACGGCTGAACCGCAAGTTCGCCACCATCCAGGGCGCTCGCGTGTTTGTGGTGGAGCCTCCTGCGATTCCCGGGTATGGCACATCAGGGGGGTTCGAGTTCCAGTTGCTCGATCAGAGCGGAGGCGCCTACACCCTGCCCCAGTTCTTCGATGCTGCCAATGCGCTGATCGCCAAGGCCAGCGCCAGCGACCTTTTCGCCCGGGTCTACACCCAGTTCACGCCGGAGTCCCCCCAGCTGAAGATCGACGTCAACCGGGACCGGCTGTCGGCACTGGATGTGGACTATGGCCAGGCCATGCAGGCCTTCAGCTTCTACTACGGGGGCGCCTACATCAACGACACCTTCCAGGAGGGCAAGGTCCGGCGTGTGTATGTCCAGGCGGACGCCCCCTTCCGCGCCACGCCCCAGCAATTGGGATCGCTGTTCGTCAATAACCGATCCGGCCAGCCGATCCCCCTTGCAGAGGTGTTCAAAATCACCCCCGCCACCGGCCCCTCGGTGATCCCCCACTTCAACCTCTATCGATCGATCAAGGTGGATGGTTCGGCGGCCCCAGGACGGAGTTCCGGCCAGGCCATCAAAGGTATCCAGGAGGCCTTCCAGCAACTCAACCTCAATGGCCTCGGCTACGACTGGACCGGCCTCGCCCGCGAGGAAGTGAAGGCCGGTGCTCTGGCGGTGGTGATCTTCGGCCTGGGGATCATGGTCGTCTATATGGTGCTGGCGGCGCAGTACGAGAGCTATTCCGATCCGCTGATCATCCTGATGACCGTGCCCACCGCGATGCTCGGAGCCCTGGTCTTCCTCGCGGCGAGGGGGGAGGTTCTCAACATCTATGCCCAGGTGGGTCTGGTGATGCTGATCGGCCTGGCGGCGAAGAACGGCATCCTGATCGTCGATCTGGCCAATCAGCGCATGGCGGAGGGAGCCTCGGCCCAGCAGGCGGCCCGGGAGGCGGCCGAATCCCGCCTGCGCCCGATCCTGATGACCGCCATCTCCTCGCTCTTCGGCTTCCTGCCCCTGGTGCTGGCCAGCGGGGCAGGCGCCCGCAGCCAGGCATCGCTGGGCACGGTGGTGTTCGGTGGCCTGATGGTGGCCACCGTGCTCTCGCTGTTTGTGGTGCCGGTGTTCTACGTGGTCCTCAAGGCGCTGGGCGGCCAGGACAAGGCTGAGCCCCCGGTGGCACCTCCGCTGGCTCCCTGATGGCGACACCACCGGATCCGCTCAAGGGACATCGCATCGTGGTGACAGGCGTTGCGGGAGCGTCCCTGGGCCTGGCCGTGAGTCTCTTCCTTCAGGTTCTCATCAATAACACCCCGGTGTCGGTGAGTTCCTACGCCTTCTTCTGGTTCCGCATCCTGCTGGCCGCCTTCGGCAGCCTGGCGGGCATGGCGATCGAAACCGTACGCCAGCTGCAGGCCACCAACCCCGATCCTGCCTATCGCCAGCGGCGCGGCAGGGGGGGACCCCGGTCCTGAGCTGCCGCCTGCCCGCCTCGGCCCCTGGGGAGATCGGGGTTTCTCCGATAGCTTGCGGGGGAGATGACCGTGACCGGTGCGCTGGCAGGCCTTTCCCCTCCCCCTGGTTCCGGTGCTCCTGCTTGGCGCCTGCAGCGGCAGCAAGCCCCAGGCGCGGGAGCCCCTGACGGTTCAGACCCTCACGGTCGGTGAATTTCGCTTCGCCCCCGGCATCGAGACGATCAGCACGATCGAATCCACCTCCAATGTGGTGATGCGGCCCCAGTCGGATGGCCGCGTGGTGCGCATCCTGGCCGCCGAGGGGCAGCGGGTGAAGGCGGGCCAGCCCATCCTCGTGCTCGACAACGTGCAGGAAGCGGCCACGCTCGATGCCAACCGGGCGGAGGCCGTCAAGGACCGCGTCAACGCCGAGCGCTACATCTTCCTCAACGAACAGGGGGCCGTCTCCACCAAGGATCGGGATTACTACGTGACCCAGGCCATTCAGAGCCGCGACCGGGCCCGTTCCAGTGCCGCCACCCTGGGCTACAAGTTCGTCACCGCACCGATCGACGGCGAACTGGGCAATCTCGATTCGGTCAAGCTGGGCGATTACGTGCGCCAGGGCCAGGCGATCACGGGAATCGTCAACAACAGCACCCTCTGGACCCTGATGGATGTGCCGGCCACCCAGGCCACTCAGGTGAAGGTGGGTCTGCCGGTGCAGCTGGAGAGCCAGGGCAATCCGCCGGTGAAGGGCATGGGCCGGGTGGTGTTCGTCTCCCCCTACTTCGCTACCGGCTCCACCACGCCGGGAACCCCCAACACCGTGCTGGTGAAGGCGGTGTTCCCCAACCTCACCGGAGTGCTGAAAACGGGCCAGTTCGTGCGTAATCGCATCATCACCGGCGTCAGCGACCAGCTGGCAGTGCCCGTGCAGGCGGTGATGATGCAGGCCCAGCAACCGTTCGTCTACCGCGTGCTTCCGCTGTACACGATCCTGCCGAAGATCAGGGCCTCGGAGCAGCTGCCCGCCGAGGAGAAGAAGAAGCTGGAGAACCTTCCGGGCACCACACCCGTGGTGGTGCAGACGGCCGTGAAGCTGGGCAGTCTCCAGAACAACGCCTATCCGGTGCTTTCCGGCCTCGCCAAGGGCGATCAGATCGTGGTCAGCAACACAGCGCTGCTGCGCTCCGGTATGCCGGTGAAGGTGGTTCCGGCTGCCTCGGAGAGCTGAGCGGGCCGATGTCCTTTTCCGATAATTTCATCAAGCGGCCGGTTCTCACCACCGTCTGCAGCATTCTGATCGTGCTCGTGGGCCTGATCGCCATCCCCACGCTGTCGATCGAGAATCTTCCCAACATCGCCCCTCCACTGATCCAGGTCACCGCCAACTACGGCGGCGCCAATTCGCTCGTCACCGAACAGGCGGTGACCAACCCCATCGAGCAGCAGATCAACGGGGTGCCGGGAGCCAATTACATCTCGTCCACCAGCAACATGTCGGGGACGAGCACGATTCAGGTCTATTTCCAGGAAGGCACGGATATCAATATCGACCAGGTCAACGTGCAGAACCGGGTGTCGCTGGCGATGCCCCAGTTGCCCCAGCAGGTGCAGGCCACCGGGGTGTCGGTGATGCAGAGCACCCCGTCGATTCTGCTGGCCTATCAGGTGACCTCCACGGAGGGTCAATTTGATTCTGCTTATCTCAACGGCCTGATCTACCAGAATCTGTATTATCAGCTTGAGAGGGTTCCGGGTGTTGCTACCGTCAATCTTCTCGGAGGCAGCAACCCTGCCTTCTGGCTGTTCGTCGATTCCGACAAGCTCACCGCCAACAATCTCACCGCTGATGAGGTCGTCAATGCGGTCTCCAGTCAGAACAGTGTGGCCATCGGAGGCCTGGTGGGAGGCCCCCCAGCTGGGGGGGATCAGAAGTTCGCCTACCCGATCCTGGTGGAGAACAACGGCAATCTGGTCTCCGTCGAGGATCTCAACAACCTGATCGTCGGCCGCTCGTCCTCCGGCAACCTGCTTCGCCTCAAGGATGTGGGCCAGGCCACCTACGGCGCCAACACCTATGCCCAGCAGGCGGTGAGCATCGATGGCAACCCCTCGATCACCGTCGCGGTGTTCCAGACCCCCGAGAGCAATGCCCTTGATGTCTCGAACCAGGTGGTGCAGGTGATGGACCAGTTCACCCGGACGGTGCCCCCGGGGGTGAAGGTGTTCGAGATCTACAACATCGGCCAGTTCATCCAGTCGGCGGTGGAGGGGGTGGTGGATGCCCTTGGCCTGGCCATCGTGCTGGTCCTGATCATCCTCTTCATTTTCCTGCAGGACTGGCGCGCCACGGTGGTGCCCAGCCTGGCCATTCCGATCTCCCTGGTCGGCACCTTCGCCTTCGTCAAGATCTTCGGCTTCTCGATCAACCAGCTGACCCTGCTGGGCCTGGTGCTGGCCACGGGCCTGGTGGTGGATGACGCCATCGTGGTGATCGAGGCGGTGGAGAAAAACCTGGAGAAGGGACTGCGCCCCCGCCAGGCCGCCATGGCCTGCATGGGGGAGCTGTTCGGTGCTCTGGTGGCCACCGCCCTGGTGCTGATGGCGGTGTTCGTGCCGGTGGCCTTCTATCCCGGCGGCATCGGCATCATCTACCGCCAGTTCGCCCTCACCATCGCCTTCTCGATCGCCATCTCCGCCTTCAATGCGCTCACCTTCTCCCCCATGCTCTCGGCCCTGCTGCTGAGGAGCCGGAAATCACCCCCCCCGGGCCGTCTGGCGGGCATCCTCGGCGGGGTGGTGGTGGGCCTGGCCTTCGGGCGTTTCAGCAGTGCCTCCTTCGGTGGCATCACCTATGGGCTGGGGGTCGTGGCCGGTGTCCTCGCCGGGGCCAACCTGTCCTGGATCTTCGAACGCTTCAACGGGTTCTTCGCCCGCCTCGAGCGCTCCTACGCCTCCCTGGTGGCGTTCCTGATCGACAGGCGCCGCTGGATCCTGGTCGGGCTGGGCGGCGGCATCGCCCTCACCCTTTTCGCCTTCTCCGCCCTGCCGTCCGCCTTCATCCCGGAGGAGGACCAGGGTTATGGCCTCGGCATCATCCAGCTGCAGAACGGCGCCTCCCTCAGCCAGACCCAGGCCACCGCCAGGGAGGTGGCCAAGGTGCTGAGCGAAGAGAAGGAGATCATCGCCGGTTCGGTGGTGAGCGGTTACGGCTTCAATGGAGCCAGCCCGGACCAGGGGGTGTTCTTCTTCGGCCTCAGGCCGCTGGAGGAGCGCAGCGGTGCCGACCAGAAGGCACCGGCCGTCGTGAAGCGGCTCAACGCCAGGCTCGGCAGGATCAGCTCCGGCCTGGCGGTGGCGGCCCAGCCCCCGGCGATCCCGGGCTTCTCGGCCCAGGGGGGCTTCTATTTCCAGTTCAACGATCTCAGCAACGGCGCCTTCAGCTTCAGCCAGCTCGATGATCTTGCCAAGCAACAGATTCTGGCCGGGACCACCAGCGGCGATTTCTCCACCCTCTACACCCAGTTCATCCCCAGTGCACCGGCCTTCGGGCTGAAGATCGACCGCTCGATCATGGGGGCCCTGAACGTCAATTTCCAGCAGGCGATGCAGACCATCGCGGTGCTGGCCGGCAGCAACTATTCCGGCCTCACCTACGAGAGCGGCCAGGTGCGGAACATCTACGTGCAGGCGGCGGCCGAGAATCGTCGCTCCCTGGAGGATGTGCTCAGTTACTACGTGCGCAGCAACGACAACAAGCTGGTGCAGGTGTCGGAATTTGCCACCGCGGACCTGACCAGTGCGCCACCGGTGATCAGCCATTACAACCTCTTCCGCACCATCCTGATCCAGGGGGCCGAGGCCATCGGCAAGAGTTCCGGCCAGGCGCTGACCAAGATCCAGCAGATCTTCAAGGCCCAGGATTTCAACAACATCGGCTATGCCTTCACCGGCCTCGCCGCCCTCCAGCTCTCCGCCGGCAACGCCAGCGTGCTGGTGTTCGGCCTGGGGATTCTCGTGGTCTATCTGGTGCTCTCGGCCCAGTACGAGAGCTACGTGACCCCGGTGATCATCCTGATGACGGTGCCCCTGGCCATGCTCGGCGCCCTGGTGTTCCTGGCCCTGCGCTCCATCGATCTCAACATCTACGCCCAGGTGGGACTGGTGACCCTGATCGGACTGGCGGCCAAGAACGGCATCCTGATCGTGGAGGTGGCCGAACAGCACATGGAGGAGGGCATGACCGCCGCCGAGGCCGCCATCGCCTCGGCGGAATCGCGGCTGCGGCCGATCCTGATGACGGCCATCGCCGCCCTGGCCGGCTTCCTGCCGCTGGTGGTGGCCACCACCGCCGGGGCCAACAGTCAGCAATCGCTGGGCACTGTGATCTTCGGAGGCCTGCTGGTGGCCACGGTGCTGTCGCTCGGGGTGGTGCCGCCCTTCTATGTGGTGGTGAAGGCGCTGGAAGGCCGCTGGTTCGGAGACCAGGGCCCAGCCCCGGAGGAAAGGGTCTCCCCCCTGGATCAACCTTCAACCTAGAGATCCATTTCGGGACAGGGGGATCGGCAGCGTTACAGCGATCAGAGGTTGAGGTTGTGGAGCAACGCCTTCGCCGCAAGCTCGGAGGATGCAGGGTTCTGCCCGGTGATCAAATTTCCATCGGTGATGACATAGGGACTCCAGTCGTCTCCTTTGGAGTAGATTGCCCCTTTTGCTTTCAACTCATCCTCCAGGAGGAAAGGCACCACTTCGGCCAGTTGAACCGCAGCTTCTTCGGAGTTACTGAAGCCGGTGACAGACTTCCCTGCCAGCATCGGAGATCCATCCGGTGCTTTCGAATGGCGTAGAACAGCAGGTGCATGGCAAACGGCAGCCACGGGTTTTGCCGCTCCATACATGGCTTCGATCAGTCTGATGGAGTCGGGATCTTCGCAAAGGTCCCATAGTGGCCCATGGCCACCAGGATAAAAAACTGCGTCGTAATCGTTGGCTGAGACGGTTGACAGTATCTGCGTATTTGCTAGAGCCCTCTGGGCTTCTGCATCGCCTTTGAAGCGTTTCGTTGCTTCCGTCTGGAAGTCGGAGTCATCACTTTTGGGATCCAGAGGAGGATGCCCACCCTTCGGTGAGGCCAGCGTGATCTTGGCTCCAGCCTCTGTCAGGACGTAATAAGGGGCAGCAAGCTCCTCAAGCCAGAAGCCGGTTTTCTTTCCGGTGTCACCGAGTTGGCCATGGGAGGTGAGGACAATGAGAATATTCATCTGAAGCTTATTGATTTTCAAGAGAGCTTATCATGGCGTTTGGTTGCTGAGGTTGCACATCTGGGGATGGTCAGCACAGCCCCCGATTGCTTCTCAATGATATTGTTGTGATGAAGAACCCTGCGGCTCATCTTCACGATGAATCAAAGTGATCAGTCTCGGGCGACCGATGCGCGCAGACGTCCAGCCTGATCCCAGGAGTCATTGGAGAAAGTCGCCGAGGAAAAAACGGCCCTTCATGTGAAATGTGAACTGCTCACAGTGCTGCTTAGCAGCTTCTCCACCGATGAGCAGTCCACCTCACTGCTCTGAAGAGGATCTGATCTCTGGTAGATTGAGAATGCCGAGGGTCGAAGGGATCGTGAAACACAACGCAGCTGTGACGGTGGGTGGTATTGCCTTCCTTTTTCTATCCTTCACCGGGATCTGCGTCAGCCCTGCGGCGTACAGTCAGGGCGTGCCGCCTGCCCGCAGTGTGCGGGTCGTCAAGGGAGACACCCTCGAGGCCATCGCCGCCCGAGAAGGTGTGAGTGTGCAGGATCTGATGCGCCTCAACAAGATCACCAGACCCGAAGAGCTGCAGATCGGTCAGCAGCTGAAGCTTCCGCCAGGAAAGGCCGTGGTGCAGGTGGCCCCGGGCGACACGCTTGGGGGACTGGCCTCCCGTCATGGCACCTCCGTGGCGGCCCTGCAGAAGGCCAATCCCGGGGTGAAGCCGGACCGGCTCAAGGTCGGGACCTGGCTGCGATTGCCCTCGGGGACGGCCAAGGCCAAACCTGCGGCTCAGCCTGCCGCCAAACCTGCAGCCCAGCCTGCCGCCAAGGCCCAGCCTCCGGCCAGGGAAACGCCGGCTGCCAAGGGCGCAGTCCAGACTCCGCCACCGACAGGGGCCGCCAAAGCCGCCACCGGTCCTGCACCGGCCAGCCCTCCTGCGATTGTGGCGGCCACCCCAGCCCCCAGCCCTCCTCCCTCCCCCCCGGCGTCCCAGAAGAGCGAACCGGTCCGATGGAAGTTCTTCGGCAACACGATGGTCGACTGGGGCGGCTGGAAGCTCCATCCCGGTGGGGTTCGGGTCACCCTCGTGCAACCCTCCGAGGCGGACGTCGGTCCGGTTCGATCGCGGGCGGCCGCAGTGGCGGTGCATTGCACCAGCCTGCGCCAGGCCTGGCTGGTCACCGGCGTCTGGGAGCCCTGGGGGGTTCCAGAGCCCCGCTCGGTGGCCCAGAAGATCGTCCTGGACCTCTGCGCCAATGTCACGGACCAGACAGGTCCTTCCATCCCACCGCCTTCCGCCCCTTGAGTGCCGTCCTCGCAGACCGCCCTTGGTCATCAGTCCCTACCCCCGCCTGGGCAGGACGATCCGCCAGATTCCTGCTTCTCCCTCCGCTGGAGTCAGGGACTCTCTGAAGTACCCGCTGTGCCAGACAACTAAGGACTGGCCTGGGAGCCTGCGTCCTGGCGGAGCATCGCTTCGGCCACTTCCGGGAAATGCTGCTCGATGCAGGACTGGCACACCCCATGGGTGAATTCCACATCGGCGTGTTTCCTGAGGAACGCCTCCACGCTCGACCAGTAGCCGGCATCGTTGCGGATCGACTTGCAATAGGAACAGATCGGGATCAGCCCCTCGATCAGGGCGATCTTCTCCAGGGCCTGGGCCAGCCGGGCGGACACCCGCCGCAGCTCCATCACCGTCACCACCTGGCGGGCCAGCCCTTCCAGCGCCCGGATCTGACCTTCGCTCAGGTCTCTCGGCTCATGATCGATGACGCAGAGGGTGCCCAGGGGCAGGGCTTCCGGCGTCAGCAACGGGACGCCGGCATAGAAGCGGATGTTGGGGGCGCAGGTGACCAGTGGATTGGCGGCGAAGCGGGAATCGGCGAGGGTGTCCTGGATCACCAGGATGTCCTCCTCCAGGATGGCGTGGGCACAGAAGGAGATGTCTCTGTCCGTTTCTGCGACGTCCACACCGACCTTCGATTTGAACCACTGCCGGTGGCTGTCCACCAGGCTGACCAGAGCGATGGGGACGTCGCAGACGTAGGCCGCCAGGGCCGTCAGATCGTCGTAGGCCCGCTCGGGAGGGGTGTCGAGGATCCGGTAGTCGTGCAGGGCCGCCAGCCGCTCCTGTTCACGCTCGGTCAATGGCGCCTTCATGGACAGGAAACCTGAGGGATCTCGACATCACCGCTCCTTCATTGTGAGGGTCGCCCCCAGAGGGCCCGCCTGCCTTCATGTTTCCTTACCCCTGTCCGGGCTGCAGCGATGGCTTCAGAGCCGCCGTTGCCGTTCGAGCACGGGGCCGGTAGGGATGGCGCAGGAACAGGCTCCGCCCCGGGCCGCTGTTCCCCTGAAGCGCCTGTGCGATGCGATGGACCGGCCGGGGTGACCCGGCATCATTCCCCTTCTGCGGCATCCGGCAGCCAGGGGTGCCAGTGGCAGAGGGGGCCCTGCCCGGCCCCGATGGCGAGGGAATGGCGCAGGCCCCCCTCCACGAAGGCCCTGGCGATGGTGATGGCCTCCGCCAGATCATGGCCTTGGGCGATGGCGGCGGTGATCGCCGCCGAGAGGGTGCAGCCACTGCCATGGCTGTGGGGGGTGTCCACTTCCGGCCCGCGAAACCAGCGGGGCCGGCCGTTGATCCAGGCCACATCGCAGCCGCGCAGGCCCGCCAGGCCCCCTCCCTTCACCAGGGCGGCCGCCGCCCCCAGGCAGGTCAGCCGCTCGGCGGCCCGCTCCATGTCGGCGGCGCTGGCGATGGCCTGGCCCGTGAGCAGCTGCGCTTCGTGGATGTTGGGGGTGACCAGATCGGCCAGCGGGAGCAGGCGGCTGGCCATGGCCGTGATCGCCACGGGGTCAAGCAGGGGGGAACCGGCGCGCGACACCATGACCGGGTCGATCACCCGGAATGCCGGACCGGCCTCGATGGCCGCCGCGGTGGCCTCGATCAGGGAGGCGTCGAAGAGCATGCCGGTTTTGAGCGCCACCACCGCCAGATCGCTGCAGACCGCCTCCACCTGGGCGGTGAGGGCCGCGGCGGGCAGGGGATCCACCCGGTGGACACCGCACGTGTTCTGGGCGGTGATGCAGGTGATGGCACTGCAGCCGTGTACCCCCAGGGCCAGGAAGGTCTTGAGATCGGCCTGGATGCCGGCGCCGCCGCCGGAATCGCTGCCGCCGATGCTCAGCACCACCGCCGGGACGGACGGCTTCGGGGCCGGCGGGCTGGCGGCTCGGGGCATGGGGCGGAAGAAAGCGGGTCCGGGGCGCCGGGGGCGGGTCTGGCTAGACCCTGGGAAGATCCGGATCGTCTCCGATGCAGATCACGGTATGGCAGACCACGGCCCTGGGGGGACCGCTGCAACGGTCCGAGGCCCAGCGGAGCGGGCCGGGCGCCGACGAGGCCACGCTCGAGGTGCAGCACTGCGGGCTCTGCCACAGCGATGTGTCCATGATCGACAACGCCTGGGGGGTCACCAGCTTTCCTCTGGTGCCGGGCCACGAGGCCGTGGGGCGGGTGGTGGCCGTGGGAGAAGGCGTGGACCCCGCCCTGGTGGGCCAGCTGCGGGGTCTGGGCTGGATCGCCGGCAGCTGCCGCCACTGCGCCTGGTGCCTGGGGGGTGACGCGAACCTCTGCCCGTCCCTGGAATCCACGATCGTGGGCCGCAGCGGTGGCTTCGCCAGCCACGTGAGCGCCCACCAGGACTGGCTCATTCCCATCCCCGATGGCCTCTCGGCCGCCGATGCCGGCCCCCTGTTCTGCGGCGGCATCACCGTCTTCGCCCCCCTGATCGATGAGGCGGTCTCGCCCACCGCCCGGGTGGCGGTGATCGGCATCGGCGGCCTCGGTCACATGGCGCTGCAGTTCGCCCGGGCCTGGGGTTGCGAGGTGACCGCCCTCACCACCACCGTCGCCAAGACCGAGGAGGCCCTCGGCTTCGGAGCCCACCGGGTGGAGAGGCTCGCCGATCTGGCGCAGGATGCGGGCCCTGGCCCCCCGGGGCCGGCTGCACCAGCTGGGGGTGCCGACCGGCCCGATCCCCCTGCAGGCCTTCCCGTTCATCTCCGGCCGGCGCCAGTTCACCGGCAGCCCCACCTCCTCCCCGGCCAGCCTGCTGAAGATGGTGGAGTTCTGTGCCCGACATGGCATCGCCCCCCAGGTGGAGCACCTGCCGATGGCGGAGGTGAACAAGGCGATCGAGCGGCTGCGGCGCGGCGACGTGCGCTACCGGTTCGTGCTGGACGGGCCGGCCTGAGGCGGGCGGCGGGCGATCAGGTGATCACGGTGGGCCGGTCCATGCCGGTGCGCGAACGGATCTCCGCCAGGGCGTCAATGGCACCGATCAGATCGCCGAGGGCGAGCTGGGGGTTCTGGTCGAGATCGCCGCCTGGGGGCACATAGCTCTCCAGATACACCCGCAGGGTGGCCCCCTTGGTGCCGGTGCCCGAGAGGCGCAGCACCACCCGGCTGCCGTCATCGAGCAGCACCCGCAGCCCCTGGCCCCGGCTGATGGAGCCATCCACCGGGTCGGTGTAGCCGAAATCGTCGGCGGCGCGGATCGTGCGGCCAGCGAAGCCCTGGCCCGGCAGGGAGCCCAGCATCCCCTTCACCCGGTCGTAGAGACCATGGGCGGCGTCGCTGGCCACCGCTTCGTAGTCGTGGCGGGAGTAGTAGTGGCGGCCGAAGCGGCTCCAGTGGCCGGCCATCACCTCGGCCACGGAACAGCCGCGCACCGCCAGGATCTGCAGCCAGAACAGCACCGCCCAGAGGCCGTCCTTCTCGCGGATGTGATTGCTGCCGGTGCCGAAGCTCTCCTCGCCGCAGAGGGTGATCCGGCCGGCATCCAGCAGGTTGCCGAAGAATTTCCAGCCCGTGGGGGTCTCGAAGCAGGGGATGCCCAGGTCGGCGGCCACCACATCGGCGGCGGCGCTGGTGGGCATCGAACGGGCCACCCCCGCCAGGCCGTCGGCGTACCCGGGGGCCAGGGTGGCGTTGGCGGTGAGCACGGCCAGGCTGTCGCTGGGATTCACGAAGCAGTGGCGGCCGAGAATCATGTTGCGGTCCCCGTCGCCGTCGCAGGCGGCGCCGAAGTCGTAGGCGCTGCCCTGCAGCAGCAGCTCCGCCAGCTCGTGGGCGTAGGTGAGGTTGGGATCGGGGTGGCCGCCGCCGAAGTCCTCCAGTGGGATGCCGTTGCGCACCGTGCCGGCCGGAGCCCCCAGCAGCCCCTCGAACAGACGGGTGGCGTAGGGGCCGGTGACGGCGTGCATGGCATCGAAGGCCAGCCGGAAGTTCCCCCTGAGCAGGGCGGCGATGCGATCGAAGTCGAACAGTTTCTGCATCAGAGCGACGTAGTCGTCGACCCCGTCGATCACCTCCACGACCATGGCGCCGATGGTGGTGCTGCCGGGCGTCTCGAGCTGGAGGGGTTCGGCGTCCAGGATCCGATAGCCATCGAGGCTGAGGGTGGCGCCATGGATGGCATCGGTGACCGATTCCGGTGCCGGCCCGCCGTTGGCGCCGTTGATCTTGACGCCGAAATCCCCCTCAGGGCCGCCGGGGTTGTGGCTGGCGGAGAGGATGATCCCGGCCACGGCGCCTCGGCTGCGGATCAGGTGGGAGGCGGCAGGGGTGGAGAGGATGCCGCCGGTGGTGGTGATCAGCCGGCTGACCCCGTGGGCCGCCGCCATGCGGGCGATCACATCGATGGCCGGACGGTTGCCGAAACGGCCGTCGCCACCCACCACCAGAGTGCCGCCCTCGATCCCGGGCACCACCCGCAGGGAGGCCTCGATGAAGCTCTCCAGGTAGTGAGGGGTCTGGAACTGACGACTGCTCTTGCGCAGGCCGGAGGTGCCCGGTTTCTGATCGTCGAAGGGACTCTCCAGAGCCACCCGACGCACGTCGGTCGTCTTCGCCATGGCCGGCGTCCTGGGGGTTTTGGGAGCACCAAGCTACCTCCGTGGATTCTTCCGGCCGCTCCCTCCCGGCTCGTCACGCCAGGGCTGGCTAACCTGCTTACACCGTGTAGACGTCGTCATGGCTCCAAGGTTTCTCTCCACCGCCTGGGCTCCGTCCACGGTCGCTTCGGTCGGCGTGGCTGCCATGGTCAGCACCGCCACCCTGGTGGGTGTGTCTCTGATCGGGCCGGCCGGTGTGCGGGCGGCGGTGATGGGTGCCCCGAAGGCCCCTCCCCATGCCGAAGCGGTCGACCGCACCCAGGCCGCCGCCAAGGCGGTGCTGGCGGGAGCGGGGGCCGAGAGCTGCCTGCGGGGCAAGCTCACCAATGCCCTGCTGGGGCTCTCCAGCAGCTGTGAAGCCCTGGGCGACCGCAGTCCCCTCTGCCGGCTGGCCGACAGCGCCGCGGTGGTGACTCCCATGAGCCTGGCCTTCATGCGCGACACCTCCACCCGCCTGCTGGAGCTGATCGCTACCCCCGGCGGCTCATCAGCCTCCAGCGGTGGGGTCGATTCCGTCCAGCCCTGACAGAGACACCCCATGGAGGTCCAGCATCCCTCGGACGACGATTCCCTCTCGCCGGAACAGATCCTTCTGCTCGAGCAGTTCCGGGAGCGCGTCGGCGCCAGGATCAGCAGCCACGGTCTCACCAGTGCTGATGTGGCCGAGTTGGTGAAGGAGCTTCGCAGCCATCCCCGGATGAGCCGCCAGATGATGGCTTCGCTCCGCCGGGAGATGGAACGGTTGCTGCCGGGCCAGCGCTTCAGTTTTGACTGGGACTGATCAGGTTCCGAGCGTTCTATGGACTGGCTGCCCCACCGTCCGAGGGTTTCGCGGCAGGCAACTGCTGGCGACAGACGGAGGTGAGTCTGCGGGCGGCCCGGTCGATCCGCTCGCGCCGCTCGAAGCTGTTGCTGGTGGCCACCACGGCCTGTTGACGGATCGTCCAGAGCACGTCCTTGCAGCTGGCCGGCAGGAGCGGATGGTCCATCAGCGGGTCCGCCAGGCTGCGGGCCTGTGCGCAGGGTTCGGGGCTGTTCTCGCGGCTGCAGTCCAGGGTGATCAGCTGCAGGGAGCGGAAGTCGTCGGATGGGGGGAAGGCCGGTTCCGCCCTCACGGGGGAGGCCCCGAGCAACGGCAGGCTCGCCAGCAACACCAGAAAGCTCTGGGCCGGACGGGGGTGGCGCGGGTCCATGCGGGTGGTGGGGACGGTCCGGGCCATGGCGGGCGCAAAGCTGTTCCAATCATGACGGCCGCTCAGTCCGCCCCAGCGATCGGCCCCAGGCCGTCCCGCAGCTGACGCTGGCCGGCGCGCCAGCGGCGGGCCAGCAGGGGGCCGCTCCATCGGGCGGTGCGGGCCAGCAGGGCCCGCAGCCGGTGGCGACGCCGCAGCAGGTCGGCCCGGTGGGCCTCCTCCTCCTGCCCTCGCTGGATTCGGCGGATCTCCGGCAGCCGTTCGGCAGCGATGGCGGCGAGGGCGGCGTCGATGCCGCCGGGTGCTCCCTGGCGGAGGACAGGCACCAGATGGCGGGCTGCCACCAGGGCATCGCGCAGGGCCATGTTGATGCCCTGGGCCCGCAGGGGACTCATGGGGTGGGCGGCATCACCGAGCAGCAGCAGGCCGGGCCGCTGCCAGCGGGGACAGAGACCAACCCGCACCGGCAGCCGCACGGGACCCTGCACGGCGGCCTCCGGAAGTGCTGTCAGCAGCCGGGCCAGGGCCTCCGGGGCGTCGCCGGCCCAGAGTTCCGCCCAGGCGCTGGGCGATGGCGGGGGCGCCCCCGGCTCGATCGCCCAGCCCAGCTGCACGCCGCCTCGGGCGGAGGGGAACAGGGCATAGCTGCCGGCCGCCCCCACCACCGTCACGAAGCGGCCGTTCAGCCAGCTGACGATCCCTTCGGCCGCGGGCGCCTCCAGCCGGAACCAGAGCACGTCGAGGGGGCTGGGGGCGACCTCCAGTCCCAGTTCCCCCTGCTGACGCAGCAGGGAGTCGCGGCCGTCGCAGCCGACCACCAGCGCCGCTTCCAGGGCGGTGCCGTCCGCCAGGCGCACCCCGGTGATGCGGCCGTCGTGGCTCAGCAGACCGCGCACGGCCCGCCCCTGGTGCATCCGGAAGCCCGGCTGCCGGCGGGCCTGGTTCACCAGTTCCCGCAGCAGGGATCCCTGGTCGATCAGGGTGCAGGGCAGGCGGCTGCCCATGGGCTCCGCAGCCTCGAAGAGGGCCCTGCCGTCGAGGAAGAAGCTCCAGGCCGTGAGCGGCCGTTCCAGCACCCCCGGCGACAGGGGCAGCAGGCCCATGGCGTCGAGGGCCTCCAGGCCGCTCGGCATCAGGCCTTCACCTCGGAACAGCCGGTCGCTGCGGCCGGACGCCTCCACCAGGTCGACGGTCAGGCCGCGGCGGGCGAGCAGGAGGGCCAGGCTGGCGCCGGCTGGACCGGCGCCCACCACCACCACCCTGGCGGAGGCCGGGCTGGTGGGGGAGATCAGGTGAAGGAGTTGTAGTTGAGGCCCTCGTTGGCGGTGGCGTCCTCGACACCCTGGAGGGAATGCTTCTTGCTGAGCAGATAATCCACCAGCTCCTGCTGCAGGGTCAGCAGCTCGTTGGTGCAGCCGCGGAAGGCGGCCCGGTGACGGATGTCATCGTGGCGGGTGTGCAGATCCCGCAACATCAGGTTGATGGCATCGAGCCGTGGAGTGGCCTCTCGGGAAGGAGTGCTGGACGCAGGGTCCATGGATCGTGTGATACGTGTAGCCGAATCGTAGACGCCATCACCGGCGCGTTCCCAGAGGCCCGGGGACGGCCGCTGCCGCAGGTCATCCGTTGCCGGTCCAGCTTGCGACGCAGGCGGCCGCTGATGCCCAGCTCGGCGCCGCGCCAGAGGCGATCCATTTCCGCTTCGAAGTGGCGGGCCAGCAGGGGAGAGCGGATCAGCAGCAGGGTCTCGTCGTTCTGGAAGGCGGCGGACGGGCTCCAGTTGAAGCTGCCCGAGATCACCGCCCGCCCATCGAGGATGGCGAACTTGTGATGCAGCTTGTCGCCGCTTGCCAGCTGGGGCGTGCCCACCCCTTCGAGGGGCCGGCTCCAGGCCCGGTTGCCCGCTTCGACGCGGCAGTCCTGATCGGGAAGGGTCACCGCCAGCAGATCCAGCACCTCGCTGAAAGCACGGGTCGCAAAACCCGGATCGGCCAGCAGGCGGATGCTCACGCCCCGGCGATGGAGCTCCTGCAGCCGGTCGGCCAGGTTCTGACCCGAGAACACGAACAGCGCCAGATCGATTCGTTGGCGCACGCCGGCCAGGCGGGTCTCCAGCCAGGCCAGGCCGTGGTTCGGGTCGGTGCGCCGATGGGGGGCGAACAGCACTTCCACCGGGGTTCCGGCCACGTCCACCACCCGGGAGGGGCCCCCTCCCTTGGCGAGGCCGAAGCGGCTGTCGCGGGCACCGCCTGGTCCATCGCCCCAGAGCCGGGCGAACTCCCCGGCGAACACCCCTGCCAGGGCTGGGCTCTCGAAGCGCAGCAGGTGGTTCACGTTGCCGCGGGTGCTGGGGGCGCCCGCGTCCCCGTGGATGCCGGAAGGTGTGAAATTGGCTGACCCGGTCACCACCACCCGGCCATCGACCACCAGGAACTTGTGGTGCATCAGGCCGCTGCCCCGGCTGCCGTCGGCGGTGTCGTCGATCAGGGGGATTCCGGCCCGCTGCAGAATCGCCACGGCATCCCCCTGGCCCAGGGCCGCCAGCTGCTGCTGACGCAGGCGCTGGTGGGGGGTCAGATCCACCGGGTGCTGCTGGCTCCAGGGGGTGCTGTAGCTGTTCTCCAGCACCACCCGCACCCGCACCCCCCGGCGATGCCGTTCCACCAAGGCCTGGGCCACCGCCGGCAGGGAGAGTTCCTGCACCGCCACCAGGATCTCCCGATGGGCCTCGCGGATGCTTTCCAGCAGCAGGGCTTCCAGGTCATCGCCCTGGCGCCACTGGCCGCTGACCGGGCTGCGGTAGCGACCCGCGCCCCGGTGGTTGAAGGCCACCCGGATGCCGGGGGGCAGGGGCAGCTCAGGAGGTGGCCCGCCGGTCAGGGCGGCAGGGGAGGGGCCGCAGGCCCCCAGCAACAGGCTGGCCCCCAGGCCGCTGAGGCCTCGGGCCACCAGGGGAAGGATGCACCGGGAAGGGGGAAGGGGCACGGCTGGAGACGGGGCGGTTCGCTTCGCCCTGCCAGCAGCATTCCCGGGAGGGGACGGCTCAGTGGTGCCCGGGCATCTCGGAGGTGCGCAGCATGGCCGCGAACCAGAGGGTGCCGATCAGCACCGCCGCGATCACCCCGGCGGCGATGCTCACCCGCACCATCAGGATCGGAACCACCAGGGGAAAGAGAATGGAGCCTGCCACGGGGGTGAGTGCCACCACCAGCTTGAGCGGGCCGCGGCTGGAGGTGTCGGTGGCCATCAGAACCACTCGGCGACGGCCTGGCTGGCGGGGTTGCTGTTGTCTTCGGGAGTGGAGCGGCGGAACTCCATCGTGATGCTGCGCTTCTGCTCCCCGTCGGCGGCCACGGCCTCGATGGGATAAAGCTGCTGGCCATCGCGGAAGGGCACCTGCACCCGGAAGGTGCCGTCGGCCGAAAGGGGCACCTCCTCCCCGCCGATGCTGAGGCGGGCGGCCGGATCGGTGGCGCCGTAGACGATCAGCTCGGCATCGGCCACCAGCCAGAAGGAGCGCTGGCGGGGGGCCACCCCACCGATGCCGGAGGCGCTGCGGCCGGAGGCCCAGGGGCCGGCGCCGGAGGCGGAGAGGCCGCCGTGGAGGTCGGCCGCCGAATCGGTCTCGTGGAAGGCTTCGGAGCCGCGGCCGAGGCGGCGCCACTGGCTGGTGGCGCTCTGGTAGAGGCGTTCGTGCAGCCCGGAATCCACCGGTTCGGCCGGGGTTGCGGGCAGGCTGGCGGCGGGGGCGGGGAAGGCGTCGAGGGAGAAGGGAACGAACTGATCGAGGATCTGCTCGGAGGGATGGAGGGCCGGCACCCGGGCCACCGAGGAGAAGGCCAGGGAGATCCAGCCGCCACCATTCCCCTTGCGGTAGCCGAGCTCGACCCGGTAGTCGCGGTCGGAGAGGGGCACCGGCAGGTACCACTCGGTGGCATGGCTGTCGACCACCACCTCCTGGAGGGTGTGGGGATGGGCGGAGCCACCGGCCAGGCCGGTCACGTCGGCGACACGCAGGCAGAGCTGGGAGGCACCGGCATGGAGGGCGTCGCTGCGGTCGTCCTCGGAGATGTCCCAGAAGACGTAGGCCCACTGGGGATCCCGGGGCAGGAAGACGACCCGGGTTTCGGGTGCGGGCCGGGGAGCCGGGGCCATCGCGGCCTCGATCCGCTGCAGGCTGGGAGCGTCGCCTTCCCCCTGCCGGGAGCTGATGGCTTCCACCAGCTCTTCCTTCGACTTGCGGCTGTAGAGCGTCACGCCGAGGTCACTGGCGATCTGCCGCAACTGGCGCAGCGTCATCATTGCCAGGGACGTCAACGTGTTCTGGCTCACAACAGCAGATTTCGTTTGGGATCAGTCTGAAGGACGTTGCACCCTTTTGATGAAGCGGTTCCGTGGGGGTCAGGATCCACTGACGGCCGGCACGGGGGGTGGACCGTTCATCGCCTGCCGTGGAGACGGAAAGGACCCTGCAGCAGAGATGCTGCAGGGTCCTGGTGAGACGTGTTTCTTCACGGAACGCTCCGGGGTTGATGGCTCCCAGGACTCATCGGCCGATGCTGCGGTAGGGCACCTTGGAGAGGTAGTCCATGCCGGTGTTGCCGGCGGCGGCGCTGCCCACACCACGCAGGGCGGGCAGGGTGCGGACCCAGGGCAGGTAGTCCTGTGGGAAGCCGCCACGGCGCTGCTGGGCGCGCTCGGGGAAGCTGCGGGTCTTGCCGGTGTACACGATCTGGGGGAAGCCCAGGATCCCCCTGTAGTAGGCGTCGTAGCGAGGGGTGGTGATGTTGAAGGGGGTCTCTCCCACTTCGCGGAAGCCCACAACCCGGTGCCTCTGGTAGGGAACGGTGTCAGTACCGAAGGCCTCGAGGTATTCCTGGGAATCGAGGATGTCATCCACCATCCCCTTGACTCCACGGGTCATGAGGATGGCGGCCCAGGCGATTTCCTCGGATTTGCCGTGGACCCTTCTGCCGAGGAGCTTCTCCACCAGATGGCGGGCCACCCGATAGTTGCTGTTGAGGTTGTAGAAGCTGCGGGTGAAGGTGTCGGACAGGCACAGGGCGCGGATGAATTCACGCACCGTGAGCTGGCCGTTACGCAGCTGGGACTCAAGGCCGGGGTCGCGGTCGACCTTGAAGGCATGGAAGTAGATCTGGCGATAGGACGACTCGATCACGGTGTTGAGAGCTTCCCGGTCCATGGCCTGGTCCAAGGACACGGCCTTGGGATCCTCATCGGAACCTGCCCGGAACGGCGTCACACGCGCGTTCTGGGTGAGGGGGGGGTACTTGAGGAGTGGAATGGCCACGCACGATCCGGCATCCGTCGCTGGCGATCGTAGAAGTAGGGCCCCTGTGCCCCCGGGCCGGGAAGGGCAGGGCTCACAGTCCGTAACGTTCGCGACACCCTCACCAGCCGAGGGCCGACAGCTGCGCCGCCTCGCCGGTCCCGGCGGAGGCCCCGGTTTCCGGCTGGGCCGAGGGGTCGGACTGGATCCGGGTCTCGACGCAGAAGGATGCGGTGTTGGAAAGGCCCTCCACCGTGCTGGTGCGCAGCCGCACGTCGGGGCCGGCGAAGCTGAACCGTTCCAGGCTGTTCATCGTCTCGTAGCTGGTGGTGAGCAGCAGGCCGTCCCGGTCGTCCATGGCGAAATGGCCCGCCACCGGCGCCGTTTCCGCGTAGCCCCGGTCACGCAGCAGCAGGCCCCGCCGCCCCCGCTCATCGGTGGGGATCAGGCCGAAGACGCTCTCCCCCTCGTGGGCCTCCCCGGCCTTGTCCCAGGCCATCGAGCCGCTCCAGCGCACCCGGCAGCCCCCCACCAGGGCAGCCGGATCCTGTCCGTGGAGGACGGCGATCGCCGCCAGGCGCGGATCCGCCGCCTCGATCTCCACCACCTCGATGAAGGATCCGCCCGCTTCGGCCCGCCTGTGCAGCAGGTGGTGGCTGCTGCGCTGGGAGCGCCAGCGGCCGCAGCTGAGCCGGAAGAAGCTGATGGCATCGACGATCGATCCGCTCACGGGGGCCTCAGGCGTTGGGATGGGCGATCAGGCGATGATCGCAAGCTTCCCGTCCCCCCCGCGGCCCCTTGATCGCCGCTCCCGTCGCCGCCGCCCTGGCGGCAGCGTTCTGCTGGGCCGTTGCCAGCCTGCTCTGGCGGCGGCTGCCCACCTCCCTTTCGGCGGCCCGGCTGAACCTGCTCAAGAATCTGCTGGCCGCTGCCCTGCTGCTGCCCCTGGTGCTGCTGCTGCCCTGGCAGGCCTCGCCCCGCTCGCTGCTGCTGCTGGTGCTCAGCGGCGTGCTGGGGATCGCCCTGGGGGACACCCTGTTCTTCGCGGCCCTGCGGCGGCTCGGCACCCGGCGCACCCTCACCATCGATGCCGGCGGCCCGGCCGTCACCGCCCTGGCGGGGGTGGCGGTGCTGGGGGAGGTCCCCCGGCCCGCCCAGTGGCTGGGGATCGCCCTGATCAGCCTGGCGGTGCTGCTGGTGGTGCGCCAGCCGGCTCCACGGGAGCCCCTGCCGGAGGACACCGCCCGACCCCTGCCCTCGGATGCCCCCGGGGTCGCCCTGGCCCTCGGGGCCCTGGCCTGCGGCAGCGGCGGCGCCCTGCTGGCCCGGGCGGGTCTGCTGGCGGGGGGGCCGGCGCCGCTGCAGGCGGCCACCCTGCGGCTGGCGGCCGCGGCCCTGGTGATGTTGCCGCTGCTGCCCGGGCTGCCCCGGGCGGTTCAGGGGCCACGGCCGGCCCGGCGCCGCTGGCCCCTGGCTCTGGCGGCCACCCTGCTGGGCACCAGCGGGGGGATCGTGCTGCAGCAGACCGCCCTGGCGGGACTGCCCGGGGGGCTGGCGGTGGCCCTGCTGTCGACCGCACCGGTGATGGCCCTGCCCCTGGCGGCCCTGGAGGGAGACCGGCCCGGCTGGCGTGGCGTGCTGGCCGCCGCCAGCGCCCTGGCCGGGGTCAGCCTGGTGGCCGGGCTGGTGACTCTGCCGGTGCCCTGACACGCCGGTCGGCTTCGCCCCGGGCCCAGTGGATCAGGTCGGGAAGATCCAGGGCCAGCGGGTCGCTGCCGCTGGAGGCGGCGATGGCCTCCAGCTGGACGCCGGCGCTGCCCATCTGGGTGAGGAAGGCGCGGGCGAAGCCGGGATCGGCCTGGATCACCGGCTGCCGGCGGGCCCAGGCCTCGATGGCGGTGGCTGGGGGCAGGCCGCCGCAGCGGCGGCCTGCGATGGCCTGCAGGGTGCGCAGGCCGTGGGCCAGGAGCCGCAGGTGGTGGCGTTCGAGGCTGGGGAGCAGGGTGGCCTCCAGCTCCTGCAGCTCGTCGGCGCTGAGCATGGCTCAGCTGCCTGCTGCCGGGGCCACGGTGGCGCCGGCAGCTCGGGGAACCAGGCGGAAGCCGCAGGAGTGTCCCCCCTCCAGGCGCCAGTGCACCCGCTCCACCGCGCAGTCGGGGAAGGTGTGGCGGATCAGGCGCAGCTCCTGATCGCAGACCACCGGATACTGCTCGGCGATGCGCATCACCGAACAGTGGAATTCGCTGATCACCCAGGCGGGGCCAGGGTCGCCGCTGGCGGTGGGGTCGTCGTCGCGGCGGCATTCGGCCACATAGCCTTCCTTGCGCCGCAGCTCCACCAGCCGCTCCAGCCGCTGGGGGAGAGGCCCGGAGCCGACCTGGAGGCGGTAATCGGCGGCCTTCTCCTCGGCCTGCTGGCGCAGCACCAGCTCCAGGGTGTCGGCCGGCAGGCTTTCGGTGAGCGACCGGAGCAGGCCGAGGGCGAAATTCTCGCTGCCATCGGGGAAACGGCCCTGCCCCTGCTCGGTGAGTCGCCAGCGGTTGCTGGGCCGGCCGGGCCCTTCGGTGGCCGGGCTGGCTTCCACCACGCCATCCTCCTCGAGGCTGCGCAGATGGCGACGCATCGCCTGGACCGACACCCCCAGCCCCGTGGCCAGCTGGGCCGCCGTCGCCTCACCTTCCCTGAGGAGAAGCGACAGGGCCGCCTGCCGGGTGGGATGAACCCCCTCGGCGGGGGCGGCCGTTCGGCCGGAGGACGGGGCGGGGGCGGTCATGTCGGGCAACCGATCAAAACACGATGCCACGCACCCAGGGGGATTGGGGTTGCCCCTGACAGGTCCGGCCTCAGGCGATGGTGACCGCCGGATCCAGGTAGACGTCCTGCACGTGCCGGATCAGGGCGATGCCCTCCTCGCGCGGCTTCTGGAAGGCCTTGCGCCCCATGATCAGGCCGCTGCCCCCGGCCCGCTTGTTGATCACGGCGGTGCGGATCGCCTGGTGAACGTCGTCGCTGCCGGAGGCGCCGCCGCTGTTGATCAGGCCGATGCGGCCGGCGTAGCCGTTGAGCACCTGGTAGCGGCAGAGATCCACCGGGTTGGGGGAAGTCAGGTCGCTGTAGACCCGGGGGTCGGTCTTGCCGTAGCCGTGGCCCAGGGCCCGGGCGACGGCGGCGTAGCCGTTGTTGGTCTGGGGCAGCTTCTGTTTGATCAGATCGGCGCCGATGGTCACCCCCAGGTGGTTGGCCTGGCCTGTGAGATCAGCGGCGGTGTGGTAATCGGCCTCGGGCTGCTGGAACACGGGGTTGCGCAGGTAGCACCAGAGCACCGTGACCAGGCCGCGGCTGTGGGCGTGGCCGAAAAGGGCGCTGACCTGCTCCAGTTCCCGGTTGCTGTCGTCGCTGCCGAAATAGATGGTGGCGCCCACGGCCACGGCCCCCATGTCCCAGGCCTGGTCCACCGAAGCGAACAGGATCTGTTCGTGCCGGTTGGGGGCGGTGAGCAGCTGGTTGTGGTTGAGCTTCACCAGAAAGGGAATCCGGTGGGCCCAGCGGCGGGCCACGGCCCCCAGCACCCCCAGGGTGGAGGCCACGGCGCTGCAGCCGGCCTCCACGGCCAGCTCCACGATCGCTTCGGGGTCGAAGTAGTCGGGATTGGGGGCGAAGGAGGCCCCGGCGGAATGCTCGACCCCCTGGTCCACCGGCAGGATCGAGAGGTAGCCGCTGCCGCCCAGCCGGCCGTGGCCGTAGAGCTGCTGCAGGCTGCGCAGCACCTGGGGATGGCGGTCGCTCAGCACGAACCGCTCGACGGTCCGGGGACCGGGCAGGTGCAGCCGGCTGGCGGGCAGCAGGGCAGGGGTGTCCAGCAGCAGTCCGGCCTCCTCGCCGAGCCAGTCGGCGATCGGACGCTCCATGGCGGAAGGGGGGAGGGAACATCCCGAGGCTATGGCGGGGGGGCGGCGGCCGTGCCCATCGGGGCGTCACAATGGCCTCTCTCCGCCGTCAACGGAGCGCACTGGTGCCTTAGGCTCCCCAGTAACGAAACAAAAACGTTTCGTTATTCGCCCCCAGGCCCGCGCCGCCCGACGTCCTGCCCATGACCGACGCCCCCAGCCCCACTCCGAACCCGGCCCCCTCTGCCGACAGCCTGGAGGTGATCCGCCGCTTCGCGGAAACCTATGCCCAGCGCAGCGGAACCTACTTCTGCAGCGATCCGGGGGTCACAGCCGTGGTGCTTGAGGGACTGGCCCGGCACAAGGACGAGCTGGGCGGGGCCCTCTGCCCCTGCCGTCATTACGAGGACAAGGAAGCGGAGGTGGCCCAGGCCTTCTGGAACTGCCCCTGCGTCCCCATGCGGGAGCGCAAGGAGTGCCACTGCATGCTCTTCCTCACCGAGGACAACCCTTTCCGGGGCGAGGAGCAGACCATCAGCCTCGAACAGATCCAGTCCCTCACCGCCGGCTGAGCCGGCCTTATTCCCATGGCGAGCAGCGCAACCGTCGGCGATCTGGTGAGCCAACCGTACAAGTACGGCTTCGTCACCGACATCGAAACCGAGAAGATCGCCAAGGGCCTCAGTGAGGACGTGGTGCGGCTGATCTCCGCCAAGAAGAACGAGCCTGCCTTCCTGCTGGAGTTCCGCCTGCGGGCCTACCGCCAGTGGCTGCAGATGCAGGAGCCCGACTGGGCCAGCCTGGGCCACCCGCCGATCGACTACCAGGAGATCATCTATTACGCGGCCCCCAGGCAGCAGGAGAAGAAGGCCAGCCTCGATGAGGTGGATCCGAAGCTGCTGGAAACCTTCGAGAAACTCGGCATCCCCCTGAGCGAGCAGAAGCGCCTCTCCAACGTGGCGGTGGATGCGGTGTTCGACAGCGTGTCGATCGCCACCACCTACCGGGAGAAACTGGCGGAGAGCGGCGTGATCTTCTGCTCGATCAGCGAGGCGGTGAAGGACCATCCCGATCTGATCGAGAGGTATCTCGGCAGCGTGGTGCCCGGCAACGACAACTACTTCGCCGCCCTCAATTCGGCGGTGTTCAGCGACGGCTCCTTCGTGTTCATTCCGAAGGGGGTGGAATGCCCGATGGAGCTCTCCACCTACTTCCGCATCAACTCCGGCGACACCGGCCAGTTCGAGCGAACCCTCATCGTGGCCGAGGAGGGAGCTTCGGTGAGCTACCTGGAGGGCTGCACGGCGCCGATGTTCGACACCAACCAGCTGCATGCGGCGGTGGTGGAGCTCGTCGCGCTCGATGACGCCTCGATCAAGTACTCCACTGTCCAAAACTGGTATGCCGGCGATGAGAACGGCAAGGGCGGCATCTACAACTTCGTGACCAAGCGGGGCCAGTGCCGCGGCGCCCGCAGCCACATCAGCTGGACCCAGGTGGAAACGGGCTCGGCGATCACCTGGAAGTACCCCAGCTGCGTGCTGCAGGGGGCCGATTCGGTGGGCGAGTTCTACTCGGTGGCCCTCACCAACAACCGCCAGCAGGCCGACACCGGCACCAAGATGATCCACGTGGGCCCCCGCACCCGCTCCACGATCGTGAGCAAGGGGATCAGCGCCGGCCACTCCTCCAACAGCTACCGGGGGCTGGTGCAGCTGGGGCCCAAGGCCGTGGGCGCCCGAAACTACAGCCAGTGCGACTCGATGCTGATCGGCGATCAGGCCGCCGCCAACACCTACCCCTACATCCGCTCCCAGCAGCCGGACGCCCGCATCGAGCACGAGGCGAGCACCTGCCGCATCTCCGCCGACCAGCTGTTCTATCTGCAGAGCCGAGGCATCGCCTTCGAGGAGGCGGTGTCGATGATGGTCAGCGGCTTCTGCCGCGACGTTTTCAACCAGCTGCCGATGGAGTTCGCCGCCGAGGCCGACAAGCTGCTGGCCCTCAAACTCGAGGGCTCGGTCGGCTGAATCCGGCCGCACCACCCTGCGGGGCCTGCTTCCCCCGCTTCTTCCCGTTTCCCTACGCCGTTCTCCCCTCCGCCGTGATCCGCCCCGACGCCCCCGTATTGCTCGAGATCCGCGATCTCCACGCTCGTGTGGAGGACCAGCCCATTCTCAAGGGGGTGTCCCTCACCATCCGCGCCGGGGAGATCCATGCGGTGATGGGCCGCAACGGCAGCGGCAAGAGCACCCTCTCCAAGGTGCTGGCGGGCCACCCGGCCTACACCGTCACCGGCGGCAGCGTGCGCTATCGGGGCGACGACCTGCTGGCCCTCGAACCGGAGCAGCGGGCGCGCCTCGGACTGTTCCTGGGCTTCCAGTACCCGGTGGAGATCCCCGGGGTGAGCAACCTGGAATTCCTGCGGGTGGCCACCAATGCCCGGCGGGGAGCGAAGGGGGAGGAGGAGCTGGACACCTTCGCCTTCGAGGATCTGGTGCGGGAGCGGCTGCAGGTGGTGCAGATGGATCCTGCCTTTCTGGAGCGCAGCGTCAACGAGGGCTTCTCTGGCGGCGAGAAGAAGCGCAACGAGATTCTGCAGATGGCCCTGCTTGATCCCCTGGTGGCCGTTCTCGATGAAACCGACTCCGGCCTCGACATCGACGCCCTGCGCATCGTGGCCGGGGGGGTGAACCACCTGGCCGGCCCCGATAACGCCACCCTCCTGATCACCCACTACCAGCGGCTGCTGGATGTGATCACCCCCGACTACGTGCACGTGATGGCGGCGGGGCGGATCCTGCGCACCGGCGGCAAGGAGCTGGCCCTTGAGCTGGAGGAACGCGGTTACGACTGGGTCGACGCCGATCTGGCGGCCCTGGATCGCGCCCCGGCGGAGGTGGTCTGAATGGTGACCGCCCCGCTCTCCACCACCCCCGTGGCCACGGCAGCCGGCCGGGCCGGCTGGTCCACCGCCCTGGTGGCCGAGGCCCAGGCACTTTCCGGATCCGACCCCCTGGGCGCGACCCGGCGGCGGGCCGCCGAAGCGCTGCGGCGGATCCCGGTGCCCTCGCGCCGCGAAGAAGCCTGGCGCTTCACCGACCTGGCCCCCCTCACGGCCCTCAGCCCCACCCTGCTGAACGCGGCCGCCGGGGCGGACCTTCCACCGCCGTCGGCCGGCTGCCTCCGGCTGCTGCTCGATGGCCGACGTGATCCCCTCGACGGGGCGGCTCTTCCCGAGGGGCTGGAGCCCATCCGCGGAGAGGCCCTGGCCGACACCCTGGGCCAGGTGCTGAAGGCCACCCGCAGCGACGAACTGTGGCCGGTGCTGCTCAACGGCGCCACGGCCTCCAGGGTGCTGGCCCTGCGGGTGCAGGGTTGCATCTCCCCCACGCTTGAGCTGGTCAGCGATGCCGGCCGCGGCGAGGGGGTGTTGCCCCTGCGGCTGCTGCTGATCCTGGAGCCGGGAGCCTCCCTCGAGGTGCTGCAGGTGCACCGCTCGGCGGGAGCCAATCTCACCAGCGTGGTGCTGGAGGCCCACCTGGGTGAGGGGGCCAGCCTGCGCCACGGCCTGCTGGCGCCCGGCAACGAAGCCGGCTGCCTGCTGGCCACCCTGGCGGTGGAGCAGGCCCCGAACAGCACCTTCTCCGGCGTGAGCGCTCACGGTGGCTGGGCCCTGGGGCGGCTGGAGCCGCGGCTGGTGCAGAGCGAGGGGGCGGCGCTGAGCGGTCTGCGGGCCCTGCAGCTGGCCGATGGCCGCCAGATCAGTGACACCCACAGCCAGATGGTTTTCGCCGGCCCCGATGGGCGGCTCGAGCAGCTCCACAAGGCCGTGGCCGATGGCCAGGGCCGCAGCGTGTTCAACGGGGCGGTGCAGGTGCCCCGGCTGGCCCAGCGCACCGACGCCGCCCAGCTCAGCCGCAACCTGCTGCTCTCGGACCGAGCCCGGATCGATACCAAGCCGGAACTGGAGATCGTCGCCGATGACGTGCGCTGCGCCCATGGCGCCACCGTGAGCAGGCTGGAGCAGGACGAACTCTTCTATCTACAGAGCCGCGGCATCGCCGCCGACCAGGCGTCCCGGCTGCTGCTGCGGGGCTTCTGCGAGGAGGTGCTCCAGGACCTGCCCACCGCAGCCCGTCCTTGGCGGCCTTTGGCCAGCCTGCTGGGGGAGGGGGGCCGATGACCGCCACCTCCGCCAATCCGTTGATGTCCGAGGTGGCCAGGGCGGCCACATCCCAGCCCCTCACCGACCTGGCGGCCCTCACCCGGCCCGACTTCCCCCTGCTGGATCAGATCGCCTGCCTGGGCCAGCCGCTGATCTACCTGGACTACGCCGCCACCAGCCAGAAGCCCCGACGGGTGCTCGAGGCCCTGCAGCAGTATTACGGCCACGACAACGCCAACGTGCACCGGGGCGCCCACCAGCTGAGCGCCCGCGCCACCGAGGGGTTCGAAGGCGCCCGCGGCAAGGCGGCCACCTTCATCGGCGCCGCCAGTGCCCGGGAGATCGTCTTCACCCGTAACGCCACCGAGGCGATCAACCTGGTGGCCCGCAGCTGGGGTGACGCCAACCTCAAGCAGGGCGACGAGGTGCTGCTCTCGGTGATGGAGCACCACAGCAACCTGGTGCCCTGGCAGCTTCTGGCGGCCCGCACGGGCTGCGTGCTGCGCCATGCGGGTGTCACGGCCAGCGGCGAGCTGGATCTGGAAGATCTCAGGGCCAAGCTGAGCGAGCGCACCCGGCTGGTGAGCCTGGTGCATGTGAGCAACACCCTCGGCTGCCTCACGCCGATGGCCGAGGTGGCCGAGCTGGCCCACGGCCTGGGCGCCCTGCTGCTGGTGGATGCCTGCCAGAGCCTGCCCCACAAGCCGGTGGACGTGGCCGCCCTGGGGGCCGATTTCCTGGTGGGCTCCTCCCACAAGCTCTGCGGCCCCACGGGCATGGGCTTCCTCTGGGCCCGCGAGGCCCTGCTGGAGGCGATGCCACCGTTCCTGGGGGGCGGCGAGATGATCCACGACGTGTACCTGGATCACAGCACCTGGGCCGATCTGCCCCACAAGTTCGAGGCCGGCACTCCGGCGATCGGGGAGGCCATCGGCATGGGAGCCGCCCTGGATTATCTGCAGAGCCTGGGCATGGAACGCATCCACGCCTGGGAGCAGCATCTCACCTGGCGCCTGTTCGAGCGGCTGCAGGCCATCGACGGGGTGCGGATCCTGGGGCCGACGCCGGAGCAGCAGCCCGACCGGGCGCCGCTGGCGGCCTTCTCGGTGGAGGGGCTGCACGCCAACGACATCGCCGCCCTGCTGGATTCGGCGGGCATCTGCATCCGCAGCGGCCACCACTGCACCCAGCCCCTGCACCGTCACTACGGCCTGTCGGGCACGGCCCGGGCCAGCCTGGGTTTCACCACCACCCCCGAGGAGATCGACCGCTTCGCCGAGGAGCTGGAGGGCACGATCGGCTTCCTGCGGGAGCACAGCTGAAGGGAGGCGCGGCCTTGGGTCTGGTGCTGGCGGCGGTCGAGGTGGTGGCCGCCCTGGTGATCGATCTCTCGGCCCAGCGGATCTCCGCCTATGACCAGTCCGGCCGCCTGCTGTATGCGGCGCCGGTCTCCACAGGAGTGGCCGCCACTCCGACACCCACGGGCGACTTCCGGATCGCTTCGCGCTATCCGGTCACGGCCCTGACAGCCCCGACCTACCGCATCCCCTCGGTGCCGAACGTGCTCTGCCTGGGGGGCGGGGGCCTGCGGCCGGATGCCGTCTGCATCCACCCGGCGCCGTGGCAGGAGAGCGCCGGCCAGCGCTTCGGGGTGCGCCGCAGCCACGGCTGCATCCGCACCACCAGCGCCACGGCCCGCTGGCTGTTCGAGCGGGTGGCAGTGGGCACGCCGGTGACGATTCAGGAGTAGGGGAACGGTCCGACCTGATCGAGGGCCGTTCGTGCGGCGAGCCCTGGGGACTTCTTGTAGCCTTCTGGACAGGAACCTCCAGGTTCCAGTCACCATGCCTGCCGACGGCGATGAAATCTTGCGAATCTATGGTCCCTCAATCCATCTCAGGCATCGCCCAGAGCATTCACCGGGTGGGTTACAGGCCAATAGGGATGGAAGATCGGGGCTTACAGGGTTTGTCCAATGGATAGTGATGTGTAATAGAAGACTTTTCCATGCGTAGAATAGATGATTTCAAACCGTTCGTTCCGTCCAATGATTACGCTGTATCGAAAGCGTTTTATGAATGCATGGGATTTAAGATTAATTGGGATGATGGTGAAGTTTGCGAAGTCGATACCAATTTTGGTTATCGATTTCTTCTTTTACCAAAAAATCACAACAACTACGCTCATAGCTTAATGCTCCATTTTATGGTCAATTCAGCTCAGGAGTGGTATGAGCATTTCTTAAGTGTTAGGTTATCTGAGAAATTTCCGGGGACAAAAATTGCTGCGCCCGACATGAAACCATGGGGATTGCTTATCGCGCATGTATGGGACCCTGCAGGCGTTCTGTTACATTTCGCTGAGAGGCCAAAGGAAAACACATAACAAGTTGCCATACTCGGACCCAACTAGGCGCCACAAGCTTGTGCTTTCCTGGGCAAACTTTCCCACAAGCTTGCGGCGCCTAGTTGGGCAGGTAAGCAAGGCGTTGGGCAGCCTAATCAGCATGAAGATCCAGTTCGACCCAAAGATCAAAGCAGGCGACATTCTCACGTCAGTCAGCATTTTGATTTCTGCCATCGCGTTACTCGTCTCTCTAGCCAAGGACCGAGCTACTCGGGTTGCAGATCAGGCGAACAAAGTTCGTCTCGCAGCTGCGACGACACTCGTCAAGCTTGATCGCTGGCAGAACGTACAGGAATCCTTTTATGATGAGCTTCAACCAGACTTTGTAGCACTCAGCCAAGACTTGAAGAAGAACTACGACGTTGTCGCAGTTCGCGATCGCTTCTGGATCAAAGGAGTTCAAGCTCGCGCTCGCGTTTTAAAGCAAGTTTCTGATGAGCAGTTGCTGACAGGGTACGTTGATCTATTGACCCATTTCCCTGCTGCACGGGAGAAAGTTAGTTCTGCTTTTGCTTCCGCTGAGACTCTGGCAGATATGACTACAAAGAATTTCATGGCCAAATCAGAACAGGCAATCTTCAAATTCAATGGTAAAGAATCAACTTATCAGACAGCTTTCCTTGGGAACGCCTTTCGTCAAGAAGCTCTCATATCCTCGGCAAAGTTACATTCCGAGGTAGACAAAGAATTTGAACCGGTCAGGAAGTACCTCTTTACTGTCATCGCGCTACCCGATGGCGAACTCGTTAATGTCAGCAGGCGTTAGCGATGATACCTGGCATTGAAATTCACTGGAGCCGCATTCAACCAGTTTATTTCTGGCCCCATCACTTTTTATTGCGGCCAAGTAATGGCTAACGTCATCCTGCTTGTCCGTTGAGAACAAGTTTAGGCCATTGCTAGAATCAAAGCCAGGGCTCCTGAATGAGGATGATTGACATCCAAAAAATGTTATTACCCTTCGCCTTAATCATTTATTCGTGTTCCATGGGAGTTGCACTGGGCTTTCACTATTTCCCGTCCCGGCCTCCCTTCAACCATTTCTTTGTTTTCCATGCCTCGAGAGTCATCTTCTGAATTTGGAGAATATGATGCCGGTTCTATCGCAATTGCACTCTTATCATGAGCTTTCCAGCCAAGAAACTATAGTAAACTTGAGTAGTGATGCGGAAGTCGGTTTAACCGCAGAAGAGGTCGCAACTCGCCATGAAAAGTATGGCTGGAATGAACTAAGATTCAAGCCGGGTAAGCCAGCCTGGTTGAAATTTATACTCCAATTTCACCAGCCTCTTCTCTATATTCTGCTGCTCGCAGGCAGCGTCAAGGCACTTCTGGGCTCGTGGACCAATGCGGCAGTGATCTGGGGAGTTACGGTCCTCAATGCCATGATTGGCTATGTCCAGGAAGCTAAAGCAGAAGGTGCGATCGCAGCCCTTGCTAAAGCAGTCACGACAGAAACGACCGTGCTTAGAGAGGGACAAACGCTACAGATTCCCTCGCAGGATCTAGTGGTGGGAGATGTCGTCTTACTGGCATCCGGAGATAAAGTTCCAGCGGATCTGAGGCTGATGAAGGTTCGCAATCTGCAGGTCGATGAGTCTGCCCTGACAGGGGAATCGGTGCCCGTTGATAAATCTGTCGAACCGTTACCTCTGGACATCCCGCTAGCAGAACGGACGAACATGGCTTTTGCCGGGAGTTTCATCACGTTTGGTCAGGGGAAGGGCATCGTCGTGTCCATCGCCAATGCCACGGAAGTGGGTCAGATTTCCCAGTCGATGGAAAGTCGCGTCAGCCTCAGTACACCGCTGACTCGTAAGTTCGCCAAGTTTAGCCGCACCCTGCTCTACGGCATCTTGACTCTGGCAACGCTCACGTTTGCCATTGGTTTAGGGCGGGGAGAGACCTGGCTTTATATGTTTGAAGCCGCCGTTGCCCTGGCGGTCAGTGCCATTCCTGAGGGGTTGCCCGCAGTGGTCACGATCACCTTGGCCATTGGGGTGAACCGGATGGCCAAGCGCCATGCCATTATTCGCAAGCTACCGGCAGTGGAGGCATTGGGGAGTGCGACCGTCATTTGTTCTGACAAAACGGGAACGCTCACGGAAAATCAAATGACGGTCCAGGCGATTTACGCTGGGAGGCAATACTATGCCGTCAGAGGTAGTGGCTATAGTCCTAAAGGCGAACTGAGTCTGATAAGCAATGGCGCTTGTGAACCATTCGAGGATGGGTTGCCGCCAGGGTTGGAAAACTGTCTGGTGTGCGGTTTACTGTGTAATGATTCTCAGCTGAAACAAGGGGAAAAAGGGTGGACGGTGGTGGGCGATCCCACTGAGGGGGCGCTGATTACCGCTGCCGCAAAAGCAGGCCTGAGCCAAACGGGGCTGGCGGCCTCAAAACCGCGATTGGATGCCATTCCCTTTGAATCGCAGTATCAATATATGGCAACCTTGCATGATGCCGTTCCCCGCGTAATTTACGTCAAGGGATCGGTTGAGGCCCTCCTTCGGCGATGCACCCAGATAATGGATCGAGATGGTCAGAGCCTGCCCCTCAACTCAGAAGAGATTGAGCAAGTTGTTGAAACGATGGCAGGGCAGGGATTACGGGTGCTTGCCTTTGCTAAGAAAACAGCCTCTGCTCATCAGCATTCGGTCGAACACGAGGATATCGAAACGGACTTGGTCTTTCTGGGATTGCAAGGCATGATTGACCCGCCCCGACCAGGGGCGATCGCGGCTGTCCATGCCTGCCGAGCTGCCGGAATTAGGGTGAAGATGATTACTGGCGATCATATTGCTACCGCCCTGGCGATCGCCCAACGCATGGGCATTCAAACAGAAGGACAAGTTTTAGGGTTTGATGGCCAACAATTGGACCAAATGGACGATCTTCAAATCGCTCAAGCTGTTGATGCGGGATCGGTGTTTGCCAGAGTGGCTCCTGCCCAAAAGCTGCAACTGGTGGAAGCCCTCCAGTCCAGGGGAGAAACTGTGGCCATGACGGGTGATGGAGTGAATGACGCACCCGCTCTGAAACAAGCCGACATCGGCATTGCGATGGGGAAAGGCGGAACGGAAGTCGCACGGGAATCCGCTGATATGTTGCTCACCGACGATAATTTTGCCTCGATCGAAGCAGCAGTTGAAGAGGGTCGTACTGTTTATCAAAACTTGCAGAAAGCGATTGCCTTTCTCCTACCCGTCAATGGAGGTGAATCCATGACGATTTTGATCAGTGCTTTTCTCGCACGTGATTTACCCATTCTGGCCTTACAAGTGCTCTGGCTCAACATGATCAATTCGCTTACCATGACGGTTCCCCTTGCCTTTGAACCAAAAACTCAGGGCGCGATGCAACAGCCACCGCGCAACACCAATGAACCGTTGCTCACCACGAAATTATTACGCCGAATCTTGGTTGTTTCCCTATTTAACTGGATTCTGATTTTTGGCATCTTTGAGTGGGCAGAATCGACAACCGGAGATATTGCCGTAGCCCGGACTATGGCGATTCAAGCCCTCGTTGCTGCCCGAATCATCTATCTTCTGAGCATCAGTCAATTGGGGCTTAGCCTGCTCAACTACGTGCGTCGTCAGTCTAATGCCATCACCAACGCACCATTCCTCCTCAGTGGTATTCTTGCTGCGGCGGCACTGCAAATTCTGTTGAGCCAGTGGGGGGTGATGAATGCCCTATTTGAAACAGCTCCGTTGACCTTGAATCAGTGGCTAATCTGTTTACTTCCGATGCTACCCATGGTACCTGTGGCCCTCTTAGTTAATCAGATTGACCCACCGCAAGCAAAAGCTGCGGGGAACCATTGATGGATTATCGAAGGCGCAGTCTAACTAGCCCAATGTATCCGACCGTAAATGAGTTTTCTACGTTTGTGCGTGGTTACTTGCGGCTAGTGATTGGAAGCATAAGTCAATAAATCGTGGAGGCCTATGGACTCCTGGAGCTTTATCGAGGCCAATCGGCAACAGTCGCCCATTGTGAATCGCCCCTGTCGTGGCGATTCAGGGGAGCTCTTATCTGGCTCGGTGAAGTCGATTTAGTATCGTGCAGTAAACAATGATTCAGCGAATGAGAATTGCCTATCCGTGTGACCCTTAGGCGTGTTGATATTTTGATGATCAGGGTTTGCGGAGATGACGCTTTTTGGACTTTCGGGCATTACTCGTAATTTTGGATAACGATGTTTAGCTACGGGCCTTGGAGCATGAAAAACTGTTGGAACTAGACGAACCTGAATTGAAAGCACTTTTCGATGAAGGTCTCTTTTGCGTTGGGCCCAAGGCCTATCGAGCAATGTTCGACAAAGACCCTCCCAAGTCACCAGCCTACAAAGCTGAACACTCCAGCGAGGACTGGGAAGAAGAAAAAGAGATTCTGATGTCGCGATTTCCAGAGGCGTGGAGTTCTTTGGCTTGGGAACAATATGAGGCTGGACAGCCAACCCCAAGCATGGGCCAGAAACCTTGGTGGAAGTTCTGGAGATGTCTCGCCACCGCATTTCGTAAGGCTTGAGTGGAAAGACTGACTGTACCCACCCTTCCATTCTGCTCCGGTCAGTTGCCGTAAACTGCCTCTCCTTTTTGTCGTTACCCCATGTCCGTCAGCATGATTCCAGAACGACCTGAGGAGCTTGCCTATCCTGCTGCGGGCTGTATCGGCCTGCATGTGATCGCCTGCCACCTGCTCTGCCTCTGCAGCCTGTTCAGGGCCGTGGAGGCCATGGCGTGATCTGGCAGCGGCACAGGGGTGTGCCAAACCGCGACCATCAAGGCAAGGCTTCGGATCCGCCCCGACCCCATGGACATCACACCATCAGAGTTCTGGGATGGGTTCGATCCGTGGACTTGAACGGGCAAGGATGCCCGTACCGGCACCATCTCGCCGTTCAGGAGGGGCATTCCGCAAACTCTTCGCTGGTGGGCATGCGACAGGCGCAGGCAGCACCACAACACCCATCGTGGCAACCTGAGGCTTCAGGTGCGGCGGCTGGCGGCCCGCCTGTGTTGTGATCCCGCTCTGCAGACACCGTGTCCGAAGGCTACCGCTCTCCCGTTTCCCTGGCTCCGGTCGCGCTCGAGCCCGGGCCCACGGCCGAGCTGCTGGCCTGGGCCGCAGCGATCGAGAACAGCGACGCCACCACCCTCGAGAAGGCCCGCCATTTCGCCACCCGCCTCGGCGCCCACTGGCAGCCCGGAGGGCTCACCACGATCGGCTTCTGGACTCCTGAGCTTGCCGGGGACGTGATTCAGCCGCGCAACATCCTGCTGGAGGTGTTCACCCCGCTGGAGCCGATCGATCCCAGGCGCCCTGAGCAGATGGTGCCCTTCCAGCGCAACACGGTGCAGCTGGAGAAGCAGGGCGACTTCCGCTGGGGAGTGGTGAGCGGCCTGAGGGCCGGCGCTGCCGACGCGATCGGTTCGCTCTACTGGCTGCGCTACCTCTCCCCCGATACCGACGTCGTGAGCGTGGTGGGTGATCCGCTGGCAGCGTCCTATCCGTTCGGGGTCCACGCCCCTGCCGAGGTCTACGACCTCGAGGAGCTGCAGCGGCGCAGAGCCGATCATTCCTATTACGAGGCGATGGCTGCCGAGCTGGCAGCCCAGCCGGTCGAGGACCATGGCGGCGTCCCGTCGGTGTATGGGATCCCAGCCCCCGGCAACATCCTTCAGCTGCATGTGCGCACCGCCTCCCCGAACGGCTATCTCTCTGGACTCACCGCCCTGTTCCGGGAGCTGGCCCGCAAAGTGCGCGCCGGGGAGATCCTCACCCCGGCCGAGACCCATCTGGTGGGGTACGACGCCGTACAGCTGCTGCCCATCGAGCCCACTGTGGAGCCGCGGGCCGACACGGGTGACAAGGAGGAAGCGTTCAGCCTGCGGCCCGATGATGCGAGCATCCTGGATCCCGAGACTGAGGGGATCCTGAGCGCCCCGGGGATGGTCAAGGTCAGGCTGCGCCGCCTCGAGCTGCAGAACTGGGGTTACGACGTGGTGATCTTCGGCAGCGCCGCCACCAATCCGGCACTTCTGGAGACCCTGCGGCCCGATGAGCTGGTGGAGTTCATCGCCGAGTTGCACAACTTCCCCACCGGCCCGATCCGACTGATCTACGACCTGGTGTACGGCCATGCCGACAACCAGGCGGTCGATCTGCTGAATGGGCGTTACCTCAAGGGGCCGAATATGTATGGCCAGGACATCAATCACCAGAACCCCGTGGTGCGCGCGATCCTGCTGGAGATGCAGCGCCGCAAGGTGAACACTGGTGCTGATGGGATCCGCATTGACGGCGGTCAGGACTTCAAGTACTTCAATCCACTCAGCGAACGGGTGGAGTACGACGATCCCTATCTGTTGGCCATGGGAGATCTGGTGCAGGAGATCGGCCCTGCCCGCTGGCGGCCCTTCGTGATCTACGAGGACGGCCGACCCTGGCCGGCGGAGGGCTGGGAGGAGCTCTCCACTTACCGCGATCTGGTGGAGCTGCGCCCGGAGGCCTACCAGTGGGGGCCGCTGATCTTTGCCCACAACACTCCGGCGTTGCAGGGCTTCTGGGCCCGTAAGTGGCGGCGGGTGTGCGAAAAGATGAAGTTCGGCTCGCGCTGGGTCACAGGCTGTGGCAACCACGACACCCTGCGTCGCGGCACCCAGGTGGCGGCGACGGAGGCGATCAACCCCCGCCTGGGCAGCACGCTGCCGGACGTGCTGGCCAATGCCTACGACAACCCGGCGATCGGGGCCCTCACCTACGGATTCGCTCCGGGGTTGCCGATGGACTTCATCCACTGCCTGATGCGAGCGCCCTGGGGGTTCTTCCGAAACACCGATGATCGCTACGGCGTGAAAGTGGTGGCGGAGGAGGGGCCGGGATTTCTCGACTGGCAGGTGAGCCCCGAGCAGTACAGCGATCCCGGCCTTTTTCCGACGCTGAAGCTGCTGGGGTTCATGGAGTTCGAAGCCCTGCGCCAGTTCCTTGCCGCCCTGGGTGAGGCGATCGCCGCCACCGATTACGACCTCGAACGCATGGCGGCCGCCTGCCAGGGTGTCGCGCCGGCCGATGCCGAAGGCGATTCCCCCGTGGTGGATGTGGCCTGGTTGAAGGCCTTCGCCCGCTTCTTCATGGAGGACATGCACGAGGCCTGCAACATCTGGCGGCACGAAGATCGGGTGGTGCCCGAGCAGGCGGCCTACAACCTCGCCCTGCGCCAGTTCCGCCTTGTCCGGCCCTGGCTGGGCGAGAACCTGGCGGGCAGCGACGACCGGCTTGATCTGCTCACCACACCCACCACCACGATCTTTTACGGATGGCGGCGCTCCCCCCTGCAGGGGGAAGCGGTGGCCCTGGTCGCCCACATGGGCGGGGAGTCGATGGCCATCCGTCTGCCGGAGTTGTTTCCGGATCAGACAACTGGCTGGACACTGCTGCTGGGTTCTCCGGGGCTGGAGATTTCGGACGCCCAGCTGGAAGGGGCGCCGATCACCCTGGAAGACAGCCAGGCCCTGCTCCTGGAGCCCCTGGACGCCCCCTGAGTGGCTGGAGAACGGGCGGCTGGTCCCTGGATCTGAATCCATTCATACCAAGCCCTGCACGATTCAGACCAGAGTCAAGGCCGGACGTGTCCTCCAGCTCCAGGCTGTGGTGATCTGCTGCGATGCAGTCGACCCCCCAGGGCGTCATGGGCAGGCCTCATCGCCGACCAGACTTCGCAGGAACGAAGTGGCTGGCGACTTCATTTCCCGAAGATTCGCTATCGATCACATCCCATTATATGGAAAAGTACACCACCCAGATTCTTGAGACGCTTGCCATCCTGCTCGCTTCAGCAGTGGCACGAAGAATTATCGTTGCAGCGATCAAAGCCGCGCAGCGAAAGTACTCGTACGGAAAGCCAAGGGCAACAGTGATCATTAAGATCCTGGACTTCTTTCTCTTCTTTGTGGCTGTAGGTGGTTTTCTCTCCATCTGGGGCGTTGAACGATCAGAACTGATCTTCTTCGTGTCGTCAATGCTGACAGTTCTTGGAATCGCCTTCTTTGCGCAATGGTCAATTTTGTCAAATATTACATCAACAATAATTATCTTTTTCAGCCATCCTGCCGCTATTGGCGATGAGATCAAAATTCTTGATGTTGAATTTGCCGTAGAAGGCACGATCGCCGATATTGGGCTGTTCTTAACTGTGCTGCAGGTTGGCGACGGCCCTGTGCTCTCCATCCCCAACAACCTGTTCATGCAAAAAGCAGTTGTCAGGCTAAAGAGGCCGAGGTCCAGTCAGAAGATGAAGGAGGCTTGAGGTAGCAGTAGCCTCGTTATCATTCATTTTTCGAAAGCGTCAAGGGCCCTGCGGTTGTCCTGGCCTGTCCATTCAGCGGCCCCCATCTTCGCGGCGCTGACCCTGACGGCCGCCAGCCACGAGACTGGAGGGACTTCACCGCCCGCCGCAAGCCCAGCCCATGCTCACCATCGAATCGGTCGAACTGCTGCTGCTGGTGGCGGCGGTGGTGGCCATGGTTGCCCGCAGACTGAGGCTTCCCTACAGCGTGGGCCTTGTGCTGGGGGGCATTGTGCTGGCCTGGATGCCCTTCGCCCCTGACATCGCTCTGACGCGGGAACTGATCTTCAACGCCTTTCTGCCGCCGTTGATCTTTGAGGCGGCGATCTATATCGCCTGGCCCTCGCTGCGCAATGACCTGCCGGTGGTGCTCACCCTGGCCACGGTGGGCGTGGTGCTCTCCGCCGGCATCACCACGGCGGGGATGCACTACCTGGCCCACTGGAGCTGGCCGGCTGCACTGCTGTTCGGCGTGCTGATCTCGGCCACCGATCCGGTGTCGGTGATCGCCACCTTCAAGGAGGCGGGCGTGCATGGCCGGTTGCGGGAGCTTGTGGAGGCGGAGAGCCTCCTCAATGACAGCACCGCCGCCGTGGGCTTCGGAATCGCGATTGCCTTCGCCACCGGCGCCGCGATCACGCCGCTGGGCACCGTTCAGTTCCTGGCGGTCACGATCGTGGGTGGCGTGGCCTGCGGCGCTGCGGTGGCTGCGTCCTTGCTGGCCCTGGCCGGCCGCACCGAAGATCCCCTGGTGGAGATCACGTTCACCACGATTGCCGCCTACGGCTCCTTCCTGCTGGCGGAGCACCTGGAGGTGTCAGGGGTATTGGCCACCCTCACCGCCGGAATCATGCTGGGCAACCTCGGGCCCCTGGGCGCCATCTCCCCGAAAGGACGCGAGGCCGTGCAGTCGTTCTGGGATTACGCCGCCTTCGTGGTGAATTCGCTGATCTTCCTGCTGATGGGGATGCTGGAGGCTCACCAGAATTTCAACAGGGTGCTGCTGCCGATCGCCATCGCCATCGCCCTGGTGACCGCGGGGCGGGCTCTCTCCACCTATCTCTGCTGCAGCCTGTTCCGGGGCTCACCCTTGCGGGTGAAGGCCAGCCACCAGCACGTTCTCTTCTGGGGCGGCCTGCGCGGCGCCCTGGCCCTGGCCTTGGCCCTAGGCCTGCCCAGCAGCCTCCCTTACCGCGACGCCGTCGTGACGGTGTCCTTCGCCGTGGTGGCCTTTTCGGTGATCGTGCAGGGGCTGTCGATCACTCCGCTGATGCGATTCCTCGGCGAGATCGGACCGGCCAGCACCGACACTGCTGGGAACATCGCTATGGATGCCAGCCACTGATGGCAACCGTGTGCTTATCGGTGCCGTTCAGGCCAATGACTGTCTGACCACTTACCAGACATTCTCAATCGTATCCATGACTCTCAGGTAGGCCGGTGAATCTTTGCTGTCGTCCCCATTCTCCTGGCTGCTGTCATCGGGGATGACGCGCCTGGCATTGTCGGCAATCACGGCATTGGCCAGCAGTTGCAACGCCTCCGGGCGATCCAGATTCTGTAGAGCCTCTGAGTAGCGACGACTGTGGGAAGGGCGGACCGATTCCTGGCAGTAGTTCGACAGCTCCCTGCTCTCAGTCATCACCAGGAAGGCGACAGCCTTCGTGTCGCTCTTGCCGAAGATCGCCATGTAGAGGAGGTTCACCATCGAGGCGTCATGTGCCTGGATGCCGTAATTGATCAGAATCTGGGGCCAGTAGCGCAGGGCCTTGAGGCCTTCAAGCCCCCCTTTCTTCACACCGGCCTGTTCACACCACTGTTCGAATTCATCCACATCATTGGGGCAACGTCCAAGCCTGCGCATGCCCTCCGCCAGGATCTGGCCTGCCTGGAAGTTGCGGGTGGGTTTGCCGCACACCGGCAGCATCATGCTGCCGCGCACATCAGCCACGATGGCCGTGAGCTGGGTGAAGGTGTGGTCGCGCACCTTCTCCAGGTCACCCCCGCGGTTCAGGGTGGCTTCAATCCGTTGCACCCCATAGCCAAGCTCGGTGAGCGGAAACGGCTGCCGACCGTAGAGCCGTTGGCGATCTTTCCGGCGCATGGAAACGGAAGAGGCCTGGTCCAGGCACTGGTCCAGAAGCAGGGTCAGAAGGGTGGGCAGGATGCCGGTATTCTTTGCATGGTAGCCATAGCCGAAGCCTGCAAAAATCGAGGATATATTCTTAGCAGACTTGATGTACTGGGCCTCCACGTTATGAACTCCTGGAGATACCTGGATGTTCGGCGACAGTCGGTCGAGCAGCCGGGCTCCGAGCAGGGCTGTGATCGCATTGGGATGGCAGAAGTTGGCCGTGAAACTGTCCACAGGATCCCGCAGGGCGCCGTGGCGATGGAACCCGGAGAAGAAGGCCAGGTTCGGCTGCCTCTCGCAGAGCACGTAGGAATCATTGCGGAGCGGATCGTGGCTGAAGGACCCCGCCAGGCAGGCCAGCACCACCTGCTCTCGCTCCAGCTCTCGCCGGAGCTCACAGGCTTCGAGCAGATCCTGCTCCATGTGGTTGCTGTTGGCGGTCAGCACCACCAGATCGCAGAGCTCGATCAGGTCGCGCAGAGTGTATTGCTGCAGGCAGCCATCACAATCGTGGCGTGCCATCCGCTCCATGGTGTCGACGTGGGTCGGGTCCATTCCCGCCAGGTCAGACGGCGAGAAGGCCCCGAACAGGGAACGTCCCGGCCTTGGAGCCAACAGCAGACGGTCCCCGCCACCATGCATGGCGCTGTTGTAGGCCAGGGAAGCCGGGTAGAGCCCGATGCTGTAGAAACCCACCAACCCCTGCTCGAGGCCCAGGATCCTGCTCCTGATGGTGGCCTGGTCAAGAGAGTCGGCGAAGAAGCTGTTGTGCATCGGCTGGGTGTGTCGTGCCATCAGGTTGTTCCCGCTGACACTATGGGGTGAGACCGCCAGGCTTGTGGAGCGACCCAGCAGACTCGGCCCAGCCGCCAGCTCCCCATCACCCAGATGCCCGGCTGACACCGATCGGTCGGGATTGCCTGATCCAGCAGCCTCTCGATGAGGGCAGGAGCCTTGCTCATCTGGCCGCTGAGTAAGAGATCATTAAGCGCGCGGCCCTGACATTGGCTGAGTGCTCTCCACCATCAGCTCCTGCCGGGGTCTGGGGACGGTTGGCGTGTCCTCCTGCTGCGGCAGCGCTTGCCGCTGATGCGGAGGATCGTGGTGTTGGCCCACCAGCCGGCCCACCGTCGCGACGGTCATGGGGCTGGTGGCGGTGCATCCCCAGATCGAAGGGCACGGAGGCCTCGGCAAGGGCCCGCGGCATTCCTGCACCAGCGCCGTGCCCGAGGAGAAGCCCGCGGTGCGGTCCAGTGCGATCAGGCAGCGGCAGATACCGGCGGCCAGGTGGGTCTTGCCCATACTGCTGGGACCGGACAGCCGAGTGGTTCCCGGCACGGTCCATCCAGCCGTTGTCGCCCTGGCTCACTGTTGCGCCTCAGGCTCTCGATCCCATGGCGGAAATCGATCCGCCTCAGCCGACCTTGCTCCCCATGGCGGTGATGCAGTCGCGGCGGGGTTTCGCTGAATGGGCTGCGCAGGAACAGATCCAGCCGGTCATCGATGTCATGACATGAACACCTATCGTGTGCTCATTCTGGGAGAGCACTTCGCAATGGATGTGTCTGATGGCAGACACTTATTGGGTTTCTATGCGACACGATTCCCGCCAGCGGCAACTTCTGATGAATCCATCATTTCAGCGATTGCCGTGATTCACGCCGACTTCCGTCTTCACGGTCTGATCCTGAACGTCGAAAGTGATCCTCCTCGGCTTCAGGTTGAAGCGCTGGAAGCAGTTCCTTACGGCGATGTCCCGGAACAAATAGCTGGCTTCGGTCTCTACCGAGAACAAAGACCTTCTTCGATCACAGAACTCTCCCCTCCGTCCTATCTTCTGATCCGGACTGGCATGGCCTTCTGGATCGAAAGAAGACCGCTGGCTGACTGGACGGCAACCGCTCGGGCCCTTCCTGAAGGCTGTTTTGGCGCTACTGGTCTCTTCGACACCAAAGGCCGTCTCTGGCAGATTGTCCATGGTCGAGCCTGAGGGCAGACCTTCGTTTCTGGATAGGCACATGCCCCGGAGGCAGGGCCGTGTGCGGTTTGAAGCCCGTCATTGCCCACCGAGCACCGTTGCGGATGTCCTGGAGATGCTCGCCGTGATTCACGCCACCGGCAATGCGTTCGCTGAGATCTTGAATCACGATCCATCAGAGAGGATGGCTTGGCCTGGGCGTGCATCCACGCCCCATGAGCTCATTCGAATCACCGGGGAATACGCGTGACACGCTGCGACCCAACCGCCCTCCCGCATGACCCATGGCAACCGGCTGATGATCCGGCCAGGAATCCCAAGGGGGGGCTCCTTTGAAGGCTCTCCGGCGCCATCGACACGCCTTGGTGGCCCTGCTGCCGCTGGCCCTCGCCGGTTGTGGCCGCCAGGAGCCCAGCGGCTGGCGGCAGCATCCCCTGGCCGATCCCGGCCTGCCCCGGCGCAGTGACGCCGAGCTGGCCACCTGCGCCAGCCGGCTGAAGCTGGCCGCGGAAGTGCCCACCACTGCCGACCCCACCAACTACGGCGAGCGCCAGCCCAGCGACGCCCTCGGCCGAGCCGTGCCCCGTGCGCCGATGCTGATCGTGCTGCATGAAACGCGTGCTCTCGGCGCCGGCCACCGTGACGTTGTTCCAGACCCCCCACCCCAGGGACGACGACCAGGCCAGCTATCACCTGCTGATCGACCGGGCCGGCCAGAGGCTGCGCTTCGTGCCCGACGAGCAGCGGGCCTACGGGGCGGGGATGTCGGCCTTCGGGGATGCCACCGTGCGCATCCGGTCCGGCTCGGTGGGCTCGATCAACAACGTGGCGCTTCATCTCGGCCTGGAATCGCCCGCCGACGGCCGTGGCGACGACGACGCCCATGCCGGCTACACCCCGCGCCAGTACGCGGCGGCGGCGGCCCAGGTGCTGCTCTGGCAGGGGCGCTTCGGCATCCCCATGGGCCGGCTCACCACCCATGCGGCGGTGGACCGCAGCCACTCCCGCTACGACCCCCGCAGCTTCCGCTGGGACCGCTTCGATGCGGCCTACGAAAAGGCCGCCGCCACCTGCGGCTGGCGCGACTACAACAACGGCCTTGCCAGCTGGTGAGCCGGGCTGAGCACCGCCAGGGCCTCGGCTCCGTGGCTGCCCTGCCAGGCCCAGCGCCAGTGCCAGCCTGCCGCCTCCGCCTCCCGCACGATCGCCTCCCGGTCGGCCGGGAGGTCGAACCGGCTGAGGTGATCGATCAGCGGTCGCTGCTGCGCGGGATTCAGGACGCTCCAGCCGCTGCGGATCCGTTCCACATAGCGGGCCCGATAGACCTCGAGCGGCTCACCCGACGGTCGGAACACATCCGCCCAGAGGAACAGGCCCTGCGGCGCCAGGTGGCGACGTGTGAGCTGCAGGAAGCGGGCCTTGTCGGCGTCGCTGAGATGGTGAAGGGCGAAGGCGGAATGGAGCAGATCGACCGGCTCGGGTCCGGGTTCCGCCTCGGCCCAGGCCAGCAGGTCCTGCTGCCGCCAGTGGCAGGGATAGGGCACGGGGCCCAGGGCGGCTTCGGCGCGGGGGAGCACCGCGGCGGAGAGATCGAGGCCCAGGTAGGAGCCCAGCGGCAGACGCCGCAGCAGGGGGGCCAGCACCGCCAGGTCGCCGCAGCCGAGATCCACCAGGCGGGCGGCTGGCGCCCCCGCCGGCCGCTCGGCCAGCCAGGCCTCCAGCGCCTGCCTCACCGCCGCCGTCATCGACAGGTGCTGCATCAGGTCGTGGTCGACCACCGCCCGGTAGGTGGCCCACTGGCGATCGAACAGATCCATGGAGGGCGCCGACGAAGGGCAGGACGCCGAGGATGGCAGATCCGCCGGCCTGCCTCAGTTCGGATCTCCTGCATCCGTTCGGCGATGTCGAGGCGGTCACGTCCGGAGATCTGATCGGTCCGGCGCTGGAGGTCTTTGCTGGTGAATGACAGGCGGCGCACGGGGAGCGCCGGTGTGCTCTGCTGCGACCATGGATGACGACGATCTCAGGCAGACCCTTCGCGGTTATGGCGAGCGGGAGCTGGAGCAGCGACGCCACTGGTATGCGCCGGTGGCGGAGGCGTACGCCCGAACCCGACCGGCCTACCCGCAGGTGCTGCTCCGTCGCGTGAGCGCCATCGCCCAGCTCTCCTGCGACTCGCGGATCCTCGAGGTGGGCTGCTGGCCCGCCACCGCCACCGTGGACCTGGCCCGTTCCGGCGCGGCGATGGTCTGCCTGGAGCCGAATCCGGCCTTCCGCCGGCTGGCCAAGGAGCGCGTTCGTCGCTTCCCCCGGGTGGAGATCCGCCCGGAAGCGCTCGAGGAATGGAAGCCCGGCCCCGATCGGTTCGATGCGGTGCTGGCGGCCAGTTCCTTTCACTGGATCCCGCAGGATGTGACCTCGGCCCGATCCGCCCGGGCCCTGAAGGAGAGGGGCTTCCTGATCCTCCTCTGGAACAGGGAGCTGCAACCCACGGCCGACGTGCACCGGGATCTCTCCGGGATCTACCGACGCCATGCGCCGGGGCTGGATCGCCGCGAAGACCGCGAAGCCCAGGAGAAGATCCTGAGGGGACTGGGACGGATGATTCAGCCTTGCGGGTTGTTCGAGGAACTGGAATCCGGCTCCGTTGTCTGTGAGGTCACCTATCCGGTGGAGGATTACCTGCTGCTGTTGAGCACCTATTCGCCCTACCTGAGGCTGGAGCCGGCGCAGCGGCAGGCGCTGTTCGATGGCTTGCGTGCCCGGATCGAGCGCGACCATGGAGGCCGACTCCGGCTCTCCTTTCTCTCCGCCTTTCAGGTGGCCCGGAAGCGCTGAGGCGCTGCTGCCGGGTCGTGGCGGGAAGCCCGGATAGGTTGGGAGGCCGCGCACCGGGCTGCCATGGGCGGCGAGTCGAGCCAGGACGCTCTGGGGGATGTCCTGGCCGTTCCGGCCTCCTGCCTGGGCCTGCACGTGCGCCGTGCGGCGCGGATCGTCACGCAGATCTACGACGCCGCCCTGCTGCCGGCGGGTCTGGCGATGAACCAGTTCAGCCTGCTGGTGGCGATCCACCTGCTCGATGGGGCGCCGATCTCCCGTCTGGCCCGGGAACTCGACGCGGACCAGACCACGGTGAGCCGCAACCTCAGGCCCCTGCTGCCGCTGCTGGCCGGGCTTCGAAGGCTGGGGGGCGCCGAAGTCGGCAGCCAATAAGCATGCATATGCATGGGATTGGCGGGTCGGGGCGCCCCACCTCTCGCCCGGCGCCGTTCCGCCCCATGAGCCGCTTCGAGGATCACCCCACCGTCCGGCGGCTCAGGGAACGCCAGGCCTCGCCGGATCCGTCCGCCCCTGCCGGGCTGTCGACGCTCGATGCCGGAGAGCTGAAGTCCCTCTGCCTCGCGCTGGGGGCCGATGACGTGGGACTGGTGAGCATCGACCAGCCCGCCCTGGCTGATGAACGACAGCGCCTGCTGCAGGCCTTTCCCCGCACCCGCAGCCTGATCAGCTTCGTCTGTCGCATGAACCGCGACAACGTGCGCAACCCGGCCCGCTCCGTCGCCAACGTCGAGTTTCATCACACGGGAGAGGAGGTCAACGGCATCGCCCGCCGCATCGTGCGGGCCCTGGAGGAGCGCGGCATCCGGGCGATCCATCCGGCGATGGGCTTTCCGATGGAGGTCCAGGACTACCTCGATCGCCCCGCCTGGGTGGTGTCCCACAAGCCGATCGCCGTGGCCGCCGGTCTGGGGCACATGGGCCTCCACCGCAACGTGATCCATCCCCGCTTCGGCAACTTCATCCTGCTGGGCACGGTGCTGCTGGAGGCCGAGATCAACGCCTTCGATCGGCCCATCGACTACAACCCCTGCGTGGAGTGCCGGTTGTGCGTGGTCGCCTGCCCGGTGGGGGCGATCGGTGCCGATGGCGGCTTCAACTTCTCCGCCTGCTACACGCACAACTACCGGGAGTTCCTGGGCGGCTTCAGCGACTGGGCGAAGACCCTCGCCGAGAGCCGCTCGGCCAGGGAGTACGAGCGCAAGGTGGGGGAAGCCGATTCGGCCACGATGTGGCAGAGCCTTTCCTTCGGGGCCAACTACAAGGCGGCCTACTGCCTGGCCGCCTGCCCCGCCGGGGAGGAGGTGATGGAGCCGTTCCTGAACGATCGCAAGGGCTTCGTGGCCGAGGTGGTGCAGCCGCTGCAGGAGAAGCGCGAAACGGTGTACGTGGTGCCGGGCTCGGATGCCGAGGCCCATGTGGCGAAGCGCTTCCCCCACAAACGGGTGAAGCGGGTGCGCAACAGCCTCACGCCGGTCTCGATCGAGGGGTTCCGCTTCGGGCTGTCGCTCGCCTTCCAGCCCGAGCAGGCCCGCAACCTCACCGCCACCTACCACTTCAGCTTCAGCGGCCCCGAGCGCTGCCGCTTCACGGTGGTGATCGCCGATCGGACCTGCACGGTGCAGGAGGATCTGGTGGGCCGGCCCGACCTGCTCGTGCAGGCCGACGGCGCCACCTGGATCGGCTTCCTGCGCAAGGAGCGTCCCCTGCTCCTCGCCCTGCTGACGCGCCGCATCCGCCTGCGGGGGAATCCGCTGCTGTTGCTGCGCTTCGCCCGCTGCTTCGCGGTCTGATTCCGCCCTGGGGCCGCCATCGCTAACGTCAGCCCCACCGGTGCTTCGCAGCGAGGACGGCCAGGTGACGGAACGGCGCATGCATCTGGTGCGGTGGGGGCTCACCACCGGCTGGCTGGTGATCATCGCCTCGCTCCTGTTCGACCCCTTCACCCCCCGATTCACCGCGCCAGACCACCCCTGGAGCCCCCTGCGGCTCAGTGGCCACTGCGTGCCGGTGCAGGACACCTGCCTCAGCGAGGCCCCCTATCCCCTCGGCACCACCCTGTTCTGGGGGCTGGTGGTGCCCTCGGCGATCTTCCTCCTGCTGGTGTTCGGCCATGAGCTGTGGCGCCGCATCTGCCCGCTCTCGTTTCTCTCCCAGATTCCCCGCGCCCTGGGCCTGCAGCGCCAGATCGCCCGGGTGAATCCCAAAACGGGCGAGAAGCGCTTCCAGCTGGCCAGGGTGCCGGGCGATTCCTGGCTGGGCCGGCACTACTCCCGTCTGCAGTTCGGCTGGCTGTTCGTGGGCCTGTGCGGCCGCATCCTCTTCTTCAACGCCGACCGGCTGGTGCTGTTCGCCTGGCTCTCCTTCACCATCGCCTGCGCCATCGCCGTGGGCTGGCTCTACGGCGGCAAGAGCTGGTGCCAGTACTTCTGTCCCATGGCCCCGGTGCAGAGCATCTACTCCACCCCCTCCGGCCTGCTCGGCAGCCGGGCCCACATGGCCGCCACGCCGATCACCCAGTCGATGTGCCGCACCGTTCTCCCTGACGGCAGCGAGCAGAGCGCCTGCGTGGCCTGCCAGATGCCCTGCATCGACATCGACGCCGAACGCACCTACTGGGCCCGGCTGCCCACCCCCGCCTTCGCCTTCGAGCGCTACGGCTACGTGGGGCTGGTGGTGGGCTATTTCCTCTACTACTACCTCTACGCGGGCAACTGGGACTACTACTTTTCCGGGGTCTGGCTGCGCCAGAGCGACCAGCTGGCCCTGCTTCTGCGGCCGGGGTTTTTCCTTTTCGGCCAGCCCATCGACGTGCCTCGGATCGTGGCGGTGCCCCTGTTCCTTGGGATCTGCACCTGGCTGGGGGTTCTGGTCGGCCGGGCTGTCGAGTCGGGCCTGCGGGGCCAGGTCCGCCGCCGCGGCGCTGAACCCGACCGCGACCGCATCCGCCACCAGGTGTTCCTGGTGGCCACCTTCCTGGTGTTCAACTTTTTCTTTCTGTTCTCCGGCCGGCCCCTGATCAACCTGCTGCCGCCGTGGGTTCAGTACCTCTACGACGTGGCTCTGGTGGCCTTGAGCACCCTCTGGCTCTATCGGGCCTGGGGCCGTTCCCCGGCCCTCTACGGCCGCGAGAACCTCGCAGAGCGCTTCCGCAAGCAACTGGGCCGCATGGATCTCGACGTGGGCCGTTATCTCGACGGCCGCTCCCTGGCCGACCTGGGCAGCGAGGAGGTCTACGTGCTGGCCAAGGTGCTGCCGGGCTTCACCGGCCGGAAGCGACTGGAGGCCTACAAGGGCGTGGTGCGGGAGGCCCTGGAGGAGGGCTTCGTCAATGCCGCCAGCAGCCTGGAGGTGCTCCAGCAGATGCGCCTCTCTCTGGGCATCAGCGACGACGAGCACCGCCAGCTGCTGGAAGAGCTGGGCGTGGAGGATCCCGGCCTGCTCGATCCCGACACCCGCCGCAGCCTCGAGGATCAGATCCGCCTCAGCGGCTACCGCAAGTCGCTGGAGCGGCTGATGCTGGTGCAGAGCCTCGCTGAGGCGGACGCCTCCGCGGATCCCGCCGGTGACGGGGCGGCGCTGAGGGCTCTGCAGCGCGAGTTCGGCATCACCTCATGGGAGCAGGAGCGGGTGCTGGGGGATCTCTCCCCCAGGGCCGGGGCGATCCGCAAGCTGGAGCTGCTGATGGAGCGGCTGCCGGCCCTCACCGATGGCTACCGGGCCCTGCACCAGAGCGCCCTGGGTCACCAGTCGGCCGTGCTGGCCCTGCTCGACGACCGCCTGCAGCTGCGCAAGGAACTCACCCTGCAGGCCATCCTCGATGGCCTGGCCACCCTTCAGGAGGATCCGGCCGTGCCGTCCCTGGTGAAGCGCCTGCAGGCCATCGCACCGCTGGGCTTGCCCGAACTGGTCCGGGGGGCGGACGGGGCGAGGCGCCTGCCGCCGGCCGTGGCCGAGGCCCTCGGCCGGCCCGGTGGGGAGGCCCCCTCCTGCCTCCTGCAGGTCCCGGTGGCCGACACCCTGGCTTTCCTCGACACCCTGGCCGCCGATCCCAGCCCCACCATCGCGGCGGCCGCCCTGTTCCTCACCGCCCGCCTGGATGCCGACCGGGCCCGGGCCCTCGTGGCCCAGGTGGGGGGCAAGGGCGCTCCGCCCCTGCTGGCTCAGACGGCCCAGGCTGTGCTGGCCCTGAAGGGGCCGCCGGCCCTGCGCGATGTTCCGGAGCTGGAGAAGCGGGTGGTCCTGGCCACCAGCGATTTCTTCCGCCGCAGCGACGGCGACACCCTCGCCGCCCTGGCGGACCAGGCCGACATCCGCGTGTTCTCCAAAGGAGCGCTGATCACCGAGGCCGGCGACACCTGCCGGGAACTGCTGCTGCTGATCGAGGGCCGGGCCCGGGTGCGCCACCGCGACGGCGAGCGGCAGTGGCTGGAGGACATGGAGCCCGGCCGGGTGCTCGACGAGCTGGAGGTGCTCACCCACAGCGCCTCGGAGAGCACGATCGTGGCGGAGGCCGAGGGCACCAGGGTGCTGGCGGTGCCGGTGGATTCCTTCGATGCGGTGCTGGAGCGGGACCCGGATTTCGCCCGCCGGGTCCTGGAGCTGGAGAGCGGCCAGCTGCAGCGGCTGATGCGGGCCGGTCCCGCCGGTGCGCCCGCCGGCCTCAGAGACCTTCGAAGCGCACGTTGAGGTTGAGCCTGCCGGGGCCGATGGCGGTGGCCTGAAGCACCAGGGCGGCGGTCTTGCCCTCTCCGGTGTCATCCACCGTGGTGCCGCCGGGGAGATCCATCACCAGGTTGAAGCCCCAGGCACCCACCACCGTGTTGACCTTGCGTTCGGTGTAGCCCTGCTTGCCCAGGGAGGTCTTCAGGCTGGCCAGCAGGGCCTCAGGTTTGCCCTGCAGCTGGGTGTTGAGGCTGGTCTGGCCGATCGCGTTGGCGGCGAACAGGCTGGCCGCCGGAGCAGGCAGTGGCAGCTGGAGCTCCTTCAGCAGCGTTCCGGCCGGCGTGGCCAGGGCGCCCCCCGCCGCCAGGCCGCCGGTTCCGACGATCACGGAGGTGCTGATGGTCAGCAGTCGTTGGCGCCAACCCATTCTGGATATGCGGGGGATGGGGGAAAGGTAGATCGATCCGATCGGATTGGCCGCGGCGTCCTCCTGAAACGGTCCCGGGCTGTCCGCCCTCCATGGTCCAGCAGTGCCGAGGCATCCCTGTCCACAGAGGCCGAGGGGTTCGTGAACGATGCCACCGGCGGTTACCGCGAAACATGCATGAGGCTCTGGCCCGGCGGCATCGCTTCCCATCACCCCGCCCTGCCGCGTGTCGCCCGCCTCACCCGGCCGCCAGGGATGATCGGAACCGCCTGTTCCCCTTTCCCACGGCCATGAACATCGACGGCAGGCCCTGGCGCACCATCTGGCTGGAGGAGGGCGGCTGCTCGATCGGCGTCATCGACCAGACCCTGCTGCCCCACCGGTTCATCACCCGCTCCCTCGCCACGGTGGATCAGGCCGCCGAGGCGATCAGCACCATGGTGGTGCGGGGTGCCCCCCTGATCGGTGTCACCGGCGCCTATGGGCTGATGCTGGCCCTGCAGGCCGATCCCTCCGACGCCTCCCTGGCCAGGGCCTTCGAGCGGCTCAACGCCACCCGCCCCACGGCGGTGAACCTGGCCTGGGCCCTGGGGCGGGTGCGCGACCGGGTGGCGCCCCTGTCGCCGGAGCAGCGGGGCGAGGCGGCCCGGGCCGAGGCGGGCGCCATCGCCGAGGAGGACGTGGCCATGGGGGAGGCCATCGGGGAGAACGGGCTTGCCCTGTTGCTGGAGCTTGCCGCCCAGCGGCCGCCGGAGCGCCGGGCAGAGCCCCTGAACGTGCTCACCCACTGCAATGCCGGCTGGCTGGCCGCGGTCGACTGGGGTACGGCCCTGGCCCCCATCTACAAGGCCCACCGCGCCGGCATGCCGATCCATGTCTGGGTCGACGAGACCCGTCCCCGCAACCAGGGCGCCAGCCTCACCGCCTTCGAGCTGGGCTGCGAGGGGGTGCCCCACACCGTGATCGTCGACAACGCCGGCGGCCACCTGATGCAGCACGGCCGGGTGGATGCGGTGATCGTCGGCACCGATCGCACCACCCGCACCGGCGACGTCTGCAACAAGATCGGCACCTACCTCAAGGCCCTGGCCGCCCACGACAACGGCGTGCCTTTCTATGTGGCCCTGCCCGCTTCCACCATCGACTGGACGATCGGCGACGGTGTCCGGGAGATCCCGATCGAGGCCCGCTCGCCCCAGGAGGTGACCCGCATCGCCGGCAAGTCGGCGGGCGGTGAGCCCACCAGCGTGCAGCTGGTGCCCGACGGCAGCGAGGGGTTCAACCCCGCGTTCGATGTCACCCCCGCCCGACTGGTGACGGCGCTGATCACCGACCGGGGGGTGGCTGCCGCCAGTGAGGCGGGGCTGCGGGGGCTGTACAGCGACGGATGAACGCGCCAACCCTTCCGCGGCGAGGCGGCTCCCCTCCAGATCTCCTACATCCTGCCGCTGGTCCTGCGGATCCGGACGGCTGATCCGGCCTCCCGGACGATCGGGCCCCGTCTCCTCCTGCCCCGTGCCGTCAGCGCCACTCATGGAGAATGGCTCCCAGATGCTGACCGGTGCCCCTGTGAGCCGTTGCCATGGTTGAGGCCCTGCCGTCCTTCCCGGAGTCTCCCGAAAGCCGGGTTCCCCTCCCCGCCCCGGCCCCGCCCCCCAACTGGGTGGCGTCCCGCCATCCCCTCGGCTGGCTGATCGACCGGCTGCTGGCCGTCGAGCCCCTGCGTCAGCTGATGTTCCTGCAGGCCCGGCAACTGATCATCCGCACCGCCGAACGGCGGGGCATCGCCTGGCGGGCCCGGCGCGAGGAGCTGCAGCGGCAGGCCGAGCCCCTGCTGGCCCTGAGCACCGATCCGGCCGTGGCCCCGCCGGCCTATTACCAGGCCCGCTTCCACGCCTACGACGCCGGCAACCTCTGCTGGGCGGCGGCCTGCGAAGCCGAGCAGGCCACCGCGTCGATGGCCCTGCGGGTCTGGCCCAGCGAAACCCTGGAGCCGGAGCAGGCCCAGGAGCGCCTGCGGCAGGCGATCTTCGCAGCCATCGACCCCAGCCTCTCCGCCCCGGTGCGCCGGGCCCTCGACATCGGCTGCTCGGTGGGGGTGGGCACCCTCTCCCTGAAACACTGGCTCGACCGCCGCGAGAGCAGCGACGTGGCCGTGGAGGGTCTCGATCTGTCCCCCCAGATGCTGGCGGTGGCCAGGGTCCGCGATGCCGAGGGCCGCATCCGCGCCTGGCACCACGCCGCCGCCGAAGCCAGTGGTCTGCCGGAGGCGTCCTTCGATCTGCTCACCCTGCAGTTCGTCTGCCATGAGCTGCCCGCCGACGCCACCCGGGCCGTGCTGGCGGAGGCGGCCCGGCTGCTGCGGCCCGGCGGGGTGGTGGCCCTGGTGGATCAGGACCCGGATTCAGAAGTGATCCGGCGCCTGCCGGCCCCGATCGCCACCCTGCTCAAGAGCACCGAGCCCTACCTCGAAGACTATTTCGGCCTCGATCTGCCCGGGGCCCTGGAGCAGAGCGGCTTCCGCGCCGTGCGCCGGGTGGCCTGTGACCCGCGCCACCGGGTGCTGGTGGCGGTGCGCTGAGGGCCCGGCGACCGTCCGCGGGGCCGGCGGCTCAGCCCCAGCCGGCCAGGGCCAGCTTGCCCACCATCCGGCCTTCGGCCAGTTCTGCATAGGCCTGCTCCAGGTTGGCGGCGTTGATGGGGGTGAGGGTGCGGCGCAGGGTGGGGCGCAGAACTCCGGTGGCGAGCTGCTCGGCGAGGCGATCGAGGATCTCCCCCTGCCGGCCCATGTCGGCGGTCTGGAACTGGGAGCGGGTGAACATGAACTCCCAGGAGAAGCTCACGCTCTTGGCCTTGAGCAGGTTCAGGTCGAGGGGAGCGCGGTTGCCCACGATCGCCACGATCGAACCCTGGGGGGCGATCAGCTCGGCCATCACCGGCCAGTAGGCGTCGGTGTCGCTGAAGTTGGCGATCGCTTCCACCCGGGGGAAGCCCAGGGCCGCCAGCTGGGGGGCCAGAGGCTGGTGGTGATCCACCACGTGATCGGCCCCCAGCTCCCGCACCCAGGCCTGGCTCTCGGGGCGGGAGGCGCTGGCGATCACCGTCAGCCCTGCCCCCGGGCCAGCTGGATCGCCACCGAACCCACCCCGCCGGCCCCGCCCAGGATCAGCAGGCTGGTGCTCCGGTCGCCGCCGTAGGGATCCAGCCCCAGCCGCTCGAACAGGGCCTCCCAGGCCGTCAGGCCCGTGAGCGGGATGGCGGCGGCCTCGGCCCACGAGAGCAGTGCCGGCCGGCGACCCACCAGCCGTTCATCCACCAGGACCGCTTGGGCGTGGCAGCCGGGCCGGTCGATGGCGCCGGCGAACATCACGCCGTCGCCCGGTCGGAACCGGCGCGCCTGCTCCCCCACCGCCTTCACCACCCCCGCCGCATCCCATCCCAGCTGTCGCGGCGCCCCGCCTGCCCCCATGGCGGCGCGCACCTTGCTGTCCACAGGGTTCACCGCCACCGCCTCCACCTGCACCAGCAGGTCGCGGGGGCCTGGGGTGGGCTCCGGCAGATCCGTGTCGATCAGGGCCGGGGTGGCGAGGACGGCTTTCATGGCACCGGTGGATTCAGTAGCGGCAGTAGCCCACTTCCCCTTTCAGGGGTGGCCTGCAGGGGAAGCGCAACGGCACGAAGATCCGGTTGCCGTTGGCGGTGTTGGTGAGCACCACGTTGCCCTGGATGAAGAGCTCCCGCCTCCAGATCCCGCCCAGCCGGTCGCGCAGCAGGTCCGTTCCGCCGTCTCCCTTGCCGGGGAGTTCCCGGTAGGTCATGCGCTGGCCGTCCTTCCACCGGATCTGAAGGCCCCCGGGGATCTGTTCATCCACGCAGGCCAGTTCCTGATCGTTGTAAGTGCAGTCCTTCCAGCCATCGCGCGGAATCTGGGGGGCCTGCCCCTCCTGGGCCAGCGCCGGTTCCGTGGCTGCGGCGGCCAGCACCCCCAGGCCCACGGTCGCCAGGACGGCTCCGATCAGGGCCTTGCCCAGTTCCTGGGGGGAGGGCGGGGAGAGGCGGCGGGTGAACAAGGGCAGCCCCAGGGGGATCCCCCCGTAGTCTCCCCCCCAGAGTCCCATTCGCCCCATGGCCGTGCAACACCGCTGGTCGGACGCCGCCGCCCGGGAGGCGGTGGAGCGCTACGGCGAGCAGGGCGTCAGCGAGGACCTGGCCCTGCGCACCTACTCGGCCCGGCTGCTGGGGGCCGACCCGGAGCTGGTGCTCCACGGCGGGGGCAACACCTCGGTGAAGACCACGGTGCACGGGCTGCTGGGGGAGCCGATCCGGGTGCTGTGCGTCAAGGGCTCGGGCTGGGACCTGGGCACCATCGAGCCGCCGGGCCATCCGGCGGTGCGGCTCGAGCCCCTGCAGTCCCTGCGGGCCCTCGAGGCCCTCAGCGATGAGGCGATGGTGGCCGCCCAGCGCCAGAACCTGATCGATCCGGCCGCCCCCAACCCCTCGGTGGAGGCCCTGCTGCATGCCTTCCTTCCCCACGTCTTCGTCGACCACACCCACTCCATCGCCCTGCTGGCCCTGGCCGACCAGCCCGATGCGGCCGAGGTGTGCCGCCAGGTCTATGGCGATCGGGTGGCCCTGGTGCCCTATGTGATGCCCGGCTTCGCCCTGGCCAAGGCCGCCGCCGCCGCCTACGAGGCCGCCGCCGCCACGGGCACCGAACCGGAGGGGATGGTGCTGCTGCAGCACGGCCTCTTCTCCTTCGGCGCCACGGCCGAGCAGAGCTACACGCGGATGATCGAGCTGGTGCGGCAGGCCGAGGAGCGCCTGAGCCGGGGCGAGCGCTCGCTGCACGCGGTGGCCGTGCCGGAGCGCCCGGCCCCTGCGGCGGCGCTGCTGCCGGTGCTGCGGGGGGCCCTGGGCCGGGCCGCCGAGGCCGCCGGCGCCCGCTGCCACTGGATCCTGGCGCTGCGCGACACCGCCCTGGCCCATGCGGTCGGCGACGACGCCCGTCTGGCCGAGTGGGCCGGCCGCGGCGTGGCCACCCCTGACCACGTGATCCGCACCAAGGCCCGGCCGCTGGTGCTGCCGCCGCTGCCGGCCGCGGGCGACGGTCCGGCCCTGGCCGCCTGGAGCCGCGCCCTGGAGCAGGCCCTGGAGGCCTATGTGGCCGACTACCGGGCCTACTTCCAGCGCCAGAACGCGTCCGCCGGCGGTGGCCGCAAACCCCTGGACCCCCTGCCGCGGGTGGTGGCGATCCCGGGGCTGGGGTTGATCGGGGTGGGCAAGTCGGCCGCCGAGGCGGCCACCGTGGCCGACATCGCCGAGGCCTGGGCCCAGACGCTGCTGGCCGCCGAATCCATCGGCCGCTTCGCTCCGGTGAACGAGGCCGACACCTTCGCCATGGAGTACTGGAGCCTGGAGCAGGCCAAGCTCGGCAAGGCGGCCGAGAAGCCCCTGGCCCGGCAGGTGGTGCTGGTCACCGGCGGGGCCGGGGCCATCGGCGCCGCCACCGCCCGTGCCTTCGCCGCCGCCGGCGCCGAGGTGGCGGTGCTCGATCTGGAGCGGGAGGCGGCCGAGGCGGTGGCAGCCGGCTGCGGCAAGCGGGCCCTGGGCCTGGCCTGCGACGTGACCGACCCGATGGCGGTGCGGTCGGCGATCGCCGCCGTCGCCGCCCACTTCGGCGGCCTCGACATCGTGGTGAGCAATGCCGGCGCCGCCTGGACCGGTCCGATGGCCAGCCTGGCCGAGGCCGATCTGCGGGCCAGCTTCGAGCTCAATTTCTTCGCCCACCAGGCCGTCGCCCAGGCGGCCCTGGCGGTGTTCCGCGCCCAGGACCGCGACCCCCTCGATGGGGGCGGCCGGCCCGTGCTGGGGGGGCAACTGCTGTTCAACGTCAGCAAGCAGGCGCTCAACCCGGGGCCCAACTTCGGTGCCTACGGCATCAGCAAGGCGGCCCTGCTGGCCCTGGTGCGCCAGTACGCCCTCGAGGAGGGAGAAGCGGGGGTGCGGGTGAACGCCATCAATGCCGACCGCATCCGCTCCGGCCTCCTGGACGACACCATGATCCGCGACCGCTCCGCCGCCCGGGGTGTGAGCGAAGAGCTCTACATGGCCGGCAACCTGCTGGGGGCCGAGGTGCGCGCCAGCGACGTGGCGGACGCCTTCGTGGCCCTGGCCCGGATGGAGCGCACCACCGGCGCCGTGCTCACCGTGGATGGGGGCAACGTGGCGGCGATGGTCAGATGAGCACGCCTCTCGGCGCGACGGTCCGTTGAGCGCCCCTTTCGGCGCGACGGTGCGCTGAGGGCCCCTGATCAGCCGGCCGCCCTGGCCCGCGCCGCCAGCCACAGCCCCAGGCCGATCCACAGCAGCACCAGGGCCAGGCAGAGGCCGGTCCAGGCCGGCAGCCCCCAGCTGTCCACCACCAGGGGCGCCACCACGGTGATCACCCCGCCGGCCAGGAGGGGCTGGAGAATCAGCTGCTTGATCGAGAAGGCCGTCACCGCCCGGCTGCGGTCGCCCGGGTCGGCCATGCGGAGCAGCAGCAGGCCGCTGGCGGCCACGCCGGTGCCCTGGCCGAATTCGATGATCGCCCGCTCGAACCAGTCAGGCGGCAGGATCCGCCGCGCCAGCAGCAGGATCACGGCCAGGTTCCACAACAGTCCGGCCAGGGCCAGCACCGTCAGAGGGATCCAGTCGTGGGCCAGCAGGCTCAGATCCAGGCAGGCGGTGGCGGCGGTGATCAGCAGATCGGCCGAGATGGTGCCGGTCTGGCTCTGGATCGTGGTCGACACCCACTGGGTCTGGCCGCTCTTCTCCAGGATCAGCCGCACCAGCAGCGAGCCCACCAGCGCCAGGGGGAACACCGGCAGCGAATCGATCACCATGGCGAACGATCCCTCCGCTGCCGTCAGCGGCCCAGCGCAGCGCCGCCAGGGCGCCGCAGCCGATCAGCACCGCCACCCCGGCCAGGGCCAGATTCACCGCCCAGTCGGCCAGCCGGCGCCACAAGGCCGGCACCTCCACCGTGGGGGCCTCCAGGGGCAGATCCATCGGCACCTCCTGCAGCGGAGGCGTCTCCTCCTCCACGATCGCCAGTGCCTCCTCGATCGGCAGCGCCTCGGCGAACATCAGCCAGCCCCGGGCCCGGCCCAGCACCACCAGCAGACCGCCCACCACGGTGGACGCCAGCAGGCCCACGGTGGCCATGCCCAGCCCCAGCGCCTGGGCTCCCTCCAGCCCCAGCCGTTCGTAGGTGGGCCCCATGGCGGCGGCCGAGCCGTGGCCGCCCTCGTAGGCCACCTCGATCAGACAGGCCATCACCGGGCTCACCCCCAGCCGGGGCTGGAGCACCAGCAGCACCGCCAGGCCGCCCACCAGGAACTGGCCGAAGGCCAGGGTGAGCGCCAGCAGCACCTGGGCCGAGAGCGGCCGCCAGAGCCCCCCCAGCTTCGGCAGCGGCTTGCCCAGCAGCAGGGTGGCGAACACCAGCGTGAGCAGGGGCAGGGGCAGCTGGTCCCAGAGGTCGATCACCCGCTGCGGCAGCAGGGGCAGCAGCCCGGTGGGCGCCACCAGCAGCCCCAGGCCGCCGGCCAGCAGGGCCTCCGGCAGTCCCCAGCGCTTCATGCCCAGCACCGCCCCGATGCTGCCGCCGACCACCAGGAGCACCGTCAGATCCGCCAGGGCCAGACCCTGCCCCTCCAGCCCCTCCAGCACCCCAGGCGCCAGCGCGGCGATCACAGGCGGAACCGTCGGCGGAAGAAGACTTCCGTGGCTTCCAGCACCTCGGTGCGCACGCTGCTGGCGCGGAAGCCGTGGCCTTCGCCGGCGAACAGATGCAGTTCCGTCTCCACTCCGCGGCTGCGCAGGGCTTCCACCATCCGCTCACTCTGACTGGCCGGCACCACGTTGTCGTCGAGACCGTGAAAGAAGATCACCGGCACCCTGATGCGGTCCGCGTGCCGCAGCGGTGAGCGGGCTTCGTAGGCGTCCCGGGCGCCTGGCCAGGGACCGATCAGGGTCTCGGTGTAGCGGGCCTCGAAGCGATGGTCCGACCGCCAGCAGGGCGGCCGGATCGGCCACCGGGTAGCGGCAGGCGCCGGCGCCGAAGACATCCGTGAAGCAGAGGGCCGCCAGCACCGTGAAGCCGCCGGCGCTGCCCCCCTCGAAGGCCACCCGGCCCGGATCGGCCCTCCCCGATGCCACCAGCGCCCGGGCGGCGGCGGCGCAGTCGGCCACGTCCACCACGCCCCACTGGCCGTCAAGCCGCTCCCGGTAGGACCGGCCAAACCCGGTGGAGCCGCCGTAGTTCACGTCCACCACTCCCCAGCCCCGGCTGGTCCAGAACTGGATGGCCAGATTGAGGCCCGTGCCGGCCATGGCGGTGGGGCCGCCGTGGCCCTTCACCAGCAGGGGCGCCTTGGCCCCGGGCCCGCCCCTTGGCGGGTAGTACCAGGCGTGGGTGGGCCGGCCGCCGTGGCCGGCGAACCAGAGCGGTTCGGGCCGGCTGATCGCTCCGGCCGCCAACCGGGCCGACGCCGCCGGGGCGTGCTCCCAGAGGCCGCTGGCCGTGTCCAGTTCCAGCAGCCCCGAACCGACGGCCGGCGCGGCGGCCACCGCCACGAGCCGGCCCGCTTCCGCGCTCAGGCCAGCCAGTTCCTCGAAGGGCAGCGGGATCGGTTCCCAGCCGGGGCCGTTCAGGTCAAGGCGCCCCAGTTCCCAGCGGCCCTGGCGACAGGCCGCCGCCACCAGCCGTTGGCCGTCGAAGGCCAGGGTGCGCAGGCCGTAGACCCACTGGGGGCCCCCGAATTCCGCCTCCATCGGCAGCAGCGCCTCCCACCTCGGCCTGGCCTCCGCGGCCAGGCCGGCGGCATCGGCCAGTCGTTCCAGGTTCCACCAGCCGCTGCGGTCGTTGGCCACCACCAGGGAGCCGTCGTCGAGCCAGAGGGGCTGGAACACGGAGATCCCCCGGGGGTCCTCGGCCGCCGAGCCGGCGACGGGCCTGGCCTGATGCAGCTGCCCCGCCCCGTCGATGGCGGCGAGCCACAGCTGGCTGCGCTCCCAGGGCATGAAGGGCTGTTGCCACTCCACCCAGGCCAGGTGGCCGCCGCCGGGGGCCAGCACCCCATAGCCGCAGAAGTCGGCGGGCTGGTGCAGCAGCTCGGGTTCGCCCCCGGCCAGGGGCACGGCCACGAGCCGGTCGATGCCGTCCTGCTCCATCACGCCGATCCAGCGCCGGCGGTGCCGGTCGATCAGTCCATCGGCGAAGGCCCGCGGCCGGGCAGGGTCGGGGGGGGCGGTGAGCCGCCGCGGCGCTTCCGCCGGCGCCGATCCTGCCGTCGACGCTCCGGCGTCGGCCAGGGTGAGCTGCCACAGGCAGCGGTCGCCGTCGTCGACGAACACCAGCTGGTCGCCCCCCACCGCATAGGCGCCGCCGCCATACCCGTGCACCCTGGTGCGCAGGTTCCAGGAGCCCGGGGTGAGCTCCACGGCAGCCTCGCCGCGACGCATCCGCCCCATCAGGGTGGTGCGCCCCCGCTCGAGGGGCCGCTGCTCCAGCCAGAACAGGCGCCCTTCGCTCAGGAGCGGCTCTGCGACGGCGGCGGAGCGGCCGACAGCCAGCTCGGCGGGCAACGGCGCTGTGTCCCGCCACGACTGCGTCCCCACCCGAGTCCTCCGCCGGCTGCTTCTAGAATCGTTGCATCGTTTCAGGTGATGTCTTGGCACGCAGCTTCGCCCAGATGGCACGATCGGCCGAACAGGGCGGAAACGCCGTGCTGGTACCGAAGGTTCCGGTCGACAATCCCCCACTGGAGATCCACAAGCTGGGTTCCAGGGAACTGCGGACCCCGGCCCGCCGGATCAGCAAGGTGGATGCCTCGATCCGTGATCTGGCCCGCGACATGCTGCGGAGCATGTACACCGCCAAAGGCATCGGCCTGGCGGCCCCCCAGGTGGGGGTGCACCGACAGCTGCTTGTGATCGACCTGGATCTGGAGGAAGCCGCCACCCCCCCCCTGGTGTTGATCAATCCCGAGATCACCGCCGCCGGGGCCTCCTTCAACACCTACGAGGAGGGTTGCCTGAGCATTCCCGGCGTCTACCTCGACGTGGTGCGACCCTCGGTGGTGGAAGTGACCTACCGCGACGAGACGGGACGCCCACGCCGGATGAAGGCCGACGGCCTGCTCGCCCGCTGCATCCAGCATGAGATGGACCACCTCAACGGCGTGTTGTTCGTCGATCGGGTCACCGACGAGCTCAGCCTCAACGAAGGCCTCCAGCAGCAGGGGTTCCGCCGCTCCGACGTCCAGTCGATCCGCTGATGCCATGCCGATGAAACCTCTGGCCGGCCTGTTCCTGGGCCTGGCCTGCCTGCTCGGCATCGCCGCCACCGGATCGATTTTCGAGCTCTCCTACGGCGATCCCGATCTCGGCCTGCAGACCACCCGCTGGATTCTGGGCGCCAGCCTGCCGGGAACGGTTCTGGCGCTGCTGGTGGCAATCCGCATCAACAGGCCCGCCTGATCCTGCCCGGCCCGGAGCTGGGCCGGCACGACAACCGGACGCCCGATTGGGCCACAGGGTCTGGTGCCGGCCGATTGCCGTCCATACGATTCAGACCGCTTCGAGCAACGCCGTGATCCATTCCGTTCTCCCCCGCGGTGGCCTTGCCACCCTGGCGGCCGTGGCGACCGCCCTGTCCGTGACCTCCCCCGTCTCTGTCCGCGCGTCCGCCCTCTTCTCTGCCTCCGAAGTCGACCAGCAGAGCTTTCTCCTGGTGGCGGCCCCGATCGGCAGCAGCGGCAAGAGGTCCCAGCTCAACATCTATGAGCAGCTCAAGCCCACCCGGCCCTGCTACGAGGTCGGCCAGGGTCAGCCTGCCCCGGTGACCCCCTTGCTGGCCACCTTTGACTTCACCGGCATCTGCAGCCGCTACATCGATGCCAACGGCTATTCGGTCCGGGTGGGTGCCCAGGATCTGGCCACCTCCTATCGGCTGATGGTGACCCGCAGCGACGGCGACATGCTGCTGCTGGCCTTCCCCACCAAGGCCGGTGCGGGCCCGGAAATGGTGGTGGCCCGCACCCGGGGCAGTGCACCGGGCTTCCTGAAGCTCGAGCTGGAGCCTGGCTGGCGCCTGATGCGACGTCAGTTCGGCGGCCGCAACCTCGGCCACCTCTACCTCTATGCCGACAGCTGGCCCGGAACGGCGGCGACTGCCGCCCGGCCGGCTGCGGGCCAGCCCGACCCTGCCCTTCCGGAAGCCCTTCCCCCCGCCGCGGAGACCGAACCGAAGAACGCTCTGCCAGGGGCCGCCGCGTCCGCCCCGGAGAACGGCCAACCGGAGTCCTCCGGCGACTCCCAGCAACCCCTGCTCCTGCCGGTCGACCCTCCCAACCAGCTCTGAGAAGAGGCCTTCGGGCCCACTTGCTAAGGTGCAAGGCTGCGATCGTCTCTGCAGTACTTCATGACCCAGGTCACCGTCGGCGAAAACGAAGGCATCGAATCGGCCCTGCGCCGCTTCAAGCGCCAGGTGTCCAAGGCGGGCATCTTTGCCGACCTCAAGCGCCTGCGCCACCACGAAACCCCCACCGAGAAGTACAAGCGCAAGGCCCAGCAGCGCCGCCGTCGCCGCTGAGGGCACCCGCCGGGGCGTTCTCGGCAGGCACTTCTACCTGTTGCGTTCGACACCACTGCGGGAGCAGGGTGGAGTTGTCATCGCAGCAGGGTCCATGGGCCATCCGGTCGCATCAACCGCAGGCCAGTCCAGGCTTGCCTCCCTCTTCCAGCGGATTGGCCACTGGCTGGCCGAGACCATCAACCATGCCTGGGGCAACCCCGGCGAGGAGGCACTCCATCGTCCTCCTTCCATCGGTGTGCAGCCCTACAGCGACGATCGCCCCCGTCGCCGCCACCGCCACTGACGGCTCTCCCTACCCGGTCGGCCGAGCCTCCATCGCCGGATCAGCCCCCTCGGTCGAAGGAGCGGTAGCTCAGGGCTTCGGCGATCGCCGCCGTTGAAACCCGCGCCTGGCCGGCCAGATCGGCGATGGTGCGGGCCACCCTCAGCACCCGCTCCGCTCCCCGGGCGGAGAGTCTCCGCTGGGCGAGGGCCCTCTCCCAGAGGTTCAGGGCGTCCGGTTCCGGAGCCACCACCCCGGCCAGGGCCTGTCCGGCCAGCTGCCCGTTGGCCAGCCCGTTCGGATTGCGTTCTGCCATCCGTTGCCGGGCCGCCGCCACCCGCTCGGCCACCTCAGCGCTCGTCTCGCCGGCGGCCGGGGCGCCTTCGCGGTAGGCGTTGCCAAGATCGCGGGCCTCGGGGCGGCGCATCACCACCTGCAGATCGATCCGGTCGAGCAACGGCCCGGAGAGCCGCCCCCAGTGGCGACGACGCTGGGCTTCCCCACAGCGGCAACTCTGGGAGGGATCGCCGTACCAGCCGCAGGGGCAGGGGTTGGTGGCGGCCACCAGGAGCACCCTGGAGGGGAATCGGCAGCGCTGCCGGGTCCGGCTGACCCACAGCTCTCCTTCTTCGAGGGGCTGGCGCAGCTGATCGAGCACCTCGCGGCGGAATTCGGCCAGCTCATCGAGGAACAGCACGCCGTGATGGGCCAGGCTCAGTTCCCCGGGGCGGGGCAGGGCGCCGCCTCCGATCAGGGCCGCAGCGGAGCAGCCGTGGTGGGGGCTGCGGAAGGGACGCTCCCGGAGCAGGCCGCCCCCTTCCCCCAGCAGGCCCGCCACGGAGTGGAGCTGGGTGACTTCCAGGGCCTCCTGGTGGGCCAGGGGCGGCAGCAGGGGCGGCAGTCTCCGGGCCAGCATCGTCTTGCCGCTGCCGGGTGCCCCCACCAGGAGCAGGTGGTGGCCGCCGGCAGCGGCGATCTCCAGGGCCCGCCGGCCATGGAGCTGGCCGCGGATCTCGGCCAGGTCGGGCCTGGCCGTCAGCTCGGGTTCCCTGGCCCTCGGCCGGCAGGGTGCCGGGGCCTGGCCGGGATTCCGCAGCAGGGCCACCACCTCGCTCAGCCGATCCGCCCCCCACACCCTGAGCCCCGCCACCAGGGCGGCTTCCGTGGCATTCGCCGCCGGCACCACCAGGGCCCGGGCGCCGTGGCGACGGGCCGCCAGGGCCAGGGTCAGCGCCCCCCGGATCGGCCGCAGCCCCCCGTCCAGCCCGAGTTCCCCGGCACTCCAGATCCCCTCCACCCGCTCCGGCGCCAGCTGCTGGCTGGCCACCAGCAGGCCCAGGGCGATGGGCAGATCAAAGCCCGGCCCTGCCTTGGGCAGATCGGCGGGGGCCAGGTTCACCACCACCCTGGTGAGGGGCACCTTGAGGCCACCATTGCGAAGCGCCGCCCGCACCCGCTCCCGCGACTCCTGGGCCGCCGCATCGGCCAGCCCCACCATCTGCAGACCCGGCAGTCCGGGAGCGATGTCCACCTCCACCGTCACCGCCAGGGCCTCCAGGCCGCGCAGGGCGCCGCTGCTGCATCGTGCCAACATCACGCCAGGGGGTTCACTGATCGTTCCGTGCCACCGCCCGTCCAGCCACCCTTCCGGCCCCTCTCCCTCCCGTTCCTCGCACTTCGGCGCCCCATGGCCAGCAGCGACACCATTTTCGGCCGCATCCTGCGCGGCGAGATTCCCTGCCAGGAGGTGTACGCCGACGACCTCTGCCTGGCCTTCCGGGACGTGAATCCCCAGGCACCGGTGCATGTGCTGGTGATCCCCCGCGAGCCGATCGCCCATCTCGGCGACGCCAGTGGGGAGCATCAGGCCCTGCTGGGCCACCTGCTGCTGGTGGCCGCCAGGGTGGCCCGGCAGGAGGGGCTCGAGAGCTGGCGCACGGTGATCAACAGCGGCGCCGAGGCCGGTCAGACCGTGTTCCACCTGCACCTGCACGTGATCGGTGGCCGGCCGCTGGCCTGGCCGCCCGGCTGATGGCCCCGGCAGAGCCTGGCGGAGCGATGGCCGCCCTCACACCGCTCTCCCGTCCCGGTGCACCCGGCGGTGAGAATGGCGCGATCCGCCCGTTCCCATGACCCCCCTGAAGGCCCTTCGCGAGCAGCTGGCCAAGCTGCAGCGCCTGGCCCAGCCCTATTTCCTGCCGCTCGACGAGGGGAATGGCGGCAGCGGCCAGTTTCTGCTGCTGGTGCTGGCGCTGCTGGCGGTGGTGGTGGGACTCACCCTGTTGCTGCTCACCGGCGTGGTGGCCGCCACCGGCGCCTGGATCCCCGAACTGCGCAGCCGCTTCCTGCCGGGGGTTCCCGAGCAGGTGGCGGCGATCTGGAGCGGGCCGATCGGTGCCGTGGTGATGGTGCTGTTCGCTTTCGGGGTGGCGGCTTTCGTGGCCCTGCGCGGCAAGCTCCGCCAGGGGCGCTGGCTGCCCTGGGTGCTGCTGGGTGTGATCGCCCTGCTGATCCTGGTGATCAACGGCATCAACGTGGGCATCAGCTTCATCGCCCGGAACATCGACAACGTTCTGGTGGCCTACAACGAAGAGGAGTTCTGGAAGATCGTTGCGATCTATGCCTTCTGCCTGGTGCTGGCCCTGCCGATCCGCGCCATCCAGAGCTATCTCATTCCCAAGCTTGGCCTGCTCTGGCGCGAGTGGCTCAGCGGCCGCATGTTGGGACGCTATCTTACTAATCGAGCCTACTACGTTCTCAATCCCAATGACGAAAGTGTGGAGGAGATCGATAATCCGGATCAACGGATCTCTCAGGATGCGGCGAGCTTCACAGCCACCAGTCTGAGCGTGACGGTGGAGATCATCTCCGCCCTGCTCACATTTTTCAGCTTCATCATCGTCCTCTGGAGCATCAACCAGACCTTGGCTCTCTGGCTGCTCACCTATTCGGTGGGTGGCACGGCCCTGATCGTATTCGCCAGCCGAAAGCTGGTGAACCTGAACTATCAGCAGCTCAAGCTGGAGGCCGATTTCCGCTACGGGCTCGTCCACATCCGCGACAACGCCGAATCGATCGCCTTCTACCGGGGAGAGCGCCAGGAGCAGAAGGAGGGGGAGCGCCGCCTGGATGGGGTGATTGTGAACTACAACCGACTGATCATCTGGGAAGCCCTGATCAGTGTCATTCAGCGCTCCTATGACTACTTCTCCCGCTTCCTGCCCTGGCTGGTGATCGCGCCGATCTACTTCGCCAAGGAAGTGGATTTCGGTGTCTTCGGCCAGGCCAGCATCGCCTTCTCCCAGGTCTTGTTCTCGGTCAGTTACATCGTCAACAACATCGACCGCCTGGCGGCCTTCTCCGCCTCCATCAGTCGTCTGGAGGGCTTCCAGGGCAAGGTGGAAGCGATCAGTGCCGAGATGGCCGAGTTCGTGGCCGCCGAGCAGGCCGCCGCCGGTGGGGCCATGGGGTCGGGGGCCGCCGCGGTGCGGCCCGATTCGATCCTGGTGAGCCACGTGGATCTGGTGCCGCCCCGCACCAGCCGGCTGCTGGTCCGCGACCTGAGCCTGGAGGTGACCGCCAACCAGCGGCTGCTGGTGGTCGGGCCATCGGGCTGCGGCAAGACCTCCTTCCTGCGGCTGGTGAGCGGCCTGTGGCCGCCGGCCGCCGGCAGTGTGCAGCGGCCCCCGGTGGGCGAGCTGATGTTCATTCCCCAGAAGCCCTACATGCTGCTGGGCAGCCTCCGGGAGCAGCTCTGCTATCCCCAGCCCCCCGACCGCTTCAGCGACGAGCAGCTCCGCCATGTGCTCGAGGAGGTGCGCCTGCCCGAGCTGGTGCACCGCTATCCCGACCTGGACATCAAGCAGGACTGGCCCCGCCTGCTGTCGCTCGGCGAGCAGCAACGTCTGGGCTTCGCCCGGCTGCTGCTCAACTCCCCCCGCTTCGTGGTGCTTGACGAGGCCACCAGCGCCCTCGACGTGGCCACCGAGAAGGCGCTTTACGAGCTGCTGGTCCAACGGGAGATGGCCTTCGTGAGCGTGGGTCACCGTCCCACCCTCACCGAGTACCACGACACTGTGCTCGAGCTCCATGGCAACGGCAGCTGGCGCCTGCTGCCGGTGGCCGGCTATACCTTTGGCGGCCAGGACTGATCCGATGAGCGACCCCTCCCCCCCATCGGCCGACGCCCCCACGAGCGCCACTACCGCGGAGGCCCCCGCCTTCGGCTGGAGCGGCTATGCGGAGCGGGTCAACGGCCGTTTCGCCATGGTCGGCTTCGCGGCCGTGCTGCTGATCGAGGCCCTCAGCCACGACACCTTCCTGCACTGGGCCGGCCTGGTGCCCTGATCAGGGCACGCTGATCAGGTCCACCTGCCACTGACCCTGACGGCTCACCTCCACTGCCAGTTCCCGGCCGTCGGCCCGCAGGGCCACCCGTCGCGGCACCCCAGGCGGTTGCAGCGGCACCGGTTGCAGGGACGCCAGGCTGCGGCGGTAGAGCACCAGCTCAGTGCGCCCCTCCAGCTGGCGCACCAGGGCCAGGCGCTCGCCCCGGGCGTCCACCGCCACGCTCAGGGGCTGGGCGTCGGGCCGCTCCAGGCCTGGCAGGGGCACCGGCTGCTGACGGTTCAGATCCACCAGCTGAACCCGGTCGCGGCCGCCCTTGCTGACGATCAGGGCCAGCCAGTCGCCGGCCAGGGCGGGGGCCCGGGCGGGACCTGCGGCCTCGAGCCGCTGGTTCAGGCCCACCAGGGGCTGGGGCAGGGGCGCCAGACAGCCTGCCTGCAGGAGGGTCAGGGCCCCGGCCCCGGCCCTGATCAGCCCCCTCCCCATGCGCCTCATGGTGGGCCGCCCCCGACTCCCCGCACCGGCAGACCGGCGGGCAGGTCGGGCTCCAGCAGGGCCGTGAGATCGAACAGCTGCACCCTGGAGCGGCCCTTGCCCTCCAGGGCGATGGCGATGCGCCGGCCATCGGGAGCCAGGCTGAGGCTTTCCGGCACCAGATCGCCCGGCAGGGGCAGGCGGTGCAGGCGACCGGTGGCCCGGTCCTCGATCACGGCCTGCCGCTCAGGACCCTGCTGCACCAGCAGGGCCACATAGCGTCCGTTCCAGCTCAGGGAGGGAGAGCGGTGCGGCTGGTGCCGCTGCAGGTGGCGCAGGGGCAGGATCGTCCCGGCGGGCTGCTCCTGCAGCAGCAGGGTGTCGCGCCCGTCGCGCCGAACCACGCTGGCCAGCAGCCTGCCATTGCCGCTCAGGGCCGGCTCCTGACGGTCGCTGCTGCCCCAGCCCACCGGACCGGCGCTGCGTCGTCCCCATCCCCAGCTGCCACAACCACTCAGCAGAAGGGCCAGCAGCCCCAGGACGGTCAGCAGGCCATGGGCGCCGGCTGGTGCCAGGGACCGGTCCCGGGGGGGCAGCGGCTCAGTCGTCGAAACGGGAGCTGTTGTCCCGGGGGGCCGGACGGCCGGCGGGGGGCTCACCCTCCGGTGGCCGGCCGCCCGCCGCCGGGGGGCGGCCGGCCAGGGGGGAGAACTCGGCATCACTCACCTCATCGGAACCGCCGCTGCGGCCCCTCGGGCGGATCGGCGTGCCCATGGGAGCAGCCTGGGGGGTCGAAGCAGGAACGCTGGGGGCGGAACCGCGACGGCTGGAGCGAGGCATGGTGTCGGCGCTGGCCACCGGGCGGGTGCCGCGGCGGGGTTCCGGACCACTGTCCCGTTCGCGGCGGCGGGCACCGAAATCGGCGGGCTGGGAGCGGCTGCTGCCACCGGCGCTGTATCGGCCGGCCACCCGGGCGGGGCCGTCCTCGGGGGGAAGATCCCGCCCCGCCCGGCCGGAGGACCGTTCCCGCCGGGGGGAATCCCAGGTCTCGGGTTCATCCCGACGGCTGGCGGCCCGCTCGGGGATGGCGGCCCGGCTGGGGCGGCGGGGCCTGTAGAAGTCGTCCTCCGCCTCCTCGCGGGAAGGAATGCGTCGGCGCAGCGGTTCCGGCTCGTCGAAGCGGTCCGGTTCGTCGTCCCAGCTGCGGCCCCCACCGAGCCCCCCCCGGGGGCGGAACGGGGCGGCGGGTTCCTCGTCATCGAAGTAGGAGGAGCGACGGGCCTGTTCGGTGGTCACCCCGCGCAGGCGAACGCTCTCATAGGCGAAGAAGATGGTGGTGCCGGCCAGCAGGAACTGTCCGAACTGCAGGATCGGGTCGAGACGCCAGCCCTGGAAGAAGAGGATGCCGCCGCAGAGAAGCCCGATGGCGGCGAAGAAGACGTCGTAGTCCCTGGCCAGGGCAGGCTTGAAGCTCCTCATGAAATAGAGGAAGGCACCACCGACGGCCAGAACGATGCCGACGATGCTGGCCCAGTTGAGGCTGGCGTTGACCACGGCGTTTCACCCGGGCGACGGCCACCACTGTAGGGACCGCGCCAGGGGTGTCACCGGAGGATCAGAGGCGACGGTCCACCTGGTCGTTCTGGCTGATCAGCACCAGGCCGATGGTGATGGGAACCACGACGATCACCGCACCCCAGACGAGACTGCTGAGGAAATTGGCGAGGGAAGGGGTCATGGCAGGCGGTCGCACGGAAAAGCTGGATGAATCCTAGGCAGAGGGAGCGGCTTCCTACGATCGGGGTTCATCCGCTTAGAGCTTTGTGACGGCCCTGGCCCTTCCCCCTCTGGCGCCGCTGCCCCTGCTTCACCTGGCCCTGGGGCTGGCTCTGGCGGCCTGGACCCTGCTGTTCCTTTTCCGCATCGTGCTCACCTGGTACCCCCAGGTGGACCTTGCCAGGGGGGTGATGCGCCTGGTGGGTGCACCCACCGAACCCTTCCTGGCCCCCACCCGCCGCCTGGTCCAGCCCATCGGCGGGGTGGACGTGACGCCGGTGCTGTGGGTGGGACTGATCAGCCTGCTGCGCGAACTGCTGGTGGGCCAGCAGGGCCTGCTCACCCTGGCCCTGCTGCGCAGCCAGGCCATCGGCTGAGGGGTCGGCTCGGGACGGATCAGCCGTCGAGCATCTCCTCCTCCACGAACTTGGTCCAGACCTCACCCCGCTGGAATTCAGGTCGATCCAGAAGGGCCAGGTGGAAATCGATGGTGGTGGGGATGCCGGTGACGGCGCATTCCGAAAGGGCCCGGTGGAGGCGCTTGATGGCATGGTCGCGATCGACGCCCCAGACGATCAGCTTGCCGATCAGGGAATCGTAGAAGGGCGTGATTTCGTAGCCGGTGTAGACGTGGCTGTCAACGCGCACCCCCGGTCCTCCGGGGGGCAGCCAGCCGGTGATCCTGCCCGGAGTCGGACGGAAGTTGTGGCGCGGGTCCTCGGCGTTGATCCTGCACTCGATGGCGTGGCCGGTGAGATGGATCTGGTCCTGGGTCACGGAGATCGGCTCGCCGCCGGCGATGCGGAGCTGCTCGGCGATCAGGTCGATGCCGGTCACCATCTCGGTGACGGGATGCTCCACCTGGATGCGGGTGTTCATCTCCATGAAGTAGAAGCCGCCGCTCCGGTCCACCAGGAATTCCACGGTGCCGGCGCCCTCGTAGCCGATGCTGCGAGCCGCCGCCACTGCCGCCTCGCCCATGCGGCGGCGCAGCTCGGGATCCAGCCCCGGGCTGGGGGCCTCCTCCAGCAGCTTCTGATGGCGGCGCTGGATCGAGCAGTCCCTTTCTCCTAGGTGCACCACGTTGCCGTGGCGATCGGCCAGCACCTGCACCTCCACGTGGCGGGGCCGTTCGATGAATTTCTCCATGTAGAGCCCTGGGTTGCCGAAGGCGGCCTCCGCCTCCCCCTGGGCGGCCCGGAACAGGCTCTCCAGCTGGGCAGCCTCCGGCACCAGCCGCATGCCCCGGCCGCCGCCGCCGGCGGTGGCCTTGATCATCACCGGGTAGCCCATCGTTGCCGCCAGGGCGGCGGCTTCAGTGGGATCCTCCAGCAGCCCCGCGCTGCCGGGGATGGTGGGCACCCCCACCCGCTGCATGGTGATCTTGGCCGTGGATTTATCGCCCATGGCCAGGATCGAGGCCGGCGAGGGACCCACGAAGACCAGGCCATGGTCCAGACATTTCTCGGCGAAGTCGGCGTTCTCCGCCAGGAAGCCGTAGCCCGGATGGATGGCGTCGGCGCCGCGGGAGGTGGCGGCGGCCAGGATGTTGGGAACGTTGAGGTAACTGCGGCTGCTGGGGGCTTCGCCCACGCACACCGCCTCGTCCGCCAGCTGCACGTGCAGGGCGTTGCGGTCGACCGTGCTGTAGACGGCCACCGTGGCGATGCCCAGCTCCCTGCAACTGCGCAGGATGCGGAGGGCGATTTCGCCACGGTTGGCGATCAGCAGTTTGCCGATGGGCATCCGCGCAGGTCCGGGCGATGGGGCAGGCCAGGGTGCAGCCCTGCCGGGGCGGACTGTATCAGCGCTCACCCGCGGTGCAGCTCATGCGTATATTGCTCAGTCGGTGCGGGGCTTGCCTCGGCGCCAACCACGCGGATGTGGTGGAATTGGTAGACACGCACGTTTGAGGGGCGTGTGGCTTCGGCCTTGCGAGTTCAAGTCTCGCCATCCGCATTTTTCTTTCTCCGCTCCCGTCCCCCGGTTCCCGCGGTCCCTTTGGCCAAAGCGTCGCCGGTTTCCGCTCCCGCTGCCGGGGTTCCTGCCCGGCCGGGTCGTCCGGGGGCCACGATGGCGCCACCGTCCAGCGCCATCGTGCTGGTCAGCAACGGCCCCGGCGAACTGAGCACCTGGGTGCGTCCCCTGGCCGAGCGGCTCCATGCGCTCCAGCCCCTGCGGCCCCGGGATCCCCAGGCTCCCTGCGCCCTGGAGCTGGTGGTGGTGCCCTGCCCCAATGCCACCGGCCATGAGCATCGGGTGGCACGGGACTGGGGCCTGTTCGAGCGGGTGCTGCCGGCCAGCCGTTTCTGGTGGCTGCTGCTCCGACCTGGCCGCCATGGTCCCTGGCCCGCCCGGGGGGTGGTGGTGTTCCTGGGTGGCGACCAGTTCTGGACCGTGCTGCTGTCGGCCCGTCTGGGTTACCGCCACCTCACCTACGCCGAGTGGGTGGCGCGCTGGCCGCGCTGGAACGACCGCATCGCCCTGATGGGCTCGGCTGCCGCGGGCCGCCTGGCCCCCCGCTGGCGGGGCCGGGCCGCGGTGGTGGGCGATCTGATGGCCGATCTTTCGGCCCAGGCCCGCCAGGCTGAGCCCCTGCCGCCCGGAGAGTGGGTGGCCCTGCTGCCCGGCTCCAAGCGGGCCAAGCTGCTTGTGGGTATGCCGTTCCTGCTGGAGAGCGCCGACCGGCTGGCGGCCCTGCGTCCCGCTTGCCGCTTCCTGCTGCCGGTGGCTCCCACCACGTCGGTGCGGGAACTGCTGGCCTACGCCGGCCCCGCCAACCCCCTGCTCCGGGGCCGGGATGGCGGGGAGCCCCAGCTGCAGGAGGGGGAGCTGGTCACGGCGGCCGGCACCCGGATCTTTCTGCTGGAGCGCCATCCCGCCCACGGGGCCCTGAGCCAGTGCGCCCTGGCGCTGACCACCGTGGGGGCCAACACCGCCGAGCTGGGGGCCCTGGCGGTGCCGATGATCGTGCTGGTGCCCACCCAGCATCTGGAGGTGATGCAGGCCTGGGACGGCTGGATGGGACTGCTGGCCCGGCTGCCCCTGCTGCGACGCCTGGTGGGGGTGGCCCTGACAGCCTGGCGCATGCGTCAGCGGGGTTTTCTGGCCTGGCCCAACATCTCCGCCGGCCGCGCCGTGGTGCCGGAGCGGGTGGGGCGGATCGAACCGGCCCAGATCGCCTCCGAGGCCGCTGACTGGCTCGACCATCCCGAGCGGCTGGCGGCCATGGCCGACGACCTGCGCAGCCTGCGGGGGGCGTCGGGGGCCGTGGCCGCCGTGGCGGAGATGGTGCGGGCTCTGCTGCCGACCGCCTGAGGGCCCCGGGGCGAAGGTCCGATCTGGATAGGATTTCCCCAGCCAAGACGTCCCAGGGGTTTTCCACCATGCAGCAGAGTGATGCCACCGGGAGTGGGCCTGCCCTCGACAGGCCAGCGGCCATGCCTCCCGAGGATGCCGACTGGCAGGCCCGGCTGACCCCCGAGCAGTACCGGATCGCCCGCCAAGGGGGCACCGAGAGGGCCTTCAGCGGCGCCTACTGGAACAACAAGGCCACCGGCATGTACCACTGCGTCTGCTGCGGCAGCGAGCTGTTCAGTTCGGCCACCAAGTTTGATTCCGGCTCCGGCTGGCCCAGCTTCTGGCAGGGGGTGAGCGCCGGGGCGATCACCACCCACACGGACCGCTCCCACGGCATGGAGCGCACGGAGATCCGCTGCGCCAGGTGCGACGCCCACCTGGGCCACGTCTTCAATGATGGTCCAGCCCCCACCGGTCAGCGCTACTGCGTCAATTCGGCGTCGCTCCGCTTCGAGGAAGGCTGAGACCGGGTCTGACCCGTCTCACCAGGGCTTTTCACCAGGGATCGTCAAGGATCTCCGGCTCCACGTCCACAGGCTGCCGCTCCGGGGACCTGACCGGAGGCTCCGCCCGCAGGGGTTCCCGTTCCGGTTGGCGCGCTGCCCCATCAGCTCGGGGAACGCGATCGCGTGGGGCTGGCTCCGGGCTGGACGCCGGCTCCATCGGCCCCTCTCGGGCGGCGTAGCCCGGCTCCAGGTCATCCTCGCGACGAGCCCAGTCCCGGCGCCCAGCCGGCTCCCGGTAGCCCCGGTCGTCCGTCCTGCCGAGGGACCTGTCGCGAGCGGATTGCTCCCGGGCGTCGCTGTTCCGGCCGTAGGACTCACGCTCGTAGAGATCGCGCTCGTAGGGCTCATCGCCATAGGGATCCCTGCCGTAGGGCTCGCGATTGGAAGGCCCGGTGCGGGGTTGGGGCCGAGGCCGGGGGTCGCTCAGGTCGTCGTCGAGATAGCGGCGCTGACGCAGGGGCTCCCGTTCGCGCCGCTCCTCCAGTTCCACGTATTCCAGCTCTTCGGCGGGCTGGACGGCCCGGCTCGTGGCCGGTTGGATGCGCCGCTGTTCCAGGGGGCTGGGCTGGCCGGCCGGCAGCTGGTTCTCGGCCGGCACCGCACCGGATCGAAACCGTTCCCGCTCCTCCTGCTCCCAGCCGGAGCCGCCGATGCCGAGCTTCTCCAGCAGGCCGGTGCCCAGCTGTTTGAGTTTCTCCTCGGCACCCTCGTAGACGATGATCCGATCAGGGCCGCTGCTGACCACCTCCCCCACCGGCATCTCCCAGGTGCTCAGCACCCCCTCCCCCAGCAGGGGAACGCCGATGGCGCCGATCACCAGGGTGGTGAGCTCACCGGTTTCGATGTCGAAGCTGAAGCCCAGCACCCGGCCGAGCTGGTCTCCCGATTCGGTGATCACCTGGCAGTTGATCACCTTGCTGTAGCGCTCGGGGTTGAACCCTTCGGCCAGGGAATCCACCGAATCCACCAGAATCACGTCGCCCACCTGGCGGATGCGATCGAGGGGCATCCAGCGGGGCAGCCCCGGCAGGAAGCGGGTCAGGGGGTTGTCGCGCAGGCCCAGAGCCACCACCTCGCGCCGGTCGATGTCGACCACCACTTCCCCCACCACGCCCAGGCGTCGACCGGTGTCCCGGGTGATCACCTGGGTGCCCATCAGTTCGGAACGCAGCCAGAGGCGGTCGCTGGGGGCGGCGGGCTCGGAGGAGGGGGGAATCGAGGAGGTCAAATCCGGGGATCGGGGCTGGATGGCAGGGGGGACGGAAACGACTTCACGGCCTGAAACAGCCTGGTCGGCCCATTGTGGCCCACGCGGTCAGTTCAGGCGGCCGGCGGCAAACCGACCACCTGGGTGTGGGAGCCGCGGGCCTGGGTGACGCCGATGGTGCGGGTGGCGGCGGCGATCATCGGGCGGCGGTGGCTCACCACCATGAACTGGGCCTGGTCGGCCTGGGCGGCGATCAGGGCGGCCAGCCGCTCCACGTTGACCCCGTCGAGGAAGCTGTCCACCTCGTCGAGGGCATAGAAGGGCGACGGCCGGAAGCGCTGCAGGGCGAACAGGAAGCTCAGGGCTGTCAGGGATTTCTCACCGCCAGACATCGAGGCCAGGCGCCGCACCGCCTTGCCCTTGGGATGGGCCACCAGGGTGAGACCGCCCTCCAGCGGCTGGTCGGGGTTCTCCAGCTGCAGATGGCCCTCGCCTTCGGAGAGGCCGGCGAAGATGGTCTGGAAGTGGCCGTCCACGGCCCGGAAGGCCTCCATGAAGGCCTCCTGGCGCAGGGTGGCCACGGTTTCGATGCGCAGCAGCAGTTCCTCCCGCTCCTTGCTGAGCACCTCGAGCCGGTCGTCCAGGTCCGCCAGGCGCTGCTCCAGCTGCTCCAGTTCCTCCAGGGCGAGCATGTTCACCGGTTCGAGGGCCTCCATGCGCTGTTGAAGGAGGCGCAGGCTCTGCTGCAGGGCTTCCAGCCCGCCACTGCGCACCTCTTCGGGCAGCCCGGGCCGGGGTTCGGGCAATTCCCGTTCCATCTGCGCCAGGCGCAGGCCATGGCTGCGCTGCTCCTCGGCCAGGGCCTGCCGTTCCTCCTGGCGCCGCTGCAGCTCCCACTGGCGCTGCTGCAGGGCCTGGCGCTGGCCGGCCAGATGGGCCTCGGCCCCGTCGCGGGCCCGGCGCCGTTCCCCGAAGCGGGTCTGCAGCTGGCTCTGCTGCTTCTCCAGCCCCTCGCGCCGCTCCTGGTCGGCCTGCTGCCGTTCCTTCCACTGCTGGCGTTCGCCCACCAGGGTCTGCACGGCCTCCACCAGCCGCCGTTCCTCGGCAGCCAGGGCCTCCAGCTGGCTGCCGAGCCGTTCCGCTCCCAGGGCCCGCTCCCGCCGTTCCGTCTCGAGTCCATCCCGCTGCCGGCGGGCCGCCACCAGGGCCTGGTCGGCCTGCTCCAGTTCACTCTGCAGTCCCTGCCAGCGGGCGCTGTCGTCGTTACCGCTGGCGGCCCGCTCGGCGTCCTCCAGCTCGGCCAGGGCCTGGCGCAGGGGGGGCAGGGTCTGATCGAGGCTCTCCATCCGCAGCCGGTCGGCCTCGTGGGCCTCCTGCAGCTGCTTCAGACGGCTGGTCAGCTGATCGCGGCGTTCCTGGCGGGGAGCCAGGGTGCGGGCGGCGGCGGCGCGTTCGGCCTGGAGGGCGGCCTGGCGCTGCTGCAGCCCCAGCAGGGCCGGCCGGGCCTCCTCCAGGCTTCGGCCCAGCTCGGCTTCCCGGCGGCGGCAGGCCAGCAGGCTCTCGCCCAGTTCCAGCAGCCGCCGCCGCAGCGGTTCGGCCTCGTCGCCGTCGCCGCTGCGGCCGAATCCCAGCTGGCCCGAGCGCTGCTGCAGGCTGCCGCCGGTCATGGCGCCGCTCTTCTCGAGCAGTTCGCCCTCCAGGGTCACGGCCCGACAGCGGCCCAGTTCGCGGCGGGCGTCGGCCAGGGTGGCGAACACAAGGGTGTCGCCGAAGACGTAGCGGAACACGTCGGCATAGACGGGTTCATGGCGGATCAGATCCACCGCTCGGCCCACCAGGCCGCCCGCGCCTCCGCCGGCGGCCGCCCCCCGCTGCAGGGCCGCCCCCCCCGAACCACCGCCGCCGCCGCGGATGCGGTTGAGGGGCAGGAAGGTGAGGCGACCGGCCCGGCGGCTCTTGAGCAGTTCGATCGCCCGGGCGGCGATGCGGTCGTCCTCCACCACCACCTGGGCCAGGCGCCCGCCCGCCGCCACCTCCAGGGCCACCCGCAGCCGCTCCTCCACCTCCCCCAGCTGGGACACCGAGCCGTGGATCCCCTCCAGCCCCGCCTCCAGCAGCAGGCGCAGGGCGCCGGTGCCCCGGCTCTCGTGGAGGGTCTCGCGGCGGCTGTCGAGGCGGGCGATCTCCCGTTCAAGGCTGGTCTGCTCCTGCTCCAGGCGCTGGCGTGTGCGCTGCTGCAGGGCCAGGGCCTCGGCCAGATCCTGGGCCTCCTGCTGGCCCTGGTGGAGTTTCGCCAGCAGCTCCTGCTCCTGGGCCTCGAGGACCTTCAGGGCACCGGCCTCCTCCGTGTGGGCCTGGTTCTCCAGCCTTTCCTCGCCGCCGAGCTCGCTGAGCCGTTCGCCGGCCTGGCGCAACCGTTCCTCCAGCTGCTGGCGTTCCGCCAGCAGGGGCGCGAGCCGTTCCTGCAGCTCCTGACGCTGGCGGCTGCGGCGCTGCTGGTCCTCCAGCCAGCTGCCGGAGCGCCCCGCCACCTCCCCGAGCCGCCGGCGGGAGAGCTCCACCGCCGCCTCGGCCTCGCGGCAGAGGGCTTCGGCCCGTTCCATCGCCCCGTCGTCGCCGGCAGCGAGGTCCTGGCGCTGTCGGCGCAGATCCGCCTGGTGCTGCTGCAGCTCCTGGCGGCGGCGCTGCAGCTCCTCGGCCTCCTGGCCGTGCCGCTCCGCCTGCCGGGCCAGCTCACGGCCGCTGCTCTCCAGGCCGGCCAGTTCGGCCTGCACCGCCAGCAGCTGGTCTTCGCCGAGGGTCTTCACCTCAGCCTGCAGCGCCTCGAGGGCGGCGGCGGCACCGGCCACCTCCGCCTCGGTGGCCACGATCGCCTGCCGCTCCAGCTCCTGCTGGTGGTCGAGGCTCTCGAGCCGGCCGGCGATGGCCAGACCATGGGCCCGGGCTTCTTCCCAGGCCAGCACCTGCTCCTGCAGCCTCCCCACATGCAACTGCTCGCGCAGCTCCTGGTAGGTGCGCGCCTTGGCGCAGTCGCGCTCCAGCTTCTGGCGGGCGACCAGCAGTTCCTGCTCGACGATGCGGCAGCGCTCCTGCCGCTCCACCACCTCGTCGAGCTTGGCCCGGCTCTGCTCGATGCGGGTGTCGAACAGGGCCACGCCGGCCAGTTCGTCGATGATGCCCCGCCGGTCGCGGGCGCTCATCGAGACGATGCGGGTCACGTCGCCCTGCATCACCACGTTGCTGCCCTCCGGATCGACCCGCAGCCGCCGCAGCTGGGTCTGCAGCTGCTGCAGGTTGCAGGGGATCCCATCGGCGCTGAAGCTGCTGCTGTAGGTGCCTCCGGGGGCGACCCGCAGCCGGCGGGAGACGCTCCAGTGGCGCTGGCCGGGCTGGATCCAGGGACCCTGCTCGGGGGCCTCCAGACCCTCCTCGGCCTCGTCCGGCTGCCAGTCGCCCAGGTCGAAGCGGACGGTGACGCTGGTTTCCGCCGCCTTGCCCTCGCGGAGCATGGCGCTGTTGATCAGATCCGGCAGCCGCTCGGCGCGCATGCCGCGGCTGGTGGCCAGGCCGAGGCAGAACAGCACCGCATCGAGAATGTTGCTCTTGCCGGAACCGTTGGGGCCGGTGACCACCGTGAATCCCTGCTCCAGCGGGATGGTCATCGACCCGCCGAAGGACTTGAAGTGTGTGAGCTCGACCTGATTGATGTGAACCAACAGGCCCGCGCGCCGAGCAGTGCGATTTTAGCCGAACTGCTGACGATCACAAGCCCCCTTCCCTACGCTGAGTTTCACGAGCTATCGAACGGAGCACCTCCATGGAAACGGACACCACCCAGACGGCTCCCGGAGCGGCGCCCGCTTATACGTCGGATGCGGCTCCGACGGAATCTGGCGAGGCGCAGCAGGTGCAGAACCAGTTCCGGGAACGCTTCGAGAGCCTGCTGCCCACGATTCAGAAGGAATGGCCCGAGGTGGCCCGTCACACCCTGGAGGCCACCCGGGGCAGCTTCGACCATGTGGTGGAGGTGATCAGCCGCCAGAGCGGCCTCACCACCGCGGGAGTCAAGCAGCAGCTGATGGATCTGGTGAATGTGACCGGCGAGCAGGCGGGCCATGTGGTGGACACGCTGCGGCCCCTGGAGGAGCAGCTCGAGCATCTGCTCGATGAGCTCAACACCACCCTGCGGCCCCGGATCGAGAAGCCGGTGCGGGAGCGGCCGCTGATGGCCCTGGGGATCGCCGCCGGGCGTCGGTCTGCTGGTGGGCCTGCTGCTGTCCTCCGGTCGTCGTTCGGCATGAACGGCAAGACCATGGGCCGGGTCACGGCCCTGATCAGCTCGGTGATGGACCTGCATGTCCGCATCGCCCTGCAGGAGGCCGACCGGGAGAAACGCCGGCTGGTGGGAGGCGGGGTGATGCTGGGCATGGGCCTCACCCTGCTGGCCCTGGCCCTGGTCGCCGCCGAGCTGGTGCTGCTGCTCTGGTTGAAGGAGGCCTTCCCCCTGAGCTGGCTGCAGGCCGCGGCCGCCGTGGCCGCCGTCGACCTGGTGCTGGCGGGCATCAGCCTGCGCATCGGCGGCCAGATGCTCAAGGGCCCCTATCTGCCGGAAACCACCGCCGGGCTGGTGCGCACCACCCGGGCGCTGACCGGGAAGTTCTGAGGTCAGGGCACGGCCACTCCCACGGAGCCGGGCGCTACCGAACCGGGCGGCCGCGGGGGATGGCCTGCAGCTGGGGCTCGCTGGCACCGAGCGCGGCGAGCCGTCGGGCGCTCTCCCTTTCCACAAGCGCCTCGAGGGCCTGACGCAGCAACTGGCTGCGCTCGCTGAGCCCGGAGAGCTCCTGCGCCAGGCTCAGGAGGTCGTCATCGAGGGTGACGGTGGTGCGCATGGGGAAGAGGGGGCTGGCGTCCCTCGGAGAGGTGTAAATCCCCCGGCACCCCCACCCCGGCGTAGCAGGGGTGGGCCGCGCACCTCGGGCGATCGGCTCAGCGGCTGACGTTGCAAGGGGTGGGCAGGCCCGTTTCCCTGGTTCGAGTCCTACCTCAACCAGACGAACCATGCCCAAGTCCCATGCTGCCTCACCTGAGCTGGCCTCGCTACTCGACGGCAGCAGCGCCGGGGAGCTGATCCCGGAGCTGGCCCGCTACGGGCTGCAGCAGCTGATCGAGCTGGAGGCCTCAACCGTGATCGGTGCCGACCGCCATGAGCGCACTGAGGAGCGGCTCGGCTACCGCAACGGCTACCGGCCCCGCAGCCTGACGACCCAGGTGGGCGACATCGAGCTGCAGATCCCCAAGCTGCGGGCCGGCAGCTTCCTGCCCTCGATCCTCGAGCCCCGCCGCCGCGTCGATCAGGCCCTGTATGCGGTGATCATGGAGGCCTACATCGGTGGCGTCTCCACCCGCAAGGTCGATGCCCTAGTGGCGGCGCTGGGCTCCCAGAGCGGCATCTCCAAGTCCCAGGTGAGCCGTATCTGTCAGGACATCGACCATCAGGTGCAGGCGTTCCTGGGCCGGCCGCTGGAGAGCAGCAGCTACGCCTACGTCTACCTGGATGCCACCTACCTCAAGGGGCGGCTGGGCAAGGCTCAGCAGGTCTGCTCCCGCGCTGTCGTCGTCGCCATGGGGGTGAACGAGGACGGGCGCCGGGAGTTGCTGGGCCTCAAGGTGGGCGACAGTGAGAGCGAGCCCTTCTGGGCGGAGTTCATCGCCCACCTCAAGGAACGAGGCCTCGCTGGCGTCAAGCTGGTGATCTCTGACGCCCATGCAGGGCTCACCAAGGCGATCGGCCGCCAGCTGCAGGGCAGCGTGTGGCAGCGCTGCCGGGTCCACTTTGCCCGCAACCTGTTGCAGTGCGTCCCCAAGGCTCACCAGGGCATGGTCACCGCCGCCCTGCGCAGCGTGTTCGCCCAGGAAACCGCTGAGGAGATCGAGTCCCGCTGGGATGATCTGGCGGCCTCGCTGGCGGAGCGCTTCCCCAAGGCCGCTGCGCTCATGCACGAGGCCAAAGAGGACGTGCTGGCTTTCCGCCACTTCCCCAAGGACCACTGGCGCAAGATCTGGAGCACCAACCTGCTGGAGCGGGTGAACGAGGAAATCAAACGGCGCACGCGCGTCGTCGGAATCTTCCCCACCGACGCCTCGATCACCCGCCTGGTGGGGGCGGTGCTGCTGGAGCAGCACGAGCACTGGCAGCTGGAGGGCCGTCGCATGTTCTCCGCCGAGAGCATGGCGACCATCCCGGAGCTCGGCGACACCAGCCTGCAGGCCCTCAGCGCCTGAGAGAGGCAGGACGCAGGCCCCAGGGGATCGAGGCTGCAGCGCCCCACAGGGCGCAGCGGCCTTGATCGCCGCCCGGGGGCCGGTGCACCACCCCTGGCTGCACAGAACACTTCAGCTCAGAACACATCCGCGATCGGACGAAAGACTTGACAAGTCAATCGCCCCAATTCATGGTGGGCTAACGAGGTGCATCTGTGCCTCCGGAATGACAGCCTGTCATTCCACCCTGTTCACCCTCTGATCAGGGTATTCGGGCCTCGGGTTTTACACCACGCAAAGGGACGCGGCCTCGGCGCACGGCCCTGGGGATCGGGGAGCTGGTGGCTCTGCGCAACCGCGTGCCGCTGGGGGGCAGCGGTGGCTATCGCACCGCACCGCTGCGATGGTGGGAAGAGCGCCCTGCACAGACTGGCGATGCCGGTCCTCTGCTGCCGGTGGTTCCCCTGGATCCCGCCTCCCTGGCCACCTGGAGCCATCTGGTGTGTGGCGCGGGCCTTTCTGGCACCACCGGTGTGCGGTTGCCGCCCCGATGGCCGCGGATCCACATCTCCGATCCCCCTGCCGCGGCGAATCCGGTGGAGGCGGCGGAGCGGGTGCGGAAACGGCTGGAGAGGTTTTTCCAGCGCTCGTCTGCGGGTGGGCGGCGGTTGCTGCAGGTGATGGCGGCCGCGCCGGTGCTCACCCTGCCGGTGATCCGCCTGCTGCAGGCAGCGATGGTGCCCGGCGAGCGCAGCCCACTGGGCATGGCCGAGGTGCTGCTGAGCGGGCTGGTGCGGCGTCTGGACGACGATCCGGAGACCGGCCGTGTGACCGACCGGCAGCGCCGGCCCGATCGGATCCAGTTCGGCTTCGACGAAGGGGTGAGGGAAGCCCTGCTCGACTGGCTGCCGCCGGCCGACACCGCCGATGTGGTGCAGCGGGTGAGTGAGCTGGTGGAGCGGCGCTGGGATCAGATCGATGGGGTGCCGCCGTTCCGTGCCTATCTGGCCGATCCCACCGCATTGCCGGCCGAACACACCCTGGCGCCGATGGTGGCCTTCGCCACCGCCACGGCAGACATCATCGAGCGCCTGGGGGGGCCTTACCGCACCTATGCCCGCAAGCTGCGGGAGTCCGTGGGCAGGCCCAGTGAGGAGCTCTGGCCGAAGGCCAGGTTTCCCTTTGAGTCACTGGAGTTCGACACTGCCTTGCTGCTGGAGATTCCAGAGCTGGAATCGCGGCGGTTCGACTGGGCGACGTTTGAGGAGATCGAACTGCAACCGATCAAGTTCAAAACGGCCACGATCGAGCCTGACGCTGCTTCCCCCTCCGAAGACCCTTCCCCCGAAGCCTCTGACAGGGGCACCGACGCCGATGAACTGGAGACAGTGTGGATGGGAACACGCTCGGTGCTGGAGGTGTCCCCTTGGAAGGTGACGCCTTCTTTGGCCACCACCTGGGGCTACCACGAACCCCACACCCCCGGGCCATCCAGCACCGCTGCGAATCCCTTGGCCCTCACGATGCTGAGCATCCCTGCTGGCAGCTTCCTCATGGGCTCCCGTGACGAAATCGAACGCTCTGCGAATGAGGGCCCCCAGCATGAGGTGCGCCTCGAGGAGTTCTTCCTGGCCCGCACCCCGATCACGCAGGCCCAGTGGCGAGAGGTGGCGGGTTGGAAGCCCCTGGAGGGAGAAGCGGGTTGGGAGCGGCAGTTGGAAGAGGATCCCCTGGGAACGGAGGGTGATCCCAGCTTCCGCGGCGACGATCGGCCGGTGGTGAACGTGAGCTGGCACGACGCGATGGAGTTCTGCCGCCGTCTGAGCAAGCGCACCGGCAAGAGCTACACCCTGCCCAGCGAAGCCCAGTGGGAATATGCCTGCCGGGCGGGCACCACCACCACCCCGTTCCACTTCGGTGCCACGATCAGCCCGCAGCTGGCCAACTACAACGCCTCCACCAGCTACGCGGGAGGGCCTGCAGGGGGGTATCGAAGACAGACCACGGAAGTGGCCAGTTTCCCTGCCAATGCCTGGGGCCTGCACGACATGCACGGCAACGTGTGGGAATGGTGCCTGGATCACTGGCATGACAGCTATCGGGAGGGCGATGAAGAAGCCCCCACCGATGGCTCCGCCTGGATCGAGAAAAACGCCACAGAAAATAAATCGAGGCTGCTGCGCGGTGGTTCGTGGGACTACGGCCCCAGGAACTGCCGTTCGGCCTACCGCAGCATCACCCACCCCGACTTCGCCGGCAGCAGCATCGGGTTCCGCGTCTGTTGCCTCCCCCAGGACCTGCTTCTTGACCCTTAGTCCCTCAGTCCCTTTTCCCTGGCCGTTGTTTTTCCCCTTGGCTGCTGGATCGCGGCCGTTGGCTGTTGGGAGCGGCGCCGTCAGGCGCCGACTTTCCGATCTTGCGGGCCGCCATTCCTTTAGCGTTGACGCCGCGGGATATCGGATCGAACCCATGAACTGGCGCGACTGGCTCGATCGCTGGGGCATGACGAAGCTGAAGATCTCCGCCGGCTTTGCCGAGATGGAGTTCGCCCCCTCCAACCAGGATCGTCATGCGGCCTGGCAGCTCTACGTGGAGCTGCTCACCCGCATTGCCACCCAGTCGCTCGATGCCCGCAATGGCGATGAGAAGACGGCCCTCGAGAGCATCCGCAGCCTCTTCCCCCTCACCCGCCAGATCCTCAAGGACAGCGGCCCCGATTGCCTCGCATTCGCCAGGCTTTCGATTGTTGTGCTCAACCAGATCATCCGTCCATTCACGGCGGAATGGCATGGGCGGCTTCTGGCGGGTGATCTGGATCGTCCGGAGGGTCAGCAGGCTTTTCGCCAGGCCCTGGAGCCCCTCCAGGCGGATCTGCGGCGCTACACCCAGATGCTCGCCGAGATGGCCGGTGTGGAGGAGGATCTGCTGGCCGTGGCCTGCTTGTGAGCCGCTTCCTTTACCCACAACGGCTCCGTTGATGCCCAGAAGGTGTCTCTGCATCTCGCCCTCGCCTCAGAATGGTGTGCACGGTTGCTCAGCAAGCACATCCCTTGGCAGCTCCAACGATCGAAACCGAAACTCCGGCCACGGCCCTCCCCTGGCAGATGTTGCGCTGGCGCAGCCGCACCCTGGCGTTCGCGGAGAAGGTGGATGGGCTTGCCCTCATGATGCTGCGCATCCCCGCCGGTAGCTTCCTGATGGGCTCCCCGACGGAAGAACTCGAGCGTGATAACGATGAAGGCCCCCAGCATCAGGTGCAGCTGCAGGAATTCCTGCTCTCCCGTACCCCCATCACCCAGGCCCAGTGGCGGGTGGTGGCGGGGTGGCAGCCCCTGGAGGGCGAACCTCCCTGGGAGCGGGAGCTGAAGCAGGATCCCCTGGGATCGGAGGCCGATTCAGGCTTTCGTGGCGAGGATCGACCGGTGGTGAACGTGAGCTGGCACGACGCGATGGAGTTCTGCCGCCGTCTGCGGCGGCGCACGGGCAGGAGCTACACGCTGCCCAGCGAAGCCCAGTGGGAATACGCCTGCCGGGCGGGCACCACCACCCCGTTCCACTTCGGGGCCACGATCAGCCCGCAGCTGGCCAACTACAACGCCACCACCAGCTACGCGGAGGGCCCTGCAGGGGAGAATCGAAGACAGACCACGGATGTGGCCAGTTTCCCTGCCAATGCCTGGGGCCTGCACGACATGCACGGCAACGTGTGGGAATGGTGCCTGGATCACTGGCATGGCAGTTATGCGGAGGGCGATGAAGAAGCCCCCACGGATGGCTCCGCCTGGATCGAGAAAAACGACGCTGAAAATCAATCGAGGCTGCTGCGCGGCGGTTCGTGGAACAACTTCCCCGGGTTCTGCCGCTCGGCCTACCGCGACCTCAACCACCCCGACAACGCCAACGACGACCTCGGGTTCCGCGTCTGTTGCCTCCCCCAGGACCTGCTTCTTGACCCTTAGTCCCTCGGTCCCTTTTCTCTGGCTGTTTTCTTCACCCTGGCTGTCTGGCTGTTGCGGGTGGCGCCGCAGGCGCCAGCGATTTTTTGCGGCTTCTCTCCTTGTCCCCCTCCACTCCCAGCACAGCCGAACTTCCCATTCTCGAGGCCACTCTCGATCTGATCCGTTGGTATGTGCCCCTGCTGCAGCGGCTGCCGCGCCAGCACAAGTTCGGGCTTGGTGATCGCCTCGTTTCCGCTCTCTACGATCTGATGGAAGCGTTGGTGGCAGCCCGCTATGCCCGCGCCAAGCTGCCGATCCTCGAACCGCTGGGGGCCCGCATCAATCTGCTCCAGCTGCAGACCCGGCTGCTGCACGATTTCCACCTGATCGATCTGCCCCGCTATGAACACGCCAGCCGACTGATCGCCGCCATCGGCCGCCAGCACAGCGGTTGGTTGTCACACCAGCGGCAGGCGCTGTGAAGCCAGCTCCCCTGGCCGATCTCTACTGCCACATCACCAGCTTCGCCAGCCTCCATGGCGCTGCCCGGCGTGCCCAGAAAGGCAAGCGCTACCGCCCAGCGGTGCTCAGCTTCAACGCCCGTCTGGAGCAGAATCTCTTCACGCTGCAGGACGAACTGCAGAGCTTCACCTACAGCCCAGGCCCCTACCGCCAGTTCGAGATCTTCGAGCCCAAGCGGCGCCTGATCTCCGCCGCCCCCTACCGCGATCGGGTGGTGCACCATGCCCTCTGCGCCGCCATCGGGCCCTGCTCCGGCACCCTGTGGCTGCTCGACGCATCTTTGCCAATGGCTCCTGTGTTGTGGGCTTTCACGTGCTGCCCGGGCGGGTGCGGGTACGCAACCACAACCTGCTCAAGGGCCGGCGCTGGCGGCTGTTCCGGGATCTACCTTTCGCGGTGGACTTACCGAGGTGATGTCTGGTGCGGCAGGTGCTTCCACCAAGACACGAACTGCGCCGGACTCAGGATCTCCAGATCCTCCAGCTGGCCGGCCAGCACGAGCAGATCCGCATCGCCGCTCACCAGCACTTCCACGCCGGCCGCGACCGTCAGATCGAGAATGATCCGGTCGTCGGCATCCCGGAAATCCCGGGGCCATTGCAATGGTGGCGGTTCACTGGCCACCGTCTCTGCAAACGGCAGGATGTCCTCCAGCAGCGTGGTCACATCCCCTTGTGAAAGCTGGAATTTCGGGTATCCCAGCACCCGGATCAGTTCCCGGGTTGTGGCCGGACCCAGCACCGGCCTGAGAATCCGGCCGGCTGCCGGGTTCTGCCAAGCGAGGCGGATCCAGCTCAGGCGAGACTGCCGGAACAGCAAGGCCGACACCAGCACATTGGTGTCGAGCACCACGCGCACCGGATGGGGCGGCTCATCGCTCACGGGCCCAGGCCACGGCATCGGCCACATCCGTCTCGGTGATCCCCATGGCCTCGAGGCGAGCCCGGACCTCGTCGGCAACACCCGCCCGCAGGGGTGTGAGCACGATGCGCCCCCCCTCACAGACCACATCGAAGTAGTCGGCCGGGCCGACGGCCTCCACGATGGCCTTGGGCAGGGTGAGCTGGTTCTTACTGGTGCGCTTGGCGAGAACCATGGCGAACGATCGCAAGGAAACAAGGAATCCTTACTCATCCTAGGTCGCGGACCTACTGCAACACCAACCACCCCGACAATGTCAACGACAACAACGGTTTCCGCGTCTGTTGCCTCCCCCAGCACCCTTCCAGGTCCGAACCGGTCGATGGGAATCGGCCGGGACCCCACCGTTTCCTCATCCCGCCCAGATCTCCGCGAGCTCGAGTTCCAGCCCTGGGAGCACGGCGTCGGCATCCAGCCGCTCGGCCGCCTCGATCCGGCGGCCCTCCCCGGCCGGTCCCCACTCCTCCACGGCTCGCTCGTCGGGGAAGAGCAGCCAGGCGAGGCTGGCGCCATTGGCCCGATAGGCCGCCATGCGGCGTCGCAGGTCGGCGGGCCGGTCGCTGGGGCTGGCCAGTTCCACCACCAGATCCGGGCACAGGGGCGGGAAGCCGCGGCGCTGCTCCTCGCTCAGCACCTGCCAGCGCTCCAGCCGCACCAGGCTGGCATCGGGGCTGCGCACCGATCCGTCGGGGAGCAGGAAGCCGCCGGAGCTGTCGAACACCTTCAGGGGCAGTCCGCTGCGGCGCACGGCCAGCCAGAGCAGGGCTCCCAGGGTCTGGTTGCGAGCACTGGTGTCGCCGCCGGTGGGGGTCATCGGGATCAGGTGGCCATCGGCATCGAGCTCCAGCACCGCCTCCGGATTGGCGGCGCACACGGCGGCGAACTGCTCGGGGGTGAGCCGCAGATCGGCGGGCAGGCTGAGGGTCATGGGCTCCCCGAGGGGGGTTTACCGAGATTAGGAGCGGTGGATGGGTAGAAGCAGCCCGCCGCGCCAGCGGTTCCTGATCCGGCGTGCCGGCCAGTGCCGGCTGTTCCGTGAGCCGCTGCGCTGATCGCCCCGGCTCACGCCTTTCCTCACCCCGCCCAGATCTCCGCCAGCTCGAGTTCCAGCCCGGGGAGCACGGTGCCCGCATCCAGCCGCTCGGCTGCCTCGATCCGGCGGCCCTCCCCGGCCGGTCCCCACTCCTCCACGGCATACTCCTCGGGGAAGAGCAGCCAGCCCAGGCTGGCGCCATTGGCCTGATAGGCCGCCATGCGGCGGCGCAGGTCGGCCGCCTGGTCGCTGGGGCTGGCCAGTTCCACCACCAGATCGGGGCACAGGGGCGGGAAGCCGCGCCGCTGCTCCTCGCTCAGCGCCTGCCATCGCTCCAATCGCACCAGGCTGGCATCGGGGCTGCGGACCGATCCGTCGGGGAGCAGGAAACCGGTGGAGCTGTCGAACACCTTCAGGGGGTGGCCGCTGTTGCGAACGGCCAGCCAGAGCAGGGCGCCGAGGGTCTGGTTGCGGGCGCCGGTGTCGCCGCCGGTGGGGGTCATCGAGATCAGCTGGCCATCGGCATCGAGCTCCAGCACCGCCTCCGGATTGGCGGCGCAGACGGCGGCGAACTGCTCGGGGGTGAGCCGCAGATCGGCAGGCAGGCTGAGGGTCATGGGCTCCCCAAGGGGGCTGGACCGAGAGTAGGAGCGGTGGATGGGTTCCGGCGCGATGCTGGAGCGCAGCGCGCTTCTCCCCATGGCCAGCAGCAGCCCGCCCCGCCAGCGGTTCCTGGTCCGGCGCGCCGGCCAGTGCCAGCTGTTCCGTGAGCCGCTGGGGGAAGGGATCGGCCTGGAGATGGTGTGGATTCCACCCGGCCGTTTCTGGATGGGCTCGCCGCCGGAGGAATCCGAGCGGCAGGAATCAGAGGGCCCCCAGCATCTGGTGCAGCTGCAGGGCTTTTTTCTGGGGCGCACGCCGATCACCCAGGCCCAGTGGCGAGAGGTGGCGGGGTGGCGGCCGGTGGAGGGGGAGCGGCCCTGGGAGCGGGAACTCAAACCCGATCCCTCGAGTTTCAAGGGGGATCAACGCCCGGTGGAACAGGTGAGCTGGCACGACGCGATGGAGTTCTGCCGACGGCTGGCACAGCGAACGGGAAGGAACTACACCCTGCCCAGCGAAGCCCAGTGGGAATACGCCTGCCGGGCGGGCACCACCACCCCGTTCCACTTCGGGGCCACGATCAGCCCACAGCTGGCCAACTACAACGCCACCAGCAGCTACGCAGACGGGCCTGCAGGGGAGTATCGAAAACAGACCACGGCTGTGGCGCAGCTTCCCCGCCAATGCCTGGGGCCTGCACGACATGCACGGCAATGTGTGGGAATGGTGCCTGGATCATTGGCACGGCAGCTATGCGGAGGGGGATGGAGAAGCCCCCACGGATGGCTCTGCCTGGATCAAGAAGAACGCCGAAGAAAATCAACGGAGGCTGCTGCGCGGCGGTTCGTGGGGCAGCGGCCCCGGGGACTGCCGCTCGGCCTACCGCGTCGACGGCCGCCCCGGACTCGCCTACGACGCCTCTGGGTTCCGCGTCTGTTGCCTCCCCCAGGGCCCTGTTCTTGACCCTTAGCCCCTCGGTCCCTTTTCCCTGGCCGTTGGTCTCCCCTTGGCTGCCGGATTGCGGCTGCCGGCTGTTGGGGGAGGGCGCCGTCAGGCGCCCCGAAATGGATAGCCCAAGCCTTCAGAACGTCATCTCCAGCCGCAGGCTGCGCAGGGTGCCTTTGTCCAGGCGGGCCCTGTCGCTCACCTCCAGGGTCCAGGAGCCGGAGGGATCCCTGCCCTTGAGGGCGGCCAGGGATGGGGTGTTCAGCTCGTCGTAGCTGGTCTTGATGTTGTCGCTGCCGCCACCGGCGCGATCGTGCAGCACCACCGCGGCGGAGCCCATGGCCGGCGGCGGGATCAACGTGAGGATCAGATCGCCGATGTAGGTGTGATCGAGATCCACCGCCACCTTGATCGACGTCAGCGGCCCCTGGCCGGCCACCGGCAGTGAAAGGGTGGAGGTCTGGAGGTCGTTGATGGGCACGTCCTGCACCACCTGGAAGATGATCGCCGGCTGCGGCTGGGGCGGCAGGGCCAGCTCCACCGCCCTGCGGGCGCTCACCCTCCCGTAGCCATAGAGGGGGCTGCGCCCATCGGCGTCATAGTTGCCCCCCGCCGGATCGATCCGGACACAGGACTGGCGCAGGATCTCCCGCACCTCATCCCAGCGCAGGGCCGGATTGCGGGCCAGGACCAGGGCCGCCACCCCGGCCACGCCGGGGCAGGCGCTGGAGGTGCCGCCGAAGGAATTGGTGTAGTGGCCCGCCGGATCGCCTTTCTGCAGACTGCCCTGGTTGTAGCCCTCCACACCGGAACGATCGGTGCTCCAGATGCCGGAGGTCAGGGAGGGCCGGCCGTCGTTGCTGGGAAAGGTGCACCACACGGCCCGGCCGAAGTCGCTGTAGGCGCTGCGTCGGGACTGGTCGTTGCAGGCGGCAACGGCGATCACCTTGGCGTAGCTGGCATAGCCGTCATTGTCGACACTTTCGTTGCCGTTGCCCGCGGCGAACACGATCACGCATCCCTTGCCGCTGCGGCCCTGGTTGACCGCGAAGTCCATCGCCAGCCGGGTGGAGTCCGGTAACGGCACCACCTGGCGGTGTGCCGGGTCGTTGGGGTCCCACCAGGCCCCATCCGGCGGTCCCCAGCTGCAGGAGATCACATCGGCGCCGTTGCGGGCCGCCCACACGAAGGCATCGGCCTCCGCCTGGGAGCCCAGGCCCGAGGCCAGCCGGATCGGGATGAGCTTGGCGCCGGGGGCCACCCCGGAGGCGCCGAACTGGCCGTTCGCGCAGGCCACCCCCGCACAGGCCGTGCCGTGGTCGTCCCCCCGGCCCGGGCGGGGATCGCCGCTCCAGCGCGTCACATCCCGCGGGGCGATGATCTTGCCCGAGGAGCGGAATTCCTCATGGTCGATGTCGAAGCCATCGTCCACCACCGCCACGATCGCCCCGCTGCCGTCGCTGAGCGGCCAGGCCGCCTCCACCTCGGCGTGGGCATCCACCAGCCGGCCGTTCACCGTGGTGGCCCGAAGATGCCACTGGGGCGGGAAGGCCTGGCGCTGACGACTCTGGCTCACCAGTTCGGGATGGCAGAGCTCGACGCTCTCCTCCCCCAGCAGGGCGTTGGCGATGTCGAACACGGCCAGGCCGCTGCCGCCGGGGGCGGCGGCGAACCAGGCGTTGCGGGCGTAATCCAGGGCCCGCTTCGCGCTCAGCCCATGGCGCTGCAGCAGGCTCTGGCAGGTCTCGGCATCCTGGCCGTCCTGAAACTTGATGAACAGATTTTCCGTGTAGACCACCGGCCTGGCGAAGGTATCCACCAGAACCCTGCCGGCGAAGGCCACGTCCGGTTCGGCCTTGAGCAGTTGGCGGGCGCTGTCCCGCAGGCCGCCATCACCCTGATGGATCTTCGTGCTCAGCAGTTCGACGCCCGCCTCGCGGAACCGGGTGATGGTCGCGAACTCGCTCAGGACGCGACGGGCCTCGCCGCTGAGGGGAGACACCTCGAAGGCGCGCTCCGGCATCACCGCCTGCCGGCTCTGGGTACGCACGACGAGGTGATCGGTGCTGATCTCCAGCGCAAGGGGAGGGCCGTCCTTGCCGCCGTAGCGAATCTGGACCATGGGGAGAGCTCCTGGGGAGGGTCAGGGGGAGTCGCCTGGAGGCTGCCGAGAATCAGCGGTTCATCCACTCCGCTGACGGGCTTTCTGGCGCCCATTTTCCACCCGTGGGGAGCAGGATTATGGCTGGCTCGACATGTCTTGATGAGGCTTCATGGAGCCCGAAAATCTTCATGCTTCTTGAGGATTGTTTCTGGACCATCGCATCGGCCTGGGGAGGGATGATCCTGCCCCGGATGGCGTCGTTACGTGCTCTCTACGGGTTAAACTGACTCGATGGGATTGTCTTGAAGGGACCGCCTTGAAGGGATGGTTGGCTTGTCTGAGTGTGAAAGCGGCGCGTGACGCGAAATCTCAGCTTGACAGCAAAGCGTTGCGTGAAAGGATGGCCCTGCGCTTTCGCAAGCCCGCTCCTTCTCTTCTGCCGAGCCTCAAAGGCGGCTTGTCAGGATTGTGGTTGGTTGTTCTGTTGCTGGGTGCCTGCGACATGAGCCTTGCGGATCAGCTCTTTGCTGGATTCCCCCAGCAGATCACGGCGGGGGCTCCGAAGGCTGTCGTCTTTGAACAGCAGCCCGGCTATTTCGCGCTCCATGGTGAACCCCTGCCTGCGGAAGGGGCTCTGGCGGTGTTCGAACCCGAGGGGATAGCCCTGTTGCGGGGCTCCCCTGCCGGCCCCCTGGCCCCCGGGCAACGCATCAGTCCGGTGTATGGGCCGAAGGGCGGGGGGGCCCTGGCCTGTCCCACGGGCCAACTCTTCATCCGTTTCGCCGACGGCGACACCGTTGAGGCCCACCGCAGCGAACTGGAGCAGGCGGGCTTCCGGATTGCCGGGGTACTGGATCACGCGCCTCAGGCCGCCTGGCTGCGCAGCCGATCCGGCAGCATCGCCGAGGCCCTGGCTGCTGTCTCCCAGCTGAAAGCCATGGCTGGTGTGGAGCATGTGGAGCCACAGCTGTTGATGCAGCGCTCGCACCGCTAGCGCCGTCCGGCCGGTGCCATCCGCTGCACCCTTGAGGTCCTCAGAGGTCCACCCCCATCTCCGCCAGGGCCCCCTCCTCCACCCACACCGACACCGAGCCGGCGGGGCAGCGCCATTCCGCCCAGCCGTCGCCGTTGGTGCTGATCGGCTCGCGCAGGTGGCCGGTGAGATCCCGGAAGCTGGTGTGGGGTTTACCCACCTCCATCCACTTGCTGCCGGCGGGGCCGTCGCTGAGCAGCACCGCCATCGCCCGGGGGTGACCCGGGGTGCCCAGACGGGTCCAGCCGATGCAGTTGAAATGGTCGAGGTAGTCGTACTGCGGGCCGTAGGCGCAGTGGCCGCGGGCCAGCAGGAAGCGATCGATCAGAAAGCGGTGGCTGGGCAGCCAGATCTCATGGGTCTGGCCGTTCTTGGTGTCGATGTAGTGGGCGCCGTAGTAGTCGGCGTGGAAGATGCAGGGATAGCCCTGATCCCGCAGCAGGATCACGGCGTAGGCGAGGGGCTTGAACCAGGGCTCCACCACCGACTCAAGGGATTGCAGTGGCTGGGTGTCGTGGTTCTCGACCAGGGTCACCGCCAGCAGGGGCAGTTGCTGCATCAGGGTTCCCTCCAGCAGGCGGCGCATGTCGTAGTGGCCGCCGCTGCGGCTGGCGATGTGGAAGTTGCGGTGCAGGGGGGCATCGAACAGGCTCATGTGGCCGCCGCTGTTGGCGGCATACCAGTGGAGGGTCCGCAGGTCGTAGCTCCAGTACTCCCCCACCACGAACAGATCACGGCCGACATGGGTCTCCAGGTCGGTGATCCAGTCGAGGAAGAAATCGCTGGCGATGTGCTTGATGGCGTCGATGCGGAAACCGTCGGCGCCCACATGCTCCAGGGCCCAGCGCCCCCAGGCCTTGAGCTCACCGCGCACCTCCGGATGGTTCACGTTCAGATCGCAGCCCATCAGGTAGTCGTAATTTCCCTTCTCCAGATCCACGTTGTGCTCGAAGCCGGCCCCATGGGTGCGCCACACGGCGCGGAAGTCGGGGTCGAGGCTGTTGTGGTCGACCCCGTCGAAGTGATACCAGTGCCACTGCATCGATGAATAGCGATCGCCGCGGCCATCGAAGCGGAAGCGGGTCCAGGCGCGGATGGTGCGTTCCTCGCCGAGGGGCCGGTTGCGATCGGAGGGATCAAAGGGAGTGGCGAGGTAGTCCTCCTGGTCGTCACCGAAGAGCTTGTGGTTGAACACCACATCGGCGTAGATCTGTATCCCGGCCGCCTGGCAGGCGCCCACGGCCTGCAGGTATTCCTCCTTGGTGCCGTACTTGGTGCGCACCGTTCCCTTCTGGTCGAACTCGCCCAGATCGAAGAGGTCGTAGGTGCCGTAGCCCACGTCCCAGACGCTGCCGCCCTTGCCGGCCGGCGGCAGCCAAAGGGCCGTGATGCCGGCCTGCGCCAGGGCCGGCGCCTGTTCGCGGAGCCGCCGCCAGTGGCCGCCGTCGGCGTCGCTGTACCAGTGGAACCACTGCATCAGCGTGCCGTTGAACTCCGTGGGTGCCGCCAGCTTGCGGGTGGCGATCGTGGGTTCGTTTTCGGCCAGCCATTCGGCCACCACCGCCATCGCCGCCGCGCCGGTGTCGACGGCAGGATCCTTCTCCGCTTCCAGGACGCGGCGCTTGAGCTCTGCGAAGATGGCGGTCATGATGGCTGGCCTGGGCGTGGTTCTGGAGACCACCGGTAGCAGGGAATCCGCCGCAGGGTTGGTATCCACCGCGCACCCCACGGGGCAAGCCTGCACCGACGAGGCCCCCATGGCTCGCCAGGCCCGCCTCCAGCCGATGAGGTGAGTTCAGGATTGTCACCCCAAGGACAACGGGGGCTCGGCTGGGCCGATGTCCGATCGAGGCGGCGATCAGGTGATCTGGCTGAGGCGCTGGTCGACGAGGGTCTCGGTGGCGTCCCACTTGGGGATGCCGGCGCTGAAGGCGCTGCGCAGGGCAAGGTGGTTGAGGACCTGGCCGTCACGACATCTCGCGATGGCTTCTTCGGCCGCAGGTGAAGGGCCGGTGTCCTCCGATTCTTCCACCAGGAGGATGAGTTGCTTGAGCTTGGCCGCGTGGGCGGCGGCGCAGTGGCGATAAGCCATGGGATCAGTCCGTGCCAATGCACGGAAAGAAAGAACGTTTGGTGACCACCGGCCAGCACAGGCGGGCAGGTGGGAAGCTCCGGGGTCTACGGAGCTGAGCCATGGGGTGGTCGACGTGAGGGTCGACAGGGTCGATGGTTGAAACAGGGGGGGAACTGAAGTGGTGAAAGCGGGTGCTTGGCATGTCACCCGATGGGACGATCTGTGCGGAGAACTCCCAAACCGTAGGTGATGTCTTGGGAGTTTCTTGATGTGCAAACCACCACCATCACGGGAGCCTGGATCGTGCATGGAAATGCTGAGAATCACTGCGCCAGAAGGGCTATGAGCAGCTGCCTTGGGCCTGGCTGAATGGTTGTCACGCCTTCTCAAGCTCCTTCATGCCGGCATCTGGCGTTCATCCTTCAAGCTGCTGAAATCGTTCTCTTACGAGCGGCTACGGCAACTCTAAGCAGCAACCCCACGGTTGATTTATGCGGCGGTGTGGCTTCCCTGACCCAGGCCACCTCACTCCAGGAACCACCACAGGCGTTGAAATTTGACCCTCCTGGGCTGGAGCTGGGCGAATTCCCCATCAGCGCTATCAGCCTCCCGGAGAGAATGTTTCTCTCGGGAGATTTTCATCGATGGGAAACGGAGGATGTTTTCGTACCCAGGGGTGCAATGACGCGGCTCCCTACTGGATTCAACATCTCACGATTTCAAAGGTCAGGCTGGATCACCAGGCCACGGCTTCATCGAGGTACTGCTCTGCACCGATTTGATCAGCCGTGTCAACGTGCGCAAGCGCCCCCCAATAGGACATCCTGGGGGAGTCAAAGCCGATAGCGTCCACTTGCTGGAGGGCTGCCGCCGCGCTGGAGGGCTGCCGCCGCGCTGGCGGGGTCGTCCCGCGCCATGCTGCATTGCCCGAGCAGCATGTTCAGCTTCGCTTCCAGCTTCGGGTCGGTCCCACCCCTTCTCCGGAGCAGCCCTATCCCTGGACGTCCCTATCCAGGCGGGTTGATCTCAAAAGAGAGCTGGACGGCGAGGCGGCAGGATCTGGGCCACTGTCGGCGATTCCTCCAGAGCATTGTTGGCCGGAATGAGATTGTCTGTGGAAAAACTCATTTCCAGGGAGCGGCCGTCCTTCAGCCTGACGGTGCAACGGCCTCGGGACTCCTTGTTGAGGGAGAGGGGGGAGCAGGTTCCCTGGGCAATCTCCCCATTCTTTCGGGTGAAGAAATAATCCGGTTTCGCCTGGCGACTGGCCATGTTTGCGGTGGATCGGATCATGACCAGATCAACTCGCGGCGTGGCCGATGTGGCCTCTTTGATCACCACCTGCCATTGGCCGAGTTTGCCACGCATGTGCAGGTTGACCGAGTCGGGGTTGTCAGCGGCCACCGATACGGCGCCCCTGTCGCAACTGCTCTCTCCGTAATGGTCAAGTGCCATGCGGCAGGCGGTGGGCTTGAATTCGTAGAAATGGGCATTGACGAATGTTGTGCCAGCCTGTGCTGCTGTTGATGGGGCTATCAACAGGCTCAACGAAACCATCGGGATCCAGCGCTTCAGCCTGTTCGAGTCCTGGCTGTTGTGAGATGGACGCCGCAAGGAAAATCGTTGAAGCATGGAGAAGGAGGACGTTCAGTCGCAGTCACGGATCAACCGTATCGCCACGAGACTCAACAAGCTGTTCTTGCTGAACAGTTCTCTGGCGCCAGCGCCATGAATCCATGGCTCCTGCCAGGCGGAGTCCGAGGAGACCCCCTCGGACGCACTTCCACTGCCATGGGGCGTGGAGCGACCTTGGCAGCAGATCCAGTGTTGGCAACGCCTCCCGCCCATGATGGCCGGGCCTCAGCTGCCCGCTCCGCGTGAAGGTTGCCGTCGGTCTGCTCCTGCTGCCTGCCCTGTTCCCTTCCCTGGCCCACGGTCAGGGCAGGGAACAGGCGCCCTGGACCCCGCCGGCCGAACCCCCTGCCTGGGCCGAAGTGCGCCGAACCCTGCAGGCCCAGCCACCCCCCCTGGGCCTGGCCCGCCGTCGCTGGATCTTCATCCGTGCCCTCGATCGCCCCGACCTCAGAGCCGGCGAATACCTCGCCGACCTCACCGCGGCCTCCGATCCAGCACTCCGGGCGGTCACTTTCAACGGGGTGGCGCTCATTCAGCGTCCTCAGCAGGGCAGCGGCTGGCAGATCCGGGAACGACGGATGCGGGCACTCTGCGCCGAAGGTCGCTTTGAGGTGCTCGATGCCTCTGGCGTTTGGGTGGCCTATGACGGCCAGCAGGATCCGGCGGCCGAGGCAAGGCTGGGCTGGATCTGCTCCCGGGGGGGATGGAAGTTCCCGCCCAGCTGATGCCATCAGCTCTGCCGTCGGAAGCACTGCTGGGCAGCTGGCCAGGATGCCGACGGACCTCCGGTCTCCGTTCGGGCGCGGCGTCGGCTGCGGTTGGTTTCTCCCTGGAGAGGCGAAGGCTGCATCCTGCCAGCACAGAGGTGATCGATCCGCTCCAGGGCCCCGTGCTCTACGGCAGGTGTCCGTGCCCTGGTGGCAGCGACATCCGCAACATTCCGCATTGCTACGCAGCAGGGAAGATGCACTTCTGCATGTCTTGATGAACAAGAGTGCTGAGATGAATCCGAAGGACGGCGGCGGCGGTATTCATTGAGACAACCCCTGGGAGACCTCCCATGACTTCCCTCCTCAAAGCCGCCCTCGTGGTCCCCTTCATGCTCGGTCTTGCCGCAGCCCCAGCGCTGGCTGGCAGTGCCACGAATGAATCGGTCAACGAAGAGCTGGCCCGCCAACGGTCGCTCTCGGATGTTCCAGCCGGTGCCGCGATCACCCGTTCGGACTGCACGTCCTTCGGTCCTCAGATGCACTTCCGCTGCCACGTCGAGTGGGACGATCCCAACAACTGATGCCCGGCCTGATCCGCCATCTCTGCCCCGGCCCCGGCCGGGGCTTTTTTCATGGGAGCCACAGGGGCCCTCAGTGGATGTCGTAGCGGAGCCAGCGGCAGTCGATGCCGCCGTTGCTCACCGGCACCCGGCGGCTGGCCTTCATGCGCAGGGCGCCGGTGAGGGAGGGGTTGCCGCTCAGCAGCCACAGGGTCCAGCCGCCGCAGCGCTGCTTCAGCATCCGGCCCAGATCGGCATAAAGCGCCTCCAGGTCGTCACCGGCGCCGAGCCGGTCGCCGTAGGGGGGGTTGCACACCAGCACCCCGGGGGCCTCCGGGGGGCGGAAGTCGCGGCAGTCCCCCTCCTGCAGCGCGATCCAGGCGTCCACGCCGGCGGCCGCCGCATTGCTGCGGGCCATGGCCAGCACGGCCGGATCCCGCTCCATCCCCACCATCGGAGCCAGGGTCCGGCCGTCCGGCAGGGTGTTGCGGGCCAGGGCGACGGCGGCAGCCCGCTCCCGCCCCCAGAGGGCCGCATCGAAATCGGGCCAGCGCTGCAGGCTGAAGTCGCGCGCCAGGCCGGGGGGCCGCCCCAGGGTCCGGCAGGCGGCTTCGATCAGCAGCGTGCCGGAACCGCAGAGGGGATCGGCCAGCGGCACCCGCCCGTCCCACCCGGTGTGGGCGATCAGGCCGGCGGCCAGGTTCTCCTTCAGGGGGGCCAGACCCATGGCGGCCCGGTAGCCGCGACGGTGCAGGCTGGCGCCACCGCCATCGAGGCTCAGCACCGCCTCGGGCCCGGTGGCACCGGGCCGCCCGGGGCTGAGATGCAGGTGCAGCACCAGATCGGGATCCTCCAGATCCACCGATGAGCGTGCCCCCCATAGGTGCCTCTGCAGGTCCACCAGGGCGTTCTTCACCTGCAGGGCGTTGTAGTGGCTGTGGGTGAGCCCGGCCGCGCTGCCGCTGGCCTCCACCCGGAAGCTCAGCTGCGGCGGCAGCCACTGCTCCCAGTCGGCGGCCCGCTGCACGCCGTCGTAGAGCTCCTGGCGGCCGCGGCAGGGGAAGCGGGCCAGCTGGCGCAGGAAGCGGAAGGGCAGCCGCGCCCGCAAATGGAGCCGGTAGAAGGTGGCCGGGTCGGCCTGCAGGGCCACCGCCCGCCGCAGGGGGCGCACCTCGCTGGCCCCGAGGGCGGCCAGTTCAGCGGCCGCCGGGTCCTCCAGACCCGGCGGGACCACGGCGATGACGGCGAAGCTTGAGGGAGGGCGCATTGACCCATGCTGCTGGCTGGCGGGCCCCGGTTCGGAGATGCCCACCCCCGGGGGGCGGCACAGGACGGCGGAGGGGTGGCAAGATAAACAAGTCCGTCCTTGGGCGGACTAGGTGATCCACACCAGTGTTTCGGACAGCGGTTCGATTCCGCTCAGCTCCATTCCCCCGACCCACCGGCCTCCGGCCGGTCCGGCTTCCCGGGGCTGCAATGGTTTCGACGGGGCATCAGGAGGGTGACTGAAGCCTGCTCGGTAAGAGCAAACCCGTAACAGCGAACAACATCGTTCGTTTCTCCCGTCAAGCCGCCCCCGTGGCTGCCTGACACTCTTAACGGAGACGGGGTGAGGTCAGCCTTGTCACCCAAATGACCCATGGGGCCTGGAAGGGCCCTTTTTATTGTCTGGGCATGGGTGTGGGTGCCATCGTCGGGGGCATTCCTGGCACCTGATCTCGTTGGAATCGGACAGAAGGAAATCGGCTCATTCCCAAGGTGATCAGGCGAGAAATACTTTCTCTCTGTGCGCCCTGGGGATAATTCAAGGTCTTCTTCCAAGAGAATGAATCAGGAACCCTTTCAGGGATGTTGTTTCCCGGCATGATGAAACTTCAGTTCATCGATGGATGGCCGTCCCAGAGTCTGGTTGCCTTCCGGCGTTGTCCGGTCGTTCGGGTCTCGGTCCAGGCCAAAGAAAAGTATTGAAAAGGCGTCCCCCCAGGGTCGACTTATACCCTAAGGTGTCTGTCGTTGACAAACTCACCACTGCTCCCAGTCGATCAGCCAGCTTGACGCACTGCTGGAAGCCTGGAGTGGTGTAGCACTGCACATCAATCTGATTGCACCCATTGGGCGGAGCTAATGCAGCCTGGAATGGCTGAATGCTGCAGAAGATAGGTTTGCTATACAGTAGCCGGAGCCTGTAGAAATCTGCCAAGCTGTAATTCGCAAAGAAATGGTCATCCACTTGGATGCCATCGCCATGTCGGGCTTCATGGACCAGATCTGGAATGCTCATGGACCGATACTGTGGCGATTGCACCCAAACCACTGGGCGCAATCCTTGCCTACGGGCTTCTTGGGCAACTTCCTGTTGCAGAGGATCAGGTACTTTTCGGTAATCCAGAAAGACTATCTTATAGTGCTCAGCGCGGATCAGGGCCATGATATTTGTCAGCCTCTCAGTTGAGCTGTAAAACCAGATCTGGGGTTGTGAAAGCCATACGCCATTGGGGACTGCAATGACAGCTACCGGTAGGACCGCCAGCCTTGCGGCTGAAACGTGGGAGGCCATGAACCTGAGCCTTCCAGAGATAATCAAATCGATCGAAAATAAATCTTTGAATGGATTCCATCTCGGGAGCATTGCCAAGCCACTGCCTGCAGATGTTGTGTCTCACCACGTTGGCATTCTGCAGCATGGGGACCCAGCGCTTTGCCGGCCCTCACCCCAGTCCAGCCATCCGATCCGGCTGCCGTTCTCCCCTTGACCCGGCAGAAGCTCCTGCGTCCCCCTGGCTTGGCCGCGCCCAACCTCCAGAGGGCCCATGACTGTTGTTCCTGTCGCCCGTCTGCATCGGGGGACGAACCGAGGCAACGGCAGCGCTGGGTGATCGCCTCCTCCCTTCTGACGCTCTCGGAGGGCGCTGGTCATCGCCCGGGTGGGGTTCGAGCACTCTGGTCGAAACGCCGGACCATCTCTTTTTGATCAGCAAGGTGATGCGAGCTGATGCCTGTCAACGATGAGGATCAGTCGCGCCCATCGTGCTGACGCCATCGACGACCCGGGCATGGCGGCCTCCGCCGGTTGTCCGATGCCGAAGGCGGGGGGGTGCCGGATCAGCTGGGCGCAGCTGAATGCCACTTTGCTGTCAGCGAGATGACATGGAGGCTTCTTCACAGTCATCTCGGCTTCAGGCGTATCCGGAGATGGTGCGTTCACAGGAGGTCATGAAGGCTTTCGATTGCAACCGTCTCCCATGGACAGCCACTTCATCGATCGGGGCCTTCCCTCAGGCCAGGCCAACACCGAAAAGGAGTGGGACGGCGCCAGCCCCGATTGCGGAAGCGCCATGCAGTTCCTGAACCTTGTCTACACCCCTGAAGCCCTGAGAAGCGCAGCCCGCGGCCTTCATCCCCTGGGTTCCGATGAAGGGGAGAACTGCCGATCAGCCTGACCGGCCAGGGCCGAGCCGATCATCGGTTCATCCCCCCTGAGCTTCAGGGGTGTCCGCTTTGAGAAGCAATCTGAGAAAGGTCTTTCTGATGTCGAACTCATCGTCGAACCTGAGCCCCGAGTAGTGGGCTCCTCTGAGGTGATTGGTCCAGATCAGTTCGCCCCCAGTTTCGATGATGTCGGTTTCTGAGGGATCGTGAATTCGTATCTGCGATGGGGTGCCGATGGGTAGCTGCTGGAAGCTGCGGATGCAGGCACCGGAACGGCTGACATCCCAGAGATGACCTGAGTAGGACGTATTCGGATAGTGGATATCGACGTTGATAAGAATCTGAAAAAATGGCGCTGAGAACCTCTGCTCGCGACGGGGCCGCGGAGACTCCACCCGGTCCGTGGGTGGAGAAGATTGGTTCCAGGAAGGGTTCACTCCAGGAAAGGCTGCAATGATCTGGATGTATCAACAGTGAAATTCTACCAAAGTTTCCAGTCTCCTCGAGTGGTGATGAGATCTGGGATCACCTTGTTCTGGAGCGCTGTCACGGGGGTGACGACCCCAGACCGGTATTTCAGGGAACGCCGCTGGTTGTGGAGTCTGAGAAGCCGCTCCAGCGTTTCAGTTCGTCCAGGGTCTGCACCCCTTGCAACCGCTTGTCACCCAGTTCCCAGGTGGGATAGGCCTCGATGCCGGCCTGCCGGCAGCGTTCCCGTCCCTGATCGGTTTTGTCGCATTCCACATAGGGCAGCCGGTCGCCGGCCTGCTGGCCAAAGAGGCTCTTCTGGCGGAAGCAGGCCGGGCACCACCAGGCGCCGTAGAAGATCGCCCCGATACGGCGCAGGTGCTCCGTCAGCTGGAGCTGGTCACCGGTGGACGGAGCCAGGGCTTCACCGAGCGTGGGAGTGGTGGAACCACCGGACGGAACGGCATGGGCGGCAGCCGTCATTGTCAGCACACCGCCGAGCACGGCGGGAAGCCCACCCGCGATCAGAAGTCGTCGCAGACGCGCAGGCCCGATGACCGGGATGGATGGGGGACACGGGCACATCGGCAGCTCGGCAGCCCGAGGAATCTAATTGGATCCCATGGGCGCGTACGGGCTTCCGCCCTGCCCGGAGCTCTGAATTCGGCGCCGGGGCTGGGACAATTCCCTGGATTGTCGGGAATGGCTGAACGGCCCCATGAGCGTGACGCGATGAGCATGCCGAGATGAGCGTGAACGGTTACCGCGATTATTTCAAGGTCCTGGGTGTCGAGCGGGGCACTGATGCCGACGGCATCAAGCGCGCCTTCCGCAAGCTGGCCCGCCAGTACCACCCGGATGTGAACCCCGACGATGCCTCCGCTGAGGCCCGCTTCAAGGAGATCAGCGAGGCCTACGAGGTCCTCTCCGATCCCGAGAAACGCCGTCGCTACGAGCAGTTCGGCCAGTACTGGAACCAGGTGGGCGGAGGAGGTGGCGGTGCTCCGGGTGTCGATGTCGATTTCGGCCGTTATGGCAACTTCGACGATTTCATCAATGATCTGCTGGGCCGCTTCGGAGGCGGTGCCGCGTCTGGGGCCGGCGGTTTCGGCTTCGGCAGCGGTTTCCCCGGGGGGTTCGACGGCGCCCCCGGCCCCCGGGCAGGCCAGTTGGATCTGGATGCGGAAGCCACCATCAGCCTGCCGGTGGCCGATGCCTTCCGCGGCTGCGAGCGCACCTTGGCGGTCAACGAGGAGAGGGTCCAGGTGCGCATTCCCGCCGGAGTGAAGGACGGCAGCCGCCTGCGCCTCAAGGGCAAGGGCAACCTCCAGCCAGGCACCGGCCGCCGGGGCGACCTCTACCTCACCCTCAGGCTCCAGCCCCATCCCATCTGGCGCCTCGACGGCGACCAGCTACGGGCGGAACTGCCCCTCAGTCTCGATGAGCTGGCCCTCGGCGGTGAGGTGCGGGTGGCCACCCCCGATGGGGAAGCCACCGTGCAGGTGCCACCGGGCATGACCCTCGGCCGCAGCCTGCGGCTCAAGGGGAAGGGCTGGCCGGTGAAGGATGGCCGGGGCGATCTGCTGTTCACTCCCACCCTCAAGCTGCCTGAAAATCTGAGCCCCCGGGAGCGGGATCTGCTCGAGCAGCTGCGCCAGGCCCGCAGCGTCGACCCCCGCCAGGACTGGATCAGCGCCGCAGCTCTCTGAACGTCGGCGCCGCTCAGCTGCCGGAAGGGCTTTCCGTAGGATCCGGCCAGTCAGAACGCGTCCATGGAGCTCACCTATCGCCCCCGCCGGCTGCGACGCACGCCGGCCCTGAGGGCCATGGTGCGGGAATTCCAGCTCACCCCTGCCGATTTCATCTACCCCCTGTTCGTCCACGAGGGCGCGTCCAACGAGCCGATCGGGGCCATGCCCGGTGCCCAGCGCTGGAGCCTGGAGGGTCTGGTGGCCGAGGTGGGACGGGCCTGGCACCTGGGCATCCGTTGCGTGGTGCTGTTCCCCAAGGTGGCCGATGGCCTCAAGACGGAAGACGGCAGCGAATGTTTCAACGAGGGCGGTCTCATCCCCCGGGCGATCCGGCGCCTGAAGCAGGAGCACCCGGCCATGACGATCATGACCGACGTCGCCCTCGATCCCTATTCCTGCGACGGCCATGACGGCATCGTCAGCGAGGAGGGGGTGGTCCTCAACGACGAAACCGTGAGCCTGCTCTGTCGCCAGGCGGTGGCCCAGGCCCGTGCCGGTGCGGACCTGATCGGCCCCAGCGACATGATGGATGGTCGGGTGGGGGCGATCCGCGAAGCCCTCGACGAGGAGGGTTTCGAGCACGTGGGCATCATCAGTTATACGGCCAAGTACGCCTCCGCCTACTACGGCCCCTTCCGCGAAGCTCTGGATTCCGCCCCCCGCGCCGTGAGCGGCAAGCCCATCCCGAAGGACAAGAGCACCTATCAGATGGATCCGGCCAACGGCCGCGAAGCCCTCACCGAGGCCCTGCTCGATGAGCAGGAGGGGGCCGACATCCTGATGGTGAAGCCCGGCCTGGCCTACCTCGATGTCATCCATCGCCTGCGGGGCGAGAGCGAACTCCCCATCGCCGCCTACAACGTCAGCGGTGAGTACGCGATGGTCAAGGCCGCCGCCGAGCGGGGCTGGATCGACGAACGGGCTGTGGTGCTGGAGACCCTTCTCTGCTTCAAGCGGGCCGGGGCCGACCTGATCCTCACCTACCACGCCTGTGACGCGGCCCAGTGGCTGCGCGACGGCTGAGGCTCACCGCTTGAATGGGGAGATGAACCGTCGTTGTCCACCCCCATGACACGTCTCGGCCACGTGGCGGTGCGGGTCCAGGACATGGCTCGTGCCAAGCGTTTCTATGAGGGGCTCGGGCTGCGCCTCACCTGGGACGCCCATGACTGGGCTTACCTGCAGTCACCCCACACCGGCGACGGCATCGCCCTGCTCAGCCCCTCCTACACCGCCGCCGGCCCCCACTTCGCCTTTCACTTCAGCGACCGCGCCGAGGTGGATGCGGTCCACGACCGCCTGGAGGCCGCCGGTCACCGGGTGGGACCGGTGCACGACCATCGCGACGGCACGGCCTCCTTCTACCTCCAGGATCCCGAGGGCAACTGGCTGGAGATGCTGTACGAGCCGGCCGCCGGCATCCCCTCCAACGTGGGCTCCGCCGCCATTCCGGTTCCTCCGCTCCCTGTGCAGGCGGGGTGAGCGACATCCGCCAGGAAACGCTGGAGCTGCTGGAGTGGCCTCGGCTGGCCCAGCATCTGGCCGGCTTCGCCTCCACCGTGGCGGGCCGGCGCCACTGCGCCGCCCTCGGCCTGCCGGACCACCCGGCCGAAAGCCGCCGCCTGCTGCAGGAAACGACCGAGCTGCTGGCCCTCGACGGCCTCAGCGAGGGGGGGCTGAGCCTGCAGGGGGCGGAAGACATCGCCGCCACGGTGGCCCTCTGCGCCAAGGGGGGCTGTGCTGCTGGGGAGGAGCTGCTGGCGGTGGCCTTCACTCTGGCGGCGGCCCGGCGGCTGCGCCGTCAGGTGGAGGACGCCGAGCTTCGGCCCGTCACCAGCGCCCTGGTGGCGGAACTGCGCACGTTGCCGGAGCTGGAGCAGCGGCTCCACTTCTGCCTGGAGGAGGGGGGCCGGGTGGCGGATCGGGCCAGCGGCTCCCTTGAGGGAGTGCGGCGCCAGCTGCTGGCCCTGCGGGCCGAACGCCGCGAACGGCTGCAGGAGCTGGTGCGGCGCTTCGCTGCTGTGCTCCAGGACACGGTGGTGAGCGATCGCGGCGGCCGTCCGGTGCTGGCGGTGAAGGCCGGCGCCGCCGCCCAGGTGGGCGGCCTGGTGCACGACAGCTCCTCCTCCGGCAGCACGGTGTACGTGGAGCCCCAGGCGGTGATCCCCCTGGGCAACCGCATCCGTGATGCCGAGGGCCAGGAGCGGGAGCTGGAGCGTCAGGTGCGCGGGGAACTGAGTGGTCTGGTGGGGGAGGAGGCCGAGGCGCTCGGCCAGCTGCAGCAGGTGCTGGTGCGGCTCGACGGCGGCCTGGCCCGCGCCCGCTACAGCCAGTGGCTGGGGGCCGTGAGGCCCGAGCTGGCCGAGACGGCCGCTGGCCCCTTCGAACTCGTGGATCTGCGCCATCCCCTGCTGCTCTGGCAGGAACGGCGTGAGGGAGGCCGGCCCGTGGTGCCGGTGACCCTCAGCGTGGGCCCCGCGCTGCGGGTGGTGGCGATCACCGGTCCCAACACCGGCGGCAAGACCGTGACGCTCAAGAGTCTCGGTCTGGCGGCCCTGATGGCCCGTGCCGGCCTGTTCCTGCCCTGCCGCGGTACTCCCACCTTGCCCTGGTGCGGCCAGGTGCTGGCCGACATCGGGGACGAGCAGTCGCTGCAGCAGAACCTCTCCACCTTCAGTGGTCACATCCGCCGCATCGCCCGCATCCTGGAGGCCCTTCCGGAGGGGGCGGCCCTGCCCCAGGATCCGGCCTCGGCGGCGCTGGTGCTCCTCGACGAGGTGGGGGCCGGCACCGATCCCACCGAGGGGAGCGCCCTGGCCGCGGCCCTGCTGCGTCACCTGGCCGACCGTGCCCGGCTCACGGTGGCCACCACCCACTTCGGCGAGCTCAAGGCGCTCAAGTACGCCGATTGCCGCTTCGAGAACGCCTCGGTGGCCTTCGATGTCGAGACCCTCTCGCCCACCTACCGCCTGCAGTGGGGCATCCCAGGCCGCAGCAACGCCCTGGCCATCGCCTCCCGGTTGGGGCTGGACGCCGCCGTGCTGGCAGCGGCCGCCGAGCAGCTGGAGCCTGGGGGGGCGGGGGATGTGAACCGGGTGATCGAGGGGCTGGAGCGGGAGCGTCAGCGCCAGCAGGAGGCGGCCGAGGCGGCGGCGGTGCTGCTGGCCCGCACGGAGTTGCTGCACGAGGAGCTTCTGCAGCGATGGTCGCAGCAGAAGGAGCAGTCCGCCGAGCTGCAGGAACAGCGGCGCCAGCGGCTGGAGGTATCGATTCGCGAGGGCCAGGGGGAGGTGCGGCGCCTGATCCGCCGCCTGCGCAGCGCCGGGAAGGAGGCCCGTGCCGGCGGCCGGGAAGCGGGGGAGACGGCACGCCTGGCGGGCCAGCGGCTGCGACGGCTGGAGCGGCAGCACCAGCCCGTGGCCGAGCGGCGCGACCATGGCGGCTGGCGGCCCGCGGTGGGCGACCGTGTCCGTCTGCTGGCCCTGGGCAAGGCCGCCGAGGTGCTGGCGATCTCCGACGACGGCAGGGAGCTCACGGTGCGCTGCGGCGTCCTGCGGCTGACGGTGGAGCTGACGGCCATCGAGGGATTGCACGGCGAGAAGCCGGCGCCGCCGGAACCACCAGCCGAGGTACGCATCCGCAGCCGCCGCTCCCCCGGCAGCCGGGGCCCCGAGGTGCGCACCGAAGGGAACACGGTGGATGTGCGCGGTCTGCGGGTGCATGAGGCCGAGGCGGCGGTGGAGGAGCGCCTGCGGGGGGCCAACGGCCCGGTCTGGGTCATCCATGGCATCGGCACAGGCAAGCTCAAGCGGGGCCTGCGTGAATGGCTTTCCGGTCTGCCCTGGGTGGAGCGGGTGAATGATGCCGAGCAGGGGGATGGGGGGCCTGGCTGCAGCGTGATCTGGGTGAAGTGATCCTGGTGGAAGCGATCCCCCTGTGGGCTGGACTCAGTGGCTGATGGTGGGCAGCTGGGGCTCGGGTCGCCGAGCCAAGACCGCCTCGCTCGGCAGCAGGGCCGCTCCGAGGCCGTCGAACAGACGCCAGCCCGTGGGCTCCACCTCCAGATGCACCGTCTGACCGGTGCTCACGGTCTGGTCGGGTGCCGCCCGCACCAGCACCAGGTGGCTGCCTTCCAGCAGCCGGCAGGTGATCAGCTGCTCGTTACCCAGGGCTTCGCAGTGGCTCACTTCCGCCGCCAGGTTTCGGTTGGTCGCCGGGGCCAGCCGCAGGTGTTCGGGCCGCAGGCCGCCCGTGAGCCGGTGGCCGGTCCGATCCCCCAGCAGCTCCGCCAGGGGACCCTCCACCGGGAAACGTCGTCCGCCCAGCAGAACCTGAGCGGAGCCGGCCACTTCCACCGGCAGAAGGTTCATGGCCGGGCTGCCGATGAACTGGGCCACAAACAGGTTCGCCGGCCACTGGTAGAGCTGCATCGGCGTGCCCAGCTGCTGCAGATGACCCTCGTTGAGCACGGCGATCCGGTGGCCCATGGTCATGGCCTCCACCTGGTCGTGGGTCACGTAGAGGGTGGTGGTGCCGAGGCGCCGCTGCAGCTCCACGATCTGGGCGCGGGTGCCGGTGCGCAGTTTGGCGTCGAGGTTGCTGAGCGGCTCATCCATCAGGAACACGGCGGGCTGGCGGGCAATGGCCCGGCCCAAGGCCACCCGCTGCTTCTGGCCTCCGGAGAGCTCCTTGGGGCGGCGCTCCAGCAGGGGTCCAAGCTCCAGGGTGGTGGCCACCTCGTCGATGCGCTGCTCGATGCGCCGCTCCCGCTCCGACGGGATCCTCAGGACCGCAGGCAGGCGCCGGCTGGCCCGGTGCAGGCCGTCCTGGAGCTGCTGGGGCAGGCTGCGGGGACGGCTGCGCCGCAGCCCGAAGCCGATGTTGCCGGCCACGCTGAGGTGGGGGTAGAGCGCATAGCTCTGGAACACCATCGCCACGTTGCGCTGGGCCGGCCGCAGCCGGCTGACGGGCCGCTCACCCACGTAGATCTCCCCGGCGGTGGTGGCCTCGAGACCCGCCAGCAGACGCAGCAGGGTGCTCTTGCCACAGCCCGATGGGCCCACCAGCACCAGGAATTCACCATCCTCGATGTGCAGATCGAGTTGCCGCAGCACCTCCACCGGACTGCCGCCCCGGCGGGGAGGGTAGGTCTTCCCCACCTGGTGGAAGCGGACGTCGGCCAAATCAGCGCTGCAACCGGTGGATCCTAAGGTTGTTCCTCAACCGAGCCCCGGCCGAAACCCTTCCTTGCAGTTCATCGATCAGGCCCGCATCGCCGTGCGCGCCGGCCGCGGGGGCGACGGCATCGTGGCCTTCCGTCGTGAGAAGTACGTCCCCGCCGGTGGACCATCCGGCGGGGACGGAGGCCGGGGCGGTGATGTGCTTCTGGTTGCCGATGCCAACCTCCAGACCCTGCTGGACTTCAAGTACCGCCGGCTGTTTGCGGCCGATGACGGCCGCCGGGGCGGCCCGAACCGCTCCACCGGCGCCAGTGCCGACACCCTGAGGATCCGGGTCCCCTGCGGCACGGAGGTGCGTGACCGTCGCACCGGCATCCTGCTTGGGGATCTCACCAGCCCCGGCGAGGAGCTCCTGGTGGCGGCCGGCGGCCGGGGCGGGCTGGGCAATGCCCATTACCTGAGCAACCGCAACCGGGCGCCGGAGAAGTTCACCGAAGGCAAGGACGGGGAGGAGTGGCTGCTGCAGCTGGAACTCAAGCTGCTGGCGGAGGTGGGCATCATCGGCCTGCCCAACGCGGGCAAGAGCACCCTGATCGCCGTGCTGTCCGCCGCCCGGCCGAAGATCGCCGATTATCCCTTCACCACCTTGGTGCCCAATCTGGGGGTGGTGCGGCGACCCAGCGGGGATGGCACCGTCTTCGCCGACATCCCGGGACTGATTGCCGGGGCGGCCCGTGGGGCCGGCCTGGGCCATGAATTTCTGCGCCACATCGAACGAACCCGCCTCCTGCTCCATCTGGCGGACGCGGGGGCGGAGGACGTGCTGGGGGACATCAAGGTGGTGGAGGCGGAACTGGCCGCCTATGGCCACGGGCTGGTGGAGCGCCCTCGCCTTGTGGTGCTCAACAAGATGGAGCTGTGCGACAGGGCCAGGCTGCAGGGATTGGTCTCGGCCGTGGCGAGGCACACCGGCCAGAGCCCCCTGGTCATCTCCGCAGCGACCTCCCAGGGACTGGATGCCCTGAAGGCCGCGGTCTGGAAACAGCTGGGGATCGTCTGAACCTGTCAGGACTGTCCCAGAGGAGGCTCAGTCGTCATAGACCCGGCATTCGGGCGCTTCGGGATTCAGGTCGCAATAGACCTCGAGGGGGCTGGGGTCGTGGCTGTCCTCGGGGTGGTGCTCCTTGTACTCGTTGAGAGCTTTGAGCTCTTCTTCGAGATGGCGCACCTTGCCGAGGTTGCCGTCGGCCTTGGCCGACTCGATTTCGACCTTGTCCTTCTCGATGTGATCGTCGATCGTCTTCATGCAAAAACCGGCCGTCATCAACCGGAACTCACCGACGACACCATACGGTCGTAGCCGCGGCGCCGCCGCTTCCTGTGGGATCCCGCACATCCAGCGGCAGTCCGGGTCCCGTGTCGAATTCCCACGTCCCTGCTGCAGCCAGCGCCGTTCCGTTGCTAAGAGCGGGATGGACAATTCCCCGGTTGGCTCATGACACGCATCAGCAAGCGGCGGGAGCGGCATTTCATCGACGAACACGGGCGATTCTTCTGGATCAACGGCCCCGAGGACCACTGCTACCTGTCGGAGCAGCGCCAATGGCGCCTCGGTCTCCGCTTCGAGGAGGTGCTCATCTGGAAACAATGTGCCCCCAGCGGCCTGGTGAGTCAGCGCTTCGCCAGCCTCGAGGCCGCCCTGGGGGCTTTCCAGGGCGATCAGGTGCGCTGGTCTCAGGATCTCTACCTGCGCCGCATGGGCGACCAGATGGCCGAGCATCGCAGTGTCGACGATTACAAGCCCACGGCGATGAAGCAGGCCGAAGCCCGGGGCGCCCGCGTTCAGCGCCAGCCCTGGCTGCTGCCCGAGCCCGCCGGGCCGGTCTGCGGTCTTCCCCCCGCACCGGCGACGGCACGGGTCTGCTGGAGGTGCCCCACCCCCACCGCCGCCGCCGCTCAAGCCACCAGCTCGCTGAGCGCTAGCCAGCGCTCCTCGGCCGCGGCGATCCGCTCCACCAGGGTCGCCAGTTCGTGGGTGAGATCCTCCAGCCGGGCGTAATCGCCGCCCGAATGCGCCGCCAGCTGCTGTTCCAGTTCCCGGCGCCGTTGTTCCATGCCGGGCAGTTCCGTTTCGATCCGCTCGAGCTCCCGGCCCTCCTTGAAGCTGCGTCGCCGGGGGCCGGCCGGTGGCGGCTGCGGCCTCGGGGGATCCTGCCGGGGGGCGACACCGGCGGCGAGGCCGGGCCCGGTGGCCGCGCGGGGCTCCGGGTCCGAAGTGGCGGTCGCCCGGCGCTCCATCCAGGTGCTGTAGTTGCCCTCGAAGCGCTGCAGCCGGCCCGCCTCGAAGTGGAACAGACGGTCGACGGTCCGGTCCAGGAACCAGCGGTCGTGAGAGACCACCACCACGCAGCCGCGGAAATCGTCGAGGAACTCCTCCAGCACGCTCAGGGTGTGCACGTCGAGGTCGTTGGTGGGTTCATCCAGCAGCAGCACGTTGGGGGCCTCGATCAGCAGCCGGCACAGATGCAGCCGCCGCCGCTCGCCGCCGGAGAGCTTCGCCACCGGCTGATGCTGCTGGGCCGGGGGGAACAGAAACCGTTCCAGCAGCTGGGACGCCGTCAGCTCGACCCCGTCCACCTGCACCCGGCCGGCGGCCTCCTGCACCACCTCGATCACCTTGCGCCTGCCTTCCCGGGCCAGCAGCACGTCGCTGTGCTGGTCGAAGTAGGCCAGCTTCACCGTGGCTCCCAGTTCCAGCGTCCCTTGGCTGGGGGGGCGCCGCCCTGCGATCACCTCGAGCAGGCTGGATTTGCCCGCCCCGTTGGGTCCGATGATCCCCACCCGGTCCTCAGGGCTGAAGTCGTAGCTGAAGTCCTGCAGCAGCCAGCGGTCTCCCACCGCCACTCCCAGCCCCTCGGCTGTGATCGCCCGTTTGCCGATGCGCCGGGCCGTGGCGGCCATGGTCAGGCTGGCGCGGCCCTGGCGGGCGGGAGTCTCCATCAGGGCATCGATCCGCTGCAGCCGGGCCTTCTGCTTGGTGCTGCGGGCCTTGGGGCCCTGACGCAGCCAGGCCAGTTCCCGCCGCAGGGTGCCCCTGAGCTTGGCGGCGCTGGAGGCTTCGGCCTCCTCCTCAGCTGCCTTCAGGGCCAGGTAGGTGCCGTAGTTGCCCTCGTAGGGCCTGGCCTCGCCACGCTCCACCGCGACGATCCGGCGGGTGACCCGGTCGAGCAGGTAGCGGTCGTGGGTGACGAGCACCAGGGCGCCGGGGAAGCGATCCAGGTAGCTCTGCAGCCACTCCACGCCTTCGGCGTCGAGGTGGTTGGTGGGCTCGTCCAGCAGCAGCAGTTCCGGTTCGGCCACCAGGGCCGCGGCCAGGGCCACCCGGCGACGGTTACCGCCGGAAAGTTCGCCGATCGTGCGCTCCTGCTGGGCCGCGTCGATGCCCACGCGCTCGAGCACCTCCCGGCAGCGCCGCTCCAGGTCCCAGGCCTGGCAGCTGTCCATGCGGTGCTGCAGATCGCTGAGGCGGGACAGCAGAGCACCCTCTCCGGGGCTGACGGCCAGCCGATGGCTCACCGCGGCGTGCTCCCGCAGCAGGGCCATGGCCTCGCCGTCGCCGGCGAACACCTGCTCCAGCACGGTGAGGCCGGGATCCAGTCGCGGCTCCTGGTCGAGCAGAACCACCCGGGTGCGGGAGGAGCAGCGGCGCTCCCCCCGATCGAGGGGTTCGAGGCCCGCCAGCACCCGCAGCAGGGTGCTCTTGCCGGCGCCGTTGGGTCCGATCAGTCCAAGGCGGTCCCGTTCGCCCACGTGCAGCTCGAGGCCGGCGAAGAGAGTGCGCAGGCCGAAGTCCTTGCTGGCTCCCACCAGGCTGATCAGGCTCATCGGGCTTCCCGGGGTTCGCTCTGGGCCCGGCGCTGCCCCTCCAGATGGGCGAAGACGCTCTTGTCACCCACGTCGGCTGCCGCCGGCATGGGGAACTTGCGCAGGCAGAGCACGAGCAGAAGCAGGGCTTCGACGGTCAGCAGGCTGGTGGTGGCCTCCGGGCTCAGCAGTCCGGACAGCCGGCCCAGCAGGGCGAGCGGCAGCAGCAGGGTGACGCCGATCGCCTCCGGTCGCTGGAAACAGAAGAACTCCTTGAAGCCGATGCCCGCCAGGGCGGCGAAGAAGGGGCCCACCGCCAGGATCCAGAGGGGCTGGCCGGCCAGGGCCGGAAGCATGGCCCCCGGCCCCACCTTCAGGGCCAGCAGCAACCCGCCCAGGCAGCCGGCCAGCCAGAAGAGCTGCAGGGCCCGGTGCAGGGGCCGCAGGTAGATGTGGATCCAGCGCAGGGCCAGGCCCAGCCCCGCCGCCATCACCAGCAGCCAGGGCCAGAGCAGGCCGGGACCGATCTGGCGCCATTGGGCCAGCAGGGCCAGCTGGGCCAGGGCCACGGCCGTCAGGGCCAGCCGGTAGCCGAGCACCTCGCGGCGATCCTTCGCAGTGATCGTGAAGCTGCCGTACACCCCCTCGAAGACGGGGTCGGCGCCGTTCGGCGTGGCCAGGGTGCTGCTCATCGGGTGCTGCTCATGAGGGGCGGGCGCCGGGGGCGGCAGGGGACGGGCCTGCCACCAGTGTGGCCAGGTCGGGTCCCGCCGGGATGATTCCGGAGGGATGGAGGGGGAAGAGAGCCCCGAAGTAGTCGGCCCGCCAGGCCGCCGGGAAGCAGGTGGCGGCCACCCCTTCCAGGCCGTGGAACCGCCGCCGCCACTCCCACAGATGGGGCAGTTGCCACAGGGGCCGGCGGCTGCAGCCGAACAGGGGGGCGTACACCAGCTCCAGCCGGATCAGGGTGGGGAACAGCACCACATCCGCCAGGCTGGGCCCGGGCCCGCCACAGAGCCAGCCCGTGCCCGCGGCCCCCTGGTCGGCAAGGCTGGTCTCGAGGCTCTCGAGAGTGGCGAACAGGGCCGCTTCGGCCTCGTCGTAGGCCGCCTGATTGCGGGCGAAGCCGCAGCGGTACACCCCGTCGTTGACGTCGTCCTGGAGGCGTTCACGCCAGGCGTCGATCGCGGGCCGGTCCCCTTCCGGTGCCAGATCGGCGGCTCCGGCCGCCGCCGGCCAGCTGTTGAGCAGCTCGATCAGACGGGCGCTCTCGCTGACAAGGATCTTCCGCTGCCGCCGGGAATAGAGGGCGGGCACGGTGGCCCGGGCCCGGGAGGCGGCCCCGCAGCGCCGGTAGAGATCCACCAGGGCCTCGCAGCCCTCGAAGGGCTCGCTGAAGCGCCAGCGGCCGGCGGCAGGATCGGGAACCACCACCAGGGTCTCGATCGTCGGGGCCAGTCCCCGCAGGGTCCAGGTGAGCCAGGCCCGGTGGGCCCAGGGACAGCTGCGCCCCACGATCAGAACGTGGCCCTTCGGCTCACCGGCGTCCTCCGGGACGGGGGGCAGCGCGCTGAAGGCTCCGGCGGGGCGCCGGTAGCGGCCCTCCCGGTCGGCGGGGCCGAGTCCGCCCATGAGCAGCCGCCACTGGCATTGCCACAGCTGCCGGGCGGTGCGCACCAGGGAGGCGGGAGGGGCCATGGAAGTCGCCGTGTGCTTTCACGACTCTGCGCCAGGCTGGACCCTGCGTGAGCGAGGAGACGATGGCGGCGGGCAGGGTGATGGTGGTGGGTGGCACCCACGGCAACGAGCGGAACGCCCCCTGGTTGCTGGAGGCCTGGCGACGGCATCCCACGCTGCTCCGCAGCAGCGGCCTCTCCCTGGAGCTCGTGCTCGGCAACCCCGCCGCCCACGCCGCCGGGGTGCGCTACCTCGATCGGGACCTCAACCGCAGTTTCGTGCCCTCCCTGCTGGCGGCGGCCGACCAGGGGGATCGGGAACTGCAGCGGGCCCGGGAGTTGCTGGATCGCCATGGCCCTCAGGGCAGCGCCGCCTGCCTGGTGGCCCTCGACCTGCACAGCACCACCGCCGCCATGGGGAACAGTCTGGTGGTCTACGGCCGCCGCCCGGCCGATCTGGCCCTGGCGTCAGGCCTGCAGCAGCGCCTGGGTTTGCCCATCTACCTGCATGAGCAGGATCCGGAGCAGACCGGCTATCTGGTGGAACGCTGGCCCTGCGGCCTGGTGGTGGAGGTGGGGCCGGTGCCCCAGGGGGTGATCAACGCCACCATCTGCCGCCAGAATCAGCTGGCCCTGGAGGCGGCCCTGGCGGTGCTGGCCGAGGCCAGGGCAGGAGAGCTGCGTCAGCCCGACGAACTGGTGGTGCATCGGCACCTGGGCAGCCTGGATCTGCCCCGCCACGGCGATGGCTCCCCAGCGGCGGTGGTGCATCCCCAGCGCCAGCATCGCGACTGGCATCGGATCGGCGCCGGGGACCCTCTGTTCCTGACGGCGGAGGGCACAACGATCGGATTTCATCCCGAGGGGGAATTGGCGGATCAACCGGTCCGGGCGGTCTTCATCAACGAAGCGGCTTACGGCGAGAAAGGCATCGCCCTCAGCCTCACCCGCAGGGAAGTCTGGCCTGTGGAGCCGACATGGTCCCGGGCCCTGGTGGACCTGGCCCGGGACCTCAGGCCCGCCTACTGATCACCTCCGGGGTCCGATGCCGGTGGTTCTGCCGCGGGTTCCGTCGTGACCTGGGAGCGTGGTGGGCCGTTGTAGACGATCTCCACCACCCGGCGTCCATCCGGGGAAATGAGGATCTCGCTTTCCACCGTCGGGGGTTCACCCAGTTGCTCTGCCCCGGGGGGGCCGCCGTAGAAGCGGAACAGGATCCCCTCCGGAGTGGTTTCCACCAGGCAGGGGCCGCCGCTGAGCTGGTGCATGCAGGCCGCGGCCCGGTACACGCCCAGCCCGCCGTTGATCATCTCGGCCTTCATGCGGGCCAGGTTGGCGGCCCGGCCGCGCTGGTAGGCCTGCTCCTGGGTGATCTGGGCCCGGGCAGGGAAGGTTCCCGCCTGGGGGAAGGCCAGCAGCAGGGACAGGCACCCCAGCAGGGGCCTCAGTGGGGTGGGGGACACGTCAACCGCAGACGAGGGTGGTCTGTTCCTTGGTGCAGGGGAGATCGGTCTTGCTGCCGTCGGACCAGTAGATGCGCAGCCGATCGTCCTCCGTGTCGGTGCGCAGGGTGAGCGACTTGATCGCGCCGGCGGGGGGTTTGCCGGCCTTATCGGCGGGATCCGGGCGCAGGTCGGGTCTGTTGAGCCGCTGTTCCAGCTGCTGGATCTTCAACTCCAGCTGGTCGATCCGCTCGCGCTCGGCACTCGGCCAGCTCTGACAGCCGGCCACCAGCAGGGGGGCGAGAACAAGGACGGGAGCCAGCAGGCGCAGGGGCAAACGGACGGAGTGCCGATGCAGGGGACAGTGCGGCGAACGCGGGACCATCGGCGGGGCATGACGACCGGGCACCTCACCTCCTAGCAGCGGCGGGCGGGCCAGGCCAGGAAGAGGCCTCAGCCTTTCTTCATGAATGGGCGGTTTCAGGCTGCAACACTGTGTTACATTGCCCTCAGGCGGAGCTTCCGCCTCTAACTACCTCAAGCCCCAGCCAGCGGCCCAGCGCCCATGGCTAGAGGCCTTCTTCACTGCACTCATGACCGCCACTCTCCAAAAGCGCTCCGGCGCCTCGGTGTGGAACCAGTTCTGCGAGTGGGTCACCTCCACCAACAACCGCCTCTACGTCGGTTGGTTCGGTGTGCTGATGATCCCCACCCTGCTGGCTGCCACCGTCTGCTTCATCGTCGCCTTCATCGCGGCACCCCCCGTCGACATCGACGGCATCCGTGAGCCCGTCGCCGGCTCGCTGATGTACGGCAACAACATCATCTCCGGCGCCGTTGTTCCTTCCAGCAACGCCATCGGTCTGCACTTCTACCCCATCTGGGAAGCCGCCAGCCTCGATGAGTGGCTGTACAACGGTGGCCCCTACCAGCTGGTGGTCTTCCACTTCCTGATCGGCGTCTTCGCCTACATGGGCCGTGAGTGGGAACTCTCCTACCGCCTGGGCATGCGCCCCTGGATCTGCGTCGCCTACTCCGCCCCCGTGGCGGCTGCCAGCGCCGTGTTCCTGATCTACCCCTTCGGTCAGGGCTCCTTCTCCGACGGCATGCCCCTGGGGATCAGCGGCACCTTCAACTACATGCTGGTGTTCCAGGCGGAGCACAACATCCTGATGCACCCCTTCCACATGCTGGGTGTGGCCGGTGTGTTCGGTGGCTCCCTGTTCTCCGCCATGCACGGTTCCCTGGTGACCTCCTCCCTGGTGCGTGAGACCACCGAGAGCGAGAGCCAGAACTACGGCTACAAGTTCGGCCAGGAAGAGGAGACCTACAACATCGTGGCCGCCCACGGCTACTTCGGTCGCCTGATCTTCCAGTACGCCTCCTTCAACAACAGCCGCAGCCTGCACTTCTTCCTGGCCGCCTGGCCGGTGGTGGGCATCTGGTTCACCGCCCTGGGCGTGAGCACGATGGCGTTCAACCTGAACGGCTTCAACTTCAACCAGTCGATTCTCGATGGTCAGGGCCGGGTGATCAACACCTGGGCCGACGTGCTGAACCGTGCCGGTCTGGGCATGGAAGTGATGCACGAGCGCAATGCGCACAACTTCCCGCTCGATCTGGCTGCCGCCAGCGCCACCCCGGTGGCCCTGACCGCTCCGGCCATCGGCTGATCCGATTTCCATCGGTCGCACTCTCGAACCCCCTGTTTCGGCAGGGGGTTTTTTGCTGATGTTCCAGCTCCAGGAGCCTCAGCCCGTCAGGAGAAGAGTTTGAACAGAGATTTGGGGGACAGGGTGGTGCCGATGAAGGAAAGCCCCACGTACGTGTTGAAGCCCGTGTTCCTCACCCAGCGCACCTTGGAGCGGATGCCCATCGTCGCGCCTGTGTCGTAGTTGCGCGCTTCGAAGACGACGGTGTCGTCTTCCTTGATCTCCAGCTTTCCCTGGCGTACGACGCAGGCTCCTGTCCTGCTGACGTCCCGAAGATTGACGAAGGCCGAACGCTTCGACGCCAGGACGAGGCTGACGGAAATGCCGAGGGGAAGGAGGCTTCGGGAAGCCCCACGCCGTCCTTCGGAAGGCTGCTGATCTTGGGACATGGTCTCGGCGACGTGGTCTTGGCGAAATGGTCTCGGCGACAGCCTTCCCTGCTGGGGATCAGGCCATATGCCCGCCCGACCCTAGGAGAGCCCTGCCTGACCTTGTCTCCCGGCCTCTGTTCAGCTTCCGCAATCTGGTGAGGAGCGAAGAGAAGATCGGCTATGGTGTTGAAGTCCGGCAGAAGCCGGCGGACCTGCCGTCCGCCTTCGCCGGATCCAGCACCGAGCCGCCCCGCGCTTCATGGGGTCGGTCCACCAGGTTCCACAGCGACTGCCGTGTGTGATTCCCCGTGTGGGAACGTCAGCCCCCCGGTGCGAGATCCATATCCCCTGTTCCTTTTTCCCATGACCACCATTTTTCGCCGCTCGAAGACCTCGACCCGTCCCATCTCAGCCTCCTCCGCACCCATCCAAGGATCCCATCCCTACCCCAGTTGCCTTCTGCCTGCAAGATCGCCGCGCAGTGACAAGGCCCATCCGCTCCCGCTCACCTGGGAGGACCTGCTGGGCCGCCGCTGAGTTCGCCAGTGCCGCTGGCATGAAAAAAGCCCGCTGCCGCGGAAATGCGGCGGCGGGCTTCAGACGTTCAGGCGCCCGCCTCAGTCACGCTCCCGGCCCCGGCGACCGTCCGGGCCCCAGGCCCGGCCAGGGGGTGTCACCACCACCGGCATGACAGGCTGGTTGCTGGAACGCCAGCGATCGCGGCGGTTCCTTACGGCCGCTGCCCGCACCCGGGGGGCATAGACATTGCGGTACCACTCGTCCCGCACGAAGTACACCGGCCGGTTGCAGGCCTGGTAGCGACCGCAGTAGCGACTCCAGTCCCGGGCCTGGTTCCGGGGCACCCTCAGATAAACGGGTCGGTTGTAGGTCTGCGCCCAGCGCTCACGACCTCTGGGGGGTGCGACGATCACCGGCCGGGTGCTGTAGATGGGGGGCTGGGCTCCGTAGCCGATGCTGATCGGGCCGTAGTACGAGGGCTGGCCCAGTTGCAGGGTGATGCTCGTCTGGGCGTCGGCTGCAGGGGCGTAGATCATGCCTGCGCCACAGGTCGCCAATAGGGCGACGTGGAGCAGACGACAGGAACGGCTGATCATGGGGGAGCTCCGTTGCCCCTTCAGGAAAGCCTTGCGGCATGACTCATCCCTTACCGGCCTGCGGGTCATCTGTGACCGGACATGACCGGACATGACCGTGGCCATGGGCCAAGGCCCCTTCAGAGACCGTGGAGACGGGCCAGTTCATGGGCGGCGCGCACCACCAGGGTGTGCCGCTCCACCAGGGCAGCGAGCCCGTCGTAGCCGCCACCAATGACGGTGGCCACCGGAATGCGGCGCCGCAGGGCGGCCTCCAGCACCATCCAGTCCCGTCGGTAGAGGCCGTCATCGGTCAGCCGGAGCCGGCCGAGACGGTCGTCCCGGTGGGGGTCCACCCCGGCGTTGTAGAGGATCAGATCGGGCCGAACCTGGCTCAGCAGGTCGGGCAGCGTTCGCCCGAGAGCGCCCAGGTAGGTGTCGTCTTCAACGCCGTCCTCCAGGGGCAGGTCGAGATCGCTTGTCTGTTTGTGGAGGGGGAAATTGCTTGCTCCATGGATGGAGAACGTGAACACCCTCGGATCGCCCGAGAAGATCGCTGCCGTTCCGTCCCCCTGGTGCACATCCAGATCCACCACCAGCAGCTGATCCACCCGGCCTTCGGCCAGGAGCACCCTGGCGGCCACCGCGCAGTCGTTGAAGATGCAGAAGCCGCTGCCATGGTGCGGGAAGGCGTGGTGGGTGCCCCCGGCCAGATGGCAGGCCAGGCCCTGGGTGAGGGCCAGCCGGGCGGTGAGGACGGTGCCCCCCACCGCCAGCCAGCTGCGCCGTACCAGGGGAGATGACGGGGGCAGGCCGATGCGGCGCACCTCCCGGGGGCTGAGCCGGTCCCGGGAGAAGGCCTCGTGATAGCCGCGCCCGTGCACCTGCTCCAGCCAGCGGCGTGGCGCCGGCAGGGGTTGGTGCATCTGTTCCTCGCTGGCCAGCTCCAGTTGCTGCAGACGATCGTGCAGGAGACGGAACTTCTGCATCGGAAAGCGATGGCCGCTGGGCAGCGGGGCCGCGTAGGCCGGATGAAACACCAGCGGCGGGCCCATCAGACCGGAGGAAGGGGGTGAAGCAGGCTGTCGGCGCAATAGCGTCGCACGATCCTGCAGGTGTGACCGGGAAGGGGCCGCCAGGGGAGACCATCCTGCATGGGCCCCTCGCCCGGGGCGGGGAGCTCGGCGATCCAGGGCCAGCGACCCCTCCGTTCCATGCCCAGATTCCAGTCTCCGTCTCCTGTGACCTGCATCGCCGGTGGTGTTTCCAGGAAGGGCATCGGCACCGTGCGTTCCGCGACCGGGTGGAGGAACAGCCCATCCCAGCCTCCGGCGTTCGCGGCCAGCAGCCTGCGGCAGGGCGACGCGATCAGGTTCATGAAGGCCAGGAATGGGTTTCCTCCATGGCGGAAACGGTGGGTCAGGCGAGGAACCGGTGTGTTGCTGACCAGAGGGTATCGTGATCGCGGGGCGGCCGCTGGGGGCAAAGGGGCCTGGAGGGAAATAATACTTCCCTAGGCAGAAAAGTAATTACAAGAGATATACAAGAATCGTCAGAAGAACCAGAAAACCAACGATTTCAACGGCAGAGATTCTGTCGAAAAAACTGATTAATTCAGAGAATTTAAAGGTTCGGCGGCGATACTTTCTGTTCCTTCTTTTCGGTTTGGAAAAGGATCTCATTTTCTCCATGAAAGACCTTTTCCCTGGCAGAGGAGGTTGCTGAACTGAGCACGGCATGGGGGCCGTATGGAACAACCAGCAGGGGATCAGATGAGAAATATGCCAACGTGGCTATCCACCACCCCACCTGCATTCCGATGGGCCTGACCCCGATGGTTTCGGAGTTCAGTGGGTCCCTGGCTGTTCATGGAAACACGCGCGAAATTATAGCCTGATTTTCACTCCTAATCATGGGGGCTTTCACGGCATGGCCCGCGCCTCTGCTGGAGCTCCCCCGGGGGCAGCGACCAGCGACATGCTCTGCGGGTTGCGGCAGGAGCGGATCTCCCGGGGATGTCGCCAGCCCCGCGCGGAGCTGCCTTTGGTGGTCATCGCCGTGCCACCTGGGCCACCGGAGGATGGCCCGGAGGCCCGGTCGGCTGCCAGCAACGCCCCCTGATGGATTCGAACCATCGACCGGCTGCTTAGAAGGCAGCTGCTCTATCCAGCTGAGCTAAGGGAGCCCGTTGGGGCATTGTGCCAGCCTTCCGCCGTCCGGCCACACCGGTAGCCACCCCTACAGTGGCAACCGCATTCGGACCGATCCATGGCTGCCTCTCGGCTCAGCGACAGCCAGAAATCCGAACTGGTGGCTCGCTTCCGGGACGGTGGCAGCAGCCAGAAGCTGGCCGAGGACTTCGGTTGCAGCCCCAACACGGTGAATCGGGTGGTCCGCACCGCCCTGGGGGACGAGGCCTACGAGCGGATCAAACGCCAGCGCGCCCGTCGTCGCAGCCAGCCGCCGGCGGGGGACGCCACCCCGACGGAAGCCCTTCCGACGGCCCTGCTGATCGACGGGGCCGAGCCTGAGGCTGGCCTGCCGCCCGAGCCGGAGGCTGACCGGGTGCCGGTGCCGAGCCGGCGCTCGCCTCTCCGTCACCTACCGCGGTCGGCGCGGGACGCGAACCCAGACGTCTGCCCGACCCGCCGATGCGCAGGACCGCCTCCGCCCCCACTTCCGACCCAGCCAAGGACGAGGAGGAGGAGGACGGCCCCGCGGTGCTGGCCATCGAGGATGCCGACGACTTCGGCGCCGATGACGACGACGATGACCTGCTGAGCGACGACGACAGCAGCGACGACGACTCCGACGACGAGGACAGTCCGTTTCAGCCGATTCCGGTGGTGCTGCTCACCGAGGGTGATGGGACAGGGGCCCCAGGACGGCTCCAGACCCTGGAGGCCGCTTCCCTGCCCACCAGCGCCTACATGCTCGTCGACAAGACCGTGGAACTGCAGGCCAGGCCGCTGAGTGAATTTCCCGAGCTGGGCCGCCTTCCCGCCGAGGAACTGGAGCGCCAGGCCCTGGTGGTGTTCCTCAACCCCCGCCAGGCCAAGCGCCAGTGCGGCCGTACCCAGAGGGTGATCAAGGTGCCCGATCTGAAGGTGTTCGAACGCACGGCCCCTTACCTGCTGGCCCAGGGCATCAGCCGGGTTGTGATCGAGGGCGCCCTCTACGCTCTGCCGGGCAGCTGATCCTCAGCTCTCGTCTGCGGGGTGTCTCCCCGGCAGCAGCAGGGCCGCGCTGGTTCCCCCGCTGATCACCCCCAGCACCAGGGCCACGCCCACGATGAATCCGGCCGGCAGCGGGGCGCTGCGGCCGAGACCGAAGCGCAGCTGGGGTCTTTCCTCCAGGTTCTGCGCCCCCAGGCAGAGCAGGGTGAGCAGCAGGGTGCCGCCCAGCAGGCTGGCGATCAGGAGGCGCAGGCGCAGGAGCATCGCGGGGGTGGCGAAGATGGCGATGGCGTTGACGACCAGTCTGCCCCGGCTTCAGAGGGGTGCCGCCGGGTCCGGATCCGCCGGGTCCCGATGGAGCAGGGCGTAGAGGGCCCGGCGGCTGTGGCCGCTCCGCTCGGCAAGGGTTCGGGCCGCCTCCCGGTTGCTCAGTCCGGCGCGCACCAGGGCCTGCAGCTCCAGGCGCAGGGCGCTGTCGTCCCAGAGAGGCGCCGCCGCCGGTGGAGCCCCGCCCAGCACCAGCGTGAATTCGCCCTGGGGTGGAGTGCGGCGGAAGTGCTCCAGGGCGGCGCCCACGCTGGGGCCCACCTGCTCCTCGTGGCGCTTGGTGAGCTCCCTGGCCACCTGAAGGGGGCGGTCGCCCAGCACCGCCTGCAGATCCTCCAGCAGGGCCAGCAGCCGGTGGGGAGCTTCGAACAGCACGATGGTGCGCTCCTCCTCGGCGAGCTCTGCCAGCCGCTGCCGGCGGGAGGACCCCTTCGGCGGCAGAAAGCCCTCGAAACAGAAGCGACCGCTGGGCAGGCCGCTGCTCACCAGGGCGGTGGTGACGGCGCTGGGCCCGGGGATGCAGATCACCTGCCGGCCCGCGCCACGGGCGGCGGCGGCCAGCTCCTGGCCGGGGTCGGAGAGGCCCGGCAGGCCGGCATCGCTGATCAGGGCCACCGCTTCGCCCGCCTCCAGGGCCGCCAGCAGCTGGGGGATGCGGGCGGTCCGGTTGTGCTGGTGGAAGCTCACCAGGGGCACCCGGATGCCCAGGTGGTGCAGCAGCAGACCGCTGCGGCGGGTGTCCTCGCAGGCCACCCGGTTGGCGCCGGCCAGCACGCGCCGTGCCCTGGGGGACAGGTCGTCCAGGTTGCCGATGGGGGTGCCCACCAGATACAGAACGCCGGCGGCGGGTTCGGGCTCCTGCACCGGATCCTGCACAATGCCTTTTTCCAGTCCCCATGATGGCGCCTCCCCTGGCCCTGCCCGACGGCGTCGGGCGCGAGCCCCTGCTGGCGGAGCTGCGCCGCCTGGCCTGGGGGGCGGCCGACATTCTGCGGGCCTATGCCCGGGGGGAGCAGCCGCCCTACGGCTTCCCGCCGGCCCTGAGCGTGGACCATGGCGGCGAAGGGCCCGTCTCGGCGGCGGATCTGGCTGTGAACCGCTGGCTGCTGGATGGGCTGGCCCAGGCGTTTCCCGGCGTCGGCTGGACCCTGCTGAGCGAGGAGACCGCCGCCGAGGTGCTGGTGCCGGGCCAGCCTCTGGAGGCCGAGTGGCTGTGGATCCTCGATCCCCTCGACGGCACCAAGGACTTCCTGCAGGGCACCGGCGAGTACGCCGTCCATCTGGCCCTGGTGCGAGGCCAGCGGCCGGTGCTGGGGGTGGTGCTGCTGCCGGAGCCCGAGGAGCTCTGGTTCGGGCTGCTGAGCGAGGTCGAGGGAGCTCCCGGGGAGGCCTGGCGGGAGAACCGGTCAGGGGAACGCTTCGCCGCTGGCCTGAGCGGGCGGCAGACGGATCTGGTGCTGGTGGCCAGCCGCAACCACCGCGATGGCCGGCTGGAGCAGCTGCTCGAGGCGCTGCAGCCGGCCCGCAGCCTGGCGATCGGCAGCGTGGGCGGCAAGGTGGCCACGATCCTGCGGGGGGAGGCGGACCTCTACATCTCCCTGTCGGGCAGAAGTGCTCCCAAGGACTGGGACATGGCCGCTCCAGAGGCGGTGCTGCGGGCCGCCGGGGGTGGTTTCGACCATGCCGACGGACAGCCCCTTCTGTACAACACCGGTGACGTACGCCAGGCCGGTTGCCTGATCGCCAGCCACGGCCTTCGTCACGCCGAGCTGTGCCGACGGGCCCGGGCGGCGATGGCCAGCATCGATCCGGGTTTCAGGGTCTGAGGGCCTGGCTCCAGAGCCGGGCCCCAAGGGCTGAAACCGCTGGGGGGATCAGACCGCCACCGGCTCCTGCTGGGGCACGCCCCGCAGGGTGAGGTTGATGCGGCCGCGGTTGTCGATCTCGCGCACCCTCACCGTCACCTGGTCGCCGACATTGACCACGTCTTCGACCTTCTCCACGCGCGCTTCGGAGAGCTGGGAGATGTGGATCATCCCTTCCTTGCCGGGCAGGATCTCCACGAAGGCGCCGATCGGGATCACCCGGGTGACCGAGCCGTTGAACACCTCCCCTTCGCTGATTCGCCGGGTGAGACCCTCGATGATCCTCTGAGCCTCCTCGGCGGCGGCGCCGTCATGGCTGGCGATCGTGACGATGCCGCCGTCCTCGATGTCGATCTTGGTGTTGGTGCGCTCGGTGATTCCCTTGATGGTGCGGCCTCCGGGGCCGATCACGGTGCCGATCAGTTCCGGATCGATCCGGAAGCTGAGCAGTCGCGGAGCGTGGGGGGAAAGGGTGTCGCGGGGCTTGTCGATGGCCTCGAGCATCTTGCCGAGGATGTGGAGCCTGGCCGGCCGGGCCTGGTTGACCGCTTCGGCGACGGTCCTGATCGCCAGGCCGGTGATCTTCATGTCCATCTGAAGGGCCGTGATGCCCTTCTCGGTGCCGGCCACCTTGAAGTCCATGTCCCCGAGGAAGTCCTCGATGCCCTGGATGTCGGTGAGGATGCGCACCTCCTCGCCCTCCTTGATCAGCCCCATGGCGGCACCGCTCACCGGGGCCGCCAGGGGCACGCCGGCATCCATCAGGGCCAGGGTGCTGCCGCACACCGAACCCATGGAGGTGGACCCGTTGGAGCTGAGGCACTCCGAGACGACCCGCAGCACGTAGGGGAAGCTCTCCTTGGAGGGCAGCACGGGGATCAGGGCCCGCTCGGCCAGGGCGCCATGGCCGATCTCCCGGCGCCCGGGGGAGCGCATGGGGCGCGTCTCGCCCACCGAATAGGGAGGGAAGTTGTAGTGGTGGAGGTAGGTCTTCTCGCTGTTGGGGTTGAGGTCGTCCATCTCCTGGGCGTCGCTCGGGGTGCCGAGCGTGGCGCAGGAGAGCACCTGGGTGAGGCCGCGCTGGAACAGGCCCGAGCCGTGCACCCGTTTGGGCAGCACCCCGGCGGCGGCCTGGATGGGACGCACCTCGTCGAGGCTGCGGCCGTCCACCCGCTTGCCTTCGGAGACAATCTGCTGACGCATCAGCTTCTTGGTGAGGCTCTTGTACGTGTTGCCCAGCAGCTTGCCGTTGCTGCTCACGGCCACCCTGATCGGGTCCTCGCCGTCGAGGGTGGCGATCTTCTCGGCCACCTCGGCCTTGATGGCATCGAGCTTCTCGTCCCGTTCGGCCTTGGTCTGCTCGAACTGCTTGAGCACCTCGCCGATGCCCTTGGCACATTCCTTCTCCAGGAAGGCGGGCAGGGCAGGGTCTTCGCTGCGTTCTTCCGGCAGCACCTGCTCGATGCCCAGCTCCTTGAGCAGGGCCTGCTGGGCGCGGATCAGCTCGCCCACCGCCTCATAGCCGAAGTCGATCGCCTCGATCACGTCCTGCTCGGGCAGCTGGTTGGCGCCCGCTTCCACCATCACCACGCCCGCCGGGGTGCCGGCCACCACCAGGTCGAGCTCGCTGCGCTCGATCTCCCGGAAGCTGGGGTTGAGCACGAAATCATCCCCCAGCAGACCGACGCGCACGGCGGCCATGGGGCCCATGAAGGGGATCTTCGCCAGCAGGGTGGCCATGGAGGCGCCGGTGACGGCCAGGACGTCGGGCGGAACCCGCTCGTCCAGGGACATGCAGGTGGCGACGATCTGCAGGTCGTCACGCAGCCAGTCCGGGAACAGGGGGCGCATGGGCCGGTCGATCAGCCGGCAGGTGAGGGTGGCCCGTTCGGGAGGTCGGGCCTCCCGGCGCATGAAGCTGCCGGGGATGCGCCCGGCGGCGTAGAGCCGTTCCTCGTAATCACAGATCAGGGGGAGGAAATCGATGCCTTCCCGGCCTTTCGAGCGGGTGGCGGTGACCAGAATCGCCGTATCACCGCATTCCACCATCACCGAGCCCCCGGCCTGGGGCGCAAATCGGCCGCTGGTCAGCCGGATCTCCCGACCATCGAAGGAGATCGACTGAGTTTGTCCTTGCACTGGGCGTTATGTCCGTTTTGTTGTCACGCACCATTCTCGCATCCGCCCCTGCCCGCCATGAAAAAGGCGCCCCGGAGGACGCTGGAGGCGGCCGAAGGCCGTTGCGGCAGAGCGGGTCTCAGGACGGGCGCTGCGGGCGGGCCCCCCTCACCAGCTGGACTTGACCACGCCGGGCAGTTCGCCCTTGTGGGCCCGCTCGCGCAGCTGGTTGCGGCAGAGCCCGAAATCGCGGTAGTAGCCCCGGGGCTTGCCGGTGGCCCAGCAGCGGTTGCGGATGCGGCTGGGGGCGCTGTTGCGGGGGAGGGACTGCAGCTTGCGGTGGATCTCCAGGCGCTCCATGGGATCGGCCGCGGCATCGAAGGCCTCCTTCAGGGCGGCCCGGCGCGTTGCGAAACGCTCCACGATCTTGCGGCGCTTGACATCGCGCGCGATCATCGATTTCTTCGCCATGCGGCCGGAAAGGGGAGAAACGTTCAGCGCTTCACCTTACCGCGACGGCCGACAGGCCTGACAGCCCGGCTCAGCGGCCCGGATGGCTGGGGCAGAGATCGGCCAGGCCACAGCCCTGGCAGTGGGCCTTGCGGGCCCCGCAGACGGCCCGCCCATGGAAGATGAGCCGGATCGAGAGGTTTTCCCATTCCGGCTGGGGCACGAGTTTCATCAGATCGGGTTCGATCCGCTTCGGATCGCTGTGGCGCGTCAGCCCCAGACGGTTGGCCAGCCGCTTCACATGGGTGTCCACCGTGACGCCGGCGTTGATGCCGAACGCGTGGGCCAGCACCACGTTGGCGGTCTTGCGGGCCACCCCCGGCAGGGGCAGCAGCTCCTCCATCGAGGCGGGCACCGCGCCTCCGTGGCGTTCCATCAGCAGCCGGGAGGTGGCCACGATGTTCTTCGCCTTGTTGCGGAAGAAGCCGGTGGACTTCACGTAGGGCTCAATCGCTTCGCTCTCCACGGCGGCCGCCGCCGGCGGCATCGGGGAAGCGGGCGAACAGGGCGGGGGTCACCTTGTTGACCCGCTCGTCGGTGCACTGGGCGGAGAGCATGGTGGCCACCAGCAGCTCGTAGGGGGTGCGCCAGTCGAGGGAGCAGGTGGCGTGGGGGTAGAGCGCTCCCAGCCGCTCGAGAATCTGCGGGGCCCGGGCCCGGGGGCTGGCAAAGCGGGGCACCTCAGCGGTTGAGCAGTTGCTGGATCGCCGGCAGCTGGCTGGTGTCCTTGACGATCAGGACCAGGGACAGGCCCACGAGGAAGACGAAACCCGACTGCATGAAGGCCATCTGGAACCGGTCGGGCAGGGGACGGCCGCGAACGCCCTCCAGCAGCAGCAGGACGAACTGGCCGCCGTCGAGCAGGGGCAGGGGCAGGGCGTTGAGCACCGCCAGATTGATCGAGATGAGGGCGGTGTAAAGGAACAGGCTGCTGCCCCCCTGGCTGGCCAGGGAGGCGCCCATTTCGACGATCTTCACCGGGCCGGACACCTGGGACGCGGTTTCGCCGAAATGGGTGAGGAGGGTGCCGAAACCCTCCACCGTGCGGCGGGTGAGGAGAAGGAAATCGTGGTTGGCCTGGCGGATGGGCTCCAGGGGGCCCTGCGGAGCCCGGAAGGCCTCACGGCCGTTGGGCTGCAGCTGGGCGCCGATGCGGCCGATGCCGCCGCTGTCGGTGGGGGTGAGAGGCAGGGTCACGGGGCTGCCGTTGCGGTCGGCCTGCAGGCGCAGGGTCCTGCCGGGAGCCTCCTTGATCCTTTCCACCAGGGCCATGACCGCGTCCTGCCCGCCGGCCAGGGAGACGCCGTCCACGGCCACGATGCGATCCCCCGGCAGGAGTCCGGAACCGGCGGCGGCCTGGCCCGCCTGCACGGCGGCCACCACCACGCCAGGGGTGGTGCTGAAACCCGAGGGAATGCCCAGTACCAGACCCTGGGCCAGCAGCACGCTCCAGGCCAGCAGCAGGTTGGCGATCACTCCGGCGGCGATGACCAGGGCCCGCTGATGGAGGGGCCGATTGCCCATCAGATCGGGATCGTCGGCGGGGATGGCACTGTCCTCGTCGTCGTCGGGGAAGGCCACGAAGCCCCCCAGGGGGATGGCTCGCAGGGCGAAGAGCACCCCGCCCCTGCGCCACTCGAACAGGGCCGGACCGAAGCCGATCGAGAAACCGCTGACCCGGATGCCCTGCCAGGTGGCCGCGAAGAAGTGGCCGGCTTCATGGACCACGATGAGCCCGGCGAGGATGGCCAGTGCGGAGAGAACGCCCATTCAGCCTCAAGGATCCTTTTCGCCATTCTGAGGGAGTCTCCTCGCCATCGGGGCAGGCCAGGCGGTGGCCTGCTGACGGCAACGGTGGCAGCCGATAGAGTGCAGGCTTGATTCGGGTCGAAATTTCGTGCCATCGCCTATGCCTGAAGAACTCCCTGAAGCTGAATCAAAATCACAGGAGCTGAGGTCTTCCATCCGGCATGCGCTACCACCTGGTGTTTCGGCCAGCATGAGAACGGTTGCCGGTCGCATCGTCTATGTGTCCGTGGTCGATATCAGCCGCACGGGAGCCTGTGTGACCCGACGCGGCGGCATCGAGGTTGATCAGAAGGACGAAGTTACGTTGGAGTTCAACGATTTTGATCTTCAACAGAAGCTTTCCCTTCCGTCCCAGGTGCAGTGGGTGAAAGCAACCCCCAGCAGCACCCAGATCGGTCTCCAGTTCCTTCAGGGTCCGCTGCTGCCGGGAACCATGCTCGATGAGTTCTTCGATCAATCGCTGGCCACCCGGGGCGGCGGCACCTGAAGGCACCGGGTCCTGGTGATGGGGGAGTCTAGGGAGGGCCGCCAGTGATCCTCTCAGCGCCGAAGTAGGGCACCAGCGCCTCGGGCAACGTCACGCTGCCGTCGTCCTGCTGGCCCGCCTCCAGCAGGGCGGCCATCGTGCGGCCGATGGCCAGGCCGCTGCCGTTGAGGGTGTGGACCAGCTGGGTCTTCTTGCCTTCGCGGTAGCGGATGCCGGCCCGCCGAGCCTGGAAATCGCCGCAGGTGCTGCAGCTGGAGATCTCCCGGTAGGTGCCGGCCCCGGCCAGCCACACCTCCAGGTCGTAGGTGCGGCTGGCGGAAAAGCCCAGGTCCCCCGTGCAGAGTTCGATGCGGCGGTAGGGAAGCTCCAGGGCCGCCTCGGACTGCTCGGGGCCAGGTTGGCGCCGCAGGAGGGAGAGTGAACCGTGGAGCCCTCCATGGCGATCGCAGGATCTGCGGGTGGGCCTTGGATATCTATATTCCAAGATCAACCTTCAACGAGGCTGATGGAATCTTCTGAAGGGAGAGAGAACGACTCAGGTAGAAGGTCTGTGAAACGCTATCTAGTTCCCAATTCCCCATCAAGATTGGTCGCAAGCATTATCCTGGCTTCAGGGAGATCAGGGTTCGTGAGCCTGCAGGAATTCAGTCGACTTGGGGCTGCTGTACAAAGCGACGGGGGCTGGTAAGGGAAAACGGGTATATCGTGAATCTGTCGTTTTCGACGAAGAGAGCGGCAAGAAATCGACCATTTCCTTCGGGGTGCAGTGGGTGAACGTCAGCAGGTGAGAAACCTCAGTCTGCCTCTTCTTCCCGGAGGGCCCGCTCCTGGCGGGGACGATGTTCGACGAATTCCTCGATCAGGCCCTGCTTGCGCCTGAGTGCTCGGCCTGACCTTACCCTGTCTTCATTGGTCGTCTCGCTGGCTCTCCTTCGGATCTTGTCTGGCCGCCCATCGCCTTTCCCCAGCCGTCGGGGGCCTCCTGCTGGGCACGGCATCATCCCTGATCAAATTCCATTCAGCTGTATGACGCCGGGCTCGTCATTGATTCGTCAAGGGTGACAAGACAGGCCCTCGCAGCGGTTTCCGGCCATGCCACTCCGCCGCCGGTTCTGGAGGCAGACCTGCTGCTGTGGACTGCGCCCGCCTGCGCCTGGATCACCCGGAACGGAGGCCCACCCTGAGACCTTCGCCGCGATCGGCCCGTTCCTGCCGAGAAGCCTGCGGTAGGCGGCCACCGGAAGGAGGCACTTTGTGAGGTGGTCAGCCCGTCGCCGGCGAACACGGTCTGTCCGTCCCGTGCGGCCCCGCCATGGGGTTCGGCCCAGTCATGGCCTGGGATCACTGGTCATGGTCCCGTGCTCTCTCGGGGTGTTTCTATCGGTTCCCTAATGCTGTGCGTTGGAACTGTAAGGAATCTGTCACCCCTTCTCAAGGAATTCGCTTTCGCAGGATCTCTAAGCTTCGACCGATGAACGGTTGGTTGCATCTGGCTTTTTCGAGGCTTTTCTCACCGTCCCATTGAGGTTTGCTCTGCTCTTCCCCCCCTCCTGTGAAACCCAGATTCCTGTTTCGTCTTCTCTCTAGCCGAGCCAGGCCAAGGAATGGTGAGCAAGGCTCTGTGATGGTGGTCGCCATTCTGGTGCTGCTGGCCTTGGTGACCGGATCGGTGGCTCTGGCCTCCCTCAGCTCATCAGGTCTGCAGGGAACACGCAAGGGTGGGGCCAGGAGTGAGGCCCTTGATGCCGCCGAAGCGGGCATGGCCAACATCGTGGCCACCCTCAACCAGCCGGAAAATCGCAAGATGCTGGTTTCCGGCACAGCGATGAACAGCTGGGCCTCGGCGACGGGGGACACCCTGCAAAGCCCGTGCGTCAGGAACGATGGCACCAGGCCCGGGGCCAACAACGGCCAGCCCACCAACGCCGCCAAAAACCTGGGGGATGGCAAGTTCCGCGACCTGGCCACCGGAGCCGTGGATCAGGGCGAACGCCAGTACTCCCTGCGATCGGTCACCTACGCCGCAGGTGCCTTCGGCGACGACGACCGCCGCAGCGTGCGCACTACCACCACGGCAGGCAGCAGCTCCCTCACCCAGGTGGGAAGCGGCAATATCTACGAGCTCAACAACCTCGACGATCCGGATGGGTCGGGACCGCAGCTCCCAGGCGTCAACAGCGGCTTCATCACCCTGGTGGTGGAGGGAAGGGTGGTGCGCGATGGGACCGTCTCGACCGCCACGGTGACCAAGGAGTTTGAAGTTCTGCCGAAATGCTGTGGCGCGTCCTTCGGATCGAACGGGTCCGGGGGCAGCGGGGTCGGCTCCGGATCCCTGGGTTCCGACAGCCGCTTCTGTGGGGTCCAGTTCGGCATCATCACTGGGATCAACGGTGGCACCCACTGGTCGTACTACGCCAACGACCGGTTCACCACCCGCAACCTGGACAACAAGGTGGTGAGCCTCGCCACCATCCTGGGGGCCCTGAAGCCAGGAGAATCGCTGTTCCAGCGCAGCAACTGCCGGGTGATCCCCACGCCGGTGAACAGTGCCTGCAGCCCTTCCCAGTCTTCGCAGGACAGGTCCTTTGGCTCCAACATTGCCGGCGCTTCCCCTGGCGGCGTGATTGGCACGGCCCAGGACATCGCCGGTAAGGCGATTTCGGGGGTACCCCTGGTGCCGATCAACCTGAGCGCCCTGCCCTCGGTGAGCACGAAGTATGCCTTTGCTTGGGGGGCCAACAGCTGGCCGGCCACCAGGATCGCCGCCAACAACTACGAGACGCTGACCAGCACCGGCACGTCGTACAAGTACTACGTTCGCACCAATCCCGGAGCCTCCCCCCCACCCGTGCCAACCCGCCCCGGATCGAGGTGTGCGATGCCACGGCGAGTGCCTGCACCAACGCCTCCTGGACCACGGTGTCCGACTGGCGCATCGCCGACGATTTCAGCTCCAAGGACTATGGCGGCAACTCCGGTGACGTGGGCTGGGTCGATGGCACCGGCACCCCCACCCGCTGGGTGGAGGATGATCCTTCGGGGGGGGGCCAGAGCACCAGCCAGGGTGTCGTTCAGACCAACACCACGGGCGGCACGTCCTCCATCCAGATCAGCCCCCTCAGTAACTCAAAAGCCACAGGCTCGATCACCCGTCTCCTCGATCTTTCCGGATACAGTGGCACCAGAATGCGGGCTTCGATCACGGCCGCGCAAATCGACAGCACGGACACGATTGAGGTCCAATATTCCACTAATGGCACCAGCTGGACCAGCCTGACGCCCTCAACGGCGATCAGCAACTCAACCGGTTCTTATACCTTCGATCTTCCCGCCGCTGCCAATACTGCCACCACAAGGATACGCTTTCAGTTGACAGCCAATCGTTCCAATGAGTACATCCGGATCAACAGTGTAGAGATCGCTCCCAACGGCGGGCTCGACAGCTGGTGTTCCTACTCCCCAGTCTCTCCGGTCACCCTGCAGCCGGGATTTCATTGCCTCGGCCCTCAGATGAATCTGACCAAGGGAGGCAGCGTGATCAACGACACCTCCGGAGGATCCCTCTCCTACTACTACGCCGACCCCACCGACAGCCGTGGTTCCACCCAGACCGTGAGCCCTTTCACCACCAGCAGTCCACTGATCGCTACCGATCGAGGCGCCACCGTTCAGCACGTGGTCTGCAACATCGGCGGCACAGCGTCGAATCCTGTCCTGAGTAATAATTGTGTCACCCCAGTGCCGGAATCGGTGTTTGCACCGGTGGGGACGCCAGATCGGCTCAACTTCTTCGGCAGAGACACGGGAAACATTCAGTATCTGAACATCGGTTCCCTGGCCAGCAGCAACACCGCTCCAGGCAAAATCTCCGGGGCATGGTTTTATTTCCCCCAGGGGGATCTCACCCTCACGGTGGATGGCTGCAGCACGGGGGCCACCCCATCGGGCTTCTACACCAACGACGACGGTTGGAATTTCAGCGGCCGTATCTGGGTGAAGAACTTCAAGCCTTGCGGCGCCTTTCACTTCCGGGTGCCGCCGTCCACCCTGTTCAACACCCAGGCCCTCTTTGGAACGGTGACATACCCCGGTGATGTCAGCTTTGTTGAATGGTCGGGATTCGACTGGGTGGCCCGTAACGTGACCTCCTTCAGCACCTACTGAGCTCCGGCTGAATGAAGTATCCGCTGCTGATGTTGTTGCCACTCCGAGCGTCAGGCCGAGCAGGCCAGGATGGCTTCTCGATCCTCGAGTCAGTGGTCACGGCCCTGCTGTTGGCCATCGCGGTATCTGGATCGGCGGCTCTGCTGTCAAGCGTGAACCGAATGGCGACTCGCGCTGACAGTATTGAGGAGCTGAATACCGCGATCGATTCCAACCTCACGGCCATTCGCAACATCAGCACCCGATTCACCTGCTGCTCGGGGATCTGCTCGACCGCAACTCCCACCACCTACGGAAGTACATCCGCTTGCGCCACCAACGATCCCCGGGATGATCGCTATTATTTCCCTCAAATGGATGTGGCCACTACCACGGTAAATTTCCCCAACACCACCACATCCAAGGAGCCTGAAGCGGTGGATCAGTTGTGCGCGGCCGCCAATAATACTGTGTTCATGACACCGCTTAAGACGGCCGTCGATGCGCTCCCTGTCCCTGCAGACTCGACCAGAGTGTCTACGATCAGGCCCAACCATATCCTTGAAGTGAGTTATACTGATACTATCGATAACCGCGTTGTTCGGATCGCGAACATCACCCCTCCAGCGTCCCACTGGTGCCCATGATGAAACGGGTGTCTGTGAATCATCGCTTCTGCCGTATCGCGGCGAACCTGGCCACAGCTTCCGGTTTCACAATGATGGACATGATAGTTACCGTTTCAGTCATCGGTATCCTGAGCTCGGTTTCCTACTCGGCCTCCATCGTGGAGTGGCGCCGCGAACAGGCCAATGCCGCCGCCATGGAGTTCTCCGCCTGGCTGGAGCCGATTTCCCGCACACCCGATGTCACCGGCCAGCCATGCACGGTCACGCTCACCACGGGTTCCAGCCGGGCTCCCGGTTCGCCGCTCGCTACGGTGTCTCCCGCCAGCTGCTCCACGCAGCCTACCCTGAGGCTGCCGGAGATCAACCAGAACACCGATTACAGCGTCGGTGCTTCGGCCACCTCCTGGTCCTTCACACCCAGGGGTTCCATCACCACCGGAAGCGGTGCCACGGCCAGCAGCAGCAACATTGATATCTCCATTCGCTTCAGCATGGAGGGCAACCTGCCCGTTCGTTGTGTTCGGCTCTCCGGAACCCTGGGCCTGCTGCGCTTCGGCAGCAACAATGCCACCGGCAACACCGCCAGCGAATGCACCAACTGGAGCCGTAGCTGATGTGGATCGCCCGCCGCTCCTCCAGTCTCCGAGTCAACCGCATAGGAGTCGTTCCCAGCGGCTTCACGCTCATCGAGCTGCTGGTGGGATCGGTTGTTTCGGTCTTGGCACTCACCGCTGTGGCCGCGGTGGCCATCGGCCACATGCGTACCACCGATCGGACCATCTGGACGATACAACTGCGCCGCGACCTTTCCAAGCTCAATGTGCTGCTGTCCGCAGAAGCCAACGACGCCTGTATCTTCAGCGCCGGCACCAGCCCCACCACCTGCGTGCCGCCGGCCGTCTCTCCCTGCACCGGTGCCGCAGGAACAGACCTGCGCATGGGCCTGCCGATGATAGTCAATGGGGTTCCGGTCACCCCGCTGCCCGTTGTCCGCTATTACCTGGGTGCGGGATTCAATGCCAATCAGCTGCGCCGCAACGGCCCACCCATTTTCGCCAATGGCCGGCTCAACACCGCGGCCAGCAACGTCGATTCCCTGGTGCTCGATGGGGTCACCGCCTTCACCCCCACAGTGGCCGCCGATTGCCGCTCGGTCCAGATCGCCATCACCCTGCAGGTGCCCAATTCCTCTAACACGCGCGCCCGTACCTTCAATCTGAATCCCGGTGTCACGAAGTACATCGATTGATACCGATGCCATGGGACCACGGTTACCACTCCCGTTCCAGTTACACCTGCGGCTTCTACCGGGAGATGGCTCCCAACTGGCTGGATCTGGCTGCCGTGCTCAAAGGCCATGCCTCCCCGCGCCTTCAGGACGGTGAACCCTTCTCCTATCTGGAACTGGGCAGCGGCATGGGCCTGGGGCTCTGCCTTTTGGCGGCGGCCTACCCGGAAGGGACCTTTGTGGGGGTGGACTTTCAGCCCGACCACATCGCCCATGCGACACGCCTGGCCGCTGAATTCGGGCTGACGAACGTGCGTTTTCTGGAGGCCGATTTCCTGGCCCTCCAGGAGGATGCTTCCCTCCTCGGTCCTCCACCCGGTGCCGGTGGGGGCTTTCATTACGTGGCGGCCCATGGCATCGCCACCTGGGTGGTGGAGCCGGTGCAGGCCGCCCTGTTGGCGGTGGCGGCGGCCGCCCTCCAACCCGGAGGTCTCTTCTACTGCTCCTACAACACCTTCCCGGGCTGGTTGCCCCGAACCGCTTTCCAGAAGCTCCTCCAGCTGGAACAGCAGCGCACAGATCCCAGTGATCCTTCCGAGGCGTTTCGTCGGGCCGGTGCCAGCCTTCAGTCTCTGCTGGGCAACGACGACACCCCTTCGCCCCTGGGCCAGGCAATGCCCAACCTGGCCGCCGAGCTTGCCTGGATCGATCTGGATCAGGCGAACTACCTCTGCGGTGAGTACGCCAATGAAGGCTGGGCCCCGCTCTACGTGGCCGACATGCATCAACGCTGTGCCCGGTACAAGCTGCGCCACCTGGGAACGGCCACGCTGCCTGAGGCCTTCGAGCAACTGCTGGCTCCCTCTCTGCAGGGCGCCATCCTCGGGGAGACCAATCCCCTCCTGCGCCAGACCCTCCTCGATCTGGCGACCAACAAAGGCTTTCGCCGGGATCTGTTCGTGAAGGGGCTCAACCGCACCACCCCACAGGATCTCGACGCCATCCTGGCCCGCCTCAGGGTTGTGGCACTCAAGGCTTTGCCCGGCGCCAGCGTGGGGAAGGAGGCACCCTACGGGTTCACTACCAGCTTCGGGCAGGTGGTGGGGGATCCTGCGGTCTACGAACCCATCGCTCGGGCCATCGCTGAGGGCCCCTGTGGCTTCGGCGAATTGCAGCAGCTGAGCGGCCAATCCACCGGGGAAGTTCTGCTGGTGCTGGCCCTGTTCCTTGATGCCGGCTGGATCGGTCTGGCCAGAGACAAGGGGGTCTCAACGTCCACCGCCATCGCCCAGCGCTGCAATGCCCAGTTGCTGCACTTCATCCAGGGTGGGCGTCCCTACGGGCACCTGGTGGCGCCGGCCATCGGTTCGGCCCTGCCGATCTCGCTCCCGGAGGCCCTCGTCCATGCTGCCCATGGCGAAGGGCTGGACGGGGACGCGCTCAGGATGTGTGTGTTGCTCGGCATGGAGCAGCTGAACGCCCGCCTTCTCGGCCCCGACAAGAAACCCCTGGCCGAACCCCAGGTCCGCGCCGAGCAGCTGAACGATCTGGTGACCCGATACCTGGAGAAGCGATGGCCGACCTTGCAGAGGCTCGGAGCCCTGCCATCGACCCGGCCGACCGCTTCATCGCCGGCCGCCTCAGCTAGGAAGCCGCGGCGGCGCTGATCCGGCCACTGCCGAAGTAGGGCAACAGCGCCTCGGGCAACGTCACGCTGCCGTCGTCCTGCTGGCCCGCCTCCAGCAGGGCGGCCATCGTGCGGCCGATGGCCAGGCCGCTGCCGTTGAGGGTGTGGACCAGCTGGGTCTTCTTGCCTTCGCGGTAGCGGATGCCGGCCCGCCGAGCCTGGAAATCGCCGCAGGTGCTGCAGCTGGAGATCTCCCGGTAGGTGCCGGCCCCGGCCAGCCACACCTCCAGGTCGTAGGTGCGGCTGGCGGAAAAGCCCAGGTCCCCCGTGCAGAGTTCGATGCGGCGGTAGGGAAGCTCCAGGGCCTCGAGCACTGCCTCGGCATCGGCGGTGAGCTGCTCCAGGGCCGCCTCCGAGTCCTCGGGGCGGCAGAACCAGTAGAGCTCCACCTTGTTGAACTGGTGCAGGCGGATCAGCCCCCGGGTGTCGCGGCCGTAGGAGCCGGCTTCCCGACGGAAGCAGGGCGTGTAGGCCGCATAGCGCAGGGGCAGGTCCTCCGCCTTCAGCACCTCCCCCCGGTGCAGCGATGTCAGGGGCACCTCCGCGGTGGGGGTGAGCCAGAGGTCGTCGTCGGCGCAGCGGAAGCTCTCCTCGGCGAACTTCGGCAGCTGACCGGAGCCGGTGAGGCTGGCGGTGTTCACCAGGATCGGGGGCAGCACCTCGGTGTAGCCGCGGCTGGTGTGACGATCCAGCATGAAGCTGATCAGGGCCCGCTCCAGCCTGGCCCCCTGGCCCAGCAGGGTGACGAAGCGGCTCTGGGCGATGCGCACCGAGCGTTCCGTGTCGAGGATGCCGAGCCGCTCGGCGATCTGCCAGTGCTCCTGCAGCGGCTCCCCTGAGGACAGGCTGCCAAGGCGAGGCTCCCCCCAGCGCTTCACCTCCACGTTGTCGGCTTCGCTCCGACCCGTGGGGCACAGGGGCGAGGGCAGGTTGGGCAGCTCCAGCAGCTGCTCCCGCAACTGGCCGTCGATCCCCTTCTCCTGCTCCTCCAGTTCGGCCACCCGGTGCTTGAGAAGGTTTCCCTGCTCCCGCAGCGCCTTCACCTCCGGCCCACCCGGGCTGACACCCGAACGGATCCTTTCGCCCACCTCACGGCCGATCCGGTTCCCTTCCGCCTGCAGATCGCTGCGCTGCTGCTCGAGGTCGCGCGCCTGAAGCGCCAGTTGCCGAAGGGCCGAAAGGTCCGCGTCCACTCCGCGCCGCGCCAGGGGTGCGGTGATCAGCGTGGGGTCGTTGCGCAGCAGGCGCTGATCCAGCACAGGGGGGCAAGTCGGCTGCCTGGAAGCCTAAGGACCGAGCGCTCCGCAGGCCTATCCGGGCCCGCCCGCCCGTTCCAGTTCGCCGCGATCACAGCGGCTGAAGGCCTGGACGGCGGTGGGCAGCAGATCCATGTCGTTGCGGATCTCCGGCGGCAGCAGCCGTTCCAGGCCCGCCAGCGCGGCGTCGTAGTTCCGCTGTGCCGCCAGATACTCCTCGCTGTCGGGTGAAAAGCGTTTGGGCGCCAGGAGCCAGGGCCTGGCGGCGCTGGTGAGCCGCGCCGAAGCGGCCTGCACATCCTTCTGGTGCAGCCTGCAGTAGCGGTAGCGATCGATGGCGGCCGTGGCCTGAACCGGCAAGGGAGGTGGCGGGCTGGTTGGCGGTGGCGCCTTCGGAGGCGGGCCGGCCGGCGGCGCTGGGTTCCCTTGCTCCTGCATCGCCTCAGCCAGGCAGGAGGCGTTGCGCCTGAGAGCTTGCTCGCTGGAGGTGGCCTGTGCGGCGTCTTGCCGGCAGGCCGCCCGCTGCTGCTCACTCACCACGGTCCGGGTTCTTTGGCATCCCAGCAGCAGAACCGGGATCAGAAGGAGGAACGGGAGCGGGCAACGCTTCAAGGGAGAGCCTCAGGGGAAGCTGGAGGTGCGCGAACGGGTGGAACTGGACAGCCCTGTGAAGGTGGCCCCCAGTCCGTCGGCGACGGTCAGGGTGTAGGAGGGTTCCCGCATGTTGGTGATGGTGGGTCTGAAGGCAACGACGTTGTCGAGCATCACTGAAGACACGTTGGCCGTGCCCGGGGTGAGATTCAACGTGCCGTTGTCGTTGATGGGGGGACCGGTTCGTGTCAGGGTCCTGGTGACGGCGCTATGGGCGTAGGTGATCGTCTGACCGGCCGGGAGCGTGAGGGTGAGGGAGGTGTCGGCGACGGCGGCGGCCGAGGCGGATTCCGTGATCTCTCTTTCCAGGAGATGGTTGATCCGGCCCCAGTGGTCCTGCAGGCGGCGGACCGATTCCTGCAGCGACGAGCTGCGGATCTGGGACAGGATCACACTGCTCCCCGCCGCGAGGATCAACCCGATGATGAAGGAGGTGATCAGCAGGTCGACCAGGGTGAAGCCTCCGGTCGGTGCGGCGGAACGCAGGCCCTGACGGCGCAGGTGGCGGATGTCGGTGGTCATGATCGTGTTCATGCGCATGGGATCAGATGCGCCCCCCGTAGCTGCTGGCGGGGCAGGGGGTGGCGCTGAGGTTGCTGGAGCCGACGCTGATCAGGCCCAGGCCTTCGGCGATGCGGACGCATCGCAGGGGCCCGGAGCTGCCCGTCAGGGAGATCTCGATCACGATCGGGCTCGTGAGCTGGGCGTTGGCAGCCGCGGCATTGACCGTGCCGCGGGGGGTGAATTTGAAGCTGGTGCTTCCGGCCGGGGCAATGGTGTAGGTCGTGGAGGTGCCGAGGGTGGCGCTGATCTGCAGCGGCTGGCTGACCAGGCAGTTGTTGGCGATGGTCGGGCTGGTGATGACTTCGGTGGCGGTGGCCAGGGTGGCGCCGCCGCCGAGGCTGCCGCCGGTGATGGTCACCTGGCAGGGATTGCCCTTCATCGAAGCCCGCCGGACCCCGTCCAGCCATCCGGCGAGTTCGATGGCCACCGCGTTCACCTGCTGCCGCCGCCAGGCATCGTCGGAGGCGCTGATCGCTGCGGCCGCCAGAAGGCCGATGGTCGAAAGCACGACCATCATTTCGGTCAGGGTGAAGCCGGCGTTGAAAGGTTTCCTCATCAGGGACACCAGGAGACGGTGGTGGGTACGAGCGTGACTCTGCGCAGCTGCTCGCCGTTGCTGAGGCTGGTGTAGGTGATCGTGTAGCGGTGAAGATTGCGAATCACGTTGGTGCCGAATTCGCTGATGGTCTGCTGGCCCTGATGGGCTGTATCGATGGTGTAGGTGATCCCTGCCGTGGTGAGGGCCGCCGGTGTGGCACCGATGTCAGCCACCAGCTGGTTGATCAGGCCGGTGGACTTGCAGAGGGCCTCGAAGGCATCCCCGGCGGTGCTGTTGCCGGTTGGGGCCGAGGAGGTGGGCGTGGGGAAGTAATCGTTCTTGCCGAGCTCCAGGCTGCCGAGACTGCTGCAGGTTCCGGAAAAGCAGGTGTAGCGATCGTTGAGCCTCCGTACCCGGGCCAGATCCCTGTCCACCAGCGCCTGCTGCTGATAGCGCTCGGACGCCGCAGCCGAGGACTGGTTGGCTTCCTGGAACAGCAATGAGGTGCCGCTGAGGCCCACCATGAGCAGCACCGAAGAGACCAGCAACTCCACCAAGGTGAAGCCGGTCGGCTGTGCCCGTCGCGGGCTTGGGGCGGCGCTGAGCGGCCTGCGGAGCCGCAGCAAACGGCGCTGGGGGAAAAACATCACAGTGGATCAGAAGTAGGTGATGCTCTTGACGGCTCTTGTCACGTAATCGATTGCGAAGTTGTCGTAATAGGAATCGTCTGAGCCACAGAACTTCATCATGGTGCAGACGCTTTCCAGGTCGCCTGGAGAGATGGTGACGGTGATGTTGCCATTGGCTCTGAAATCGTTCGTCCAGATCACACCCTTGAAATCAGGTGTGCCCCCCATGGTGATGTTCCCATAAGGAAAATAAAGAAACATCGTCTGGGAGGAACCGTTGCCGTTGCCCAGATCCAGGTACTGGTCTCCACAGGGGGAGGGCGCTCCCAGGGGGCAGCCCAGCAGGGCCATGTCGGCGGCCTTCGGGGAGCCCAGGCTGCTGATGGAGCAGGTGATGGCACCGGCATTGGAGTTGCAGTGAAAGATTCCCGAGCTGCCGTTGCCCCGGGTCACGCTCTTCTGGCCATTGGTGGAGGCATTGGGAAAGTGCAGCCTCAGCGGGATCGTGCTGGCGGAGGTGGTGCCGCTGGTGTCGAAGATCAGCCTCCGGTTGTTGGTGGTTCTGAGCCGATTGAGGCTGCAGGCGATGTTGTGGAAGCTGCCTGGCGGCGAGGCCCCACCGTTGACATCCTGGCGGGCGCAGAGAGTGTTCCAGGGGGCGGGCCAGCTGGCGAAGTTCCTCGTGGCGAGGGTGATGTCGCTGGATACCGTCACGTCGCAGATGGCCGGCGGTGCGCTGCCCTGGCAGTAGTTGTTGGTGGTGGGAAGCACAGGGGGCAGGCTGATGTCCACCACGTTCACGCTGGTTCTGGAGAGGCCGTCGACACACCCGGAAGGGCTGGTGGCGATGCAGGTGACGGGATCGACATTCAGGTTGTAGGCGCCTCCGGAAATCACAAGATCGCCGGTGTTGTCATAGGCGGCCCCGGCAATGAATCCGAAGCCCGGCGACAGGGGGCACTGGCGGATGTCGTTGCCGAACGTATTGCCTTGACCGCGGAGGCTGCGGTCGAGGCACTTGGGCACGACCTCTAAGGTCTGCTGGAGGGTGCTGGTGGCCACGGTGGTGCCGCCGCGAAGCGCGAAACCGCGCACGGTCAGGATGAGGTCACCGGTGCTGGGTGCCACGGCGGCGGCGCCGGTGATGGGGTTGGCAGCTCTTCCCAGCGTGGTGGTGGCAGGTGTGGCCGCGGAGCAATCCACATCGAGCAGCCTCCAGCGCTGCTGGGAACCATCGCCGATGTTGATCGTCTGGGAGGTGGGAATCGTGCCGGCGGTGGGGAAGGTGGTGCTGATGTTGGCGAAGGCACGTCCATCCACCACCTTCACACTGTTATCCGTGGCGATGGCGGAGGGAGTGGCCGTTTCGAGCAGGCAGGCGTTCACCAGCAGTTGGCGGTTGCGGCTGCGGTTGAGCTCGCTCACCACCGCCGTCATGCCCGAATCGGCCGCGGCCTTGGCGTCCCGGCTCTGGCTCTGGTGCGTGGAGGCCAGTTCCGCCATGCTGGAGCGGTTGGATATGGCGAGTCCGCCCAGCAGCAGCGCCAGCACGATCAACATCGTGGCCACCAGCGCACCCCTGGTTGCCCGGGCGCGCCTCGGACCGCATCGTGCCCCGGTGGAGCCCGCCAGAGACGTCAGCAGCATCCGGCTCGTCATCGATCCGCGACCTGGAGGTACTGGCCGGCAACTCCAATCACTGCAGTAAACGTTACGAATTTTTACGCTAGATGCAGTAGGCGGGAATCAGCGGAAGCCTGCCGATGTATTTCCTGGGAGAAGAGGAAAAGAAAGATGACGATTGGCTATGAAAAAGCCTCCCGGAGCGGAAGGCGGAGTCTGGCTCGTTGTCAGGAAAATCTCAGAGTACCTGCACCACTTCACTCACTTCGGGGATCGATTCCCGCAGCTTGCGCTCGATGCCCATCTTGAGGGTCATGGTGCTGCTGGGGCAGGAACCACAGGCGCCCTGCAGGCGTACCTTCACCACAGGCCCGTCGATCTCGACGATCTCCACGTTGCCGCCGTCGGCCATGAGATAGGGCCGCAGCTCGTCGAGCACCCGTTCGACGTTCTCGATCGTGAGAGCGCGGGGGTCGGCCTCGGAGGTGGTGGGAGTGACAGTTTCAGTGCTCATGGGCATCAGAGGCAAGATCTGCAGTGTAGGCAGCTTCGGCGAGGATCCACGCCCATGGCTCGCCGCCGGGGTCCGACGGCGCTGAAGGCGGGGGCCCGGAGATCCATGCCGTCGCGGAGTGCCGGCGTCAGGGGCCCTTAGGCTCGGCCCGCCACGCCTTGCGGGCATGGAGCCGAGGTCTGCCTATCCCACCGAGAAGACCTACCCGGCCTTCGCTCACCGCGACCTGTCGGTTTCCTGGATCGCCCTGGCCACCCTGCTGGGTGGCCGCCACCGCATCGAGCCCGGCCTGATCGCCTCCGGTTTCCGCTATCTGGAATTCGGCTGCGGGCCAGGTCTGAACCTTCTCTTCAACGCCGCAGCCCACCCTCAGGCCAGCTTCCACGGGGTGGATCTGAATCCCACGCACATCGCCGAGGCCACGGCCCGAGCGCGGGATTTCGGCGTGGGAAATGTGACCTATGCCCTGGCGGATCTGAGCTCCTTCGCCGAGGGGCTTCCCAGCGGCGGTCCCACGCGGGGCTGGCCGGAGGACTACGACTTCGTGGTGGCCCATGGGGTGGCGAGCTGGGTGGGCGATCCGGTGAGGCAGGCCCTTGTCGCCGCGGCCGCCAGCCTGCTGCGGCCAGGGGGGCTGTTCTTCTGTTCCTACAACACCTATCCCGGATGGCTCTCCCGGAGCTGCCTGCAGATGCTCAGCCAGGAGGAGGCCCTGCGGTCCGGTGGCAGCACCACGCCGGCAGTCCTGCGCCACTCGGCGGACCTGCTGCAAAGGCTGTGCGGGGATGGGGAGGAACCCTCGGCACTGGCTCGGAACTTCCCCGGCTTGAGGTCGGAGATGGAGCGCATTGCCACCTTCAAGGAGTCCTACCTGATCGGGGAGTACCACGCCGGCCACCAGCCCCTGTACGTGGGGCCCATGCACCGGTTGTGCGCCACCCATGGCCTCACCCATGTGGGCTCCGCCACCCTGCCGGAGATGTTCCCCGAGATGCTCGATCCGGCCCGGCGCTCCCTGGTGCTGGCAGCGGCCGATCCCTGCATGCGCGAGGTGCTCCTCGATCTGGCGATCGTCCAGACCTTCCGCCGCGATCTCTTTGCCAAGGGGCCCTGCACCCCCTCCCTTCCCTGGCGCCGCGCCGTTCTCTCCCAGCTCACCCTGCACGCCTGCACTCCGGTCGAGGAGAGCTCCGAAGGCTTCGAGACCGGGTTCGGCCGGCTGTCGATGGATTCCTCCTTCGTGTCGGGGCTCCAGGACGCCCTGGCCGACGCTCCCTGCGCGCTGGGGGAGGTGTTGGGGCTGTTCCCGCTCGACCTCGACGAGATGGTGCGCAGGCTCTCGGTGCTCATCCAGGCCGGCGTGGTCGGCCTCAGCCTGCCGGAAGGTCAGCCCGCCGATGGACGGGGCAGCATCGCCCGTGCCTTCAATCACCGGGCCCTGGCCAGCATCACCGCCGGCGAGGAGATCGGCGCGCTGCTGTCTCCCGTTCTGCTTCAGCCCATCCCGATCACGCTGCTGGAGTCCTTTTTCCTCCAGACCGCCGCCGCCGATCTGCCTGCCGAGGAGGTGGTTCAGCTGGTCTGGATGGGTGTCGCCCTGGCCGGCGGCAGCCTCAAGGACAAGCAGGGTGACCCGATCGAGGACCCCTCCCAGGCCCTCGAGACCCTGCGGGAGTCCTGGACATCCTTCAGCGCCGGGCGCCTGCCGGTTCTGCGGCGGCTCGGCCTCGCGCCATCCCCTTCCCAGCCGCTCCCCCACGCCGAGGGCGATGCCCCTGGAGGCTCTGCCTAGGATCGGGCCCTCCTCAACCTCACCACGCAGCCTCAGGGCGCGCCCATGACCGACGTTCCCGCCGCGCGGATCCGCAATTTCTGCATCATTGCCCACATCGACCACGGCAAATCCACCCTGGCCGACCGCCTGCTGCAGGACACCGGCACCGTTGCCGCCCGGGACATGCAGGCCCAGTTCCTCGACAACATGGAACTGGAACGGGAGCGGGGCATCACCATCAAGCTCCAGGCGGCCCGTATGGAATACCGGGCCGCCGACGGACAGATCTACATCCTCAACCTGATCGACACCCCGGGCCACGTCGATTTCTCCTACGAGGTGAGCCGCAGCCTCCAGGCCTGCGAGGGGGCCCTGCTGGTGGTGGATGCCAGCCAGGGGGTGGAGGCCCAGACCCTGGCCAACGTCTACCTGGCGCTGGAGAACGATCTGGAGATCATCCCGGTGCTCAACAAGATCGATCTTCCCGGCGCCGATCCCGAGCGGATCAAGGCGGAGATCGAGGCGATCATCGGCCTCGACACCTCGATGGCGATCCCCTGCTCCGCCAAGACCGGCCTGGGGGTGCCCGAGATCCTGCAGGCGGTGGTGGACAGAGTGCCGCCGCCGCCGGACCAGCTGGACGAACCGCTGCGGGCCCTGATCTTCGATTCCTACTACGACCCCTACCGGGGCGTGATCGTCTATTTCCGGGTGATCAGCGGTGTGATCGCCCGGCGCGACAAGGTGCTGCTGATGGCCAGTGGCAAGACCGTGGAACTCGACGAGGTGGGGGTGATGGCGCCGGACCAGCGCCAGGTGGAGAGTCTCCATGCCGGCGAGGTGGGATACCTGGCCGCGTCGATCAAGGCCGTGGCCGATGCCCGCGTCGGCGACACCATCACCCTGGCGGCGAATCCGGCCGCCGAACCCCTGCCGGGTTACGCCGAGGCCAAGCCGATGGTGTTCTGCGGTCTCTTCCCCACCGATGCCGACCAGTATCCCGACCTGCGGGAGGCCCTCGACAAGCTGCAGCTCTCCGATGCGGCCCTGAAATTCGAGCCCGAGACCAGCAGCGCCATGGGCTTCGGCTTCCGCTGCGGCTTCCTGGGCCTGCTGCACATGGAGATCGTGCAGGAGCGGCTGGAGCGGGAATACAACCTCGACCTGATCGTCACCGCACCGTCAGTGATCTATCGGGTGAACATGATGGACGGCAGCAGCCTGATGGTGGACAACCCCGCCACCCTGCCGGATCCCCAGAAACGGGAATCGATCGAGGAACCCTACGTGAAGTTGGAGATCTACACCCCCAATGTCTACAACGGTGCCCTGATGGAGCTCTGCCAGGAGCGCCGGGGAGAGTTCATCGACATGAAGTACATCACCACTGACCGGGTGACCCTGCATTACGAGTTACCCCTGGCCGAAGTGGTCACTGATTTCTTCGATCAGATGAAGAGCCGCACCAAGGGCTATGCTTCGATGGAGTACAGCCTGATCGGCTATCGCCGCAATGAGCTGGTGCGCCTGGATGTGCTCATCAATTCCGAACGGGCCGATCCCCTCACCACCATCGTCCACCGCGACAAGGCCTACAACGTGGGCAAGAGTCTGGTGGAAAAACTCAAGGAGCTGATTCCCAGGCAGCAGTTCAAGATTCCGATTCAGGCCTCGATCGGCAGCCGCATCATCGCCAGTGAGAGCATCAGCGCCATCCGCAAGGATGTACTTGCCAAGTGCTACGGCGGAGACATCTCTCGTAAGAAGAAACTGCTCAAGAAGCAGGCCAAGGGCAAGAAACGGATGAAGGCCATGGGCCGGGTGGAGGTGCCCCAGGAGGCCTTCATGGCAGTGCTGAAACTGAACCAATGAAGTTCAGTTGATCAGGCTGACCTGAGAACTGTTGACCAGATTGGTGCGACTGACGGCCTGGGTGGCCGAGGGGTCTCTGACAGTGAGATCGTAGGTGATGGCCTCGGTGTCCGTGGTGTTGGCAAGGGTGAGGGTTGTGTTGGGGCTGACGATCGTATCGACGGTGGTGCCCGTGTAATTGAGGCTGCCATCGGGATTGAATGGCGGGCCGCAGCGATTGAGGCTGGCGGTTGTGCCGCTCCCTGTGACGTAGTAATGGATGGGAGTGGATGCCAGATTGGTGCCGATGAATCCCAGATTGGGCACGTTGATCGTGAACAGGGATGCGGTTCCACCATTACAGCTTGCTGGCATTGTCTGCCCATAGGAAATGGTGTCTGCTTCGCTGACTTCCGTGGAGAGGAAAAGCACTACACGGTTGAGATCGTTTCGCATCGTCTGGTTTCTCTCCAGAGAGATTCCAGTCCGGATATGCGAAACAACCGCGCTGGTCGCCGCCGAGATGATCACTCCGCCGAGCGCCGTATAGATCAGAAGTTCGATCAGGGTGAACCCGGAACAGCTGGCTGGCCGATTCACACGAGAAGGGGCCATGGTCAGAAAGCGATGAAGGGTTCGTCGCAGGCGGCTGCGGTGCTGGAGGCATTGCTGCTGCTGCCGATGCGGATCAGTCCCACGGTGGCGGACGTGCGGATGCAGCGCATCACCCCGGTTCCGTCGAGGAGGATTTTCAGGTCAGTGTCAGAGGTGGCAGTGACTGAGCCACGGGGCGTGAAGGTGACACTTGTGGGCGTGGTGGGAGACAGGCTGACGCTGTAGCGATCCGGGCTGTCAGCCAACCCTGTGAGCGTGAAACTCGGCATCGATGAACAGGCGGCAGGGGAGACGGAGGCAATCTGATCGCCGGCGGCCTTGGGGGAAGTGGTGTTGAAAGTGACGGTGCAGCCGGTACCGATCCTACGTAAGGAAGCATTTCGAACCGCCTCCAACCAGCTCGCCAACTCAATGGCCACGGTATTCACCCGACTCCGCTTCCAGCCGTTGCCAGTGGAGGAGATAGCGACGGAGGAGATGATTGCCAGACAGGCAACCGTAACGATCAGTTCGGTGAGCGTGAAGCCGCGTTCTGGGCAAGGCGGTGGGTTGGCCATCAGGGACACCAGCCGGCAACGGTGGGGGTGAGCAGGATCACACGGTTTACGTTCGTGCCGGTATAGGTGATTCTGAGGCGATGAGCTGGAACATTATCGTAGGTTACGCTGCGGGTAATGCTGGGCAGAGTTGGCCTGGAATTGATCTGGTTGACCAGGGCAACGTTCAAGTCATCTGGAGCCGTTGTATCTGCGCAGGCGGCTTCAAAAAGGGCGATGTTGGCAGCGTTGCTAGGGAAATAGTAGTTTTGGTTCCGGGCCGATGTGCTGTCGCAGGAGGACCCGGAGGCGGAAAGGGTTCCGGCGCCGGTGCACCATGTGTACTCTTCGGAAAGCCTGCGTATTGCTGAGATGTCGCTGTCGATCAGTGCGTCCTGGTTGCTGGTGGTTCTGGACGTCAGCAGGTTGCGATTGTTGATCCCGGCGATCGCAGCAGCCATTGCAAAAGCGAAGACCAGGATCATGGACCCAATCACCAGTTCCACAAGGGAGGCGCCTCTGGCCTGACGCGGAATCTGATTTCGGCAGCGGAGGGATGCAATCACGGGAAGGGTACCTTTATCACAGGGAGAAGGATTCAGAAGGCGGATCGGGCCGATGAGCTCCTGGCCACCCAGTCAAAGAGTGGAAATCCGACAGCAGAGCCAGCTCCAACGCCAAAGAAGGAATCCGACAGGGGCGGCATCGCGATCTGGGTTGTGTAATTGGTCTGGCCATGATATCCGCCCATACTGAGGTTGTTCACCCACATCGAGCCACGGAAATTCGGCAGACCAAAGGGGTTGTTGGACGCATCGGGGTCTTCGGCGAGAATGACATTCCCGTAGGGGAGGTACATGAACAAATCCCGGATAAAGCCATCATCTCCCACGACCACGTCGATGACGCGGTTGCTGTAGATCATCGCCCGTGGTGAATCATTGGGCAAAGCCTTGGTGGCGCAGCTGTGATTGTCGTTGAGGTTGGATGCACAGTGAACATGCTGGATCTGGCCATCATCCCACCCATTCAGAGTCGTGATTTTGTCGGTGGAAGTGCTCCACTCCTTATTCATGTAAAGGTAAATTGGAGCCTTGGATGTGTCGATGAAGAAGGTATTGTTCTGTCGGCGGTTGGCCTCACTTGTGTTGCTCGTCTGATCGCTGACGACCAATTGCTTGATGCGGCAATGATAGGCATAATTGCTGGGGTCGTCGCCGGTGCGGGCGCAGAAATCATTGACGCTGGTGTCACAGCTGCCACTCACGATGCCGTTGGCCTGAAAACCGGGGGCGCCTGCGTTTCCGACGGTTGATAGAATCGGTTCGCCATTGCTGCCAGGATCGGCTGTATTCAGATTCTTGGCATTGCACAGCTCCACCTGACCCGCTGAATTGACCCGCAGATAATCCTTGGATCGATTCATCTGGGTGGCATCGCAGGTGACCGTTCCTCCCCCTGCCAGGGCTACCGTGCTGCCTGCCGTTTCACAGATGCTCCTGGCGAGGATCTCCTTGCCCTGGGTGCAGTCCTGACCGGTGGGGCAGGTTGGATAGGGAGGAAGCGTGGGCAGGGAGATGTTGATCGATTTGATCGGCACCCCGCCGACGGATCCCGCCCCGCCGGGGCAGGTGGCATTGTTGAGGCAGAGAACCTCGGTGGGGATGTCGGTGCCCAAGGTGGTGGCCCCGCTCTGCTGGACGTTGAGCAAGGCTCCGGCATCGGCATAGGCCACACCGCCCGGAGGAACCGTGACTCCGTTGACAGGGGGCTGTCCGAAGGCCGCTCCCAGCAGGAGTCGGGGAAAATCGTTCACGCAATCCCCGTCCCGGGTGTCGTTGCCGAGTGTGGTTTCGCCTCCACCAACGGTGCCGAACGAGGTGCCGCAGCATTTCGGCACCACCTGAAACTCGCGGGTCACCTTGGCCGTGGACACCTGACCACCGGGACTGGTCACCCGTCCCTCCACAGTGACTGCGATATAGCCAACATTGCCGCCGCCCGTTGGGTCGTTGACGGCACTGTTGTAGATATTGATCAAGGTATCGTTGTAGGGCGGCGTTGTTGGGGAACTCGTGGTTCCATCCGACCTGCTTTCATGGCTGATCGAGCGATTCTTGTTCATCACTTTCACACTCTTGAGCGTGAATTTCCGGGTCGCATCGATCGTCTGCTCAGCCCCACCCTTGAAGCCGATGGCAGCGGCTGAGGGCGGGCCACTGCTGCAGGGATTCTTGAACTTCGTATTCGCACTGCTCCACGTGTTCAATGGCGCGTCGGAAACGAGCAGCCGTCGATTGGGGGCTCGATTCAGCTCGCTGATCACCGTGGTGATGCCGGCCTCAGCGGCATCCCGTGCTTCCCGGCTTGAACTCTGAAAGGAACTGCCAAGACTTCCCAGGCCGGTACGGGTGGCCATCGCGCCCGAAGCCGAGGATCACTACCAGCCCAGCCACCACGAACAGGACCACCGAAAAGCCGGCAGCACCCGGCCTGGGGCCCGCCATGCGGGGCCGGGAGCCCAGAAGCAAGAGCAGCAGACGATTTTTCACCATGACTCAAACCTTCACCTGAATGCAACCAACTTGAATGCAATCATCTTCAATGCAACTAACTTGGCCAGGATACAAAATGATTGAAAGAGGATCCTTGGGATCGATTGAAGTTTGATTCATGCAAGTCTCAAGCTGATCTTCAGTCAGCCTACAGCTCCCAAGTCGTTGAATGGAATAACCGAAGAGAGAGGCCCGCTAGAACTTCATTAGGAGAGCACTTGTCAAGGCGTGAAAAATCCAGTGAGTTCAGCATTCCTCTCTGATTTAGAGTCAGATCAGAGATCCGACTCCCCGCCATCCCATCGATTCCTAAGGCCTGGAACCTCCTGGTGGATCCTCTTTTCGTGGGAATCGCAATCTTCTGGTCGGAAGCACCTTCTTAGAATCTGCCCGCCAGAGTCTTAAAGATGTGCTCCATGCAGCCTTGCTTCGTCCCTTGGAGCGGTCCTCTGGGGCGGTTCGTTGGAATAGCCCAGATCAGGTGATGGTGCGCTTCCGGTCGATGGAGCGGCGCTCATGGTGCATCGGTCCGGTGGCGCTGGTCTGGAAGAAGAGGGAGGGGGTGAGCCCCAGCCGCTGCATCTGACGCCTGCCCTGATGCCGCATCAGCAGCAGCCCTGCGCCGGTGACCAGCTGCACGAGCAGGGTGGTGAGCAGGCGAACGGGGCTGAGAATCTCCTGCTGAAACGCCGAGAGGGAAGCCCGAGAGGCCGCGGTGCTGATCTCCTGTCGCCGCCTCGCCTGGGCCATGTCGTAGCGCCAGAGACTGATGGTTTTCGGTTCGCCCGCTGCGGCGGGAATCTCAAAGCCCCTGGCCCTGGCCTGCCGAGCCACCGCCACCGCGGAAGGGGCCACCCGGATCCGCTCCAGGGCCCTCTGATCCCTGATCTGCCTCTCTTCCTGGCCGCGCAGGACCTGCCGCCTCTGCCTGTGCAGGCTGAAGCCATCATGGAGAGTGACGGCCGGCAGGATGACCAGACAGATCAGGCCTGCCGGCAGCAGGACCCTGTGAAGGGTGGGGGCCCAGGGGTGCTCACGCCGGTGCCGCCTGTGCCCCCCCCCCGAGCAGGTAGAGGCTGAATCCCAGGGGCAGCAACGGCAGCGCCGGGGTCAGGCCGACCAGAGCCGCGAGCCTGGCCTGGGGAGAGTCGACCACGCCGAAGGCAAGGTTCACCATCAGGCTCCCCAGTGCAACGGCCAGCAGCAGCAGCCCCACCAGGCGCAACTGGCCGAGGGAGTAGTCCAGCTGGTGGCGGTGCACGATCCGGTCCACCTCGTCCCGGCTGTCCTGGAACCGCTTGGTGGTCATGGGCCGCAGGAGATGGCGGGCAGGAGGGAAGACCCGAGCGCACCCTGGCACAGGACCGCCCGACCGGGACGTCGCCCCGCGGGAACCCTGAGGAGGACCTCACTGAAAGCACCATGCTCTTGCTGCACCACCGCACCCAGGCCCAGGGCTTCGTGCTCCCCCTGGCGATGGGGGCTTCCCTGGTCCTGGTTCTCGCCGCCCTTTCGGCCCATACCACCAGCCTCCAGATTCGCCTGCAGGGGGTCCGGGAGCAGCAGCAACGTCAGATGGAGGACCGCCTGGCTTCGGCGGGCCACATGGTGCTGGCGGATCTGAACCAGAACCAGCCCTGCCTGCTGGGGGTGCCGCTGGAACGGTGGAACGACCTGGGGCTGGCCTGTGCTTCCCCCGGAACCCTCCAATCCCTCCGGGAGGGCCAGGTGCTGGGGAGCTCCTATCGGCTGATCGGCTGGAGCCCCGATGTCCAGCCGGCTGAACTGCTCCTGGAGCTGGCCGATGCCGGGGGGCAGCCCCCACGACGGGGGGCCTTCAGCGTGCGGCTGACGCCGCCCCGGCCACCGTCCCAGCCCCACCCCCAGGCGAGCGACGTGCGACTGCTGGGGCTGCGAGGCCTGGAGCCATGAGCCTTCTCGAACTGCTGACAGGGTCGGTGGTCTTCATCATGGCTGCAGGCTCCTCGCTGCAGCTCCTGGGTCTGGCCGCCGCGGCGACCCTGGCCCAGGCGCGGCAGGAGCAGCGAATGGAAGAAGGCGAGGCCTCCCTCCTGCGGGCCGAGGCGGTTCTGCGACGCCCGGTTTCCCCAGCCAGTGCCGCTTCCGGTCGCCCCTGCGCCGCCGTCGCCGACCAGTGGATGCGTGACCTTGCGGCGATGCCCCTGGCCCCTGGGCTGGCGCGGCGCCTGGAGCGGGCGGCCGGAGGGGAGGGCGTGCTGCTCAGCCTGGCGGTGCGAGGGCAGGGCGAACCCCGTCAGCGGCTCTACCTGCCTCGGGCCCTGGGGGTCTGTGGGGCTTCGGCGACCGCGCCGGCGGCCCGGCAGACCCCGGTAGCGCCGGTCGCGGTGGATCCGGTCCCGCCGCAGGGGGGTGTCGATGGAGCGTCCTGAGGCCGGCGGTTTCACCCTCCCCGAAGCCTTGCTGGCGGCGATGCTGGCGGGCCTGCTGGCCCAGCTCGGCCTGGGATCCGCCAGCAGGGAGCTGGCCCGGGCGCGGCTGGAGGGTGCCAGCCGCCGGGTGATGCTCGGGCTCGAGAGGGGGCGCGACGCCGCTTTGCTCCAGGGACGGCCCTGCGCCCTTCATCTCTCCGCCACGGGCTGGCAGGAACCGCAGGGGGGAAGCCTCCCGGCCTGCCAGGGGGCGGGTCTGGAGCTCGGCGAAGGACTCGGCGATGGGGGGGTCCGCCTCAGCCACAACCTGCCGGCGGAGGTTCGGTTCACCAGCAATGGACTCGTGATCGATGGCGGCACCGTTCTGATCCGCAGCGAGGGGACCGATCTGGTGCGCTGCGTGGTGGTGGCCCTGCCCCTCGGCGTGACCCGGCTCGGCCGTCATGGGCCGGCCGGTTGCCTGCCGGATCCGGACCACTGACCTTTCCACGAACGTACCCAGCCAACGGAGCAGAGCCATGCCCCTGTCCCATCCAGACCTTGCGTCGAATCCGGTTTCCAGGCGGGGGCCGGCGGGGTTCTCGCTGGTCGAATTGCTGGTGGCGGCCTGCCTGGGGCTGCTGGTGTGGGGAGTGATGCTGCAGGCCTTGGTGGCGGATGGCAGCCGGGTCGAACGGCTGGTGCGGCGGGGGAGGGAGCGGGCCCTGCAGCGCAGGGCCCTGACCCTGCTGCGGGCCGATCTGCTGCGGGCCCAGCGGGTGGATCTGGCCCATGGCGCAGGAGCCGCCTGCGGCCTGGGGGGACGGGTTCCCGTGCTGCAGATTCAGACGCGGGAGGGTCCGATCACCTACACGGTGGGGTCTCCGCCCAGCGCCATCTGGCGCGGGAGGGTGCTGATGCGTTGCGGATCGGCCTTTGGTCTGGATGGGACGCCAAGCACGGGGGCTCCGCAGAACAGGGTGTTGCTGGATGGGCTGGCCGTTCCGGGGCTCCAGGCGGATGTGGAGCCGGACGGGTTGTTGCTGCTGCAGTTGCGGCAGGAATTCAGGTCTCTGGGAGGGAGCAGTCAGGGAATTGAAACGAGCGTACGGATTGGGATTACTCCTTGATCAGTCGACTGCACGAGTTAGTCAAAAAACGGGTGTCTTCGACCGTTGCTGTCAGAGCCCACTCATCTCTTGAAGAACCTGGAGTCTCATGATTGCATCCAAGAAGCAAATTACCCAGGCACTGGGAAAAGAATCGTCATAGAAAAACCTGAATGATTCATGAACAGACGGAAGAGTTTTGGCGGGCAGGCTGGCCCTTGAAGATGACATTCAATCTACGTTGAAAGTGGCGACGCATCTCCACGTGCAGACAGTCGAGATATTGCTCAATTGAGCCTGCAATGGTAAACTCGGGAAAAGACAATCTGCAGAGGCTCAAGCGATGAAGGTTGAATTATTTCGAGAGAAAATGATTGAAGCGGGGCTATCAGCCCAGACCGATAAAATAGGATTTCACCACTACGAAAATGCATACGCGAAATACCTTCATCGCTTCAAGGAAAAAAAAGATTTTTCCATGTTGGAAATTGGGTATGGATCCGGAGCCGGAATTGAATTCTGGAAGGCTATTTTCCCAGAGGCTTTCGTTTACTGTTTTGACCGTGATACCGAAGGCGAAGGCGATCGGTATAAAATCGTTAAGGTCGATCAGTCTGATTTGAACGACCTACAGCGAGGAGTGAACCTGATTGATCATCCCATCGATTTAATTATTGATGACGGATCTCATCATCCTTCTCATCAGCTATTGACATTTTCCTATCTGTTCAAAGAATTACTGAGAGGCAATGGACTGTATGCAATCGAAGATATTGAAACCTCCTACTGGCGCAATGGAACTCTCTACGGGTATAGATGCAATTACGGACTCAATGATCCCTGGTCAGCGGTTGAGGCTTTCAAGGTGGCATCTGATTATGTGAATCGGCGCTTTTTGTGCGAAGAGGATCAAAGCCTGTTGCAATATCGAATGATGAGTATTGGGCTTGACCCGCTGGCTGTCGAAGAAATTGAAAGCGTCCTTTTTACACGGAATTGCATATTCGCTGAGAAGCAACTCCATTTCGATGAGGGTAATATCCAGTATCCCAATGCGGAAGCGTCCAGTCGATTTTAGATGTCAGAGCGATGCAGGCAAAACGAAAGAAGTCAGCCTGCGGTCATGCATGAGTCAAGAGCCCAAGTCAATTCAAAGCCCAAGGAAAAAGGATCTGAAATTTGGTTTTTAAAGCAGCAACTCGAGAGACTATACTTGACTGGCATGGAATGAATTTGGGATAAGATGTATTTCCTTTTTCCATTTTCGTGATCTCAAGGGCGGAGGATTCCAATACCAAGGCTCCCCAAAAGACCCGCTGCTTCCATTCCATCCAGCTTCTCAGAGGCCAAAAACTGGCTTAGAATTTCTTGCTATTGACGGCTTTGATGCAAAAATCTTCAAAGTTGCGAACATAGTCCATACGATTGAATATGCGGTCGCGTTTCGCGAGAATTTCAGCTTGCATTTCCTTTCTTGCATCGGCATCACTGAGCAAGCGAGTCACTAACTCTGCATATTCAAAAAGAGTTGTGGCTATGGGAGGATTAGTAAGCTCCATTTCCCGGTATCCTGAAGCCACAGCGCGTGAGCGAAGAAACTTCCCTTCAAGGGTAATGATGATTGTACCAACGAGTGACGCCTCAAAAAAGGTTATGCCACTACCGTAGTAAATTGGATCAAGGAGTAGGTCCATGCATGAGCATAAACCTTGATATTCTTTCCTGTACATGAATTTAAGAAACAACGATCTTCCACTTGCAGATGGTGCATTTCCTTTCAGCCTGTCCAGGAAGCGCCGTGTGCAATCTGGATATTTATCCTCTACAAATACAAAGATTGCATTGGGGTTCTTCTTGGCGATATCTTCAAGTAGGAAGTCAAAGTCGGGATGTAATTTATGGAGAGATTGCAAGCATCCAACCAATGGTGTCTGGGCAGGCAAGAAGAAGTATTCTCGTGGAATCTTTGGAATTTTATTGATATCAGCAAGAAAGCAACAGGGGAGGCCACCGGGAAGTGTAACGAGCTTTTCAGTGTATAGCGATTGAGGTGAATCAGGCTCAATTCCCTGGGCAGAGAGGTAATAGTCAACGTCACTCATACCGGATGTATGGGGGATTCCCCAGCCAGTTATCTGTATGGGTGCTGATCGAAAGATAGGGTAGAAAAAGTCATAGGGTGTCATCCCTAGATCGGTGAAAAAGAGTATGTCGAGTCCTAGATCATGCAATTTATTGTAGCAATAGTTCAGGTCATCATTGAGATAGACGACTTCATCGCAGGTAGAGCATAAACTCACGTGGATATCATCTCTTTTGACTCCCTCTACATTGATAAGAATAACTCGAAAGCTGGCTCGATCCAGATGGCGGATGATTCCCTCGAATGCTAGATAGTTGCTGTGATTGTAGAAGTATCTTGACAGGAAGCCAATTCTGATCTTCTTGTCACCCGAGTTCGTTGTTGCAGTGGTAGGCCTTGCTGCCTGAATCGAACTGAGTATTGGAGCCGATAGTCTTTTTATCAGTCGGTAGTATCTCTCCAAGAGTAACTTATCATTCTGGTTGTGGTACGCAAGAGCAAATGTATGGGGAAGAAACGGATCCTCAAGGATCATCTCCAGATCAGGGTTCTTCTCGGCAGAGGAAAGACCTCCAACGAACCTTTCCCGGCAGCGATTTATTTCATCAACCGAAGATGGAATGGCGGGAAGAAGATACTGATTGAGGAAAAAAGCGGCGGATTTGGAAGAGAGGGAATAGGCCTTTCGGAAGGAAGAGCAGCTTTCTTCAGTACGGCATAATCGTAATTCAATCACCCCTTTCTGCACATGGTAACTGACTTCTAAAGGATCACTGGAAATGGCAAGATTAGAAATGGAAAGAGCTTCTTCAAGCAGATCCAGAGAAATAAGCAGTGCCAGAAGCAGTTTGTTGTATCTGTTGAGATCAGAAATGTGAACTTTGCATCTTTGTAGAAGCCTGACTGCATCCGTATCCCGATCTAGCCTTCGAAGAATATTGACTTGTGCAAAGTAGGCTTCCTCGTCGTCCGGTAATGCCAGCGACCAATCCTGGGCGATGGACAAGCAGGCATCCAGCTCCAGGAATGACGCCGAGCTTTCGAGCAGCCCCCCCCAGGCGGAAGCATCCTCTGGTTTGCTGATCAGGACACGCTTGAAATAGTAAGATGCCCCCTTAAAATCCTTCAGTGCAAATAGCGTTTTGGCGAGGTTGAGTTGACTATGAACGTCATCCGGGTCCAGTCGTATCCCACGGCTGAGAAAGACTTTTGCCGCTCTTAGATGACCCAATTGGTAGAGACAGGCTCCTATGTTGGCCAGCGATCTGAGCCTATAATCATTGAAGCATAGGAGTTTTGAAAGACAGGGTATACAGCTGCGATAGTCACCGGCTTGGAAATGCTTCCCGGCCAGCATATAGAGAGCTTCTGGATCGGTTGGCAAATTGAACATGGAAGTCTTTTTGTAGTCCTGAGCATTTCTGCGACTGAGAAAAATCTTGCTCATCTCATGGATGGCCAGGTCGTGAAAGAGCAGAGCTGATTCTTTTGGTGGATTGGTCTCCCGAATCGACTCGCCTGGGAGAGTTGGAAAGCAACCGCGCTTTATGATCCTTGGGCCCATCACGAGCCAAGGAAAAGATCTGCTGAGGCCTCTGCCTCAAGTCGAGTGAAAGTCTGCGTCTTGCGGGCGATTAGATTTGTAAGTACCGTGATCCCAAGGGGATTCGACCGGTTTGCATGGAAAGCCGTCTCGTGTGCCAGGTCTTGGCCCTCGGTGTCTCCTGAAGCCGTCGGGCTTTCGGCCAAGTCAACTCGTTTGATTCATGCTACATGATTAATCATGTTTTTTAAACTAGGCTGCGCTTTTAGGCCATATAAAGACAAAAAAAGGCGGAATAGAAACCGCCTTTGCTTTATCTAGGAGACTGGTGATTCCACATTTTAGCCTGAATAGTGATCAGCCGAAAGAGCAGGACATGGCGCCTGTCAACGCTGTGATCGTGACGGTGGCTTTGGTGTCACCGGCAGCCAAGGTGTCGGACAGGCACTTCACGCCCACGGCGCCAGCGGTGAAGGTGCCTTCGACCGTGCCACCAGCGGCGGGAGTGGCGCAGGTGACGCCGGATTGTGTGGGAGCAGCGCCGACACCACCGGAGGCAATGAAGGTGGCACATTCCTTGGCGATGCCGACAATCTCACCAACCTTGGCGCCCGCCTCTGCGGCATTGCGCGCCTGGAGGAAGTTAGGCAGAGCAACGGCGGAGAGGATGCCGACAATCGCCACCACGATCATCAGCTCGATGAGGGTGAAACCCTGAGCCACTTTGGACTTCCTTTCGCGCAGGCTGCGCATCAGGGCCAGTTTGGTTTTGGGGGAGATTTTCATCCGAAAAAGCTGGAACCAGTCAGTACCCCAATACCCTACTGAGAGAAACTGATCAAGTCCATGCCAACGCCGTAGTCTGCGCTCCACGCGAAGGTGTGGCGGCTCTAAGAATCTGAACCCTTTTCTGGCCTGGGATCTCGGGCGCTGCAGCGCTTGTAGCGGGTGCCGGAGTTGCTGTCTTTTCATTATCCACTAGGATCAGATAGGCCTGGCGCCTTGCCGAGGTCTAATGCTCTTCTAATGAATTTGTTGGTCTTTTCACGGCTCAGGGGGCCATGGTCCCGGAGATCCAGGTCGTTTTCGATCCGCCAAGGCCTCCTCGGGCTCAGCCTTCTGGCTGTTCTGGGGAGCTATGCCCTGTTGATCGTGACCTCCGCCTGGCTGGCCAGCCAGGATCGCCGTGCCGCCCATCTGGCCACGGCCACGAGCGTCAGGAAGGCCTTGATGGCGACCGAGCCCAAGCCCAGCAGCCTCGGCGACCTCAGCAGCTCCCTCACCCGGCTGATCAGCCCCAATTTCCTGGCCTGGGTGGAAACCGAGCAGGGGATCCCCTATAACGCCACCCGCCAGATCCGGTTGTTCACCGACCCCACAGGCGTCCCGCTCGTGCGGCTGAACACGGCCAGCCCCGACGCCAAGGGGGTGGCCGCTCTGGGGGCAGGTAGCCGCAGTTTTCTCACCAGTTCCACCACGGTGCCCCTGGGGGAGGATGCTGTCCGGCTGCGCTTCCTGGAGGACATCACCGACAAGCTCCTTCAGCAGCGTCTGATCTTGTTCATGCTGTTGGTGGCGGCGGGTCTGGCGACACTGGTCACGGGCCTGCTACTCAGACCGGTCCTGGTACAAGGCCTCACGCCCCTTGACGAACTCGGCGATCGCATGCAGGCGATCAGCTCCGACACCCTCGACAGCCAACGGGTGCTCGTTCAGAGCCAGCCCAGCGAACTGGCCCCGATCGCGGGGGCTTTCAACGACCTGCTCGATCGCCTCTCCGCATCATGGGAAAGTCAGCGGGGTTTCGTGAATGGGGTGAGCCATGAGCTGCGTACGCCGATCAGTCTGATCCGCAATTACGCCAGTCGGCTGCGGCGTCGTTCCCACGGTCTCTCCGAGGATCAGATTCAGCAGGTCACCCTGATCGAGGAGGAGGCCGAACGCATGGGCCAGCTTGTGTCCGATCTGTTGGCTCTGACGCGCATCGATGCCAATCGAGCGATGATGCCTTTCAATCCCTTCGATGTATCCCAGGCTGTCGAGCGGGTGGTGCAACGTTTGCAGGAACGTTGCCATGGCAGGCTTCAGATCCGTCCCGGTGCCAGCCAGGGGGCAAGCCCCATGGCTCTGGGTGATTCGGGCCGTTTCGAGCAGTGCCTGGCCAACCTGATTGAAAACGCCGTCAAGTATGTACCCGACAACAGCCCGATTGTACTGCGGCTGGACGCCAGTCTCGATCGGGTGGTGGCCCATGTGATCGACTCCGGCCCCGGTGTGCCCGACAACGAAAAGAAACGCATCTTCGAGCGCTTTGGGCGTGGCAGGAATACCAGCAAGATACCCGGCAGCGGGATTGGCCTCGCCGTGGTTCGTGGCCTGATGGAAGCCATGGGTGGGAGCGTCATGGTCGCCGATGCCCCGGGCGGTGGGGCCGATTTTCAGCTTCGCCTCAAGGGCGGGGCTCCCCTTCCCGCATCATGAAGCCCACCCCCCGGACCGTCTGAATCAGGGTCGGCAGAGTGTCGGGCTCCAGTTTGCGCCGGAGGTAGCGGATGTAGACGCCCAGCAGGTTCTCGTCACCGAAGTGGTTCTCCCCCCACACTTCCCGCAGGATGTCTTCCCGTTCCACAACCCGCCCGGCACGTCGCAGCAGGCAAAGCAGAAGATCGTATTCCCGTACGGAGAGGGAGACGGGAACATTGGCCCTCAGCACCTCCCTGGTCGCAGTATTGACCGTCAGGTCGGCGTAGGAGATCTCATCTGAATTCACCACGCCGCGCCAGTAGGACGTACGCCGCAGGTGGGCCCGAATGCGCGCCAGGAGCTCTTCGATGGAGAAGGGCTTGAGGATGTAATCGTCGGCTCCCGAATCCAGGGCTTCCACCCGGTCCCTGATGTCGTCGTGGCAGGTGAGCATCAACACCGGGGTGATGTCCCCGCTGGAACGCAGGCGCCGGCAGATTTCCACCCCGCTGAAATCGGGCAGGTTCCAATCCAGCAATACCAGATCAGCGGTGGCGTCTCTCAGATGCAGCAAGGCACCTTGGCCGTCTTCGGCTTCAGTGACTCCGTAGCCTTCGCAATTGAGCTCACCGGCCAAGAATGAACGCATCCGTTGATCATCTTCAACGAGCAACAGTTTCGCTTGGGAAGAGGCAGCAGTCATGCTTAGCGGGGAGGTCCTTCTTTGATCATGAACCCAACACCTCGAACGGTCTGAATCAGGGTTGGCTTGCCGGCGGGCTCAAGTTTCCGCCGCAGGTAGCGTACGTAGACATCCAGAAGGTTGTCGTCGCCGAGCCAGTTTTCCCCCCAAAGCGCGTCAAGGATCGACCGTCTTTCCTGGACCTGGTTGGGATGACGCATGAGGTGCATCAGGAGATCGAATTCTTTGGCTGTGAGGTGAATGGATTCTCCTCCCCGTGCCACCTCCCGGCTGGCAGGATTGACTTCGAGATCGGCCATCCGAAGCACTCCCCCATCCTGTTCGTCGATGCCACTGCGGCGCAGCCTTGCTCTGACCCTGGCCAGCAGTTCCTCGATGGAGAACGGCTTGATGAGATAGTCGTCGGCCCCGGAATCAAGGGCCTCCACCCGCTGCTGCACTTCGTCCCGAGCTGTGAGCATGAGGATGGGGGTGGAGATGCCCCCTTTGCGCATGCGCCGGCAGACTTCCACCCCGCTGAAATCAGGCAGGTTCCAGTCAAGCAGCACCAGATCCCAGGTCTGAGTTCGGATCCGGCCCAAGGCCTGCTGCCCGCAGGCCGCCTCTTCACACTCATAGCCCTCCACAGCCAGCTCGGAAGTGAGGAAGCTGCGCATCTCGGGGTCGTCTTCGACGATCAGCAGGCGAGCACTGGTCATCGGAGCGGCAGGGCTGAGCTTGTCGAGGTCAAGGGTGAGATCAGCGCTCCCAGTGCTTGAGAGTAGTGGGTCCTGCCGAATCTAACAGGCTCAGAATAACCCTGCAAGCCAGAGCAACCCTCTCCCTCACCTGAGCTTTGCTGGTCCGCGCAGGGATCCGAGGCTTGGAGGTCGACAACCAGCCAGCAGGGACGCACAGAGGCCTTGGTTTGCGGAGGAATTGTTGCGAAACATTGAAAAGCGTTGGATTCTTTCGGTCGTTTTCGACGGATTCTCGCCTCGGAGGCGAGTGAATCAGGAAGGGATTGCAGGAACGTCATTTCAGTGAGGCGACTTGGAAATGCTTTTCCTGACTTAAGAAAGACTGAACTCCGTAGTGAACCATCCTGAGCTGGGCGGCTGCCGGTCTGCCCCCTTGGCATCAGGGTTTCTGGTGGAGCCCAGTAATTGGTGCAGAATAACGGATCGACAGGAGCGGCATGGCGGTTGATCAGCCCCGGGGACGCCCACTCTCCACCCGCATGGCGATCTGGGGCATCGCCATCGTTGCGGCCTATGGGGTGGTCGCCCTGATCACCCCGTTGCTCGTGAATCTGGCCGTCCTTCCGGACCCCAATGCAGGCCTCGCCAACCCCATCTATGCGCCCCCCTCCCCGGAGCACTGGTGCGGCACCGATCGGCTCGGTCGAGACGTGTGCGTCCGTACCCTTGCCGGCAGCAGTGTGGCGTTGCAGGTGGTGCTCATCGCCCTGCTGCTTGCCCTGTCGATCGGCGTCCCCATGGGGATGGTGAGCGGCTATCTCGGTGGCGGGGTCGACCGGGTGCTGGTGCTGTTCATGGATACGCTCTACACCCTGCCGGTGCTGCTGCTTTCCGTGGTACTGGCCTTTCTGCTCGGCCGTGGCCTTCCCAACGCCGCCGCTGCCCTCTGCGTCGTCTACGTCCCCCAGTACTTCCGGGTTGTGCGCAACCAGTCGGCCCAGGTCAAGGGCGAACTGTTCATGGAGGCGGCCCGCTCCCTGGGGGCTGGGCCGGCCTGGATCCTGCGGCGCTATCTGCTGCGAAACGTCATCACCTCGGTGCCGGTGCTCCTCACCCTCAATGCCGCCGATGCCGTTCTGGTGCTGGGGGGACTGGGTTTTCTCGGCCTGGGCCTACCCGAGACCATCCCCGAGTGGGGCGGAGATCTGCAGCAGGCCCTGACGGCCCTACCCACCGGCATCTGGTGGACAGCCATTTATCCTGGACTTGCCATGTTCGTCCTGGTTCTGGGTCTCTCGTTCCTGGGGGAAGGTCTGGAGCACTGGCTGAGCGGTCAGCCCGTGGGATCAGCCCGCTGAGAAATTCACCAACCCGATCAACTTCCCGTGCCAGCAGATATTCTCGAACACTTACTGAGAGTCGAAAACTGTGTGAATGTTCTTGCTAGTCGCTTGCCTTGGTGCGCCTCTGATGAAGTCGATGCAATCGTGAAGACTCTGTTGGACTTCGACTCGGAGCACTGGAGCTATTTACAGTATGTTTCTTTGGATCTCTATGAGGAGCTGAAGACTCTTCTTTTCCACGAGAGCATCGAACGCCTGATCCCCGAGAAGCCCTGCATCTCCGTGGTCATGCCTGTCCATCAGGCCAGCGAGGATCTCTTGCGGGCTGCCCTGGAAAGCGTAAGGAATCAGATCGGAGTCTCGATCGAGTGCCTCATCAGCGTGGACGGTTCAGAAGAAGACCTTGAACTTGTCCATCGCCTCCTTTCGGATCTCGGCCCCGAGACTCAGGACTGGAAGGCTTCGGTGATCTTCGACGAGGAGAACCGGGGTGTGGGCATGTGCCGTAACCGTGCGCTGAGGAAGGTCTCTTCGCCATGGTTCACCTTTCTGGATGACGACGACCTCTTTCATCCTCTGCGTTGTCTGCACGGCCTGATCCTCATGGCCATGAAGCATGTCCAGGTGGTCATGACGAGCTGGTGCCGGGTGAGCATGACTCAGAAGAAGATACTTCTGATCAATGGGAAGATGGTCTGCTCTGGCTTGATCAGCCTGATCGCGCAAAGGGAAATCCTTTCCGCTTACGGATATTTTGCTGATCTCAGACATTATGAGGACGCTGAATATACACAAAGACTGTCCTTCTTTGGGGTGCCGATGTATTGGAGCGGGATCGTGGCTCATTATCTTCATAGTGAGCCGAGCTGGGAGCACCAATCCTTGGCAACAGGATACCGGAAAGAGGTTCACGCCATTGCTGGACATCCCTATCTATGTGGTTCTGTCGTTGCCGAAATGACGGATGAGTGCAGGCAGTATGAGCGGGATTTCCAGAAGAGTTACCGACGAGCGCTGGCCAGTGCTCTCCATGGGCTGTTCCCAGGGAGTTGAGCTCAATGCAGTCTCTGTCTCCTGTGTCCCACGCCTGATCCTGGGTGTCATGGGCCAGGTGCTTCGTTGTTTTCTTTCACTGAGTAGTCCAGTATGGCTTTTTTCTCCATCGTTACCATCCGGCCTGCTGACTATCCTCATGTCAGGGCGTTCGAGGAGATCAGACTTCTTCTCTACCACTCTCTCAAGGAGCTGGGCCATGATGTTCAAATTTATTCAAACCGATATGACAGTGGTGTGATCAATATCATCTTGGGATCCCATCTCCTGACTGCCGAGCAATGCACAGAGATACCCGAAGGAAGTATCATCTTTAATACGGAACAGATGCTTGGCGACTATACGAAGTGGACACAGCAGATTGCCGACCTTGCAGCCCGCCATCGTGTCTGGGACTATTCTTATAAAAACATAGAGGCACTACGTGTAGGCGCCGCTGAAACGGACCGGATCCGGGCACAGCGTCTTCGTCTTGGTTACCACCCCAGGCTGGAGCGACTCCCGCATGAGCGATCCCGTGAGGAAGGCCTTGTCTTTTTCGGATCAGTCACGCCGTTGAGGCTGACCTGTCTCGCTCGTCTTGAGGCCTCCGCCTCACTGAAGCTCTCTGTTTATGCCGGCGTCTATGGCTGGGAGAGGGATGGCATTCTTGCGCGATCGCTGGCTTGTCTGAATCTCCACTCTCAGGAAGCCAGAGTTCTGGAGTGGCCTCGTATCCTCTACCTGCTTGCCAACAGGGTTCCCTGCATTGCCCTGATCCATCCCAAGACCTACTGGGAGGATCAGCAGCTCAGTTACCTCCGCTGCGTTGATGAAGACGCGCCAGTGCCCGCGATTGAGGCGATCCTTACCGATCCTGATGCGCTTCAACACAGTGCTGAAGAAGCCAGCGAGCGATTTAAGGAGCAGGAACGCCAATGTGAGTTCACTGCGGCAGCTCTCGAGCATTCTTTCGGGTCCGAATTCATCCCCGCAGAAGATCAGGCGGCGCCTTCCACCCATGAGCTCAGCGACGCTACGCCTTCAGCTTACAGCCCTGAAGTGGATGTGCGCTGGTATCGCCATATCTACCCTGCGGTTGATGAGGATCCGAGAGGAATCGTTGACTACCACCGTGAAGAAGGCTTGTGGCGGCAATATCATCCTAATCCAGACTTCCATCTCCGTTTCCGCGAGCCTCTGCGTTTTCCCTCCCTGACCGAGAGTGTTTCTGACTCTGAATCAGCTGCCCCTTTACCAAGAGGCGATTCCTTCAGATGTGCTGTCGTCTTGCACTTCCACTCTGTGGCCATGGCCAAGCGCTTTTTTTCAGACTTTGGGTGTCATCTTTCTACTGCTGACTTTTTTGTGACCAGCTCCAGTCCCTTTGTGCTCGCTGTGGTGCGAAACCTCTCCCGTGAGTTTGGAGTCTCCCGTCTGGAGGTGTCGTTGCTTAAGAATATCGGCAGAGACATCCCCAGTAAATATATCGTCTTCAATCAGCTCCTCTCAGGCTACGACTTGTGCCTCTTCTCCCATGGCAAAGAGTCCGACCTTCAATGGTTTCATGATCACAACTCGATTCTCGCCGGATCGCCTGCCCGTGTTGCTGAGATCCAGCGACTCTTTCTCCAGGATCCGACGCTGGGGATTGTCTTCCCTGATTATCTGTCATTTTATCGGCCATGGATTGGGTGGGGGGAGATGAGGCCGATGGTTGACGCTCTTCTTTCCCGCTTCGGCTGTGATACGGCTTCGATCGATTTGCTTGAGTTTCCTGCAGGGGGGTTTTTCTGGGCCCGCCCCCAGGCTCTGTCCATTATCAGCGCCCTTGATTTCACCATGGCAGATCTTCCTGAAGAGCCACTGGCGAAGAATCAAACTCTGCTTCACGCGCTTGAGCGCCTTCCCTGCATCTCCTGCGAGATGATGGGCTTGGAGTGGCTTAAGATCAGCCGGTGATCCCTGCTGTATTGACAAAATTCGTGCTCGGAGCTGCGAGGGTGGGGCGTCGGCTCCTCCGCTGGCAGCGATGACTTCGTCTGGGCTGATTCCGGCTACGCCGGCGCGCGGTGTGAAGATCTACTGGAAGTGGCTGGTTTTGAGAGCCGAATTCATGAGAAGGGTACGCGTTTCCATCCCTTTAGCGAGGAGGCTAAGGAACGCAACAAGGTGCGATCGAGCGTGCGGCCAAGGGTTGAGTACGTCTTCGGGATCGTCACAACCTTATGCACGGCAAACTGACAATACGAATTGGCTTGGCCAGAACGAAGGCTTGGTGGGGACTGCGTAATCTTACATACAACTTCCTGCGTTACCTGCACTGCTCTTCAAGGCTAGCGCTGTCAGCCTGATTATTTGGTAGCGGGTCAATCATCTCGCCTTGAAGTCATGGATGCCAGTCATCTGGCGGATCTGCATGTGGAGAGGATGGGCTTGTGGCTTCTCAATGTTGACTCAGAAATGGCAATATTTCAAGGTGCCCTTGTTTTTGGCTTAACGGTATGTGTTTGGGTGCAGTGTCGTTTCTAAAAATGAGAACGACGTCTGAAAGTTGTAGTCATTCTTCTGACGTCGACTCCTTTTCTGTGCTGCTCTGGAATAATGCTTCTGATCATGATGCTCTAGTTAGGATGCTCCGGTTTTTGGCTGTTTTGCCTGCCTCCCCACGGCCCCGAATGGCTCCACCCATCCCTCCCTGGAGCGGATCCCGGGACATTCCACCGGGCACGGCCCGGAGCGCTCGAGCGGATAGGGGTTCCTCACAGACCTCGGGTCAACGTCGCCGGCATGTCTAGCCTTGTCCTAGTGATTCCCTGGCCCCATGCCCTGGTGGTTGGATCTGGTATTGCTGGCCGCGGCCGTGTTCCTCTGGGCCAGGGCCTCCACCACCCCTGACGACGTCTGGAGCGTCTTCCAGAAGTTTCTGGCCTTCGTGGCCGTGGTGGTGGTCCTGCTGGGGGGACGCCAGGTGCTGCTGGAGATCCTGGCCCTGGCCATTACCCTCTGGCTTCCCAGCGCCGCCCGCTTCGATGAAGGTCCCATGGATCGTCAGGGCTGAGGCTGGTGCTCAAGGTCCTCTGGTGCCGATTCAGCAGCGCATGCGGACCCCCCGCGGCAGATCTTCGAGGATGGCTCCTTCAGGACTGAGGCTGGGATAGGGGCGCCCTTCCTGGCGGCACCAGCCGGCCACCTCCGGGTAGGCCCACTCGAACAACTGATCCCGGTAGCGTTCCTGCGGCATCCCTTCCCCGCCGGTGGGAACCACTCCCCTCGCTTCCCGTTGCCGCAGGGCCTCGAAGAGCAGGATGGCTGCCGCCACCGAGACGTTCAGCGACTGAACCATGCCTTGCATGGGAATCACGATCGCCTGGTCGATCGCGGCTGCGGCGGCATCGCTCAGTCCCCATTTCTCCGCCCCGAGCAGGAAGGCCGTGGGGCCGCTGAAATCACAGCAGCGATAGTCGACGGCCTGCACCCCCAGGTGGGTGCCGTAGACCCGCAGACCCTGATCCTTGAGTGCTGTGATCGCAGCCGTCGCGTCGGCGTGTAGCCGCAGGGGCACCCATTTCTGGCTGCCCAGGGCGGTGCTGTTGAAGGTGGGCAGCCGCCCCTGACGGCAGACGGCGTGGGCCTCCAGCACGCCGACCGCGTCGCAGCTGCGCAGGATCGCCGAGAGGTTGTGGGGTTTCTCCACCTGCTCCAGCAGGACGGTGAGATCGCCCATGCGGCGATCGAGCACCGCCTTCAGGCGCTCGTAGCGACGGGGCAGCAGCGGCATCGACCTCGCAAAACGCCATCATCGGCGCTCCCCCTCCTCTCTTCCCCGTCGCCTGCCATGGCCAAGGATGCTGCCGGAAACAGGCGCCCCTTCGACCTGAGGGTCTACGCGATGGTGGCGCGGATCCCCCGGGGCGAGCTGGCCACCTACGGACAGATCGCCGAGCTGATCGGCGCCTGGGGCTGTGCGCGGCAGGTGGGCTGGGCCCTGCGGCGGCTGCCACTTCCCTCGGAGGTGCCCTGGCACCGGGTGGTGAATGCCCAAGGGCGCATCGCCATGAGCCCGGGCCGGGAGGGCAGCGACTGGATGCAGCGGCAGCTGCTGCTGGCCGAGGGGATCCCGGTGGCCGCCGATGGCCGGCTTCCCCTCGCCCGGCACCGCTGGCGGCCTCCCCTTGCGCTGATCATGGCCCCCCCCGACCCGATCAAGCGTTGAGCCCTTCCTGTACAAAGGAGTGCGCCCCCTGGGAGATCCCCGATTCCCGCCAGCGACGTCGTCCCCGGCATGGCCCCGCGGCAGCTGGCCTGGCAGGTGCTGCAGGCGGTGGCCGCCGGCGCCTACGCCGATGCCGCCCTGGAGAGGGAGCTGGCATCGCTGGCCCGCCGGGGATGGGGACTGTCCCCGGCCGATCGGGCCCTCGCCACCGAGATCGCCTACGGCGCCATCCGGCAGCGGCAGCTCCTGGATGGCTGGATCGACGCCCTCGGCAAGGTGCCGGCCCTGCGTCAGCCCCCCACTCTGCGCTGGCTGCTGCATGTGGGCCTCTATCAGCTGCTGTTCAGCCGCCGGGTGCCCGCGGCGGCGGCGGTGAGCACCACGGTGGCCCTGGCCAAGCGCGCCGGCCTGGGCCGTCTGGCTCCGGTGGTCAATGGCCTGCTGCGCTCCCTGCTGCGCCGCCGGGACAACCTTGCCGGGGCGGAGCCCTGGGAGGGGCTCCCCCTGCCGGCCGATCCTGCCGCCTCCCTCGCCCTGCGCCGCTCCCTGCCCCCCTGGCTGGCTTCGGAGCTGCTGGGCTGGCTCCCCCCGGAGCAGGCCGAGGCCTTCGGGCTGGCCTGCAACGGTGCCCCTGCCTTCGACCTGCGGGTCAATCCGTTGCGCACCACCCGGCAGGCCCTGCTGGAGACCTTCACGGCCGCCGGCCTGGCGGCCCGCGCCCTGCCCGAAACCCCCCACGGGATCACCCTGCTGGAGCGGGCAGGGGATCCACGCGACCTGCCGGGCTACGCGGAAGGTCTCTGGTGCGTCCAGGACCGCAGTGCCCAGCGCATCGCGCCCCTGCTGGATCCCCAGCCCGGCCAGCGGATCCTGGATGCCTGCGCCGCCCCCGGTGGCAAGAGCACCCATCTGGCCGAGCTGACCGCTGACCGGGGGGAGATCTGGGCGGTGGACCGCTCCCGCGCCCGCCTGCAGCGCCTGGAGCGCAACGCCGAGCGCCTGGGCCTCACCGCGATCCGCACCCTCGCGGCCGATGCCACGCGCCTGGGGGAGGAGAAACCCGGCTGGCAAGGGCTGTTCGATCGCATCCTGGTGGATGCCCCCTGTTCCGGGCTCGGCACCCTGGCCCGGCATCCCGACGCCCGCTGGCGGATCACCCCCGAGGCCATCGAAGGGCTGGTGTCGCTCCAGGGCCAGCTGCTGGAGGGGCTTCGGCCTCTGCTGGTCCCGGGGGGGCGGCTTGTCTATGCCACCTGCACGGTGCACCCCCAGGAGAACACCGCCCTCATCGGCAGCCTGCAGAAGGCCCATCCCGATTGGCGTCTTCTCCAGGAACGCCAGTGGTGGCCGCAGCCTGTCGCTGGGGAGTGCGGGGGTGGGGACGGCTTCTACGCGGCGGTGCTGGAGGGGCCGGGCGCTGGGCCGCTCTGATCGGAGCGCTGCCCCTCAGGGGGGTGGTGGCGCGGCGATCGGTGGCGGGGGGGCCGGTGCCGCGGGCGCCTCCGGCGGGGGCGCTGGCTCTGGCGCCGGCCGGGGCGGCGGCGGCACCGCGGCATCCCGGGAGCGGGGAGCGGCCACCGGATCCGGTGGTGGGGTTTCCTCCGGTGTGCTCCTGACAGGAGGTCGGGTGGTGCGGGGCTGCTGGTCGGAGGGCTCCTGTTCGGCGGGGTCGGTGGGACGGGTCTCCGTTTCGGGGGGCTTCCAGGGTTGCCTCTCCCGGACGGCCCGGTCCTCCGGGCTCACTTCGCGCGGGGCATCCTTCTTCGGCGTGGGCAGCGGCTTGAAGCTGCCGGTGAGCACGGGCTTGGGCGGAAACTTCTGGACCGGCATCCCCTTGGTGATCGGTGCCATGAACGACCGCCAGGCGTAGGTGGCCAGCACACTGGTGGTGCGCTCTTGCGATTGTTGTCGTAGCCGAGCCAGACGCCCGTGGTGAGCTGGGGAACGAAGCCGATGAACCAGAGGTCCCGCCCCCTTCGGAAGGTGCCTGTCTTGCCTGCGACCGGCCGGTCGGTGAGCGCCGCTCCGCCGCGGGTGCCGCCCTGCACCACCTGCTGGAGCATCCAGACGATGGCATCGGCGATGTCGCTGCTCACCGCCCGGCTGCCCCGGGGGCCATTGGTCCTCGGGACCACAGCAGATCCGCATCCGGTCGCATAGAACACCTCGAGGGCGCGGTCAAACGCCGGCACCTGGAAGTTCACCAGGCCTAGAGCCGGCCGGTCAGACCGTCCATCACCGCCGCCCGTCGGCCCCATCGCCATCGACAGGAGAGCGACACGAGATCCCCGTGGACGCCCAGGCTCTGGCGGTGGCGATCACTGGTCGTAGCAGATCTTCCTGGAACAGCTCCACCGCCACGATGTCGAGGGAGTTCTTCAGGGCCGTGGCCAGGCTCACCCTGGCCCATGTAGCGGTTGCCGAAGTTCCTGGGGCAGTACTTCCCGAAGCAGCGGGCGGAGTCGACCACCATGTCCTCGGGCTTCATGCCCTTCTTCAGGGCGGTGAGGTCGACGAACAAGCTTGAAAGTGGACCCGGGCGAGCGCAGCGCCTGGGAGGCGCGGTTGAACTGGGTCTTCTCCCAGTCCTTGCCGCCCACCATCGCCCGCACCAGGCCTCTGCCGGCCTCCAGCGCCACCAGCGGCCCCTTCCACGCCGCCGCTGGCGTAGGCGTCGATCGGTTTCTGGGCTTCCGCCCGCCAGGCCGCATTCAGCCCGCGGCGGAACTGGTGAGACCACGCCGACCTCCAGCTGCTCCTTCGGTGAGCACCTTGGGCAGCTCCTGCTCCAGCCAGCCTTGCGGAGTGTACCAGGGGGCAGGGTTGGCGAAGTACTTCGGCTCTGGCCGGCTTCATACCCGAGGGGGCTCGCCTCGGCCTGCTCCAGCTGGGCGTCATCGATGAAGCCCGCCTCCCGCATGCGCTTCAGCACGATCGATCGCCGGCCGCAGGGCCAGCTCAGGGATTGAGCACCAGAGGGGAATACACCGAAGGTGCCGGCGCCAGGCCCGGCGATCATCGCCGCTTCCGGCAGGGTGCCGAGCCGGCTCGGGTCGCTTGGAGAAGTAGATCCAGGCGGCGTCGGAGACGCCGTAGGCGCTGGAGCCCAGATAGACGTAATTGAGGTATTGCTCAAGGATCTCGGCCTTGCTCAGCTGACGCTCGATCTTTCCGGCCAGGGCCGCTTCCTTGATCTTGCAGAGGCTGCGTCGTGAGGTCCTGGCTGCCGAGGAACACGGCGCCGGCCGGCTTGCTCGGTGATCGTGCTGGCGCCCTCCTCCACGGCGTCCTGCTGCAGGTTGCGCAGCAGGGCCCGGCTGATGCCGAGAATGGCGATGCCGTCGTGCTGGTGGGAGCGCCCGTCCTTCTGGCCGCCACGAAGGCCCGCTGGATGCGGACCGGCATCTTGCCGCCGGGGAGCTTCTCCCTGGTGGCCTGAACCCCTGCCTTGAGCACCACCTTGCCGTCGCTGGAGAGGATCGTGATCGTGCCTGGCCGGTTGAAGC
>CAVYYO010000008.1:0-208003 GCA_963772735.1 uncultured cyanobacterium | reverse complement strand
AGCTCGATGGCGTCGTCGTAGGTCTTCACGCGCACGATCGAGAGCACGGGCCCGGAACTCCTCTGGTAGATGCTCATCGCGGGTGTCACGTGGTCGATGAGGCTCGGCCCGAGGAAGAAGCCCTTCTCGTGACCGGGGACCTTGAGGGTGCGGCCGTCGACGAGCAGCTCGGCGCCGTCTTCGACGCCCTGCGTCGACGTAGCCGCGCACCTTGTCGCGGTGCTGCCTGCGTGATGAGCGGGCCCATCTGCGAGGCGGGGTCGAGCCCGTTGCCGACCTTGAGGGCCGCGATGCGCTCGCGGATCTTCGGGAGGAGTCCTGTCGGCCGCGTCGCCCACGGTGACGAGCACGGAGATGGCCATGCAGCGCTCGCCCGCCGAGCCGTAGCCGGCGCCGACGGCCGCGTCGGCGGCGAGGTCCATGTCGGCGTCGGGCAGGACGACCATGTGGTTCTTGGCGCCGCCGAGGGCCTGCACGCGCTTGCCGTTGCGCGTGCCGGTCTCGTAGATGTAGCGCGCGATGGGGTCGAGCCGACGAAGCTGACGGCGCCGACGTCGGGGTGCTCGAGCAAGCGATCGACGGCGACCTTGTCGCCGTGCACGACGTTGAAGACGCCGTCGGGCAAGCCCGGCCTTGGCGAAGAGCTCGGCGCAGAAGTTGGTGACCGACGGGTCGCGCTCGGAGGGCTTGAGGACGAAGGTGTTCCCGCAGGCGACGGCGATGCGGGTACATCCACATCGGGACCATCGCGGGGAAGTTGAACGGGCGTGATGCCCGCGACGACGCCGACGGGCTGGCGGATCGAGTACGAATCGACCTCGGTCGAGACGTTCTCGGAGAACTCCCCTTGATGAGGTCCGCGAGACCGCAGGCGAACTCGACCACCTCGAGGCCGCGCTGCACCTCGCCCTGCGCGTCGGAGAACACCTTGCCGTGCTCGAGGGTGAGCATGCGCGCGAGGTCGTCTGTGTGTTGTTCGACCAGCTCGCGGAACGCGAACAGGACGCGCGTGCGCTTCGCCAGCGAGGCCGACGCGCCACGTCGCGAGGGCGCGCTTCGCCGACTCCACCGCGGCGTCGACCTCCGCGGGCGTCGAGTACGCCACCCGGCGCTGCACCTCGCCGGTCGCGGGGTTGTAGACGTCGCCGGCGCGCTCGCCCGTCGGGGAGGCGGAGCGGTTGTCGATCCAGTGGGTGAGGGTCTCCATGCGCGCGGAGGGTACACAATCAGCGCGCAACGGGAAGGGGGCTTCTGGGTTGTTAAACCGGGGTGCAGGGGGTCTCCCGCAACAGATGCTCACACGCGCCCAACAACTGACAGAGCTCAGCGCCCCGTAGGTTCTTGAAGGCCGCGGGTCTCTCCCTCTGCCCGCGTCGTACTGCGCCTGTGTATTTCGCAACCTGCGACACGCTCGACCCCGTGATCTTCGCGATGTCACCGACGTCATTTTCTCTCGATGGAGCGACACCACGAGCTGCAATCGGCCCTTCTTGATGCGCGCTGGCTCTGACAAAAACCTGTACGGCATCGCAAGGAAACGTTGTTTCGCCTCGCTCGCGCCGCGCTTCACGTGAGCCCCACGCGCGCGCTCTCATACACGCCCGCCCACGGCGTGGGCGCGCTCGGAAACAACGAGGTACGACGGCGATGTCTTCGACGGGGGCGCGTCGACGCGACGATCAAACCAGTCCGCGAGCGCGCTCACGCTCTTCGATCGGGTGAGCGCGAGGAGGTGGTCGACGCACAGGCTCGGGCCATCGATCAACGCGCCCTCCCCCTCCAGACATTTCACACCACGAACAAAAACCCCCGCGGCCACATCGGGCGAACCCATCGTGACGTCGAGGCCCTTGAAGCTCCCGCCGCGAAACACACCCGCGGTGCGGTGGTGATACCAGCGCGCAAACTCTCGCTGCGTCGCATCGTCGTGCACAAACGGATCGCGGTGCGCCCCGCCCGACCAGTAGAACTGAACCTCGGTGAAGCGATGCGGCACCTCTGCGATACACCATGTCGTGTGTCTCAACAGCAGGTCGGCGATGCGACGAAACGCGACGCGATGTTGCCCTTCGGTTGCGTTGTTTGCGGGCAGGAGCGCACGCAGTGAATCGCTAAACGGCAACGCAGACATCGACCTGCATCTGCGCTTTCGACGGGTGGTCGAGCGATGCCGTGAAAGTGTCTACGGCGGCGGTTGTGTCGGCCGCGGTTCTACGGGGTGTGGACTTCGGTGATGGCATTGGATGGTTGGTGTTGGCTCAACCGGACGAGCAGTTGATGTGCTGCTGTGCTGAGGTGCCTCCAGATGCCAATGAGTAAAACAAATCGGGGCGCTCAGCAGGGCCACAGGCCGCCGCCAAACAGGGCCACGCCGATCGCGGCGGCGGCGCGATTCAGCGGGCGATCGAAGCTCGCGAGGGTGGCATTCAGCCGTTGGGCCAGCTCGAGGTAGGTGGCGTCGTAGCTGGAGAGCCCATGGGCACGGGCAAGAGCCAGAAGGCGGGCCCCGCGTTCCCGGGTCGGCTCGGTGTCGTTGCGGATCGGCAGGCCGTTCAGCCTGGCCAGAAACAGATCGCTGTCGGCCGGAGGCAGCACGGAACGCCGTTCAGCCACCAGCAGGGCATTGGCTGACCTCCAGATGCCAGAGACCCGGAACCCACCAGGGAACGTCGCCGCAGGAATCGAGCAGGCGACTGGCCTGTTCAGCATCGCTGGGCTGCTGCCGCTCAAACACCCAGGCCAGGACCATCGAGGCATCGATCACGAGGGTCAAGCGCGCCCCTCCGCCACGAAGCTCGCGACATCAGCGTCGCTGACACCGCGAATCCGCGGGAACGACCGCAGGGCCGCAACCGCGGCGGCCACGCCCTGGCCCGTGCCGCTGCCGTGGGGCACCAGATCCGCCACGGGTTTGCCACGCACGGTGATGGTGAAGCGCTCAACTTTCTCCACGGCCCGCAGCAGACGGGAGAGCTGGGCCTTGGCCTCGAAGGCCCCGATGCTGGCGTCCATGATGCAAGGATCTGGTTCATAACCTGATTTATGGAGTTTGGGATCACGCCTCCCTCGGTTGGTGGCTTGCTGCTCCCCTGATCGGGTGATGTCTCGCTCCTCCAAATGGTGATGCAGGCCAGAGCGCCGCTTCCGCCTTGCGCCACCGGTACCTGCTCCACCTCCCCGGCCTGGAGCCGCTGGCATAGGTGAACGACAGCAGAGAGGACTGCTGGTTGATACCCAGTCCATGCAGCCTGGGAGCTTTCTAGCTGAGATCGAGAGCCTTGAAGGTGGCCGTCTTCACATCGTTGTAGAAGATCGGATCGATCTTGTCGATCACATCCGTGTTCACCTCGAGGAAGCTGCGCTTGTTCTCGGCCGGGATCAGGGCGCAGCGGCGCCGTTGTCCATCGCGACCTGGAGCGGCTCGACGAGCGAGCGGGCGGCCTTGATGTTGCCCTGGATGCTCATGTCGCCGAGCACGAGCATTCCGGCCCGGGCTGGGGCGCGACGAATCGCGGAGAAAGCGGCCACGAAGAACGCCACGCCCGACCTCGGCTTCCACCTGGTTGCCGAGCAGGTCGATGACCTCGACGTGGAAGTCGGAGCTGTCGACCTCGTGGCCGATCGAGAAGGCGATCTTCTTGGCCTGCAGGTAGGTGAAGGCTCGCTGGATCGATTCCTTCATCGCGCCGCTGATCCCGCCGCCGGCTTCAGCTTGCCGGTGCCGGCCGCGATCGAGACCTCGAGGCGGTAGAGGCCGACGGTTCCGTCACCGGTGACGCGAGGTGGCATAGACCGTGCCGGGTGCCAGCGGGTCGGCGGAGATCAGGTCCCGGCCGCCCTGCTCGGGCACGCCGACGAAGTGCTCCTCGCCGGTCTCGTTGTCGGTGTAGCTGAAGGACGTCTGGTAGTACTCGAAGGAGCCCATCTTCTTGAGCTGCTCCTTCACGCGGCGACGGCCTTCGATCGCGAGCTCGAGGATCTCCTCCAGGTCGTCCTTGGACGTGCTCGCCATGCGGATGGATGATCTTCATCAGCCCGGACACCGTCTTGCGCACGGCCTTGCGGTCGCGGGCGTTGAGGTGGGCGCCCAGGGAGAAGTGGTGGTCGATGATCTCGGTGAAGTTGTGCTTGCGCAGCTCGCGGAGCGCTTCGGCGAGGTAGTCGACGACGAAGCCGTAGTGGTCGGTGAAGAGCTCGTTCCGCATCTTCGGGATTTCCCAGCCCGGGAGATAGAAGTGCAGCCGGTCGATGAAGGCCATGTCGTCGCGGATGACGTCGGGCATCGGCGCGAACAGGTGGCCGGTCTGCACCATCACGTCGATCGGCTGGTTGGTGTTGCCGAACATGGCGATGCTGGCGTCGCCGGCGAAGCTCTCCGGCCCCGCGCTGGAACTGTCCCGACTCGCAGTAGGTCTTCATCGTGGTGATGACCTCCTTGGGCATCTTCTGCAGGTCGGCGACCTCGTCGAAGCCGACGACGTCCCAGATCTGACACCATGCCCTTCTGCCTTGCCGTTCATGTGGCCGAAGAGGTTGGCGACGGTGGTGGGGCCGGTCAGCAGCGCGGCGTACGGCGAGAGCTCCTGGACGGCGTAGCTCTTGCCGGTGCCGCGCGGGCCGAGCTCGACCAGGTTGTAGTTGCGCTCGCAGAGCGGGATGAGCCGCAGCAGGAAGAGCAGCTTGAGCCGCCGGCTCATCTCGCCGGCTCGTAGCCCATGCTGCGGATCATCAGATCGATCCACTCGTCGGTGCGTGAACTCGGTCCGCGAGCTGCCGGTACTCCTCGAGATCGAAGCGTGGCGATCTGGATCGGCGTGAGCTTGTCGATCCAGAACGGGTTCTTGCCCTTCGCTCCTCGTCGTACTCGAAGCGCATGTCGACCTGCGCCCAGATGCCGCCGGTGAGCAGTCGCTCGTAGTCGCGCACGTAGTGCGTCCGGGATGTGCACGTTCTTGTGCCGAAGTTGACGCACCTCGGCCCAGTAGTCGGAGTCGACGAGGCGCACCTTCACCTTGTCGATGAAGGTGTAGCGGCCCTTCTCCTTGACCTTGCTCTGGGCCTTCATCGACTCGTCGGGGCGGATGTAGTTGTTGGCCAGCGTGTCGTTGACGACCTGCAGGCCCATCTGGATGGCGATCTCGTCCGAGGAGGCGCAGTACTTGCCGAGCAGGTACTCGAGCACGAAGACCGGCACGTTGGCGCCGACCTTCACCTTCCGCACCAGGTCCTTGCGGACGACCTTGCCGGCGAAGACCCGGTTGACCTTGTCGTCGAGGGCGTCGCGGGCGGGGGTGCTCATGGCTGGGTCAGGGGTCAAAGGAGGGGGCGAGGTGCTCGGCAGGGCAGGGCGGCTTGTGGATCACCGGTGAACGACAAGCCTCCTTGTGGATCACGGATTGGGGTTTCATGATCCACAAGCTAGGGGTCATGGCTCGCCCCTCCGCAACGGTCAGAAGCTGCTCCAGGCAGAGGACACGCGGGCGCCGGCCGCTCGCTTCCCTGATCACGGCAAGGATCTCGGCGTTTTCCAGGCAGCGCAGGATGCGCTTGGCCGTGGGCACGGGGATGCCGGCGTGCTTTTCGAAATCGGTGGCCCGGAAGGTGGGGGTGGAGAAGATCCAGTCCAGCGCTGTCACGGCGTACTGGGAGTGGGTGGCTTCCTGGACGGCAGGCTTGAGGTTTCGTAGAGGGCCAGGATCTGGCTGGCCCTTTCCTGGTTCTGGATGGCCTGGGCCTGCACGGCTTCCAGGAAGTAGCGGCACCAGCCGGTCCAGTCGCCATCGCGGGAGATGGCGAGCAGGCGTTCCACGTAGCTGTCCTTGTTGGCTTCGAAATAGGCGCTCAGATAGAAGTACGGCATGCGCAGGATGCCGGTCTGCCAGAGGAAGAGCGGCAGCACCATGCGGCCAATGCGGCCGTTGCCATCGAGGAACGGGTGCAGCGACTCGAACTCGGCGTGGACGATGGCGAGCTGCACCAGCCGATCCGGGAAGTCGGCATGGATGAAGGACTCCCAGCTGCCCATGGCGGCATCGAGCTTGTTGGCGCTGATCGGTACGAAGCGAGCTTCTTCGATGGTGCAACCCCTGGGCCCGATCCAATTCGGGATCTTGCGGAACTCGCCGGGTGCCTTGTCGTCGCCGCGCACACCGGAGAGCAGAGTGGCGTGCAGGCTCTTGATCACCCGCAGCGACAGCGGCAGGGTGTCGAGCAACTCCACCGCCTGCCGCATGGCCTGGCGGTAGTTCTGCACCTCGCGGATGTCGTCGCGGCGTTCCTGGGGCAGCGTGCTGGCTTCTGCGTCGGCCTCGAACTCCAGCACCTCAGCGAGGGTGGCCTGGGTGCCCTCGATCCGCGAGGACAGCACCGCTTCCTGGCTGGAGAGGGGGCTGAGCAGAACGGCGGGGTTGGGGATCCCCTCCAGCAGACCGTCGTAGCGGGCCAGGCTGGCGTTGGCAGGACCCAGCAGCGGGATCAGCTGCTGCCAATCGAGCTGTGGTGGAGGGAATCCACCCAGGTGGTAGGGAACAGGAGCCATCAGCCGATCAGATCCACCGGCAGATCCGGGCTCTTGTGCAGCACCAGGTCGGTGGCGGCGTCACGCAGCTCCAGGTAGAGCTTCTTGGCGCTCACCTCGGCGGGGAGCATCAGGCCGATGGTGGCGGCCTGGCCGGGGGTGAGGGTGAGGCGGTTGGTGCCGGTGTCGAGCTCGGCGCCGATGGCCTGGATGGGGGTGGCGACCAGCTCGTCGCTCTTGCTGTCGTAGGCGGCCAGCACCAGCTGGCGGCTCTCGCCCTGGTTGAGCAGGGTGGCGGGCAGCTCGATCGGCAGCATCAGGATGCGGTTGGTGATCTTCTCGGGCAGTGCTCCGGGCCATGCCGGCTGCTTGGAGCGTTTGCCCTTGGCGGCGGTGGCGTCGGTTTCGCGGAGATGCGCCAGCGGGGTTGCAGCGGAAGCTGAGCAGCGGGATCAGCACCTCCTGAGGGCTGGTGCCGCCGTGGTGATAGCAGAGGCTGCCGCCGGCCTTGAACACACCGGCGGAGCGGGGCACCACCACCGAGAGGCCATTGCTGCCGTAGCCGAGTTCTGCCGGTGGGATCTCGATGCAGGGCTCCTGAACGGCAGAGGGATGGCCCAACCAGCAGCGGCGCTCCAGCTTGAAGGTTTTGCCGGCCGGAGCCGGGATTCGCATCGCCGGCTCGCGGCCCAGGGGCAGATGCAGGAAGCCGTGATCGGCGGTGATCACGAAGCGCTCCAGCCGATGGTCCAGCGGCAGGGCAGCCAGGCGGCGCACGGCTTCTTCGATGGTGTCGAGCTCGCGCTGCATGTCGGCGCGCACATTGGCGAGGCGTTCGTCGCTGTCGCGCTCGCCGGCCTCATCGATGCCGATGCTGGTGATCACCACCGGGCCGGTGCCGGCGAGTTTCTCCAGCAGCACCGCCTCCTTGCTGCGGATCACCTCCACCAGGTTGAGCACCACCGCCGCAGGCACGCGCTGCTGCAGGTGGGCGAGGCGCTTGGGCTTGTCGTTACTCCAGCCCACGGGCACGCCATCGACCACCGAGCAGGGCTCGCCATCGCCTTCGGTGACGGCAAAGCCGCGTTCAGCGCCAGGCAGCAGGGCGGCCATGCCCACCGGGGTAATCGAGGGCAGCGCCGCCTGGGCGATCTCGAGCTTGAGGTCGCTGAGCTGCTCGCGGCTCCAGCCGCTGAAGCGCTCATGCAGGGAGGCGCCCATCTCGTAGCGCAGGGCATCCACCCAGAACACCACGGCCCGGCCAGCTCCTGGCTGCACCCGCTCGGCCCAGATGCGGGTCTGGGGCATGGCGCCGGGGATCAACCAGCCGGCCTGCTGCAGGGCATCGGTGAAACGCCGGGTCTGTTTGTCGAGCAGTTGCTCGTAGCGATTGCGCAGCTGCTCCAGGCCCTGGGCCACCTCAACCGCGGATGCGCTCAGGTCTGCCACCTGCTGCTCCATCCGCCGCTGCAGCCCATCGACGTGGTGGGCCGCATCGGCCTGGTAGGCCAACCAATCCGCAACCGGAGCCGTTGGCTTGGGCAGCTGGGCTTCTGCCTGATCAAGGGCCAGGCCAAGAGCGGCAGCGGTACGAGCCAGATCCCACTGCAGCCGCCGCTGCGACTGGGTGGGATCGGTGGGCTGGCCCACCAGCCAGAAGCTGCCCTGGCGGGCCTGCACCAGCTCCTGGGCTTTGGCGGCTTCTCCCTTGGCGAGGAAAGCATCGACGCTGCGCAGCAGGAACTGCTCTTCGCAGGGGAAGGTGTCGATCGCGCCGAGCACGCCCGGGCGTTCGTGGCTGATCAGCTCGCGCAGGCCCAGCTCCTCTTCCACCCGGGCGGCGATGGCGATGTAGGCACTGGCGTGGTTGCGGCGCAGGGCCTTCACATCGGTGAGGGCGTTCTCTACTGCGGCCTTACCCACCGGCAGGGATTGCTTGGCGAAGGCGGTGAGCTCATCGCCGTGCCAGTCGTGGAGGAACTCATGCAGCAGCAGGGCCCGCTGGGCCCGCTGGCGCCAGTCGGCCAGGGTGGCGTCTGCTGGAAAGCCGAGGCCCCAGCGGCTGTGAAGCAGATCCTGCAGTTCGCTCTGCAGGCCCTTGGCGCTGATGCCGGCATCGAACTGATCGGATGCCAACCACAGCCGAGCCAGCTCCGCATTTTCGGGCGGGCTGCCCATGCCGCCGAGCTGCTGGCGGAACAGGGCCTTGAGCTGGCTGAATCCCCCCTCGCCGGATTGCTCCAGAGCAGTGGCGATGTCGCGGTAGGTGAGATCGGGCCGCTTGAGCAGCTGCTCCACCTTGTCGGGCTCCATCACCTCGCGCAGGTAGACGCGGGCCCGGTTCACCAGCTGCGCCTCGAACACCGTGCCGGCACGGATCAGCTCCAGCAGGGTGGCCCGGCCATCGGCCTCCTGCCGCTGGGGCAGGTAGACGAGCAGGGGATCTGGCAGATCAGCGCAAACCAGCGGTTCGAGCTGGTGGCGCAGCGCAAACAGGCTGGTGCCAGCCACAACCCACTGGGCCTGCAGCTCACCGAGATTCAGACCACCGGGCGCTTCATCGTTGGGCTGGCTGGTGGCCAGGGCATCGAGCAGCGAGCGCAGCTGCTCGGCTGGGTCAAACAGCAACACCACCCGATGCAGGCTGAGCTGGCGGGAGAGCTCCTGGCAGAAGCGGGCCTGCAGTTTGTTGGGTGCGGCTGCGATCACCGGTTCACCTCCTGATTGGCGATCAGGTTGTTGACGATCTCTGTGCTGACGTCGAATCGCTCGGCGACCTGCTCCACAGCCGGCTCGGAATAGTCACCACTGAGCTGCTCCAAGGCGCCCTCGGCAGGGCAAAGAAACTCAGCGGCGAAGGCGCGCTGGATCTTCTGGCGTTCTGTGGGGATGTCGCTACTCACAAACCACGGCTGAGACCTTGACTCCAGTGATGAGGGCATCACCGATGAAGCGCGCGAGCTCAAAGCGGCGGGCTGACGGGAACGCTTGCGCAGATGGAGGGCGATGTGGCCTGTAGGTCCTGGCACCGCCAATGCGATCGGCTGGCGTGTCGTCGGCAGGGTTGATTCGAAGACCTGTTTCTTCAACCCAAACAGATCACAGAGCAGATCCGTGGGGATGGGTTCATTGCTGAGACCCAGGTGCTGGCGCAGTGCACGGGCCAGCTGCTGAGCTCGGCGCCAAGGCGTTGCTCGACTGCGATCGGTTTCTGCAGCACGAACCTCAAAGACCTGCAACCTCGCCTCAAGTGCTGGGCTCTGCAGCAGCTGCTGAAGCTGCTGGAGCCCCGAGCGTCTCGCCCTGGCTGGCTCGTCCGTAGACAGGGGCAATCTCAGCTGAAATTGCGAGCCCCCATGGTGGCTGCCATCTGGATCGCCTGCTGCATCAGCGACTCCGGTGCTTCATCGGGATCAAACCCCAGGCCGGCTTCCAGGCGGCGGTAGCGGCTGGCTTCTTCATCGGTGCGCTCCGCCTTCAGCTTCCTGCCAGAGATCGAGCAACTCGGTGTGAATCGCATCCCAGGCCTCCAGGCGATCCAGCACGGAGGTGATGAAGGCATCCAGCGTTGCTTCCACCTGCTCCCGTGGAATCGACACCGGAACCGGCAACCAGTTGAGGTAACGAATCGACTGTCGGCGTGAGCCGGCTGCACTCTCAGCCTGGAATTGAACCGTTCCGCCTTCGCTGGCCATCACCAGGGCCGGCCAGATGGTGCCTGCGTTGGCGGCAGGGCCACTCATGGGCCAGGCGCCAATCCGTGGAAGGCCGCAACCGTTCGGGTGGCCTTGGGTTCGTGGAGCAGGCGCCACCAGTTGCCCGCAAGCCAGAGGGCCAGTGGATAAGCCGAAACCAGCACCTCCTCGCCGAATGGTTTTGAGAGAAGGTGTCGTCGTGTTCGGTGAGGTTGATCTCGCCCACCTGCAGGCGCAGCCGGCCGGAGGTGCGCGAGCACTTCGGGAGTGCCGAGGCCCGCGGATTCCCAGTTGGTGATGCGGAGCTGCAGATCGGTCATGGTGTCGCTCCCAGGCGTTGCCGCACTCAGCTCGGCGAATGGGTCTTCTGGCTGCAGGGGGTAACCGTGATACGTGCCTGTTTCGCTCTGCTCAAGCTGCGCTTCCAGGACGCGGCCGTTGTGCACAGCCCAGATGTTCTGGGGCCAACCGTTGACGCAACGCTCGCTGATTAGGCCCGCAGTAACCCCGGAACGCAGCAGATCCAGGGCTTCCTGGCGGCGAAACACGCCGACCTCATCGCAGAGCATCTTGCCCTTGCGAGGCGCCGCTGGGGGGCGTGAGGTTGAAGTCACCCGGGTGGCGTTTGTGTTCCGGGTTGCCTCCGTAGAGCAGCTTCTCGCTGCAGCTGCTCAAGGCGATCTGGGGGCCAGTTCGCCAGATCGGCCAGCTGGCGTTTGGTGTTGTAGGTGCCGCTGCGTCTCCTCATGGGACCTGTCCTCCATGGCAAGCCTGGCGTCCTGCGGCTGTCTTGGCTGTGTTGGCAGCTCCCCTCGATCCACGGCCGAACCCCCCTCGATCCGAGCCAAGCTCCCCTCGATCGATGCGATGGCGAAACCTCCCAGGACTGGCCATGGTCATGACGAAGCCTTCCTGCGGGAACCACTGCTGCAGCGTGGCCTTCAGATCCGTGAAGGCTGGGTCGGTGCAGCGGCTGAACCCGACGGACCGGCTCAGCTGGCGGTAGACCGATGAGGAGCGGGGCTGGCGCTTCTGGACCATGGCGTGCTGTACCGCCTCCTTGGGCCGGGAGGGTTTGGCCTGGCCTGGCTGAAGGAGGCCCTGCTGCTCCAACCATGGGTTCAGCGTTCCTGGCTGCCAGCCGAGGGCCCGATCCACCTCGGAGGAGCCGGCAAATACCGCAGATCTCAAGCTCGGGCTGGAGCACCACAACGGAGCCCCAGCCAGGCGTGGTGAGCCGATCCAAGCGCTCTTGGAGCTCAAGGCGTGTGGGGTCAGCGGGCCGGTTGGAATTGCACCCTTCCCAGTCGAGCGCCAGCAAGCCATGGCGGACATGGCGGTGCTCGATGGCCAGCAGCTCGGGTCCGATTCTTCCAGCAGCCCGGATCGCGCCGGGAATGAACCAGCGGTGATTGGGGATCGAGCTGTAGCGGCCGAATTCCCAGAGATTGGTGCCGTGTGAGCAGCCCAGCGAATGTGGCCTGCATGTTCTTGTCGGCCACAACGACCTTCAGATCGGCGCGGAAGGTGGTCATCCGAGCACCCCCGATGCGAACAGCGTTTCCAGATCGATCGTGCGCTGCCAATCGCGCAGCACGGGATGCTGATCGCCCTGGATCACATCGGTTCGGCCGTCTGCTGTTTTGGCAAAGCAGAGCAGCTGCGCCGGACTGGCGAGGCTGAGCAGCACTGGCGAGTGGGTGGCACAGAGGATCTGGGCGTCGTAGACCGAGGAGAGCGACTGAAACACCGATTCCATCGCCTTGGGATGGATGCCGTTTTCGGGTTCTTCAATCAGGTAAGAACCGCTGAGATCTTCCACATAGGCCAGCAACGTGAGCGCCAACATGCGCAGCGTGCCGTCGGAGAGCACCCAGGAGGGCAGGGCCACATCTTCTGTGGCGCGGGCGCTAGCGCGGGCGGTGAGGTAGCGGTGGCGATCCTCCTCGCGCAGCACGGTGGAGAAGTCGCGGAACTCTGGCAGGGCTTCCTGAAGGTGGGCCAGCCACTGGGCAAAGCGCTCAGGATGCTGCTGGAGGCGATCCACCACCCAGGGCAGGTTGGAGCCATCCACCCGAAAGCCCTTCTGGCGGGATGGCGAACTGGGCAGGCGCATGTGCTCACTGGAGAGCACCAGGCGATGCATCTGCTCGGTGAGTTGCGCGCGAAACCAGCAGGCCACGGGAAAGCGCTCGGGGTCTTCCGGGAGGCTGGCCAGGGCTGTGCGACCGGCAAGGATCTTGAAGGGGTTCTGCCAGTTGGAGTTCTCAGCGAAGAAGGTTGCCTTATCTGAATGGTTGCGACGAATGACTTTTTTCCAGCCTTTGGGAAGCGGGGCATGGGGCTTCACCAGGATTGTTGAGGGCGTCTTGACGGGTGATGGGAATAGATCCAGCTGCCGCCGAGGCTTCTGATCGCCCTGGGGAATCAGAAACAGATTTTCGGCAGCGATGCCGATGGCCTCCGCATCAATCGCGAGTTCGTAGCGGCAGACCCTTTGCATCGCTGCTCCATTCCCCCTGGGCAGATCGGCCGGGATCGGCAACTCAACTGCGAGTTCAATCAGGTGCCCCTGCTGCTTCCAGAGCAACTGGCGTGCGTCTGTGGCGCGCAAGGGAATCGAGAGCCGATCATCACCACCGATGGCGGCCTCCAGCCCCGCTTGCACGATATGGGCCAGGAAACTGGGCACATCGAGGAAGGTTGTCTTGCCGCTGCCATTGGGCCCGATCAGGATCTGAAAGGGAGAGAGCGGCTGACGCACGTAGCGCAGCGACCTGTAGTTGAGGGCTTCGATCAGGGAGATCATGCGTCCTCCTCCTGCTCCAGCCTGGCGCCAGCCGTGGGGACTGGTGGTGAGATGGAGCGGTAGGCCTGTTCGGGGTGGCTGGGTATGTCTGGAAAACGCCGTTCCAGCAGGCCCTCTTTCACCATTGGGCTCAGATGCCGATCCGACAGATTCCGTGGCTGAAGCTTGAGCAGTGCGGCCAGCCAGGCGACAGATCGCCACTGGTCTGAGCAGAGCTGGCAGATCGCCTGCCGCAGCTTCTCCTTGCGAGGACGAGTGCCAAGAGAGGCGAGCACCTGCTGGAGCTCAGGATCCAGCAGCCCCCCTCGATCCAGCTCCAGCCCCCCTCGATCGGGGCCGAGCCCCCCTCGATCCGTGGGGAGCTCCCCTCGATCCGATGCCAGCTCCGCTCGATCGAGCACCAGTTTTCCTTGGTCGGGGCGATCGCCAGCCAGCAGCCCCGGCGCGAGGGTGTAGTAGCTCTGCGAACCAGCCCGGTGCAGCTCCAGCATCGAGCGATCGCGCAGGCGACGCAGAACCTGACTGGCACCGAGGGTGTCGAGGCCAATCAGCTGTCGCAGGCTGGCGTTGTCCACCTGGGTGTGGCGGTGAGCCTGAAGCAGAGCGCGGAATTCCTCCTGGGTGAGTTCTTCTGAGGCGAGGCGCTCCACAAAGGAGCGATCGGCTTCGGTGAGGGTGGTGGTGTTGCCCAGCGCCACAGAGACGTTTCTGGCGGTGGGCTCAATCCGAGGCGCCGGCAGGAAGGCGTCTTCCATCTCGGCAAACATGCGCGGGATCCCCTCGCCCTGATCGCGGGTGAGGCCCAGATCCACCAGGGTGCGCATCAGACGCGGGTTGCGGCTGCAGTGCACGCGCTTGCGGCTGAGCAGCTCCTGGAGGTTGAGCTCGGGCAGCAGCCCGCCGGGGCTAACGACTTCCATGCGGTCGTCGAACAGCCACACCTCGATGCAGTTGCCCTGCACGCTGTAGTCGCGGTGAGCGATGGCATTGAGCAAGGCTTCCTGCCAGGAGAAGCGCGGGTACTCGCTCACGGCTTGAAAGCGGTTGCCCACCAGGCGGGAGGGCTGGCGCATCAGACCACCGATCACGCTGACGGCCTCCTGCCACACCTCCGGAAGGTTGCCCTCAATGCGCGGTCGCTCCTCCACGTTGTGGGTGGCACCAAGGCGCCGCTCCGTGCCCACCACACGGAACACCCGCACGCCGGCGTTGGGATGGTCGGGTCCCAGGCGGGCAAACAGCAGCTCGGCGGCTTGCCGCAGCACCAGTTCTGATCCACGGCGATCGGCCAGCTTGCGCTTGAGCAGGTAGTCGGCATCGCTGAGAGATTCCAGGCCGGCGCCCCGACGCGCCTGTGCAAGCAGCTCGCTGTTGAGGTCCGCGAGCTTCAGGGCGGAAGGGCGGCTTTCATGGCTTTCCACCAGGCCCTGCAGCTTGAGGGCCTGGATCTTGCTTTCGCTGCTGTCCACGGTCTGATCGCCCATGCGCAGCGGAAAGCCGTCGCCGGTCACCTGAACCGGGCCATCCGTGCTGGGAACGTCGAAGACCACCAGCTCGTGGCCGTCGTGCGGCACGACGAACCCCGGTGGCAGGGGTGGTTCGCAGCGGGCCTGGGGAACGGCGAGCAGCGTCTGGAGGGCAGCAGGCGGCAGTTGATGGCCGATGAGTGTGTGGTCGTCTTCGATGCCGAGGATCAGAACACCGCCTTCGGCATTGGCGAAGCCCGCCACCCAACGTGCCACTTGATCGCGCACCTCTTTGCGGTCGCGCGGTTTCTTGGCATCCGGGGGGCCATGGAACAACGACTTGCGATCGAAGTGCTGGCCTTCGTCCTGGTGGAGAAAGGGCGTCACATCGAATCCAGCCCCCGGGCTCGTCATCAGTCGTCATCTCCTGCCTGGCTCGCGACGGCAGCCCGCCCCTGCTCGCTGAGCACATAGCGGGCGCCGCGGCGTTCACCCAGCTGATCGATCTGCCCGCTCTCCTTGAGCTGCTTGATCACGGCGGTGAGGGCGTTGGCCTCCACGCCGATCAGACCGGCAATCTGCGTCTTGGCCAGCCCATCTGATGGTGCAGCGGTAAGGGCCAGCAGCACCTGACGGGTGGCATCTGCATCCACCACAGCAGCGCTGCCACGGGCACGCCGTGGCGTGGCGCTCCCACTGGCGCGAGTGCTGCGGCTGGCACGGGTGCGGGTTGGGGCCACCGGCGGTGGTGCAGCCAGGAATCGCTCCAGGGCGTTCTTGACCGCTGGATTGCTGTGCTCGGCGATGAGGGCCTGCAGGTCCGCTTCCGAGAGCTGCCGCTGCAGCCAGTTGCCGTTATTGGTTTCCTGCCAGAGCCGCTCTTCCAATCCGAGGGCGATCGCCAGGCTGCGATCTGTGGTGCACTTGCGAATCACTCGCTCGGGCCAGAGATGGAAGGCGAGATGGGCCCAGTCGTAATCGCCCTTTACCAGCTTGTCCCAGCACACCTTGCACTTCTTCTGCCACGGGGTGTAGGGCGTGATGCGCCAGAGGATGGCGTGGTTGATAATTACACCATCATTGAGGTTTGGATTCCAAAGGGGGGCGACAAGATCAAGCTCGCTCTTAAGGAGCCGTAAATCCTGGAGCAAGGCCTGCGCTTTCTGGAGGCGGCTGGCTGCATCACCCGAGAGGGGCACTTGTGATTCCAGCTCGAACTGCTCTCGCTCAGCCTGCTGGATGCGAGGCTCGACGAAATCACGCAGAAGTCTGTAAAGCGTGTCCTGCGTGAAGCGGTGGTAGTAGAGCCAGACGGAATAACTGCCGCTGCCGGCGGAGAGTGACCAGTAGATCGGTGCTTGCCTTCGGCTCTTGGAATAACGCTTGAGATGATCGGCGAAGAAGCCAGCGGGCTTACGGAAATAGTCACGCAACGAGTTCACGCCAAGGATTTCGCAGGCTTCGTGTTCGATGGCCTCGGCCGTGGGGCCTGCCTCTTGGCCACTCCAGATGATTTCGATCACCTCCCGGAGGCGGTGCTCGAAGTCCAGCGGATGATTCGGGTCATCCACGAAGATGCCGTCCCAAGGAATACGGACGGGATAAGAGGCGGGCACGTCTCCCGGGCCGGCGGGCAAGCCCTGGGCGTCCTGCAACTGGCCCGGAGGACAGATCGGTAACGGCGCAAACGGTTCGGGAAACTCCGGCGCGGCTTGCTCACCGATCGCATACCCAATGTCCCACCGGCCAAAGGAGACACCGAGTAGCCACATGACACTTCTCGCTACGACACTACTAGGCGCAGAAAACTCCTTCTCAATGAAGGAGGAGACGGAGACTCGGAACGCATTATCTAGACTTAGAAACTGCTCAATAGAGACACCGTATGCCTCAAGTATCGCTTGATGAATCGCATCAGAGTTCTCATTTATTTGATCGATTAAGTCCAGCCCAATCGCCGACTCCCTCGCCGATAGATCCGCGATGGATACCGATGCCAGCCTTCCATTGCATGCAAATAGTGAGTGAGTTTCATCTAAAATCATTAAACGCGAACCTAGTTCCCAGCACGCCTTTGCTAGTTCTGACACCCGTGGTAGATTACGTGGCACTGGTGTTCTTTTAACCAATCCAACCTCAAACTGAAGGCCACCATCAAAGCCACCACGCTGCGACACAATCAAGTAGTTGAACAGCGGCGAGTTTGTGAGTCCGAGCAGCTCCATTTCGCTACCGTCAGTGGAAAATATCGCCTGATGTGCCTTCGTGAATACGACTCCAGATGGAAGTGGAGCCACGGTAAATCGATTACTGCGACGCCAGAATCTCAGCCCAGGTTTAAAGTAGTATTCGTAGCCGTTCATAACGGCCGCCCAATGAGGTGACCATCCCTTGGATCGCCGGTATTCAGCCAAGTAGCTCTTTAGCTCGGCACCACACTGGTGCCATTTAACGCAAAGCGAAATATCCGCCGCGAAGGGAGTTGCGTCTTCTCCCTGGCTTATTGGCACCCACTTGCTTTGGATTAACTGTTTTGCCGCCACCTCCCACCTAAGACGTGTAAATCGAAAATCATTTGTTGTTCCTCCGCCCTGTCGGACGAACCGGTTGTTAGCCTCAAACAAATGATTCTGAGAGAATAGTTGCAAAATAAAAGGAGGAACCCAATAACAAAAAGGCCAATCATCAATACAGCTCAACGACGCCTGGTTTACAACGAAGCAATCCAAAACCTCTCTTCCACAATCCAGATCTCGAACCTTGCTGGAAATAGCGTCCTCCTTGATTTCGTCCTTCAACACTCGGAAAACAATTGCTTTACGCGCGCCAAAATTCCTTTGGACCACATATGCGGCGGTTTCCACCATCGCCGCATCAAGAACCCCATGGCCTAAATCGACCATCGCGGATATTCCATTGTCGCCGTATACCGTGGTTTCTCGCCACGCTGCGGAGCTTGAGATAAATAATGGAGTTCGTGTGGTTATTGCTCCGCAAACACCAGCGTGCTCTAGTAGAGCAACCCCACGCGTAACAAATGCAATAGCGAGCTCGTGCTTCTCTTTCTCATAGCGGCCTTCGAGAAATGTGCGGCAACGAGGAGTAATATCTCCAAATGGCGGGTTCATCAGCGCCATGTCGTAGCGTTTGCGGCAGACATCAATTAAGGCGAAGCCCCGCGCCGCGTCCTCGGCAAAGAGCCGGCGCTGGAAGCCGCCGTCGTTTTCGGCCTGCTCGGCGTAGTCGCGCAGGGCGGCGTAGATCCGATCCTCGGCATTAATCCAGAACCTTTTGGTGAGGCTCTGAAGGTCAGTGTTCAGTGAAGATCCAACATGTCCCAGTGCCGCCAATTCAGCTGCGCTGAAAAGATCCTGCTGCTGAAAAGCAAGTTTTTGCCATTCCCTTTGTGCCTGATCAATCGCATCGCGGATTTCTTCCTCAATCTTGAGTAATGAGCCGGCCTCGCCTGCCAGCTGCATCTTGTCGAAGATCGCTTCCAGCAGCTGCTTTAGCAAGACCCCGTTCTGCCTCAGGGAATTGTTGATCAACAAAATCAGCCAGCAGCTCCCGTTCACCAGGCATCGGCTCAGCGCACACTACATTGGAGCGGGTGATTGGCAGGCGATCAACAACCTCCAGCTGTTGCTCCTGCCAGGCCCGCTGTGCCCGCAGCCAGAGTGTCAGCCTGGCGATCTGGGTGGCCCGGGGATCAATGTCGATGCCATGGATGTTGTGCTGCAGGATCAGGCGTGGCACTTCGCGTAGGAAGGTGGCCTTATCGGCAAAGCCGGCTGAATACGCAGCAAAGGGTGCAAAGGCTTCCTCTTGCTTGGCCTGATCGTCGGGACCTCTGGCGATCTCCCATGCCTCCTTGTAGATCTCTAGATACAGATCAAAGGCATAGAGGCCAAAGTGCATCGACCCGCAGGCCGGATCGAGCATGCGGATCTCACGTGGATCCTTCAGCGGGCGATGCGGGATGTGGACCGGCTGGTGCAGCAGCTCCTCCTGGCTGAGGGCTTCGTCAGTATCCGGCTGCGCTGGCGGCTCTTCCCCTCGGCTGCAGCCAGATCTCATTGGGTCGTCGCACCAGGTAACGGCACCGATCCTTCAGCCCCGTGTTGCCCTGGCGCATCTCGTACCAGATGCGCCCCAGGGTGTTGTCGGTGAGGAACTCCACCACATAGCGCGGCGTGAAGAACTGGTTGCGGACGGCCAGTTCACGGCTGTTGCGCGGCGCCGCCGATTCTTCGCGCATCTTCTTGCGCTCGTCATCGCCGTTGAAGTACTGGTACACCCAGCCGAGGGTCTCGTCTTCGATCCAGAGCTCAGCCAGCTCCGGACGGTTGAGGATCTCCAGCAGCTCCAACAGCGCTGCGCGTTTCGGCCACAGCAAGCTCGCCGGATCGCGTGGATCAAACAGCGCCCGCAGCTCGCGGCTCACATCCTCAAAGATCGTTTCCAGATAGAGCCGGTAGCTGCTCTCCTGATCCGCCAGCAGCCCCTGGGCCACGGCGGTGAACTCCAGGAAGCCGGCGCTCTCCAGCCCGCCGCTCACGCAGGGCCGCACCAGCTCGCGGGCTTCCATCAGCTTCAGCGCCACGAAGCGGTTCAGCGCCGTGAAGGCCATCTCCCGCAGGGCCAGCAGCAGCGCCTCCTTGCGGTCGTTGATCTGGGCTTCCTTGTGCTCGATCCAGGCCACGAGCTTCTCGCGGATCAGCCGCTGCTCGGCCTGCAGGTGCGCACCGGGCTCCTCGGCCCAGCGCACCTTCTCCACATCAATGTCGTAGGTCTGCAGCAGCTGGCTGCGGAACTCCTCCTCCAGCAGCTTGCGGGCGTCTTGGGTGGCTTTCTGGAGCCTGTTGCGCTGTTCCTTTTCCATGGTTCAGGCCCTCCTCACTGCAGCAGCACCTTGCGGTCGTTGCCCAGCTCTTCTTCGCAGCGCTGGCGGATGCGACCAAGCACCTCGTCGAGCCCGGCGGAATCAAACGGCTCGCGGCACAGCTCCCGCACATTCACGGTGCTCACCTCCTGCGCGGGGAAGGCCCACTGCTGGGCCTTCTGCTCCTGCTGGCGCAGCACGCCTTCGAGCATCGCGGGCTGATCGCGCAGCCGCACCAGATCGAGCCCTTCGCTGGCCTGGGCTCGCTGCCGCAGCGGTTCGGTGAGTTGCTCCTGTCGCTCACTGTCGAGCTCGGCAAAGCCCGGGGCCTGCTGCAGCTCGGCAACCCGCTGCTGCACCTGGGCGGCCAGTGCCTGCTGGGCTTCGCTGCGGCGCTGGGCGTAGGCGTCTTCCAGTTTCTTGGCGAGCTGGTCGATCTCGGGGATCCGCTCGTAGAAGCTCAGCGACTGCAGCAGATCGCGCAGCTGGTGCTCGGCATCGAGCAGCTCCTGTGGCAGCTCGCTCTCCTGTTGCAGCTGGCCCCAGAGTCGATCCCCCAGGGCATGGCGCGCCCGGCGCAGATCCTCCAGGCGGGTGTCGAGCACCTCCTTGATCGCCGTGGCCCGTTGCCACTGCTCCTTCACGGCCTCGGCGCTGGCGCGGAACGCCTTCACCACCTCCTCGTCGTCGCTGTCCTGCCAGGTGGACACCTGCTCGCAGGCCTGATCGAGCGCCTCCCGGCCGGGCAGCTCCAGCGGCACCATCGCCTTGCTGGCGGCATTGAGGTCGGCGTTCACGCCCACAGCCGTGGCGCGGATCTCCTTGGCCAACGGGCCAGCAGCGATGCCAGCCACGGTTTTGCCGGCGAACTTCTGGAACAACTGGCAGGCTTCGATCACAGCCTGGGGGTTGAGGCTGGCCTCATGCAGGCCGAATGCCGTGGCCCGGAAGGTGCTGTTGTTGGTGAACAGCGGCCGCACCTCGGGTTTGCTCACACCCACGAAGCTCTGGGCGTTGTGGGTGGCCTTGAGGTGGCTGCCCACCTGCAGAGCCGCCACCAGGAACTTCACCGCATCGAGCGTCCATCCATAGGGGGCATCCCCGAAGAAATCGACCAGCTCCTTGCCGCTCTGGCCGCCTTTCACCTTGATGCGGTTGAGCACGGCCTGCAGGGCTGGCCGGTTGGTGTCGATCACCCACTGGCCGCCCTCCTCCTTGCAGAGCCGCAGGGTTTCGATCGAGCCGGTGAGGCCCTTGAGGTTGTCGGCGCTGAGCAGCTTGCTCGAGCTCATCAGCTGCTGGGGCTGACCGCCGCTTCGCCGAAGCGGTCGTAGATCTGGGCCAGGCCATCGCTGAGGGCCTCGCGGATCGCCTCCACCGCGCGGCTGGCGTTGGCTCCGATGGCGCAGGGGCCGCCGTTGAGCAGCACCTGGCCGTGGATCAGGGCCTGATCCACCAGCCGGCAGGCGTCCTGGCGGAAGCCCTCCAGCTTGCGCCGCTCCTCGCTCACCAACTGCACCTGGCCCTTGCCGCTGGCGTCGCGGCCCTTGAGGTCGATCACCTTCTGGGAGCGGAACCACTCGCCCAGAGCGCGATCCAGCTCCGGGCTGGGCCGCATCGCCCAGAAGAAGGTGTTGGTGTCCTGCTGGCTCTGCTGGCGCAGCTGCTCGACCCGGCTCCTCGAAGTTCTCGCTGCCATCGACGCGCTCCACCTTCACCGGCACATCGCCTTTCACCACTTCGCTGCCGCGGAAGTGCAGGGCCGCCTTGAAGCTCTTCACCCCATTGCCCAGGCCGGCGCTGGGTACGGGATCCCAGTTCTGGCGCAGGGCCTCCTGGAGCAGGTTGTGGCGATCCTGGGCTGATGGCGCCTGCTGGCTGCGCACCTGCTCCCAGTCCTCCTCTTCCGGTTTGGGGATGCGGTACTGACCATCGGCCTTGCGGATCAGGTTGCGCTCCTCCAGATGCCGGCAGGCTTCCTGCACCTCCGACTCGAGCGAGTCGCCATCCACCCGGGGATGGAGCACCACGGCGATGTTGCGCTCGGTGACCGGCACCTGATCGACGAACTGCAGCAGGCAGATCGCCTTGGCCACCGGCACCGCCAGCGGGTGGCTGGCCTTGGTGGCGATGTCGCTGATCTTGCCGCGGTACTGCGAATCGATGTTGTTGCTCTGCAGGTCGTAGACCCGATCCAGCGTCACCAGCGCCCCCAGCGCCTCATCGGCCAGGCCGCTCTGGGGATTGGTGAGCAGCTCCTGGGCGAGCTTGATGATCGCCCGGTTAGCACCGCCGAACTGCTTGCTGGCGCCGCCTGAGAGGCGCAGGCCCGACACCACCTGAATGATCAGCTCGATCTGATACGGCAGCAGGGGGTAGAGGTCGGCGAAGGCCTTGCTGGTGAGCTCGGGCAGCCGGATCTTGGTGTCGAGCTTGGTGTGCGTGGCGAGGCGGCCCTGGTGCTGCTGGAACAGCCCCTGCAGGGTCTGCTCGCCTGTGCTGTTCTTGCCCAGCACCCGCCGGCTGGTGACCTCGGCGATGTCGGAGGGCTCCAGCACCGGCTTGTAGGGGAAGCGGTCCTGCAGGCGGGCCAGCTCGGTGCGGTTGTCGTCGAGGTAGCCCACCACATCGGAGAGCTTCTCCTGGGAGGTGACCATCACCCACACCTTGCCGCGGCCCTTCACGCCGAGCTGCTGCACGATCGCCTGCAGATCGAGCATCTTCTGGATGTCGCGGGCCACGTACTGGCCCACCTCATCCACCACAAACATCAGCTGTTTGCCGGGATGCTTGCGCTCCATCAGCGCGATGGTGCGCTCCGCCAGGCTGGCGGGTGTGATCGGCACGCTTTCATCACGTGCGCTCTTGAGCCAGCTGTCCTTCTCGGCGTAGGTCTGCGGTTCGAGGGCGTGCATCACCGCACTGGCCCTGGGCATTGCCTGCAGCAGGCGTGTTTTGGCGACGGCCCAGTCTTCCCCGGGGTAGAGCTGGGCGAAGGCATCGAGGAAGGCCTGCATGCGGCCTTGCTCCTCCAGCTCGATCTCCAGTTCGGCCACCTCCAGGCTGCTGGAGTAGCCGAGGTGATCGAGCAGCTTGCGGTAGAAGATCTTGGTGAGCGCGTCGCTGGCGTTGACGTTGCGATCAGCCGAGACATCAAAAATGATCGCCTCGGTGGGGATCTGCTCGTTGATCGCCTTCAGCAGCGCCTTGATCTGCAGGTTCTTGGCCCGCTGGCCCAGCAGATCGCCGGCGCTGTCGCCTGCCAGGTCGCGGTTGCTGATCGCCAGGCCCACGTACTTGGCGAAGCTCGATTTCCCCGCCCCGAAGAAGCCCGCCACCCAGATCGCAATTGCCTCGCTGGGTTGATTCACCGACTGGCGGTAGCCCTCCAGCACGCTTGAGCATGTTCTGCTCGATCGACTCGGTGAGGATGTATTCGTCGATCTCCTGGCGCACGATCGCCACGTCGTCCTGATCGACCTTGATCACCTCTTCGATCTTGCGGTCGATCCGACCGGAGAAGAGCTCGCGGATGGCGGTGGTGGTCATGGTCAGGCGAACAGCTTGGGGCGGTAGTTGTGGTCGGCATCGAGCTCATCCATAAAGCGCAGCCCCGCCGGACCATCCCGCTGGCCGGGGTAGAAGAGCACCACGGGATGGCTCACCTTGTGGCGGAGGTTCTCCAGCAGCGCTGACGGCCGGTGCAGGCCGAACAGCGCCCCCACCCGCTCCAGAAAGACGATGTGGCTGGTGGTGGGCTTGGAGGCATCCACCGCCTCGGCCACCAGCTGATCGATGGGTGTGGAGCCTGCAGCCTTGCCGCTGAGCACGTCGCGGATGGTGTCGCGCACCATGGCGATGCCCAGGTCGGCTTCCCCCTGGGCGATCTCCTCCAGCGACAGCCCGGCCGCCTCGATCGACTGCTCCAGCAGCACGGCCATCGACAGGCGCTGCACCGTCTTGCCCGCGTTCTCCAGCCGCACCACCAGATCCCGCAACGACTGGCGCAGCTCCCACTCGTCTTCCGGGGGGTAGAGGAAGATCCCAAACGGCATGTCGGTGTAGGTGCTCAGCCCCACGCCCGAGTCGGCGGCGGTGAGCACCGGTTCCAGCTGCTGCTGCAGGCAGCGCTGCCACTCCTTCTGGCTCATGTCCACACCTCCTGCACCAGGGCCTCGGCGCTGCTGGCCGGCAGTTTCAGGTCGACCACCGAGCCGGCGCGGTAGTAGCTGATCACCTGGGCTTGATGGAGCAGCAGCAACCGGTGCTCCAGCTCCGCCTCCGGCAGCCGGAACCACAGCCAGCGCGGATCGGCCAGGGCTGCCGCGGTGGTGCGGTTGCTGGCCAGGGACTGCAGCAGCACATAGATCAGAGGCTCATCGGCCAGGTAATAGGCCGTGAAGCGGCGCTTCACGCGGCCCTGCAGCAGACCGAAATCGACGCCGGCCTTGAGCAGCCCGCCGGCCACGCGTTTGCGGGTGGCCTCGCTCCAGTCGGCCACTTCGGGATGGTCCTGGCTGCCCGTGCCCTCCAGCCAGGCTGAGGGCTTGGTCGGTCTGCAGCAGATCGCCGCCGTTGCTGTACACCTCGGCGCTCCAGCGCAATCCGTCGCCAAGCAGCTGGTCGCTGTTGGCCAGGTGCCAGAGCAGCAGCGGCTTCCAGTGGCGTTGGCCGGTGCCTGTCCGGGCCGCCAGCACCAGGGCCCGATCCCGCCCGGCTGGATCGAAGCGGCTGCTGAGGGCACTGCAGACCTTCTTCAGCCAGGCCTGCGTGGGGGCGCCGATGCTGTTGCTCTGGCGCAGCTGATCCAGGTTGGCGCGCTTGCTGGCCTCCAGATCCCATCCCTGCAGCGCCTGCAGGGTGTCGCTGATCAGGGGGCCGCGGATCAAGCCATCGCTGCGGTAGGTGGGGATGGCCGGGGCCTTCGGCTTGGCCTTGGTTTTAGGCTTGGTACTGGGCGCTTTCGGCCTGGTTTGGGTGGATGGCGCCGCTGGTTGGGGCTGAGTTTCGGCCTTCGCCTTGGCGGAGGGTTTGGGGCTGGCCTTGCGTGCCGGCTTGGGGGTCTCCGGCTTTGCTGCAGCCGCCGCCTTCTTCTCGCTGGCGGGAGCAGCCGCTGCTGCCGCAGGCTTGCGCTTGGTCTTGGTTGCCGTCGCCATCAGCCCGCCACCTGCAGGTAGGGCACCACCAGCTGACCGGGCTGGCCGCAGACGAACCCGGCCGCCAGCCGCTCGATGTGGCCCTGGTTGATCTCGAAGGGATCGTCCAGGCGCAGGGCCTTGGCGGTCTGCGGGGTCTGCCTCCGCGCCCACTCGATCGCCTCCGGATCCAGATCGGCCAGCTCGATCAGCGCCTGCGGCCACTGCTCTGCGCTCTAGGCCCCAGGCCGCCTGGAAGCAGTCCGCCCACTCCTGGGGCTCGTCCATCCAGCGGTTGCGCTCGTTCTCGAAGGCGTCCTCCAGCTGGGGCGTGAGCCGAAACAGATGGCAGGTGATCGGCCCGCCCGGGGTGGGCTGGATCGCCAGGGCCTCGTCGCAGGCCAGCTGGGCCACCCGGAACCCGGCCCGGGTCTGCGCGAACGGGGCGGAGCGGGGAAAGCCCTGCTGGAACAGGAACTCCCCTGTTCCGGTCAGCACGCCACTGTTCCACCAGCCCAGGCGCTGGGTCTCGCCCAGGGCCGCCACCACCAGGCGGAGCTTGAAGAGCTGGCGGAAGTCCAAGGGGGAGGGCAGGGTGCGGCTAATTCACACCAAGGATGATGCCTCGTTGGCCACGGCGGCCAATACATGGCGAAACCCTGCAGCGACTGGCATCTGCGGGCGAAGGGGCAGCCGGATCAAAACTATGCACTGGGTGCATAGATTCAGGGTTTGTTGTCTTCTGCGCTCTGCAACCGCACCGCCTCCTCGTACTCCGCCCCGATCCCCAGCCCTGAGTCCTCATCGGGCATCAGCCGCTTCATCCCCACGTGGATCAGGCAGGCCAAAGCCAGGTCGCTCCACCTGCCAGGCAGGGTCTTGAGGCTGCGGGAGGTGCCCGGCTCGTTGATCTGCAGCCCGCCCTGGCCCACGGCGGCCACCTCGCTGAGCACCGCCATGAAGCGCTGCTGATCCATCCCCTCGAACAGCTGCAGGGCCTGGAGGCAGTAGCTCACGGCGTCCTGCCGCAGCCCTTCGGGCTGATCGGCCCGCAGATCGCGGCTGGCGATGCTGCCGCGCAGGTCCTTGGCCTTGGCCGCCAGCTCGCCGTAGGGCTGGGCCTCGATCACCCGCAGCAGCAGCCGATCGGCCTCGTCGCGGTGCTCGTCTGGATCCAGCTCCAGCAACGCCTGGGCCAGGTTGAAGGTGGCGATCAGATCGTCCGGTGCCACCGCCAGCGCCTGGCGGAAGCGCTCGACCCCGGCGGCCAGGGCCCCGGCGATCACCAGCAGGCTGCCGAGGCTGCGCAGGGCAAAGGCGTTCTGCGGCTCCAGCTCGATCGCCGCCTCCAGGGCCTGGCGGGCTTCTGCCTTGTCGCCCAGCCGCATCGCGGCCAGTGCCAGCGCCACCTGGGCATTGGCCTGGGCGTGGGCATCGCCGGCGTTGGCCACCACCGCCCGGCGCAGCAGCAGCCGGGCCTCCTCCAGCTTGCCCTCCTCACTGGCGAGCACGCCCAGGTTGTAGAGGGCCTCCGGGTGTTCGGGCTGCAGCTGCAGCAGCGTTTCCAGCAGCGGCCGGGCCTCATCGAACCGGCGCTGCTGCAGGAGCGGACCGATGGTGGCCATCGCCGGTGCTTCCGGCGGCGCCGGCTCCCAGGCCACCTCGATGCGGCCGGCGGCGAACACCACCGACAGCTGACCGCCCATCGAGGCATACGAGCGCTGGAAGTAGTCGGTCACCGCCCGGTGGAAGGCCTCGGTGCCAGGGGTGCGGCTGCCCTCCGGCAGCAGGGAGGCATCGAAGCTCGCCTCCTCGATCGAGAACGCCGTGCCTTCCATCACGGCGTCTTCCAGACGTACCAGCGCGACAGGCCCAGCTTCTCCGCCCAGCCATCGACGATCTCCCGATCCGGATCCGCCGTGGTGGGTTCGGCGCGGGTGATGGCGATCAGCTCCCTGGCCAGCCCCTCAAACCCTGCCGCCTGGTACGGGATCGCCAGCGGCGGGATCCCCGTCAGCTCGGCAGTCTGGAACGCCTGGGCCGCGTTCATCGCCCGACTGGCCTGCACCACCACCGCCGGGCTCATCTTGTCCACCTCGGCGTTGAGGCAGGGCACGTTCTGCTGCACCTGGCTCTGGAGCACCGCCGCCTGCAGGCCCCGCAGCTCGGGTGCCTGCTCGAACAGCCAGCGATCGGCCCACAGACCCGGACCCATCGAGCGCAGCTGCACCATCAGACCGTCGTAGAAGCGCAGGCCGGCCTCGCGGGCCTGGACGAGGCTGATGCGGCCCTTGAACATCCTCTCCACCTGCGAGACCAGCTTCTCCCTGGCCTCCCGCTTCTCGTTCAGGTTGACGCGCAGCTCCGGCGGCACCTGCACGATGCGCAGGAGCAGGGCCGCCTCAAAGGCCACGTGGTAGCTGCTGGCCTCATCCGCATCGCGGTAGGCGATCAGGTGAACCTGCTGTTCCGCCGTCGCCGGCCGCAGCGTGGCCAGGTTCTCCAGGTCGCTCTGCTGCGCCACCGCCACCGGCAGGCCGCTCACCTCCTCCACCTGCTGCAGCAGACGGTTCACGGCCGGCAGGAGCGCATGGGCAGGCATCGCCGGGTCGAGTGGGAGACAGGGGAGCCCCCACGGTATCGGCGGCAGCGTGCGCCGGCCCCCGGTGCCTCAGCCGAAACCCTTGGCCGGCCCGCGGGCCCCTGGCGGCAGCAGCGGGATCTCGATCTCCGCTCCCTGTTCCACCGGGTAGCCCTCCATCTGCAGGTGCAGGTCACTGCAGACCAGGTCAGCGGCGGCTCGAGCCCCAGGGCCTCCATGAACACCAGCACCACGTCCTCCCCCGGTGCGATGGCATCGGCGTGGCGCTTCACGTCCTGGCGGAAGCGCAGGGCCGTGTACTTCTTGAGGTCGGGCCGGGCCGAGAGGACGTTGGTGCGCAGGAAGCGGCCGTTGCCGTACTCGGTCTGGTTCACGAACATCACGTAGGGCTCCTCCCCATCAGGGCCGGGCAGGTCGTCCTGGGTGGTGATGTGGAAACCGGGCACGGGGGCGCTTCTCCCTTCCCATGGTGTTTCACTCAGCATCCCTGATCCAGCCAGGATGGGGGCCGCCTGAGCGAGCGTGTGTGAGCGCAGCCCTGCAGAACGGAGACACGGTTCGCTTCACCAGGGCCTTCCTGCAGTCGCTGGCGATGCTCAGCGGCCCCGCGGCGCCCACCAGCGTGGGCCCGTTCGCCCGCGGTACCGTGACTGCCTCGGCCCCTCTCAGCCCCCGCAGCCGACTGCTGCTGGCGACGGTCGTCTGGGCGGATGGCGAGACCTCCCAGGTGAACGTGGCCAACCTGGAGCGCCAGCCGGGCAACCAACCCTGAGGTGCGGATGGCCCGCGAGTTCGATCTCCACGACGCCCGTGATCGCGAGCGGATGCTGCGGCAGATGGCCTCGGCCCTGCGCCAGCTCCACCCGGAGTTGATGGCCGGCGAGCGGCTGTATCGCTCCCCGCCGGGGTACGACCGCTGGGCGGGCCACTGGGCCAAGGCGGTCGCCCTGGAGCTGGCCCTGGAGGAATCAGAACACCACCACGACCACGTAGGGATCTGGGGGGCGATGGTGTGCCGTTGGGCACGGGAGATCGGCGCCGAACCCCGTTTCCTCTCGCCCGCCCTGGCCCAGGCGTTCCTGCAGACCGAGCGGCCCCTGCTCACCCCCGAGCTCTCGCGGGATGGGCGCTGCTTCCGCCTTTTCCTCCCGAAGGCCACCCTGTTCAGCGAGGAGGGCCCCGAGATCCGCTCGGTGGTGGTGGCCGATGTGCGCTCGATGGAGGGCTGGCTGCCTGCGAACTTCCGAGCTGGCCGGCGGCGGGCTGGCCTGCATCGGCCTGGGGGAGGACGGCTCGACCTACCTCGCCAGCTGCCTGCTGGATCCCTCGGCCAGGGCCCAGCAGCCGGAGCACACCGACTTCAGTGCCGCCCACTGGGACTGGGACGCCGATGGGGTGAAGGGCACGGCGGCGCGGATGGAGCAGCTGGCGGTGCATGCCCTGCTTGTGCAGCTCCACGTCCGCGAGCTGGTGAGCGAGGGGGATGTGCCACCGGCCTCGGGCGGCAAGGGCTTCGGGGGCGGATCTGCACGAGGTGGCGGCGAGGAGAACGTGCGACGGCCGATGTGGCTCGGAAAGGACTACCAGCTCAAGCACCAACCGGGCGCGGCTGATGGCAGCGGACAGGAGAAATGGCGACGGGGCTTCTGGCGGGCGCTCAGCCCCCTGGAGGGACCGCTGGCGGCGCCGCTGGAGTGGGTGGAGCCGGAGATTGTCCCCTGAGATGCGACGGGGTGACCCGCTGCTCGATCAGAAGAAGGTGTCAGAGTGATGGATCACAGCGGGAGGATGGAAGGAAGCCGATGGGAATTGCGATCGAACTCAGCGATCAGCAGGCCAAGGCTCTGGCGGAAGCCGCTCTGCGCCTGCAGGTCAGCGAAGCTGAATTGGCGGCAGCCGCTGTCCGTGACCTTGTGGCCAGACCGGCCGACGATTTCCAGGCCGCTGCCGATCGGGTGTTGAGCAAGAACCAGGAGCTTTACCGCCGCCTGGCCTGATGCGCTGGCTGAGCCTGGCCGAGGTGCTGGAGCTGCACCGATCTCTACCCAGGCCTGACAGAAAAGGCAGCAGCACTTGGGTTTTCGCTGATCCAGAACCACCCCTTTGTGGACGGCAACAAGCGCATTGGGCATGCCGCGATGGAGGCCACCCTGGTGTTGAACGGTTTCGAGCTGACCGCCTCCGCCGATGCCTCTGAGGCTGCCGTGTTGGCCGTCGCCAGCGGGCAACTGGATCGTGAGGCATTCTCCCTTTGGGTCAGCAACAACCTGAGTCCTTTTGATCCCTTCTGAATGTCCCCCCGTGGCTGCCCTGGTGGATGCCCGCCTGGCCGAGATCGACGCAGCCGTGGCGGAAACCCGCGCCGGGCGCTGACGATGCCCGGCCTGGGTGCAGTGCTGGATACCCATGTTCTGCTTTCGGGCATCGCCTACCCCGGCAGCATTCCTGGCAAGCTTCTCGCCGCCTGGCGCTATGGCGCTCTGGAGGTCGTGCTCTCCGGCACCATCCTGGATGAACTGCGGCGCGTCCTGCCCAGACTTGCCCACCGGCACGGCCTCTCTGCCCATGAGATCGACGACCTGATCGATGCTCTTGCGATCCAGGCTGAAGTGGTGGAGCCCGAGATCGTCCTGGATCCTGAGCTCACCGACGAGTACGACCAACCCGTACTGGGAACCCTGATCAGCCGGCGACAAGGCCCTGCTGGCGCTGCGCGACCGCTATCCGATTCGCACACCGGCGGAGTTCTGGACCGCGCACGGCAGTGTTTGAGGCAGATGTCCATCACGGGTCTCGCGTCAAGTCCCTTGTCCGCTCAACCTCACTCTCGGCGGACAATCACGACTCCAACGACCCCTGAGGATGAACCCCAGTCGCTGCTCCCGTGAACGCCTGCACCGGTTGCGCGATCTCCCCAACGTCGGGCCGGCCATGGCCAGGGATCTCGAGCTGCTGGGGTTCACCAGGCCCGGCGATCTGGTGGGCCAGGACCCGCTGGCGCTCTACCGAAGACTCTGCGAGCGTCGGGGAGCCCGGCAGGATCCCTGCGTGCTCGATGTCTTCCTCTCGATCACCCGCTTCCTGGCCGGGGAGGAGCCCCGGCGGTGGTGGGCTTACACCGCGGAGCGCCGGGAACGGTATCCCCACCTGTGAACGGCACGCTCTCATGCGCGAGCTGATCCGCTTTTCCACCCACCGGTCCCAGGAGCTGGTGGACATCACCGAGCCCGTGCAGGCGGTGGTGGAGCGCAGCGGCATCACCGAGGGGCTGGTGCACGTCTACGCCCAGGGAGCCACGGCCGCCGTGATGATCCAGGAGAACTGGGACGAGAGCGTGCAGGAGGACGTGATCGATTTCCTCAGCAAGCAGATCCCCAAGGGGGTGTGGAAACACGATGCCCAGGACGGCAACGGCGATGCCCACCTCAAGGCCGGCCTGGTGGGCCCGTCGGAGACGGTCCCGCTGATCGCTGGGACGCTGGGCCTGTCCCGCTGGCAGAACCTCTTCTTCTGCGAATTCGACGGTCCCCGCAGCCAGCGCAGCGTGGTGGTGACGGTCCTGGCCGATCACTGAGAGCCGCTGGCGCTCATGCAGGGCTGCGGGGTGCTCGGGCCCTGGACGGGATCTCCATCCATTGGGTAGACCCTCCGCAGGGGAGAGAGACAGCACGGCAAGCCGACGGCTGACTGGCTGTCAGGGTGCCCCTGCGCCGGCTGGAGGTGAGCCACTGGAGCAGGCAGGGTTCAGCACTCATCAAGGACCTCACCCAGGGGAAAGATCAGGCAGTAGAGAGGCTCCATCTGCATGACGATCCGCTCCTCCTCGCACGCTCGTCGTTCACCGGAGGTCCCCGGACTCATCCAGAACCGCAACGCTCCAGTCGTCTGGCCGGATCGGACGACCATCCCCAAGCGTCCCAGGGGCAGAAGCCATGCGTCCGGTGCCGCGAGGCTGCGGTGACCACCCGGCGGCGGGGATCGAGGGTGTCACGCGGCGCAAGGGCTGCGCGAGTGCGGCGGGGCGTGATTGCGGGGAGTTTCCTGCTCAGGTTGTGGGCAGATCTTCACCTGTGCCGCACCCTTGCGCTCGCGTGATCGTTGTTCCCCTGCCGCCGCCGGGATGGGTGGCCCAGGCCAGGGCCGCCACGGCATCCGCCCGCGGCTGCGGTGGCCCAGTCTGCTGTGGGCCCGCCTGTGTGGAAGGCATCGCCCTCGGCGCACCGTCTGGTGGTTCAGATCGGCAGATCTGGTGGTCTTGCTCTATGCCGTCGCCGATCAAGCCGCGGAGCCTGGCGAGAGGCAGGATGCAAGCCACAGCCTCCCGTCCCTGGCAGCCATTAGTACGTCTGTTCTGGTAGAATAAGCCCAGCGCCAAAGGCCCTGAGCCCATCGCCTGCGGCAACGAAATCGCCACACAATCTGCCCCCGCTCTCTGCTTTACAGGTCATGAGTGTGTCTCCTCCTGTGGTGGCCCAGGCCGCCGCATTATCGCCCCCTGTCGTATCGCCAGGGTCTCGTATCTGTCCGTCTCTGGTGATCGTCGCCGGTGGCGGTCGGGATCTCGATTGGCCCCATCAGCGCATTGCCGCTGAGCTGCTGCCCGCAGCGGCAAGAGGCCCGTTCTCCTGGTGCTGCACGGCGGTGCCCGCGGAGCCGATCAGGCCATCGGCCGTGCCGCCCAGCAGCTGGGCTGGCCGGCGGAAGCCCTGCCCGCCGATTGGCGCCGTTATGGCCGTGGTGCCGGGCCGATCCGCAATGGCGAGCTGTTGCACACCGCCGTTCTGCGTGCACGCACCCTCTCGCGGCCTGGTTTCCCCGCGGGTGTGCAGGTGATCGCCTTCCCCGGTGGCCGTGGCACGGCCTCCCTGCTGGCTCAGGCCCGGCGGATGGGCGCGGCGCTGCCGATCGAAGTCATCGAAGTCACCGGGCGCCCCAGCCGCAGCGTCTGATCCCTTCCCCCAATCCCCCATTCCATTGATTCCAGAGCCATGGCCCTCGCCACCACCCGTTCCTCATCCCCCCGTGCCACCTCCGCACCGGCAGGGGCAGGTCCTGCGCCCCTGGCGCCTGCCGTCAGCCTCTACGCGCTGGGGGTCGAACACCACCACCTGGCCATCCGCATCGAATCCCTCGCCGCCCTGCTCGATTCCGAGGATCCCGAGGTGAGCGGCCGGGCCATCGCCGAGCTGGAGGAGGCGCTCCAGGCCGATGCGGACAACCGCAAGGCCCTGGCGGAGAAGGCCGATGCCTGGTGCTTCGTGATCGAGAAGCTCCGCGCCGATGTGGCCTACAAGCAGGCCCAGGCCGAGCGCATCACCCAGCTGGCCGCCGCCAATGCCGCCCGCGCCGATCGGCTGGAGATCACCCTGATCACGGTGCTCAGCCGGCTCCAACCCGGCGCGACACGCTTCGAGTTGCCGCTGCATCGCATCAGCAGCCGCCGGCTGCCGCCAGCGGTGGAGATCACCGATCGCCAGGCGCTGCCGCAGCGGTTCCTGGTCGAGAAGGTCCGCACCGCCCTCGAGGCCAGCAAGACGCTGATCAAGGAGCACATCGAGGCCGAGATCGCCAGGGCCACCGCAGCGCTGGATCCGGAGGCCGCCGAGCGAGTGGCCCAGCGCATCGCCGCATCCGCGGTGCCCGGTGCGCTGCTGCGCAGCGGCCGCAAGTGGTCGATCGGTCTGTCGCCCGCCACCGCGCGCACGCCGGAGGCCCTCACCGGCCGTTGATCCCTCCATCCCTCTCCATCCGCCACCGATGCATCCCATGGCCTCCGTCCGCACCGCCACCGCCACCCTCAAAGGCCACATCTGGAGTCCTCGCCTGGGGGCCTGGGTCGTGCCGATCCAGCGGCGCAACAGCCGCCGGCCTTCCCCTGATCACGTCCACTGCAGCGAGCCGCCCTGCTGGGTGTTGATGCGCCCGCTGCCGCCGCCACCGATCGGAGGCGTTTCGCCCCAGCCGTAGGACGCCGCGAGTCCTGCCGCGCCGAACCTTCACCGCCCCTTTTCGCCATGACCGCCACCCCCACCACCATCACAGCCGCCAGCGCCGCTGCCTTCGCTCAGCGCCCAAGCCGTCAGCCCTCCGCCCTGGAGCTGCTGCGTCAGCCGCCCCTGAGCAGCCCTGCTCCTGCTCCCCAGCGGCCGGAGCTGCCCCTGGCTTCAGCGTTCGCTTTTCGCTTCTCCCCTGAGCAGTGCGCCGCCCTGGCGGCGCCGCTCGATCGGGCCCATGTCCGCCAGCGGGAGCAGGGACGGGGCCGGGTCTCCTATCTGGAGGGCTGGCAGGTGATCGCGGAGGCCAACCGGATCTTCGGGTTCGATGGCTGGCAGCGCCAGACCGTGCTGGTGCGCTGCGTGGCCGAGCGGCCCCGCAAGATCGGCAGCGAACCCAGACGGCCCACCGACCCGCCGCAGCGCGACGGTTGGGGCGTCACCTACATCGCCAAGGTGCGCATCGCCGTGGGCGATCTGCTGCGCGAGGGCACCGGCGCCGGCCATGGCATCGACGTCGACCCGGGCCTGGCCCATGAATCGGCCCTCAAGGAGGCCGAAACCGATGCCACCAAACGCGCCCTGATGACCTTCGGGAACCCGTTCGGGCTGGCGCTCTACGACAAGCAGCAGCGGCAGGTGAGTGGCCCCGGCGGCGCTCCAGCGAGCCCGCGCCAGCGTCCCTCCAACTCCGGCCCGCGGCCCACCGGCAACGGCCGAGTGGGTCGGGAAGCGCAGAAGGCCACACCGACCGCCAGGCCCTCCAGCGGCGATCCCCGCAGCGCCGGGCCCGCCGCTGCCCCTACTGAGCCGCCCTCGCCATCGGCTCCGGTGGTTCGCCAGGCGCCCAATCCCGCCGAGGCACCGAACCCCTCCCTGGACCTCCTCGACCCCCAGACGATCCGCCAGCTGCAGGCCACCATCCGGGCCCTGCCCCTGCCGGTGCTGGAGGCGTTCACCAAGGCGTTCCGCAAGCGCTTCGCGGTGCCACAGGAGGCAGCCACCATCGCCGATCGGATCCTCCAGAAGCAGCATCACGACTGGATCGAGGCCTTCCTGGTGCAGCACCAGCCACCCAGGCCATCGGAGCCAGGGCATCGGATCCTGGCCAGCACAGTGCAGCTGGCATCATCGCCACGTCGCTCGACGGCGCTCAACGGTGAGCACCATCCCGATCACTCTGCCCGCTGATCTCGCCAGAGAGGGGCGGCGGTGGTGCCGGCGGGCAGCCTGACTGTCCGCCGCGCTGGAGGCACAACAAAAGGGGCGGCCTTTGCCGCCCCCTGGCCTGCCCCTCAGGCCGCCACTGGCTGTGCCGCATGCGGTGCCTGGGCCCGGGCGCCTTCGGCTTCCCACTCGGCCTCGATGCCCTCCTCGATCTCCGCCAGCCGCCCCAGGAAAGCCGCCATCGCCGGCAGCAGCTCCTCCTCCAGAAGGGTGATCTCCTCCTCCCCGTAGGGCTGATGGCTCCAGCAGCGCGGCAACGGGCGGCCCTGATGCGTGCGCAGCAACCATTCCAGCTCGCGCTTGCAGCCCTCGACGACGGAGGCCAGATCCGGTGTAGCCATGATGATCGGCGCCTTGGGGCGCAGCGACGGGACGCCTCCATGGCTCTCCCGCCGGGCAAGGGCTGGCCATCACCTGATGCCATCAGCAGCCCGCCGACCTTCCACTCCCTGACGGCGGCCAGCTCGCGCAGCCCTTGCCAAGGGAGGACCATGGAAAGGCCCGGCGCAAAGCAGCGACGGAGAACGCGAAGGCCCTCATGTTTGCATCGCCAGGCAGTAACACCCCCAGGAGACATCAGACCCTGGAGATGAAGCTCTGGATGATCTGCACATGGTCCTCGAAGAACCGCTCCTCGTGGCCGTAGATCTCCGCCAGCGGCATCCAGAAGGCCTTCTCGGCATCACTGGCACCGCGCACCGCGGGCAGCGGCCCGGGTTTGAGCTGCATCAGGAAGGCGTGGGTGATCACCCGTCCCCGCAGGGAGCGGCCCGGGGCATCGAACACCCGACTGCCGGCGATCGAGCCCTCCAGCACCGGTTTGGGCACCTTCAGGCCGGTCTCCTCGCGCAGCTCCCGCAGCATCCCCTCCACCACCGTCTCCTCCTGGGCCAGATAGCCGCCCGGGAGAGCGATCAGCCCCTGGCCGGGCCGGACCCGCCGCCGCACCACCAGCACGTGGCCCGACTGCACCACCACCGCATCGACCGTCACGAAGGTGGGGGGATAGGGAGCGACCGCCCACTGCTGGCGGTAACTGCGCAGGTACTCCGCCTCCTGCTGCAGCCACGCGAACCCCTCTCCATGGCGATAGGTCTCCAGAAAGAAGTGCACCCCCGCCGGCAGATCGACGCCCCAGACCTCCGGACCCTGCGCCGAGAAGAAGGCATCGCGGATGGTCGCTGAATGGATCTCATGCTCCACCGGCACCTCCAGCCAGTCCCACTGGGGGAAGAGCTCCAGATCAGTGCCGCTGTGCTGCTTTTTGCGGCCGACCAGCAGGATCCGATCGCCTTCCTCGCTGTGGGCCTGCACCTTTTGCTGCACCTCGGTGAGCCAGAGATTGTCGGAGTAGAGGTGATCGCGCAGCGGCACGAACGTCACCCGCTCCAGCTGCTCCTTGCTGAGGACGGAGCTGATCATCTCCCGGCGCTCCTCGCTGCTCCAGGGATTGCGGATGTCGGGAGCGCAGCGGTGACTGCCGAGCAGGATCAGGAGTCGATCGGCCTTCGCCAGGGCCGCCTCGACCAGTTGCAGATGGCCGAGATGAAAGGGTTGGAACCGTCCGATCAGGACGGCCACGGTGGTCTTCTTCATGGTGAACCTCAGAATCCCTGAGACAACGCCCGCCTCACCGGCGGACAACTGTTTGATAGGCACCCTTGCCTGTGGCAGGCGTGATCAGAGCGACAGATTCAACAAGTCTTCCGAATCCGTGCAACCTTCCATGAGCGAGGCATTGGGCTCCCGTTGGCCCGGAGCGATTGTGCTCAAGGCACGGGATGTTCTTCTGTCCCTGTCCGCCGATCAGCTCAGCCATTCACCTCATCGGTGACCTCGCCGTGCTCCCAGTAGTGAGCGATCGCCCGATCCAACCGCAGCAGCAGAGCGGGCAGGGATTCCCCCTCCCGCCGTTGCAGCATCGCCAGGGTGCCGTTCTCATCGGCGGCCGTCGCCACGCAGGGCATCGGGCCGATGGGGCCGATCGTGATGTCTCCCCCATCGGCGAACAGCGCCTCGATCTGGGGATAGCTGCCGGTGGGGGCGCTCATCGAACGAACCGGGCTCGGTGGCCATGGGATGAAGCCTGATCCTCGGAGCGTCCTTCGGGGATGGGCCACGGGATGGTGGCTCCCTGCGCGGCGGCCTGCGGGCGGTTCAGCGGCAGTTCAGCAACGGCGCAGCACGAGGGCCAGCAAGGAACGGCTCAGGCCAGGAGCACCCTGCCCAGCACCGCCACGGCGGCAAGGGTCGGGCCGGGCCGCAGCGCGGCCCTTGCCTTGGGGGCGGCACTGGGCGTTGGGCGTGCGTCCTTCGCCATTCCTTCCATGGCCTTCAGCACTGCCCCCCGCTGCGAGATCCGCGCCCTGGTGATGCACTTCTATCCCGATGGCATCAAGGCCTATGGCCACGAGCGGGTCACCACCCCCCTCGGTCGCCGCGGCAAGCCGGTCAGGAAGATCCGCTTCATGCCGATGGCCCGCGCCCACGCGCTCGCCCGCAAGCTGCAGGGTCGCCCCGGCACCACCGTCTCGGTGATCTGAGGCCAAGGCCTCTGCTGGCCGGCCGGGTTCTCCGGCCGGCCTTTCCTGCGCTCAGACGCTCAGATCCAGAAACCAGCCACTGCCGGTTCCCTCCAACATCCAGCGCCGTCCCAGGAAGCCATCCACTGCCTTGGCACCGAGCTGGTCGAGAGGGTCCAGCTCGCTGGCGGCAAGCGGTGCGGCAGTCATGGCAACACCTCCAGCTGCAGGAGCTGTGCTGCCTGATTGAGCCTACGGTCGTAGCTGGCGAAGGTGACAGGCCTTTCGGCGTTGACGTGCAGTTCATGGGCCGCGGCGAGCTGCACGCTGTCCTATCCCCGAAGGGCAAAGACGTCGGCAAAGCGCCCAGCCGTCTCCACCAATGGCTGGCTGACCTCAACAATGGTGAAGGTCTTCCAGGACTGGATCAGGTGCTGTCGAGCCTGTTCGAGATCTTCGTTGCTGATCGGGTCTTCCCTCTGGCGGCGGGCAAGGGCAGCCATCGTCTCGGCCCAGCTGATCCTGCAGACCCCGATGGCATCGACAGCGGTACTGATCTGTCGCATCTGATCGGATTGGTCTTCGTCAACGAGCAACTTCATCAGAGCGCTTGTGTCACAGAAGAGGATCACCAGCTCAACCCCGATCCTCAATCACGATTTCGCTCAGAAGCTTCCCCTTACCCCGCAACTTGACAGGAGGGGGCAAGTTGGGCTTCTCCCCATTCCAGCTGATGAGGCCGGCATCAATCGCCTTCTGCAGCGGATTGGTGGACGTTGGCTTCGCTGGCTTCACGGCTGTGATGCGGGCGATGGGCTTGCGGTGGGAGGTGACCTCCACCACCTCGCCGGCCTGGACCCGGCCGAGCCATTCGGAGAGGTGGGTCTTGAGATCCCGCACGGACACCTGGCTTGCGACCACATCTGCCATGGCTGTCTCGATTTCTGCGACCACGCTAGGCCTGTTCTCGCTGCTCATGGGTTGGTCCCTCCCACCACGGTGCGGCGTTGGGCAATGACGCGGCCCTCAGGGCTGCTCAGCACGGCCACGACCGCCGCTCCCTTCAGGTCGTCATCCTCCGCCGGCCAACTTCATTGTCGGCGGACAGGCTTCAGCACCACACCCCGCTCCTTCGTGGTGATTCGCTGCCGTCAGGGCGTCAACCGACAGCCCGAAGAGCTCTGGCAGGAGCTGGACCGGACACAGCAGGAGAAGCAACTCGCCAGCGTCGGTCTGCAGCGCCTCCGCCTCCATCGGGATGAACTCTCCGCCAAACCGGCAGCCTGCAGAACACCCAGAGCGAGACCCGTGCCCAGTCCTCCTTCCGGATCCGGCGGCTTGACATTCGGCTGGCAGGGGGCTCCTGCGCCAGGCCGGCAGCACGTCTTCCTTGGCACTGCGGGCGGAAGACGTGACATGGCCATCAGGGGTCGTGAGCGCTGCCCCGATCGCCTCTGGCGGAGACCGTCTGAGTCCTCGGCCGGAAACGTCGCCGCACGCCCCCGCAAGCTGCAGGGCCCGCCGTCAGCTCTGCTCGTGGAGCACATCGACCAGGGCGTCGCCACCAGGGAGACGGTAGATGCCGAAGTCACGGCGATCCAGGGTGGCGATGCGGCGGATGCCGCTCTGGTTCGCCACCCACAGCAGCGTCGCATCGGCCAGATCCATCGGCAGGTCGGCGTATTGATGCATCCAGCCGCCGATCGTCTCCAGGGCGGTGGCGGGCAGATCCTGCAGCTGCAATCCCCCGAGCCGGGTCCACTCCAGAACACGGGGAGCCACCGGCGGCGGAACCAGATGGCAGACCTCCGTGAGCACTGGCCAGGTGGAGACCAGCACACCCTGGACATCGGAGAAGAACCGCCGGCAACGGCCGTGATCCTGATCGGAACGGTCGAACCAGGCCACCAATGGCCCCGTGTCCACCAGCGTGGCGCCGCGGCAGGCTGGCTGGGCTCATGAAGCGGCCTGCCGTTGATCCTTGTGCTGCTGCCTGAGCTTCCGGCGGAGCCGTTCGGAATGGTCGCGGCCGCTGCTGCTGACGTCTCCGGCAGGAGCACTGGCGTAACAGCCCACCAGCTCGAGGCGTTCGGCCAGTTGGGCCGGTGTGAGGGTCTGGCTCTGGAGGAGATCGAGGCCCGCCTTCACCACCTCAGTCTGCGTGAGCCCGAGGGCCTGGCAGAGCTGATCGAGCCGGGCCTCACTGGCGTCGTCAAGGCGGACCGAGATCGTGCGCATCGCCCGTCCCATGAACGTATTACGCCCATAATACGCTGATGGATCGATTCGGCTCGCCGCTGGCCGGCCGGGCTCTCCGGCCGGCCTTTCCTGCCCTCAGACGCTCAGATCCAGAAACCAGCCACTGCCGGCTCCTTCCACCATCCAGCGCCGTCCCCAGTTCCGCTCGGAATACCAGAGCCCACGGCCACTGCCGAGCGCGGTGGTGACGTAACCACCGCCCACCAGACGGCCTCGCCGTAGGGGTCGTGCATCAGCACCGCCCGCCGGGCGGGATCCCAGCCCACCACCAGGCTCCAGTGGCCTCCTCCCCTGGGGGCATTGACCGGCCCGTGATGCAGCCAGCCCACGGGCACCGGCACACCGCGGCCGAGCTGGCGAATCAGATCCTCGATGCGCCCATCGGTGCGGAAGCGGGCCCGGATGCCGAGACCCTGCAGGGCGTGCATCTGCGCCGTGGCCTCGGTGGTGTCCCCGTAGCGCTGCACGATCCCGAGGTAGCGATCATCCGGCTGGCCCGAGCCGGAAAGGCAGCCGGGCCTGAGGAAGGCCGCCGCCATCGCGCAGGTGGACGAGAAGCACATCCGATCGCCATGGGCGGTGACGCTGTCGCGCTGGCTGAAGTAGGGCACTTCGAGCGCGATGGGATCGCTTTCCCGACGGACCGGGCCCGTTGCCCCCCCTGGCATGGGCCAGCTCCGCCTGGCGACGGCGCACCAGGCCCTCCATCGGGCCGTTGGGTCCCTTGACCCAGCGGGGCAGTTCCTCCTCGAGCACCTTCGCCACCGGCTCGCCGCCGTTGAGCCGACGCCGCAAGGTGCTTCCCGCCAGTGCTCCGCTGCCGACGTTGAAGCAGAAGCTGGTGAGGGCTTCCCGCTGCCGCTGGCTCATACCGGCGGGTGGTTGCACCAGTCGCACCACGGCCGCCTCGGCGGTCGCGAGGTCCTCCAGCAGCCATCGCTCGGCCTGCTCCAGCGTGATCCTCTGGCCTGGTTTCACCTGGGGACCGGTGTGGCCGTAACCGATCGTCCAGGGCTCCCCGCCCGAGGCGGGATCGGGATAGGCGCTCAGGCGGCAGCCTTCCCACTGACGGATGAGAGCCATCGCGTCCTGGCTCATGGCCATGGGGACTCCATGAAGGGCCCCAGAGGGTTCCGGGGCCCTCCCCACCCAGTGCCGGAGCATCGGGGGAGGGGCGCCACCCCCACCGATCTCAGCCCTGGGGAGTGGTGGCGCATCCGCGAGGCCCTGCGCCACCTCGGCCGCGCTCCGCACCACCGTCTCCTTCCCGGTGACTCACGCCCGCCGGGAGATCCCTTGACAGGAGATGGACCGCTGCCTGGAGTGCCCATCGGCGCAGGGTTCTCTGCCCCAGGGAGGCGGCGCCACGGGCCTGAGCGAAACCCGCCGGAGCAGGGGCCGCCCGGACCGCCCGGAACCCTCAGGCGTTCCCGCATCCCCTCCCATGGATCTCCGCCGGCTCGTGGTCTGGCTCTCGGCCGGCATCCTCAGCTTCCAGGGCGCCACGCTGATCTTCGATCTGATCAACTGCACCGTTCTGGGCTGGCTCTACCTCCGTGAGAACGGCCTGGCACGCACTGCCAACGGGCCCGGTCGCAGGGGGCAGAGTCCGCCATGGGAGGCCCTCGAGCAGCCGGCCATCAGCGATCCCCCAGGCGGTCCATCGCCCGGGTCGCTGGATCCGGTGGCCTCTGCCGACTTGAGAGAGGTCCCAGTGACAGGAGCGGCGTCGGCCGGCCAGCCCTCGCCTCCGCCCGCGCTGAACCGCGATCCGATGGAGGTGTTCTGCCGGCGGCCCCACGAGCGCATCGATGCCGGCGTCAGCCAGGGGCTCAGCATCCTCGCCGGCCTGGCCCTTGGGGGCTCGGTGGCGGCTGGGGGCAGGGGCGAAAAGCCTTGAGTGGGGTCGTCACCTATCGGCTGGCGGGAGGTGCTCCGCCCTTTCCCTCGCCCGTCGGAAGGCGGCCACCATGCCGGCCTCCGATGCCCAGGGGTAACTCCGGCAATGAACCTCATAGGAGTGCCCCATGGCTGCAGCGGTGGAGCCACCGTCGATACCTCGCTGGTGACAGCGAAGGCTGTAGCTGTGCCGAAAGCTGTACGGCACCAGGCGCTCCCCTCTGGCGGCCAGTTCAGCCTTGAGATCGCGCCAACCTTGCTGGCGGTTCAGGTAGGTCTTGAAGCAGTCCGCCGCTCCGTTGCCGCTCTCCAGGGGTGGCAGATCAAGCTCCCCTCTCTCCCATCGCTCCAAGAGCTGCCAACGTTGCACCTTGCCGTCGCTGGCCACCAGCGGCAGGGGCTCCAGCCGGCGTGGCTGGGTGGCACCCCCGCCGCTGCGTTTGCGATAACTGCACCACCAATACCGTTCTCCTGTCGCGGGGTCCTGGCGCACCGAGAGATGCAGCAGCTCAATCGGGCGCAGCCCAATTTCGGCACAAAGACGGACAGCATCAGCCCAGCGCTGTCCAGTGGCATCGGCCGGAAGGCTTGCAAGCAGCGCAAGGATCTGCGCATCGGTCAGGGGATCCCCCTTGTATCCCGGGCCGCATGATCCAGGCTTGAGGCCCACGTGGCCTTTGATGTTGCTGGGCGGACTCCAAAGCTCCGGGAAACCCTCCCGTTCCACACAGTGGCGGAGGAACTGGCAGAGACTCTGGGCACGGATCTGCCGCATGCGGCTTCCAGGTGGCCAGGCACGGATGCAGTGATCCATCAGATCCTCAGGGCGTTTCGGAGGACGTTTGGACCTGAGGAGCTCCACCGCCATGGTGACGACGGGTTCGTAATTCTTGCTCCAGGTGCCTGGCTTGATCGCATTGCCATGCATGATCTTCTGTTCACGAAAGCCCTCGACGGCCTGCTCCCAGGGGAGAGTGGTGTTGGGTGCTTTCCCCTCCAGGATCTCCGCGGCGGCCTTCAGGCTGTGGCCCTCACAAACGAGCGCGTAGATATTCCGGACTCGCACCAGGGCATCGCCCACCGAGCGGCGTCCCCAGTCGAAAGGAAGGACTGCCGACTGCATGGGACCGCTGGGACCACGCACCTGCAGGCGCATTCCCCCGCGGTACTCGCGCACGCTCCATCCGGCGGCGGTGGAGCTGCGCACCGAGCTCCGAAACCCCGGCACCCACGACTCGTCAAAGCGGACAACCGGCATGAAGCACTCGGACGCGTTTTGCGCACATTGTGCGCAAAAACCGGTCATCCAGGCAAGACAAGGCAGGACACCTTCCGCCAAAACCCTTGCTACAGCTTGATTTCCCAGTTCTAACCCACACTTAATTTTCTCTTTGGGAGCACTAGGTCGCAGGTTCGAATCCTGTCGCCCCGATTGGGTTCTCAGGGATTGGCGTCCACCCCGGTTGGAGACGGGTGGGACACAAGCCCATCGGACTTGATGTAATGCCCTCTCCTGGAGGGAGATCCAGACACCCCTTGCCGACACGAGCTGTCGAGCAGTGGCAACAACTCAAGTAGTCGGGCTTGGATCGCGTTGAGCGGAAGTGGTCGTTCAGATCACTCCATCAGGGCTGGTTCAGTTTCTGGGGTCCACGTCAGAAGCTCCAGCAGCTCTGGATCTCCTGCAGAGGGTTGGTCGTGTCCATCTGGAGCTGGACCGAGATGTCGGCGGTGGAGAAGGGCACGGGGCTGAACGGGCAGTTGGCGGTTACTCTCAACAGCGTTCCCCCGGGCCGGTCAGAGAGCGACAGGGACGTGCTGCCCATTCCCTGGATGGACCACATCAATCATTCCTGAGGCTCTCAGTCCCGGAATTGCTTGTCCAACCACTGCGTCACCACATAGACGCCAATAAACATCGGTAGATAGGCGATCCACATATTGGGGAGGTCAAGCTCTGAGTTGTTGATCAGAATCAGTCCTGCGTAACTGATAAGGCCATAGAGGAGAGCCCTACGCAGTGGCCCAACGATTTGTTTCAAGAAAGTTGTAGCGATGGCTTTATTCTATGACACCTGCAACTGAAGGTTTGACTGACGAACGGTGGTGGTAGGGGCCATTGGTCTCTTCGGTGCACGCTTCAGCCTTTCGGGTGGCGAAGGGTGCGCCAACTGCCGCTCTCGGTGCTCACCTCCAAACCAAGGCCAACCGGTGGGGCCAATTCTCCAGCGGGCTGCTGCTGCTGCCACCAGCGGATGGCAAACGACCAGGCCTCCGCGATCGAATCGAAGTGCTCATCGAGCTCAAGGTGGGGGGGCTTGCGAACTCCTGGCACGGGATTTTATGCGATACCCAGCCGCGGGAAGACGCCCCCGCGACGGCCAGAAGAGCGTTGGCCAGGCGCCTGGCCATGCCTGGGGGCTCGATGGGATCTGGACGGATCGCCGAGGGCCTCGCCACCCTGGCTGACGCCATCAAGGGGCTGCTGCGGCTGCCGCGTTGGCAGGAGCCGGCAAGGCCACGGCAGCCGGGATGACCTCTCAAGAAGTCCTGGGGGCTCCTCCCGGATCCGCACACCCCCAAGTCAGCTTCAGCTGAGATGGCCTTCATGCCTCTTGAGCCCTGGAGAGGGGCTGAGATGGAAAACGGAATAGAGGATGAATGGAAGCTGAGGATAAGTTGGGTAAACCTTTGAATAGCCGCTAAGCTCAGCCCTTCTTCACCCTGCGTTGGGTCCACCCATGGCTTCCACTGGTGATCAGCTCGCCCCCCTGCCCGTTCAACAGGCTGGGGCGCTGGAGGGCTTCTCCAGCAGTGCGGACTACCTCGTGTGGCTGGACGCCTACCTGAGTGCCGAGACCAAGCCCGTAGGCACCAACGCCACGGTGACGACCGACCAGGCCGACTACGCCCCCGGGGCCACCGCCACGATCACGGCGTCGGGCTTTGCGACCGGCGCCACCGTCACCTTCGGTCGTGCCGACCTCCCCAGCGACCCGGGCGATGACCCGGGTGATCCCGACATTTATGGCACCTTCACCGTCACCGATGGCGGTCCAGGCGACCTCGATGGGCTGGCCAACGGCACGGTGGTCACCAGCTGGGCGGTGCCCAGTGACAACGACGGCAGCGGCAGCGGCATCCCCGACGCCCTCAATGCCACCGTGCTGGTGGCCGCCAGCGGCAGCGATGGCCAGGTGGCGACCACAACCTTCACCGATGCAGCGGATCCCTCGGCCCTAGCTGGTGACCTCGACGGCGATGGCACGATCAACTCAGCGGACGACGATATCGACGGTGATGGGACGTTGAATCTGGACGATCGCACGGCCTATCGCAACGGCGCTGAAGCGATTCCGACCTTCACTGATACGGCACCCATCAGGCTCGATTTCAGGGCACTGCCTGACGGTGCGACGCCGTTTGAGGGTGGATTCACCGGGCTGGCCCAAACCTCGAACGGGTCTCCAGAACTCAACTACTCGAACAACACCGCTGTGGGTGGCACCGCGGCAGCGACTGTGCAGAACGGACGGCTGGTCATCCAGACCACCAACGATGACACCGCCGACGCCGACAGCGGCTTCACCTTCCTCGCCGATACCGAAGGGAAGAGCTTCATCTTTGCAGGAACCTTTGACAATCCGGTCTTCAACGCAACCGCTCTCCCCACCTTCTCCCAGTACGGATTGCTCCTCTCCCTGACGGGTGCCGATGGCGTCACAGGTGCCAACTTCGTCAAGCTGGTGACGGGCAATCCGGGAGCAGGCTTAGAGCTTTCAGGCAAAGGCGGTTTCAGCGGACCCCCCAAACCCCCTCTCCCGGCTGGCGTCACCCAGATCAACTACGCGCAGGTCGCCCTCAGCCTGGAAGCAACGGTCACAGGGGGCACCGTCACCCTTCGTGGGCATGGCCTCTTATCTTGATGCCAGCGGTGACTGTGTTGGCCGACGGTGCTCACGGGAGCTAGGCACGATCAACGTTGGTACCCCTCTCTACAACGCGCTGACGGGGGCGCCAGGGGCACCGACGGTAGCCTTTGGAATCACCAGTACAGATTTTGGCAGTGGCGGCAGCTTCAATATCGGCCTGCAGGATCTCTCTTTGTCCAAGCCTGAGGAGGTAATCGACGTTCCCGCTGGACCTAACTTCGGCCTGGAAGTTCTGGCCAGTCTCACCGCCGCAGACGGGATTGCCACTGGTGGCTCCTATGGTCAGGGCGTCTTCGGCTCAGCAACCCTGGACGTCATGTCCACGGTCAACAACATTCAGAGTTCGAACTTCGGTGCCAACTCATTTAAGGTCACCAACACCGGTGCCAAGAAAATTGCCGCTGTCTTTATTGACTTCCGTGAGGCGCTGTTTGGCGACTCGGTGATCGACACCGATGGGTCTTCGGGCGATTCGTCTGCCAAGAAATTCCAGACAGACTTAGGTGCGACCGAAACGGCTGCATTCTTCGATGCCAGCAACGCCAAGGTTTACTATCTGCCGGGTGAGCCACCTCTACCCAACACCACGGGTACCGGCAAGGCCTCTGCGGGGGGCTTCAGGGGCTTACTCCTGAAGGCTGGAACGGATGGTGGCGGGTTTGAGTCGGGCGAGACGGTGGGCTTCTCCGGTGACATGGATCCCAACTCCCTCGCTGGTCTGCTGAAGAGCGGCGTGAATGGGGTTGATACCAATGCCATCAACGGCTGGGATGTCGGCGGCATTTCTGGTGCTGAAATTGCAGGGTCGAAATTCTTCGTCCTGTTCGACGACGGCAGCACGGCGAGTGGCGTCCTTGGCAACAGCGGCACCCAGGCTGGGGCGATCGGCAAGGCGGTCCAGGGACAGGCTGAGGTGCCGGTCACGGTTGATGTCAATGGCGGCAGTGGCGTTTATGGCGCTGGTGGGCTTGCCCCCACCATTGTCGTCAGCGGCACGCCCGGTCAACGGGTGCGGGTGGTGCTGGCCAAGGGCTTGCAGCCCGTGACCAACGATACGGCGGGCGTGGGCGGCACCACGGGGCCAAAATCCCTGGTCGAAGACCGGCTGGCGATCACGCATCCGGACTTCCCGGTGAGCAATGCCTTCGACTTCCAGACCCTTGAGGTGACGATTGGGTCCAATGGAACGGTTATCGTACCGACAGGAGCATTGACCTACAGCACCACATCCTCTGGCGTATCCTTCCCGGGATTTGATGTGGCCCCGATCGCGATCAGTGCGGTCGCCATCAACAATGAGGGATTCGCCATTGGGTCTGTGGCTCGCGATTACCTGACGAACCCCACGGCGACACCGGTAAAGGATGGTGTGCCTGGTTATTTCAAACCTTCCGGGAGTGGCAACAACCTCTTCTATAAAATCCAGATTGAGGATGTAGCCGCCTTAAATGGTGGGACCAATCCGAATGGCAAGTGGAAGTATCTGACCTCCCCAGATAGCCAAGGGCGACAAACCGGCTTCCAGGGCAATGGTTACTACGTTTATGGCTCGAGCGCGACTACGGGGATTTACCCAGTGATTGAGGCTGAGACCCTCGAATTCGAAATCGATGTGCCGACGGCGCTCGTCGGCAAAACCCTCAGCTTCCGTGTCCGGGCCTCAAGGGACGGGCTTGCCGCAGATGACCAACAGAATGATATCTGGCTGGGGATCCAACGTGCGGATGGTACTGGATCTATCAAAGATTTTCTCGTCGGCAACGGTACAAACAAACCCCAACCCACCAGTGGAGATTTTATAAGGGTTTTCGGGGGACCTAACAACGGCAAATGGGGCTATGCGTCAGCAGTAGACGGTACCCCTAAGGACTTCACGACTACGATCAAGTTTTCCAACAGTGGTCGCTACATCCTCCAGGTGGCTGGACGTAGCGAAGGTTTCCATATCGACTGGATCGAACTGTACACGGGAAGTGCGCCTGCCGTGAGTGCGAACAACTCGGTCTTCGTTAATACTGCGGCGCAGCCTGTGGTATTGGCTAATGCCATCCCTGATCAGGTCTTCGCCGATGGAGTGACCGACATTTTCAACCTGCCGACGGGAACCTTTGGCGACCCCAATAACGATCCGATTACCTATAATATCACGGTGACATCGGCCCATGACTCCGATGTCAGTAGCGTCAAGATCAACGCGACGACTGGGCAGATTACGGGGCTGAGTACCCTGGCCATCGGCACCTATCAGGTCTTGGTCGCGGCCCAGACCATTGACGGCATCGCCAGAGACACCTTCAAAATCGACGTTGTTGACCAGATTGCCCTCAAACCACTGAGGATTGCTGTCAATGCAAAATCGGATGACTACGAGGAGAAGGGCGGGAACGGCAGCCCAGCTCTTGAATTCGGCTTCAATGGGTCGGCGCCCAATGAAGTTGGCATCCGTTTTAGCGGCATCACCATTCCAGTGGGCGCCGTCATCACCAATGCCTACATTGAGGTGAAAGCAGATAAGACCACCACTGCATCAGCCAACTTCACGATTGGGATTCAGGGCTCTGAGAACGCGACAACCTTCACCTCCGCGAAAGACCTCCTCGGACGTAAGAGTGCAGGTGAGATTTCATGGTCTAACGTCGAGCCGTGGACGGTCGGAAAAACTTACAAGTCGCCTAATCTTTCCACGCTGATTCAACAGGTCATTGGGGCAGATGGCGTGAGCAATGGGGCGCTGGCCTTCCTCATCAATGGCTCTGGCACCCGCGTGGCCGAATCCTTTGGTAATGGCACGCCCCCTACTCTGGTCATCGAAGCCGTTCTGGGTGCGATCAACTCTCCACCGATGGTCACTGCCGATGATCCAACCCCGCCCCTGTCAACCTTGACCTTTGCAGCAGAGGCAGCAGATGTGATCACCAACTACCGCGAGGAACCTATTGGAGTCGCTTCTGGCGGCACTTCGCTCAGCCTCGTGGGCGGCTCCAGCAATGAAAGTGGTCGTGCCGCTTTTGTCTTTGGGGATGCACCGCAGGAGCTAGCGGGTAGCTATGACATTATCATCGGAACCTTCGATGAGAGTGATGGCTTGGCATCATTTACAGTAGACCTCACCGATTTTGAAACTGGGACCACGACTGAAATCGGTCGCTGGGCGCTCAATGCCAGCCTGGGTAGCGCTGGGGCTAATGCGACTTCGTTGATCACGCCCACAGTGGCTACCGGTATCGGTCTAACCGCAGGTGACATCATCACCGTGAATGGGCTTGAGAATGCTGGTGAGCCTGCACGTTTGGATTACCTACAGTTGGTGCCAACGCTGTAAGATGAGGCCATATTTTAGGGGGCTGATACCTTTCACATAACGCGAGAGACCTGCCACTTCGCTGCCATCCAACCCGTGTTGGTACTAGCCTTTCCTGGGGTGATTGCGATCAATCACCCTTGTTGGCTATTGGGCGTTGATCCTTCGCCTGCCCTGCCGAAGTGCTCTCAACCATCCCTGCATCGATGGAATCGATGGTGAAGACCTCCGTAGCCATGGCGACCAAAGCCGTTACGGATGCTCTCGATCTCTGATCTCCGATAAAGCGCTCCATCAGAATGGATGCAGTTGCGACAGGGAGTAACGAGCGGCTGCATCAACGGCAGGAGGGATCCCTGTCACGCCGGCAATTGGGGATCCCCACGATGACCCCTCACCACCATCAACTGATCCAACCAGGCCTCCTACCGGCGGAGAGGATTCCTCCCCTCCGGATCCCATTGACTTCCCTGATTTTCATGACGATGCGTTGAGCGGCCGATCTGCGTGATGCTCACCGGATCGAGCCCCACTCCTGCGACTGCCAAGATGAACAATCGATGCATCGGGGCCCTTCTCACTCTGCCGATCGCCGTGCTGGGGAGTGAAGCCGCCTACCGCAGCGCTCAGCCGTCAACGCGGCCCCTGGCCTCAGAAAACTGTCTCGTCCTTGCTTTGGGGGCACCGTCGAGGCCCGATGGAACAGCCAGTGCCCTGCAGCGCTTCCGGGTGGAGGCCGCCGTGGCCACACTCCGGCAGCGGCGATGCCGTGGGCTGCTCCTCACCGGCGGAGCGGTTCGCAACGAGCGGATCGAGGCCGTCACGATGGCCAACCTTGCGAAGACCCTTGGCGTGCGTGCCGACCGGATGGTGATCGAACCCAGCGCCCGCAACACCTGGGAAAACGTGGGCTGTCTCCACGGCTGTCTGCGCCGGGCTGAGCGGGTGTTCGTGGTCTCCGACACGCTGCATGCTGAACGGGCCGTGCGCTATGCCTGCCGGCAGGATTCGCGTCTGTGCGACAAGGTGGTGAATGGCGGAGTGGTGCCGCCGATCGGGCAGCTCTGGTGGAGCGTTCCCGCCGCCGCCTGGCAGGGAGCGGCCTTCATCCGAGATCGCATCGTGTTCGAGAGGAATCCTGCGGTGAACGCCCCCCTGTGCGGCAGCCAACGGAAACCGGAGCAGGTCCGTTGAGCCTTCCGGTGCTCCTCAGCGGGAGGTGGGCTGCACAGCTCCCCTGCGGTGCTCGCCTGAGCCGCGTGCGCCGGCGGCCCCAGCCGGTTTGGCTCAGCGGAGATCCTGCCCCCGCAGTGGGCATCTGATGAGCAGCCGGCGACCAGTGGTGGGCGTGATGGGTGCCGGAGAGGGCGCATCCGCCCAGACTGTGGCCCTGGCCGAGGCGCTGGGGGAGTGCATCAGCGCCCGGGGTTGGGTGCTGCTCACCGGTGGCCGGCCCTTGGGGGTGATGGCGGCGGCAAGCCGCGGCGCGGCGCGGGTGGAGGGGCACCTGGTGGTGGGGGTGCTGCCCGATGCAGGCAACGGTGACGACAGGCAGAACACGGCGGACCTGGATCTGGCCCTGTTCACCGGCATGGGCATGGCCCGCAACGTGATCAACGTGCTCAGCGCCGATGTGGTGGTGGTCTGCGGGGGCGGCGGCCCCGGCACGGCGTCGGAAGCCGCCCATTCGCTCAACGGCGGCAGGCCGCTGATCCTGCTGGCGGTGCCGCCGCTGTGGCGGGAGTTCTTCTGCTCGTTCGGCAGGGGTGTGGAGAGTGCGAGCGACGTGCAGGAGTGCTGCCGGTTGATCGAGGCCCATCTCCCAGAGACATGAGCCGGCCTCAACTCGAGTCCCCCTGACCGCGCAGGAGGGGGTTGGAGGCTGGAGATCACCGCTGGCGAGTGGTTTCCCGGCGAGCCGGTGCCGCTGCTCAAGAAGCGCCCGCAGAACTGATCCTCCGGCGCACCCAGCAAGGCCTGATCCTGCCGCGCCAGCTGGTGGTCTCCCGTCTCACCCGCGGCAAGCGGCTGGTGGGGCTGCCACCATCCCGAGATCCCTCGGCCGGAAGGGATCCGATGGTCATGGCTCAGCCAGAGCTGCCATCCCACGAAGAGTCTGCAGCAGTTCCTGCAGTCGTTGCTGGCTTGCCTGATCACCTGGGAGAAGCGCAGGAAGTGCCACCAGATCGTTCCGCAGCGGAGGCGGGCTCAGCCGACACTCCTCGAGCAGCGATTGACGACCATCGACCACCGCCATCAGGTCCTCCGGATCGGGCTGATGAGACAATCTCCCTTGCCGAGGCCGGGGAACGCCTCCAGCTTGGTGGTCGGCCCTGGCGATCACATGAAAGATCACATCCACGCCGGGGTGGGCCGGTTCATCAGGACTCGCCTGGCGGAGTGGGTCCACGTCATCGCCCGCCAGACCTCGAATGAACACAACGGCGGGAGGTCCCGCCAGCTGGGGATCTCCGATGTCTCCGGCGGCCGTGGATCGCTGCATGACCAGATCAGCCCCATAGACCCAGCCCCCGGGACAGTCCGGCAGTCCTCCACGGGCGGAGCCTTTGTGATCGAATCCGCAGGCGGGATCGGAAACGCGGTGTGGCGATTCTGTCTTGGATCAGATCGTTCGACACATTGATCTGGCGGCCTGACCGCAGCGCTTCCTGAACAAGGGCCTTACTTTCCTTTCACCTTTTCACGCGGTCCACCAAACTGCTCTGACGCTGACTTGCTGGCGGAGCTTCAGCTCAGACCAGGGCCATGGGGGGCAAGCGCGTTGGAAAGTTCTGAGCGGTGCCAGTATCCCAGCAGGGCATATCCCCTGACAGATTGAGGAAAGTCCAGCGAAGACAGAATGAGCGATGAAGAGGTGAATTCTTCTGTTTTCACCAGCCGGAAGATACGGATCTTCAGGGGGCGACCGGATCGATCCCTGAAAACTGCTCCAGAGCCGAAATCAGGATACAGAAAGAACGGAGGCCGGCAGCCTGGTTCCCAATCAGAGGTGGCCATCGAGGGAATAGCGGCCTTCCCATCAGCCTCCGCCCGGGTTCAGCCCGCGTCACCCCCGGCTCGCTGGGCGCCATGTGGGCCAACGGCACGGATTATCCACCGATTACGACGCTGGACACATGCTATCTTGACTGCCGATAGTGACGTCTTTGATGCGGCCTACACTTCGTTTCGCGGCTTTTCAACTGCTGGCCTGCCTGGCCCTGATCGCACCCGCCCAGGCCAATCCCGTGCTCCCGGAAGTGGCCCGCACCGGCGTCTTGAACGCTGGCACCAGCAAAGATGCCTTCCCATTCGCCTATCAGAATGCCGCCGGAGAGTTGGTGGGCTACTCGGTCGACATTCTGAATCTCATCCGTCAGGAACTGGAGAGAAAAATCGGCCGGCCGATACGGTTGAATCTGGTGGCACTGGCTGCGGATGAAAGAATTCCCAGCCTCGAGAAGGGAAGCGTCGCCATTGTCTGCGATGCCAGCAGCTTCACCTGGGCCAGGGACGACAAGGTGGATTTTTCCGTGAGCTACGGCATCACCGGCACCCAGCTGCTCGTGCCTGCCGGTTCGAACCTGTCCTCACCCGAGTCTCTTTCCGGTAAACGGATCGGCGCCCTGGCCGGAACCACCAATGCGCTCGCCATCGCCAAGGCGCAACCGGCAGCCCAGCTGGTGTTCATGGGCGACCGGGAAGACGGCTACCGGGCACTGGAGCGGGGAAGCATCGATGCGTTCGCGGATGACGGCATCCTCCTCTATGCATGGCTTCAGCGTCAGGGCAGCAGCGCCGCCTCCAATTTCAGGGTGACGGGCAGAACCTATTCCAAGGAAGGTATCGCCTGCATGCTGCCCGAAGACAATTCAGCTTTTGGTGGTGTTGTCAATCTGGCACTGATTCGCTATATGAACGGCTTTCTCCAAGGCCAGCCCGAGCCGCAGGCGATCTTCGATCGCTGGTTCGGGACCCAGAGCCAAACCCCGATGACCCAGGACATGCGCCACCTGTTCATGGAGACCATGCAGCTGATGGTGGATTTCAAGGAAGATCCACCACCTCCCACTCGGTAGCCCTGCCGATGGCCACGCGCGGCTTTCGCCGGCACGCGGGCCCGTTGAGCCTGAAGCGATGAAGCCGCCCGTCCGCTGCCACCTGCTCATCGGCCCTCCGGCCAGCGGCAAGACCACCCTGGCCCACCGGCTCGCGCCGCTGCTCGCCCCCCCGGGGCATCCCCCGGCCCTGGTGCTCTCCAGCGATCGCCTCCGCGCCGAGGTGTTCGGCGATGCGGCGGTGCAGGGGCCCTGGAGTGAGATTCGCGAGCGGCTGGTGGATCTGCTGCGACAGGAGGTGGGCGCCGGGCGGCCGGTGATCGTCGATGCCACCCATGCCCGCCGCCCCTGGCGGCTGGCCTTCACCCAGGCCCTGGAGCTGCCGGCCCCGGTGGAGTGGATCGGCTGGTGGCTGAAGACACCCGAAGACCAGTGCCTGCAATGGAACAGGACCCGCGAGCGGCAGGTCCCCGAGGCGGTGATCCGCGAGATGGCGGCAGCCCTGAGCCACAGGGCCTTCGGCCCCTCGTGGGCGGAGGGCTTCGCGGCGCTGGTGGTGCTCGATCCCACCAGGGACCGGGTGGATGCGGCCGCACTGCGCGCTGAGCTGGACCGGCTCGACTCAAGGATCCGCAGTGCGGTGACCAAGGAGCTGGGCAGGAAGATCGGCTAGCGGGTGCATCTCAGCTGCTTCCCTGAGCGGGAGGCGCAGGACGAGGCCACCCTGGCCGTGATCGATCCGGGCGCCTTCATCGTGCGGCCTTCCGGCACCGCCCGCGGGGAGTATCCGGCGCCGGGGGAATCGGCACGTGCGTCAGCGGGTGTTCACCCCGCTGCGGCAGATCGTGCGGGAGCCCTTCGATGCGCGAGGCGAGGCGAGGCATCGGTACCGGCGGCCACAGGGGCAGCGGGCCGCTGGGGAACACCCTGCGCTTCTCCTTCCGGGAGGAAAGAGACCAGCGCTGTGGCGGCCGCACTGGATCACGCCACGGTCGAGCAGCGCGAGCAGGGCCGCAGGCAGGGGGGAGGTCTGGATCCAAGGGGGCGAGTCCGATCCCATGAAGCGGACGCTGATGAGCAGCGTTTCACAGGCGGCGATGCAGGGAGCCAGGTGCACCGGTGGCTCAGCCCTCAGCCCTGATCCGGATCGACCGCCTCGATCCGGTAGACCACGCGATCATCGGAGCAGGACAGATCCCGGGAATAGCGCTCCAGCACGGCATAGGCCTTGTCGTAAGAGGAAAAGTGCTGGCCGGCGATGGCATCGCAGAGGCCGTCGTCGCGAATGATCTGATACATCTCGCCCAATCCCATCGCCCCCTTCATCGGTAACGATAACGGCAGGTGCGTCGCCCCCGGAAACTGATCCTGTCCTGATCAGAGCGTCACCGACGCGTGCAGGGCCCTGTGTTCACCGGCTTCGCAGAAGCCTTCCGCCACGCTCGCCTTTGGGAATGGAGCACAGAAGTGGTGCTGCAACGCTTTCCATTCCACCCGGATCACCCCGCAGGAATCCATTCGTGGAATCCTTCAAAAGCCGTTTCAGGGATGAGTTCCTGACTGTCGAGCTGTTCGCCTCGTTGGCGTACGCCCCTGGGAAGTCCTCCGGCCATGACCCCCTGAGGGGGGCACGTCGGCCGGTTCACCGCTCCGCCTGCTGCCAGAAGCTCCACTTCGCCCCGTGGGCCTGCCGCAGCCGGGCCACGAAACTCTCGTGGCTCTCAATCGCTTGCCAGTTGTCGATGCGGGCCGCCAGCTGCTCGCAGCTGCGCAGGTGCTCGGCGGCATAGCGATAGCGCTTGGCCCGGCCCATCGACAGGGCAAACACCACCATCGCCCTCAGCAACAGGGTGGCGGCCAGGGGGTGGTCCGCGCTCAGCCGTTCGGCAGCGGGGCCGTAGATCTCGAAAGCCTCCCCGTCCCACTCCTCCCAGTGCTCGATCACGTAGCGGGCGGCTCGTGGCAGGGCGGGCCAGGCCACCAGGAACTGCAACGCCAGCAGCGGTAACCCGTGCGCTTCCGCCAGCTGAAAGGCCTTGTCCTCCGCCTCCACGTCCTCGAAGGCTTCGAGACGCTTGAGGTACTCGCGCAGGTAGGGGATCGACAGGGTCTTGCCGAAGCAGTGCCAGCGCAGCTGCTGGGCGTCTTCGCTCCGCTCGAGCGCCTCCAGCACATCGATGCGGGCATCATCCCACCCCGGGGAATGCCAAGTTCTCGCGCCCTGGGCGGCCCCATCCAGCACCGCCAGGGCCTGCTCCGCCCGTCCTGCCGCCAGCAGGTGGCGCGCCACGGCAGCGGCGGTGTTCGGCCAGGTGAGCTGGCTGGCGTCGAACTGGGCCAGGTAGGCATCGACATCACCGCGGCACTCGGCGATCTGCAGCAGGGCGAAATGCCCATCGCGGGCGCCGCGATCGCGGCAATCCCGCTCCAGCAGCAGCAGCCCCTCCTCACCCAGGGCCTCGGCCATCGCCGGGATCAGCTGATCGAACTGGCCATAACCGTCGTCGGCCAGGAGGTCGGCCACCTGTTCGGCCAGCGTCCCCGGGTCCACCCTCGCTGCGGTGGCGAGCGTCCCCAGGGGGGCCACCGCCTGGCGAAACACCCCGATCACTGCGCCGGTGGTGTCGGAGCAGCGATCCATCACTCCATCGGCCAGCTCCAGGAACCGCACCAGCAACCCGAAGGCCAGAACCGGATCGGCCTCGGCGATCGGACCGATGATTGCCTGGCAATGGGCCTCCAGTTCTGTCACCAGGCCCTTGCGTTTGCGGGAATCCACGTAGGTGGTGGAGCGGGCGATGGCCGCAAGACGCTTGCGCACTTCCTGGGCGGCTCCGCCGGCTCCTCCTGCGGCGGCCAGGGCCAGGCGCAGGCGCCGCTGGATGAGGGCATTCCCACTGCTCACCTCCATCAGCAGCTCGGCGAGAGCAGCCGCCCCGAGGGTTTCGAGATTGGTAGCGTTGAGGGTTTGCTTTACGGCCATGGCGTCAGGGGAGAGCTGTCAGCCTGCGGAACTGCTCGGGCGGTTCTGGGGCGGGCAGCGCCGACAGCCCGTGGGGCGCTTGCCTGCCACAGGGGGAGTTCATGATCCCAGGATCGCCGACGCGCGGAGCCAGGCAGCATCCACGACAAACGGCCGCCACCCGAAAGTGACGACCGCAAGAGAGCAACTTGTTGCCCAGAACTGAGCTCCGCTGGAATCAGAAGCAGAAAGGCAGAAACTGCGTGTGACAGGTTGCGTACCCATCCACGAGGGATCCAAGTCCGATCTGGTGAGCAATGCCCATTCCGGTCAGACCTTCGACGATGATGCCGATCACAATGCCGAGCATGGCAGCGCGGCCATTGAAACGCTCAACATTCTTGAGCTGCTCCATATGGGTCTGCTCCTTGGGAGCACTGTCAAACCACTGGCTGTCGGTTGGGGTGTTGGTCATGGGAGTGAGGAGTGAAACGAGGGAAAACTGAGATTGTCTGAAATCTCTGCAACGGAAATTCCGTGATGACAAAGCGCAAGGCGGGGCTTCTCGGAACCTGCAGTCAGCGGGATTGCGAAGGCAGATCACTGGGCCTGAACATCGCGAACAGGACCATGGTGGTCAGAAGGACGGTGATGGAAGCCAGGCCGGCAAGGGCGGTGGTGTAATCAGTGCTCATAGCGATCAACCCAGGCCCAGCTGGGAAAGAATGCCCTGGCCCGTGAGAATCTCGGTGGTCAGACCAATGACAAAGCCGAGCATGGCCAGGCGGCCATTCCAGGTTTCGGCGAAGGCAACGAATCCGAAGCGGGAAGAGGAGTCAGTCATGGGTGATCCGGGAAGTAGATGACAATATTGTAACACATTGTAAAGGCTGCGTAGCGTTTCGTGCCCCTTGGCCTTGCAGGGCGCCTGAACTGAGGCTCCCCGCACAGACAACGGTCAACGATCCTGGCCATCACCGGCAATCCCGCCGCTTCCCGGGCTTCGAGGCCAAGGCATGGTTCAAACCGTGCCTGCCAGGAAGGGATGTCCATGGCATGGCGCCCAACGCTGATCCCCGCCGAAGCCCAAAACCCAGGGCAGGTGGATGCAGGAGGGGTTCAGCGTGCTGATGCCGTAGCCGGCTGCATCATTCCGCCACCGGAACCGAAGTCATCGTCATCACTTCCCTCAGCCGGCTGGAGAAAGGCGTACAAGCCGACGGCCACCAGGCAAAGACCGCCGAGCAGGGCCTGGAACGAAAAATCAGTGCCGACAGGAGCCAGAAGCTCACCCATGAGAATCCCTTTAACAAATCTCAATATAGTATGAAATACATCTTCTGTACAGCTTTGGGGGCCTTCTTCCCCGGACAACGGCAGAGGCGTTTGGCGTTGAGATGCCTGGCCAAGACCATCAGCGTCTCCCTGGCCACCGCCTGACCTGACCAGGGGCAGAAGCGACAAAAAAAGCCCCGCAGAAGCGGGGCTTGAACCATCCAGAGAGATGGTGTGTACTGAAGTGATCAGCCGATGGCCGGAGCGGTCAGGGCCACCGGGGTGGCGCTGGCGGCAGCCAGATCGAGCGGGAAGTTGTGCGCATTGCGCTCGTGCATCACTTCCATGCCCAGACCGGCACGGTTCAGCACGTCGGCCCAGGTGTTGATCACCCGGCCCTGACCATCGAGAATCGACTGGTTGAAGTTGAAGCCGTTCAGGTTGAACGCCATCGTGCTCACGCCCAGGGCGGTGAACCAGATGCCGACCACCGGCCAGGCGGCCAGGAAGAAGTGCAGGCTGCGGCTGTTGTTGAAGGAGGCGTACTGGAAGATCAGGCGACCGAAGTAGCCGTGGGCGGCCACGATGTTGTAGGTCTCCTCTTCCTGGCCGAACTTGTAGCCGTAGTTCTGGCTCTCGCTCTCGGTGGTCTCACGCACCAGGGAGGAGGTCACCAGCGAACCGTGCATGGCGGAGAACAGGGAGCCACCGAACACACCGGCCACACCCAGCATGTGGAAGGGGTGCATCAGGATGTTGTGCTCAGCCTGGAACACCAGCATGTAGTTGAAGGTGCCACTGATGCCGAGGGGCATGCCGTCGGAGAAGGAGCCCTGACCGAAGGGGTAGATCAGGAACACGGCGCTGGCAGCCGCCACGGGGGCGGAGTAGGCGACGCAGATCCAGGGGCGCATGCCCAGGCGGTAGGAGAGTTCCCACTCGCGGCCCATGTAGGCGAAGACGCCGATCAGGAAGTGGAAGACCACCAGCTGGTAGGGGCCACCGTTGTACAGCCACTCGTCGAGGCTGGCGGCTTCCCAGATGGGGTAGAAGTGCAGGCCGATGGCGTTGCTGGAAGGAACAACGGCGCCGGAGATGATGTTGTTGCCGTACATCAGCGAGCCGGCGACGGGCTCACGGATGCCGTCGATGTCGACGGGGGGTGCCGCGATGAAGGCGACGATGAAGCAGACGGTGGCAGCCAGCAGGGTGGGGATCATCAGCACACCGAACCAACCGACGTAGAGGCGGTTGTTGGTGGAGGTGACCCACTCGCAGAACTGGTTCCACACCGAGGCGCCGGAGCGCTTTTGGAGAGTGGCGGTCATGAGTGCGTGGAAAGTAGGCACCGGCGGCGGCGTGGACATGCCGATCCGGTGACGGGAGGAAGAGGCGGAATCCCACCTGCGGCCACTGTAACAGAGTGTTGCGGAGTGTGAGCAGCGATTCATGAAGAAAAGATGAGCCCCCTGTCCCCGACCCCCGCCCTGCGGCCGATCAGCGCCACCCATTCGCCGGCGCTGATCGAGACGGCCAGCAACTCCCTCGGCTGGGGCGAGGCCTGCAACCTGGTCGGTGAGGGGGGGTGAGGGGGAGACCCCCCCTCAGGGACATCAGCTCGCCTCGGAGGTGAGTGATGGGGGATGGCAGGACTCCCCGCCTTCCTCCAGGCGGCAGAGGCAACGGAACCGCAGTGCCACCAATTGGTCGTAAAGGGGATTGATCTTGCACATCGGCGGGATGTGCACCACCTTCCAGCCGAACAGGGTCACGTCCCGTTCGAAGGGGCACTGGGCCGGGATCAGCCGCACCAGGAAGCGGGCCACCTCCGGATCGGAGGGCTCGATGCCATCCAGCCAGCGGCGCACGCCATCCAGCAGACCTGGATGCTGATCGGTGTCGCAGCGGACGTCGATGCTCCCGGCGCGGGTGGCTGGGGCGCGCAGAAGTTCATCGATCATCTCCTTTCCCACCTGAAGCACCTCACTCCAGTGCCGCAGCAATTCCAGTTCCCTCTCGCTGAGATGACCATCGGCCAGGGCCACCAGCAGAGCCGACTGCAGGAACTCCCGGGCCAGGGGTGTGCCGACTCCGAACCGGTGCACAAGGGCCGCGGCGCCGGGATGGTGCAGGTCGTCGAGGCTCAGGCCGGGCAGTTCCTGCGTCAGCGTCTCCGCCAGCAGCCCTTCCTCGGCGGGGGAGAATTCGCCGTCGGCCAGCGCCAGCTGGTGCAGGGCGGCCAGCCACAGCCGCTGTCGTGCCGCCTTGGCGTCCAGGCCGTCGATGGAAGCAGGGGGTCCCATGGAAGGTGCGATGCCGATCGAGAGCGACCGCCGCAGTCTGGGTCGGGATGGCCGTCACGGCCAAAGGCAGCCACTCCCCATTCTGCGCGGCTCGCGCCGCCGGATCAACGCCATCCGGCATCGCCAGGAGGAGGTCGATGGGGTCGTCGCTTCACCAGAGCAGGGCAAGGGTGTCCAGCAGGAGGGACACAGCCATCTATGGGGTCGAGGCGCGTCGAGGGGGTCGAGTTCCTGGGGAGGCAGAGGGGCGAGCCGTTCTTCGGTCGCAGGAAGCCGCAGCTGCCCGCGCAGCAACCCTGCTGGCGACGGGGCTGATCGGGTTCCAGCGGCACCCGTCGGGCCCAGGGTGTGCCGTCCTTGGCCACCGGGATGGTTTCGCCCCCATAGGCGTCGATCAGCCGGGAGAAATGGGTCTTGGCCTCGTGAACGTTGACGGTGCGCATGGAGAGCCCCGGGCCTTGGGAAGGCTTCGTCCAGATCTGGACCAAGGTCTGGGATGGTCTGGTTCGCCCTGGAGTGGATCGACTCCCTGGGGCGCAAGGGCTTCCGCTGCAGGAACTTTGAAATCGTGAAGTCCATCACAGTTTCTGTGCATGACAGCGTGCATCACCGGGCCCGGATCCGCAAAGCGCAGGCGGCAGAATCAAACGTCTTCCCACTTCCTGTTGGAAGCGGATGATGGGTCCACGTCGGTGCAGGTGCTGCAGGAGTTCTTCCTCCGGGCCACCCGCTCCTCCCGCCAGAAGTCCCTCCCATCGACAGAGGCCCGCCAGCCGTCTGTCTTGGGGGTCACATTCTCTGATTCATGCGTAAGCCCGCTGGCTGTATGGGCGGCTTCGGCATGTCGATAGATCTTTCTAGGCATCGCTGCTCCCGATGGCGCCCACCCATGGAGACCGACATGGCCAGAGGCCGGCACCCTCGACCATCCCTCAGCTGCGACAGCGCGTTGGTCGAGGGATGGCCCGGCGTGATGAGAAATGCTCCAGGATTGACCTCATCGGCAGATCTGCCCCGCCTGGGTTAGGAAGCCCAGGATTCCCACATCAATTCGCGCATCAATTCGGGCATCAAGCAGATGGAACTGGCGTATGGCTCACTCCTCCCCTTGGGGTGACAACCGTGCGGGGCCACGCCGGGCCTGTTTCCAATCCCATCCCCTCCTTCTGCGCTGCCGCGCGACGTGACCGGCTGACTGCTGAGGAGAGAAGCCCTCTGGGTGCCGTCGCTCAGGTTCAAGGAACGCCGATCGGAAGCCGGTGGGTGCCGCCGGAAGCTCCTCTTCCCGTGTCTGGCTCAGGGGGCCTGCCCAGCACCGAAGCCTGCAGAACCTGGGCCGGCGCCATGGCAGCGCCCTGCTTGAGAGCCGCTCGCCGAGGAGAGAAAGGTGGCAGGATCGCCTCAAAGCCGCGCGACCCATGACCACCAATCTCGCGGCCATCGGCTTCATGGTCAGCTGGGTGCTGGGCTGGGGCGTGGGGGGGTCCCTGATCGATGCCGGCCTGATCCAGCTGGGGGTCTATTCCCTGGAAACCGGTCAGCTGGGCACCGCCACCACCTTCAGTCTGTGGACGGTGGTCTGGGGGGGCTTCGGCTGGTGGCTCTACAACCGCTTCACCCGGAGCGCCCCCCCCGAGTGAGCGCCGCCGGCCCGTCACGCCTCGACCTGCCGGCCGGGGTCCATCAGCTCTGCAGCTGCGGGCGCAGCCGCCACGGCTGGTTCTGTGATGGTGCCCATCTCGGCAGCGGCCGGGTCTCCTACGAACTGCGGCTGGAGGCACCGACCACGGTGATGGTCTGCGGCTGCGGCCGCTCCCGCCGCTTTCCCCTCTGCGACGGCAGCCACGACCAGCCGATCCGCCGTCCCTGGTGGAAATGGTGGGGATGATTGTGTGAAGGCGAGGTGTCAACCCGGCAGACCGGCTGGGTGCAACAGGGCCAGAACCTGCTCGTCCCTCAGCTGCTCGAAGTGCTCGAACCACATCCCCACGGCCTGGAGATGGTCCACCACGGCGAGGGCCTCGAGGCGATCCACCAGCCGGCGCAGTTCGGCGGCGACCTGGCGATCGACGACCGGCACACCCAGAGCCAGGGAGGCGGGCTGGAGCTGGCGCAGGGAGAGCAGAGCTGCTTTCACGGTCATGCCGGTGGCGATGCCGTCATCCACCACGATCAGATGCCGGCCATGGAGCTGCTCGCCGGGCGGATCGCCGAAGAGCTGTTGCCGGCGTCTCAGTTCCTGCTCCTGGGCCCGCAACCAGCCGTGCCGGGTGGCCGTCGTGGCCCGAAGGGTCGCGCCCTGGCCGTCCCGCCAGACCGTCACCCCACCGGCGGCGACCGCTCCGATCGCCAGCTCCGGCTGGGCGGGATCGGCGACCTTGCGCACCGACCAGGTCGCCAGGGGCAACGCCAGGCGCGCGGCCATCGCTGCAGCCACCGCCACCCCCCCTCGGGGCAGGGCCAGCAGGGTGGTGTCGCGGCTGAGGCCCTGGCGATCGGCGAAGAGCTCCGCCAGGGCGAGGCCGGCCTGGTGCCGGTCAGTCCAGAGCGGATGTCGGTACGTCATGACGCCTACGGAGAGAGGAAGGAATCAGAACACCGCCGGGGGTCGGTCCCCCGCCAGGTGGCGGAGAAACCAGTCCCGGGCCAGGTGTGCCACCTGATCCAGGGCCCCGGCCTCCTCGAACAGATGGGTGGCCCCCGGGACCACCTGCAGGGCATGGGTGCCCCTGAGCAACGTGGCGGCCTGGCGGTTGAGCCGGAGCACCTCCACGTCCTGACCACCGACAATGAACAACGTGGGGCAACCCACCAGCGGCAGGGCCCCGGAGGCAAGATCCGGTCGCCCGCCCCGGGACACCACCGCTCCCACCGGGTCCGGCCGTGCCACCGCCGCCTCCAGGGCCGCAGCGGCGCCGGTGCTGGCACCGAACAGCCCGATCGGCAGGCCGCTCAACGGCCCTTGCCGGCCCGCCCAGTCGATCGCCCCGATCAGGCGGCGGCCGAGCAGGGGGATGTCGAAGCGCAGGGAACGATCCAGAGCATCGATCCGCTCCTCGTCGCTGGTGAGCAGGTCGAACAGAAGGGTGGCCAGCCCCGCCTCCCTCAGCACGCCGGCCACGAAGCGGTTGCGGCGACTGAAACGACTGCTGCCGCTGCCGTGGGCGAACAGCACCAGGCCCGCCGCCGGATCGGGAAGCGCCAGGCTGCCGGCCAGGTCCGACCCGGCCGCCGTCACGCTGACATCAACCTCGCTGGGGATCGAGCGGCGCACAGACCTCCGGAACCTTCTCTCTTGCTAGCCACCGCAGAGAGGGGCGGAGGCTTCTCATTCGCTCACCGCCTTCACTGCGACACCGCCATGCCCGCAAGCACCGGACGGACCGGCCGCCATCGAACCCCAGCCCTGCCGGCGGGAGAAGGGGAGCGCCGATGACCTCCGTCCAGTCCCCGCGGCGCTGGTCCAGGCAGGTGTCCCGCCGCAGCGATGCCCTCGATCTGGAGCCCGGCGTCTTCACCTGGGAAGACCCGGCGTGCATCGCCCGCTCCCTGCAGCGCTCGGCGGAGACCAGCCGCCGTCGCAAGCGGGATCCCTATGCCAGCGCCATGGCGATGCTCTGTTTCTATGTCAATCGCGCCGGACGCAACCTCAGCCAGGAGCGCCGCGCCGTGCTTGAGCAGAGCAAGGAGGAACTCCGCCGGCTCTATGGCCGGAACAACGAGAGGGCGTAGGGTCAGAGCCTTCGACGGGCCCGCTCTCCTTCAGGGGACGTTCTGCACGGCACTCCTGCGGGTCGTCACCTTGGCCCAGAGGGCCTCGGTGCCTCCCCCCAGCGGCGTCGACTGGACGGCGTAGATCTTCAGGACCTGCCCCTTGGGAATGATCCCGATGGAGGAACCCGATCGGATCGTGCCCTTGTCCCTGAGGTACACGGATGTGGTGGTGGTGACTTCCGCATTCGGCCCAGGCTTGGTCCGCAGGTTGATGGTGCGATCCTCCTTGAGCGTTCCAGCCTTGTCCGCCTTGCCGAGATAAATCCATCCCTGCAGATCGGATTCGGCGATCTTGGCGGTCGTGATCTCCTCCAGCGCCAGGGAAACGGGTGATGGCTTGACCTGAACATTCACCACAGAATTCTTCGCCACGGCTCCACTGGCGGTGACGTTCGTCTGTGCTTCGATCTGTCTTTGAACATTCATGTCCTCCGCACGGGCCAGCATCTCCAGAGCGTTCTTGCAGGTCGACAACTGTGGGACATCCTTGCATTCCTGTGTCAGCAGAAATGCCGCAGCATCCCGAAGGCTGTCCTTTCCGCTTTGCAGAGCGATGTTCGCGATGTTCAGCTTGTCCTTATCATTCGCCGCAATCACATAAAGCCCCACCAGGGCAACCTTGCCCTTTGTCTCATTATCCCCAGTGAGGTTGTCCATCTGATCAAGAATCTGCCTGGAAAAGGCCTGCGTACGCCTGGCCTCTTCCAGCGCCTGGGTGATTCTGACCGAACTCCAGGCCTGAAAAGCGCCCGAAAGGGAAACAACGGAAGCCGTGAAGATGCTCAGATTCTTGATCAGGGATGAACCATGATCAGACGCTGAATCACCCATGGATCATCAAGCAGAAAACTTGCTTTCACCCTATCCCTGATGTCCTTTACCAGCCATCCGGCAGCCCCTTGAGGGAAAGAAACGCCAGGATCCCGTCACGCCGGCATCGGGCACGCCTGGCTCCTGCAATAGCCGGGGTGCCGGATGCTCACAACCGGCTCAGGAGCTCCGTCTTCTTCTCACTGAATTCCGCTTCACTCAGCACCCCCTTGGCCTTGAGCTCGCCCAGCCGCTCCAGGGCGCTGATCACATCGCCGCTGGAGGTGGGGGTTCCGCCCGCCGCTGCAGCCGATTGCGCCGAGGCCGGGGCGGGAGCCGCGGTCGAGGACGCGCCTGCCGAGGGGAAGGGGGGAAGTTCCGCAAGGCTCACCGTGCCCGCCGGCGTGCTGAAGCGAACCTCGGCGCTGCCGCTCGCCTGGGCGATTCCGTTGATCGGATGGTTGCGGGCATCCAGCAGGCGGAGGGTGCCCTCCTGCTCCACGGCCAGGCAGCCCGAATCGGCAAACCAGGCATAGCGCAGGTTGTTCTGGGCTCCGGTGGCGCTGGGGCTGCCCAGTTCCGCTGGCCACCAGCTCTCGAATCCGGCCATGGGTGCCATCCCCATCGGTTGCATCGGCGCCATGGGCTGGCCCATGGGCTGCATCGGTTGCATGGGTTGCATCCCCATCGCGGCCATCCCTCCTGGGCTGCTCTGCTGCTGACTGCCCCCATGGCTGGACTGTTGCTGACTGCCGACGCCGCCGCTCTGCTGCTGGCACCCTCCGCCCACCGAGGTGAGGCTGGAGAGGCTCACCGTTCCCCCCGGGGTGGCGAACACCACCGCCCCGCCGGAACCCTGCTGCTGGGAGACGCCGGCGATCTGGTGATGGCCGGTGTCGTACACCGACACCTGTCCGTTCGACTGAATCGCCAGCCGGCCCGCAGCGGGAAAGAAGGCGTAGCTCATGTCGTTCTGGGAGCCCACCGCAGAAGGAGTGCCCAGCTCGGCCGGCCACCAGGTGTCCCGGGGATCGGCCACGAACAACGGCCCGGTGGCGCCCCCCATCGGGCCCATCGGCGCCATCGAGGACGCGGCCGCCCAGCCGCCGCTGCTCTGGGCCTGGAAGCTTCCTGCGGAGGCCGGCTGGAGCTGGAGGCTGCCGAGCCGCTGGGCGATCGCCTGGCAGAGCCCGTCCACCCGCGCCTTGAGGGAATGGTTGAACATGTCCCCGATCATCAGCATCCCCCCGCGCATCCACTGGCCTGAGCCGGCGAACTCGGGATGATCGAACTGGGCCATGCCCCCCCTGCCGCGCAGCATCGCCCGCATCATGTGGATGACGGCGTCCTGGCTGAAGCCGTAGTCGCGGGCAAGGTCGCTGGCGACCCTGCGGCCTGCGTCGGTGATCTGTTCCATGGCTGGTCGGAGCTCTGGGCTGTGTCGAAAGGGAAGGGTGGAAAACGATCGTCTCTCCCGATCACCGCATCGGGAAAATCAATGGCAACGGGAAAGCCGATCGCTCCTGCTCACCTGATCAGGAAGCAGGGGACCGGACCATCCGTTCCCGCGAAGAGGCGGTTGGAGGGGTTCGTGGGGCAGAGAAGCTCTCTTGGCTGATGCGGCTCCTCTGCCGAAGCGGTCGGTCGGTCACGACCGGCGCGAAGAATCAATCCTTTTCTGACCCTTCAACCTACCATCCGGTCCGCACGTTGCAGCCGCTTGATGTAGCAGAACAAGCTTCTTTGAGGTCGCTTCAGGATTCGCGCTGCAACCCTGTCCCGATCGGCGGCTCAGCGGCTTCGATGCTCCGGCCTGCGGGCGTCGCTGCGGCAGCGGGCGGAGCAGTAACGCACCTCCTCCCAGACATCCTTCCACTTGCGGCGCCACTGGAAGGGGCGGCCGCAGAAGGCGCAGGTCCTGGTGGGACGGTCGGCGTGGTGGGGCAAGGTTTCGCTCGCATCCAGGCAGATCCTGTCAGAGCACCCACCTGGGCAAGGCCTGTTGCACCGGAATCCACTCAGGCCTGGGACTGCCTGGAACCCCCGCGGTGACGGCGGGGCGGCCGGAGTCGTCACCGTGAGGCTCCCGGGGGCTTCGTCAGGGGGATCCCTTCCAGTGCTTGATCAGCCTCAGGCGGATCTCTCCCCGATCACCCAGCAGCTCGACAGAAGGATGGGAGGAGGTGAGGAACGCCAACCCCGATTCCTTGCCCGTGAGCAGGAAATCATTGATCGCGACCCGGTAGGTGCGATCTGGCTCCAGCGGGTCGCCACCGATCATCCAGCCGCCGGCGTCTTGCGTCACCCGGGCCGTCTGCAGAAATCCTCCCGAGCCCCTGTTGGCCAGGCCCTGATCCAGCACCCTGGCCAGCAGGGCCCCGGTGATGTCCACCGCGATCACCCGGCCACCGAAGGGCAGCACCCGGATCACGTCGTACTGGCGGATCGGCCCGACGGGAATCACATCATCGATGCGGATGGAGCCGGCGTTGAACAGGGCCAGATCGGCCCCCTCCACCGCGGCCAGCATGGCGGCGGCGATCCCGTCGGTCAGGGCGGTGGGGCCAGAGCGCACCCGTGCTTCCCTGCCATCCAGGGCAACGGCGGTGGTGGCCACGATGGCAGTGGGCTCGAAGCCTTCGGCGCGGAAGGCCTCGAAAGCCTTCTGCTCCCACGCCTCCACCACGGCCTGGACGCCGGGGTCAGGCGGAAGGGCGGCGGTGATCGGCTGGAGCACCGAGGCGATGCCCAGGCAGCGACGGGTGGTGTCGTAGCGAAGGGTGTGGACATAGACCGTCTGGGCATTGGCATCGGCCTTGAAGATGGGGGTGCCGGGATCCAGGCAGGTTTTCGCCCGAAGCGGGCGCGGCAGGAAGCGCCACTGCTGCACGTTCTCGTGCTCATGTCCCCCCAGGATCAGGTCGATCGCAGGCACCTCAGCAGCCAGCCGTTGATCCCCGGCCAGCGACAGGTGCGTCAGGCCGATGACCACGTCGGCCCCCTGCGAGCGCAACCGGCTCGCCTCCGAGCGGGCGGCCGTCACCGCATCGCTGTAGCGCACGTAAGGGGCACGGTTGCTGTCGAGGGTGACGCCCAGAACGCCGATCTTCACCCGTCCCTCCTGCTTCCCTTCGATGCTCAACAGCCGGGAGGTGGGTACCCCCGGGAAGGGCCTGGAGTCCGCATCGGTGACATTGCTGGAGATCCACCGGAAGGTGGATTCCCGCAGCCGATCGAGGAACTGCGGCTCGGAAAGATCGAACTCATGGTTGCCGAAGGTGGCGATGTCCAGGCCCATGCGGTTCAGCACCGCCACCATCTGCCGGCCGGCCAGGCGCTCGCCTCTCACCTCCGCCGTGCCCAGGGCCGAAGGGCTCAGGACATCACCGGCCAGGAGCGTGAAGGTGTGGGGGTTGCGCGCCTTCAGGCGTTGCCGCAGGGTCGCCACCCGCGCCAGCCCACCCCTGCCCCCGTCGGGCCCCGTGGCGGGGGCGATCTCGTAGACGTCGTTGAGCTGGATCAGCTGGATCTCGATGGTTTCGGCCCGCACGGGCCCGGCCACCCAGGCGACGGCGGCGAGGCACAGGGGGATCCCCCGCCAGGGGACCGGAGCGCCAGGGCCCCGGGACCTGCAGCCAGAACGCCGGATCACCGAAGCCATGCCCTGGTCGCCTGCTCAGCCGGGCAAGGCTAAGGCGGGCCGCCCGGTTCAGCTCCTCGCCACGACCGAAGCCATCCAGGTCCGCCTTCACCAGACCCACCGGCCCTTGGAGCGCCTCCTGCAGCACCGGCAGCCGTCGGGGCCATGGCGGCCAGACGAGCTCCGCCGCGGGGCCCCGGGCGCCAACCGACGCGGCGAATCGGTAGCGCTCCTTACCATCGCCCCACCCATGACCACCGTCGATGACCAGCCAGTGGCAGAACTTTCTGGGCAATCTCGGCGAGTGGCGCGGCTCCTTCACCGGAATCGGCGCCGACGGGAGCCTGCGGGAGTCCACCCCTTCGGTGCTCACCCTGGCGAGCGAGGACGATGACCGGCTGGTGCGCTTCGGCCTGCGCCGCTGGCCGGCGGCCACGCCGATGGCGGCCGGCGGCGGACCGGCGACGGAGACGGTTGAGCCCAGCCGGGCCATCGAGCAGGAGTACCGCAGCCTGGGCCGGCAGGTGGTGTTCTTCCCGTCCGGGACGTTCAGCAAGGGGTCGCTGCAGGTGGCACCGAACACCGTGTTCGGCGGCGAGTTCGGCTTCATCCACGCCGACCGCCGCCACCGGCTCGTGCTGCTCTACGACACCTCCGGCGGCTTCGAGCAACTGGTGCTGATCCGCGAGTTCCGCGCCGGCAGCGGCGCCGCCGAGCGTCCCCCGGCCGCCGCCGATCAGCTGCTCGGCCGCTGGAGCGGCCAGCAGTCCACCATCAGCGCCGACTGGCCCGAGCCCGACCATGCCGACTGCCACCTGGAGCTGGGCCGTGCCGAACTGGAGGGGCTGCGGCTGCAGCCCGATGGCGGCTTCTGCCGTCTGCCGGAGCGGGTGAGCCATCGCGAGGCGTTCGAGCTGGAGGGGGGCTGGCTGCCGGCCCCTGGCCGGATGGAGCGCCTGATCCGCCGCTACGACGCCAGCGGTGCCTGGGTCTCGGCGATCCACCAGGTGCTGAGCCGGGACGCGGCCTGACCCCCTGCGCCGGAGCGCTCCGCGGCAGGCTCCGGGATGGGCCAGGCTTCCCTGATAGCGAAGCGGAAAGCGCCGTGTCCATGCTGCTGGCCTGCGGCGCCGCGGCGCTGATCCAGCTCACCGGACCCGCGCTGCAGGCCGGGACGATGGCCGGCTCGGCGCTCGTGCCGCTGGAGCGGGCGCACGGCGGCGACACCCCGGTGCTCACCTTCGTGGTGCCGGGCGGCACCAGGGTGCGGCTGCTGGTGGACACCGGGGCCTCCACCACACTGGTGTCTCCGGCGCTGCCTGAACGGCTCGGCCTGAGCAGCTCTCCGGTGGCGCCCCGCTCCTTCGAACTGGCCGGAGCCGGCGAGGGCTGCCGAGGCCTGAAGCCCCGTCGCCTGCGGCTGCCGCCGCTGCAGCTGGCCGACTCCACGAGCCCCGCGGAGAAGGTCTCCGCCTCAGCGGCGCCGAGGCGCTGGTGCTGCCGGTGGGAGGCCTGCCGGCGCGATGTCGATGGGGTGCTGGGGGCACCGCAGCTGCGCCAGCTGCCGCTCTGGATCGACCCCAACGGCGGACGCCTGGCCCTGGGCCCGCAGGCGCTCCAGCAGGCCGCATCGCACGCCATGCCCCGGCGCCCGGCGAGCGGACCCGGCCCCACCACGGTTCCCCTGCGCTGGCGGCGGGGGGTGCCGCTCCTGTCGCTGGCGCTGGATCCCGGCCCGTCCGCATCAACTCCTTCGACGGCCACCACGCCGGCCCTGGCGGATACCGCCGCCGAGGGGCTGTTCGTCACCCCCGCTCTGGCGACCTCCCTCCCGGCGCTGGCTCCCGCCCGGCCCCTGCAGGTGGCCGGCGCCTGCGGTCTGCAGCCGGCCCGCCGCACCCTGGTGCTCGGCCCCCACCTGCCAGGGCTGGCTCCCGGGACGCCCGTGCAGGCCATCGTCACCGCCAACCCCGTGTTCCGGGCCCTCGGGGTGGAGGCGATCGTGGGTCAGGAACTGCTCCGCAGCCACCGCCAGCTCTGGCGCCTGGACATCTCACCCCCCACCCTGACGCTGTGGTAGCCGCACCGGGCGAAACATCCGAAGCCATGTCACCGAAGGGGGCAGCGCCAAAGAGCTGAAAGAGGTCGGTTCCGGGGAAAGGGCCGGACCCGGAGCTACCGGGAAATCGACTGAGCCAGCTGGAACACGGACATGGCATAGAAGGAAGACTGGTTGTAACGGGTGATCGCGTAGAAGTTCCTGTAACCAAGCCAGTACTCTGCCGTCATGCCCGGTGTGGTCAGGGCGATCAGGGTGGCGGGTTGAGGTGGAAGGTCTCCGTCAGCGAGAGTGACACCCAGCGAGCTGAGCTGGTCGTTGACCAGACGCGGTTCGAGGCCGACTTCACTGGAGGTGAAGGCACGGGCACGAACCGGATCCAGGGATTGAATCCTGAGCGCCACAGGGTCTCCGGAGACCCAGCCGAAGGATCTGAGATAGGCCGCAATGCTGCCGATCGCATCCTCATCGCTGGAGATCAGATCCACTCGGCCATCATTGTTGAAGTCCACCGCATGGCGCGTCCAACTGCTGGGCATGAACTGAGGCAGCCCCACGGCACCGGCATAGGAACCCTTATAGGAGCGCACAGCGGCGCCCTGCTGGCGCGCCAGGAGGAACAGACCGATCAGATGATCGCGAAACTCCTGGGATCGTGTCGGATGGAACAAGGCAAGCGTATAGAGCGAGCGCAGAGTATTGAAATTGCCTGTATAGCTGCCATAGTTGGTTTCTATCCCGAGAATCGCCGTGATGATGGCAGCGGGTACTCCATAGGTCGCCTCGGCCCGGGCGAGCGTCTTTTGATGTTTTCGCAGAAAGTCTCGCCCCTCTGCAATCCGCATCGGGGAGACATGGTTGGCGCGATAGGCCTGCCACGACTCCGGCGCAGCGCGCTCGGGGGAAGGGGGCGCCATGAGCTGGAGCACCTTCGGATCCGGCTGCAGGTCTGTCAGCAGGGGCGTGACCTGATCACGGTCGAACCCGTGCTCCGCGACCAGCACCTCGATGAGCTCCTGCAGCCCCTGCTCCCTGACCGGCTCCAGCTCGGCCGCGATGCCGACGGGGCCGCGAAGGAAGAAGGCGGCGGCGGCACACGCCGCCATCAGGGAGCGGCGGAGCTTGCATCGGACCGGCGCCCTCATACGAAGCTGCATGCTTTCAACGGCCTCCGGCAAGCTTCGGCACAGTGTTATCGGAGACCATGTACTCGCAGTGACTGTTCAGGCACTGGGTCCCGAAAGAACGTCTGATCCGGTCTTCGTCCAGTCTGCCATCGACATAGAATCTTGCGGGGAACTTCGTGGGTGGAATGGATTCATAGTCCTTCGGATCGGGACACCACCGCTCGGAATTGAGAACAGCTTCTGCTTCAAAGCAGATGAATCTGGTCAGCCAGTTTCTGTGGACGCCATGCACATCGATTTCCTTGGTATTGTAAATCGCCCCGTCAGTGATCGTTTGCTGTGTCGACGATGGCATCGCTGAGGTCCGCACCACGTAAGTCCGCTCGCGCAAGGCTGGCCCAGCCATCAAGTCGTGCCCCCATGAGCTTGGCATAGCGCAGATTGGCCTTGGCCAGATTTGTGCCCCTGAGGTCAGCGCCGGTGAGGTCAGCGAAGCGCAGATCGGAACGGGATCGTTGCGAGCCTGCGCTGTCGGCGAAACTGACGGAATCAAGACAGGCCAGGGGCAATCGGGCCTGATAGAGATCGGCCGACTGCAGATCAAAGAACTTCGTGTTGATCGAATGGGAATCGTGCGTGATCGCACCGATGCGATGAAGATACTCGAGAATGATCTTCTTCTGGGGCTGAGGGGTTGAAGCCGATGGGCTGAGCGCCGAAAGCTGATTCAGGGTTGCGCGGGTGAAATTACTCAGCAGCACCCCCTTCTCGGAAGGGATGGGAGAACAGGGCTCCCTGGACCATTCTGCCGCTGCGGGATAGGGTTTTCCCTTGGCAGCAGCCTTCTCGTCAAGCGGCCGTCTCCGCACACCCGAGAGAATATCACTCTCGGTGAACATCTTCAGGTAGCGTTCTGTGGCTTCAAAGCGGATCTGCTGGATATTGTTGTCACTCTGACGTCGTGTGAAGTAGGAGGAAAGCTGAAGCCCGACCGCCGCCAGCACCAGCGGCACGAACACCAGCTGCAGCCATTCCCATAGCGTCTTTTCCCCAAACAACCATTTCCATTTCGAACCGATATAGGGAAGCCTGTCGATGGTTCTGAGAAGCACCAGGACACCAACAACGGCGATGAAGATCAGTGGCCAGCCCTTGAACAGGTAGACCGCTCCAAGGGAGACCACAAACAGCAGGATCCAGCGACCGATCGTTCGCACACTTCGGCTTCTGGTCCTGAACCGATCGCGCAGTGCCTTCATCCTTCCTCAGCCCTGCCGGAGAAGACCGCCGACAGGACCACTCTTTCCCTGGCGGCCCATAGGTGTCAACGAACACGAAAGCATCTGTAATGGCACCTCTGCAGCCCCATCGAGCGCCCTTCACACGTCTCTGCATCAGCCGACAGTTCTGCTGCAAAGAGCATCAGAGAGGCCCCGCAACGCTGCCACCGCAGAAGCGGTTCCACGTCAGGAACCGCGGCGCGGACAGGGAATCCCTCCGAGCCCCACGGCCGCCTGTTCCGGACCTGACATGGAGCTTGATGAACGCCTGTCTCGGAAGGTCAAGAGCCATGACGTCTCCCTGTTGCCCCCTTGCGGGTCTCGGCGAGGCATCCGATGGTGACACCAACGACGCACGGGAGGCTCCAGTCCATGGATGACGACCCACCTGAGCAGCCGTCAGGAGCGCGCTGACGATCCGGCCCCTGCTCCAACACTCTCGACGGATCTCTGATGTTCCTGGCGTGTCGCAACGTCGCCGTCCACTGCATCGGTGAAGGCTCGGCTGAAGGCCCAGCCTGAGGTGCCCCGGACCCAACGGAACGTCCCCCTGGACCCATGGCCCCAGGTGCCAGCGCCGGCAGCTCCGCCTCACAACAACCGAAGAACCCAACACAGATCTGACGATCTTTCGACCGCGCAGCTGCGCCCTTCCTTTCAGGAAGGCACCACGGCTGAGCAGACAGACGCCCGGAGCTCACGCTCCGGGCTTTGTTTTGGCGAGTCCTTACCCTGAGCGCATCGATCCGACCAGGTGCCGCAGGGTCGCCCTCCGCTCCAGCCCGGCCTTGCAGGCGGCGGCGGCGAGGGCGCCAGGGCTGAGGGTGGGCGATGGATCTGGGCGGCTGGCGATCCCTTTTCAACCGCGCAGGAGTGATCGAGGCATGACCCATGCGGAGGCCGGAGTCAGAGGTCACTCCCTCGTCAGTGGAGTTCATCGAGGGCATTGCTGAGGCTTTCCCCGCCGGGTAGCCGATAGATGCCGAAATCGCGCCGATCCAGGGTCACGATGCGGCGAAGTCCGCTCTGATGCGCAACCCAGAGCAACGAGGCATCGGCAAGGTCCATCGGTAGATCCGCGTAGCGGCCCATCCAGGAGCCGATTGAAGCGAGAGCCCCAGGGGGTAGATCCTGTAGCAGAAGTCCACCAAGCTGAATCCATTCCAGAAAACGTGGGGCGACCTCAGGTGGCACCAGATGACAGACCTCTGTCAGCACGGGCCAGGTGGACACCAGAACACCCGAATGGGTAGAAAAGAAGGCCGCACAAGTCCGATGATCCTGATCTGAGCGGTCGAACCAGGCCACCAGCGGACCGGTGTCCACCAAGGTGGCGCCGTGCAAGTTGAGCCGGCTCACGTTGGAATCTCGCCCTGCCGTTGATCCCCATGTTGCCGGCGGAGCTTGTCGCGCAGCCTCCCGGAATGGTCACGCGCATGGCTGGTGGTTTCTTGCTCGCCGCCGCTGGCGAAGCCGCCCACCAGGCCCAGCCGCTCGGCCAGGGCAGCCGGACTGGCAAACTGGTTCTGGAGTAGATCCAGGCCGGCTTTCACCACGTCGCTCTGGCTGAGCCCGAGGGCTTGGCAGAGGTTGTCGAGCTTGGCCTCGCTGCTGTCATCGAGGCGGACGCTGATCGTGCGCATGCTCAGCTCCCAGGAGTAATACGCCAATAATACGATCAGGCCCAAGCTGGATTTCGGGAAGCAGAGGCCTCAAGCAGGCCAACCTCAGAGCACCGTCACCGCGGTTCCGAAGCAGCCCATCAGCTTGCGGGCCAGCGCATGGGTACGAGCCCTGGGCATGAGGCGAACCTTCCTGAGCGGCTTGCCATGTCGGCCGACCGGCAAGGTGTGCCGCTCATGGCCATGGGGGCTGATCGCCATGGATGGGCGGTGAGGCACGCCACAGATCGGGATGAGCGTTGCTGGCGAAATTCCGATTCCGCTGGTGTTGCGGCACTTGATGGCAGGTCCACCTACATTCAGTGCCCTGGGGCATGGACTGTGGTTCGCATGACGCGATGGCGGTTAACTTCCAACCTCAGCAACACAGGGTCTGGCAGCGCCTCGCTGCTGATCTCCTGCTGGGAGCCGCGGTGGTGGCTGGGGTTTCTGCGGGCTCCATCAGCCGGGCTGAACCAAGCCTCAGAGACCAGCCCAGCAAGGTCACCTCACGATCAGCGGGGACTTCGGCTCCAGCGGACCGGGATCCTTCGCCAGCCACTCTCCTGATGGCCGCGGCCCCAGGTGCGGCCCCACCGTCAACCCAGAGCAACACCAACAAGAAGCAGGAGACTTTCGCTTCGAAGTTGCTGGTGCCTGGTGGCATTCTGCTCCTGGCGGCAGGAGGCGCCTACGGGCTGTTGCTGTGGCGACGACCTCGATCGCTGCTGGTGATTCCCGATGACGGGATTAGCCTTTCCTTCACGGGAGTACCCGCTCTGAAGGAGGTGAAACTCGGGGCACCCCTGGCCCGCTGGCTGAAATATCGCCCAAGGGTGTTGGATGCCTGGATCGAGGCGCGCAGCGATCGGATCCGCGCACGCTTCGAGGCCCTCGCCACGGTGGAACAGCGGCGGGTCTTCATCCCCTTGCCGGTACGCCTGGGAGACAAGTTGCTCAAAGAGCTGACTCCAGAGACCTACCGCGAGACTCTGAGCACCCGACGCTTGACCCTGATCACCGCTGAAGGTGGGGCCGGCAAGACGAGCCTGGCCATCGCGATCGGCCGCTGGGGGATGGAGAAGAAGGTGGTCGACCATCCCGTGGTGCCGGTGCTGATCGAAGCGGATCTCAACGAGGGTGAAACACCTCTGAGCCGGATCAATCGCATCCTCGTCGACCTCACCGATGACGGTGCAGGCGGGGCGGCGGGGGAACCACTGAGTGAAGCGATGGTAAAGGCGCTGCTGGCTCGGCGCCGATTATTGCTGATCGTGGATCATTACTCTGAGCTCAGTGATGAAAGCCGGAGTCTGCTCAATCCCACCCGTGACAACTTTCCAGTGGGATGGGTGATCGTCACCTCCCGACGAGAGGAAAACTTTCAGGGATTGCCGATGACTGTCGTAACACCTCAGCGGCTCGAATCGAATCGGCTCCAGGCCTTCTTTCATGACTATCTGCGTGAAAAGAAGAGGCAGGAAGCTGAGCAGGAAGAATTCTGGGATGACGACATGCTCCAGCGCGCCCAGGAGCGGCTGCGGCGGATCACTGAAGGGATCGTGGATGAGAAACGGGAAATCACGGTACTGCTGGCCAAGCTCTATATCGATACCGTGATCGCCGAGCGCCGTGAAGGTGGAGGTCTGCTGCCTGATTCGGTGCCCCAGCTGATGCGCACCTATGTGGATCAGATCAACCGCACCATCGAGGAGGGCAATCGCCTTGACGGGGCCCTCGTGCGGCGCAGCCTGCAGTGGCTGGCCATGGAAAGCCTTGGCAGGCAATTCCGCCCGCATGCGGTGGCAAGGGAGCGGGTGCTTGTGGTGTTGGATCAGGCCATTGCTGAAATGGACCAGTCCGCTGAACCGATTCGAAACGACACCCTTTTTGCTTACCTCCGGGATCGGTTGCGGCTGGTGGAGTCGCCGATCGGGGCGGGATTGCCGACGGACCGGCTGCAACTGGATCCACTGGCGGATTATCTGGCTGCGATGTGGTGGCTGCAGGAGCTGGGGGGAAGAGCTGACGATCCTGATGCGAGCTGGAATGGCTTTCTCGATCGTCTCCCGAGGCCTGGCAGCGAAGGCTTGTCCTTGATGCGGGGCTTTCTGCGGGCGCTGCTCGACTGCTGCGAACAGGACGGGGAATCCGGTGGGTTCGCCGTACCGCCGGCGGCGCTGGAGCGGCTCTCGGAATGCGCGGGAATCGATCGAGAGCAACGCGACCGGGAACGGGAAGCGCGCCGGATCCGGCGCCTGATCGACGACCTCTCCGAGCCGGAGCAGGATGTGCGGCTGGCTGCGATCGAGCAGCTCCTGAAGCGGGGATCTGCGGCACGAGCCGCGGTGGACACCCTGGCACGGGTTCTGACCAATCCGGGGCAGGAGCTTGAGGTGAGATCCTCCGCTGCGGTGGCCCTGGGGGGAATCGGCGGCGGGGAAGCGGCCATGGTGTTGCTGCAGATGGCGGGTGATGGCGAGCAGCCGGTGGCGCTGCGCCGCGCGGCAGCCGAAGCGCTGGGGCTGTGCCAGGTGCCGGCTGAGCGGAATGCGGAGATCTACCAGCGCTCTGGAGAACCTCCTGCGGGGTGAGACGCTGCAGGACGAACGGGACTGGAAGCGGATCGACGCGGTGCTTCCCGTGCTCCAGGGTGCGGCGCGCGGCCTGCAGTTGCGGGCGGCGCGGAGTCTGCCGGTTCTGGGCCAGGAGCCCGGCCGTGTGGTGCCGATGCTCACCCTCACCGCGCGCTACAAGCCGACAGAGCAAGGCGCTGAAGGTGCGCACCGAGGTGCTGGAGACGGTTCAGGTGTGGCGGCTGCCGCTGCCGCGAGGGGCAGCAGCTGGAGATGGTGGTGGTGCCGGGCGGCGAGTACCCGATCGGCTCACCGGAGGCGAGAAGGCGGGCAAACTGGAGTGCTACAACTGGACGCCAGGAAGCAAGGAGCTGAACGTGGAACCCCAGCGCACGGTGCGGCTGGCGCCTTTTGCGATGGCCCGCTTCCCGATCACCCAGGCCCAGTGGGCAGCGGTGGCCAGCCTGGAGCCAGGCCTGAAGACAGCGCCGGGCACCTACGAAGCGAAGGGTCTCTGGGAGCCCCTCGCCCAACCGGGCTGCCTGCCGGTGGACATCGTGAGCTGGAACGACTGCCAGCAATGGCTGGAGCGTCTGAACCGTCTGGCTGGCGGGTCAATGGCGCTGAGCAGGGGTTCTCCGGGCAGGCGCCGGAGCTGCCGCTGCCGGGTGAGGGCGAGTGGGAGGCGGCCTGTCGGGCGAGGAGCGAGACACCCTTCCACTTCGGCGACACGCTGGATCCGAGCTGGGCGAACTACGACGCCACTTACACCTATGGACCGGGCCGCAGGAACGAGACCTATCCGCAGCGGCCCGCTGCCGATCGGCTCCCTTGGCCTGGTGAACCGCTGGGGCCTGGCGGAGATGCACGGCCAGCTGTTCGAGTGGTGCGGCGACCAGTGGCATCCCGACCCGAGGGCGCGGGCTGGCCCAGCGATGGCCAGCCCTGGGAGGAGACTGGATCCGGCTCTGGAGGCGCCTCCAGGGCCAGGACTACAGGCTGCTGCGCGGCGGCTCCTGGTTCAGCGATCCGCACGGCTGCCGCGCCGCCGTTCCGGTACAGCAGTCACCCGGCCATCGTCAACTCCGGCATCGGCGTTCGCCCCTGCTGTCTCCTCCCCCCAGGATCCCTTCTTGGTCCTTGAGGCCCTTGGTCCCTCAGCCCTTGGGCTGTTGGCTCAGCCCTGGCTGTTGGGCCGTTCGGCTTGCGGGTGGCGCCGTCAGGCGCTCGATTTTTCTGAACGATCCGCTGTTCCCTCTGGCTGAGCCAGGCTCGGTGCTGCCGCCCCTCGATCCCTTGCCTCCCCCCAGCCGCGCCGAACTGCCGATCATCCAGGCCACCATCGATCTGATCCGCTGGTTCGTGCCCCTGCTCAATCGCCTGCCCCGCGATCACCGTTTCGGCCTGGGCGATCGGCTGGTGCAGCGGCCTCTACGACCTGCTGGAGGGCCTGGTGGCCGCCCGCTACGCCAGCGCCAAGCTGGCCGCTGCTCGAACCCCTCCCCGCCCGCCTCGATCTGCTCCAGCTGCAGACCCGCCTGCTGCAGGACTTCCAGCTGATCGATGATCGCGCGCTACGAGCACGTGGCCCGCCTGCTCGAGAGGTGGGCCGCCACTCGGCCGGATCAGCCAGCAGCGGCTGGCTCGGCCAGCAGCGGCCCGCCTGAGGCCTCCTGATGGCCAAGCCCCCTCGCGCGATCTCTATCCCCGCATCACGGCCTTCTCCAACCTCCTGGCCGCCTCCCGCCAGGCCCAGCGAGGGCAAGCGCTACCGGCCGGATGTGCTCGCCTTTGACGCCCAGCTGGAGGCCGAACCTCTTCCAGCTCCAGCACGAGCTGCGCGGCTTCACCTACGCCCCCGGTCCCTACCGCCAGTTCCTGGATCTCGCGATCCCAAACCACGGCTGATCGAGCGCCGCCCCCTATCGCGATCGGGTGGTGCACCACGCCCTCTGCGCCGTGATCGTGCCGCCGCTGGAGCGCCATTTCCTTCCCAGCAGCTATGCCAACCGCAAGGGCTACGGCAGCCACCGTGCCCTGCGCCGCTTTGCGAGCGCCTGCCGCCGACCATCGCTGGGTGCTGCAGGCCGACATCCGCCTCTACTTCCCCAGCATCGATCACCGCATCCTGAGGCGCCCAGCTGGCCGAGCGCATCGCCTGCCCCGGCACCCTCTGCGTCTGCTCGATCAGATCCTGGCCAATGGCGCCAGCGCTGGCCCTGCGATCGATGGCTTTCCCGGCGACACCCTGCTCACCCCCCTGGAGCGCCCCCGTGGCCTGCCGATCGGCAACCTCACCAGCCAGTTCCTGGCCAACCTCCACCTCGATCGCTCTCGACCACGCCATGCGCGCCCTGCCCGGCATCGGGCCTACCTGCGCTACGTCGATGACATGGCCCTGTTCGCCGATCGGCACCGGAGCCGATCTGCGTCAGCGCCCGGCAAGCGCATCGAAGCCGACCTGGCGGCCTTGCGCCTGCGGCTGCACCCGAGCAAGAGCCAGCTCCGCCGCTGCCGCGGGCGCCAGCTTCGTGGGGTTCCACGTGTTGCCGCGGCCGCATCCGGGTGCGCAACCACAACCTGCTGCAGGATCCGCCTGCGGCTGCGGTCGTTGCAGCGTGGGGCCTGGCTGCCGGGCGCCTCTCGCCTGAGTCAGCCCGCGCCAGAACGCTCAGCTGGAATGCCCACCTCGCCCATGGCCATACCTGCCGCCTGCGCCGCCGCCTGTTTGCGACCTACCCCTTCTGCCGGCCTGCCGCATGGGTGCCCTACCCTGATCCCGAGGGCGGGTCGCCCAGCTGCTGCGCGGCGGCTCCTGGTTCAACGATCCGCACAACTGCCGCGCCGCGTTCCGGAACAGCAACCACCCGGACAACGTCAACACCAACATCGGCGTTCGCCCCTGCTGTCTCCTCCCCCCAGCACCCTTCACCGTCAGAGCCGTTGGAAGGGATTCCAGCGGGAGTGCACGAAGGGTCCAGACCCGCTCCAGTGATCGGCACCCCCTGAGCACCAGGCCGATGCCAGGTTGCTCCCCGCCGATCCGCACAACCCTGGAAGACTGCGCCACGGGCCTCGCCCTGGCTGCCTGGTTTTCTTTTTCTTCCGACCTGCCCGTCATCACGGTCTGCAGCACCTCAGGCACGCGAAGCGGGGTGATCGTGTTCCATACCCAGAAGCGTCGGTTGCTCGGGTCGTTGACTGTGCAGCCTCGTTACGGAGAAATCGGCTTGTCGCCTCAGGCCTGGATGCTCCAGCCAGGTCGCCAGCGTGAGGTCTTGGGCCACGGCGATGGCGGCAATCGGCTGCTCCCGGAGCTGCACCGGCACGGAGTACTTTCTCCCGCCGGAATGGGCCTGGCACTCTTGCGGGCTTGGCGCTCAGGCAGCGTGGCCCGACTCCAGATCGCCATCGCCACCTAAGGTTCAGCCGCCATCGGGTGGCAGCCCATGAACCCTCCCGAGGTCACCGCCTGGCAGGCCCTCACGGGGCCGGAATGCCTGCTGCGACTCGAGGTCGGCGACGATGGGCTCAGCGAGGCCGTGGCGGCCGAGCGCCTGGGCGCCGGGGGGGCCAACCGCCTGGCCCTGCCGGAGGGCCCGGGCCGCTGGCGGATCCTGCTGGAGCAGTTCAGCAATGTGATGCTGATCCTGCTTCTGGCGGTGGCGGCGGTGTCCGCCGGGCTGGCGGTGGTGGACCACGCCTTTCCCAAGGATGCGATCGCCATCCTGATGATCGTGGCGCTCACGGCCCTGCTGGGGTACCTGCAGGAGAGCCGGGCCCAGCTGGCCCTGCGCAGCCTGCTGAGCCTGGCCCAGCCCCTGGCGCGGGTGCGCCGCGACGGCTCCTGGCAACGGCTGCCCAGCGAACAGCTGGTCCCCGGCGACCTGATCCGGCTGGAGGCCGGCGACCGGGTGCCCGCCGACGCCCGCCTGCTGGAGGCCAGCGAGCTGGGGGTGCAGGAGGCGGCCCTCACCGGCGAGGCCGAGACGGTGAGCAAACGCCCCGAACCGCCCCTGGCGGTGGAGACGCCGGTGGTGGAGCGCCGCAACTGCCTGTTTCTCGGCACCGAGGTGGTGCGGGGCCGGGGGACGGCCGTGGTGACCGCCACGGGCATGGCCACCGTGCTGGGGGGGATCGCCACCCTGATCCACACCGCCCGGCCGGAGGCGACCCCGTTGCAGAAGCGGCTGGCGGACCTCTCCAGCCGGCTGGTGGCCTGGGCCCTGGCACTGGTGGCGGCGGTGGTGCTGGGGGGATGGCTGCTGGGCCGCCCGCCCCTGAGCCTGCTGGAGCTCGCCCTCTCCACTGCCGTGGCGATCGTGCCGGAGGGGCTGCCGGCGGTGATCACCGTCAGCCTCGCCATCGGCACCCAGCGGATGGTGCGCAGGTCGGCTCTGATCCGGCGCCTGCCGGCGGTGGAGGCACTGGGCGCGATCACCGTGATCTGCACCGACAAGACCGGCACCCTCACCCTGAACCGGCAGGTGGTGCAGGAGCTGCGCTGCGGCACCCAGGCCCTGCATCTGGACCCCACGCACGATGGAGCCGCGGCGAGCGAGCCACCCGGAACCGGCGGCCTTGCCTCCGGGCGGCTCCAGCTGCGGGAGCTGGAGCCGCCGCCGGGGGCCGTGGCAGGGAGCGGCCCAGGCCAGCTGGCTCTGCTGCTGCAGGCCGGGGTGCTCTGCAACGACGCCGAACCCCGGAACGGCGGCGCGATGGGCGATCCCACCGAGGTGGCCCTGCTGGTGGCGGCCGCCAGGGCGGGCCTGGACAGCCGCGCTCTGCGGGAGCGGTACCCGCGGATGGCGGATCTGCCCTTTCGCGCCGAGCGTCAGCTGATGGCGGTCTGGGTGAGTGACCCCGACGACGTCTGATGGCGGCCCGCTCCACGGCGGGACCCTGCCGCCGGCGACCTCACCCTGGTCGTCAAGGGAGCTCCGGAGGCGGTGCTGGAGCACTGCGACCGCTGGCTGGACGGGAAGGGACTGCGGGCCCTCGAACCGGACCAGCGGCAGTGGTGGCTGACCCAGGCCCGTGGGCTGGCGGCGGGCGGCCTGCGGGTGCTCGCCTTTGCCTGCGGCCGGCGCCAGCCGGACCCGCTCGGCGGAGCGGAGGCTGGCCTGGAGCGCCTGGTGCTGCTCGGGCTGATGGCCCAGCTCGATCCGCCCCGGCCGGAGGTGCCGGGCGCCGTGGCCCGCTGCCATGACGCGGGGATCCGGCCGTTGATGATCACCGGCGACCATCCCCTCACGGCCCTCTCCATCAGCGAACGCATCGGCCTGGCGCCGCCCGGAGCCGACGTGGTGCTGGGCCCGCAGCTGGAGGCCCTCGACGACGGGGCCCTGCAGGCGTTGGTGCAGCGGAGCAGCGTCTTCGCCCGGGTGGTGCCGGAGCAGAAGCTCCGCATCGTGCGGGCGTTGCAGGCGACCGGCGCGGTGGTGGCCATGACCGGCGACGGGGTCAACGACGCCCCGGCCCTGCGCCAGGCCCAGATCGGCGTGGCCATGGGCATCAGCGGCTCGGACGTGAGCCGGGAAGCGGCCGATGTGGTGCTGCTGGACGACAACTTCGCCTCGATCGTCAGCGCCGTGGAGGAGGGTCGCCAGGTGTACGCCAACATCCGCCGCTTCGTGCGCTTCATCCTGGGCTGCAACCTGGGCGAACTGATCACCATCGGCTCGGCCCCCCTGCTGGGGCTGGCCCTGACGCCCCTGCAGATCCTCTGGATCAACCTGGTGACCGACGGCCTGCCGGCCCTGGCCCTGGCCCTCGGGCCACCGGAAGAGGACCTGATGCGGCGGCCGCCGATCGAACCTGGTGAATCGATCTTCGCCCGGGGCCTGGGCAGCGCCATCCTGCGCATCGGCGTGGTCTTCGGAGCCCTTGTGGTGGCCCTGATGGTGGTGGCTTCCCGCCTGGGGTGGCCCTGGCAGACGATGGCCTTCACCACCCTCTGCCTGGCCCAGCTGGGCCATGCCCTCTCGGCCGGCAGCGACCGGCCCCTGTGGCGCACCCCCGTCCTGGCGAACCCCTGGCTGCTGGGCGCCGTGCTGGGCTCCACGGCCCTCCAGCTCACGCTCCTCTACCTGAGGCCGATGGCCCGGTTCTTCGGCATCTCCCCCCTGGCCGGCATCGAACTGGCCGTCTGCGGGGGGGTGAGCCTGGCCTTCGTCGCCTACCTGGAGCTGGAGAAACAGATCACCAGGGCTCTCCGGGGAGGCAAGGAGACCGGCGCCTCCTGAGCGATGCTTCAGCGGTCGGTGACGAAGGCCCCGTAGGGATTCTTCGGCTCCATGGCCTCAAGCCGGGCGGCCAGGACCGCGTCGGCGCGGGTGAGCCCGTCCACCTTGTGGGTGAAGATCACCGCTTCGGCGTGGCCCCAGCCGAGGCTGAACTCGGCATGGTGGCCCTGTTCCTCGCAGATGGCCCCGGCCCGGTTCACCCAGTCGAGGGCCGAGCGGAAATCCTCGAACCGCCAGCCCTTGCGCAGATGGTGGTGATCGATCACCGCCCAGCCGGGCAGTTCTCCCATCATTTCGGCCAGCTCCTGCTCGGTGAGGGTGGGCGCCCCCTCCCGGCAGGGGAGACAGGCTTCGTTGGCGAGGGCCATGATCTCTCCTTTGACTCACCCCAGTCTGGCCATGAACGGAACCGGGCCCACTGGGTGTTTCTGCCGATGCGGGCAACCACCCCCTGGCGGGAGGGGGGCCGGAATCCGGCTCTTCCTAGGCTTGGCCCATGCCGAGGGGAGGGCACCATGGCCCGCACGATCAGCGCGATCAGGATCGAGACGAAGCAGGAGCAGAACTGCATGGGGCGCACCTGTCTCAAGTGGCGCAGCAACGGTGAGCTGAACGAACATGACGTCGCCCTGATCCTTCAACGGCTCCGTGAGGTCGACCCCGAAGCCGAGGGCGACCGATGAGTCTCGATCAGGTGCGCGCCTTCCTGGCCAGGATGCAGGACGACCAGGCTCTGCGGGTTGAGGTGCTGGCCGCCGCCACCGCCGACGATGTGGCCTTGATCGCCGGCGGCCGGGGCTACTCCTTTTCCGGTGATGAATTGCTGCGTCTCTCCGGCCAGAAAGTGGGTCGGGTGAAGGTGACCAAGCAGGACATCCCCGGCGAATACAACTGACCCGTGCCGATCAGGGCCAGGGCGTGAATCTCACGGGCTCATAGCGAGTGATCGTCACCGCCCAGCCGCGGAGGGCCAGAGAGCCGAGGCCCTTCAGGAACGCCTGGGTATCGCCGCCGGCCAGCCAGGCCGCTTTCAACACGGGCAGCCGCTCCTGCATCAGCTCCTGCGGCAGTTCCACCAGCAGAAGGCTCGCGTCTGCGGCCGCACGCCGCAGGGCTCCCTCCTCGCTGCGCTGCCAGAGACGCAGCAGCAGCTCCAGGGCCAGGGAGCGGCCATCGTCGCCCGGATCCTCGCGATCAGCCGCCGCCGCTGCCAGGGACTTGCCGTTCAGGGGAAGGGCTCGACGGCCCTCCTGGTCCACCAGCGCCAGAGCCACCAGATAGGGAAGATCTGCCATGTCGTTCACCCGTTTCCCCTCCACCCTGCAGGATCGCCACTCCTCCCGACAGGAGGTCGAAGCCATGCCCCCGTCTGGGGGTAGGCCAGGCGGGCAATGGCGGATAGGCTCCTGATCGGATCAGCAACAACCCGACGATCAGGCCAGGGCAAGCCTGCGCCACTGGCTCCGCAGACCCGTGGGCACTGGCAGGGGCCGGTAATCGCGGGGATCGGTGGGCCCGTGACGCAACACGGCGTTGACCACCAGGGCGGTGATCCGGCCCCGGTTGATGGCTCCGTGGGGCACCCCGGGGGGAATGCGCACCCAGGTGCCCTCGTCCTCTCGGAGGGAAATGCGGCGGAGCTGACGGTTCTGCAGCACCACCAGATCAATCGCGCCCCGCAGCACCAGCAACTGATCGGTCTGGAAGCGGTGGCAGAAGAGTTCGAAGGAGTCGCCGCAGCCGATCTCGGCGATCAGGGTTTCGTCGCTGCTGCGGGGGGCGGAGAAGACGGCATCACCGTGATGGGAGCGTTCCAGGGGAAGCAGCTCCACAGTGCGGGACAGGCCCATGACATTCACGACAATATTGTGAATTTTCGCGACTGATTTCCCGGTGGATCGTCGCATCGGCTACCGACAAAGCCCGCTGTCAGGAATCACTGGCGCCGACCTCAGCGAAACGGCGGTTCACCGCATTCCAGTTCACCAGGGGCCACCAGGCGGCGATGTAATCCGGCCGGCGGTTCTGGTAGTTGAGGTAATACGCGTGCTCCCAGACGTCCAGCCCCAGCAACGGGGTGCCCCGCTCGATGGCCGGGAGGTCCATCAGGGGGTTGTCCTGGTTGGCCGTACTGGTGATGGCCAGGGTCCCGTCTGGCCGGCGGATCAGCCAGGCCCAGCCCGAACCGAAGCGACCGGCCGCCGCCTGGGCGAACTGCTCCCGCAGAGCTTCCGGCGAGCCGAAGGCCCCGGTGATCGCCGCCTCCAGCTCCGGCGATGGGGCGCCGCCCTGGCCGGGGGGGGCCATCACGCTCCAGAAGAGGGAATGGTTGTAGTGGCCGCCGCCGTTGTTGCGCACCGCGGCGGGGTACCGGGAGATCCGTCCCTGCAGGTCGTCCAGGGAAAGGGTCTCCAGTTCAGGATGGGCCGGGATCTGGGCGTTGAGATTGGCCACATAGGCGCCATGGTGACGATCGTGGTGGATCGTCATCGTGGTGGCATCGATCGCGGGAGCCAGGGCTTCGGCCGGGTAGGGCAGCGGCGGCAGGGTGTAGGCCGCCGCGGCCGCTCCCGGGCCCAGCATCAGCAGGGCCAGCCCCAGCCAGGCGCTGCAGAAGGCCAGCAGGAAGCGTCGGAGCGAAGGAGGGACCATGGACCGATACAGCTTGGGTTGAGTCTGATGGCCACCGGGATTTTCAGCGGCCCGCGGCTTCAGCGGCTCCAGCGGATGCGCATCGGGGCGCCCCCCTCCGGCCAGGCGGCCTGCATCTCCCCGGCAAAGGCCGCCAGGAGGGCCTCGGCCACCCCATGGGTGACATGGGCGCCGGTGAAGCTGACCACCGTCCGGCCTTGGTCGGCGTCCCTCTGCATCGCCATCTGGCGCTCGAGGGGGTGCTCCTGGCGAATGCGCGTTTCCGTGTGATCGAGGAGCTGGAGGATTTCCTCTTCATGGGCCGCCAGAAATGGCCCCTCCAGGGTGAGTTCTCCGGCCGGCATCCGGTCCTGGATCCGCCGGCAGGCAGGGCAGCGGTGTGACGCCGCCCCCGGCGACGCCGGCTGCCAGGTCCACCGGCCTCCATGCACACTGGCGCCGCAGTCGGGACAGACGCTGGGCTCCGCCACCTTGCCCTCTTCCCGGTAGGGATCGGAGCGGTGGCCGACTTCCATGCCGTCATGGCGAGCCAGGTGGCCGCTTCCGCCTGTCCGGGGATAGGGATGGGCCATATCGCGCTCCAGGAAATCTCTCCTCATCTCTAGGAAGGCCTGGAGGCTGGCTGGCACGAATTCCACGCAGCTTCACGTACCGGAGCCAGGGACAGAGCGGGCCCGGCCGTCGTCGGCACGGCCTCAGCCAGAACGCCAGTCGAGCCAGGGCAGGCCGGGCAGGATGGCGGGGGTGCTGCTGCGATAGAGGCCGTAGTCCGGATGGATGAGGCAGAGACGGGCTTCCTCCCGGCGCGCCTTGCGGCCCAGGACGTAGGCCAGCCCCAGCAGCAGGCCCAGATGCAGGAGGCTGCCCAGGGCGATGGTGACCCCGAGAGAGCAGAGGATCAGCGCCTGGTAGAGCGGGTGGCGGCAGCGGCCATAGGCGCCGCTGGTCACCAGTTCGGCCCCGGGCATGGGTTCGGGCAGGGGGGTGAGGCTGGCGCCCAGGTTGAGTGCCCCCTGCCCCGCCAGCAGCAGGCCCACGCCGAAGACCGCCAGGCCCACGATCCGCACGGACAGAGGCCAGTGCAGACCCAGAGACAAGGGGGCGGGGATGGCGGGGAGCAGATGGGCCGCGATCAGTGTCATCTGGGCGATCAACCACCATTCCCCATGGCGGTTGTCGCGCAGGCCCGCCCAGGAGAAACCCCAGGCGCTGAGCCTTTCGGCCAGGGCATTCGGCATGGCGACTTCTCCAACCGGCGTCAACCTCCATGCTGCGCCAGCCCCGGGCTGAACGGATGCACGGCCTCCACGACAGAGTGCCTCTCGACCCCGACGTGCCGACCAGGGCCGAGCCGTGCGGGCACCCGCGGAGAAAACCTGCCTGGGGGTCGTTTCTTTGGACTGACATCCTGCCTCGAGCCCCCGGTGGAGGTGCAGGGAAGAAACCGCCATCGGCGCAGACCGAACAGCCCGGCCACCGACTGTCAACAGAAGCGTGCACCCACAGCGGGCGGTGGACACGCTCGGAAGATAGGGGCCTTCAGGGAAGGCGGTGAGCCAGAATCAGACAGGATGGATCAGGTCTCCAGAACTGGGGCATGGCTGGGAAAGCGGCGCTGATGGCTCTTCAGCATCGAGCAACCCTGGCCTGCAAGTGAAGAAGAGAGCAGAGCGAGCAGAAAAGCGCGCTCAGCCGGGTGGGCTATTCCGGCCCCGGGAGAAGTCGCCGATGAGGGGGGTGACGGTCGTGATCGTGGACTGAGGGTGCAGGGACATTTCTTTGGCGGAATCCGAGCTGGCCTCGGGAAAGGGCATCACGGCCATCGAGATCAGGAAGGCAGCTCCGCTGATGGCAGCGACCGCCAGCTGCGCCACGGGACTCACAGGATCCATAGCTATCGGCTCATTGGTGCTTAAGACTAGACCAAGATCCCGCTCATGCCCATCTGGGCTGACGCTGTGTCGCAGCTTCCTCTCAGCGGCCCCCGACCCGCGAGGATCCCAGTCCCCGCAGGGAGAGGCGGTATGTGCAGCCTTCCTCACGGGGAACGCTGCCGATAAAGTAAGAAAGTGAACTGGGCCTTCATGAACCGCTACGACCAGCTGGCGGAACGGTGGCGGCGGCAGGACAGCAGGGCCGGTGAACTCCAGGAGACCCTCCGCACCCATTCCTATCTGCTGCTCACTGAGCTGGCGACCGAACTGGGCGTGGAAGGACGCACCTGGAAGGAACAGAAGAATCCCTTCCACCGCAGATACGCGGAGTACCGGCTCTCCCCCTTCCCGGATCCGGAGGGGGAGACCCGCACAGACCGCTACACCCCCGGCGGCGAGCTCGAGTTCGCCATCGTCCTCACCTTTGATCACGGCGAGGACCAGTTTCCGAAGGTCCGGTTTCTGATGCCGCTGGCCACCCGGATGTACAAACAGCATCCCCAGTTCTGCCTCTGGGACCCTCACCGCATGGCGCCCCTGGAGGGCTTCGTCTGGGTGGCCACCAAAGCCGCCGTGATCCAGGACATCCTGGGGTTGCTGGAGCGGGAGCTGACCATCGACCCTTTCGAGGGGCCCCCGACCCCACCCAGGCTGGCCCGCCTCTGAGGCAGGGAAACCCCGGGCTAGGGCTTCAGGCCAGCACGGGAAAGCAAACCTTCAGGCCGCTCACCAGCATCTGGACCGCAATGGCGCTCAGCAGCAGGCCCATCAGCCGGCTGATCACCTTCTCCTGCAGCTCCCCGAGGGCCTGGCGCAGGGGCATCGAGGCGATCAGCAACAGGTAGATGGCCATCGCCAGCAGGGCGATCACGGCGCTCAGGGCAAGGCGCCCCCCCCAGCCCGGCGGGGCATCGGCCACCACCAGAGAAATGGCCCCGGGCCCCGCCAGCAAGGGCAGACCGATCGGCACCACACCGGCGCTGTCCTGCGTACTGTCCAGGGCGCCGTGGCTGACTTCCCGGCCATCGATCAGCCGCAGGCCGATCGGCAGCAGGATCAGCCCCCCGGCCACCCGGAACGCCTCCAGGGAGATGGCGAAAAGGTCGAGCAGGGCCTGGCCCCACCAGCAGGCGGCGATCAGGGCACACAGGAAGGTGAGCACCGCCAGGCGGCTGATGCGGCGGATCCGCACGGGATTGCCGCCTCCGGCCTCCACCACCACGGGAAGCAGGCCGATCGGCGAGCTGATCGCCAGCAGACCGACGGCTGTGTTGATCAGGGACATGGCGACCCCAGGGACACAGGGAAATGGGAAGACATCATCGGAGCGGCGGGCAGATCCTTGCCCCGAGGCCGCTGCTGGCATCAGGATCCATCCATCGCCGTGTCGCCGATCGCCGCCCAGCCCCCCCTGCGCAAGGTGCCGAAGCTGCTGGCACGGGTTTCGCCCCGGCAGGGGCTGCTGATCGGAGGTGGCGTCGGCCTGGTGGCCCTCGGCCTGGCGGTCTGGTTCTGGATGGGCCGCTCCTCCTCGGGCACCCTGCGGCTGAGCGGCCGGATCGAGGGTTACGAAACCGACGTGGGCGCCAGGATCAGCGGCCGGGTGGCCGCCGTGACCGTGCGGGAAGGGAACGCTGTCGTGGCGGGACAGTTGCTGGTGCGTCTCGATGACGACGAGGTGAGGGCCCGGCTGCGGGGAGCCCAGGCCCGTGTGGCCGCCGCCCGTCAGCGGGAGCAGGAAGCCCGCTCCCAGATCGAGGTGGCCCGGAGCCGGATCGACGAATCCGTGCTCAACAGGGCCCAGGCCGAGCAGGACAACCGGGGGCGGCTGCTCCAGGCCCGGGCCAACCTGGCCACGGCCGAAGCGCGGCTGCAGGAGGGCCAGGCCCGGTTGCGGCTGGCCCGGGTCACCGCGGGCCGCACCGAACGGCTCACCCGGGAAGGGGCCACGTCCCGGCAGACCCTCGACCAGGACCGCACGGCCTACGAAAGCGCCACCGCCACCGTCCAGGCCCTGGCCAGGGAAGTGGAAGCGGCCCGGGGCGCCCTGACCCTGGCTCGGACCAGCACGTACAACCCTGAGATCCGTGGCGCCCAGCTGGAAGCCCTGCGCCGGCAGCTCGAGCAGGCCCGCGCCCAGCTGAAGGCCAGTGCCGCCGAAGTCAGCGCCGCCCGGGCGGACGAGCAACAGATCCGGGCCCAGATGGCCTACCTCACCGTGAGGGCACCGATCCGCGGGGTGGTGATCGCCCGCAGCGTGGAGCCGGGGGCCGTGGTCTCCAACGGCACCACCCTGCTCACCCTGCTCGATCCGGCCACGGTCTACCTGCGCGGCTTCATCCCTGAGGGGGACATCGGCCGGATCCGCACCGGGCAGGAGGCCCGGGTCTTCCTCGATTCCGCCCCCGACCGGCCCCTGGCGGCCCGGGTGGCCCAGATCGATGCCGAGGCCTCCTTCACCCCCGAGAACATCTACTTCCAGAAGGACAGGGTGCGGCAGGTGTTCGGCGTGAAACTGAGCATCACCGCCCCGGGCGGCTATGCCAAACCAGGGATGCCCGCCGATGCCGAGATCCTCACCCGCTGAGCCCGCCGCAGGCGCCGATGTCCTGGCGCGGGAGGTCGCGCTCCAGGTGAAGGGGCTTCACAAGGCCTACGGGACCCTGGAGGCGCTGAGGGGCATCGACTTCCACGTCTGCGCCGGCGAAATCTTTGGGCTGATCGGTGCCGACGGCGCCGGCAAGACCAGCACCTTCCACATCCTGGCCGGCCTGCTGAACGCCAGCGCCGGCACGGTGCGGGTGCTGGGGCAACCGCCCCGCCTGGCCCGCTCGCGGGTGGGGTACCTCACCCAGACCTTCTCCCTCTACCCCGATCTGAGTGTGGTGGAGAACCTTCGCTACGTTGCGGGGCTGCGGCAGGTGGCCGACCGCGATTTTCTGGAGCGGCGGCAGCAGCTGCTGCCGCTGATGGGACTGGGGCCCTTCGGCGATCGTCTGGCGGGCCGGCTCTCCGGCGGCATGAAGCAGAAGCTGGCCCTCTGCTGCGCCCTGATCGACCGGCCGCAGGTGCTGCTGCTGGATGAACCCACCACGGGGGTGGACCCGGTGTCCCGTCGCGAGTTCTGGGACGTGCTGGCCCGCCTCTCCGGTGAGACCGTCACGATCCTGGTGGCCACCCCCTACCTGGACGAGGCGGAGCGCTGTCACCGCATCGGCCTGATCCACGAGGGGCGGATCCGTCAGATCGGCACACCAGCCGAACTGAAACAGGGCCTGGGCCTCAGCCGCCTGGAACTGCGCTGCCGGGATCGGGCCCGGGCCGAGGCCCTGCTGGAGGGGGCCGCAGCCCAGGGCCATGCCCAGCCGGGAAGCATCGTCGACGTGCAGACGTTCGGTGACCGGCTGGACGTGCTGGTGAGCGATGCCGATCGGGGAGCGCAGCAGGTGCGGGAGCTGCTGGCGGGCCAGGGGCTGGAGCTGGAGGAGCTGGAGATCACCAGCCCCACCCTCGAGAACGTTTTCGTCACCCGTCTGCGGCAGGAGCGGGCCCAGCCCCTCCCCCTCGCCTTTCCCCGCGGCGACGATCGCCCGCGGCGGCGGGATCCCGCCATCGCCGCCAGGGCGCTCTCCCGCCACTTCGGCCACTTCGAAGCGGTGCGCCAGGTGGATCTGCAAGTGGGCTACGGCGAGATCTTCGGGCTCCTGGGAGCCAACGGTGCCGGCAAGACCACCACCATCAAGATGCTCTGCGGGCTGCTCGAGCCCAGCACCGGCCAGGTGTCGCTGGCGGGGGAGACCAGCCGGCTGCGCAGCCGCGAACTGCTGGGCCGGATCGGGTACATGAGCCAGAAATTCACCCTCTACGACGACCTCTCGATCCGCCAGAACCTGGCGTTCTATGCCGGGGTCTACGCCATCCCCCGCGCCCTGCGCCGCGCGCGGATCGACTGGGTGCTGGCCAGCTGCGGGCTGGAGGGTCAGGGGGACATGGCCACCGGTCAGCTGCCGGGAGGCTGGAAGCAGCGGGTGGCCTTCGGGGCCGCGGTGCTGCACGAACCGGAGGTGCTGTTTCTCGATGAGCCCACCTCCGGCGTCGACCCGGTGGCGCGGCGCCAGTTCTGGCGGTTGATCAACGATTTTGCCCGTGCCGGCACCGCCATCCTGGTGACCACCCACTACCTGGAGGAGGCGGAGCAGTGCAACAGGCTCTGTTTCCTGGTGGCCGGCCGCAGCGTGATCGAGGGCACCCCCACCGCCGTGAAAGCGGCCCAGCCCGGCCAGCTGTTCGAGCTCCAGGTGCCTGCCGGGAACAACCAGCAGGCGGCCGATCTGCTGCGGCGCCGCTGGGATCCCTGGCGGGTGAGCATCTTCGCCGACCGGCTCCATCTGGTGTTGGATGCCGCCGGTCCGGAGCTGGCGGAGGTGCGGCGGCTGCTGGGCGAGGCGGGCATCGGAATCCACAGCCTGCGCGCCATCCCCTTTTCCCTCGAGGACGCCTTCATCGGCACCGTGCAGCGGGAGGCTGCAGTCGAGGCCATGGCGGCGGCGAAGGCGGCCAGCCCATGAGAAGTCGCACCCAGGCCCAGTGCGTCAAGGAACTGCTGCAGTTCCGCCGCGACAGGCTCACCCTGGGCCTGGCCTTTCTGCTGCCGCTGCTGAGCCTGCTGATCCTGGGCTTCGCCATCCGGCTGGAAACGAAGAACATTCCCATCGTGATGCGGGACCTGGATCGCAGTCCCCTCAGCCGGTCCTACACCGATCGTCTGTTCGCCACCAACCAGTTCCACCCCAGCCGCTGGCGGGGCGACGATCCTGTGGGCGCGATCGACCGGGGCCGTGCCCGGGCGGCAGTGACCATTCCGCCGGACTTCAGCCGCCGCCTCAAGGCCGGCAAGACCTCCACTCTCCAGGTGCTGGTGGACGGCACCGACGCGAACAACGCCCGGGTGATCCGCAACAGCATCCAGGCCACCACGGCGTTCTTCCTGCGGGATCAGGGCCTGATCGACGCCTTCCAGCCGGTGCAGGCCCGCACCCGGCTGTGGTTCAACCCGGGCCGCAAGGAATCCATGTACATCGTTCCTGGGGTCTACGCCGTGGTGCTGTGGATCTTCCCCTCCCTGCTGGCGGCGATCGCCATGGTGCGGGAGAAGGAGAAGCAGACGATCCTGCAGGTCTATGCCTCCGGCATCGGCGCCGGCGAACTGCTGCTGGGCAAAGGCCTGGCCTACCTGCTGGTGGGGGGCGCCATGGCCCTGGTGGTGATGGGCCTGGGGGGTCTCATCTTCAGGGTCGGCCTGGCCGGCGATCCCACACCCCTGCTGGTCGGCACGACCGCCTACCTGGCCTCGGCGGTGTCCTTCGGCCTGCTGCTGGGGGTGCGCAGTGCCACCCAGAACGCGGCGGTGCAGGGGGTGTCCCTGATCGGCTTTCTCACCGCCCTGCTGCTGTCGGGCTTCATCTATCCGGTGAGCAACATCCCCTTTCCACTTTCCCTCGTGTCGGCGATCGTGCCGGCCCGCTATTTCATCCTGATCAGCCGTGATGCCTACGTGCGCGGCATCGGCTGGCCCGGGGTTGCCTTCGAGGTGCTGCTGGTGCTGGTGAGCGCCCTCGTGCTCTTCGGTGCCGCACGCCGCTCCCTGGGGACCATGCAGCTGGATGAGGGAGCCGGCCGATGAGGCCCTTCGCAACCCTGCGGGGCTGGGCCCGCCGGCTGCTGGGCACCCGCTTCCTGGCTCTGCTGCGCAAGGAGGTCCAGCAGATCCTGCGGGACCGGCAACTGGTCAAGTTGCTGCTCATCCCTCCCACCATCCAGCTGCTCGTCTACGGCTTCGCCCTCAATCCCGACGTGCGCTTCCTGCCCCTGGGAGTGGTGGACCAGTCGCTGGGGTCCACCAGCCGGGAACTGGTGTCGGCCCTCACGGAGAACCAGGTGTTCCTGGGCGCCGCCCATCCCGGCTCGGATCGGGAGCTGGCCCGCCTGGTGGAGCGCGGCTCCCTCACGGCGGGGCTGGTCATCCCTCCGGACTTCCGCCGCGATCTCGCCAACGGTGGTTCCGCGGAGGTGCAGGTGTTCATCGACGGAGTGGACGCCAACACCGCCGGAATCGCCAACGGCTACATCCAGCAGATCCTGCGCCACTTCCGGCCTGAGGGATCCGCCACTAAGGCCCGGCCGCCGCCGGTGACGGCGTCGGTGACGTTCCTCTACAACCCAGGCCTGCGCAGCAGCTGGTTCTTCGTGCCCGGGGTGATGGGCCTGGTGCTCACCCTGATCGCCTCGCTGGTATCGGCGGTCGCCCTGGTGCGGGAGAAGGACACCGGCACCCTCGAGCAACTGCTGATGACACCGGCCAGCGCCTGGGAGATCCTGCTGGCCAAGATCGCCCCCCTGTTCCTGCTGCTGCAGGTGGACGTGGCCCTGGCCCTGCTGCTGGGCCGCACGGTGTTCGGCCTGCCCTTCCGAGGCAACCTTCCTCTGTTCCTTCTGCTCTCGGGGCTCTACCTGTTCGTCGGCATCGGCATCGGAACCCTCCTGGCCACGGTCTGCCAATCCCAGCAACAGGTGCTGCTCACGGCCTTCTTCATCAACCTGCCCCTGGTGCAGACCTCCGGAGCCATCGCACCGATCGAGAGCATGCCCCTCTTCTTCCGGACACTCTCGTTGCTCAATCCGCTGCGCCACTACATCACCATCGTGCGGGGAATGCAGCTCAAGGGGGTGGGCCTGGAGGCCCTCTGGCCCCATGCCCTGGCCCTGGCGCTGATGGCCGTGGCCCTGATGACCTTCAGCGTGTCGCGCTTCGGCCGCCAGCTCGGCTGAGCCGGCCCGGCCCCGGTCACATCCGGTCATCACCTGGCCGGTCCACCCCCATTGCAACACCGGAGAACGCCGATTGACTGGGTCCCTTCATTGCCTCAGCCATGACTTCCCCTTCGACCCGGACCTGTCTCCGAGCGGCGCAGGCGTGCCCTGTGCTGCTGGCCCTGCTGCTTCCCGCTCCAGCATCGGCTACCACCTACCAGGCCCTCTGCGGCAACAACCCCTGCACCATCAACGTCGATGTCAACGGCATCGGCGGCCTCAACACGTTCATCCCGATCGGTCGCGTCGCCCAGTGGTACACCGGCGGCCAGGAGAGTTACAACAGCACCGACGGCACGGTGGGAGCGGTGGGCGGCGGCACCGCCGGCGCCATCGCCGGCGGAGTCCTGCTCGGACCGGTCGGCCTGGTGGGCGGCCTGGTCGGCGGCGCCCTGGTCGGCTCCAAGGCCGGCAAGACAGCGGATCTCTACTTCACTGTGGTGGGCTACGACAGCTCCGGCGAGAAGACCACTCTCAACTTCCGCTTCGTGAACCCCAAGCCGGCCAACCAGCTGAAGCAGGAACTGCCGATGCTCACGGGACTGGCCATGGGCGAGGTCCGTTCCCTGGCCGAACTGGAGCGCCAGCCCGATCCCCTGCCCCAGCGACTGGGGTCCGAGCCGGTGCCGCAGACGATTCCCTCCCAGACCTACCTGGCCCCGGACCGCTACCGCTGAACCTCGGCGGCCAGCCGGTCCAGATCGGCCTGCATCGTCTCGGTCACCCGGCGGAAACACTCCCGCACATAGGACCGGTCGCGGCTGGCGGCATGGCCGGCGCGCTCGAAGCGGATCGGTGGGCACACCCGCGTGTGGATGCGCGCCGGCAGGGGCAGGTTGAGCACCGGACCAAGGGCCAGCCCCCAGGGCAGGCCCAGGTAGAGGGGCATCACCTCGGGGTCGATGCCGAACAGCCAGGGCATCCCCCGCTCGTGCAGGGCCCGGAACTGGGGATAGAGATCCTCCAGCACCAGGAGAGTGTCGTGGGCCCCCCAGGAGATCAGCGGCACGATCGGCAGGTCGTGCCAGATCGCCAGACGCAGGAAGCCCGTGCGGCCTGCCAGGTGGATCCGGCCGCGGTCGCGGTGAGGCCGGAAGGTGTCCTGCCCGCCCCCCGGGTACACCAGCAGGCTTTGCCCCTGCTCCAGGGCCTCCAGGGCGAGCCGCGGGTGGTAAGGAATGGCGCCGGTGCGGCCCGCCAGATCGGCGAGGGGCGGGTAGCCCATCCACACCTTCGGGTGGGCCAGGCCCAGCACCGGGCGCTCCAGACCGAAGCGCCGGAACCAGTCGTACATGACCATGTGCATGTCGGGCGCCGCCAGACCGCCGTTGTGGGAACCGACGAACAGGACAGGATCGGTGGCGGGAATGTGCTCCCAGCCATCGGAAACGACCCTGAAGTAGTGGTGGTAGAACCAGCCCCAGAAGGGCATCAGCCTCCTGATCAGCTCGGGATCCCGACGCAGCCAGCGGTGCAGCGCGACATGGCGGGACACGGGCATGGGCAGGAAGGTGGAAGGCGGCAGGCAGGAGTCTGGCCACGGCAGAAGACTGCCGCGACGGCTGCTCGCCCGCGGACGTTCCCGGGAAGTTTCTAGCGTTGGAGGGTCGCGGCAAGCCCACGCCGCAGGCAGCGCCTTCCGTTTCCCGCCCGCCATGGCCGAGCTCACCCTGCTTTTCGACGGTGCCTGTCCCCTGTGCCTGCGGGAGGTGGAGACCCTGCGCCGCCGCGATCGGGGAAGGGGCCGTCTGGCCTTCGTGGATGTGGACGACCCCGGCTACGACCCGGCCTGCCATGGCGGCATCAGCTACGCCGAGGCGATGGGCCGCATGCATGCCCTCCGCGCCGATGGCCAGGTGGTCCGCGACGTGGAGGTGTTCCGCCAGGCCTACGCCCTTGTGGGGCTGGGCTGGCTCTACGCCCCCACTGGCTGGCCCCTGCTGCGGCCGCTGGTGGACGGCCTTTACGGCCTCTGGGCCCGCTGGCGGCTGGCGATCACCGGCCGGCCCTCCCTGGACAGCCTCTGCCGCGACCGCTGTGATCCAGGGGCAGGGACGGCGACCACCGCCTCCGCTGCAGGGGGTTGAGCCGTTCAGGGGCAGACCTGCTCCTGCATCTCCCTGGCCACGGCATCGGCTCGGGCGGCCAGCTCGGCTCCGGCTTCGGTGTAGAAATTGAAGCCGACCCGGTTGCGGAAACGCACCGGGCGGGTGCGCTCGACCAGCTGCTCGGCCCGTCTCCGGCAGAGCAGCAGGGCCTGGTAGTCGATGGGCGTGAACATCTGATCGAGGGCATTGGCCGCATCGGCCTGGCGGCGCAGCTCCGGGCAGAGTCGTCCGCGGACTTCCTGCACCAGGGCGATCTCCGCCGTCATGGCCTCGCCCGCCAGGGCATCCCGCCTTTCCCTGAGGCCGCGACACTGCTCCAGGGTGCCCGCCAGCACCGGAGGAAGTAGCAGCCCTGCCACAAGAGAGAGCGCCAGGAGAAAGGGAGGCCTCCAAGCAGGCCGGCCCTGGCGGCTCATGGCAGGAAACGCACCACCTGCAGATCGGCCGGGAGCCGGCTCCGCTGCAGGGATGGGCCCGGCACCGGACGCACCCGCACCGGCTGCAGCGGGGTGCGGAGCTCCGCGTCCAGATCCGTGGCGGACACCGCCTGGCCGGTGACCTCGAAACGGTCGATCGCGTAGGGGAGGCCGTTGGAGGCCAGAGGTGAGGGGCCGTCCATCACGTGGAAGTGCAGATGGGGCGCATCGCTGTTGCCCGAGTTGCCGAGAAGGGCCAACACCTGGCCCCGCCGCACCCGCTCCCCCGGCCGGACCCGCAGGCTGCCCGGCTGGAGATGGGCATAGAGGGTGAAACGACCGCCGCCGAGATCCAGCACCACGCTGTTGCCATCGGCGTTGGCGGCGGTCACCCCTGGAGCGAAACGGCCCGGTGAGCCCTCCGGCAGGCCGTCCTGGACATGCACCACCGTGGCATCGGCCACGGCCAGCACCTCCCGGCCGAACTGGGGAAAGCTGCTGTTCAGGGAGGGATCGCCCTTCGCCAGCCTGTCGTCCGGCTCCAGCTGGATCCAGTCGATCGCGAAGCGCTGGGCCAGATGCCGGGCCCCGTTCACCGGCAGCACGGACCGACGGTGATAGGAACGGCAGCAGGCGGCGGCGGCCACCCAGCGCTCACCCCGCAGCGGCGGCCCCAGCACGATCGGTTCCCGGCGATCGACGACGGCCGGTGCCACCTCCGCCACGGTCCGGGGCGGCAGCTCCGGGACGCCGCCGCCGCTACGGACCACGAGCCGGTGCACCAGCCGTTGCGGCAGCCAGGCGCGGGAGGGGAAGGCGGGAGTGACGAGGAGCACGGCGCTCTGGCCGGGCCCCAGGACCGTCGTGCCGCGGGCCCCCGGAAGCAGGAGGTTGTCGCTCACCCCGGTGCCGCTGAGGCTGAGCAGAGGCGTGGCCGCCCCTGACGGATCCCGCACCTGCAGCGATTCGATGGTCTGGGGTACGGAGGTGACGTTGGTGAGTTCCAGCTCGTAGGGCAGGACCCAGCTCCCATCGGCCAGCGGTACCCCGGCCGGGGCGGCCAGCACCCGGGCCAGCACCGGGGTGAGCTGGTCGCGGGCGTGGGCCGGCGGGGCGGTTGGAGCGGTCAGGGCCCCTGCCAGAAGGAGAGGCAGCGAGGCCCATCCCTGGACGGCGAGAAGGGAAGACATGGAGCACGCGGGCGACCAGAGGATCCTCCCCCCTTCGCCGTCGCCCCGGCGATGGGGAGCCCAGGCAGGGAGCACGGGCGACTGCCTGATGGGCGGGCGTCACCGGCGGGTGCAGCCCCGACGGTGCCAAAAAAATCCGGTGAGGCCCGAAGCGGCCTCACCGGAGCGGAATTCCAGGAGAGCCTCCACTTTAGGAGGATCGATTCGCCGCGAAGGTAAACCGGGCACCCACCGCGGTAGTGACAACCACATCGCCCGTCAGTGAGGCGCCCCGCTGCGCCGCTGGGGAACGGCGGTGGTGCCCTCGGCATCGAGCACACCGCCGGAGAGCACCTCGGCCACCAGCAGCCAGTGATCGCCGCAGGCCACCCGCTGGCTCACGCGGGCTTCCAGCCAGGCCAGGGCCTCGCCCAGCAGGGGCTGGCCCTGGGGGCCGGCCTGCAGCTCCAGGTCGGCCATGCCTCCTGGCCCCGGAGGGATGGGCCGCAGGAACGGCTTGGCGATCCGGCCCTCGCTGCCGGCCGGCAGCATGTTCAGGGCGAAGCTCTCGCCCTCCGTGAGCAGCTCGGCCAGCGCCTGGTCCCGCCCCACCGACAGGCTGATGGCCGGGGGGTGGAAGCCTGCCTGGCTCACCCAGCTCACCATCTGGGCTGCTTCGATCGCCGCCGGCCCGGAGCCGCGGCGGGCGGTGAGCACACAGAGGGAACCCACCACCCGCCCGAGGGCGCGCAGGGCCGGCAGGCTGCGGCTCTCCATCACGCCGCCGCCGCTGGCGGAGCGCCGCGCCTTCCCCGATCCCTCAAGCACCTGGCGACCCATGGCCGCTCCCTGCTCCTCGAGCTGGGCGAGCATCGCCTCATCCGGGCTGAACTTCACCCGGATCGGATCGAAGGCCAGGCGGAAACCGCCGTCACGGAGCTTGCCGGCCAGCAGATCGATCGCCTCGCCACTCCAGCCGAAGCTGCCGAACACCCCCACCGGCCGGCTCCGGTCCCCCTCAGCCAGCACCGTACCCAGGGCCGAGACGATCGGAGTGGGGGCATGCCCCCCCAGCGTGGGGGAGCCGATCAGCAGGCCCCCGCAGGAGCGGATGGCCTGCACCACCTGATCGGGGCTGGCGAACTCGCAGTTGAGGCTCTCCACCCGCACACCGCTGCCTGTGAGGCCCCGGGCGAGGGCATCGGCGATGGCGGCGGTGTTGCCGTAGGCGCTGGCGTAGAGGAGGGCCACCGAGGCGGTGGCCTGCTCCTGGCGCCGGCCCCAGCGGCGGTAATCGGCCAGCAGGCTGCGCCAGCTCTGATCCACGGCCGGTCCGTGGGCCGGGGCGATCGTGCGGATCGGCAGGGTCTCGATGCGATCGAGCACCATCTCCACCTGGCGGGCCATCGGCGCCATCAGGCAGTCGTGGAAATAGCGGCGGTCCTTCTCGGTGTCGCTGCGGGTGGCTTGGGCGAAGCTCTCGCAGCACACGTGGGCGGAGAAGAACTTGCTGCTCATCAGCAGCCCGCTGGTTTCCTCGAAGGCGATCAGCCCGCCCGGCCAGCGGGGCGTGGGGGCCGGGATCAGGCGCAATCGCAGTCCGTGGCCCATCGCCCTGATGTGCTCTCCCCGGATCACCTCGATCGAGGGCAGAGGGGGAAACGGTTCGTCGTTCTCCCCGGCGACGGAGGCCGGAGAGCGTCGGTCCCAGAGATCCTGCACCACCAGGGCACCGGCGTTGGAGGCGATCAGCCGCAGCCCGGGCCAGCTGCGGGCAAGCCGACGCAGCAGCAGCACGCGATTCGGGTTGACGACCCCCACCACGACGTCCAGGGGAGCGGCCGGGTCGACCAGCCTGCCCAGGCTCTCGAGATAGGGCGCGGTGAAGGTGGCGCCGGGGCAAGGAGACCTTCTTCGACGGGATCGTCTTCGATCCGGAGAACCCCCAGGCCTATCTCGACAGCGTGAAGATCAAGCGCTGATCGCCGGTGTCCAGGGCTGATCCCCGCATCAGCCCACCAGTCTCCACCCCGTGGCTCCGGCCGCGGGGCGATCTCTGCCCTGCGGATTCCCTTGTTCGCCAAGGGATTCCCTCCTCCTTCTCCAGGATGACCTCCATGACCCTCGCCGCACCGAAACCCCCTGCCAGTTCAGGCCCCCTGCTCTGGTGGAAGCGCAACCGCAAACTCATCCTGCCGCCCCTGCTCGGCATCTTCGGATTTCTGCTGGCCTGGCAGCTCAGCGCCAGCCTCGGACTCACCCGCCTGCCCGGTCCCCTGAGCCTGTTCACCGAGGAACGCACCCGTGAACTGATGCTCTATCCCTTCTACGACCGGGGCGGCCTCGACAAGGGTCTGTTCTGGCAGACCCTGGCCAGCCTGGGCCGGGTGGCCCAGGGCTATGTCCTCGCTGCCGTCGTGGGCATCGGCGTCGGCATCGCCGTGGGCCTGAACCAGACGCTGAACACTGAACAGGGCCTTCGATCCGCTGTTCCAGTTCCTGCGCATGGTGGCACCCCTGGCCTGGGTGCCGATCGCCCTGGTGATCTTCCAGAAGAACCAGCCTGCGGCCATCTTCGTGATCTTCATCACCGCCGTCTGGCCGATTCTGATCAACACCGCCGAAGGCGTTCGTCAGATTCCGCAGGGCTATCACAACGTGGCCCTAGTACTGCAGATGTCGAAGAAAACGTTCGTCACCAAGGTGCTGATTCCCTCCGCCCTTCCCTATATCTTCACCGGCCTTCGCATCTCCATCGGCCTGGCCTGGCTGGCCATCATCGCCGCCGAGATCGTGATGAGCGGAATCGTGGGCATCGGCTTCTTCATCTGGGATGCCTACCAGCAGAACTATGTCAGCGACATCGTGCTGGCCGTGGTCTGGATCGGTGGCGTGGGCCTGCTGCTGGATCGCCTCATGGCCTGGCTCCAGTCCCGCATCTCCCCCGGGCAGTGAGCGGGAGCGCCTCCGATGCTGCACAGCTTCCAGCGGGCCATCGACTCCCTCAAGGGCCCCCTTGACGCCTGGATGAACGACAGCAGGAACGTCAGGCGTTTCCTGCTGGTGCGCTTCCTGCTGATGGCCGGGATGGTCCTGGCCTTCGGTTCCCTCTATCTCACCCGAAAGTGATCCGCCATGACTGCACTTGTTGATGTCCAGAGCCTCGAAAAGGACTTCCCCCTCACCGGAGGCGGCCACTACCTGGCCCTCAAGGGGATCGACCTGGAGATCCACAAGGGGGAATTCATCTCCCTCATCGGTCACTCCGGCTGCGGCAAGTCCACCCTGCTCAACATGATCGCCGGGCTCGATCACCCCACCGGCGGCACCGTGCTGCTGGAAGGGGAGACGGTCAAGCGACCCGGGCCCGACAAGATGGTCGTGTTCCAGAACTACTCTCTCCTGCCCTGGCTCACCGTGCGCCAGAACATCGCCCTGGCGGTGAACGAGGTGATGCCGGATCTGGGCCGCGCCGAGAAGTACGCGGTGATCGATGAGCACCTGGAGATGGTGGGACTGGGTCAGGCCGGCGCCAAGCTTCCCGCCCAGCTCTCGGGGGGCATGCGCCAGCGGGTGGCCATCGCCCGCGCCCTGGCGATCAAGCCGAAGCTCCTGCTCCTCGATGAGCCCTTCGGGGCCCTCGATGCGATCACCAAGGAGGAGCTGCAGGAGGAGCTGCTGACGATCTGGAACACCCAGAAATGCACCGTGCTGATGATCACCCATGACATCGATGAGGCCCTCTTCCTGGCCGACCGGCTGGTGATGATGACGAACGGACCGGCCGCCTCGATCGGTGAGGTGATGCCGATCGATTTCCCCCGGCCTCGCAACCGCGAGGACATCATGGAAGACCCGAAGTACTACGAGCTGCGCAACACCGCCCTCGACTTCCTCTACAACCGCTTCGCCCACGACGACGTGGAATGAAGCCCGAAGGGCCTTGGGCCCCGGCGGTCCGTCTCTGTCAGGACCCAGCCCCGATTCCGGGCTTGCACTTGACGCAGGCTCCACCCGCCCTGGCCCGCCTGGCCTCCCTGGCTCTGCTCCTGGCCGGCACCCTGCCTTCCCCTGCCCCCGGAGGTGGTGGTGATCCTGCCGCCCGACCATCCCTCCCGACGGCTGGTGACCATCTCCCATGGCCTCGGGGATGGACCCGAGAGCTTTTCAGGCTGGGGCCGGCACCTGGCCAGCCATGGCTGCACCGTGCGGCTGCCCCGTCACCCCGGTGCGGGAGCACCTGACCTGCTGCCCCGGCAAGGCTGGGGGGACGACACGCTGCCCTGAGCGATGTGGACGACAGGCTGCCCCAATACCACACACCCCTTCTGAATCAAAGTGGGGCCTCTGGGATTCAGCCCTTCGATCGATGTCCCGTTTCCCCCGCCTCTCTTCATCGGCCTGCACCTGGAGCGGCGTCGGCCTGGGCGCCCTGCTGGCCCTGGCCCCTCCGGCCGCCGGGGCCGCCGAGCAGGTGGTCTTCGTGAGCGGCGCCTTTCGCCGCTCGATCCCCGTCGCCGACCTGGAACGGCTGGCCAGCACCGGCGAAGCCGCGGGCCTGCTCGCGGATGCCCTGCGCATCGGCGGCCAGAACCCCGTGGACATCGGCAGGCTGCTCAACCGCAAGGTGCCCCTGCCGCTGGTGCTGACCACCCGGCTGCTGAGCACCCGTTTCGGGGAGGCCGCCCTCGCGCGGTTGGCGGCCATCCTCTACCCCCTCAAGGCGCCGGATGTCGGCGTGGTGGCGCTGCGCTCCGCCACGATCTTGGGGATCCAGGCCGGCGACGGCACCCTCTCGGCGGTGGGCTTCCTGCGCGCCTATCCCAATGAGGAGCTGGCCATCAATCTGCCGGCGCTGCAATCGGCCCTGGAGGGACTGAGCGGCATGAGCCACGTGGTGAAGGAGTTCCTGGAATCCGATCTGGGCGGCAACCTCGAGCGGGTGCGGGAGCCCGGGCCTCAGCAGCAGCCCTGAATCGATCATCCCTGCCCTTGATCCCGCTGTCTTTCATCCCTCCGCGAAGTCACCTCCACGACTTGAAAGCCACCATCGGCCGCGGCAGCTTGTGGGGGCCTGCGGATGGCCGCATGCTCGGCTGGTCAATGGCTGGGACTACTCTCGCGTAGGTTTCACTTTGATTGGTCCTCACCTGTGAGATTTCGTCCCACCCTGGCTGCCTGCTCCTTCTCTTTGGCCAACCTGGCGCTGCTGACCATGGCGCCCCCGTCGATGGCAGCTCCCGGCTGCACCTTTCTTACCCCCATCGGCGGCAATGGAAGCAGCCCGGTGGTGGCGAAATCGGTGGGCCGAGGCAAACTCTTCGGCAAGACCAACTGGAATACCGACTTCGTCGTCGACAAGCCTTACACCAGCTACAAGTTCTTCTTCACGGCCAATTCCTCCGACAGCAACGCGAAGTACCCGGTGGAAGGGTTCATGAAGTTCACTGATGGCACGAACCTTCAGGTCATCAACGAGCGTATGAATCCACCGATCGGCACCGGCCGGATGTTCGGCCCCTTCCCCGCCATTCCCGACAAGCAGGCCAGCCAGATGAATTTCAAGGTGGGGGCCAGCAGTGATCCCGGTGCTCTGGGTTTCAGCTATCGCATCTCCGTCCAGGGCTGCCTCTGATCCCCGATCAGGTGATCAGCATTAATGACCGTAGCGCGGGCCTTTCAGGTTGACAGCGCCATCGAAGCTTCAGTATCTCGCAGGGCCAGTTGCTTGAGGATCGCCACCAGGGCAACCAATTGGGGACCCTGAAGATGAAACAGTCCCAGTTCGGCGCGGGCCTGGAAACCACGGGCCTCCAGCACCGTATGAATGGCCTGGATGATCGCCTGAGCCTGGGAGTGGGAATCGACAACGATCACCTTCACCGTCTCGATCAGCGGAGCATCCCCGTTCCCGGGCCCGCTGGAAGGGGCAGCGCTGTCCCGGATTTCGAGCCGAAACCAGCTCAGACCATCCGGCATCGGTTGCGCGGTGAGATGAAGGAAGCAATGGCAGGCCTCAAGGGAGCGATCCACGGCCCGACCCAGCTCGAGAGCCAGCCCGCCATCCGCATCCGCATCTAGGCCCAGCCGGCCGTGGAAGGCCTCCTCCAGGACCTGCTGCTGGGCTTCGGCCGACTCCCGCGCCTCCCGGGAGGCCTCGGACACAAGGTGCTCCTGCCAGGCGTGGGCCACGAACACGGGCGCCAGGATGGGGTTGTCAGCCTCGAAGGCTCGAAGCAGGTTCGCGGCTAGCCCCGCCGGAGTGCCGTGCTGAGATCGGCTAAGCAGCCATTCCTGAAAGTCACTTGCAGGCTCCGCCATGGCTTCCATCAATCTTTCATTTCCTTTAAACTTAGCCTCATCTCGGCTTCCTGGATCGTTCAAGGCGAATGGGGGCTGCGCCGGCCCCCCCGGCGCCCAAGCCATCTGCTGGCGCCCCTGGCGCTCAGCCCTCCAGGAGCCATAGCGCCAGACCACCTCCGCGACCGCGGGCCGCCAGCCATCCCTTCGGCTCATTCAGCACAGAATCCCTGGCCCTCTCAGCCCCGATCAGGGCGAAGAAGGGGGTTCGCCGAGGATCTGGCGTGGCCAGCTCCCGGTCGAACACCACCCGTCCCCCCAGCAGCAATCTCAGGCGATCGAAGCTGAAGACCAGAAGGGGGCGGCGACCCTTCAACTGGCCGGCCCCCTCGAAACGAAGCTCGATCGCACCGAGGCGCACGCTGTTGACCAGCCGCAACCGATCAGCCGCCTCTCCCGCCTCCACCTGCAGGCGGGCCGCCAGCCCCCGCAGGAGGGCGGCGCTCATGCCGGCCGGACGATGCCTCCCCTTGCTCCAGATCCGTTCGAGTCGCCAGGACCCGATCAGATCGCCGCGCTCCAGACCGGTGCTCTCCAGACGGCTGTGTCGTTCGAGATCCAGCAACCGGAGGACATCGGGGATCATGGCAGGACGCCTCTCGGAGGGGAGGGCGACCCTAGGAACGAGCGGAGGCAAAGGCGCTCGCCCCTTCGCAACGCCCTGCTGCTATTGAGAATCGCTTGCAAAAGGGGGCGCTTCGCCCCTAAGTTGAGAGCTGTTCGCAACAAGGCCGCCCCTCGCCCGATGCGTTACCGCTTCCTTCCCGATGCCCCCGTCAGCGCCGTGCGCATGCCCGCCGGCCAGACGGTGCTGCTCGATCCCACCCCCCGGCCCGGCGGCTCCTGCCTCGAGGTGCTCGACGGCATCGCCCGCGTCTACTGCCCCTGCGAGGAGACCGAGGGCATGACCCTGGCCTTCCTGCAGCGCGGCGACCAGCTGCGCACCGACCGCCTCTGCAGCGAGGGGGTGTGCGTGGAAGCCCTCACCCCCCTCTGCTTCCGCAGCGACGCCGAACCGCTCGAGGGCCACGGCTTCGATCCGGTCAACGAGTGGACCCTGCAGCTGCTGCGCATCCGTCACCTGGGCAGCGCCGAGCAGCGGCTCCATGCCCTGCTGTCGTTGCTGGTGCGGCGGCTGGGGCGCCGCTGCGGCCCCTGGTGCGATCTGCCCTTCCGCCTCACCCACGAGCGCATCGGTGAACTGATCGGCACCACCCGGGTGACCACCACCCGGCTGATCTCCCGCATCCGTGCCGCCCGGCTGCTGGAGACCCCCGCCGGCGACACCGGCCTGCGGCTGGCGCCCTCCCTGGTCGACGGTGCTCCCCTGGCCGCCTGAGCACGGTGATGCCCAACACCAACCTGCCATCGGAGAGCTTGGTCGGCAGCCTGTGCAGGGAGATGGCCCGCCTGCGTCAGCACTGGCACCAACTCACCGGGCTTCTGGGGGAGTCCAGGGACGTTCGTCTGATCCAGAGGCTGGGCCAGGAAGCCATTCGCCTGCAGCGGCGACATCTGGAACTCCGGCAACTCGCCCATCAGGTGGCACGCCTGCCCTTGCGAGACCCCCTGGCGGCGGCTTTTCTACTGGAAATCTGCAGCCGCCCCCTCGCCTGCGGGGGAGCGGAAGGAGCCCTGGGCTGAGAGCTCAGCCCACCGCCGCCGGCGTCTGCTGGCCCGAAGCCAGTTCCCCGTCGATCAGCAGCATGGCGGCCGCCTCCTGGCAGCCGAAACGAACCCGGCCAAGCAGATGGGCCGTGGTGTTCTCGGCGTCGATCTGGCCTTGCACCATCGGATCGAGAAACACGGTGGTGCGCACATCCCCGGCACGCTCCGCCATTCCATAGAGGAGCTGCAGGGACGTGGTGACATCCGACTCCATGCGGAAGGCCTCGCCCAGGATCTCCTCGGCGCCGCTCCATTGCTGACGGGGAGCCGGCAGGGAACCGAGTTCCACCGTCTGACCGCGGGCGATCAGGTAATCGGCGAACTGACCCGCATGGTCCAGCTCCCCCTGGGACTCGCTCCTGAGATAAGCGGCGAAGCCCCGCAGCTCCCGCTCGGCGAACCAGATGGCCATGGCCCAGTAGGCGGCACTGGCCCTGCGCTCCATGGCCAGATGCTCTTGCAGGCCCTCGAGCAACGCGGCGTCCATCGGCTGGGCCATGGCCCTGCCGGCGGGGCCGGTGGCCACCAGGCTGCCGGAGGCGGCGCTGGGGAGGGCTGAGGCGGAAACGGTCATGGAGGGTCGGTGTGGCGGGAAGGAATCCATTCCCAGCTGGTCAAGGGTAAGGGGCTTGACGAAGAAGTCTGTAGCCCCCTTCCCCAGACGGAGCAGAAGCCCAGACTCGGAGGGTCCAGCAGGCCCACCATGCCAGCCGTCATCGACCATGCCCTGCGGCTGCGCAGCCTCTGGATCGCCTGGCTGCTGGCCATGCTGTTCCATGTCGATCTGGGGCTGATGCCCCTCTTCCACGGGATCTCACCCGAGATCCACGGCCATGTCGATCCCGCACGGCTGCCGCTGCTGTTCGGGGCGATGCTGGCTTACTTCATGCTGCCCCTGGCGGCGATCGTGCTGATCGCCTACGCCGCCAGCGACCCCGGTCATCCCCGTCGCTGGCGCCTCTGGCGGGCCTGCCATTTCTGGACCAGCATCTTCTACACCCTCACCAACATCTCCCATCTGGCGGCCGACATCCTGGTGCCCGACGCCCGTGCCGATCAGATCGTGCTCATGCTCGCCCTGGTTGTGCTCGGGTTGCTGATCAACCGGGAGGGCTGGCTGTGGTGGCGGGGCCGGCAGGGTCGTCAGGTCGGCTGAGGCGGCGGCCACGCCGGCCTCCTGGTGCCATCCGCTGCAGGGAATGGTGCCATTGGTCACCGGGCCGGCCGCCAGGGTTCGTCCCGCCGGCCGGCGCCGCTAGAGAGGGGTGAAACGCCGCCCCCCTGCCGATCCCACCTTGGCTACCCAGCCCCGGTCTTCCCTGTTCACCCCCAGCGGCGGCTGCCACGCCTGCGTGGGGGCGGAGCCCGCTGGCCACGAAACCCGCACGGTGGCCCTCCTGGGCATGCCCAACACCGGTAAGTCCACCCTCTACAACCGCCTCACCGGTGGTCATGCCCAGATCGCCAACTGGCCGGGGCTGACGGTCGATCTCCTGCGGGGCCCTCTGCCGGCCGATCACCGGGGCCAGCAGTTCCAGCTGGTCGATCTGCCCGGAATTCACGACCTCTCCGGCAGCAGCGAGGACGAGGCGATCGCCCTGCGCTTTCTGCGCCAAACGCCACCCGATCTGGCGGTGGTGGTGCTCAACGCCAGCCAGGTCGGCAGCCAGCTGCGCCTGGTGTTCCAGATCGCTCGGCTGGAGGTGCCTGTGGTGGTGGCCCTGAACATGAGCGATGAAGCGCGCCGTTTCGGCATCCGCATCGATACCACCGCCCTGGCCGCTGAGCTGGGCCTGCCGGTGGTCGCCGTCAGCGCACGCCGCAACCAGGGCATCAGCGAGCTGCTGAAGGTGATCCATGGGGGCGGGACGTGGGCCAGAACCGTGCCCGAGGAGGGCCTGGAGGAGCACCTGGAGCGCTTGGTGCAGCGCTGCGTTCAGGTTCCCGAGCAGCTCGACAACCGCGGCACGCGCCGGATGGACCGGGTCCTGCTCCACCCTCTGGTGGGACTGGTGGCCTTCCTGGCGATCGTTCTGGCCATGTTCCAGCTGATCTACAGCGTGGGCACCCCGATGCAGGAGCTGCTGGGGCAAGGCTTCGACTGGATCCAGAACCGGCTGCTGACCCCCGGCCTGGAGCTGATCGGCTTCCCGGACCTGATCCGGGACTTCCTGGTGGAAGGGGTCTGGCTCGGCGTGACCACCGTGAGCAGTTTCCTGCCGATCATCTTTCTTTTCTACCTGGTGATGGCCGTGGTGGAGGACTCGGGGTATCTGCCCCGGGCAGCCTTCCTGATGGACGGTTTCATGCACTGGCTCGGTCTTGATGGCCGCTCGTTCGTGCTCCAGGTGATGGGGTTCGGCTGCAACGTGCCCTCGATCATGGGCACCCGGGTGATCCGTGACCCCGCCCAGCGTCTGCTGACCATGATGGTGATCCCCTTCGCCCTCTGCCAGGCGAGGCTCACGGTGTTCCTGTTCATGGCCGGCGTGTTCTTTCCCAGGCCCTGGTGGGCCCCGGGACTGGTGGTGTTCGGCTTCTATCTGCTCAGCTTCGGGGCGGCGATCGTCACCGGCCTGATTTTCAGGAACGTCTGGGGTGGCCGGGAAGCCTTCGTGCTCGAACTCCCCCCCTACCGCCAGCCCAGCCTGCGGACGATCCTGGGCCGTGCCTGGATCGAGATGGGAAACTTCCTGGTCACCACCAGGGTGTTCATCGTGCTGGGGGCGTCCGCCATCTGGCTGCTCACCAACCTGCCACCCGGATCGGCCCAGGCCGGCGGCAGCCTGGCCGATGCCATCGGCCAGCTGTTCGCGCCGATATTCGCACCCATCGGCATGGATCCGGCCCTCACAGTGGCCCTGTTCTTCGGCTTCATCGCCAAGGAAATCCTGCTGGGGGCCATGGCGGTCATCTACCGGACCAGCGAAGCAGGCCTGGGGACCGTGCTCCAGACCGCCATCAGCCCTCTCCAAGCCCTCAGCTTCATGGCCTTCACCCTCCTCTACACCCCCTGTCTGGCCACGGTGGCCGCCCAGATCAAGGAATCCCGCAGCCGGGCATTCGCCCTTCGCTCGGTGCTCTGGTCCCTTGCCCTGGCCTGGGTCGTCGCCCTGCTGGTCTTTCAGGGGGGCCGCTGGCTGCAGATGACATGAAACCCGGCGCCGGCGCATGGCCCGCCCCGGGGGTCAGCCGTCATGTCAGGCCGCTTCCGTCCACATGGCACACGGCCATCTGGGCCGCCTGATCTCTGCGCAGCATGAACTCAAGCACGCCACAGGAGAGATGGAGGATCCCGCCAGGGCTGCCCCGCCGGAGCACCTGAAGAGTGGCTCCCGGCCGGATGCCCATGGCCAGCAGCCGGTCACTCAGGGGACTGTCCGAGGGAAGGCGGATAAGCCTGAGCTTCAGACCTTCCCGGGCCTCGCTCAGCGGCATGGCAGGCATGGATCCATCAGATCACCCTACGTCCGGGTAGCCGGCCACCCATCGGCTCCCCCCATCAGGGCCGCCACATGGGCGGCCGCGGCCGTGGCCAGGCCTGGCAGGTCGTACCCCCCCTCCAAGGTGGAGACCAGGCGCCCCTCGGCATGCTCCGCCGCAATGCCAAGCAACAACTGCGTCAGGGCCGCGAAGTCCTCGTCTTGGAGAAGGAAATCCCCAAGAGGATCACCGGCGCGGGAATCGAAGCCCGCAGAGACGAGCACGAAATCGGGGGCGAAGGCCCTGGCCAGCGGCAGCAGCTCCTCCTCCCAGACCGCCAGCAGCTGGGGTCCTGAGGTCCCGGCTGGAAGGGGGCAGTTGCAGGTGAAGCCCTCTCCGGCCCCCTCACCTTGCTCCATGCGCGTTCCGGTCCCCGGGTACAGCGGGAACTGGTGGCTGCTGAAGAACAGCACCGAAGGGTCCCGCCAGAAGACCTCCTGGGTGCCGTTGCCGTGGTGCACGTCCCAGTCGGCGATCAACACCTTCTCCAGCCCATGCACCGCCTGCAGGTGGCGGGCGGCAATGGCCACATTGTTGTAAATGCAGAATCCCATGCCCCTGGTAGGGCAGGCGTGATGGCCAGGGGGGCGCACCACAGCGAAGGCATTTCTGACCCGCCCCGCCATGACGGCCTCCACCGCCGCCAGTACACCCCCCGCGGCCAGGCGTGCGGTGCGCTCCGAATGGGGTCCGATGGCGGTGTCGCCGGTCGAGAGCTGGTCCCGTCCCGCCAGCAGATCCTCCTGCACACGCTGCAGATAGAGCGGGGTGTGGCATCGCAGCAACTCACGCTCGCTGGCGGCCCGGGGAGGAATGATCCGGCACCGGCGGAGAAGATCCGCTTGCTCCAGCCCCTGGATCACGGCGTCGACCCGGGCCGGAGACTCAGGATGCCAGGCACCGGTGACGTGATCCCTGAAGCTGGCACTGCAAACGACGCCGGTGGCTGGTGATGGGGTCAGCCCGGTTCCAGACAGACCGCGCTGGCGTTCCCCCTCACCCCCACGGCACGGGTCGGAATCTGGGGCAACCATGCCGGACGCGGAGACGATCCATTCTCCCGCATGGCCATGGCATCGGCCGACAGTTGTTCGGTGAGCACGATGCCCAGGGATTCCCTGGCCCAGATCTCAACATCACTGGAGGGCGGACACTGGAACGTCAGCAACTCGAAGGGGAAGACCACCCTTTCGAGAAAGAACTCTCCAGGCCCACAGCAGCGCACAATGATCATGCGCTCCGAACAGTTGCGATAACTACAGAACAATGGATCCATGACGCCCTCCATTTCACCGAAACATCCATGCACTGGAAAGCCAATCACTTCCGTTGCCGATGTGACGAACCATCAGGGATGAGTGTTTGTACCCCTGGGCCCGTTGTTGGCCGCCGTTAAGCAACTCCTCAGCTGCGTCTCAGCCAGTTGGGCGCACCCGAGAACCAGTCGCCCAGGTCATCCCGTCGGGGATCAAAGTCCCTGGCCTGGCTCGGTTCTCCCAGGTCCATCTCGGCAAGAAACTGATCGAGGCCGGGCGCGGGTGTTCCCAGCCGCTGCTGGCGCTGGGCCCGACGCAGCCAACTCCAGACGCTGGCATCGCGATCAGCGAACTTCTGAACATAGATGCGCTCCTGAAGACTGACGGGATGGGAATCGGCGATTCTTCCGATGATCTCCTGCAGCCGTAGACGGGTGTTGGGTGTAAGCATTGTTCAGATCATCCAGTGCAAGAAGATCTAGCCGTTCTGGTGGGTGGAACGGTGCCAAGGGTCACAGAATCCCGCCACCTGTCAGGACTTCCCAAAACACGCCACCGTCCCCCTGCCACCGGAGCAGGAGCCACGGGACCAGAATCAGAATCTCCCTGTCCCCACCGGAATCCCCGGCGCTGCCCCCGTGCCGTCCCCTCCCCCCTCAAGACCGCCGGCCTGCCGCTGCGACGATCCGGCGACTGATGCGCCGACCACGGATGATCCCGCCAGGCAGGAATGGCTTCTCGTCTACGACGGCGGTTGTCCTTTCTGCCGCCATTTCGCCCTGAGCAGCGAACTGCGGGGTGGCCTGCCCAACCTGCGCATCGTCGATGGCCGGGCCGACACCCCCCTGCGCCGACGGCTGCAGGCGCGGGGGCTGGCCCTGGCCGAGGGGGCGGTGCTTCTTCAGGGAGAGAAGGCCTGGCATGGGGCGGAAGCGGTGCAGCGGATCTGCGGGCTGATGCGCCCGAGCGACCCTCTGCTGCGGCTGCTGATCCCCATCTTCAAAGGCCCCTCCAGAAGCAATCGGCTCTACCCCCTGCTGCTGGCGGCCCGACGGGTGGCCCTGGCCCTCAAGGGACTTCCGGTGGATCCGGACAGGCCCTGAAGGGGGCGATCAGGGCAACGCTGGCTGTGTCGCCGACTGGCCGGCCAGAGGGGAGCGGGCCCCCACCGGCTGAAGCAGCGGCGAGGGGTCCACCGCCACCAGCCGACCCTGGCGCAGCTGACGCCACTCGAAATGGAGATGGGGGGTGCCGGCTGAGCCGCTTCTGCCCACCCGTCCGATGGACTGCCCCGCCGCGACGCTCGCGCCCGGCAGGACCGCCACGTCCAGCAGGTGGGCGTACAGGCTCTGCCAACCCAGGCCATGGTCGATCACCACGAGCAGGCCATAGCCGGCCACCTCATCCACCAACCCGACGGTGCCCGGCAGCGCAGCGAGGACGGGCGTGCCCTCCGGCACGATCAGGTCCAGACCGGTATGCATCCGCCAGTCGTTGCGCGATGCGGCCAGACGCCAGCCGAAGGGTGCCTGCTCCTGGGGCAGCTGGGCCAGGGGAAAACCCAGAGCCCCGGCCTGGATCGCAGGAACCACGCCGGTTGTGATCGGCCGGTATCGGTTTCGCAGCGACTCGGGCAGGCGTTCATTCCGCCCCAGATCCGTGACGGGCACCTCCAGGGGCACCTCCCGCGGCCGGGATGGGGGATTTCCCATCGCCATCAGAGGCGCCGCCGGCAGCCAGGCTGCCGGAAGGAGCCAGGGCAACGCCAGCAGGGTCAGACGCCGTGGGCTTCGGGGACTCATCCGCCTCTTGCAGAAGCTGTCGACACCTTGGTAACGCCCCCGAGCCCCGCTGCCAAGCACGGGCCGGCCCGGTCAGGGCCGCTGATCGGCCTGATGGGCTGGGGCAAGGACCACCATGGCACCGGCGATGGCCGTGTCCATCACGATGCGCAGGGCGAGACAGGGATCGATCACCTCCCTGCCCATCGTGATGGCCTTCTGGGCCACCAGGCCGAACAGGATCGGCCATTCCGCGGCTGCGGGACAGACCCGCCGCGCCAACGGCAGCACAGCCGGCCAGACGGTCGGCAAGAGCTGCAGGGACTCCGGAGAAGGCCGATGCCGACTGGGCACTCTGGGCACTCCGAAGGTCTCCTGTCCAAGGGTTTCGATCCCGTGCCTCCAGAGATCCTTCGGATCGGGGAGGATGGCGCACCCGGCCTGCTGGGCGGCACCGGCGGCCAGGGCCCAGGTGGCGTAGGGATCGTTGAACAGCACCTGGACAAGAGGGTCCCCAACCAGATAGGTGTCCCCCCCCCTGGTGTCGACCACGTGCAGTCCCGCCGGCATCTCCTGCCCTGCGGCCCGGGCGCGGGCCCGCAGGCTCGCCTGGCAGGCCTGCCCGGCCAGAAAGCCGCAGACCGCCAGGAGAGATTCCACATGCACCCCCCTCTCCGACGCCATGGCCTCCAGAAGCCGGCGGCTCACCTCTTCGGCGCCGACCTTGGCCCCCACCAGGGGGTCCTGGGCCCGGCGTTCGGCAATGGCCTCGAGCAGGGAATCACGAAGGACTTCGTTCATGGCAGGGGTCTTGGGGGTGTGGGCAGGCCAGGGAATCCTTCACCAGCGTTCCCGGGAAGCGTCCTGGCAACGATCGCCGGTGTCGCCCCTCCTGGGGGTATGAATCACCACCGTGCCGGCGAGCTTGTCGTGCCAACCCTGGCGACCGGGATCCCAGGCGATCCAGAAGAAGCCCAGCAGCAGCGGCAGTGAGGAGAGGCCATAGCCCAGGTAGCGCCGGCACCACTGACCCAGGGAGGGTTCCCCACCGGAGCTGGCATCCACGATCCGCAGACGGAACATCAGCTTGCCGGGAGTGCCCTGTTTCCAACGCCAGAACAGGATCACCGCCAGGGCGGAAATCAGGGTGCTGATGCCAAGAACGACCGTGTGGCTGGGCAGGAGGTAGGGAAGAAGGGGAAAGGGTGCACTGATGATCAGCATCAGCAGCGAATCGACCACCGATGCGGCCGTGCGCACCCAGAATCCCGCAAAGGCCATGGCCGGAGCAGGGGAGGAAATGGAGACAGGCATGGGTTCATCTTCCAGGTCCAACTGGTCGATCGGCCGCAGTGGTGGTAGGAAGGTATTGATGTCCTCCTTTGGCCGATGCGAGCCCTGACCTTCTTCTTCGCCCTGATGGTGGGTCTGGCCATGGCCTTTCTGGCTCCGGCCATGGCCGGCGGTACCGAGCGAGCCCCCGAAGGGGTCACCCGGGAGATGACCACCGAGCTCAGCCCCGAAGCCACCGACCAGCTGGCCGCCGATCTGCTCTCCGAGCTGGAGTCCAGTCTCGCCCCCAGCATCGAGGCTGACGCCTGAAAGCCTGCCTCCTGGGGAACCCAGCAGAAGTGCAGGCTGGCGAACATGCCGGCAGGCTCGTTGCTTGGAACGTCTTCGACCCTGGCCTCGCTACGAGCGGACCCAACCGCGCCTGGGGGTGGCTGACGACGCAGAACGCAGGTGAGCCTCTCCGCAACCCACCAGGCTCGCCTCGGCCGCATCTCCAGCATCGATCCCCTCCCCCTCCAAAGCTTCTCCCCTCTGGTCTGGCTCTGGCAGGCCCTGACGGGAGTCGGACGTCGTCAGAGTGCTGATCACCATGCCGGCCGTTCCAGGCGGCCAGAGATGTGCCGAATCACCAGAGACCTGGAATCAGCAACCAACTGCTCTGACGATAAGCCTCGAAACCGGGATAGCGCTTGGCCATTGCGGCTTCCTTGCTGCGCATGCGAGGCAGATACAGCGCCAGCACGGAAGCGGGCAGGAGCCACGCCCATAAGGAGCCGGCGATGAAGGCAAAACTGCTGTAACGGAGCAGGTCGCCGAGATAGTTGACGTGCCGTACCCTGCGCCAGGCCCCGTCGTCCACCAGGGAGGCTCCCAGCTCCTTGGCGGTTCCCTTCTGCACGTCAGCGGCGGTGTTCAGCAGCGAACCGAAGATGTAGAAAGTCAGTCCAAAGATTGTCGTCAAAGGGCCCAACGGGTTGTCGTTGACCATGGCGAGCCAGCCCGGCAGCGCATAGAACACACCGACGTAGAGCACCACCGCGCTGGCCTGGAGGGGATTGACCACTTCGGTGAACTGCTGCCGGGCACGCCAGGGAAACAGGACCTGCTCGAGCAGCCACCAGATGCAGTAGCTGATGTGCAGACAGAGATAGATCACGACCCGTGGGGAATCGAGGCCCAGCACGATGGCAGGGATCATCAGGGCCACCACGGTGGTCACCTTTGCGATGTTGATCGCCTGCAGCTGCGTCATCCGGAATCAGCATCAGCCATCCATGTTGACAGGCGGATCCGCGTTCCGTTGGAGGCAGTGCCGCAACGACCCCTTCGATGGCCGGACATGGGCAGAGGCCTGGTCGGGTCGAAGCCCCCCCGGCAGCCATCGATCGCGGCGGCGGAGAGGCCGTGGATCTCTCAGGATGCAGGCGGCGAAGGGACAGGGATCGGCCTGGAACAGGCCCGCGAAAGCCCCGAAGGATGACCCACGGGCCAGCATGGCGCACTGACATGGCGCACTGACAGCGGGCGGCAGCATGAAGGCAGGCGGGTCGCCGAAGTCCCCATGGCCTCGACCAGGGACACACCATCGAGGCGGCCCTTACCCCTACGCCTGATCTCAAGCAGGCCGTGGCTGCTGAGCGATTCCGGCACCGTGGAAGCCTGCCGGCCAGTGACGCAGCAAGCGGTCGGTGGGTTCGAGAGAATGATTCGTGAGGCAGGAACGACGGCCGGTGGGCGACAGATCAGCTTCAGGCAATGGCAGGCTCAGGTCTTGGTGAGCCAGCAGAACTGATAGGCCTGGAGGGCGATACGGCTACCGGACTGGGAGGGTCGACGCCCGCTGTAAACATCGATCAGAGGGTCGTGGCTGCTGAAGACCGTATGCCCAACGGAATCAAGATCAAAGAATTGTGGCTGGTCATTGAAATTAGCCAGCACGAGAACCATTTCCGAAGGGCGCAGGTGATTGAAACGGACAAAAGCTAATAGAAACTCATTATCAAGATGAAGAATCTCGCGATTATTAAAATCCGCAAAGGCTGTGATCTCTTTGCGTATGGAGATCATTTTTTTCATGGCTGTGAAGATAGAATATTCAACGGTTCCCTGCTTTTTCCTCAGCTCAGCCTTCTCCCAATTGATCTTTGGGCGATGCACCCAGCGAGTATCGCTACTCTTGCTCGGATCGGCATAGAAGCTGTAATCATTCAGCACTCCAAGGGCATCGCCGTTGTAGATGAGAGGAATACCACCGAAAGAGAGAATAATACCGTGCATCAGAAGGATGCGGCTGATGGCAGTGGAGATCAGCCTCTGATCATTCGACTCGATCGCAGATTCGAGCCCTACCAGGGAGCCCAGGGAACCACAGATACGTGCATCACCCGTGGCATCGTTGGGCATGAAGGTCAGCCCACGCGGAATGGAATCGAAATCTCCTTTGAAGTAGTCAATGAGAAAGCGTCGGTGCGCCCGGGGTTCGTAACCGACCCGTTCGATGTCCTGGTCGTCGAAGCCGAAGCCGATGTCATCGTGACAACGGACGTAATTCAGCCAGGTGGCACGATCGAGCTTACTGGGGAGGCTTTTGATGCCTTGGGAGAGAAGCTTGGTGTTGCGGGTGGCCACGCTGTCCCAGAGCAGAGCCATCAAGGTGGCATTGTAGGCAATTTCACACTCTTTGGCTACGATGGCATCCTCTCCGAAATACTTGGTGATTTCGATCGGCGCCACGATGGCCTCGGCGATGAACAACACGCCGGGCGCCGTGACCTGGCAGCAATCCTTCATCAACTGAAGGATGAGATGGGCTTTACGCTCATTCTGGCAGGTGGTCCCGAGCTTCTTCCAGAGAAAAGCGACGGCATCCAACCGCAGAACGTCAACACCCTGGTTGGCCCAGAAAAGCAGAACATCGAGCATCTCGATGAAAACGGCCGGATTCGAGTAATTCAGGTCCCACTGGTAGCTGTGGAAGACGGTCATCACCCACTTCCCCATCTCCTCATTCCAGGTGAAATTACCTGGGTCAGTCTCAGGAAAGACTTCAGGCATACTCTGTTCAAAGACATCAGGAATATCCCTGCTTTCAAAAATATAGTAATAATCTTGATAATGCTCTTCTCCCGCAATCGCCCGCTTGGCCCACTCGTGCTCATCGGAAGTGTGATTCAGAACAATATCGAGAACAAGGAGGATTTCCCGCTTCCGAAATTCACTTGCGATGCTGCGAAGATCATCAATATTCCCTACCCTGTCATCGATCTGACGAAAGTCACTGATGGCATACCCTCCATCACTCTTTCCAGTGGGACACATCAGAATGGGAAGGATATGCACCATATTGATGCCCAGTTCCTGAAAATAGCTGATCCTATTCTCAAGATCGGGCAGGTTCTCGGCAAAGCCATTAGAATAAATAGCCATACCCACCCACTTCTGCGAAAGAAACCAGTTGTGGTCATACTCTCTCTGAATATCTAACGTCTCAAGGTCAGCTGAACGACTGATATATCCCCTAGCCATGGTTTCAACCAAACGCAAAAGCTGAAGCTTGAAATCGTCACGATGGCCATAGAGCGTGACAAAAAGGGAATGGATCGCGTAGAAGTTGGCACCAAGCCTGGTATAGAAGTGGCGCAGGTCCTGGCGACGGATCTCTGGCCTCAGATCATCCAGGATGGAATTCAGAAGGGAGTGGGAGATTTGCTCGTACATAGAATCAGTTGGCAGTCCATTCCTTGAGAAACCGCTGATAAACGGCTGGGTCGTCGATCGTGGCTCCCCTGCGGGACACCAGGGCCGAGGCGAAATCCCTGGCATGCTCCAGACAGGCGGGAAGCGGCCAATGGAGGCTGAGCCCCAACAGCATGGCGGAAGCGAAAGCATCCCCGGCGCCGACCGTGTCGACCACTGGGGTCTGGGGCACTGGGTCGACGGGAACAGTGTCTCCCTCTCTCCAGAGCAAAGCCCCCCTGGCCCCAAGGGTGAGAATCAGGGTCGTCAGCCCATGGCGCAGGGCAAGCTCCCCCATCGCCCCGGAAAGCCCGGCAATGTCGCTATCGATGGGCTGACCCGGCGCCAACAGAGCCAGTTCTTCTTCATTGAGCTTGACGTGATCGGCATCGTCGAGCAGGGGGAGGATCATCTGTTTCGACCACCAGGGGCTGCGCAGGTTCACGTCCAGGAAGATTGTGCCCTGATGCGCCGCCTTGAGAGCCTCCAGGGCAGACGCCGAGGCGGGATGGCGCAGGGCCAGAGTTCCGTGATAGAGAAGGCCCGTGGACGGCACCTGCACGACTTCATCCTGCTGGATGAAGTCGAAGGCACTCTCCGGCACGATGTCGTAGTGGGGCTCGTCATTCTCGATGCTCACGCTCACTCGGCCGGTGGGGTGGATAGGATCCAGCTGTAGTGAGGCCGCATCCAGTCCCCAACGCAGCATGGAGGCTCGGATCCGCTCTCCCTGGGAATCCATCCCCACGCGACTGACGAAACGGGGGGCCAGCCCGAACCCCTGCAGGTGCCAGGCCACATTGAAGGGCGCTCCTCCAAGCACCTCGGTGCCATCAGGAAAGCAATCAAAGAGAACTTCACCAAAAATGGTGATCGGGGTTGAATCCTTCATCCGTTCAAACCATCACCTTCTGGGCGTCGGCATGGTAGTGGGCGATCCCTTCCAGGATGCCGGCACTGTAGTTGCCATTCATGCCCATGAAATCACCTTTGGCGAGATACAAGCGGTCGGCCGTACCCCTCCGTTGCGCCTCGGCGCTGGCCTGGACGATCACATCCGGATGGGCATTGGCCACCAGCACCGCAGGTACCGAACTGGCCAGGACCGGAAGGTCGTTACCGCTGTCGCCGGCGAAGACCGTCTCGTCGCTGTCAAAGCCCTTCTCTCGCATCAGGAACTCAACCGCATGCAGCTTGGTGGCCCGTTGCGGCAGAACATCCATCAGGCCTGTGCCGGCCTGCTCATCGACACTGTAGATCAGGCTGGCGGCAATCTTATGCTTATTCAGGACAGTCTTCATCGCCAGCATCAGGTCTGAGAGATCAGTCTCAGGCGGAATGAAGTAACTCAACTTGTGAGTGTTTTGTCTGTCATCAGGTTGCAGGGTCAGGCCAGGAACATCGGCGAACATCACAGCAAGGTCAGTGGCGGAGAAACCCTGCCAATCCACGGCGATGTCGCGGGACCATGACGGCAGCAATGACCAACCATGGTCCGTACGTTCATAGATGGAGCTGCCGACATCGCCGACGATCCAATCCGGTGATGGCAGACCATACTCCTGAATCGATTGCTCGACCAATGCCAGATGCCTGCCGCTCACATAGGCAAGGGACACCTCAGGCCGGGCAACAAAGCGACAGAAAACATCTCTTGCCCCAGCGGACTCGGGTGATTCACCGTTGGGTAGCAAGGTACGATCGAGATCCGTACAGAGAAATAGACGACGCATCTATCTGGGCAATCTAAAGGTTGAAAAAATCATAGTGTTCGATAGCCTCAAGAATACCAGAGGCGTGGGAACCGTTGGCAAAATAAACCCGTTCCGTGTCATTCAGCTGGGCAAGTTCTTGTCGATGGCGGCTCGCCACAACCACGCCGAGGGTGTTGCCTCGCAGCATGTCCTCATCCCCACCGGAACCACCGTTGACAAGCACGTGTTCCAAGGGGATCTTCCACTGGTTAGCCACATACCGCAGCGCCTGCCCCTTGGAGGCACGGGCCGGAACGAAGTCGAGATACTGGCCGAAGGAGAGGGTTGTATGAACGGAAAGCTCCTGCTGACGAAGGAGTGTCAGGATTTCCTCCATGGAAGGCGCCTGATGCTCGTCGTAGTAATAGGAAATCTTGAAACGGCTCTGTTGATCCTTTGGCTGCGGGGTAAGTCCAGGCAGAGGATCGACGATTCGCTTGAGCACCTTCGGCGTCCACCAATGGTCGATGTGGTGAGTCCAGGTAACATCCGTCGTCAACTGGGGAGGGTAATAGATTTCTGTGCCAAGGCTTGTGATCAGAACATCGGGCATGGGAATAGAGTGGGTCTTCAGAATTTTGAGGACCGAATCGAGACGTCGGCCGGTTGAAATGCCGAACAGAACTCTGCGGTGGTGCTGCCGTATGGCCTTCACAAACTCAGCCAGAGCATCCGCATCCCCGAGCAGGGTGTTGTCGATGGCCGTGAAGATCGCGCGGGTGCGGGTCTGAACGGCAGGGGCCTTGGACAGGGGTGCCGGTCGCGCCTCAATCCTGGCCTGGGCGATGAGATCGCTCACCTTCTCCAGATAGGCCTGAGCATGGGCCTCCCAGGAATAGAACCTGGCAACGTTTCTGAGCCCATTATCAGAGAACTTCGCCCACAACTCTCCATCTTCAAGAATCGCGAGCAAGGCACTGGAAATGGAGGTTTCATCGAGAGGATCAATCAAAAGGCCGTTCCTGCAGTTGCCGATGATGTCTACAGGTCCACCGACTTCCGTCGCCACCAGTGGCAGGCCGCTGGCGGCTGCTTCCAGCAGGGTCAGGCCAAAGGGCTCCGTGAGGGCGGGGTTGACGAAGACACCCTTCGAAGCCGCTGCCAGCCGATAGATATCAGCGACTTCGCTGGAAGAATGGTGCTTGGGCAGGGCGACGAGGCCATTGAGCTCGTAGCAGTCCATCACCAGAAGCAGTTCGGTAAGAACGTTCTGGGCTCCTTCGTTGAGTTCACGAATATCGTTGCGATTACCGGCGACAATCACTAAATTGGCCAATTGTTGCAAACGCTCCGACGTGCCATAGGCTTCCAGCAAGGAAACGATGTTCTTACGCTCATCCGGCCGAGAAAGAGCCAGAATCATTGGCTTTTCGGGCTCCCGCAGATACTTGGCCAGGATGCTGGCGAAGGGGATAGGGTCATCCTCAGGGCTGGGAGGGTGGAATTGATTCAGGTCGGTTCCAGGGGGAATCACCGACATCTTTTCACGGGTGTAACAGTCATAAATTTCGTATTGATCTTCAATCTCATTATGAGTGCTTGTGATCACAAGACTGGCACTGTTGAGCACATCCTCTTCCGCGCTTATCCGCTCGGACATCTTGTAACGCTGCTCGATCTCATCCACGGTCAGCCCGAGGGCCAGAAGTCTTCGGACCTTGTCCCTGCCAAGGGAGTGACCGGTATGAATAAGCGGCAAGCCAGTGAGGTGAGAAAGGCGAACCCCGACATAACCCGCATCGGCATAGTGGCTATGCAATACATCAGGCAGGCGAGGCTGGCGATGGATCCAGGCGAACACCTCATCGGTGAAGGCGTCGAGATGGCCCCATAGTTCTTCCTTGGGTATATATTGTTCAGGTCCGGCATCGATGCGAATGATCCGCGCGTTGTCATCCAGTTCTTCAATCGGCTCGCCATAATCCTTCGCCACCGCATCATCGATGATGCGCCGGGTGACCAGATCCACCTTTTCGACAGTCGGCTGGCGGGCGAGCGCCTTGGTGAGCTCCACCACGTACTTCGTTTGACCACCGGTATCAGCGTCGCGCCCAAGCTCAAGCCGCTCCCCCCGAATCAGACCATGCACACTGATCATCAGGATGTAAAGAGCATTCTCATTGGCTGCCTTCTTCATGGTCAACGAAAATGACGATGGTGCAGAATGGGTGTGCAGGGCCAGAGGAGGTGCCTCCCGCTGCTGTCGATGCCGGGAATATCAGGATCTGCGAATGAAGAACTGGGTTGACATCATTCTGGCAGAAATCAAGCCACCATAAAACCTGGAAAGAGGATACACCAAACTGCAAGAATCTGGATCAGAAAATTTAATGGCGGTTCTGTATATCTGACTGTTACACTAACACAGAACAGGCTCGTGTTTGGTTCGCGCGATCCATCGATGAAACGTTCGCGAACCATGACGATTGCCTGGTGCTGCCTTGGCCGACCGAGCGCGGAGCGACTGGGCGACAGGGATCGCCGCTGGCGTCACAGGTCTCAGCCCAGCACCCAGCGGAGCTCCAGCAGCAGCTGACCCAGGATTCCCTGGCCGGTGAGCTCCTCGCCGACCAGAGCTGCGACGAACCCCAACATCGCCACGCGCCCGTTGAGCCTCTCCACCCCCTCAAGAGCCGTGTGGTTCCAGGGACGGGACGTGGTCAGCCCTTCCCCGAATGGCTCCAGGGGCTCGTAGCGAAACGCCTCTCCCCTGCCTTCTCTCGTGCTTTCGCCCATGAATCACGCCTTCACCGGAAACAAGCTTATGCGGCATCCGATCTCCCCTGGCGCCCCGACCCGGCCGGGCTACAGTACACGTGTACTAAAGATGAGTCATGGCGCCAGGGCAGATCGATCCTGCGGTGGCCCCCCTCAGGCGGGCCAACCCCCAACGCTTCCGGGATGCCCGCCCGGGTCATCTCGCCGTGGTCGCCGTGGCGGGCAGGCCCTGGTTCATCGGCCGGATCTGCGACCTCAGCGGCCCCACCCCCCGGGACTTCGCCCGGGTTCTGAACATCGACACGGGCGACATCGAGCGGATCCCGGCCCCCTGGATCGTGGAACTCATGGGCGAAAGGGGATTGGGGCAGGGCCGGCCCACTCCCCGGCCATCCTTCAGCTCTCCAGCAGGTTGATCCGGTAGAGCACCTCCTCGAGGGCATCGGCGGCTCGGATGGCGCTGTAACGCTGGGGGTGGTCGCCACCGCAGCAGGAGGGCACCGGAGCCAGGATCGTCCAGGGTCGGGCATGACAGAACTGGACGACGCTGTGGCGCTCGGCGGAGGAAAGCTCCGGAGCCTGCACCCGATGCCAACCCGTGGGGATGCGTCCATTGCTGAGGCGCTCCAGCATCAGTCCGGTGTTGACGATCACCCGACCCTCGGGCGGACTGGCCTCCACCCATTCCCCAGCCACCCTGACCTGCAGGCCTGGCCCGGTGGCCCTCGGCAGGGCGGTGATCAGGTTGATGTCCCCGTGGGCTGCCGCCCAGAGATGCCCCCCCGGCGGCGCCAGGGGCATGGACGGATAGCGCAGGGCCCTGGTCAGGGTGGGAGCCTCCAGGACCATCTCCTCGAAGAAGTCCTCGGAGCAGCCCATGCCCACGGCGATCACCCGCAGAAACCGCCGCTGCAGATCGGCGATGGCCCTGTGGAACTCTCCCAGGAGCGCCGTGATGCCCGGCACGGCTGGCTCCGGCAGGATCTGCTCCGGGTAGAGCCCCGGGAATTGCCGACGCAGGGGATGGTCCACCGGCAGCGGTGCCGACCAGTTCAGCATCTCCTTCCAGTCCGGCCGCTTGCTGCCGTCGGCCGTTTCCACCAGCACTCCGGTGTAGCCGGTCTGCCCGCTGCTGCCCGGGGCCCTGAAACGCAGCTTGGTCTCCGCATCCAGGGCAAAGAACGCCTGCAACAGGCCATAGGCGGAATCGAGCAGATCGGCGGGAAGATCACTGCTGGTGTAGACGAAGCCCGTGGCCAGGCTGCGCATCACCCCATCGACCACGGCCTCCCGGGCCCTGGTGCTCCCCCTCTCGAAGGCCAGCAGATCCACGTCGAGAATGGCTGTCTCCATGGGCCGTTCTTCTGCAGCGCCGACCTCCGCTCAGCGACGTCCGTTGACGATCACCGGACTGCTGCCGCCTCCTGCCGCGCCCGGCAGGGCCGGCACCACCGAAGTCTGGCCATCCCATTTGTCGAGGAACAGCTTGTAGAGCACCTGATCATCGAGGCTGGAGTTGAGGGTCTGATAGCGCTTGGCCTCCTGCTCAGCAATCAGGACCTCGGTCTGGGCCCGGAGCAGCTGCTGCTCGGCGATCTGCTTCTGTTCGATGGCGGCCCGGTATTCCTCAGCGATCTGGAGCCCTGTGAGATCGAGGCCCTGCACCGTCACGTAATCGAACTTGCGCAGCTCCTCGGCCACTTTCTCCTGCACCAGTTCGGAGATGGAATTCCACTCGGTGGCGATGGTCACCAGCTCATATTGGGAAAAAACCGACTTGAGGGCCTTCAGCAGCGACGGCTGGATCACCCGCGGATAGATCTGCTGGTCGTCGGTAGCGATCGTTTGGTAGATGCGGCCGGCCTCGGCCGCCTTCATGGCGTACTTGACCGTGGCGGTGGCCTGGATCACCTGCAGATCCTTGGTGAGGGTGGAGAACTGCTCCGGACGCACCTGGGTACGCACATCGAACAGAGAGGTGTTCTGGGCCAGGGGGATCTTGAGGTTGGCCCCCGGTTGCCGGGGGGCACCGGTGACCTTCCCGAGGGTGGTGACCACGGCCACGTTGCCCGCCGGAACGATGAACACAGTCTGGGTGATCAGCACCAGTCCTCCCAGCACGGCGGCGAAGATCAGTTGCCAGAAACCGCCGAAGCCGTTGTCAGCGCCAGAGCGCATGGGAGATTGCATCGGAAAGGCGGGAGTGCGGAATCGCCCGACCCTAGGCAGCGGAGAAGGCCAGGGGCAGCCATCCTGGGGGAAGCCGGCATGTCGGAGAAGGGCTGGTGCTGCAGTTCGCCGTCGAACTGGTTCCAGCCCTGGCCCTTGGCCTGCTGCTGGCCTCGGGGTTTCCTGGACTGCCCGGCAAGCTGGCCCCGCCGCTGATCACCTGGGGCATTCCCCTCAGCCTGGTGGCCCTGCTGCTGCGCGCGGGATTCCAGGCCAGCCTGCTCACCGCTGGCCTGATGGCAGCGGCCGCCTCGGGCCTGGGCCTGCTGCTGCTGCGCCTGCCGGCCCTGCGCCGGCGGATTCCCGACGGCAGCCTGAGACTGGGCTGCATCGTGGGCAACACCGGCTACTGGGGCCTGCCCGTGGGCCTGGCTCTGCTTCCTCCTGCCGCCATCGGCTTCACGATCGCCTTCGATCTGGTGGCCACGCTGATCACCTGGAGCCTCGGTCCCTTGCTGGTCCAGACCAGGGCCGCAAGCGGCCCGCAGCTGGTGCGGGTGCTGGTCACCAGCCCCGCCATCCGGGGGCTGGTGCTGGCTGTGGTTCTGCAACGGACCCCCTGGAGCCCGATGCTGGCGGAGTGGCTCTGGTGGCCGGCCCGTGGGGTGATTCTGGTGGCCCTGGCCCTGGTGGGCATGCGCCTGGGGCTGACGCTGCGCCGCCGGCCCTTCCCCCCATCAACTCCGGGCCTCCAGGCGGCCCTGCTGGGAAAGCTGCTGATGCTGCCGCTGGCGATGCTGCTGCTGGCGGAGCTTCTGGGGCTGCCCGACCTGCTGCGGGATGCGGTGGTGCTGCAGACGGCGGCACCCACCGCCATCTCGGTGCTGCTGCTCACGGAGGCGGCCGGAGAGACACAAGCGGCAGCAGCCGAGGCGGCGGCGGGGCTGGTGCTGTGGAGCACCACCCTGGCCCTGGTCACGGTTCCGTTGTGGTGGTGGCTTCTGCGGGGTCCCCTGGGGGGCTAGGACAGGCCCCAGCCCATTCACCAACGGCCATGGCCGGATCCCTCGCCCAGCGAATCGACCGCAGCCTCACCCGCCTGGGGGGTGTGGCTCTGCTGCCCCTGCTGATCCTGGCGATCCCCTGGGCCCAGGAGATCATCGACCAGCTGATGTTCGCCGGCCGCTGGAACCTGCCCATGGTGCCGGGGGGACCTTTCCTGGGGGTGTTCACGGCGCCCTTCAGCCACAGCGGCTTCGGCCATCTGATCGGCAACTCCCTCTGGTTCTTGCCCCTCTCCTGGCTCGTGCTGGCCAAGAGCCGGGGCGACTATCTGGCCGTGTGGCTCGGCGTCTACGCGACGGCGATCCCTGTCTGGTTGTTCTGGCATCAGGCCAGCCACGGCCTCTCCGGGGTGATCTACGGCCTGCTGGGCTACCTGCTGCTGATCGGCTGGCTGGAGCGCCGGCCGCTCTCGATCCTGCTCTCCCTCACCGCCCTGTTCGCCTACGGAGGAGCCCTGCCCAGCCTGCTGCCGTTTCTGAGTCCTCCAGGGGTCAGCTGGATCGGCCACGCCTCCGGCTTTGCCGGAGGACTGCTGGCGGCCCTGGCCATCTATCGGGAACGGAACTGATCCGGGGCGCGAACCACTCTGATCCTGAGCCCATGCTCCAGCCGCCCCCAGGGTCGATTCAGGCGCCCCCCGCTTCACGCCGCAGAAGCGGGACCCGTTCCTGGATGGCCCTGCTGCTGGCCATCGGCACCATGGTCGTACTGAGCCTGCCCCTCGCCCGGGCGGCCCTGACCCCGGATCCTGCCACGCCCACGAGCTACGACCTGGCCTGGGCGGCCCCTTTCAACCGGCCGGACCACTACCCGCTGGAGCGCCGGCCGGATCCGGCCCTGTACCGCCCCCATGGGGACTGGTTCGGCCGGCTGATCCTTCCTGGAGCGGGCGAGATGGGCTCCCTGGCCGGTGACTGGGTCTGGCTGGAGCTGGAGCAGGCTCCGGCTGGGCAGCGGGATCTGATCGGCCGCCGCCTGCGACTGGGCTGGCAGGACGACCCCCTGCTGCGCGCCCTGGTGGGCAAGGTGAGCACGTCGGTGCGGCTCGGAGCCGAGGCCCGCCTGGCGGCAGGCCAGGGCAACGTGGTGCCCAGCCGCCTGGAGGGTCGCGGTGCCGTGGGGCCGCTCCAGTCCCTGGCCGGGGCCCATCCCCATGACGACATCAGCGTGCGTCTCGAGCAGGTCAGGATCGTGCGGCGGGATGGGGAAACGGAACTCCGCATCGGCCGGTCGCCCCTTCAGAGCACAGGCCGCTGGGTGGCCCTGGTGCGGCTGCTGTCCAGCGACCCGTCGGATCCGGAACGCTTCCTGGTGCAGCACTACGTCCGCCGCGACGACGGCTTCAGCGGACCGATCGAGACGGTGCGGCTGCCCCGCCAGCCCCCCGATCGCAACGGTTGGCGCCTGTTCGATCCGGCTGGACTGCTGGCGACCCGGGTGGGTGAGGACGGCTGGTATCTCTATGGCGCCCCCGACGCCGATGGAACCTTCACCGTCCAGGCGATGGAACCCCGCCGCCTCACCAGCCCCGAGCCCGACCGCCTCCTCAGGGGCACAGCCGCCGGCCTGAACCACATCGGCCGGATCAACTGGAGCGCCAGGGAAACCCGCCGCGGCCACTTCAGCCGGGTGGGCGTGGTTCCCGACGGAGACCATGCACCGTGGAAAACCGATGACACGGCCCTGGTGATCCATTCCTTCGGCGGCATCGGCGGTCCCGACGGCGAGGCGATCAGCGGCTTCACGGTGACAGGCCATTTCGCCTTCGGCGAGGCCCGCATCGTGCCCGATCCCTTCACCGGGGCGCCCCGCTTCGACCTGCGGTACCACCAGATCTACGCCAACAATCCGAACGGGATCGTCGCCGGCAGCCAGGACTGGAGTGCCTACACGGGCAACCTGCAGCGGGGCTGGCTGGGCACCCGGCCGATCTCGGACGTTCTGGTGCCCACGGACCCCCGACTGCTGAGGGAACTGGCGATCCAGGCGGAGGTGCTGATGGCCCGCTACCGCAGCGGCGACGGTGGCGGGGTCTCCCTGGTCAACCCGGCCATTTCCTGCGTTCAGGACTCCAGCCAGTCCCTCTGGATCGCCATCGACCAGCTGCGGCGCCGTCAGCACGAACTGGAGGGCGGCGACCTGCCCGGGCTGGCCTCCCTCGCCAGGGCCCTCGATGACACGCTGACCCCCTTCGGCATGGTGCGCGAGGACTGGCGCCGCAACGCGTCCCTGGTGGCCACCCCCGGCGATCAGCCCGACCGCTTCGAGGCCAGGCGATCCCTGGGGGACGGTCTGCTCAGCTGGCGCTCCATGCTGCCCCGCCGGGGACACGATGAAATGGCCCGGGTATTCCTGCGCCACGGCGATCCCCTCTGGATCCTGCGCACCAACCAGCTGCCGGGAGCCGACCCGCGCCTGGATCCCCTGGCGCCGACCCTGCTGCTGGGCCAGCTGCCCCTGGCGGGGGGGACACTGGCTCGCCTGATGGATGCCGTCTTCGCCCCGCTCACCGCCCGAAGCCTGGGGCTGAGCCTTCTGCTGCTGGGAGCCTTCACGGCCGTGGCTCTGCCCCTGGCGCGGCTGAGCGGATTCCTGCCGGCGGGGCGACCCCGGCTGCGCCCGTTGCTGCTGCTGGGCCGTGGAGCGACCCTGCTCCTGACGCCCTCCCTGATCGAGGAGATCCTGTTCAGGGTGGTCCTGCTGCCCCGTCCCCAGGAGGGAATGGGCAGCTGGGAGACCGGGGCCTGGGCAGCCCTGAACGTGGGACTGTTCGTTGCGTACCACCCCCTGGCGGGCCGGCTCTGGTATCCCCAGGGTCGGCGCCTGTTCGACGACGGCCGGTTTCTGCTGCTGGCCGCTCTGCTGGGGTCGATCTGTGTGGTCGCCTATCAGGCCACCGGCTCCCTGTGGCCTCCCGTGCTGATCCACTGGCTTGTGGTGCTGATCTGGCTGGAGCTGCTGGGAGGCCGCTGGCGCCTGGCTCAGGGATAGGTGTTGGGAACGAAGAACTGCTCGTTCATGGGGGGACGCTGGTAGTCGCCACCGCCCTTGCGGGGTGGCAGTTCGATGGCCTCAGGTGTCATGTCCTCATAGGGGACCTTGCTGAGCAGATGGCGGATGCAGTTGAGCCGGGCCCGGCGCTTGTCGTTGGCCTCCACGGTGAACCAGGGCGCCTCGGGGATGTTGGTGTGGGCGAACATCTCGTCCTTGGCCCGTGAGAACTCCACCCAGCGGTCGCGGGACTCCAGATCCATCGGGCTCAGCTTCCAGCGCCGGGCAGGATCCTCGAGGCGGGAGCGGAATCGGGCTTCCTGCTCGTCGTCGCTCACCGAGAACCAGTACTTGATCAGGGTGATGCCGCTGCGCACGAGCATGCGCTCGAATTCCGGGCAGGAGAGCATGAATTCATCCACCTGCTCAGGGGAGCAGAAGCCCATCACCTTCTCCACCCCGGCCCGGTTGTACCAGCTGCGATCGAACAGCACGATCTCCCCGGCGGAAGGGAAATGCTCCACGTAGCGCTGGAAGTACCACTGGGTCTTCTGCTGGTCGGAGGGGGTTCCCAGGGCCACCACATTGCAGCCGCGGGGGTTGAGGGGCTCTGTGATGCGCTTGATGGTGCCTCCCTTGCCGGCAGCATCCCGGCCTTCGAAGAGCATGATCATGCGGTAGCCCACATGCTTCACCCAGTACTGCATCTTGACCAGTTCGACCTGAAGGCGAACCAGTTCCTTTTCGTAGAACTTGCGATCCAACTTGGGCGGGCGACCTTCGGAATGTTTGGAGAGGTCGTCGAAGATGGGCGAAGCTCCGTAGAGATCTGAACCGTTGAAGGCCCCTGATTCAAGGCCGTTGTGGGATTTCTTGGCTGCTTTTGCCTTGGTCTTGGAACCGCTCTTGTCTTTCTTACCCATACCGGAGCCAGAGGTGTGCGATTTCTGGAATAGCCCACACTCCACCCGCAAACGGCAACATCGAACACCCGCCGGCAAAGTGGGAGGTTCTCTTAATGATCATCGCTGGCTGCCAACCCATTTACCAGGCCTTCCCGAACAGGGTGGAGGGCGCAGGGGCGGTGCTGGAAGAACAAGCCCGGGGTCAGGGAGGTGATGCAGTCCCCGGAGCCCACTGGGCGATCAGTTGCTCCTGACACACCAGCAGGTAGCGGTTCTGCTCGCTGGGATGGTGGCGGTACCGATCGCGGAGCTCAGTGAGCCTGGAGACCAGGGAGTGGTACACAGGATGGTTCTCGTTCATCGACTGAACGCCTCCTCTACGCTTCAATGGGATCCCAACTTAACAGCGAGTGAGCAATACGGGGATCTTCGATGAGCGGTTGCTGCGGAATGCGGCGCAGCTGGGCGGGTGCAGGGTTCGCGGCCCTGCTTCAGCCGAGGACGGCGACCGCTGGAGCCCACTGGGCAATGAGCTGTTCCTGCCGGACCAGGCGGTAGCGGGTGAGCTCGTTGGGGAGCCGGCGGTACTGGTCCTTGAGGGAGAGCAGCTGCTGCTGGAGAGCGTTCAGTACGGGATGATCTTCGTTCATCACCAAAATTCACATTTTCCCAATCTTAATCGAATCGAAAGGGGTTCAGCCCCCTTGCGGCATCGGGGTCAGCGAATCCCCATGGCCGCTGCTCCGGGGAGGTCGATAGCGTCCTGGCATGGACTTCACTCCCCTCCTCGATGGCCTCGAAGCTGGGGGCCTGGACGAGCTTCTTCTCTCCCTGAACATCCGCGGCCGCCTGGCCATCGCCATGAGGGGGCGTTTCCTGCTGCGATCCTTCTGTGAAAGCCTCCGCAGCCGCAGCCTGATCGGCTGCGCCGTCACAGACCAGGCCACCTGCCTGGCCTACCTGGCCCGGGAGCCTTAGGGCCTGCCAGGCGCAGGAAAGGCAGCCCGATCTGAAAGAGATGATGCTGGCCCTGGGCGACGTCATTCCGGCTGAGCAAGCGGAGGCCCCCTGGCTGCAGGCGGTGTTCAAGGGCCTGCGCTGCGGCATGGTTCGCGTCTGAGGGGGAATGTCCCCGTATGGGGGGCGCGGCCTGGAGGGAAGGGCCGCAAGAGTGATGCCATCTCTGCGGGGCCACCCCGAAGGATGTCCGATGAACGCCCGATCGCTTCCAGCGTCTCATCCGAAGGTCACGATCCCGAACGTCACCATCGGTGAACTGGAGGCCAACTATTCGATGTACTGCAAGGCACTGCGCCTGCTGGTCCGGGAAGGGCGAACCCTGAAGAAGATCCAGCGCACGGTCTGCTGGCACCGGCTCGAGCAGCTCCATCTGTGCCTGCCGAGCCAGTACAAGGACCCCGACTATCTGTTTCTACTGCTGCGCCGCGAGACCAACCGAAAGGCCGCCGGGCTTCCCTGCCCCACCTGATCCCACCAGCCTGGGCTGTCGTAGCAACCGACACAACAGCCTCAACGAAGGAAGGAGAGCCTGAGCCTGCGGAAATTGGCTTCTAGGGTTCCGGTTCTTCTGTGCTGGTACCTGCCGGCATCGAGAGAATGTCTGGTCCGAGAGAAGCACACTCACCCCCCAGGCCAGCCCCATGGCTTCCCCGGTGAGTGGCACGGAGGGACAAAAGCCCGGGAGACCGCCCCCATCCCACCGTGCCCAGAGGTCCGATGAACGATCCGTCCAGCGGCAGCGCTTCCGACCCAGCCAGCGCATTCGAACGCGGTGCTCACCCCCCCGGCGGTGAAGGGGCCAGGGCCCTCGAGAGAGAAGCCGCCCTGCCCCTCACCGGCTGGCAACAGGAGGTGGAGCAGGGCCACCGCTATGGCCTGGAGGCGGCCAGCAGCATCGTCGACCGGCGCATCTCCACCTTCTCCCGGGGTGAACTGCCCCATTTCGCCGGCATCAACACGTTCATGAAGGCCCCTTACCTGGAGGACGTGAACCGGGTGGGGGAGTTCGATGTGGCGGTGGTGGGCGTCCCCCACGACAGCGGCACCACCTACCGCCCCGGCACCCGCTTCGGCCCCCAGGGCATCCGGCGCATCTCCGCCCTCTACACCCCCTACAACTACGAGATGGGGGTGGACCTGCGGGAGCAGATCAGCCTCTGCGACGTGGGTGACATCTTCACCATCCCCGCCAACAACGAGAAGAGCTTCGATCAGATCTCCAAGGGCATCGCCCACGTCTTCGCCAGCGGGGCCTTCCCGATCATCCTGGGCGGCGACCACTCGATCGGCTTCCCCACCGTCCGGGGCGTCTGCCGCCATCTGGGCGACAGGAAAGTGGGCATCATCCACTTCGATCGCCACGTCGACACCCAGGAGACCGACCTCGACGAACGCATGCACACCACGCCCTGGTTCCATGCCACGAACATGGCCAATGCCCCGGCCGAAAACCTCGTGCAGCTGGGCATCGGTGGCTGGCAGGTGCCGCGGGAAGGGGTGAAGGTCTGCCGCGAACGGGGCACCAACGTCCTCACCGTCACCGACATCTGCGACATGGGTCTGGAGGCGGCAGCGAGCTACGCCATTGAACGGGCCACCGACGGCACCGACTGCATCTACATCTCCTTCGACATCGACTGCATCGACGCCGGCTTCGTGCCCGGCACCGGCTGGCCCGAGCCGGGCGGCCTGCTGCCCCGCGAGGCCCTCAAGCTGCTGGAGCTGATCGTGCGCAACGTTCCGGTCTGCGGCCTCGAGGTGGTGGAGGTCTCCCCTCCCTACGACGTCAGCGACATGACCTCCCTGATGGCCACGCGGGTCATCTGCGACACCATGGCCCATCTGGTGGTGAGCGGCCAGCTGCCCCGCAAGGCCGTGCCCGCCTGGCTCTCCCGCGACTGCAACATGCAGGTCGACCGCGCCTGGAGATAGGGCCGTGCACGAAGTCGACATGACCCGGTGCCTGGTTCTGTCCATGCACGAATGGAAGCAGCAGCACGCCCCCCGGGTGCCGAAGGTGGATCGGGTCCACCTCCAGGTGGGCACCTTCACCTGCGTCGAGCCGGACCAGCTTGTGGTCACCTGGGCCGACGCCGTCAAGGGCAGCTGGCTCGACGGGGCCGAGCTGGTGATCGAACCGGTTCTGCTGGTGGGCCGCTGCGTCCGCTGCCAGGCCACCTACCACCCCGAACCGGCCTCCGGATTTCGCTCCCCCTGTTGTCAGCACCCCATGGAGGAGATCGTCAGCGGCCGCGAGCTGAGGATCCGCTCGGTCGCCTACGCCTTCGAAAGCCCCAACCCCCTGCCCGACGCTTCGCTTCCCTCTCCCGTCTCCTGATCCACCATGCATCTGCCTCTCGAAGACAGCCTCGGCCTCAACCTGCTGGCGGCGAACCAGCACCGGGCCGACCACAACCGGGCCCATTTCGACGCCTGGAACCTGCTCTGCCTCAACGTGATGAGCAGCCCCGGTGCGGGCAAGACCTCCCTGCTGGAGCGCAGTCTCGCCGCCCTCTCCAACCGCTGGTCCATGGCCGTCCTGGAGGGCGACATGACCACCCAGCTCGATGCCGAGCGGCTGGAGGCCGTGGGGGTTCCAGTGGTGCCGATCACCACCGGCCGCGCCTGCCATCTGGATGCCGCCATGGTGAGCGGAGGCATGAAATTGCTGCAACAGAGGCTGGATCCCGCCGTTCTGGATGTGCTCTGGGTGGAGAACGTGGGCAACCTGGTCTGCCCCGCCGAATTCGCCATCGGCGAACACCGCAAGGTGGCCCTGCTCAGCGTCACCGAAGGCGACGACAAACCGCTCAAGTATCCGGTCATGTTCCGGGAAGCGGATTGCGTGCTGGTCACCAAGGTGGATCTGCTGCCCCACCTGCCGGTGGACGTGGAGCGGATCGAAGACCACATCCGCCAGGTGAATCCCCGCACGGCCGTGTTCCGTCTCTCCGCCACCAGCGGCGAAGGCTTCGAGGCCTGGCACGGCTGGCTCGCCGATCAGCTGCAAACGGTTCAGGCCTCCCCCGCCCTGATCCCTGCCTGATGGGCCACCAACATCCGGCCTCTGACCCGACCTCCGCCCTGCAGGAGGACCTGCGGGCCAAGGGCGTCCGCTACGCCCTGGCCAGTTTCGTCGACCTGCACGGCGTGAGCAAGGCCAAGGCCGTGCCCCTGGCCCACCTCGGCCAGATGATGGCCGGCTCGGAGCTGTTCACCGGAGCAGCCCTCGATGGTGTACCCCAGGAGGTGAGCGATGATGAGGTCTCCGCCGTCCCCGATCCCGCCAGCGTCACGGTGCTGCCCTGGCAGAGCGACGTGGCCTGGTTCGCCAGTGACCTGCATCTGCACGGCCGCCCCTTCGAGGCCTGCAGCCGCAACATCCTGAGCCGGGTAAGGGCGGAGGCGCTGGCGATGGGCTTTCACTTCAACCTCGGCATCGAGACTGAGTTCTTCGTGCTCAGGAAGGATGGCGCCGGAAGGTGGGTCCCCTTCAGCGACCGGGACACCCTCGACAAGCCCGCCTACGACGTGCGCGGCCTGCTCGACAACCTGCCCTGGCTGGGGGAGCTGGTGGAGGCGATGAACGCTCTGGGCTGGGGGGTGTACTCCTTTGACCACGAGGATGGCCCCGGCCAGTTCGAGACCGACTTCGACTATGCCGAGGTGCTCACCATGGCCGATCGGCTCACCTTCTTCAAGCTGATGGCCAAGGAGATTGCCCATCGCCATGGGCTCCTGGCCACCTTCATGCCCAAGCCCTTCGGTGATCGCACCGGCAGCGGCGCCCACTTCAACATGTCCCTGGCGGATGCTCCGACCGGCACCAACCTGTTCGCCACCCGCGAGGCCGCACCGGGGAAGGTCACCCGCCTGGCGGAGCATTTCATCGCCGGAGTGCTTCGGCATGCGCCAGCGATCTGCGCCGTGATCGCCCCCACGGTCAACAGCTACAAGCGGCTGGTGGTCCAGGGGAGCATGTCGGGATTCACCTGGGCGCCTGTCTTCGTGTGCTACGGCAACAATAACCGCACCAACATGCTGCGAATTCCCTCGCCCGGAGGCAGGGTGGAATGCAGAGCAGCCGACATCTCCTGCAATCCCTACCTGGGCGCCGCTCTGATCCTTTCCGCGGGGCTGGAAGGCATCCGCGAAGAGCTCGATCCGGGCGCTCCTAATCTGGTGAATGCCTACAAGCTGAGCGTCGAAGAAAGAGCCGCCCGGGGACTGAACATGCTGCCTCGAACCCTGGGAGAGGCCGTAGAGTCTCTGGCAGACGATCCACTTGCTAAAAGCGTATTCGGTGATGCCATGTTCAATGCGTACATCACCTATAAAAGAGAGGAGTGGGAGTCTTACCATTCGGCCGTTTCCGAATGGGAGCAGCATCGCTACCTGGAATTTTTCTGACGGCCTGAACTCATTTCAAGGCCTCGACTCATCCAGCCCCCTCCCCATCACCTGACTGCACGATCAACTGGTTCGCCATGCCCCTTTTCAAGCGTATCCGCCTCCGCCGGATCCTTTCCCTTGCCCTGATCACCAGCCTTGGCGGAGCTTTTCTTGGCGGCTGCCAGAGCGCTTCCAAGGTTGAAGAACCGGTGAAGATCGGCTACAGCGCCTGGCCTGGTTGGTTCCCATGGAAGGTCACCGAGGACAAGGGACTCTTCAAGGCTGAAGGGGTAGCTGCCTCCATGCAGTGGTTCGATGGCTATCTCGATTCGATCAATGCCCTCAGTGCCGGCCAGTTGGATTGCAACAGTCAGACTCTGAACGACACGATCAGTTCAGTTGCTGGAGGGGCAGATCTTCAAGTTGTACTGCAGAACGATTACTCCACTGGCAACGATCAGATCATTGCCATCGCGGAGATCAATTCGATCGCAGAATTGAAGGGCAAGAAAGTCGCCGCCGAAGAAGGCACCGTCGACCACTATTTGCTGTTGAAGGTGCTCAAGGATGAGGGTCTCACCGCTGAGGACATCACCTTCGTGCCGCTGGAGACCGGAGCTGCCGCCGCCGCCTTCGCTGCCGGCAAGGTGGACGCGGCGGGGGTATACGCCCCCTTCACCACCCAGGCGTTGAAGCGACCCGGCAGTAAGGCCCTCACCACATCCAAGGACCACCCGGGAGCGATCAGCGATCTGCTTGTCTGCCGTACTGACTTCGTAGCCAAGAATCCCGAGAAGATCCAGAAGATCGTCAATGCCTGGTTCGCCACCCTCAAGACCATCAAGGACGATCCTGCAGGCACCCTGCCGATTCTGGTGGAGCGCTCAGGCGTGAGTGAGGCGGAGTTCAAGGAGTACAACGCGGGCACCACCATCCAGACCCTTGCGGAAAACCGCAACAATTTCAAGCCTGGCAACACAATGATCTCTCTTCCTTACGCCGCTGAGCAGATCAGTGACTTCCTCGTGGAGGCGGGCCTTGCCAAGAGCAAGCCTGATCTGAGCACGCTGATCAATCCCCAGTTCGTCAACAACGCCCGCTGATCACCATGGCCTTGCCCCCCGCCCTGCGGCGCACCCTCTCCCACCCCTGGGTGCTCGGGACCCTTGGGATTGCCACGGTGTTCCTGGTATGGCTGATCGTCACCTCCAGCGGCACAGTCGACAAGCTGTTCCTTCCCAGCCCCGGGGCGGTCTGGGAAGCCGGAACCAACCAGTTTCAGGGCGGCATCCTGTTGACGGATGCGGCGGCAAGCATCCGCAGGGTCTTCTTGGGATTCATCATCTCCGCCGGCCTGGCCTTGCCGATCGGAATCGCCATGGGCACGAATCAGAGGATCTGCCATTTTCTGGAGCCCCTGATGGCGCTGATCCGCTACATGCCGGCACCAGCGTTCATCCCCCTGCTGATCATCTATTTCGGGCTGGAGGAGCTGCCGAAGGTGATGCTTATCTTCATCGGCACCTTTTTCTTCAACACCCTGATGATCATGGATTCGGTTAAATTCGTACCCCATGAACTGGTGGAAACCGCCCTGACCCTCGGTGGCCGAGGCCTGCCCATCCTCACCAGGGTCGTCGCTCCCTACATCGCTCCCCAGGTGCTGGACACCTACCGCATCAACATGGCCTCGGCCTGGAATCTGGTCATCGTGGCCGAACTCGTGGCAGCCAATGAAGGCCTGGGTAAACGCATCAGCCTTGCCCAGCGATTCCTGCGTACCGATGAGATCTTCGTGGGTCTGATCGTGATCGGTCTGATCGGCCTGATGATCGATCTTGGCTTCCGCTTCCTGATGCGTCGTGCCTGTTCCTGGGCCAACTGACACGCCATGCATCTCCAGGTTTCTCAGGTTTCCAAGAGTTTCGGCGAGGGGCCTCACCGCAAGCTCGTTCTCGACTCCATCAGCTTTGAGCTGGTCTCTGGTCAGTTCATGGCCCTGGTCGGCAGCTCCGGCTCCGGCAAGTCCACCGTGATGCGTCTCATCGCCGGTCTCGACCGCCCCAGCACAGGCACCATCCACCTCGACGGCGAGCCAGTGCGGCGCCCCGGTTCCGACCGGGGCATGGTCTTTCAGAAATACAGCCTCTATCCCTGGCTCACGGCGGCCCAGAACGTTGCCTTCGGCATGAGCCTGCAGGGGCGGCCCAAGGCGGAGATCCGGGAGCGGACCGCCTATTTCCTCGACGTGGTCGGCCTTTCCGAGGCAGGCAGGCTGCTGCCGAGGGAACTCTCGGGAGGCATGCAGCAACGGGTCGCCATCGCCCGGGCCCTGGCCACCGAGCCGAAGGTGCTGCTGCTGGATGAACCCTTCGGGGCCCTCGATCTGCAGATCAGGGAATCGATGCAGGAATTTCTACACGACCTCTGGCGACGCACCGGGCTGACGGCCCTGCTGATCACCCACGACATCGAGGAAGCCCTGCTGCTCTCCGGCACTGTCCACATCATGGCGCCGCGGCCCGGCCGGATCGTCGAGACCGTCGACGTCAAGCTGGATCGCTCCGACCTGCGCCATCTGCGGGTGTCCCAGCCCTTCCTGGAGATGCGGGAGGAACTGGCCAGCTGCCTGCGCGGCCTCGATGGCGCCTTGCTCTGAGCACCGTTCCCTGCCTGCCGGACCCTTGACTCCACCCCCTGAGGCCACCTTTCTTTCGCCGGAGCTCTACCGGTCAGAGAGCGTGGCCGCCATGGAGCGCGAGCGCTACGCCCCCCGCTTCTGGCACCCCGTCGCCGCCTCCGCCGATCTTCCGGTGGGTCATGTAAGAGCCGTTGAGCTGCTGGGGGTTCCGGTCCTGCTCTGCCATGGCCACGATGGTGTCGTCCGGGCTTTCCGCAACCGCTGCCCCCACCGGGCCGTGGCCTTTCGGGAGCCTGGTGAGGGCAGCGGAGCGTGCCGCCGGCTGGTCTGTCCTTATCACGGCTGGACCTATGACCTGGAGGGCAGGCTGCTGGCGGCGGCACGGGAATCAGAGTTCCTCGAGCCCTTCGACCGTGGGGCCTGGCCGCTCGAAGACCTTGGCTGCCAGGTGCGCTGCTCCCTGATCTGGGTGGCCCCCGGTGCCGATCCCATCCCCCTCGATGACCAGCTCGATCTGCCGTTACGGGAGGCGGGCCCCGCCCTCGATCGGCACCTGGTGCTCCTGGCCTTCCACGAGCAGGCCCTCGCCTGCAACTGGAAGATCGCCCACGACAACACCCTCGACGACTATCACGTCTCCATCGCCCACCCCACCACCCTGCATCGTCTGCAGGGCCCGGTGAAGCACTACAGCCACCGCTTCGGCACCTGGGCCAATGTGCTGGCCACCCCCTGGGGGGAAGGGGGGGCCGGTGAGGGGGAATTTCTCACCTTCGGGCTGCCGCCCTGGAACCATCTGCTGCTGTGGCCCGATGGGCGCCAGGCGATGATCCAGTTTCCGCTCGACGCCCTCGACCGATGCCGCATGCAGGTGTGGCTGCTGGGACCCATGGAACGCAGGGCCGAAGGCGATGCGCTGATGGGCGAGATGGTCCATTTTCTGGCTGAAGATCGTGCCCTGGTGGAATCGGCCCAGAGGGGGTATGGGCCGGGATTCCGCACCGGTCCCCCGCACCGCCTCGAGGCCCGCATCCTCCACCAGCAGGCGATCTACCTGAAGCTGCTTCAACCCTGGTAGGCATCCGGGCGGATGCCCAGGTAGGCGGCTTCCTTGAACAGGGCTCGCTTCGCTTCGGCATCCTGGCGCTGTTCCGCGACGGCATAGCGGGCCCGCAGCGAGGCGGTGAACGCCGCCCGCCGCGGATCGCCCTGCTCAGGCCTGGTCGGCGGACGCGGGTTCACGGCACGGTGAGGCTCAGGGTGATCGTCATCGGCCTGGGGAGCAAGCGGATGACCCAGCAGGTCAATCACGGGAAAAGTCCGTTCACTGTGGACACTGTATCGCCGTCGTCGCTGGGAAAGCGGCCGCGCAGCCAGTCCGCCATCGCCGTGTTGATCGCCAGAAGGTCAGCCACCGGCCGGTCGGTGAACGGCAGGGTGGGCATGTAGCCGTCGGGACCGAATTCAGGCGTGAAGCTCGGAGGCGGCATCCCTCGACCCAGGGCCTGCTCTCTGAAGAGTTGCCAGCAGGCCAGGTGGGCCGCCAGAGCCGCTGCGTGTTCTGGAGCGAAGGGATGGGACACCTGGGGCCCCTGGGCATGGCCCACCCTGGCGTGGATGTGATCCACCCGCGCCGCCATGGCCTGAATCGGCGCCAGATCCGGGGTCATCAGTCGCTCGGCCACCACGCACCAGTGGCTCAGGTCGGCGGTGAGCCGCAGCCCAGGCAGGGCCTCCAGCAGGGGGCCGATGGTCCAGGGCATGCCCAGGCAGCGGGAACGGTGGGTTTCGAAACTCACCGGCAGGCTGGACCGGCCGGCCATCGCCACGGCCTCGGCCAGGAAATCCCGCTGCTGGTCCAGTGGCCAGGCATCACTGCCGGTGAGCACGGTCACCCTGTCGGGAGACAGGGGAGCAGAGCGCTCCAGCAGTTCGTCGAGCTCGGCCAGATGCTGGCCAGGGGTGCAGGCCAGATCGGGGACGTAGCCCCCTCCGGTGACCACCTCCAGCACCAGGGGCCTGCCCGAGTCCCGAAGCCGCTCGGGGGCGTCCCCGTCCTCCTCCAGGGCTGGATGGTGAATGTTCAGCTCCAGTCCGTCGAAGCCACCCCGACCGGCCGTCTCCAGGGCCATGGCCAGGGAACCTTGAAAGCCCCAGAGGGAGAAGAAGACGAGAGGAGCCATCCGACCCGCACGATGCGCCCCACTCTTCCCTGCCGCCCGTAGCGGCCACGTCACCGTACCCACTTCCGGCCGGAGAGGAAGCGAATGTCCGTGACGAACGGTGGCGGGCCCGGGCTGGGCGGGACAGTGAACAGGAATTCAGAATCGTCACAACCTTCGCCCCGCCGTGACCGCCTCCCCTCCCTCAGCACCTGCGGTCGGCGGTTCCGCTCCTGACGGCCTGCTGCTTTCCGGACCCCTGCTGCGCCGCCTCAACGAACGCCGTGACCTCCCAGGCTGGCGTCGGCTGGTCTTCCATGGCGGCATGCTCCTGTTCGGAGCCCTGCTCTGGGGAGCTCCGATGGGAGTTTTGCTCCAGCCGGCCCTCTGGGCTCTGCGGCTGGCGGGCCTGCTGCTGCTGGGCTGGGGCTTGGCCTTCAGCTTCTGCGCCATGCACGAATGCGGCCACCGCACCGCCTTCGCCGGCAAGGGCCTCAACGATGCCGTGGCCTGGTGGGCCGGGGTTCTGAGTTTCTACAACGCCGATTACTACCGTCGCTACCACCAGTGGCACCATCGCTTCACCCACCAGCCCGGCCTCGATCCGGAACTCGAAGAGGCTCCCCCCAGCAGTCTGGGCGGCTACCTGCTGGAGCTCAGCGGCCTGCCCTGGTGGCTCGGCAAGGTCCGCGGCCATGCGGCGGGCCTCAGGGGTGACTTCGGCGGCAGGCCGTACATCCCAGCGGAGGCCACCGTGGCGGTCACCCGCTCGATCCGTCTCCAGTTCATCGTCTATGGAGCGCTGCTGCTGGGCTCGCTCTGGCATGGCAATGGCGCCCTGCTCCGTTTCTGGCTGCTGCCGCTGGCCCTCGGCCAGCCCCTGCTGCGCTTCGTGCTGATGGCGGAACACGGCGGCTGCAGCACCAGCGCCGACGGCCTGCGCAACACCCGCACCACCCTCACCCTGGCTCCTCTGCGCTGGCTGATGTGGGAGATGCCCTTCCATGCCGAGCACCACCTCTACCCCTCCCTGCCCTTCCACGCCCTGGCGGAGGCCCACACCCACATGGGGCCCTACATGGAACACTGCGACCCGGGCTACCTGGCGGTCCACCGCAGCTTCCTCGCCGATCCCTCCCGCCTGGCCCTTCCCTGACCCCCTCCCGCCGGTCCCCCATCCCTTGCCGACCGCAATCGCGCCCGCCCGCCACTTCGCCCTGGGAGACCTTCCCCTGGCCGGCGGAGGTGTCCTGCCTGCCGCAAGCCTCGACTACCGGGTCCACGGAACCCTGGCGGCGGACCGCTCCAACCTGGTGCTCTACCCGAGTTCCTACGGCGCCTGGCCCGAGGACATCGACTGGGTGGTGGGCCCGATTCTTGATCCCCAGCGCTGGTGTGTGGTGCTGGTGAGCCAGTTCGGCAACGGCCGCTCCAGCAGCCCGAGCACCGGCGGGCCTGGCCTGGAGGGAGGCCGCTGGCCCGTCGATCACCGCGACAACGTGGCCGCCCAGCGCCGGCTGCTGGAGGAGGTCTTCGGGGTGACGGCGCCAGCCCTGATCTACGGCTGGTCGATGGGGGCCCAGCAGGCCTACCACTGGGCAGTGCTCGAGCCGGAGCGGGCCCGGCGCATCTGCTGCGTCTGCGGCACCGCCCGCACCACTGCCCACAACCGGGTCTTTCTGCTCAGCCTGCGCCAGGCCCTCACCGCCGATGCCAGCTGGGATGGAACCCGATTCAGGGGCCTGCCGGAGCAGGGGCTGCGCACCTTCGCCCTGATCTATGCCAGCTGGGCCGCCAGCCAGCCCTTCTACCGGCGCGGCGCCCACCGGCAGCTTGGCTACGCCAGCGTCGAGGCGTACGTGGAGCAGGCCTGGCTGCCGGTCTACCGCCGCCACGACCCCCACGACCTGCTGGCCATGCTCGACGTCTGGCTGGCCAGCGACGTGGCCAGCGCCGCGGGGTTGGCTTCGGGGGATGACGACGCCGACCTGGCCATGGCCCTGGGTCGCATCCGGGCCCGCACCGCCGTCATCGCTGGGCGGCACGACCTCTACTTCACCCCGGAGGACTGCGCCGACGAGGCCGCCCTGATCCACGGCGCCCACTTTGAAGTCCTGGAGTCGGATCTGGGCCACCGGGCCGGCAATCCCCGCGAGGCCCTGGCTGAGCAGCGCCAGCTGCGGGCCGCCGTCGACCGGCTCTGTGCCGACTGATCCACTTTCGGCCCTCCAGCTCCCCACCCCCCATCACCCCTCCCCGATGACCGACCTGGCCCGCTTCGCCGCCACCCATGGCATCCGCCATTTCCTCTTTTCGTTCTGCGATCTGTTCGGGGTGCAGCGGGCCAAGCTGGTGCCGGCCGCCGCCGCCTCGGAACTGGCCCGCACGGGCGCCGGCTTCGCGGGCTTCGCCGCCTGGCTGGACATGACACCGGCCGATCCGGACGTGCTGGCGATCCCCGACACCAGCAGTCTGATGGTGCTTCCCTGGCAACGCCAGGTGGCCTGGGTGGCCACCGATCTTCAGGTGGACGGGGAGATCCTGGAGCAGTCGCCGCGGCGGGTGCTCCAGCGCCAGATCAGCCGGGCGGCGGCCATGGGCCTGCAGTTCCGCAGCGGGGTGGAGGCGGAGTTCTTCCTGATGGACCGGGAGCGGGACGCCATCGCCGACGGACTCGACCGGCAGTCCAAGCCCTGCTACGACCAGCTGGCATTGATGCGTCATTACCCGCTGATCAGCGAACTGCTGGAGGCCATGGAAACCCTCGGGTGGGGGCCGTACCAGGCCGACCACGAGGACGCCAACGGGCAGTTCGAGCTCAACTGGACCTTTGCCGAAGCGCTGCTGACCGCCGATCGTCACGCCTTCTTCCGCGTCATGGCTGCCGCTCTGGCGGAACGCCACGGGGTGCGGGTCAGCTTCCAGCCCAAACCGATCCCGGAACTCACCGGCAACGGCGCTCACCTGCACGCCTCCCTCTGGGACGAAGCGGGGCGGAACGTCTTCCATGACCCCGCCGGCGAAAAGGGGCTGTCGGCGCTGGCTTACCGGTTCCTGGCCGGGTTGCTGCTCCATGGGCCGGCCCTTTGCGCCCTCACCAATCCAGTGGCGGGCAGCTACCGGCGACTGGCCCGGTCGGTGACCAGCTCGGGGGCCACCTGGTCACCCTCCTGGGTCAGCTTCGGCGGCAACAATCGGACCCACATGGTGCGCATCCCCGACGACCAGAGAATCGAGCTGCGCCTCGGCGACGGTGCGGCCAACCCCTACCTGCTCCAGGCCGCCGTGCTGGCGGCAGGCCTCGACGGCATCGAACGCGGCCTCGAGCCCGGTGACCGCAGCGATGTCAACACCTACCTCGAGCCCCCCCAGGGGGCCCGCCCCCTGCCCACCTGTCAGGCCGATGCCCTGGAGGCCTTCCGCCATGACGCCCCGCTGAGGGCCTTGCTGGGCGAAGCCTTCTGCGGCTCCTACGAAGCGTTGATAGCGGAACGGACCGACGACTGAAAAGACCGGCAGGAATGCCTATGGCCATGGGCGGCCGATGGAAAGAGAGTGACTTCATCAACCAGGAGGTTCCAGCGATGGAAGACACACCACCCGGTCATTTGTCAGGAGTTTGTTGACTGCAGGCCCCTGCTCCAACAGTCTTGTTCCCATTTCCGGTTTCCTGGCCTCACCCAAGCCCACCCCATGCACCGTGCCAGGTGCCCCAGGGTGTGTGGAAACCTCTCGCTGGATCCCCAGGCCCCAGGTGCCTCCCTCCGCAGCTCCGACTTCAAATTCCTTTCCCTGGGATCCCCTCGGATCCCCCCGTTCGCTGACCTCTCTCTGATGGCGAGCCCATGACGGATCCGGCCTTTGGCCCGGTTTCCGCATCACCCATCCCCGGTCCCTGAAGGACCCGAACGTCAGCAGACCCCAACCCCAACCGTTGAATCAAACCAACCTTTGAGTCGATCGTTGATCCGAAGCCCGGCACCCAGGGGGTCCGGGCTTTTTCATGCCCGCTGAGCGTCAGCCACTTCGTTTCGGGGCCCGTCCGTGGCTTCTGTTCGGGGCCCGTCCGTGGCTTGCTTCCAGGAGCGGAGAGAGCACTGAGCACCTCCGACCGCTCCGGGCTGCCCACTCGACAATCTGGCCTGAGGCGAGTGATTCACGCCATCAAGGAGGCCGGAAGCCCGTCCACCCTGCCTAAGATTTTCTTTACATTCGGCGACGGTCCATGACGCGCTTGCCCTGGGCGGTGCTGCTGCTGACCCTGCTGGGGGCTCGTTACCTGGGCTGGCGGATGGGCGCCAGCCTCAACCTCGCCACCCCGCTGGCCGCGACGCTCAGCCTGCTGACCCTGGCGGCGGAACTGGTGCTGCTGGCCGGTTGCTTCCTGCAGCTCTGGCTCACCCTGCTCCCCAACCGGCCCGTACCGTCCGCGGGGCCGATCCCCGATCCCGCCCCGCCGGTCGACGTGCTCGTGCCCACCTGCGGCGAGCCGGCGGAGCTGGTGGAACGCTGTCTGCGGGGCTGCCTGGCCATGGACTACCCGGACCTGACGGTCTGGCTGCTGGACGACAGGGCCCGACCTGAACTGGAGCAGCTCTGTGGGCGTCTCGGCTGCCGCTACCTGGCCCGCACCGAGCGCCACCACGCCAAGGCGGGCAACCTCAACCACGCCCTGGCCCACTGCCAGGGTTCGCTGGTGGCGGTCTTCGATGCGGACGTCGTGCCCCTGCGCCCCTTCCTGACGCGGACCGTGGGGCTGTTCCGCGATCCGTCCGTGGGCTTCGTCCAGACCCCCCAGAGCTACATGAACGCCGATCCGGTGATGCGGAACCTGCGCCTGGAGCGCTGGCTGCTCCCGGACGAGGAAAGCTTCTACCGCTGGATCCAGCCCACCCGCCAGAACCTCAATGCCGTGGTCTGTGCCGGAACCTCCTTCGTGATGCGACGCCAGGCCCTGGAGCGGGTGGGGGGCTTCGAGACCGCCACCCCTTCGGAGGACCTGGCCACCGGCATCCGGATCACCGCAGCGGGCTACAGCAACCACTACCTGAGCGAAAAACTGAGCGCCGGCCTGGCCCCGTTCACGGCCTCGGCCATGGCCCGACAGCGCTGTCGCTGGGGCAGCGGCTCCCTCCAGACCCTTCGCACGGGGGCCAGCCCCCTGGGGATCCCGGGATTGAATCCCCTGCAACGGCTGGCCTACAGCGAGGGAATCCTGCACTGGTTCTGTTTCCCTGCCCAACTGGTGCTGCTCTGCACCCCCCTGAGCCTGGGCCTGCTGGGGATCGCCCCGATCCTGATCGGAGGGGACGCCCTGCTGACCATCGTCGTTCCCTTCTTCCTCAGCCAGTTGCTGCTCAGCCGCTGGTTGAGCGGCCATGCCCGCACAGCGATCCTGCCGGAGCTCTACCGCTGGATCTTTCTGGTTCCGATCTGCGCCGCAGTGATGGCCACCGCCGTGGGTCGGCCGCGCCGGTTCAGGGTCACTCCGAAGGCGGTGATCACTCAGAAGCCCAAAGGCCCCGACCCGGGGTTGCTGCTCCCCCTGCTGGTGCTGCTCGGTCTGCAGTTGCTGGCGGTCTGGAACCTGACGCCGGGCCGGCTGCCGTTGCTGGCCGGCGTGGGGGCGGCGCTGCCGGTCTCGGCGGCCACCGTCGGGGTTGTGCTGGGTTGGAGCCTGCTCAACGGTCTGCTGCTGCTGCTGGCGATCCGGAGTTGCTGGGACCGGCCGGGAGGCGATGGGGTTCCGTGGTTCGCCCTGGCCCTGCCGGTGCGCCTTCTTCACCGCGGAGGCCACTGCGGTGCGCGGCTCCAGGCCATCAGTGCCTCCGGGGCCGAGCTGACCCTGGAATACGGCAGCGACGGGGAGGCCCTGATGGCGGCGGAAGGGCTGAGCCTGGAGGGAATCCTGCCGGACCTGCCGCTCGCCTTCGTACCGATGGCACGGCGCGCCGGTGCCGTCGGAGGGGTCTGGGGCCCGCTCACGGCGTTGCAGCGGGATCGGCTCGAGGAGTTGCTTCACCGAAGAGAGGGACTCTGGCCCACCCTTCGGGCACCCTTTGAGATTCGAACCCTGCCGTTGGTGCTGCTCCGGCTGCTGCAGCGGGTTCGACCGGAGGGCTGGTTCCGCCGCAGCCTCATTCCCCAGCTTCCGCCACTGGGGGGACTTCCGTTCCGCAGACATGCAGACCTTCCGGCATCGGCAGCCGTGCCCGACCCCGCTCGGTGAGACCGACCTGGACCCGTGTCCGTACCTGGGCGAACACCCGGCGGCCCAACCCCCCATCCGACTCCGGTGCCCGCACGCTCACGATCAGCACCTTCCGTCGCCCGCGCCTGGACCTGAGTGCCCCATTGTCGCGACTGTTCCGGTGGTCATCGGGGCCCCCGGGATCAGCGGGAAAAGCGGGAAAAGCGGTCACAAGATCTCGTGCCGCGATCGAGCCGCAGGCCCATGGGTTACCGCCAGGTGGCCAGCGCACCAGTCGGTGCGTCCTTGTCAGGGTCGGCGCGATTCGGTCAGAGTCCCTCCATGACCTCAGAGCCCCCCGGAGGACCGGACCGTTCCGGTTGCCTGCATTCCCTGTCACGCCATCCGGTTCAGCCACGATGACCGACCTGTTCACGCCCCTGAAGCTGGGCCACCTGGAGCTTCCCAACCGGGTGCTGATGGCCCCCCTCACCCGCTGCCGCGCCGAGCCGGGCCACGTGCCCGGCACCCTGATGGCGGCCTACTACCGGCAGCGGGCCAGCGCCGGCCTGCTGATCGCCGAGGCCACCATGGTGATGGAGGGAAACTCGGCCTTCTGGAGGGAGCCCGCCATCCACTCCCCTTCCCAGGTGGAGGGCTGGCGGCTCACCACCGAAGCGGTCCACGCAGCCGGTGGGCGCATCGTGCTGCAGCTGTGGCACGGCGGCCGGGCCTGCCATCCCCTGCTCAACGGCGGTCGTCAGCCGGTGGCGCCGAGCCCGATCGCCATCACCGGCGACGAGGTGCACACCCCAGAGGGGAAGAAGCCCTATGTGGTCCCCCGTGAGCTGGCCGACGATGAACTGCCGGGAATCGTCGAAGGATTCCGCCTGGCCGCCAGCAACGCCATGGCCGCCGGCTTCGACGGAGTGGAGGTCCATGGCGCCAACGGCTATCTCCTGGATGAATTCCTCCGTGACGGCAGCAACAGGCGCGGCGGTCCCTACGGGGGGCCGATCGCCAACCGGGCCCGACTGCTGCTGGAGGTGCTCGATGCCGTCCGTCGGGAAGCGTCCCTGGTGGGTCTGCGGATCTCGCCGCTGAATGGGTACAACGCCATGCAGGACAGCGATCCCATCGGCATGGCCTGCTGGCTGGCGGAGCGGCTCGACGGGGCAGGCCTGGATTACCTCCATGTGATGCGGGGTGACTTCCTCGGCCAGCAACAGGGGGACGTGCTCCGCCCGGTCCGGGAACGCTTCGCCGGGGTCATGGTGGCCAACATGGGCTACACCGCCGCGGAAGCGAACGCCGCCATCGCTGCCGGCCACGTGGATGCGGTGGCCTTCGGCAATGCCTTCCTGGCCAATCCCGACCTGCCCGAAAGGATCCGCCGTGGCGCTTCGCTGCAGGAACCCGACCCCGCCACCTACTACTCCGCCGGTGCCGCCGGCTACATCGACTATCCCTTTCTGACGGCCGCCTGACATGCCCCCTGACCTGCTCGTCATCAGCGCCAGCAACGGCGAAAATCTCAAACTCTCCGAACGGTTCGCCGCCGCCGGCCGCGCGCGCGGCATGGAGGCCGAGTTGATCGACCTCACCACCCTCTCCCTGCCCCTCTACAACCCCCGCACCCATGCCGAGTCGGGCCTGCCTGCGGGGGTGGCAGAGCTCAGCCGGCGTCTGGAGGGGGCACCCCGCTGGGTGATCTGCGCCCCCGAATACAATGGATCCCTGCCTCCGGTCCTGACCAGCGCCATCGCCTGGTTGTCGGTCCAGGGAGATGGGTTCCGCAGCCTGTTCAACGGCCGGCCGATCGCCATCGCCACCCATTCCGGCGGTCCCGGGGTCGAGGTGATGACCGTGCTGAGGATCCAGCTGGCCCACCTCGGCGCCCACGTGGTGGGACGCCAGCTCACCAGCAACCGCAACAACCCCGCCAAGGACAGCAGCATCGACGACATCGTCCACCGCCTCCAGCACATGGAGCCGATCCACACCTGAATCCCTTTCCACCATGACGCTCCCGTCCCCGCCCCCCCGTTCCGACGGTCGTCCGGAGTCGCTCCTGGTGGTCCGGCCCGCCGCCGAACGGTTCCACAGCCGCCTCGACTGGCTGGACAGCTGGCACAGCTTCTCCTTCTCCCACCATCACGATCCCGCCTGGATGGGGTTCGGCCCGCTGCGGGTGATCAACGACGACACCATTGCCGCCGGCCGGGGATTCGGCATGCACCCCCACCGGGACATGGAGATCGTCACGGTGATGGTGGAGGGCCAGCTCGACCATCGCGACTCCATGGGCCACAGGGAGGTGCTGCGGGCCGGCGAGGTGCAGGCGATGAGCGCCGGCACCGGCGTGGTCCACAGCGAGATGAATCTGGGCGACCGCCCCTGCCGGCTGCTGCAGATCTGGATCGAACCCAGCCGCGAGGGGTTCCCCCCCGCCTATCGCCAGGAGCCTTTCCATCTGGGCGCAGGCTGGACCCGCCTGCTGGATCCGGAAGGGATGGAGGGGGGCCTGGCCATCAACCGGCCGGTACGGCTCTGGCGGGCGCGCCCCTCCGCCGGCGATCGGCTGGAGCTGGGGGTCGCCGCCGATGCCAGGGGTTGGCTGCAGCTGATCGACGGACGGGGAACGGCCTTCGGACGGACCCTGCAGAGAGGGGATGGCGTCGGGTTCCCGCCGGGGCCCGGCGAGGTCTTCGAGGCCGGCCCAGGCGGAGCCGATCTGCTCCTGTTCGAACTGCGTTGAGCTCCCGGCCGGGTCCCAGGGGATGCGTGACCCGGAATCGGCTCCAGGATGGGTGCAACCGTCTGACGTCATGGCCCGTTTCCTGCTGCTCTTCAGGCCCCGCACCCCGTTGCCAGCGCCCGACCTGATCGGACAGCTCGAGCCCCTGATCCACCGGTTCAGCGCTGAGGTGGACCACCGCTCCCCCGCTCACCTGAGCGCCATGGTGCGAGGGGGGGAGGAGGCCCTGGGGCTCAAGCTGATCGCCGATGTGCAGGCCAAGTCCCATGGTTGCGTGCTGGAGCTGGTGCTGATGAGCAGGGAGTCGATGGGGATCGGCGCCCCCCAGACCAGAGAGCGCTTCGAGAGCCTGGTGACGATCGCGGCCCAGGTCATGCCCGACCTCGATCTGGTGTTTCGATCCGACCGGGACGGCGCCCTGCCGGACCTTCTCTGAGACCGCACCGGAGAGAATGGACCCCATGCCCACGCTCTCACCCACCCCCGCGGCCCTGGCGGAACTGCAGCCGCCCAGCGGCTATCGGGTGCTGGCCTGGCTCGGACTCACGGTCAATCTGCTGCTCCTGCCAGGGGGCCTGCTGCTCATCCTGCGCGACAGCATCTGGCGGACCGCCAACATCACGGTGTTCACCAGCGCCCTGGTGCCCACCGTGGCCCTGGGGGTGGTGGCCTGCATCGCCCTGCTGCAGTGGCGGCTCTGGGGCCAGGTTCTGGCGATCATCGCCCTGGGGATGGCCCTGGCGATCGAACTGGCCTACGGAATCGTGCGGCTGGTTCTCGTCAGCGAGGGCCGACTTCTGCTGGCGCTTCTGGCTCCCCTGAGCTGGGCGGTGACGGTGGCGGTCCTGGTGTTCTGGTGCCGACCCGCGATCCGGGCCTACCTGCGCTGAGGCCCCTCGGGGGCCTGCCCGTCAACCTGGCGTTCTGTATCAACGGCTCCACCGACGGGGCAGGACGCAAGGATTGGATACCCGTCAGCCTATCCAAGCTGATTCCATGCCCAGTCCCCAACGCTTCGCCGCCCTTCAGGAGATTCACCAGCGTCAACCGGTGGCGACGCCTCCCATCGAGTCCCTCGATGAACTCTGGGCCAGCGACGTGTTCAGCCTGGCCAAGATGAAGGCCGCCCTGCCGAAGGACATCTTCAAGTCCGTGCAGCGCACCATCAAGGAGAACGGCAAACTCGACGTCTCGGTGGCGAACGTGGTGGCCCAGGCCATGAAGGAGTGGGCCACCGGTCGCGGCGCCCTCTATTACGCCCACGTCTTCTATCCCCTCACCAACGCCACCGCCGAGAAGCACGACGGTTTCATCTCCGTGCAGGGCGATGGCTCGGTCATCACGGAATTCACCGGCAAGGTGCTGGTGCAGGGAGAGCCGGATGGTTCCTCCTTCCCCAGCGGCGGCATCCGCACCACCTTCGAGGCCCGGGGCTACACCGCCTGGGACATCACCAGCCCGGCCTTCCTGATGGAGACCTCCAACGGTCTCACCCTCTGCATTCCCACCGTCTTCATCTCCTGGACCGGCGAGGCCCTCGACAAGAAAACGCCTCTGCTGCGCTCCAACGGGGCGATGAACAAGCAGGCCCAGCGCCTGCTGAAGCTGTTGGGGGAGACCGAGGTGGCCCCGGTCAACTCCAGCTGCGGGGCGGAGCAGGAATACTTCCTGATTGACAGCGCCTACATGCCCATGCGTCCGGACCTGCTGCTGTCCGGCCGCACCCTGTTCGGCAGACCCTCCGCCAAGGGCCAGCAGTTCGACGACCACTACTTCGGCGCCATCCCCCAGAGGGTTCAGGTGTTCATGCAGGACGTGGAACGCCAGATGTACAAGCTGGGGATCCCCGCCAAGACCCGTCACAACGAGGTGGCGCCGGGCCAGTTCGAGATCGCCCCGTTCTTCGAGGCGGCCAACGTGGCCACGGACCACCAGCAGCTGACGATGACCATCCTCAAGGGCACGGCCCGTCGGCACGGTATGAACTGCCTGCTGCATGAGAAGCCGTTCGAGGGCATCAACGGATCCGGCAAGCACGTCAACTGGTCGGTGGGCAATGCCACCCAGGGCAACCTGCTGGACCCCGGCAGCACCCCTCACGAAAACATGCAGTTCCTGCTGTTCTGCGGGGCCGTGATCCGCGGAGTGCACCTCTATGCACCGCTGATGCGCGCCGTGGTGGCCACCGCCGGAAACGATCACCGCCTCGGTGCCAACGAAGCTCCCCCCGCGATCATCTCCGTCTACCTGGGCAGCCAGCTGGAGGACGTCTTCCGTCAGATCAAGGAGGGAGACGTGAAAGGCTCGACCCATGCCGGTGTGATGCAGCTCGGCGTGGACACACTGCCGGAATTCCCCAAGGATCCGGGCGACCGCAACCGCACCTCCCCCTTTGCCTTCACCGGCAACCGCTTCGAGTTCCGGGCCGTCGGGTCCAACCAGTCGGTGGCCGGTCCGCTGGTGGCCATGAACACGATCCTGGCCGATTCCCTCGCCTATGTGAGCGACCAGCTGGAGCAGAAGATGGCCGCAGGAGAAAGCCTGCCCGGTGCGGCCTTCTCCGTGCTGAAACAGATCATGACCGACCACGGCAACGTGGTGTTCGGCGGCGACGGCTACTCCAGCGAGTGGCACCGCATGGCCGTGGAGGAGAGGGGCCTTGAGAACCTGCCCACCACCGCCGATTCCCTGCCCGTGCTGCAGCGGCCGGATGTGAGGGATCTCTTCGCCCGCACAGGCGTTCTCACGCCCCTCGAGCTGGAGAGCCGCTTCGAGGTCTATGCCGAGCAGTATGTGCTCGCCATCGATGTGGAGGCCAAGCTGGCGGTGCAGATCGCCCGGACCCTGATCTACCCGGCGGCCATGCGCTACCTGGGTGAACTGGCCAGTTCCCTGCAGCTGCAGAGCGCCATGGGGCTCCAGGTGTCCCCTGAAACCCAGACGAAGGTGGCTTCGCTCAGCGCCAAGCTGATGGAAGTCAGCGGCGCCCTAGAGAGTGCCATCGGCAATGCTCCTCACGGCACGGCGGCGCACATGCGGTACTCCTCCGACACCCTGCTGCCCCTGATGCATCAGCTGCGTGAAGCCGTCGACGGCCTCGAGGGCCTCGTGGACGACAACCTCTGGCCTCTGCCCTCCTACCAGGAGATGCTGTTCATCCGATGACCCCCTCCAGCCGCTGAGCTACGGCAGCGATGAAGGCCCTTCTGCTCGATCTCAACGGTGTGCTGTTCGAGGACGGCACACCGTTTCCGGGGGCCCTTGAAGCGGTGGCCTCGGCGCGGAGCCGGGGCCACCTTCTGCGTTTCGTCACCAACACGGCCACCCGCTCCGCCCACGACCTGCAGGCCGACCTCGAACGGATGGGTTTCCCGATCACCCCCGAGGAACTGTTCACGGCTCCCCTGGCCACGCGCAACTACCTGCAGCGGCGAGGCTGGCACCCCCACACCCTGGTGCATGCGGCGATCGAACCCCTCTTCGCCGACCTGAAATGGCCTCAGGGATCGGCCGAGGATCCCGACTGCGTGGTGCTCGGAGATGCCAGGGATCGACTCACCTACGGGGCCCTCAACAGGGTGTACCAGCTGGTCCAGCGGGGAAAACCCCTGATCGGCATCGGCCGCAACCGTTGTTTCCGCGAAAACGGGCAGTGGATGCTGGATGCAGGGGCCTTTCTGGGAGCCATCGAGTGGGCCGCCGGGGTCGATGCCCTGGTGATGGGCAAACCTTCGGCCGCGTTCTTCGATGAGCTGGTGGCCTCCACAGGCCTGCCGGCGGAAGATTGCCTGATGGTCGGGGATGACGTGGAAGCAGACGTGGCGGGGGCCATGGCCCGGGGCCTGCGGGGCGTGCTGGTGCGCACCGGCAAGTACCAGCCCGATGACGAAGGACGTCTTCCTGCGGGGGGCGTGGTGATCACTTCGATTGCCGCCTGGCCGGACCTGGACGGGAGCGTGTGGACGACCCCCCTGCCGCCGATGCCACCGCCGGCCGCGCCGGCCTGATCATGTCCGTCAGCCGTTTCCGCTTCTGACCCGATCGCGACGCTCCCTGAGGTAGCCGATCAGTTCGGCCCGCAGATCGGCCAGTTCCCGGGTGCAGCCGCGGAAGGCAGCTCTGTGCAGCAAGGCGTGGTCGGCGACCCCCAGATCCCTGAGCATCAGGTTGATGGCATCGAGCTGCAATTCCATCGGCCGTGAAGGAGACGTGAAGGGGGCGTGAAGGGGGCGTGAAAGAGGGCGCGAAACCTGTGCCCGTCAGCAACCGCATGCCCTTCTTTCAAACTACCCATCGCCGGGCGGTCCCCCCTGCCGCGGGGGCAGGGGGCAATGAATCTTCAGGGTGCTCCTGACTTCGGGGTGTCGGTGGACATCGGGAACCCCGCGATCGGCCGGCAGGTTCCGGTCGCTTGGTTCCCATCGGCCCAGCCGCCCCGGGGGGTCGGTGCTGAAATCAGTCCATGCGTCCTTCAGGCAATGCGCTCCCATTCGCGGAGCCGACCCTCGATCGGGGGGCCAAGACGACCACGAAGGGGCATCCTGCCGGGCTGCGAATGCTGGTCGGGGAAGAGAAGAGTCTCAAGAAGGTGCACAGAACGGTGCGCTGAAAGCGACGTTCCCTGCTGCACGACTGCCGCCCGGCCCGCAGCCTCGAACCCGATGCGCTCGACCTGCAGCCGTGGCGAGAAAAGCGTTCCAGCGGCGGCAGCCCGACACACTGAGGTGACGGGGATGCCGGCCAGGGGTGATCTTTCCCCTGTTCGGTCGCATCCGCCACTGACAAGCACCCCGTCATCGACCGATGACGGGGACTCCCATTGCTTTCGAGTTGTCCATGGACGCACCAACGGCCTTTGCCGCCGTCGCTCTCGCCGCCGTTTCCTGGGATGGGGTTCTGACCATGGCGGGCACCCGGGCCCTGCGTCATGCCCTTGATTACCGCGCCCCCTTCAAGGGAAGGGGCGACAAGGAGATGATCACCCTTATGGACACGCTCCTCCAGGCCCTGCGGACCCAAGGGGCGATCGGCCTGATGGAGCAGGCCGCCTCGATTCTCGATGACCGGCAGCGGCACACCGCCTACGCGATGGCGGCCGAAATCATGCGCTCCGATGGCCCGCTGCAGGAGCCGGAGCAGAAAATTCTCGCCGACCTGGCCACCACCCTGCGCCTGGACCCGACCGAGACCGCCAAGGTCCTGGAGGTCATGGACGTCCTCCATGCCAGCATCCTGGAGCCCGCCGTGAGCACATGATCCCCCCGGAGGTGCGGCAGCCTCTTCGCATCGCCGTGGTGGGTGCAGGCAGTTCCGGCCTGCTGCTCTCCCTCCTTCTGCAGCGCCAGGGACATCAGGTCAGCCTGTTCGAGCGCTCCCCTGAGCTGCGCACCGAAGGCTGCGGCATCCTGCTGGTGAAGAGCGGCGTCGAGGCCATCGCGGCGGCGGCCATTCCCGGGCTGCTCGAAGATCTGCTGGCGGCGGGCCACCCCGTGCAGAGGTTCGTGTTCCGCAACTTGCGGGGCGATCTGATCGAGGCCAGTCCTGCCGAGCGGGACGAAGGCGAACTGCCTTCCCTGCTGATTCACCGCCGCGCCATTCTTGATGCCCTCTGGCGCCATCTCGATCCGAACTGTTTCCAGGGTGACCACTCCCTCGTCGACTGGTGCCAGAACGATCAGGGCGTCGTCGCCCGTTTCACCGGTGACCGGGAATGGGCGGGTGATCTGCTGGTGGGCGCCGACGGGATCTTCTCCCGGGTGGCCCCCCTGGTCTGCCCGGAGCGCCAACTCCGCTACCTGGGGGATCGGGTCTGGCGGGGTGTGGTCCGGGACGCGAGCTTCTGCAGCGGTGGGGAATTCTTCGTCTACGCCCGGGGGCGGGGCATCTACGCCAACTTCTTCGATCTGGGCACTGACAGGGAAGGCCGCCAACTGACCCACTGGGGCTTCTTTCAGGAGGAGGACCTGCCGGAGGACCGCCATGCACGCCGACGGTTGCTTCTGGAGGGAGTGCCGGCCGCCGCCCTTGCCAAACTGCCCGCCGATGCGGCTGCGATCATCGCCGCCACTCCGCCGGAGGAGGTGGTGGCCAACTGGTCGTACGACATCGATCCCCTGCCCGCGCTGGTGCGGGGACGGGTGGCCCTGATCGGGGACGCCGCCCATGCCATGAGCTCCTCCCAGGCCAGGGGGATGACAGCGGGACTGGAGGATGCGGTGGGCCTGGCGGCCCGGCTCGCGCCCGGGGCCTCCACCTCGCTGGCGCAGGCGCTGCAGGCGTACGAACAGGAGCGGCTGCCGCTGGTGCACCGCTACCAGGAGCGCAGCCGGCAGGTCAGCCACCGCACGGGGCGGAAACGGCCCCCGGGCCGCCGATCCGCCGGGGCTGGGTCCGCCTGATCGAGAACGGAAGATGTCGTGAAGGTGACAGTTCGGATCTGGCACAGGGGCCACAATGGACTTCCTGTCAACGAGGCAAGACGTGGCGATCTCCTTACCTCTGTCCTCCCGCAGCCAGACCGCATCCCATCCCTGCCGCACCTACCGCCTGGTGGATCTGCAGGGGGATCCCCATCCCGTGCTCGACGATCTCTACGAGTCCCTCGATGCGGCCTGGAGCGAAGCCCTGCACTGGTGGCAGGAGGAGTTCGGTCCCGTCCAGGGACCGGTGGGGATCGGGATCGAGGTGAGCACCCTCAGCGGGGAATGGCGCACCCTGCGCCATCCGGGCACCTGAAGGGTTGAGTCCCTCCCGCCGGGTGGGGGCCGCGGGGCTGGGGCGCGAAGGCTTCAGCTGACCTGCACCCCCTTCCAGAACGCCACCCTGCCGCGAATGCTGCTGGCCGCTTCCTTCGGTTCGGGGTAGTACCAGGCCGCATTGGCATTGACCTTGTCATCCACGATCAGGTCGTAGTAGATGGGCCTCTCCCTTCCAACCGCACACGGAACGATGGGTCGATTCCCGGATGCAGGTGGGATCGAGCGACTCCGCCGGGAAATAGGCATTCCCTTCCACCGTCACGATGTCATCGCTGCTGGCGATCACCCGTCCGTTCCAGCTGGCCTGCATCGTTCCTGACCCAGAGTTCCGCCATTCTGGCGTCCCTGGCCCTACCAGTCATTGGTTTGATAGATCCGCAGGGTTCCCACCCCTACCGGGCTTGCCACGGGTTCGGGCCCAGCCGGGAAGGCCACCACCTGAAACAGGTAGGTGTCGGCCTGGGAGGGGTTGGTCCAGGGCCTCAGGGACACCGTGACGGTCGCCCCGGGGGGCACGGGCTCGGGGAACCGGAGGGTGAAGCGCCGGGCCGCAGCATCGAAGGTGGCCTGGACCGGCACCGACGGCCCCTCGCGACGGGGTACACCGAGAAAGGCGCGGGTGCGATCCACGGCGAAGGGGAACTGCCAGTCGGCACCACGGATCTGCTGAATCGTCAGGCTTCCGAGGGACGCACCCGCTTCCCGATCGAGGTTGAGGGTGAAGAAGTACTCCGCCCTGGTCTGGCCCACATTGGTGGTGTAGCTGGTAAGACCCACCTTCCAGGGAGCACGCACGAACCGGGTGCTGCCTCCGACCTGGAGGGCCCCGCCGGGAGCGGCTGTTCCGAGCAGTGCAACCAGAGCCAGGATCGGGAGGAACCGTCCCCTTTCCCGCTTCGAGGGGGGAACGGCCCGAGCCCCCAGAAAAGGGGCCGGATCCTGATCCCGGCGATGGCGCATCGGGATCGGTTCACCCTCCGCCATCGGATCGGACGGGTCGAGGCCTGCGGTCCGCTCCAGGGCACGGCGCAGCAACCTGGCGGCATGCAGGGGCATATCCCTCGGCACGCTGATGCGGTCGCGCAGATAGCGCAGTCCCGTGGCCGATCCGGCGGGGGGAGGGCAATCCCGGCCGGTGACCAGGTGGGTGAGGGCGCAACGCAGCGGCCGATCCAGGCCACCCGGCCCCAGGGGGTTGCGGGCCAGCAGGGGGACCCGGTGCTTCAGCACCCGGGCAAGGGCAAGGGCGGCCCCATCGTCCGGTTCAGCCTGGCTGGTTTCGGGATCGGACCGTTCCGGACCGACGATGGGCCAGGGTCCGGCGTCGATCCTCCCGGCCAGTTCCCGCTGCTCCGGAGTGCCGCTGGGGCAGCAGCCGCCCATCTGGGGGGGCAGGTCGTGGGCATGGGTATGGAAATCGCTCTGGGTGCCCAGATAGGTGGAGCGTCTCTCCAGGGCGGCGAACCAGCGGTGGATGGCCGGATGGCGCTCCCGCAGCAGATACCCCTTGTAGTACGCCAGGCTCGCCGACATCCGCTCCACATAGGGCACGAAGATCAGATCCGCTGTTCCCAGCTCCCCCAGAAGAAAGGGCCCTGGATCGGCGACGAGGGCCTGGGCGAAGCGTTCAGCAACGCGCTCGAAACCGGACCTGCCGCGGGCCTCTTCGGCGGCATCGCGGCTGGGCACGCACAGCCACTGGCACCAGGCTCGGAACAACTGACGCTCCAGCTGGCGGAGGGGAAGCACCGCGGGATCGTTCATCCCGGGCCCCAGGGTGCCGAAGGCTTGCTCGAGCGCCTCGAGGATGTGATCACTTTCGGTGATCAGGCGACCGTCGAGCTGCAGGGCGGGAAGCATGCCCCCGCGCACCAGATCCGTGTACCAGGTCTCCTTGCGCCCGTAGCAGAACATCGTCACCTTGCGCACCCGATAGGGCACCCTTCGCTCCTCCAGCCACAGCCATACCTTCTGGCAGTAGGGGCACCAGGCGTGATGGTCGCGGTAGAGGGTCACCCGGACGTCCCGTTCCGTCCCGCCGAAGAGACGGAGCAGTGCCTGGGAACTGGTGGGTCCCCCGGTCGGATCCGGCTCGGGCGGTGCAGCCAGGGGCTCCAGCTCTTGCCAGCCCATCGGCTGAAGTGGTGCGGTTGGGGTGCCGACCATGGCCTGATGCTTGGGCTGCTCACCTTAGGCAGCACCGCGGGAGCTCCTGGTGGGCGGACGCTCGCACCCCCGTGAACCGGGAACCTATGGTCGGGGAACCGAATCTTCCCAAAAGGATCCCCCCATGTTCGACGCCTTCACCAAGGTTGTGGCCCAGGCCGATGCCCGCGGCGAATTCCTCAGCTCCGGTCAGATCGACGCCCTCGGAGCGATGGTGGCCGAGAGCAACAAGAGGATGGACACCGTCAACCGCATCACCTCCAACGCCTCCAGGATCGTCACCAACGCCGCCCGCGATCTCTTCGATCAGCAGCCGGCCCTGATCGCCCCCGGCGGCAACGCCTACACCCATCGCCGCATGGCCGCCTGCCTGCGCGACATGGAGATCGTGCTCCGCTACATCACCTACGCGATCTTCACCGGTGACGCCTCCGTCCTCGAGGACCGCTGCCTCAACGGTCTGCGCGAGACCTACCTGGCCCTCGGCGTGCCCGGCGCTTCGGTGGCCGAAGGCATCCGCAAGATGAAGGATTCCGCCATCGCCATCGCCAACGATCGCAACGGCATCACCCAAGGCGACTGCTCCGCCCTGATGTCCGAAGTGGGCACCTACTTCGATCGCGCCGCCGCCGCCGTCGCCTGATCCCAGGCCCTTTCGGTTCACCTGATCCGTACGACCGCTCAGAACCTCGCCGGGAGTCACCTCCCGGCTTTTTTGTGACCGTTCACGGGCGAGATGGGCGGATTGTTCTTTTTGCTACACGGGCTTGGGTCGAGGGAGCAGAGGGTATTTTGAGCTCTTTTTCCAGGTTTTTCCTCTCCCCTCTCATGGATCGATCACCAATCGGTGAATCGTCGTCTTTGGCGACGACCTTCGATCGCTTCCGCAGCCGCTTTCCGGAGGCGCTCCACGCCCAGGTGCGGGGGGGGCGCCTTCAGGATCCTGGCCGCCATCCATGGCGCCCGCACCCTGCCGGTGTTGGTGATGTTCGCCCTGGTTCTGATGCTGATCCCCGGACCGGCCTGGGTCCCCGGGGGGATCACCCTGCCAGTCCCCTGCAGAACGGCATGATGATGCAGCCCCACCTGCTGGGGCTCATTGCTTTTCGCTGGGAGCGGATCGCCCACAGGCTTGCTTCGTACACCGGCTTCGGCATGGCCTTCCGCAGCGGCATCGGGTCGATGTCCCCTCTGGACATGGGCAGCGTCATGGACGGTTTTCATCGCCGTCCCCATCAAACCGCCGCTCAGTGTGGTGCCGTGGGGCAAACCATCGGTGCCCTACTGAGCGGAATTCAGGCCAAGAAGATGTTGTTCGCCTCGGATGACTTAACTCCGTCGGCCAAGATCATGGAGATGCCCGGAGATTTCGACCTTTTCATCGCTAAGCCGAAGGTCTTCTTCTTTAGCCACTGGTTCTTCGCCCAGGGAACTGCTATAGTTTCCAGGATTCTTGGTGCACTGGCGCCCCCGTGCAACAGTGCCGAAGACGAAGAGAGCGGACTCTACTTCGTGTCTCACGGAGAACAGGCGTACGCCCCAATGACCAACTGAGGCATTCAATTTCATGAAAATGATCACGGCAATGGTTCGGCCTTCCAAGGTCGATGCCATCAAAACAGCTCTCGTTGACCTCGACATCATCGGCATGACGGTCACCGACTCCCGAGGATTCGGGCGCCAGAAGGGCCAGGTCGAGCGTTATCGCGGAACCGAGTTCACCGTTGAATTCCTTCCCAAGGCAAGGATCGAGATCGTCGTGCCCGACTCCAAGATGGGTGAGGCGATCACGGCGATCACTAAAGCTGCCCACACCGGCGAAATCGGCGACGGAAAATTATTCGTCACCCCGGTGGAGTCGGTGACCAGGATCCGCACGGGCGAAACCGGCGAAGGCACCCTCTGAAATCATCCAGATTCAGAGTTCGTACTTTCCGGGAGAGCTGGCCTCAGGCCAGCTTTTTTTTGGCTTATTGATTGGGCCGGCTGAAAGCCCACCTTCTTGGGCTGACGCATGGGCTGTCGCCAGCTTCGCTGAATGCCGAGGCTCAGAGGGGCCACGGATTGAGGCGAATAGGGCCCAGCTTGGAAAGACGGCCAACCGGAGGGTTGGTGGGAAGTTGCAGCAGAGTACGTAGAAATCCAGAGTCGTCGCCCAGGGGCTCGTCGAAGGTGAGGCCCGCGTAATTCGCATTCATCACATATTCGGACCATTTCATCGTCGCCAACCTTTCCACCATGTCGTTGGTGCCATGATCATGGAGACGAATGCGTACCCGACCGTGACCGGGAATGGGATCAACACTGCGGATGCAGGCTCCATACTGACTGACATCCCAGAGGTTGCCTACATACCGCTGATCACCCAGGAAACACTCAGCACGGATCTGAATACTGAAGATCGGGACTGTGTAGCGGGTCTCTCTCCGCGGCCTGTGGTGCTTGGTCGGGCTGGACGACACCCCTCCCGCCGGGCGGGTGTTGGCTTCGTTGGTGGCTTTACTGGTTCTGGCTTTCCTGCTATCGGCTCTGTTGTTTTTGCCGGAGCCGAAGCGGAAGCCGAAAAATCCCATGGCTCAGGCTCCACCGCGGCATTTTATCAGGCATGAAAAGGGGGGCCGTCGTCCATGGATCCGAAGATCAAGGCCTGATGTCCTGTCTCGCCCCGGCGATGGAGCACCCCCGCACCGTCCTCATCAGCGGCGCCAGCCGGGGCATCGGCGGCGCGATCGCCCAAAAGGCCCTGGCCGAGGGGCATCGGCTCAGCCTGGGCGTGCGCGATCCCACCACTCTGGAGGGCGGTCCACTGGCGGACGCCGCCCGGAGGCAGCCCGACCGGGTGCTCCTGCATGCCTACGACGCCCGGAACCCTGGCCAGGCGAGGACCTGGGTGGATGCGACCGTGGCGCACTTCGGTGCGATCGACGGACTGATCCACTGCGCCGGAGTCTTTTCCAGGGTGGGCCTGCTGTTCCTGGACGGGGAGGAACGGGAGATCGAGGACCTGTGGCGGGTCAACCTGATGGGGCCCTGGTGGCTCACCAGGGCCGCCTGGCCGGCCCTGGTGGCCAGCGGCGACGGGCGGGTGATCACCCTGGTGTCGATGAGCGGCCAGCGTGTGAAGGGTTCCCTGGCGGCCTACCCCACCAGCAAGTTCGCCCTGATGGCCCTGTGCGAGGCGATGCGCAACGAGGGATGGAACGCCGGCATCCGGGTGACGGCCATCTGCCCTGGCTGGGTCAACACCGCCATGGCCGCCAGGGTGAGAGCGCTTCCTCCCGACGCCATGACCCAGCCCGAGGATCTGGCCACCATCACGGCCCAACTGCTGGCCCTGCCCGCCAGCGCCGTGCCCTTCGAACTGAAGATCAACTGCCTTCTGGAAACCTGAGGCCGGCTCAGATCAGCCGCGACCCGGAGGCCTGCCGGCGCTGGGAGGGATCGAACACCGCCGCCACCGTGCGGATCAGCCAGCGGCCCGTCTCGGTCACCTGCACCTCGCCCACCCCACCGGCAAGGCTGATTCTTACCAGGCCATCGTCGGCCAGGGCCTCCAGGTCCGCCCATTCACGGCGATACCGCTCCGGATCGATCGCCACCCGGAAGTGACACATGACCTCCCGGATCAGCTCGCGCCGCTCCAGCACCTCCGGATCGGTGACCCTCACGCCTCGCTCCACCGGCAACCGCCCTGCGGCGATGGACGCCCCATAGGCCTTCAGGTCGCGGTGGTTCTGGCTGAACAACCGTTGGAACTGGCTGATCGCCGTGGGACCGACCCCCAGCAACTCCATCTCCCCGCCGGTGGTGTAGCCCTGGAAATTGCGGTGCAGGCGCCCCTCGCGAGCGGCAACGGCCAGGCTGTCATCGGTGAGGGCGTAATGATCCATGCCGATGGCGTCGTAGCCACAGCTGCCCAGACGCTGGGCGGCGCTCTCCAGCATGTGCAGCCGCTGCCGCCGGGTAGGCAGATCCGCTGATGCGATCTTCCGCTGCAGAGGCAGCTGGTCGGGGAGGTAGGCAAAGGAGAACAGGGACACACGATCGGGGCGCAGATCCTGGACCAGGGCCAGGGTGGCCTCGAAGCGCTCCGGGGTCTGGAGCGGCAGGCCGCAGATCAGGTCCACATTGACGCTGGCGAAGGACGCCTCCCGCATCCAGCCCATCACACGCCGCAGCTGGTCCACGGGCACCACCCGGTTGACGGCCTGCTGCACCGCCGGATCGGCATCCTGGATCCCGAAGCTGATCCGGGAGAAACCCAGCCGACGCAGAGCCAGGACGTCCTCCTGACCGAGGGCCTCGGGATTCACCTCGATGGAGGCTTCCAGAGCGGGGTCGAGATCGAAATGGCGCTCGATCAGGCCCCAGAGTCTCTCTCGCTCGGGGATGGAGAGGTAGTTGGGGGTGCCCCCTCCCCAGTGGAGCTGGGCGAGGCGGCGCCTCTGGGCGGACAGGTGCGAGATCAGCTCCAGCTCGGCGGCCAGGGCCGCCAGGTAAGGCTCCACCACCTTCGAGCCGGCGCCCGTGGTGACACGGTTGCAGCCGCAGAACCAGCAGGCGTTGCGGCAGAAGGGCACATGCACATACAGCGACAGCGGCTCGGCCGTGGGGCGGGCCAGCTGGGCCGCCATGTCGTCCGCCGTGACGCCCCCGTGGAAAGAGGCAGCCGTGGGATAGCTGGTGTACCGGGGCACGGGCCGGTCGTGCCTGAGCAGCAGATCGATCGTGGTGCCGGGACGGGGAGGGACGGTGGCCGCAGGGGTCATGGGATGCGAAGGGCGTGAAAGGGTGGGGATGCAGGGTGTGAGGGCCGGATCAGGCCGCAGGGGAGACAGGCTCCGGCAGGGGGCCCATTTCTCCCAGCTCCGCCAGCAGGCATTGGGTGGCGTGGAAGGCCAGCTCCGCTTCCTCCAGCAGCTCCTGCTCCTCGGCGTCGCTGAGCGCGAGCTGCTCGAAGCCCCGATGCAGATCCAGCTTCAGATCGGCGCTGTCGCGGGGAAACTGCCAGAAGCGCAGGGCCGGAAGGCCATGGGCGGCCAGGATTCGGTTGGCCTGCTCGCCGAGCTGCTGGCCTCCGGAGAGGTCGCCGCCGTAGCGGACATACACGTGGGCCAGGAAGCGATGGGGCGCCTGGCGGGCCAGGGTCTGGAGATGGCACAGCCAGTCGCGGCCGGCCGGCGACGACGGCGTGGCCGGGAGCACCATCAGGGAGGCCACGTCCTGACGCAGGGCCTCGCTGCGGCCGAGCGCCTGCCAGGGAATGGCCCCGGCACCGAGGCCGGCGGCCAGGTCCGGACCCAGGGCCTCGATCAGTCGATACGCGGGCACCAAGGCCCGGATCAGGGCAGCCAACTGGCCCGGGCTGGCCTGACCCTGGAGCAGGGAGCGGGAGAAGGCCATGCCCTCGGCCTCGTGGTGAGCGGCGCCGATGCGGGCATGGAGCCGGCGGACCCGGGGACCGAAGCCCTTGCGGGCCGCCCTGTCGCCGGGTCCGGCGTGATCCGAGATGGCGGGGGGAAGCGTGGTGGTCATGGGGTAAGGCCCGGAACAGGAATGCGGGGGTTCGGACGGATCAACGATATGGCGTTAGCGTTGTGACGTTGACTCTTGGGGACGACTTCGTTGTGATTTCGTTGCACCGCCGCCGCGAGGACAGAAGCCCGTCAGGGCCCTTCGTACGGTGAGGTGGCAAGCCTCACCAACCGGCGGATCATGCGATTCCTGCTCAACCTGCTCTGGTTCGTGCTGGGGGGATTCGTGATGGGCCTGGGCTGGTGGCTTGCCGGGGTGGTGGCGGCGATCACGATCGTGGGGATTCCCTGGGCGAGGGCCTGCTTCCTGATCGGCAACTTCTCCTTCTGGCCCTTCGGCCAGGAAGCGGTGAGTCGGCAGGAGCTGACGGGCTCCAGGGACTTCGGCACCGGACCCTTCGGTTTCCTGGGAAACGTGATCTGGTTTCTGGTGGCTGGCTGGTGGCTGGCGATCGGCCACCTGAGCTCCGCGCTGGCCTGCTTCGTGACGATCATCGGCATCCCCTTCGGCATCCAGCACCTGAAGCTCGCCCTGATCGCCCTGGCACCGATCGGCATGGAGGTGGTCCCGCGGGAACGCCTCCATGCCTGAGCGGGGGTGGAGGCTCAGGCCCCCGCAGCCCGCACCATGGGCTGGCAGAACTGACGCAGCAGCAGCCCGCCGAAGCGGAACTTCAGCCCCAGCCGGCGCAGGGGGCCGCCACCTTCCCGGCGGGCTGCCTGCATCTCCTGGAAGCAGACCACCAGGCGGTCGCGCAGCTCCAGGAAGCGACTGGACTCCAGATCGAACACCCAGGGGAAGGCCCGCCTGGCCGTGCGGTTGGTGCGGGTCATCACCTCGGCATCGAAGCGGTGAGGATCCATGCCCAGGATCCGGTAGAAGTCGCCCCGCTCACAGACCGTGAGGCTGTGGGTGAGGAACACCGACCAGAGAAAGAACCGGCTGAGCAGCTTGCCGCGGAATCCCTGGCGCAGGGCCGGCCAGCAGCGGATCAGAAGATTGAAGATGTCGCCATGTCGATTTTCATCCTGGCACCAGGGCTCGAAGAAATCGAACAGGGGCGCGAAGTTGTTGTCGGGCGAGGCCTTGAGATGGCGATCGATCAGAATGTAACGCCAGTAGCCGATCTTTTCCGACAGGAAGACGCTGTAAAGCACCCAGCTGAGCGGAAACCAGGTGACCGGCCGCTTGGTGCTCAGGGACGGCAGGTCGATGGTGATGCCCTCGGCCACCAGGGCCCGGTTGAGGAACCCCGCATGGCGGGCCTCGTCCCGGGCCATCAGCTGAAAGAGCCGGCCCAGCTCAGGCCGCCCGGACTGCATCAGCCTCCTGGACAGCTCCTTGAACAGCAGGAAGCCGGAGAACTCCGACACGCAGGAACGCACCAGATAGCTTTCGTAGGCCTGCTTCTCCTCGGGGCCCAGATCCCGGAGGCGATCCAGGGGCGCCTTGCGATCGAAGTGTTGCCGGTTGTAGTCGGCCTCCATCTCCGCCAGCATCGCCTCGAAAGCCGGCCGCTGGCGTTCCAGATCGGTACGGGCCGCCTTGGCGATCTCGGTGGTGTAGAAGCGGGGGGTCAGCAGGTCCTCGCGCAGGTGAGGGGCAGCGGGTGTGGAGGCGGAAAGGCCTGGGGCCCCTTGGGAGAGGGTGGCGATCATGGAGGTCGACGGCGTCGCTGAACGCCATAACGGAAACGCGATACTACGTTTTCCCGTTGTTGTGTAGGCCTGTTTTCACGATTCTGCATCAAAGGGGTGAGACGAAAACATGGTAGTGTGGATCTTCCCTCACTGCAGGCGGTGGCTGATGGACGCCCTGGCCGACTATTTCAAGGTGTTCTCCGAGCCCAACCGGCTGACCGTGCTCGAAACGCTGCAGCCCGGCCCTCTCAACGTCACGGCAGTGGTGGAGAAGACGGGCCTGAGCCAGGCCCTGGTGTCCAAGCACCTCAAGCTGCTCACCACCGCCGGCGTGGTGCGCCGCCGGCCCGAAGGCAGCCTCGTGTTCTATGACGTGATCGACAAGGGCGTCTTCCAGCTGCTGGGCCAGGCCCGCAAGCTGATGCTCGCCTCCCGCCGCCAGCAGCTCGATGCCCTCGCGGCCATCCTCTGATCTCCCCACTGGCCTGGAGTCCCTGCGCGCGGCCCTGGCCGAGGGCCGGCGCCACTTTCCAGGCCTGCGGCTGGCGGATCTCGACGGCGTTGCCCTGGATCTGGGGGACTGTGATCTGCGCGGAGGCTGCTTCAAGGAGGCCCGCTTCGGCCATGCCCGTCTGGCGGGAGCGAACGTGGAAGGCGGCTGCTTCCAGCAGGCCCTGCTGTGGGGCGCCGACCTCTCGGGCGTGTCCGCCGGAGGCTCCTTCTGGCACGACGCCGATCTCTCGGCGGCCCGGCTGCAGGGGGCCGACTTCAGCGGCGCCGTGATGCACCGCTGTTGCCTGCGGGGGGTGCTTGCCGCCGACAGCCACTGGCGCTCCGCCCGGCTGGTGGAGGCCGACTTCCGCAGTGGTCTCGATCAGCGCACCGACCTCGGTGGGGCCGACTTCCTGGGCTCCGACCTCAGCTTCGCCCTGATGCAGGGGGTCCAACTTCAGGGCAGCGATCTTCGCGGTGCCTGCCTCTACGGCACCAGCATGGTGTCGGCCGACCTCCGCCATGCTGACCTGCGCGGCTGCGACCTGCGGGACACCGATCTCCGGGACGCCATGCTGGAGGGGACTCTGCTCAACGACGCCCTGCTGCCATGACCGACTGCTTCGACCTGATCGTTCTGGGGGCGGGCTCCGGCGGCCTGGCCGCCGCCAAGCGGGCGGCCTCCTACGGAGCCTCGGTGGCGATCGTGGAGGGCGACCGGGTGGGGGGCACCTGCGTGATCCGAGGCTGCGTGCCCAAGAAGCTGCTCGTCTACGGCTCCGCCTACCGCCATCTGCTGGCGGATGCCGCCAGCTATGGCTGGCAGCTGGATGACTTCCGGCCCGACTCCTCCGTCCTGCTCGCCAACGTGCGTCGCGAGGTGGACCGGCTCAACCAGCTTCACATCGGGCTGCTGGAGAAGGCCGGAGTGGAGCTGGTGCGCGGCTGGGGGCGTTTCGCCGATCCCCACCACATCGAGGTCACCGACGGCTCCGGCACCACCAGCAGGCTCAAGGGCGAACGTATCCTGATCGCCGCCGGCGGCCGTCCCCACCGGCCCACCTTCCCCGGTGCCGACCTGGGCTGGGTGAGCGATGACATGTTCCTGCAGGAGAGCTTTCCCGATCGGGTGGTGGTGGTGGGGGCGGGCTTCATCGCCTGCGAATTCGCCTGCATCCTGCACGGGCTGGGGGTGGCGGTGACCCTGCTGGTGCGGAGCGATCACCTGCTGCGGGGCTTTGATCGGGACGCCTCCCATGCGGTGCAGGAAGCCATGGAGGCCGAGGGCATCGAGATCCGCTTCGCCCACAGCCCCGCCGCCATCACCGGCACGCCGGGGAAGCTGGAGATCACCACCCAGAGCGGCGAGGTGCTGCCCTGCGGCGGCGTGCTGCTGGCCACGGGACGTCGTCCCTTCCTGGATGGGCTGCAGCTGGAGTGTGCCGGTGTGGCGGTGGAAGGGCACCGCATCCCGGTGGACCCCGACCAGACCACCAACGTCCCCCACATCCACGCCGTCGGTGACGTGACCGATCGGATCAATCTCACTCCCGTGGCGGTGGACGAGGGCCGCGCCTTCGCCGACACGGTCTACGGGAACAAACCCCGCCGGGTGAACCATGAGCTGGTGGCCAGTGCCGTGTTCAGCCAGCCCGAGCTGGCCGGGGTGGGTCTGAGTGAGGAGAGCGCCCTCGAGCGCTTCGGCTCCGAAGGGATCCGGGTGCACCGGGCCCGCTTCCGGCCCATGGCCCAGGCCCTGCCGGCCCGCGGCCCCAGGGTGCTGCTGAAGCTGATCGTGGAGACCGCTTCCGATCGTGTGGTGGGCTGCCACATGGTGGGGGAACACAGCGCCGAGATCATTCAGATGGCGGCGATCGCCATCGGCATGGGCGCCACGAAGGCGGACTTCGACCGCACCATGGCGCTTCACCCTTCGGTGGCCGAGGAGTTCGTCACCATGGCCGGCTGAACCATGGCCAGTTCGGATCAGAGCTCCTCTTCGACTTCCGGCTTGATGGTGCAGTCGCCCAGCGGGTAACTGACGCAGAGCAGGGCATATCCCTCAGCGATCTGGTCGTCGTCGAGGAAGCTCTGGTCGGACTGGTCGACACTGCCGGAGAGGATCCGGCCCGCACAGGTGCTGCAGGCCCCGGCCCGGCAGGAGTAGGGCAGTTCGACGCCCTGCTCCTCGGCCGCATCGAGAATGTAGGTGTCGTCGGGACACTCGAAGGTCTTGCCACCTTCCAGGGTGATCTTGAAGCTCGCCATGGTGAAGGGGGATGGCAAAGAACCTTTCGGAATCCTTGGGGAGCCTGGCCTGGTGAGCTGTATCGATGGGCACGGCGATCTGCGCCCGGCTACACCCACACCTCAGCCGGAAGGGTCTGCGGCTGGATCGGTCGGGGGAGCGGCGGGAAAGCCCCAGGCTCGCCGCAGGGAGGGATCGGTGAGTTCCCAGGCGTGTTCCGTGGCCAGGACGGAGGCCCTGGTGACCGCTTCGCCCAGCCCCCTCGACCGGCGGCACTGCTCCAGCAGCCGACGGAACCGCAGACTCTCCTCCAGCAGCCTCCCGACCCGCTGGGCGCCACCGGCACTGGCGAGCATGGCTGGCTGGCGGAAGCACAATTCGAGGGTTTCGATGTGCTGGTCCAGCCAGGCCACCTCGTAATCGAGCATGGCGTTGCTGCAGCCCCGCAGCCGGGCGCCATAGAGCTCCAGGTGGCCCTCCAGCAGGGACTCCCCCCCCTGAGGGTCCGAGGGCTCGACCCTGGAGCGGTCGTGCAGCCTCTGCATGATCAGGCGCAGATAACTCATGGATGGTGACCTCGGCAGCGCTTGAAGAGTGGAGAGGGGTCAGACGGCCGCCAGACCCTTCTCATTGAAGACGCCTTCGAAGAGCACCGAACTGAGGTAGCGCTCGCCGGAGTCGGGCAGCACCACCACGATCGTGCGCCCCTCGAAGGCCTGCTCCCGGGCCAGCCGCAGAGCGGCCACCGTGGCGGCTCCACAGGAGATGCCGGCCAGAATGCCCTCCTCCTTCATCAGGCGGCGCGCCATGGCGACCGCCTCCTCGTCGCTGACGGCCTCCACTCGGTCGACCAGGGAAAGATCGAGGTTGGCCGGCACGAAACCCGCTCCGATGCCCTGGATCTTGTGGGGACCGGGGCGGAGTTCCTCCCCAGCCATGGCCTGGCGGATGACAGGGCTGCTGGCGGGCTCGACCGCCACCGACACCAGGGGCTGGCCAAGGGTGTTCTTGATGTAGCGGCTCACTCCCGTGATCGTGCCGCCGGTGCCCACCCCCGCCACCAGGACATCCACCACGCCGCCGGTGTCCTTCCAGATCTCCGGGCCCGTGGTGTCGTGGTGGATGCGGGGATTGGCCGGATTCATGAACTGCTGCAGCATCACCCAGCGATCAGGCTCGGCATCGGCCAGCTCCCTGGCCGCCCCGATGGCCCCTCCCATTCCCAGCCGCCCTTCGGTGAGGACCAGGTGGGCGCCGTAGGCGGTGAGCAACTTGCGCCGCTCCAGGCTCATCGTCTCCGGCATGGTGAGGGTGAGCGGAATGCCCCTCGAGGCGGCCACGAAGGCCAGGGCGATGCCGGTGTTGCCGCTGGTGGGCTCGATCAGCTCCTTGCCGGGACCCAGCAGACCGTCCTTTTCCGCCTGCCAGATCATCGCCGCGCCGATGCGGCACTTGACCGAGTAGGCGGGATTGCGCCCCTCGATCTTGGCGATCACCCGGGCCCCGCAACCTTCCGTGACGCGATGCAGCTCCACCAGGGGCGTCTGGCCGATACTGAGACTGTTGTCGGAAAAGATGGGGCTCATCGTGGTCCCTCTGGATCCGGTCCTTGGGGCACCTTAGTCAGCGTTCCAGCCATGAACCCTGGCAGGCAGGGAGAACAGGCCGCAGGGATGACGGCCTTCCCCCCTGCCATCCCGGAAGATCCTGACCCGAAGGTTCCGAGCACGGGATTCAGGGTCGGACCATGCGTCGGGAGCAGCCCTTAGCAGATCAGGAACCGTCGACCCGTAATCTGCGCCACAACCCCGGGGTGATCCGCCCATGACAGCGACCCTGCCGAACGTGTTCAACCGGATCAGTACCCGGCACCTCAAGGGCGATCTCTTCGGCGGCGTCACGGCGGCGGTGATCGCCCTGCCGATGGCCCTCGCCTTCGGGGTGGCCTCCGGGGCGGGCGCGGCCGCGGGCCTGTGGGGGGCGGTGCTGGTCGGACTGTTCGCCGCCATCTTCGGCGGCACTCCCACCCTGATCTCCGAGCCCACCGGCCCGATGACGGTGGTGATGACGGCCGTGATCGCCAGCTTCACCGCCTCCTATCCGGAGAAGGGCCTGGCCATGGCCTTCACCGTGGTGATGCTGGCCGGCGTGTTCCAGATCGTCTTCGGGCTGCTGAAGCTGGGCCGCTACGTGACCCAGATGCCCTACACGGTGATCTCGGGGTTCATGAGCGGCATCGGCATCATTCTGATGATCCTGCAGATCGGCCCTTTCCTGGGCCAGGCGATTCCCAAGGGCGGCGTGATGGGCACCCTGACCGCCGTGCCCCAGCTGTTCGGCAGCATCCGCCCCGCTGAGGCCCTGCTGGGTGCCATCACCCTGGCCATCCTCTGGCTGACGCCTGGGGCGGTGAAGAAGATCGCTCCTCCCCAGCTGATCGCCCTGATCCTGGGGACGGTTCTGTCCCTCACCCTGATCACCGGCGAAAGCGGCGCAGAGGTCGAGGGCATCCGCCGCATCGGCGAATTCGCCAGCGGGTTCCCCAGCTTCCAGGTTCCCTATTTCGAGCTGGGCGAGCTGCGGCTGATGCTGATCGATGCGGCGGTGCTGGGCATGCTCGGCTGCATCGACGCCCTGCTCACGGCCGTGATCGCCGACAGCCTCACCCGCTCCGAGTCGGATTCCAACAAGGAACTGATCGGGCAGGGTCTGGGCAATATCGCTTCAGGCCTCTTCGGTGGCATCGCCGGCGCCGGCGCCACCATGGGCACGGTGGTGAACATCCAGGCCGGAGGTCGCTCGGCCCTCTCGGGCATCAGCCGGGCCCTGGTGCTGATGCTGGTGATTCTGGTGGGGGGGCCGCTGGCCGCCCGGATTCCCCAGGCGGTGCTGGCCGGCATCGCCCTCAAGGTGGGTGTCGACATCGTCGACTGGGGCTTCCTCAAGCGCGCCCACCGGATCTCGATCAAGGGCGCCCTGATCATGTATCTGGTCATCGGACTCACGGTGCTGGTCGACCTGATCGCCGCGGTCGGCATCGGCATCTTCATCGCCAACATCCTCACCATCGACCGGCTGAGTTCCCTTCAGGGCATGCGGGTGAAAGCCATCAGCACCGGTGACGACGACCTGGACGTTCCCGCCGAGGAGAAGGCTCTGCTGGATCGGGGCGAAGGCCGGGTGCTGCTGTTCCAGCTCAACGGCGCCATGATCTTCGGTGTGGCCAAGGCCATCAGCCGGGAGCACAACGCCATTGTCGATTGCCAGGCCGTGGTGTTCGACCTGTCCGAGGTGTCCCATCTGGGGGTCACCGCCGCCCTGGCCCTCGAGAACGCCGTTGAGGAAGCGGTGGAGAAGGGGCGCAACGTTTTCGTGGTGGGAGCGACCAATGGCACCCGCCGCCGTCTGGAGAAGCTGCGCATGTACGAGCTCCTGCCCCCCGACCACACCGAGATCAGCCGGCGTGAAGCCCTGGAGAGGGCGGTCGCCGCCCTGTCCTGATCCCGTCCGGCCACCGACCCCCTGGCGGCCATCCCTGCGTTCCCCGGAGCTACGGCCCTTGTTGACGACCTTTTCCCCGCATGAATGGTGGCAGCGGCCCCACCGCGATCTGCTCTCGGGGCTGGTGGTGGCCTTCGCCATGATTCCGGAGGCGATCGCCTTCTCGGGGATCGCTGGAGTGGCCCCCGAGGTGGGGCTTTTCGGTGCCTTCGTGCTCTCCACGGTGCTGGCGGTGCTGGGGGGTCGGGTGGCGATGATCACCTCCGCCACAGGCTCCACCGCCCTGTTGATGTCCGGCCTGGTGCTGCAGGGGGAGGGGCTGGGCCCCGGTCTGGGGCTGCAGTACCTGCTGGCGGCGGGCATCCTCACCGGCCTTTTGCAGATCGCCTGGGGCTACCTGAGGCTGGCCCACCAGATGCGCTTCGTGCCCCACCCGGTGATGGCCGGCTTCGTCAACGCCCTGGCCCTGCTGATTCTGCTGGCCCAGCTGCCCCAGCTGGGGCTGGATGTGTTCCACCCCGAGAAGGTGGCGGTCACGGCGGGCCAGCTGCCGGTGGTATGGGGATTCACCATCCTCAGCCTGGTGATCATCTACGCCCTGCCCCGGTTCACCCAGGTGGTCCCATCCGCCCTGGTGGCGATCATCGTGTGCACGGGTCTGTCGATCCGGCTGAATCTGGATCTGCCCACCGTCTCCTCCCTGGGCACCCTGCCGGAGGGATTGCCTCGGCTGGGGCTGCCCCGGGTGCCGTTCGACTTCAGCACCCTGGGACTGATTCTGCCCACGGCGCTGGCCATCTCGCTGGTGGGGCTGATGGAGACCTTCCTCACCCAGGACATCCTCGATGACATGACCGACACCAGCAGCCCGAAGGACAAGGAGGCGCGGGGTCAGGGCATCGGCAACATCGTCAGTTCCCTCTTCGGCGGCATGGCCGGCTGCGCCCTGGTGGGCCAGTCGGTGATGAACATCAACAACGGCGGCCGCAGCCGCCTCTCCACCCTGGCGTCCGGCGCCAGCCTGCTGCTGATGATTCTGCTGGCCCGCGACTGGGTGGCCAGGATCCCCATGGCCACATTGGTGGCGGTGATGATCATGATCGCCGTGAACACCGCCAACCTGCGCTCGATCCTCGACATCCCGGTGGCACCGAAGAGCGACACCTCGGTGATGCTGGTGACGGTGGCGATCACGGTGATCACCCACAATCTGGCCATCGGCCTGCTGGCCGGCGTTGCCCTGGCGGGGATCCTGTTCAGCCGCAAGGTGGCCAAGGTGATCCAGGTGGAGAGCCATCTGGTGAGCCCGGACCACCGCCTCTACACCGTGCGGGGGCAGCTGTTCTTCGTCAGCTCCATCTACTTCCGCCAGGGATTCGAGCTGCACGAGCACCCCGCCCGGGTGACGATCGACATGGCCGAGGCCCATCTCTGGGACCAGAGCGGGGTGGCCGTGCTCGATCAGGTGATCCGCCGCCTGCGGCTGGGGGGCAGCGAGGTGAGGGTGATCCACCTCAACCGCGAGAGCACCGATCTGTTCGCCCGCATCGGCATCGCGCCGGAAGCCGGTGGCCGGGGGGGACCGGAACCGGCCGCCCACTGAGGCTTCCAGGCGCGGGACTCAGCGGCCGGGATCTCCCAGGGCTTCCAGCCCCCTGAACAACCTCCCCAGGGCCTCCTCCAGGTCGGCGGCGCCCAGCATCCCGTAGCTGAGCCGCAGCAGCCCCTGCCCGCCGACGGTCGGCAGCCCGAAACTCTCCCCCGGCAGGACCGCCACGCCGTGCTCCAGCACCAGCCGCTCCATCAGCCGCAGACCGCCCTGTCGGCAGGGACAACGCAGCAGGCCGTAGAAGGCGCCGTCGGGGGGGCCGAGCAACTCCACGGCTGGCCGCCCGCCCGTGCCGCCGCCACCGCCTCCAGCAGCTGTCGCCTCCGCTCCCCCAGGTCGGCGATGTGGGGCCGGCACCAGGCGGGCCCGGCCTCCAGGGCGGCCAGCGCCGCCCGCTGACTCACCTGGGGCGGGCAGATCAGCACCGTGTCCTGCACCTTGGCCAGGGCCGCCGTCAGCTGGCGGGGCACCGCCGCATAGCCCACCCGCCAGCCGGCCATGCCGTAGGCCTTGGAGAGGGAGAAGAGGGACGCGGTGTGCACCCCGCTGCCGGGCGCCGGCCCGGGCCGCTGTGGGCGAACCGCGTCCGTGGACGAAATCCGCGTAGGCCTCGTCGCTGACGTGGAGCAGTCCGTGACGGTCGCAGAGTCCGTTGATCGCCGCCAGCACGGCCGGCGGCGTCACCCTCCCGCTGGGATTGTTGGGGGAAATGGTCACGATGGCGCGGGTGCGGGAGGTGATCGCCGCCGCGAACCGGTCGGGATCGGGCACCAGACCGGCGTCCACCGGCACCGGCACACCGCCGGCCAGGCGAACGGCCATGGCGTGGTTGAAATAGAACGGCAACGGCAGCAGCACCTCGTCGCCGGGGTCGCACAGCACCTGGGCGATGGTGCTGAAGGCCATGTTGCTGCCGGTGGTCACCCACAGGTCGCTGCCCTCCAGATCCAGGCCGCGCACGTCCGTGAGCTCCCGCCTGACCGCCTCCAGCAGCGGCTCCTCGCCCTGCACCGGGCCGTAGCGATCAAGTCGATGGTCGGCCGCCTCCAGCGCCGCGAGGACGGCTGTGCGCACCCCCGGCGGCGGCCCCCAGGCCACCATGCCCTGGGCCAGCGAAAGGGCACCGGGGCGCTGACGCACCAGAGCGCCCACCCGGGCGATCACCGGATCGGCCACGGCGGCCATCCGCCCGGCGGCAACGGGGGCCGAACCCATCTCAGGCCTCCACCGGCAGCAGCAGCTCCAGCACCGCCCCGCCTTCGGGATGGTTGGCGGCCTGGACGCGGCCGCTGTGGGTGAGCGCGATCTGCTGCACGATCGCCAGCCCCAGGCCGCTGCCGCCCCGGTCGCCGCGCACCCGGGAGGGGTCGCCGCGGTAGAAGCGCTCGAACATGTGCTCCAGGTCGTCGTCGCTCAGCCCGGGGCCCTCATCGCGGACGCTCACGAGCACCAGCCCGGGGTCGTTTCCATCTCCACCCACACCGTGCCGCCCTCCGGGCTGTAACGCAGCGCATTGTCGAGCAGATTGAGCACCGCCCGATGCAGCCGAGAGCCATCGCCCGTCACCGCCAGGGGGCCCTCGGCTCTTCAGCGCCAGACGGATGGCGCGGCGCTCCGCCAGAGGCCGCAGGCCCTGCCACACCTGCTGCACCAGCTGGGGCAGGTCCACCCGGCTCCAGCGACGCCGTCCCTCCGGCAGGGTGTTTTCCAGCCTGGAGAGATCGGTCAGATCGCCGACCAGCCGCTGCAGCCGCCGCAGCTCCCGCTGCAGCCGTTCCACCAGCACGGCCGTGGTGTCGTTGGCGTGAGCCGAAAGGCTGTCGCCCACCAGCAGAAGGGCAGTGAGCGGGGTCTTGAGTTCGTGGGCCACGTCGCTCACCCAGCGCTCCTGCTGCTCCAGCTGGGCCTCGAGCGAACGCCGGTTCTGGAGCAGCACCGCCACCCAGCCCCCCTCACCAGCCAGAGCGAAGGCGGCCAGCTGCTGGTTCCCCAGCTGCCACTCCAGGCGCTGGGGGCGGTCCCGCTGGCGGGCGTTGCGGATCAAGGCGATCAGCGGCGGGGAAGGGCAGACCCGCTCCAGGGGCTCCTGACGCAGCAGCCCAGCCCCGGGGGCCTCCAGCAGCCGTTCGGCCCTCAGGTTGATCAGCTGGATGCGATCGGCCCCATCCAGGATCAGCCAGCCCTCGGGAGCCCCACCGACCCAGCGCAGCAACTGACGGGCCGAAAGCCCCGAAAGGGCCTGGCTGGCCTGGGAGGATCGGCGCGCCAGCCACCAGCCCAGGGCCAACCCCAGCAGCCCCGCCAGCAGCAGCCTCATTCAGCCGAAGCGGTAGCCGAAGCCCCGCACGGTGACCAGGTGCTCGGGCGCCGAAGGATTCTCCTCCAGTTTCTCGCGCAGCCAGCGGATGTGCACGTCGACGGTCTTGCTGTCGCCGAAATAGTCGTAGCCCCAGACCCGCTCGAGCAGTTTGTCGCGGCTCCAGACCCGGCGGGGATGCTGCATGAACAGTTCCAGCAGCCGGTATTCCTTGGGCGAAAGGTTGAGTTCGAGTCCGTCGCGGGTGACCCGGCATTCCTCCGGGAAAAGCTGCAGATTGGCGTGCTGAAACACCTTGGTGGCCTCCTCCACCGAGCGGCTGCGACGCAGCAGGGCCCGGCAGCGGGCCACCAGCTCCCGCATGCCGAAGGGCTTGATCAGGTAGTCGTCAGCCCCCACTTCCAGCCCGAGCACCCGGTCGGTCTCGCTGTCCCGGGCGCTGACGACCAGAATGGGAGTGTGGTTGCCGGCGGCGCGCAGCTGGCGGCAGAGATCCAGACCGCCCAGGCCGGGCAGCATCAGATCGAGCACCACCAGGGCGAAACCCTCTCCGGGCGGACACTCCAGCAGGCTGCGCAGGGCATCGCGACCGTTGCCGCAGGCCGAGACCTCGAACCCCTCGAGGACGAGGACATCGCGGATGGTTTCACGGATCGTGTCGTCGTCCTCGACGACCAGGAGGGGGGGATGCATTCCCCCATTGTCGGTGTCCGAGGCCGAGAGATCCCAGAAAGATTTCAACGACGTGGCAGATAGCAGACGACCAGGCGGCGCTGGTTGTCCAGCTGCAGCCAGCCCTCGTCGCGGAGGGCACCGAGCACGCGGGTGACGGTGACCCGAGTGGTGGCCAGGGCACTGGCCAGCTCCTGGTGGGTGAGGCGCAGGTTGAGTCGCAGGCCCGACTCGCAGGGTTGGCCGTACTCACTGGCGAGGAGCTCGAGAAACCCCCGCACCCGTTCATCGACGCGCTTGAGCCCCATCAGGGCCAGCAGGGCCTGGCTCTGCTGGAGGCGCAGCCCCAGGGCATCGAGCATGGCCGCCGCCAGGGCCCGGTCCTGGCGGATCTCGCTGCAGCTGAGGCAGAGCAGGTCGGAGTCGGCCAGGGTGGTGGCGGCATAGGCCGTCCACGCCGTTGAGGGGATCGCCGAAGGGCTCGTTGGGGCCGGCCAGGCCCAGCAGCATGTCATCGCCGTGGATGGTGATGGCACTGAGTTTCACCATGCCGCGAACCACGAGCCAGACGTTGTTCTTGAGCAGCGGAACATTGCTGCCGGCACTGACATGAACGAGACTGCGCTTCTGATAACTGGCCTCGAGGAGTTCCCGGAAACCTTCCTTGCCGCCGGATTCACGGGATGGCGTGAACACCATGGAGAGAAGCGCGTTGGAGCCCGTGCACTGTATGCAGTAAAACCATGGATTCGGGCAAAGCCCTGGTAGTGCCCTGGTTAAGACATGAGTAAGAGGCAAAGGCAAAAAAATCAGGAGAGGAAGAACCGTCTTCCTCTCCTGATGATGGGCGACGGTCGCCGCGGCCGGTTCAGCTGCCGATCCTGGCCACCGCCTTCTTGGCGGCGTTGAGGACCGAACCCTTCAGAGGCACGTAGCCCAGGCCATCGGCCTTGTTCTGGGCGGCCGGGCTGAGGAGATGGAGCATGGCCTTGCGGATGCTGCCGGCCTTGGCCCCGTTGCCTTTCTGGTAGGCCAGGATCCAGGTGAGGGTGGAGATGGGATAGCTGTCGGCACCGGCGGGGTTGGGATCCTCACCGGCCAGATTGCCGTCCAGCCGAATGTTGTTGAGAGCGGCGGCGCCTCCCTTGAGCCCCGGCATCACGAACCTGCCGGCCCGGTTCTGCAGGGCGGCCGCCTTGATGTTGCCCTTCACGTAGGCCTGGTTCAGGTAGCCCAGGGCGCCGGGCGTGTTGGTGACGATGCCGGCCACACCCTCATTGCCCTTGCCGCCGAGCCCCACCGGCCAGTTGACGCTCTTGCCCTCGCCCACCTTGCTCTTCCAGGTGGAGGAGAAGGCGGAGAGGGAATTGGTGAAGGCGAAGGTGGTGCCGGAGCCGTCGGAGCGGTGCACCACCTTGATCGGCCCCTTGCCGCACTTCAGCTGATCCCAGGTCTTGATGGTGCCCATGTAGACATCCACCAGTTGCTTCTGGGTGAGCTTCAGGCCCTTGCAGTCGGGTTTGTTGTAGCCGATGGCGATCGTGCCGCCCACCGCGGGAAACTGCACCACACCCCGGCTCACCTTGCCGGCTTCCGCAGCCTTGATCGGTTCGTCGGTGGCGCCGAAATCCACGGTGCCCGCCACGAACTGGCGGACACCGGCACCGGAGCCCACCGACTGATAATTGACCTTGACGCCGGAGCTGGCGAGATCGGCGAAGGCTCGCTGGTAGAAGGGCGCGGGGAAGGTGGCACCCGCGCCGTTGAGGGCGCTCTGCGCCAGGGCGGCCATGCCGCTGCCGGCGCCGACGGTCAGCGCGGTGCCGTAGATCAGGGCCTTCTTGGCGAAGGTCATCGAAAACCGGGAATGGGGCCTCCATGAATTAGCAGGCCGAGCCACAGGATTTCGTTATCGAGCGATTAAGGAGCGCTCAAGATTACGCTCCGAGCGGCGCTCGAGCCAGAGCGCCAGCAGCAGATCACGGCGCCGCCCGGGAAGGGTCAGCCCATCCGCCCGCAGCCGCCACCGCTCCCAGACCTGCCGCGCCCTGTGGTGCAGCAGGGCCTCCAGCTGGGGCACGCTCCGGGCCAGACCGGACGGCAGCTGATCATCGATCGCCTTCTCCAGGACCTGAAAGTCGTTGAGATCCCCGAGCAGCTCCTGCAGCTCCCTCAGTTCGCCGACCCAGCGCAGGCATCGTTCTCCGGTGATGGCTCCGAGATTCTCCAGTCCGTAGCGCGCCGTCTTCAGCCGCTTGCGCAGATCATGCACGAGCTCCATGTCGCCCTGCTGATCCGCGATGAACCAGCCGGGATGCAGGAAGAGCCCGGCGATCATCGGCGCCTGCCATTCCAGGGTCCAGGCCCCCACCGGAAGGCTTCCCAGGGGCGTGAACTCCGGATCGCGCAGCCAGCTCTGCAGCTGGGAGAGCAGCTTCAGATAACGGCCACTCTGCAGGGCAGCCACCAGCTCCTCGTAGGCGTGGGCACGCTCGCGGCGCAGCTGCTTCAGCACCGGCTTCATCGCCCGCCGCTCCGCCTCGGGCAGATCGACCATCAGCTCCCGCTCGAGCCGCTCCCGCAGCACATCCAGATCCCTTGCCATGCCGAGCCGCCGCACCGTCCTGCCGATTCGGCGATCGCAGACGGCCCCGGGGAGCCGCAGCGCCGGTGCGAACTGGTTGAGGCAGGTGCGCAGGCGCCGCAGGGAGACCCGCATCTGGTGGAGCGGCTCGGGATCCTCGTCGGCCAGCACGGGAGCCTGGAGGGCCACCAGCCTGTGGGTATGGCGAGCGATCAGGCCGGCGGCGTACTCGCCGTTGCTGATCGTGCGCGGATTCAGGTGGGCATCGGGGGGGTTGGCCATGGCGGGAGCCGGAGGCCTCAACGGGGACCTGAGCTGCTGGGAGCTGGGCTGCGGGGGCCTGAGCTGCGGATCTGGTCGAAACTGCGCCGGATCGCCTGACCGATCGTGAGTCCGATGGGCAGATCGCCGCCGAAGGAGGTACCGAGCACTTGCCGGTAGAGCTTGGACTCAACAATACGGTAGGTGTCCTGCGGCAGCGGAATGGCACCGGCCTGCTCCGTGAAACGTAACCCCCTCTGGACCGTGAACGTGATGAAGTCGCGGACCTCGGGCCGGTCCCGCAGGGCACGGTCGTTCACATAGACGAACAGCGGACGCGAGAGGGGCTGATAGCGCTCCCTCTGCACGCTCTGCAGGGACGGTGTGACCGTGCCTCTGGGCCCTGTGATCCCGAGAGCCCTGAGCCTGTCGCCTTGAGCGCGGTAGTAGGAGAAACCGAAATAACCAAGTGCCAGAGGATCGTTTTCCACACATCGGACAAGCACGACATCGTCTTCGCTGGATCTGTAATCCGTTCGCGAATTCCGTGGATCCCCGTTGATGGCTTTGTTGAAGGTGTCGAAGGTTCCCGAGTCCTTGCCGGGGCCACAGAGCCTGATCGGCCGGTCCGGCCAGGCCGCCCTCACCTGCTTCCAGCGCCTGATGCGTCCCTGGGCCTTGCGGTTCCAGAGGGTGGAGAGTTCCGCCGTGCTGATGCTGCTGGCCCAGGTGTTGCTGGGATGCACCACCACCGTGATGGCGTCGAAGGCCAGGGGGAGTTCGATGAAACGGACGCCTCGAGCCTCGCAGGCCCTGAGTTCCGCGGAACTGATCGGGCGGGAAGCGTTGGCGATGGGGATCTCACCCCGGCAGAAACGACGGAACCCTGCCGTGCTGCCCGTTTCCTGAAGGGAAACGGCGACCCGCCGATCGCCCCGTCGTTCACGGAAGGCCCGGACCGCCACCTGGAGGATCGGGAAGACCGTGCTGGAGCCCTCGATGCGCACCACCGGTGCGGCCGCTCCCTGGGCCCGCATTGGCAGCACAGCCGAAACAGGCGCCAGGGCCATCCCGAAAAGGACAGCGATGGTACTGATCGCCGGCAGACGCTTCAGCTGAGCTTGCGGCAACAGCGGGAAAACCATGGCACGTGACCAGCGAAGCGGAAGCGCTGCGAGGATCCTGCACCAACGGCACGGGAGCCTGGGTTAAGGAAGGGTTTTGGTTCGGGCCCCGGTTCGGCGTCCCGCCGGGCCCCGTGATCAGCCCTGGCCGGTCCAGTCCTGGAACCAGCCCCGCCGCCAGAGCCACCAGCCCTGAAGGGTGGCCACCAGCAGCATCAGCAGCATCACCAGGAGGTAGCCGTGATGCCACTTCAGCTCGGGCATGAACTCGAAATTCATGCCGTAGATGCCGGCGATGAAGGTGAGCGGCGCGAAGATGCTGGTGAGGATGGTGAGGGTTTTCATCACCTGATTCATCCTGTTGCCGATGCTGGCCGCATAGGAGTGGGTGATGGCATCGCACTGACCCCGCAGCGACCCACAGGCCTCGAACAGCTGATCCACGAGTTCGGACATATCCCGGAACCCTTCCAGGGCCTCGGCGCCTAGAAGCCTCTGCCGCTGGCGCAGCAGGAGACGGATCTGATGGCGAAGGGGCCAGATCAGGGTGCGGATGATCCCCAGATTGCTGCGGAATTCATAGGAGCGGCGCAGGATCACAGGCCGGGGATTGCGCAGGGATGACTCCTCCAGCGCATCGAGCCGCAGGGCGATCGCCTCCAGCATCGGGAAGAGATCATCGAGCAGATCGTCGATGAGGAAATGCAGGATGTCATCGAGGTCCCTGTCCTCCACGGACCCCGACTGGGAGAGCAGCCAGTCGGTCAGCATCCCGAAGGGTTCACCGCTGCCCCCTTCCTCCACGGTGATCAGCAGCCCCGGCAGCAGCACCAGGGCCACCTGCTCGCTGACGAGATGGGCCGGGTCCCGGGCGAAGCTCAGCCGATGCAGGACCACCAGGAGCGCGTCCTCCAGTCCGTTCACCTGGGGACGCTGGGGGACATCGAGCAGAGGAGGGTGCAGGACCGACGGCACCTCCAGGCGCTCCAGGAGCTGCTGGATGAAACGTCGATCGCCCAGCCCCTGCAGCCGCAGCCAGAGCGGCGTGCCCGCCTGCCGGAGGCGGGCCAGCTGCTCGATGCCGGGATCGGGCATCCGGACCGGGCCGGTGCTGTGGAACACCACGGCGTCGCAGCGGGTGGGCCCGAAGCCACCATGGACGTAGAGATGGGTCGGGAGGCCCGCCGGACGCTGATCCAGGCGCTGGGAGGTCAGGGCCCCTGGGGTGAGTCGCAGCATGGGCCTCCCGCCGGTCGCCACGATTCAACCGCAGGCGGGCGGGCCGGGGTACCGCCAGCGGTGGGGGATGGAAGCCTGAGGGCCTGGCTTTACGGGCTCTTAATCCCGGCTGGCTAGGATTCTGTTCGACCTGTGATTCATCCATGGAACCGGTCATCCACGAGTCCAGTCCGGGAGAAAGGCCGGCGGAGAACGAAGTTCGCTCTCCCATGGAGGCTCACGGGAGCTACCGGGGTGACGACTGGAGCCCCGAGAGGCTGATGTTCCATCAGAATCTGGAGTCCTTCGCCGACAAGGTGGGCCTGATCGTGGGTCTGCAGGCCAATGGAAAGATGAGCCAGGAAGATGCGTACAGGCAGATCCGGAAGATCTGGAAGAACCTGAAATACTCGAAGGATTCCCTGTTCGACAGCAACGAACGCTGATCCTTCCGACACCCTCAGGATCCAGGTCTCTAACCCAACGCCTCACGCCGTTCGCAATTGCTGCGGAACCCCAGGCAGCTGATCAGTGGCTCGTCGCGATCGTTCCGTCCCGGGGAATTCCTGCTCATGATGGTGTCCAGCACCCTCACGGCGGCCGTGATGTTGGGGCCTTTGTTGAGCAGCACCGCATCGGCTCGGGCCGCCATCGCCGCATCGGTGATCTCGGCCCGGGTGGGCCGGCCCCGATGGGCCATCGCATCGAGCACCTCCGTGGCCCAGATACAGGGCACGTGGGCGGCAGCACAGACGCGCAGAATCTCCTCCTGAATCGCCGCCAGGGCCTCCCAGCCGCACTCGATCGCCAGATCCCCCCGCGCGATCATCACCCCGACTGGTGCGCCGTGCCCCATGGCCGCCAGCAGCAACCGGGGCAGATTCAGAAAAGCCTGTCGGGTTTCGATCTTGAGCACCACCGCCAGGTCCTGGCGGTGGTGCGCCTCCAGACAGCGGCGCAGGGCCTGGAGATCGGATTCCCTGCGCACGAAGGAGTAGCTGATCAGGTCGGCGTGCTCCATCGCAAAGGCCAGATCCTCGATGTCCTTGGGGGTGAGGGCCGGCGTGCGCAGATCGCTGTCCGGGAAATTGATCCCCTTGTCGGAGCGGAGCCGGCTGCCGCTGGCCTTGGCCGCCGTGATCTCCAGCTCCACCTCCCGGGCCGTCACCCCGCGGATCACGCCACCGATGCGGCCATCGTCGAAGAGCACCCGCTCACCGATCTGCAGATCGCCGAACACCTCACTCAGGGTGCAGGGGACCGTGCCGGGTCCCCTGTCCGGCTCCGCCGTGAGCCGGAGGGCGTCGCCGATGTGCAGCAGCCGTTCCCCGCTGACCGGGGCGAGGGCGTCCACCACCAGTCGGGCCCTGCCGCTGATCTGACGGAACTCCAGGCCGGAGGTGAAATGGCAGGTCTTGGCGCAGTGGAGCAGCAGCCCCCCATCGGGGCACCGGCCTGCGACAGTGAGGAGGCGCCAGCGCAGGGACGCATCGCGGCCCCGCAGACGATCGCCCACCTTCAGCCGCTTTCCCCCGCTGATCCGCGCCGGCAGCCGCACCCCATCGCCATCCCGCGGGGCGGAGGAGGCTCCAGGCGGCACCGCCAGGATCCGCACCGGTTGCAGCGGGCATCCCAGCCGGTCCCTGACGGGGTGGGCGCGGATCACGCCGCACTGGGGGGCCATTCGGCCGGTGCGCAGCTTGGGCCCCGCCAGATCCATGGCGATCGCGCAGGGGCGGCCGGTGGCAGCGCGCGCCCGGGTGAGCGCCGCCACCATCCGCCCCCAGACCCCAGGGTCGTCATGGGCACAGTTGATGCGGGCCATGGTCATCCCCGCCTCCAGCAGATCCGCGAGCAGGGGAGGATGCTCGGCGGCCTCCGCCGGCAGGGTGACCATGATTCCGGCGACCCCCCCGCTGGCCAGGCCTCCGAACAGGCGGTCGCAGCGCTCCTGCAGGAGCCCCTGCCCTGTCCACGCAGGAGCGGGCTCCTGCCAGGGCTTCCCGGACGATGCCGCCATGCCCTCGAGGGCTTCGAGGGCTGCGATCACGGCGTCCAGGCTCGCCAGCAGGTGGGCATCACAGTGCACCAGGGAAGAGAGACCCCGTTGCCGCAGCGCCTGGGGCAGCTCGGGATGGGCATGGCGATGGAAGCCGATGAAGTGCAGCAGGTTGCGGGCGCTGGAGCGGTAGTTCTCGTGAATGCCCTCCAGGCAGGCGGCCTCCTCCACCTCCACGCGGAGCATGGCGCTCCTCAGGGCCATCAGGGTGTGGCGCAGTCCCCCGGAAGCTGGTGGAGACGGGCTGTCCTTCATGGTGCGGCACGTTCGGGCAGGGAGGATTCACGCACGGTGCCGACGGCCTCCAGGCGACTGTGCACTCCCTGGCGGCGCAGCTCCTCCATCAGCTGTTCGGCCAGTTCCCGATCGAGGGCCGGGGTGAGATGTTCCGCCCCGTCGAGCAGGTGGGCCATCGCCCCCGGTGCCCCTCCCAGGTGCCGGGCCAGCGATTGCAGCGCATCGAAGCGCCCCTCTTCCCGGGGCGGGCCCTGGAGGCGCAGGCGCCATCCAGGTGGATCAGGACAGCCCAGCTCGATCTTCCGCAACGCTCCCAGGGTGGCCAGCACCACCAGCTGATCCCCCTCCACCAGCACCAGATCCAGCGACGGAACCACCAGGGGGGACCGTCGACCCGGGCGCAGCAGGTGGAGGGTGGTGACCCCATACCCCTGCTCCACGCGGGAAAGGTTCAGCCCCAGCAGGCTGTCACCCTGCTGGATCCGGTAGCGCACGACGAGATGGTTCGCTCCGCCGATCCGGCAGATCTCCTCCACCCGCTCGCCGAAGGCGGTGGCCACCACCGCATCCGCCACCAGATCCATGCTGGAGATCACCGCCACGCCTCCGAGCAGATCCCCCAGCCGTTCGGCGGCCTCCACCGCATGGGAGAGGATCGCGCAGCGAGCTCTGGGCCAGCGCTTCTGCAGCTGGAGGGCCTCCTGAAGGTTGGCCAGCAGATCATCGGACAACAGACCGATTCCCTCCACCTGACACGTGCTCAGGGCCTCAAGCGCGGGTTCCCAGCGATCGAAGGCCGCCGTTCCCGGATGGAGGCGCTGCTGGAGGGGGCGCGTGTCGATCCGCAGCACCTGCAGTCCGTCCCTGACCAGGTTGTCGGCCACCTGAGCGGCGAGCTCCTCCCCCTCGGCCAGCAGGATCCAGCGGCTGCCGCGGCGGAAGCGTCCCGGGCGGCCGAGGCCGAACCGCTCGCGCAGCAGCCACTCGAGGATCAACGCCACCAGGGCGGAGGTGAGCAGCGTTCCCACCAGGGAGTACAGCAGCGTGACGCCGATCAGCCAGGGGGCCGCCGTGGCGATGCCGTGGTCCGGGGCCAGCATCACGTTGACCGGATCCACATACTCCCCCAGCAGCAGGCCCAGGGTGACGAACACACCCCGCTTCCAGCCGCCCCCCGGGGAGAACAGGGCCAGTCCGAGAGCCACCAGCGTGGCGATCAGCAGGATCGCGACCTGCTGCAGGCGGGTTCGCTGCCGCCACCAGCGGAGCGGGGCCTGGATGGCATGGCGCAGGACCATCCACCGGCCCGGAGCGGAAGGGGCAGGCTCCGCTTGCGCCGAGCGGGGGTGGTGAAACCCGATCGGCGTCACCAGCAGGGGCCTTGCCGGGTCTGGAGCGGGCTGCCACAGGGGGCGCTGCAGGCGTCGATCGAGGCCCTGGCCCTCCTCGACCCGATAGCCCTGTCCATCGACACGGAAACAGGCTTCCTGGTCGCCCGGCCTCAGGGCCTCGGTGATCGCCCCTGCGGTGAGCAGCAGGGGATCCACCACGGCCACACCCGGCACGCGCTCCTCCAGCAGGGCGCCGAGGCGGGCCGAATGGCCGGAGGAGCGCACCACCACTTCCGCGGAGGGATTGAGGAGCCGGACCTGCAGGGCGGCCTCCACGTTGGCCGTGCTCTCGGAACTCAGCAGCAGCACGGCCCGGGCCGTCTCGACCCCGGCCTGGGAGAGCACATGGGGCAGGCGCATGTCCCCCTGCACCAGCAGGGCGCCGAACCGTTCCTCCAGGCGGGGATCGCGCCAGTCGGGACGACGGCGATCCAGGCAGCGCAGCTCCACGTCGAAGGGAAGCAGCCGCAGCAGGCAGGCCTGGCCCAGGGAGCCCAGGCCACAGACCAGCACCGTTCCCTCCCGTGGGCAGGACCCCCCGGGTGGGGAGGCGGGGGGACAGGCCTCCCCGGGATGGGCCGCAGGATCGGGAATGGAAGGGTGGCTGCCACCCTCCATTCTCGCCAAGACGGCGCCGCCTGCCGTTGGCCAGGTCTTAACCATGGCTGGCAAGGGTGAGGGCAGCCATGACCTGCCCACCATGACCAGCACCCTTGCCCCCGTGATGGGCCTGCCCGAACCCGGCACCTACGCCGATCCCCAGCGCAACGGCCTGGCGGCGAAGGATCTGCTCGACGGCCTGATCGAACACCTCTTCTATTCCCTGGGCCGGCGGGTGCAGGAAGCCGACCGCCACGACCTCTACATGGCCCTCAGCTACGCCGTGCGCGACCGGCTGATGACCCGCTACCTGGCCGGCCTCGACGCCATCAACGCCAGCCCCACCCGGGTGGTGGCCTACCTCTCGGCCGAGTTCCTGATCGGACCCCAGCTGGGCAACAACCTGCTCATGCTCGGCATCCAGAAGGAAGCCGCCGAGGCCCTGCGGCAGTTCGGCATCGACGACATCGAGGAGATCCTCGAGGTGGAAGAGGAGCCGGGCCTGGGCAACGGCGGCCTCGGGCGCCTGGCCGCCTGCTTCCTCGAATCCCTCGCCTCCCTCGAGATTCCCGCCACCGGCTACGGCATCCGCTACGAGTTCGGCATCTTCGACCAGCTGATCCGCGACGGCTGGCAGGTGGAGATCACCGACAAGTGGCTGAAGGGCGGCTGGCCCTGGGAGATCGTCCAGCCGGAGAAGGCCTGTTTCGTGGGCTTCGGCGGCCACACCGAGAGCTACCGCGACCAGCATGGTGCCTACCGGGTGCGCTGGATCCCCGCCGAGCACGCCATCGGCATCCCCCACGATGTTCCGGTGCTCGGCTACCGGGTGAACACCTGCGACCGGCTGCGCCTCTGGCGGGCCGAAGCCTGCGAATCCTTCGATTTTCAAACCTTCAACAGCGGCGACTTCTACGGCGCCGTGGAGAAGAAGGTGGGCTCGGAGACCCTCTCCAAGGTGCTCTATCCCAACGACGGCACCGATGCGGGCCGGCGCCTGCGGCTGATGCAGCAGCACTTCTTCGTGAGCTGCTCACTCCAGGACATGATCCGCAGCCTCGATGTCCATGGCATCCCCGTCCAGGGAGTTCCCCGAGCACTGGGCCATCCAGCTCAACGACACCCACCCCTCCATCGCCGTCGCCGAGCTGATGCGGCTGCTGCTCGACGACAAGCAGCTCGACTGGGACACCGCCTGGGCCATCACCACCGCCTGCCTCTCCTACACCAACCACACCCTGCTGCCGGAGGCCCTCGAGACGTGGGGCCTGGAGCTCTTCGGCGCGCTGCTGCCCCGCCACCTGGAGCTGATCTTCGAGATCAATCACCGCTTCCTCCAGCAGGTGCGCCTCCAGGTACCCCGGCGACGACGACATGCTCGCGCCGCCTCTCGATCATCGATGAGTCCGGGGGGAAGACCGTGCGCATGGCCCACCTGGCCACCGTCGGCTCCCACCACGTCAACGGCGTGGCCGCCCTGCACAGCGAGCTGGTGAAGAAGGATCTGTTCCCCGACTTCGCCGCCCTCTGGCCGGAGAAGTTCACCAACGTCACCAACGGCGTCACCCCGCGCCGCTGGCTGGCCCTGGCCCATCCGGCCCTGCACCGTCTCCTGTGCGAGAGCATCGGCCCCGACTGGCCGGCGCGGCCGGAGGCCCTGAAGCGGCTGGAGGGCTTCCAGGGGGACGCGGCGTTCCTGGAGCGCTGGGACCAGTGCAAACGGATCGGTAAACAGCGTCTGGCGGCACGGATCCGCAGCCGCAACGACCTGGCCGTCGATCCCGACAGCCTGTTCGATGTGCAGGTGAAGCGCATCCACGAGTACAAGCGCCAGCACCTCAACGCCCTGCAGGTGATCGCCCAGTATCTGCGCATCAAGAACGGCCTGGCCGACGGCATGGCCCCCCGCACGGTGATCTTCGGCGGCAAGGCCGCTCCCGGCTACGCCATGGCCAAGCTGATCATCCGCTTCATCAACGGCATCGCCGAAGTGGTCAATGCCGATCCCGACATGGACGGTCGGCTGCGGGTGGTCTTCCTGGCCGACTTCAACGTCCAGCTGGGTGAAATCGTCTATCCGGCAGCCGATCTGTCGGAGCAGATCTCCACCGCCGGTCTGGAGGCCTCCGGCACCGGCAACATGAAATTCATGATGAACGGCGCCCTCACCATCGGCACCCTCGACGGGGCCAACGTGGAGATCCGCGAGCAGGCGGGCGCCGACAACTTCTTCCTCTTCGGCCGCACCACCGACGAGATCGCCCGCCTTCGCGGCCGCTACCGGCCCTGGGAGATGATCAACGCCACGCCGGAGCTTCCGGAGGCGCTGCATCTGATCGAGCACGGCCACTTCAGCAACGGGGACACCGAACTGTTCCGGCCCCTGCTCGAGAACCTCACCGGCCACGATCCCTTCTTCGTGGTGGCCGACTTCGCCGATTACCTGCGGGCCCAGGACGCCATCAGCGGCACGTGGGCCGACCGGGGCCGCTGGACCCTGCTGTCGCTGCTGAACACCGCCCGCAGCGGCTTCTTCTCTTCTGATCGAGCCATCAGTGAGTACGCGGAGCGGATCTGGAAGGTGAAGTCCTTTTCGCTGACGATGAGCTGACCGGTTGCTTCACGATCCTTGACCAAGCGGCTGCTGGCCCGGGACAGGAGCCTCCGGACTCTCGCGGCGGCGGCGGTGATCGTCCTGGCGGGGTGACCGGGGTCGTCGGCTTTCGGCAGTGTGGAAGGAGAGGCCCGGCTGGAGTGGCGCGCCCCCGCATCACGGGCCTCCCGTGGGCACCCTCCACTGCCCACGCGTCCACTGGCTCACCATGGCGGGATCTTCAGGAGGAGGAAGGCCGATTCGTTTCGGCTCAGCCTGACGGCGCACTGAGCCCCTCGCGGCGAAGGCCACCGAAACGGACTGGAGAAACCGGGCTCAGCCGGCGGAGACCCCGGCAAGGGTAAAGAGAGCGTGAATGCAGGGTTAAGAGTTTTACAAGTATCACATCGCCCGGTGGATCGGAACACCCAGGCGGGTGGCGGGAGCGGCATCCCGCACAACCTCACTCCAGCGAGTGTGGAGCAGCGATCCAGGACCGGTGGAACATGACGACTTCCGTTTTCATCAATGAGTTCCACTACGATAATTCAGGAACAGATAGTGGTGAATTCATCGAGATCGCGGGGCCGGCAGGCTTAGATCTCAGCGGCTGGACGATCGAGCTTTACAACGGCAGTGGGGGATCTCTCTACGACACTGTCTTTCTTGACGGGATCCTCGGTGACGACAGCAACGGCTACGGCTTCAGCATCGTCACCTTTCCCTCCAACGGCATCCAGAACGGCGCACCCGACGGCCTGGCCCTGGTGGATCCCGCAGCCGTGGTGGTGGACGCCTTTGCCTACGAGGGGAGTTTCATTCCGGTGAGTGGTGCGGCCAGCGGTCTCACCCTCCCCGACATCGGCGTGGCCGAATCGAGCTCCACCCCCCTGGGCTTCTCCCTCCAGCGGGTGGGCTCCGGCTCAGCCGCAGCCGATTTCACCTTCGCCCCCGAGCAGGCTGAGACCCCGGGCGCAGTGAATGTCGGCCAGACCTTCGTGGCGCCCGGCAATGGCGGCACGGTGCCGCCGGGCAGCGGGGTCTTCACCCTGGAGATCCTCCACTTCGCCGACCAGGAGGCTTCCGGCAGAGCCATCATCGATGCGCCGAACCTCTCGGCGGTGCTGAACGCCCTGCGGGCCCAGGACCTCGGTAATGACGGCATCGCCGACTACAGCCGTCACCCTCTCCTCGGGCGACGCTTTCATTCCGGGAGTGTTCTTCACTGCCTCCGAGGCCGTGTTCGGCACCCCCGGCATCGCCGACATCCAGATCCAGAACGAACTGGGCGTGCAGGCGATCGCCTTCGGCAACCACGAATTCGACAACGGCACGGCGCTGCTCGCAAGCCTGATCGACGGCTCGGCCGCCGGGCGACTTCTCGGCGCTGGTGGGCTCCACCCTCGAGGGGCTCGACTTCCAGGGCGCCCTCTTCCCCTATCTGTCCACCAACCTCGATTTCTCCAGCGACGTCAACCTCGCGCCGCTCGAGCTCGTGCAGCGCACGCCGGTCAACGGCGCCTCGAAGGTGGATGGTGAGAACGGCTGGATCGTCACACCGATCCTCACCATCGGCGAGACCCTCTCCGGCACCACGGGCGCCCTGAACCCAACCACCGGGGGCGATTACACGCCGCCGGGGATCCTCGATGGGCTCGGGGCCTACACCCTCGATGCGAATACCGTGCGGGTCTTCGCCAACCACGAACTCTCCTCCGCTGACGGCTACGCCTATGCGGTCTCCGACGGCGCCGGCGGCAGCTTCACGCTCACAGGAGCGCGCGTCTCCTACTTCGACATCGACAAGACCACGAAGCGGATCGTCGACTCCGGCATCGCCTACAGCACGATCTACGACGCGAACGGCAACGTCGCGACCAACCCGGGCTTCCTCGCCAACGACCTGCCGGGCTTCTCGCGCTTCTGCTCCAGCACCCTGATCGAGGCCGAACAGTTCGGAGACGGCCGGGGCCTGGCCAGCACCATCTACTTCACCGGCGAGGAAGACGGCGGCGACTTCAACCCCGTGGGCGGCGCCGAGTGGGCGCTCGATGTGGCGACCGGGGAGTTCTGGGCGCTGCCGGCCATGGGCCGCGGCGCCTGGGAGAACGTGGCCGAGATCGACACCGGCACGACCACCCATGTGGCCTTCATCCTCGCCGACGACACTTCGCCCTTCGACGCCGATGGCGACGGCACCGACGAGGCGGCGCCGCTGTTCCTCTATGTCGGGGAGAAGAAGGCCACCGGCAACTTCCTCGAGAGGAACGGCCTCAGCGGCGGCAAGCTCTACGCCTGGGTCTCAGGCACGGGCGAAACCCTGCCCTCCGAGCATGTGGCGGCCGGCGGATCCCTCGAGGGCACCTGGGTGGAGGTCGACAACCGTCAGGATCTCTCCCAGGTCTCCGAAGACGGCGCGACCGGCTACGACGAGTACGGCTACCCCACGCAGCGGACCCTCTGGACCCGGGCGGAGGCGTTGGGCGCCTTCGGCTTCTCGCGTCCCGAGGACGTGGCGACCAACCCCGCCGACGGCAGCGAGATCGTGCTCGCCTCCACCGGCGTCGACACCTACGACATCGATGGCGTGAGCGGCAACGGCGCCGACACCTTCGGCACGCTGTACAAGATCCGCACCGACTTCAGCGACCTCCTGGCCCCGACGGCCACCAGCAGGATCCTCTACGACGGCGACGCCGACCCCACCCGGGCCCTGCGCTCGCCCGACAACCTCGACTGGTCGAAGGACGGTTTCATCTACGTCCAGGAGGATCAGGCCGAGGTCGACACCCTCTCGGGCGACGAGGTGCTCTTCAATGCCGGTTCGCTGAACCGCAAGGAGGCCTCGATCGTCCGCCTTGATGGGGAGACAGGCACCCTCGAGCGCGTTGCCGAGATCAACCGCAGCATCGTGCGCGACCCGAGCAGCGCGGGGACCCCGGTGGACGATCTCGCGGGCTTCGCGGGCGGTTGGGAGACCTCCGGCATCCTCGACGTCTCCGAACTCTTCGGCGAGAACCCCGGCGAGCTCTTCCTCTTCGGTGTGCAGGCGCACGGGATCGACGATCAGAACCGCTTCAACGCTGACAGCCGCCTCACCGACGGCGACCTCAAGGAGGGCGGCCAGCTCTCCTTCCTCTCCCGTCCGACCGCCGACCTCGGCGAGGCGACGGTCGAGGCGCGCGGCGGCTTCGCGCCCCAGCGCAACGTCGTCACCTCCTCCACCGTGATCAGCGTGGCGGCGAACGGCGACAGCATGCTCAAGGGGGAGGGCGGCTTCACCTCGGTGCCGCTCTTCAGCGTGGGCGAAACCCTCAGCGGCACCACAGGCGCCCTGAACGCCAGCACGTCGGGGGACTACAGCCCGGTGGGGATCCTCGACGGCATCGGCGCCTACGCCCTCGATGCCGACACGGTGCGGGTGCTCGTGAGCCACGAGCTTGCGGCCGGTGATGGCTCCACGTACGCCCTGGAGAACGGCACCCTGCTCACCGGCGCGCGGGTGAGCTATTTCGACATCGACAAAGGCAGCCGGCAGATCGTCGACGCGGGCCTCGCCTACGACACCCTCTACAACCCGGACGGCACCGTCCTGGACGAACCTGAAGACTTCGCCTTCTCGGACTCCGGACTGAACCGGTTCTGCTCCTCGATCCTGATCGAGGCCGAACAGTTCGGAGCCGGCAATGGCCTGGCCGACCGCATCTACTTCACCGGCGAGGAATTCGGGGGTGGAACCGGCGGCAACGAGTGGGCGCTCGACCTGACGACCGGCGACCTCTGGGCGGTGCCGGCCATGGGCCGCGGCGCCTGGGAGAACGTGACCGAGATCGACACCGGCACCACCACCCATGTGGCCTTCATCCTGGCGGATGACAGCTCGCCGCAGGACATCGACGGCGACGGCACCGACGAGGCGGCGCCGCTCTTCCTCTATGTGGGTGAAAAGAACGCGATCGGCGACAACTCCTTCCTCGACCGCAACGGTCTGGCCGAGGGCAGGCTCTACGTCTGGGTCTCCGATACCGGCGAAACCCTGCCCTCCCAGTTCAACGGCAGTGCCGCCAGCCTTGGGGGCAGCTGGGTGGAAATCGACAACGGCCAGGATCTCTCCCAGGCCTCAGCCGACGGCTCCAGCGGCTATGACAAATACGGCTATCCCACGCAGGCCACCCTCTGGATCCAGGCCGAAAGGGAGGGCGCTTTCGGCTTCTCCCGCCCCGAGGACGTGGCGACCAACCCGGCCGACGGCAGCGAGATCGTGCTGGCCTCCACCGGAGTCAGTTCCTATGACGGCGGCTCCGACACGGTCGGCACGCTCTACAAGATCAGAACCGATTTCACCGACATCAACGCCCCGACGGCCACCGCCACGATCCTCTATGACGGTGACGAGGACCCCAGCCAGGCCCTGCGCTCGCCCGACAATCTCGACTGGGCCGACGACGGCCTGATCGTCGTCCAGGAGGACCGCGCCGCAGGCGGCCTGTTCGGTCCGAATGCCGCCAACCCCAACGACGCCTCGATCGTCTCCATCCACCCGATCACCGGCAGGGTGAGCCGTGTCGCCGAGATCGATCAGGACGTGACCCGCGGGGCGGTGGACGAAAACGTCGCCGCCACCGGCCAGCAGGACATCGGCGACTGGGAGAGCTCGGGCATCCTCGATGTCTCCACCCTGTTCGGCGAGGCGCCGGGCAGCCTCTTCCTGGCTGACGTGCAGGCCCACGCCCTCGACGATCAGAACCGCTTTCCCGAGAGCCTCCAGCCCCGTCTCACCGATGACGACCTCAAGGAGGGCGGGCAGCTGATGTTCCTCGCCAGGGACGGGGTGAGCCTCGGCGCGGCGGCCGAGACGATCGGTGTCGTCGGTGCGACGACACCGACGCTGGGCTCGATCTCCTCGCCCGGCAGCGTGGGCATCTCTCCCTCGCCCTTCTCCAGCACCCCCACCCCGGAGCAGCTGGACGCCCTGGCGGCCGAGATCCAGGGCGAGGTGAACGGGCTCCTCGCCGCCAACCCCGGCCTCGACAAGGTGATCCTGCTGGCCCACATGCAGCAGATCGGGATCGAGGTCGCCCTGGCCGAGCGACTCACCGATGTGGACGTGATCATCGCGGGCGGCTCCAACACCCGGCTCTTCGACGAGGACGACCGGCCTCGCGACGGCGACAGCGTTCAGGGCGAGTACCCGATCTTCGTCACCAACGCCGGCGGGACGACAACGGCGGTGGTGAACACCGACGGCAGCTACAAATACGTGGGCCGGCTGGTGATCGACTTCGACGAAGCCGGCAACATCATTCCCGGCAGTTACGACCCGGCGATTTCCGGTGCCTACGCGACCGACGCCCGGGGCGTGGAGGATCTCGGCGCCGAAGGTCTGATCGACCCGGAGATCCAGGCCATCGTCGACGCGATCGAAACCCAGATCATCGCCACCGAATCGAACGTCTTCGGCCTCTCGAACGTGTTCCTGAACGGCAACCGTTCCGGTGTGGCCGATGACCCCAGCGACCCCGACGGGGTGCGTACCCAGGAGACCAATCTGGGCACCCTCACCGCCGACGCCAACCTCGCCGCGGCGCAGGACGCCGATCCGACGGTCGTGATCTCGATCAAGAACGGCGGCGGCATCCGCGCCTCCATCGGTGAGACGGTGGTGCCGCCCGGGGGGGTGGGCTACGAGCGCCTGCCGAACGGCGAGATCGTCGACAGCGCAGGCAACCTGATCAAGCCGGAGGGCGGCATCAGCCAGACCGACATCCAGACCGCGCTGGCCTTCAACAATGGCCTGGTCATGCTCACGCTGACCAGGGCCGAGATCGTCGGCCTTCTCGAGCACGGAGTGGGGGCGTTGCCGAGGGTGGCCGGCCAGTTCGCCCAGATCGGGGGTGTCGAATTCTCCTTCGACCCCGACCTGGGCGAGGGCGAGCGGGTCCTGAACGCCGGTGTGTTCGACGGCGACGGGGACCTGATCACAGAGCTGGTGAAAGATGGCCAGATCGCAGGAGATCCTGACGAGCTGTTCCGCGTGGTGACGCTGAACTTCCTGGCGGCACCGCGGTTCGATGCCGCCGGAAATTACACCGGCGGTGGTGACGGCTATCCCTTCCCCAACCTGAACACCGACCCCGGGGCCGGTGAGCTGGGCGATCCGGCCGTGATCGCGCGGGTGAACCTGGTGTCCTTGGTCGAGCCCGGTGTCCGCGACGGCGATGCCACCTTTGCCGACAACGGCACCGAGCAGGATGCCCTGGCGGAATTCCTCTTCGACAACCACAACACTTCCGAAACCGCCTACGACGAAGTCGATACCGGCCGCGACCTGGATGAGCGGATCCAGAACCTCAACTTCCGCCTCGACAGCGTCTTCGACAGGGTCACCCCGCTGCCGGAGGCGCCGGAACCCGCCAACGTGCTCTCGGTGGCCGTGCTGGACAGCCTCATCATCGGCGGGGCGGAGATCGTCGACTTCGATCCCGCCACCGACTGGGCCTTCGTGGCCACCGGCGCCGGCATCACTGTGGTGGATGCCGCCGATCCCACAGCCCTTGAGGTGATCGCCACGCTCGATCCCCTCAGCCTCACCGACGGCGCTGGCAACCCCCTGTTCGACAACGGCGCCGTCACTTCGGTGAGCGTGAAGAACGGCCTGCTGGCCGCCGCCCTGCCGGACGCCAGCGTCACCGACGACGGCGATGTGCTCTTCTTCAATGCCACCACCCTGGCCTTCCTGGGATCGGTGGAGGTGGGGCCGCTGCCGGACATGCTCACGTTCGACGCCAGCGGCTCCTATGTGCTCGTCGCGAATGAGGGCCAGTCGGCCGATCCCGACAACAATCCTGCCGTGCTCCCCAATCCCGAGGGTTCGGTGTCGATCATCAGTGTCAACGCCGGTGATCCGGGCAACTCGTCGGTGAACACCCTGGTGTTCAGCGATCCCTCCATCAGCTTCGCTTCCCTCGCGGCCAAGGGGGTGCGGGTGAACCCCAGTGCCCCGAGCGCCGCGGCGGATCTGGAGCCCGAATACATCACGATCGAGGGCAGCAAGGCCTTCATCACCCTGCAGGAGAACAACGCCGTTGCGGTGATCGAGGACATCACCAACCCCAGCCCCTTCACGATCGATTCGATCCAACCCCTGGGGCTCAAGAACTACGGCCGCGGCATCGCCTCGCTGGAAACCTTCGATTTCGAGGATCTGCCCCTGCTCGGCACCGATGCCAACGGGCAGGAGATCGATCTGGGCGGCTTCTCAGGCTTGCATTTCGTGTCCGAGTCCGCCACCTCCATCACCTTCCTCACGGTGCCGGATCGCGGCCCCAACGGCGGCGAGGTGGTGGCCGGCGCCCGCACCTTCAACCTGCCCGACTACCAGGCCCGCGTCGTGGAACTCGTTCTCGACAAGAGCTCCGGATTGGTGTCCATCGGCGACACCATCCTGCTCACCCAGGCCGATGGCAGCACCCCGATCACCGGTCTGCCCAACATCGAGGGCTTTGATGAGATTCCCGTCGATGCCGCCGGCAACTCCCTGGCCTACGACCCGTTCGGGGCCGATCTGGAGGGGATCGTGGTCGACGCCGACGGCAGCTTCTGGATGGTGGACGAATACCGCCCCGCCATCTACCACTTCGCCACCGACGGCCGCCTGATCGACCGGTTCGTGCCGGAGGCCACCTCCCTGCTGGGAGCCGCCATCCGGCCCAAGGGCACCTACGGCAGCGAGACCCTTCCGGTCGACTACAACCGCCGTCGCGGCAACCGGGGCTTCGAAGCGGTGGCCGCCGACCTGGCCGACCGCAGCCTCTATGCCTTCATCCAGACCCCGCTCGAGAACCCGGATGCGGCCGCCTCCCGGGCCTCCCAGGTGATCCGCATCCTCCAGCTCGACATGGACACCGGCCTCCCGAAGGGTGAGTTCGTCTACCTGCTGGAGGATCCCGGCATCCGCCCCGGTGGGGTGGTCGACAAGATCGGCGATGCGGTGTTCAACCCCGCCACCGGCACGCTCTTCGTGGTGGAACGGGACAGTGAATTCTCGACAACGGCGATCAAGCCCATCTTCGAGATCGATCTCTCCGGTGCCACCAATGTGCTGGGCAAGACCTTCGGCTCCAAGCAGCTCGAGCAGCTCACGCCCGACGATCTGGCGGCGATGGGAATCCTTCCTGCCGCCAAGGTGAAGGTGGTCAACCCGCCGTCGCTGGGGTACACCCCATCCGACAAGATCGAGGGCCTCACCCTCCTGAGCGATGGCTCCCTCGCCCTGCTCAACGACAACGACTTCGGCATCGAGGAGGCCGCCGGTCTGCTGCCCCAGCTCGGCATTCTCTCCTTCACCCCCAACCCGCTGGATCCCTCCAACCGTGACAGCGGCATCAACCTGGCCAGCTACGACATCCTCGGTCTGCTGCAGCCCGATGCCATCGCCTCCTACGAAGTGGAAGGTGTCACCTACTACGTCGTCGCCAACGAAGGGGACACCCGCGAGGTGGACGAAACCCGCGGTGCCGGCCTTGTGGATGGCGACCTCGCCAATGGCGAGGTGGACCCCGGCATCGGTGCCGATCTGATCAGCCAGCTGGGTGACGAAGCCAGGCTGGGCCGCCTGCTGTTCTCCAACGTGGATGGCGACATCGACGGCGACGGCTACATCGAAGTGCTCCACAGCTTCGGTGCCCGCTCCTTCTCGATCTTCGATGCGTTCGGCAATCTCGTGGCCGACAGCGGCGCCGACTTCGAGCTGATCACGGCCCGCGACATCCCCGACGCCTTCAACTCCCAGGGAGATCCGTCCAGCTTCGACAGCCGCTCCGACGACAAGGGCCCCGAGCCCGAAGGGGTGGCGATCGGCGAGATCGACGGGGCCACCTACGCCTTCATCGGCCTCGAGCGGGTCGGCGGGATCATGATCTACGACATCAGCACCCCCAGCGCGCCGGTCTTCGAGCAGTACGTGCGGGTGGAGGGCGATGTGGCCCCTGAGGGTCTGAAGTTCATCGAGGCGGCCGAAAGCCCCACCGGCTCCCCCCTGCTGGCCATCGCCAACGAGGAGAGCGGCACCCTCTCCTTCCTGGAGTTCAACGGCCTCGGACCGATCACCCGGATCAGCAGCATCCAGGGTTCCTCCGATTTCTCCTCCCTGCCGGATCTGGCCAAGGTGGGACGTGACGACCTCAGCCCCCTGCAGGGTGACACCGTCACCATCAGCGCGGTGGTCACCGCCGACTTCCAGACGGGCCTCTCCGGCTTCTACGTGCAGGAGGAGGACGTGGACGCCGATGGCGACCCCTTCACCTCCGAGGGCCTGTTCATCTTCGATGGCGCCCTCAACGGCGCCCCGGATGTGGCGGTGGGTGATCTGGTCACGGTCAGCGGCGTGGTGGGCGAATTCTTCGGCCAGACCCAGATCAGCGCCACCAGCGTCACCGTACGGGCCTCCGGCATCGATCTGCCCAGCGAGACGGTGGTGGATCTGGGCAGCACCGGCGTGATGCTCGACGACGACAGCGCGGTGGATTACGTGATCAACCTCGAGGCTTTCGAGGGGATGCGGATCACGATCCCCGAAGCCCTCAGCATCGCCGAGCTGTTCAACCTCGACCGGTTTGGTGAATACAGGGTGTCGGCCGGTGGCCGGCCCCAGCAGTTCACCCAGGCCCATGCCCCCGATGGGGCCGGCTATGACGCCCATCTCCAGGATGTGGCGGAGCGCACCCTCGTGCTCGACGACGGCTCCAACGAGCAGAACCCCTTCGTCCTCCAGGTCATCGATGGCAACAACGGGGTGCTCGATGCCGACGACAGTTTCCGGATGGGGGATCGGATCAGCGATCTCAGCGGCGTGGTGGCCTACGGCTTCGACGAGTTCCGGCTTCACGACCCCACCGGCGCGTACAGCCAGGGCAACCCCCGGCCCGAGGCGCCCGCTGAGGTGGGTGGCAGTCTGAAGGTGGCGAGCCTCAACGTGCTCAACTACTTCACCACCCTGGGACAACGCGGGGCGGGCAGCGCCGAGGAACTCGAGCGGCAGGCCACCAAGCTGGTGAACACCATCGTGGCCATGGACGCCGACATCCTCGGCCTGGTGGAACTCGAGAACAACGGCGACACCGCCATCGCCGATCTGGTGGGCCGCGTCAACGAGGAGCTCGGCTCCACGGTCTACGCCTTCATCCCCACCGGCATTGTGGGCGTGGATGCGATCACCACCGGCATCATCTTCAAGCCGGCAGCCACCACTCCCGTCGGCGACGTGGCTGTGCTGATCGACCACGATGGCAACAGCTTCGTCGATCCCCTCAGCAGCGGCTCCCAGCAGAACCGGCCGGCCGTGGCCCAGACCTTCGAGGACCGTGACAGCGGCCAGCTGATCACCGTGGCGGTGAATCACCTCAAGTCGAAGGGTTCCCCCACAGGTGTTCCGGCCGATGAGGACCAGTTCGACGGCCAGGGGAACAGCAACGCCACCCGCACCGCGGCCGCCGGGATCCTCGCCGACTGGCTCGCCAGCGACCCCACCGGAACCGGAGCCGAGAATGTGCTCATCCTCGGCGACCTGAACGCCTATGCCCAGGAGGATCCGATCCAGGCCCTCGTGGCCGCCGGCTACACCGACGTGGCGGGATCCGCGCTGGGTGAGGAGTCCTATTCCTTCGTCTTCGATGGCCAGGTCGGCACCCTGGATTACATCCTGGCCAACGGTCCGGCCTTCCAGCAGGTGGCTGGAGTCACGGAATGGCACAGCAATGCCGATGAGGCTGACGCGATCGACTACAACCTCGACTTCGGCCGGGATCCTGATCTCTTCAATGGCTCGACGGCCGCCCGTGCTTCCGATCACGACCCCGTCATCGTGGGCCTGGATCTGCAGGGCCCAGAAGGAAAGGAGATCATCGGCACCAATCGCGCCGACGAACTCACCGGAACCGCAGGAGCCGACATCATCGATGCCCGGAGCGGTGCCGACAGCGTGGAGGGCCTGGCCGGTGCGGACATCCTCCTGGGAGGTAATGGCCGCGATCTGCTGATCGGTGGTCCCGGCAACGACACCATCATCGGCGGCAACGGCAGGGATGTGATCATCGGCGGCCTCGGTGACGACACCCTCCTCGGTGGCAACGGCAGGGACACCTTCGTCCTGGCCGCCGGAGAAGGATCCGACACCATCGTTGACTTCAGCAAGCAGGACAGGATCGGCCTGGCCGGTGGGCTGACGTTCGATGCTCTCAGCATCAGCGGAGTTGATGTCACCAGGATCGAGACGGCAGGTGAACTGCTCGCCACCCTGATCGGGGTGGCCTCCGACTCGCTCAACAGTGGCAGCTTCGTTCCATTTTCATAGGCCCAACCCGTGCCCCCTGACCTTCAACAGCGGCCTCACCCTGCTCACTCTCAGCAAGGCCAAACTGGTGTGCGACCCCGGCCAGCCCTTACGGGTGGTTCGGATAACGGGCCATCCAGATCGGGGAGGCCGGCAGGTTCCGGGGTGGTACGCATCACCGACTTCCAGGACGGCACGGACGTTGTCGGTATCGACGACGGCCCGCCTTCGATCACCTGAAGGCCAGCAGGCCTCGAAGACACATCCTGCAAGGAACAACCTGCCTCTGTCCGCTGGATTGTGGGTCTGGCCTGGATCATCCGATCTGCACCCCACCACGTTCACCAAGCATCTGGATCAGCTCCTCAATGAGGAGATCATGGGCCGCTTCCTCAAGAAGCTGATGGCGGCACCGGAGGTCAAGCCGCTGCTCAGTGACGAGCACTTCTCGGTGGATGGCACCCTGCTGCAGGCCAGGGCCTCGCATGCCTCGCTGGAGCGGATCGATGGGCAGGACGACCCGCCGCCTCCGCCATCAGGACCCGGCGAGGGTTTCGGGGCGCCCAAGGAGGGCAAGAAGCGCGCCAAGGGCGACTTCCGCGGCATCAAGCTCAGCAACAAGACCCACCGCTCCGGCACGGATCCCGACGCGTTGCTGGCCCGCAAGTCCAAGGTCCATCCAGCCCAACCGAGCTATCGGGGGCATGTGCTCATGGACAACCGCCATGCGCTGATCGTGGACTGCCGCGTCACCCAGGCGGTGGGCACCGGGGAGCGTGATGCCGCCAGCGCCATGGCGGCGGATCGTCCCGGTGCCCACCAGAAGACCATCGGTGCCGACAAGAACTACGACACCAGGGGATTCGTGGCCGAGATGCGGCGCATATGCCCCCCTCAGACACCGCCGCTCCTTAACCAGGCCGACTCACCGTACGGATCGTATCGGTTCATTCATGTCCCCTCCCTCCCCCGGCGCCATTCAGACGATGCAGCAGCTGGCCGATGGCCGCCGGCTGCTGCCGTTCAACGCGGGTGACGTGATCTTCAGGGCCGGGGAGCCCGGCGACACGGTGTACGGGGTCCTCGAGGGCTCCGTGAAGCTATCCTGGGGCGACGACAGCCAGTACGAACTGCTCGGTCCCGGCAGCTGTTTCGGTGTCGGAGCGCTGGTGGACCCGGTGCATCGCCGCTACGGCACCGCCACTGCCACTGCTGCCACGAAACTGCTGCACATGAACCGGGAGCAGTTCCTCTTCGCGATGCAGGAACTGCCGATGTTCGGCCTGGAGATGCTCTTCGATCTCGACGAGCGTCTCAGGCAGATCAAGACCCGAGGGGTGGGGCCGACGGGCTGAGCCGCTGCGGCCGCAGGCCGGGGTGAAGAAGCTCTGCCGTTTCATTCATCAAGTCTGGTTGATGTATAGGCTGGGGCCGTGCCTGCAATGCACCGATGGCCGCCCCCCGTCAACTCCGCTGGATCCTGGCTGGAACCGGTGCCCTGCTCCTCCTGATCGGAATCGGTGCGGCCCTGCGCAGGACGGGCCAGCCCGAACCCACCACCATCAGGATCGACGGCTCCAGCACCGTCTACCCCTTCACCGAGGCCGCCATCGAGGCCTTCAGAGCCTCGGGCAAGGCTGATGGCACCACCTTCCGATTGATGGCCTCGGGCACCACCGCCGGCTTCCGCAGCTTCTGCACCGGCGAGATTCCGATCAGCAACGCCTCCCGCCCCATCAACGCCGAGGAACTGGAGCAGTGCCGCCGGGCGGGGGTGGCCTTCCTCGAACTGCCGGTGGCGTTCGATGCCATCACGGTGGTGGTGCATCCCAGCAACACCTGGGCCGATCCGATCTCGATGGCCGAACTCCGGCGCCTGTGGAACAAGGACGCCCAGGGCAAGGTGACGCGCTGGAAGCAGGTGAATCCTGCCTGGCCCGACAGGCCGATCCGCCTGTTCGGGCCCGGCGCCGACTCCGGCACCTTCGACACCTTCAACAAGGCCGTCAACGGTGATCCCACCAACACCCGCACCGACGTGGTGACCAGCGAGGACGACAACGTCCTGGTGGATGCCGTGGCCCAGGATCCCCAGGCCCTCAGCTACTTCGGCTTCGAGTATCTGCAGGGCAACCGGGAGCGGATCCGGCCCCTCGCCCTCGTCCAGGCGGATGGCACCGCCGTGGCGCCTTCGGTGGAGGCCGTGCAGAAGGATGCCTACCGGCCCCTGGCCAGGCCCCTGTTCCTCTACGTCAACGACGAACAGCTGCAGCGCTCGCCCGCCCTGCGATCCTTCCTCGACCACACCCTCAGCAAAGGCCGCAGGATCGCCGCAAAGGCCGGATCCATCCCCCTGATCGATTCCACCTACCGCCTCACGGAGGCCAAGGTCTACAAGCGGGTGCGGGGCACCGCCTACGACGGTCGCCTGCCGATCGGCCTCACCCTCGGCGAGGTGCTCAACCGCAGCCTGGACCAGGACAAGAAGCCCGAATTCCGGATGTGATCCGGAGGCGATCTCCATGTCACGGATCCGGATCGTCGGCGGCAGCGATGCGGGCATCAGCGCCGCCTGAGAGTCCGCGAAGTGGACAGCAGCGTGGAGGTCGCCGTGATGCTCCGCGATGCCTATCCCGACTTCAGCATCTGCGGGCTGCCGCTTCTGATCGGCGGACAGGTGAACGATCCTGCCTGCCTCGCCCACCGCATCCTCGATGCGCTGCAGGCGGCGGGCCTTGAGATCCTTCCCTGCCACCGCGCCATCGGCGTGGAGGCGGCCAGCCGGACGCTGGAGGCGATCGACCCGGACGGCCAGCCCCGCAGGTGCCCCTGGAACCGGCTCCTGCGAGATGGTGGAGCAGGCCATGGGCCGACGGGGAGTGCGCTCCGAGACCCGCATCGAGCGCCTGGAGCAGCGGCTCAAGCCCGTGGTGGTGGTCGCCCTGATCGCCATGGTGCTGCTGCTGTTCATCGTGCATGCCACCGCGATCCTGTCACAGCCCCTGCCATTGCCGCACCCGGAGCGATGATCGGCGCCTCCAATTTCTTCGAGCTCACGGTGGCGGCGGCGATCAGCCTCTTCGGTCTCCGCTCCGGCGCCGCCCTGGCCACCGTTGTCGGCGCGCGGGTGGAGGCGGACAGGAGGCCGTGAAGCCTTAGCCCTTGCGATCGGCGCCCACGTGATCGTGAGCTCCCTTGAGTCCCGCTCGTTGCTGGAGTGGGCTGTTCATCTCCAACCTTCCCGAGGCCACCTCCAGCTCCCTCGGCATGCGGCAGCAGGATTCTCCCGCTCCCTGATCCTGGGGATATGGACCCGCCTGGCTCTGATCACCGGCGTTCTCGCCGCCGCAGGGGCCATGTTCTTCCACAGGGTCCGTGACAACTTCCTGTCGCTTCTGGAGGCGATCACGGCGGGAGCCATGCTCAGCGTGATCGCCGAAACGATGCTGCCGAAAACTTCTGAAAACAGTGACTCGGTAGTGGACTTTGCCGCGGTTTTCGCATTTTTGGAGAACATTTATAGCAAGAGAGCGCCCTAGTGAAATATTGCTCAATGCGGAATCCAGATCCCGTTGGCCTGCTCAAGAGAAAGAGGCCGTAGGACCAGGGGAGGGCTTCATTGGTGACGTGCGCAACAGAGAAGAGGTGGCCGCAACACCCTCCAAGATACCTGGATGGTCGTTAGCCAGTCAGATCGCATCTCCATGAACCATGGCAGATCATCTCAGCGATCTGACCGAAGCCATTCCCGCTTCCACGCAGCAGTTGCTGAAGGCGGCCCTGGCGGACTCGGCTGCGGTTCGCCAGGAGCTTGAGCAGGAGATCGAAGCCCGTGCGCAGGCCGAGCAGATGATCACGAAGCTGCATGCCGCCCGTCGCCGGGAGCAGGAACGAAGGGAGATGGCAGAATTGGAGGCCAAGCACGTTCATGAGGCGGTGAGCGAGCAGCTTGCCATTGCGGAGGCCGAGCATGAAGCTGACCAACGGGCCTGGCGGGAAGTCCTGCGTCCGCAGCAGAAGCGCAAGGAAGAGCGGCAGGCTCAGGAGCCTATCCAGACCACGGCCTTCTCAGCGCCGTTCAGCACCGAATCCCTCAGGGCCACATAGCCAAGATCATCCTTCCTGCTCTGGGCGGCCGGGCGGAGCAGATAGAGCGTGGCCTTGCGTATTGCGCCGCAGGGCGATCACTTCAAGCATCGGGGAAAAGATCATTCAGCAATTTGCGGTGATCAGGCAGGAATGGGCAAACTCGAACCCTCACCCAAAGCGCCAAACCCTCATCCTCATAGCAACGTTCAGCGTGCCCAGAGGTTGCAGGCCGGAGCGCGATGGACGACGTCCATGATTCAGACAGGCTGTGATGTTGCACGAACCTGAACCAGGAGTGTGACGGACTGCTGCTGAGCGACAACGGATCGACCCATCCGGCGTGCTGGAATCCGATCGAGGAGAATTTTCATTCAGCAGAGGCTCTTACATGCAAGCCAGTTGCAGAAATGGCTTGACACTCTGAGGTAGTCTCTGTAGGTCATTTCCCTTTCGCTTCAACTGATGGTTCACTCCCCAGCTCCTGTCTCCATGCTGACTGCTCTGTTCACAGCAGCGACGGCCTCCACCGTTGCCATGGCACCACCGGCACAGGCGGCAGATGTCTATGGATTCGGGTGCTACACCGTGGAGTCCAACTATGTGATCGGCTTGGGCAAGCTTTCCAGTCCGGAATTCAATGTGGCAAAAAATCCCTCCACGATCCCACCCCTGGCCGGTTCCGGTTCCTTTCCGGTGGCTTTGATCACCTCCAAGATAGGCAATTATCCCATCGATCGTCGCTGCTCGGCCATCGCCACCAGGCTCACCAATCTGGCCCTGGCCACCAACACGGCCACTCCCACCGGAATCATCCAGTTGAGCAGCTACCTGGTGGCCGGTAAGATCGGCACGATCCCTGTGATCGCCATCGAATCCCTCACCCTCGGCGATGTTCTGGCCACCCTCCCAGCCAGTATGGACCCTGCCCAGGCGCTTGGGATCGTCAAGTCCAGGATCCAGGCGATCTCGGCAGGCCAGGTGATTTCCGATGCCATCACAGAAGGAGAGGTGGTGGAATTTGTCGTGATCGAACAGAACTGAACCGCCGCCAACCCGCGGGTTGTCAAGGCTTTCAGCCGGGTGCTGCGGCCATCGGAGAAGTCGCCCAGTCGAGACCTGGGAGTTCGTTGGCTCCGCAGCACGCCACCTGTGTCGTCCCTGCTGGCGATGTTGTCTGGCATGGAAATGTGGCGCCGATCTATTGATGGCCTTACCGCAGTCGTCGCAGCAGCAACGTCCAGGTGGTTGCCATGAATCCATCCTCATCGGATGAAAAGGGGTTGCGTTCCCACCGCAGTGGTGTAACGGCTGCAGCAGGTCTTTACGGGTTCTTAAAGATTGCCAGCTAACCTCAAGATATTGATTATTTGAGTTTTCTTTGGCAAGCGAATCTTCCACTGATCCTCGCAATCCCGATCTCAATCAGGAAGCAAAAGCATTCAGCCCCCCTATGGAGGCCCATGGAAGCTATCGGGGCGACGACTGGAGCCCCGAAAGACTCGTATTCCATCAGAATCTTGAGTCCTTCGCCGACCAGGTGGGACTGATTGTTGGGCTCCAGGCCAATGGGAAAATGAGTCAGGACGAGGCCTTCGCAAGGATCAAGAAAATCTGGAAGAATCTGAAATTCACTCGCGAATCGCTGTTTGACAATTCCCACGGTTGATCTTTCTGGCAGAACCCCTGATCATGGGGTCAGATCCGTCCCCATTCCGCGAAATCCCAGTGACTGGGCAAGGGAAAAGGCGGTTTCCTGATCGTTCCGTCCGGAGCCAGTCCTGTTGGCGGTCTTCTCCAGCAGTCGCAGACGCCTCCGGCAGCCGTACTGAGAGAGGATCACGGCCGGCCTGCACCGTCCCGGCAACGATCTCAGTGGGCTACTCCCGGCATGAAACGCCGCTCATGAGGCATGCCTTTCAGCATGCGGTTCCAGTAGATCCAGGGCAGAACGTCCTTCTTCATCACCCACATGCTCCAGCGCTCCTGGGTGGGATCGAGGGGGAAGGAGGGAACGGGCTGCCCCTCGTAGTTGAACTCGGCCATGATCACCTTCCCGTAGCCGGTGATCAGCGGGCAGCAGGCGTAGCCGTCGTAGCGGGCGGCCAGGGGCTGGCCGTCGAGATGGGCCAGCAGGTTGGCCACCAGCACCGGCGCCTGGCCGCGCACGGCGGCGGCGGTCTTGGAGTTGGGCAGCGACGACACATCTCCGAGGGAGAAGACGTTCGGGAAGCGCACGTGCTGGGTGGAGTACTTGTCGACGTCCACCCAGCCGCCGGGGCCCGCCACCGCCAGGGGGCTGGAGGCCACCTCGTCGGGGGCCGCCATCGGCGGGGTGACGTGGATCATCGCGAAGGGGATCACCTCCTCGCGGGTGGCCTCACCCTCCTTGACGGTGAAGACGGCCTCCTTCGCTGTCGGGGCGCACCTCGGTGAGGGTGTGCTGGTAGCGGGCGTCGATGCCGCGGCGGGCCACGATCTCCCGCAGCGGTGCGGCATAGACGGGGATGCCGAAGATGCCGGGGGTGGCGGTGGCGTAGATCACATGGCTGCGCTCGGCCACCTCGGGCGAGCGCTTGAAGACGTCGTCCGCCAGGTACATGATCTTCTGGGGCGCCCCGGCACACTTGATCGGCGTGTCGGGATAGGTGAACAGGGCGTTGCCCCCCTGGAACTCCTGGATCGTCTTCCAGGTGTAGTCGACGGTGTCCTTGGAGTAGTTGCTGGTGATGCCGCCCGTGCCCAGGGCCTCGGGCAGGCCCTTGATCCGGTCCCAGCAGAGCTTGATGCCGGTGGCCACCACCAGCACGTCGTAGCTGAGCGTGTCGCCGGATTCGGTGGTGACGCGGTTGGCCACCGGATCGAAGCCACTGACGGCATCGCGGATCCAGCGCACCCCGGCGGGGATCAGCCCCTCCTCGGCCCGGCGGGTCTGCTCAAGGCTGAACACCCCACCCCCCACCAGGGTCCAGCCGGGTTGGTAGTAGTGGTCGGCGGAGGGCTCGAGGATGGCGATCTCCAGACCCGGCCTGGCCCCCTTGAGCTGGCTGGCCACGGTGAGGCCCGCTGCCCCTCCGCCGACGATCAGGATCTGGTGATGGGCCATGGAGAAAGGGCGAGGGCGTTCAGGCCTGCTGGTGCATTCCAGCCTTCCGTCTAGTCACGCCCCGGGCCGGCGTCAGCGGCGCCCTGCGAGGAAAGGGGGAAGTGTCACGGTCGACACCGGATGGGCCAGCGCTGGACCAGAATGGGGACATCAAGAACGGAGCAGGACCATGTTCCTCAAAGTTCGCCACGACGCCGACGACACCAGCCTGGTGGAGGTGCTTGAGGTCAAGCAGTTGTTCAACCCCTTCGACACCCAGGTGCGGGGGCGCCTCCACGGGGGCGAGGAGCTGCAGGACCCGCAGAACTACGCCAAGGTGGATCTCTTCTTTCCCTCCGGTGAGGCCCTGCCCCGTTGCTGGGTGGATTCCCACTACCAGGACTGACCCCCCGGTGCCGGGCGGAAGCCGCTGCTAGGACGCCTGCATGGCGCCCCATGCTCCCGTGCCCCATGGCCACCCGGCTCAGCAGCGGTCGGGCTCACCGAGGGCGTTTTTCTGGAGCGTGGTGCTCAACAGCGGCCTTTCAGGGCTGCAGCTGGCGATCGGATTCGGTTTCGGCTCCCTGGCCCTGATCGGCGACGCGATCCACAACCTGGGTGACGTGGCCGGCCTGCTGTTCGGCTGGGGGGCCGAGCGGCTGAGCGCCCGGCCGGCCACGGCCCGCTTCACCTACGGCTTCGGCCGCAGCACCCAGCTGGCTTCGCTGGTGAACGCGGGCCTGATCCTGATGGCGGCAGGGGTGTTGATCTGGGAAGGCGGGCAGCGTCTGATCCATCCGATGCCGCTGGTGAGTGGCCCCGTGGCCTGGGCGGCGGCCGCCGGGGTCGTGGTGAACCTGCTCTCGGCCCGCCTGTTCGGGACAGGCCACAACCACGACCTCAACCGCCGGGCGGCGGTGGTGCACCTGCTCACCGATGCGGCCGTCTCGGCGGCGGTGCTGGCCAGCGCCCTGCTGGTGGGAATCAGCGGCTGGATCTGGCTGGATGCCGCCACGGCCATCGGCGTGGGGCTGGCGGTGGCCTGGAGCGGCTGGGAGCTGCTTCGGGAAGCCCTCACCGCCGCCCTCGATGCCGTGCCCCGGGGCATCGAGCTCGCTGAGGTGGATCAGGCTCTGCGCGCCCTGCCTGGGGTGGAGGACGTGCACCATCTGCACGTGTGGGGCATGAGCACCTCCCAGACCGCCCTGACGGCCCACGTGAGCCGGCGCATCGGCAGCGTCGACGACATGGAACTGCTGCATCGGGCCAGGCAACGGCTGGCGGAGCTGGGCATCGCCCACAGCACGATCCAGCTGGAGCCGCCGCAGCCTGGTGATCCACCGGGAGCGTGCCCGGATCTGCGCTCCTGATCACTTCGAACTGAAGAGTGGCGGGGTTCATCTCCAGCGGGAGGATGCCCCGGCCGCCTTTATCAGCATGGCCGCCGATAGGGCGGCCCTGGAGAACTGCCATCCCTTTCACCGTCGCTGGCACGGCCAGCAATGGGTGTGGGCCCACAACGGCGACCCGAAAGGGGAGCTACCGGGAATCCTGCCCGCCCCGCCGGCGGGGAACCGGGCCGCCGTCGGCTGTAGCGGCAGCGAAGCCGGACTCAGGGGGTGGGAACCACCTGGTAGTAGATGCCATTGGCCCCGTACACGGGCTGGTACCAGGTGTTGCCGTTGACGTAGTAGACCGTGCCCAATCGGGTGACCTCCTGGGAACCGGCGGGCAGGGTGGCGTAGCCCACGGGGCTGGGGGGCGGCGCCCCGTAGGCGGAAGTCGCTCCGGCCGCATAGGCGGCCCCTGCCGCCACCCCGCCAACGATGGCGCCGGCCGCCGCCGCACAGCCATAACAGCCGCGGCCCGCGTAGTAGGGAACCGCCACCGGCGGGTGATAGGCCGGATAGCCCAGGTAGGTGCGACCGCCATAGGCGTTGGTGTGCACGGTGCCGTAGCCATCGACGTGCACCGTGCGGCCTCCCCAGGCATTGACGTGGCCGGCCGCTCCCCAGCCGCGGAAGGACCCGCCCCCGAACCGGTTGGCACTCACCCACGCCAGGGCTGGCGAGGCCGTGAGCGTGGAGGAGGCGACAAGGAGCGCGAGCAGGGGCAGGAGCGGACGGTTCATGGAGGGGTGACAGGAGGCGTCAGAGCTGGGCGCTGAAAGGGGATGGACCTGGCCGCGGCGGCCGGCTTCGAGGCGAAGGCGCCGGCGGGGATGGGGGGATTCAGCTTCCAGTCGCTGAGATCCATCTGGTGGCGCAGCCCCCGGGGGTCGTCGGTGTAGATCGCCCGGATCCTTTGCGGCAGGTTGTCCCTGTCGCTGATCCACATCTGCAGGAACACATCCTTGACCGCCCAGGCCACCATCTGGGAGCCGCCGCTACCCACCAGGGTGGAGGGGCCGATCCGAAAAGCCTGGCTCACCCCATCGGCCAGGGCCGCATAGGGGTCGGCGACGACCAGATCGGTGAAGGGGAAGTAGATGCCGGCCTGATCGAAGGCGGCCCTGAGTGCGGCGTCGATGGTGGGGGGGGCAGGAGCGGTGGCCGCCAGATTCTCCCTGGGCAGGTAGGCCGTCATCGTCCTGCCGTCGTAAAGAAATTCCGAGGGGGGGCCGTCCCCGGGCATGCGGATCCGGAGCCTGTTCGGCCGCTCCAGCAAGACCTCGTAGCGCACTGTGTAGAGCAGCGGCGGCCCCAGACGGCTGGGGTACTCGTAGCTCACCGTGGCCGTGAAGGAGAGGGACCGGGCCGCCGCCAGCCGCTCACTCATCCCCCGGAGCAGAGCAAGGGCAGGCTTCTCCAGGATCGCGCCGCCTCAGCCGCCGGAGCCGGCTGTGGGGCAGCGGGGCCGGGGGGCTGGGCAGAGGCGGCCATGGACCCGACGGTGGGTGCCAGCAGCAGCAGCAGCGCGCACCAGCGGCGAAGGGAACCCTTCCGGGCGGCCGTACCTTCCAAACCCTCCGGACTCGTCATGGGATCATTCCGCAGATG
>CAVYYO010000007.1:0-49677 GCA_963772735.1 uncultured cyanobacterium | reverse complement strand
TCCCGGGACATTCCACCGGGCACGGCCCGGAGCGCTCGAGCGGATAGGGGTTCCACACAGACCTCGGGTCAACGTCGCCGGCATGTCTAGCGTTTCATCAGTGGTTCCCTGGCCCCATGCCCTGGTGGTTGGATCTGGTATTGCTGGCCGCGGCCGTGTTCCTCTGGGCCAGGGCCTCCACCACCCCTGACGACGTCTGGAGTGTCTTCCAGAAGTTTCTGGCCTTCGTGGCCGTGGTGGTGGTCCTGCTGGGGGGACGCCAGGTGCTGCTTGAGATGCTGGCCCTGGCCATCACCCTCTGGCTTCCCAGCGCCGCCCGCTTCGATGAAGGTCCCATGGATCGTCAGGGCTGAGGCTGGTGCTCAAGGTCCTCGTGGTGCCGATTCAGCAGCGCATGCGAACCCCCCGGGGCAGATCTTCGAGGATGGCTCCCTCGGCACTGAGGGGGGGATAGGGGCGCCCTTCCTGGCGGCACCAGCCGGCCACCTCCGGGTAGGCCCACTCGAACAACTGATCCCGGTAGCGCTCCGGCGGCATTCCTTCCCCGCTGGTGGGCACCCTTCCTTTCGCGTCCCGCTGCCGAAGGGCCTCGAAGAGCAGGATCGCTGCCGCCACCGAGACGTTCAGCGACTGAACCATCCCGTGCGTGGGAATCACGATCGCCTGGTCGATCGCGGCCGCGGCTGCATCGCTCAGTCCCCATTTCTCCGCCCCCAGCAGGAAGGCTGTGGGGCCGCTGAAATCACAGCAGCGATAGTCGACGGCCTTCACCCCCAGGTGGGTGCCGTAGACCCGCAGACCCTGATCCTTGAGCGCTGTGATCGCGTCCACCGCGTCGGTGTGTAGCCGCAGGGGCACCCATTTCTGGCTGCCCAGGGCGGTGCTGTTGAAGGTGGGCAGCCGCCCCTGGCGGCAGACGGCATGGGCCTCCAGCACCCCGACCGCGTCGCAGCTGCGCAGGATTGCCGAGAGGTTGTGGGGTTTCTCCACCTGCTCCAGCAGGACGGTGAGATCGCCCATACGGCGATCGAGCACCGCCTTCAGGCGCTCGTAGCGACGGGGCAGCAGCGGCATCGACCTCGCAAAACGCCATCATCGGCGCTCCCCCTCCACTCCTTCCCGTCGCCTGCCATGGCCAAGGATGCTGCCGGAAACAGGCGCCCCTTCGACCTGAGGGTCTACGCGATGGTGGAGCGGATCCCCCGGGGCCAGCTGGCCACCTACGGACAGATCGCCGAGCTGATCGGCGCCTGGGGCTGTGCGCGGCAGGTGGGCTGGGCCCTGCGGCGGCTGCCTCTTCCCTCGGAGGTGCCCTGGCACCGGGTGGTGAATGCCCAGGGACGCATCGCCATGAGCCCGGGCCGGGAGGGCAGCGACTGGATGCAGCGGCAGCTGCTGCTGGCCGAGGGGATCCCGGTGGCCGCCGATGGGCGGCTGCCCCTGGCCCGGCACCGCTGGCGGCCTCCCCTTGCGCTGATCATGGCCCCCCCCGACCCATCAAGCGTTGATCCCTTCCTGTACAAAGGAGTGATCCTCCCTGGGAGACCGCCGATTCCCGCCAGCGACGTCGTCCCCGGCATGGCCCCGCGGCAGCTGGCCTGGCAGGTGCTGCAGGCGGTGGCCGCCGGTGCCTACGCCGATGCCGCCCTGGAGAGGGAGCTGGCATCGATGGCCCGCAGAGGAGCGGGACTGTCCCCGGCCGACCGGGCCCTTGCCACCGAGATCGCCTATGGCGCCATCCGGCAGCGGCAGCTCCTGGATGGCTGGATCGACGCCCTCGGCAAGGTGCCGGCCCTGCGTCAGCCCCCCACCCTGCGCTGGCTGCTGCATGTGGGGCTCTATCAGCTGCTGTTCAGCCGCCGGGTGCCCGCGTCGGCGGCGGTGAGCACCACGGTGGCCCTGGCCAAGCGCGCCGGCCTGGGCCGTCTGGCTCCGGTGGTCAATGGCCTGCTGCGCTCCCTGCTGCGCCGCCGGGACAACCTTGCCGAGGCGGAGCCCTGGGAGGGGCTCCCCCTGCCGGCCGATCCCGCCGCCTCCCTGGCCCTGCGCCGCTCCCTGCCCCCCTGGCTGGCTTCGGAGCTGCTGGGCTGGCTGCCCCCGGAGCAGGCCGAGGCCTTCGGGCTGGCCTGCAATGGGGCCCCTGCCTTCGACCTGCGGGTCAATCCGTTGCGCACCACCCGGCAGGCCCTGCTGGAGACCTTCACGGCCGCCGGCCTGGCGGCCCGCGCCCTGCCCGAAGCCCCCCACGGGATCACCCTGCTGGAGCGGGCGGGGGATCCACGCGACCTGCCGGGCTACGCGGAAGGTCTCTGGTGCGTGCAGGACCGCAGTGCCCAGCGCATCGCGCCCCTGCTGGATCCCCAGCCCGGCCAGCGGATCCTGGATGCCTGCGCCGCCCCCGGTGGCAAGAGCACCCATCTGGCCGAGCTGACCGCTGACCGGGGGGAGATCTGGGCGGTGGACCGCTCCCGCGCCCGCCTGCAGCGCCTGGAGCGCAACGCCGAGCGCCTGGGCCTCACCGCGATCCGCACCCTCGCGGCCGATGCCACGCGCCTGGGGGAGGAGAAACCCGGCTGGCAAGGGCTGTTCGATCGCATCCTGGTGGATGCCCCCTGTTCCGGGCTCGGCACCCTGGCCCGGCATCCCGACGCCCGCTGGCGGATCACCCCCGAGGCCATCGAAGGGCTGGTGTCGCTCCAGGGCCAGCTGCTGGAGGGGCTTCTGCCTCTGCTGGTCCCGGGGGGGCGGCTTGTCTATGCCACCTGCACGGTGCACCCCCAGGAGAACACCGCCCTCATCGGCAGCCTGCAGAAGGCCCATCCCGATTGGCGTCTTCTCCAGGAACGCCAGTGGTGGCCGCAGCCTGTCGCTGGGGAGTGCGGGGGTGGGGACGGCTTCTACGCGGCGGTGCTGGAGGGGCCGGGCGCTGGGCCGCTCTGATCGGAGCGCTGCCCCTCAGGGGGGTGGTGGCGCGGCGATCGGTGGCGGGGGGGCCGGTGCCGCGGGCGCCTCCGGCGGGGGCGCTGGCTCTGGCGCCGGCCGGGGCGGCGGCGGCACCGCGGCATCCCGGGAGCGGGGAGCGGCCACCGGATCCGGTGGTGGGGTTTCCTCCGGTGTGCTCCTGACAGGAGGTCGGGTGGTGCGGGGCTGCTGGTCGGAGGGCTCCTGTTCGGCGGGGTCGGTGGGACGGGTCTCCGTTTCGGGGGGCTTCCAGGGTTGCCTCTCCCGGACGGCCCGGTCCTCCGGGCTCACTTCGCGCGGGGCATCCTTCTTCGGCGTGGGCAGCGGCTTGAAGCTGCCGGTGAGCACGGGCTTGGGCGGAAACTTCTGGACCGGCATCCCCTTGGTGATCGGTGCCATGAACGACCGCCAGGCGTAGGTGGCCAGCACACTGGTGGTGCCGCTCTTGCGATTGTTGTCGTAGCCGAGCCAGACGCCCGTGGTGAGCTGGGGAATGGAGCCGATGAACCAGAGGTCCCGCCCCCCTTCGGAAGTGCCTGTCTTGCCTGCCACCGGCCGGTCGGCGAGCGCCGCTCCGCCCCCGGTGCCGCCCTGCACCACCTGCTGCAGCATCCAGACCATGGCATCGGCGATGTCGCTGCTCACCGCCCGGCTGCCCCGGGGGCCATTGGTCCTTCGGGACCACAGCAGATCCCCATCCGGTCCATAGATCTCCTCCAGGGGCGTGGGCTGGATGTAGACACCCCTGTTCACGAGGGCCGCATAGGCGGCCGTCATGTCCATCACCGTCTGCTCGTTGGCCCCGATCGCCATCGACAGGTAGCGACCCAGATCCCGGTGGATGCCCAGGCTCTTGGCGGTGGCGATCACCGGGTCGTAGCCGATCTTCTGGAGCAGCCCCACCGCCACGATGTTGAGGGAGTTCTTCAGGGCCGTGGCCAGGCTCACCCGGCCCATGTAGCGGTTGCCGAAGTTCCTGGGGCAGTACTTCCCGAAGCAGCGGGCGGAGTCGACCACCATGTCCTCGGGCTTCATGCCCTTCTTCAGGGCGGTGAGGTAGACGAACAGCTTGAAAGTGGAGCCGGGCGAGCGCAGCGCCTGGGAGGCGCGATTGAACTGGGTCTTCTCCCAGTCCTTGCCGCCCACCATCGCCCGCACCAGGCCTGTGCCGGGCTCCATCGCCACCAGGGCCCCTTCCATGCTGCCGCTGGCGTAGGTGTCGATCGTTTTCTGGGCTTCCGCCTGCCAGGCCGCATTCAGCCCGCTGCGGATCGTGAGACCACCCACCTCCAGCTGCTCCTTGGTGAGCACCTTGGGCAGCTCCTGCTCCAGCCAGCTCGTGTACCAGGGGGCAGGGTTGGCGAAGTACTTCGGCTCTGCCGGCTTCAACCCCAGGGGGCTCGCTTCGGCCTGCTCCAGCTGGGCGTCATCGATGAAGCCCGCCTCCCGCATGCGCTTCAGCACGATCGATCGCCGCCGCAGGGCCAGCTCGGGATTGACCAGAGGGGAATACACCGAAGGTGCCGGCGGAAGGCCGGCGATCATCGCCGCTTCCGGCAGGGTGAGCTCGTCGGGTCGCTTGGAGAAGTAGATCCAGGCGGCGTCGGAGACGCCGTAGGCGCTGGAGCCCAGATAGACGTAATTGAGGTACTGCTCGAGGATCTGGGCCTTGCTCAGCTGTCGCTCGATCTTTCCGGCCAGGGCCGCTTCCTTGATCTTGCGGAGGATCGTGAGGTCCTGGCTGAGGAACACGGTGCGGGCCAGCTGCTGGGTGATCGTGCTGGCGCCCTCCTCCACGGCGCCCTGCTGCAGGTTGCGCAGCAGGGCCCGGCTGATGCCGAGAATGTCGATGCCGTCGTGCTGGTAGAAGCGCCGGTCCTCGGCCGCCACGAAGGCCCGCTGGATGAGGAGCGGCATCTTGCCGGCGGGGAGCTTCTCCCTGGTGGCCGGACCCTTCTTGAGCACCACCTTGCCGTCGCTGGAGAGGATCGTGATCGTGCCTGGCCGGTTGAAGCTCTTGATCAGAGCGGCATCGGGAAGCAACGCGTCGATGGTCCTCACCAGGGTGGTCTGGCCCAGGGCCACCAGGCCGCCTGCGGCGGCCGCCGCCACAGCGGGCGCGATCAGGCGCCAGTGGGATCGCCGGCCCCGGCGCTCGGACGGTTGTTCACCGGGTTGGCGCGGGCCGGTGGTGGCCGTGGGCAGCCCCACCCTCGTCATGGCAGTGGGGCCGCCTGCGCAGCGATAAGCGTCAAGTCACTGTGGCCGATCGCCAGGGCGGTGACAAGCATCCCCAGAACCAGGAAGGGCTGGGCGCTGGCCTGGTACTTCACATCGAAGGCCACCGGATCCCGCAGCAGCCAGATGTCCTGGAAGGTGATCTGGGGAACGATCAGCAGCACCAGCAGCACGGCGGCGAAGTGCTGCCCGATGGCGATCAGCACCGCCACCATGGCGAGCTGGAAGCCATCGATCATGCCGGCACTGATCCAGCTGGCCCGCTCGATGCCGAACACCACGGGCAGGGATTGCAGACCCAGGGCCCGATCCCCCTCGACACTCTTGAAGTCATTGACGACGGCGATGCCGAGTCCCGCCAGGCTGTAGGCGAGGGTCAGCAGCGCCGTGGTCCATGTGAGCTGGCCGAACAGGGCCTGGCCGGCCCACCAGGGCAGGGCGATGTAGCTGGCCCCCAGGGCGTAGTTGCCCAGCCAGCCGTTCTGCTTGAGCTTCAGCGGCGGGGCCGAATAGATGTAGCTGACGAAGGAACCTCCCATGGCCAGCAGCAGCAGCACCGGGGTGGTGTGGCCGGCCCAGCGATCCAGGCCCCAGGCGACGGACAGTCCGCTCAGGAGCAGCACCAGGATCTGCACCCGGACCTGACCCAGGGGGATGGCGCCGGAAGGAATCGGCCGGTAGGGCTCGTTGATCGCGTCGATCTCGCGATCGTAGTAGTCGTTGATGGTCTGGGTGTAGCCGGCCAGGAGTGGACCGCTCATCAGCATGCAGGCCACCGAAGCCCCCACCTCCGGCAGGGTCCAGTGAAAGTTGCCCGATGCCGCGGCCCCGCAGATCACTCCCCAGAGGAGAGGGATCCAGGTGACCGGCTTCATCAGCTGCAGACGGATCTTCCAGATGTTGGAGCTGCCGGAAGCCCCCTTCATCCCCAGCAGCTGCCGGGCGCCACCGGAAACGCCCGCTGTGGTGGCGCCGGGTTCGGGGCTCTGGGTCATGGCTGAGCCTTCTCAGGCAGGGGTGATCTCATCATCGAAGAACCAGCTGGTGGTGCCTCCGCTCAGTTCCACCACCACGCCGATGCCGGTGCCGTCGGTGAGGCGGAAGTCCTTCACGATGCCGGTGGCATCGGCTTTGAGGGTGGCCACCAGATCGGCCGGGATGCGATCGCGGACCCGGGTGACGCGCACCTTCGAGCCGATGGTGATGCCAGCCTGGGTCATGTCCGGCTTGATGGGAAAGTGGCGCAACCCTAACAGCGAACCCGTGGTTGCCAAACGGATCATTCCCTGTCTCGATGTGGCCGAGGGCCGGGTGGTGAAGGGCGTCAACTTCGTGGGTCTGCGGGACGCGGGTGATCCGGTGGAGCTGGCCTGTCGCTACAGCGCCTCCGGTGCCGACGAGCTGGTCTTCCTGGACATCGCCGCCAGCCACCAGGGCCGCGCCACCCTGGTGGAGCTGGTGCGCCGCACCGCCGAGGCGGTCACGATCCCCTTCACCGTGGGCGGCGGCATCGTCAGCGTCGAGGGCATCACGGAGCTGCTGCGGGCCGGAGCGGACAAGGTGAGCCTGAATTCATCGGCGGTCCGTACCCCCGAGCTGGTGGCGGCCGGCGCCGACCGCTTCGGCTGCCAGTGCATCGTGGTGGCCATCGATGCCCGCCGCCGGCAGCCGGGCGCTGCTGCCGGGGAGGGTTGGGATGTCTTCGTCAAGGGTGGTCGGGAGAACACCGGCCTGGACGCGGTGGCCTGGGCCCGACGGGTGGTGGAGCTCGGTGCGGGGGAGATTCTGCTGACCTCCATGGATGGTGACGGCACCCAGGCGGGCTACGACCTGGCGCTCACCCGGGCGGTGGTGGAGGCGGTGGAGGTGCCGGTGATCGCCTCAGGAGGCGCCGGCTGCATCGATCACATCGCCGCCGTCCTGGCGGAGACTGGGGCGGCGGCTGCCCTGCTGGCCTCCCTGCTCCATGACGGAGTGCTCACGGTGGAGGAGATCAAGACCGATCTGCTGCAGCGAGGCCTGCCCGTTCGTCCCCTGCTGACACCGGCGGGGTGAGTGCCGGATGAGGGCCTGGGGGTGAAAGGGCCACCGCAGAGGTCCTTCATCTGCCGTAACATTGATCTACATTCCTTTTCATGGATCAGGTGCTCGGGTGAACGCTTTTCTGCTCCTGCCAGCACCGCTCCTGACTGCAACCGCCCTGCTCGTGGTGGTGGTGGTGATCGCTCTGGTGGCCTGGGCCCTGCAGCTCATGCAGGCCGCCACCGAGCGGAAGGAGTTTTCACTGATGCTGGCCGGCTGCATGGTCTGCTCCGCTGCGGTCGGTCTGGCCACCGTGATGGTGCTCACCTTCACGAGTCCCGGTCGTCTGGAGGCCCGCGGCTTCCTCCTTCCCCCTGATGCCGAGTCGGCGGCTGGCGTCAGCCTCGATGCCATCCTGCTTCCCTGGGATGAAACTCTCCTCCAGGGGGAGCCTTCCTGAACCTCTCCCGGTCCATGTCCGAGGTCCCGGTCCGTGCCCACCCCAGACCCGGAGAGCGTCCGTGATCTGTTCGAGACGATCGCACCCCGCTACGACCAGCTCAACGATCTGCTGAGCCTGGGGGTCCACCGCCTCTGGAAGCGACAGACCGTCGCCTCGATCCGGCCCAGGCCGGGCCAGCGCCTGCTGGATCTCTGCTGCGGCACCGGAGATCTGGCCCTCCTGCTGGCGGCACGGGTCCGCCCCGGAGGCCTGGTGCTGGGCCTCGATGCCGCCGCCGCTCCCCTGGCGATCGCCCGCCGCCGGGCGGCCAGGATGGCCTGGCTGCCCCTGGAGTGGCGGCAGGGGGATGCCCTGGCCACCGGCCTGGCCGACGGCTGGGCCGACGGGGCGGTGATGGCCTACGGCCTGCGCAACCTGGCGGACCCAGCCGCCGGCCTGGAGGAGCTGCGTCGCCTGCTGCGGCCCGGCGGTCGGGCGGCGGTGCTGGATTTCAACCGCCCCCGGCCGGCGTCTCTCCCGGCGGCCTTCCAGCGCCTCTACCTGCGCCGGCTGGTGGTGCCCGTTGCCCGCGCCGTGGGGTTGCCGGAGCAGTACGCCTACCTGGAGGACAGCCTGGCCCGCTTCCCCACGGCCGCCGTCCAGGAAGAGCTGGCCCGGTCCGTCGGTTTCGCCGGGGCCAGCCACCGGCCCCTGGCCGGAGGACTGATGGGGCTGCTCGAGTTGGTGGCCTGAGCGGCGGCGGCCGTAGGACAGCCCACCCCATGACAAAATCTGGACAAAGTTTTCTGCTGCCGCTTCTTGATCGTTGAGAGTCAATCCGGAGACTGGTGATTCGTTGACCTTGGAACAAGCTCGATCAGGATCTGTTTACCGGCCAGAAATCGATGGGTTGCGGACCCTGGCGATCCTGGCCGTCATTGTCAATCATTTCAACAAAGACATCCTCCCCGGGGGGTTTCTCGGAGTGGACGTCTTTTTCGTGATTTCCGGGTATGTGATCACCTCTTCCCTGGCAAGAAAATCAGCCCAGTACGACGGGATTCGCGCCTTCCTGCTCGATTTTTACGCCCGAAGGGTCCAGCGACTGGTGCCGTCCCTGATCGTTTGCGTCCTTGTGACTTCCCTTCTGATCAGCATGCTGAATCCTGATCCGGGCAGGATGATCAATACGGGAGTATTTGCACTGTTTGGTTTTTCCAATATTACCCTTTACGGGCAGTCCACTGACTATTTCGGTCTCACGGCTGATCTTAACGTCTTCACCCATACCTGGTCTTTGGGGGTTGAAGAACAGTTTTATCTGATTTTCCCCTGGCTGATCTGGTTCAGCCGCTTCGGCCGTGGCAGCCCCCGGCGACGACCCCTGCTGCTCTGGTGGATCAGCCCCCTGGTCGTGGCCTCCCTTGTGTTGTTCCTGTATCTCCGGGAAAGAGATCCTGCCGCCGCCTTTTTTCTGCTTCCCCCTCGCTTCTGGGAGCTCGGCGCCGGCGTGCTGGTCTACCTCGCCATGGAACGACAGGCCGGCCCTTTCCTGACGCGATGGGCGCCGCCCCTGCCCCTGGTGGGCCTGTTGGTGGGTGTGTTCCTCTTGCCCCAGAGCATGATCACCGCGACCACGATCGCCAGCGTGGTGCTCACGTGCCTGCTGCTGGCCACCCTGCGCCCCAGCACCAGCGCCTTCCGATGGCTCACCCATCCCAGGGTTCTCGCCCTTGGGCTGATGTCCTATTCGCTGTACCTCTGGCACTGGAGCGTCCTGGCCATCAGCCGCTGGAGCGTGGGGGTCCACTGGTGGACCGTGCCCTTTCAGGTCCTGGCCATCCTGGCCCTGGCCCATGGGTCGTTCCGTTGGATCGAGACCCCGCTGCGCCATCAATCCTGGGGGTCGGGTCGCTGGCAGACCCTGTGGGTGGGAGTGGGGCTTCTGGCGGGAAGTGCCCTGTCCCTGGTGCTCCTGGGCGGGCCGCTGAAAGGTGTTCTCTATGCGGGCAACAGGGAGGTGGCCCGCGACGCGTCCTTTGCTCGGGCCACCTCCGCGGAGGACACAACGATCACGGAAAGGAACTGTGAACGGTTGAAGCCGGCCACCTACCAGCTCTGTGTGGTGCCAGCTGCCGGGCCCCACAAGCCCACCATTCTGGTGATGGGCGACAGCCATGCCCAGCATCTCTTCCCCGCGCTGGGCGCCCTTCGCCAGCGGGAGGGGGTGGGGCTCCAGGCGTTCGCTCCGGGGGGAGGCTCCTTCCCGCCGTTCGTCGATCGCTCCCGATGGACGGACAAGAACATTCAGTCGTGGGAGTTTTTTCAGCGGCAATCGGCTTCCCTCAAGCCTGGAGATGTGGTGCTGTTGTCCTCTTATCTGCGGGTGGCCTTTCCCATGGACGAAGCCTCCGGAGCCAGGGACGATCCCAGGCTGAAGGCCTGGGCTGGTGCCGTCGCCCGCATGGGCCGGGAACTGGCACCGAAGGGAGTGGAGGTGGTCGTGGTTCTCCCTCTGCCGGCCTTTTCACCACCGGAGGTGTCCTACCCGACCCACGCCTGTCTGCCCACCTGGTTCCGGCCCAGACCCCCCGACGGTTGCGCCCTCCACCTCCAGGCTCCCCGCGATCCCCAGCGCGAGAGTTCCGACCAGCTCAAACGTGCCCTGACTGCCGCCCTGGGAAACGAGAGCAACGTGCACCTGTTCGATCCCTTCGATCATTACTGTCCGGCGGATCAGAGCAGCTGCCGCTCCGTGCTGGATGGGGTTCAGATGTTCCGTGATGACAACCATCTCAGCTACGACGGGTCCCTCCACCTGCTGGAGCCCCTGAGCCGGTTTCTGTCCACCCCGGCCCGTCGCTGAGGGCCCCGGCAACGGGCGCACCCTGCCGGACGACCAGATGCACCCCTTTCAGGGCCGCCAGCGGGGGACAGCAGCGGGGGACAATGGCTGCGGATTCCGCCCGTGGACGACCCGACGTGCATTTTCAGGACATCATCAGCACCCTGAACCGGTTCTGGGCCGACCAGGGCTGCCTGATCCTGCAGCCCTACGACACCGAGAAGGGGGCCGGCACCATGAGCCCCCATACCGTGCTGCGGGCCATCGGCCCGGAGCCCTGGGCGGTGGCCTACCCCGAACCCTGCCGGCGCCCCAGCGACGGCCGCTACGGGGACAACCCCAACCGGGCCCAGCACTATTTCCAGTACCAGGTGCTGATCAAGCCCTCCCCCGACGGCATCCAGGAAACCTATCTGGCCTCCCTCGAAGCCCTGGGCATCCGGGCGGCCGAGCACGACATCCGCTTCGTGGAGGACAACTGGGAATCCCCCACCCTCGGTGCCTGGGGTGTGGGCTGGGAGGTGTGGCTCGATGGCATGGAGGTGACCCAGTTCACCTATTTCCAGCAGTGCGGCGGGCTCGACTGCCGGCCGGTGTCGATCGAGATCACCTACGGCCTCGAGCGGCTGGCCATGTATCTGCAGGACGTGGAGAGCATCTGGGACCTGCGCTGGAACGCCCGGCGCAGCTACGGCGACATCTGGCTGCCCTTCGAAAAGGGACAGTGCACCTACAACTTCGAGGCCTCCAACCCGGAGCGGCTGCTGCAGCTGTTCGCCCTCTACGAGGCGGAGGCCACCGATCTGGTGGCCCGCGCTCTGCCCGCCCCGGCCCTCGACTTCGTTCTCAAGTGCAGCCATACCTTCAACCTGCTGGAGGCCCGGGGGGTGATCTCGGTGACGGAGCGCACCGCCACGATCGGCCGCATCCGCCATCTGGCTCGCCAGGTGGCGGAGGCCTGGCTGGCCGAACGGCAGGAGCTGGGTTTCCCGCTGCTGGCCGGCGCGTCCCCGGTCCGGGAGGCCGCCACAGATCCGGTTTCCGATCTGGCCTCCGAGCCGGCCCTGGCCTGAAGCCCTTGAAGCGTGCGCTGCTGGCGGCGGTGCTGCTGGCCGGCAGCTTCCAGGCCGGCCGGCTCACCGAACGGGCCATCTGGCCCTGCCGTCTGCGGCCGATCGCCGTTCTGGTGGCCCCCCTGCTGGGCCAGGAGCTGCCCAGCCCCGAGCTCTGTGAGCTGATGCTGAAGCCTGCCGAGCTTCTGAGCCCTCTTCGCCGTTCGGTCCCGGTTCGGAGACCTCTGATCAGCCTCCCTTCGGAGGATGGGTCCGGCTGCGGGGCCGGAGTGGGCGGATGCGCAGAGCGTCACGCCCGGCTCGATCCATTTCCGGCAGGCGCAGAAACCGTTGTCCCGCTCTGGCGGAGCAGCCGATGGACCTCCCACTGGCCTTTGCCATCGAGCGGGCCCGTGGCCTGCCGCCATTGGCGCTGGCGGCGATGCGGGGGGGGCATGCGCTGGGCCTGCAGGAGCTTCTGGAGCTGGTGGGAATCCCCCATGCCGGCATGACCACCGAAGCGTCTGGCGAGCTGAAGGCGCCTGGATCACGACCGCTCGCCACCCCAGCCTCCAGCGGCCCTGAGCCGCCCTCACCTGTGCGCCGCTCCGGCCTCGTCTCGGCAGGCGGCGCGGCCTTGATGCGCGGGATCAGCGAGGAGAGCGACGATCAGACCGGCAAGCCCCTGCTGATCGCGCCAGGGATCGGCGGTTCTCCGATCGCTGCCTTCGCCAACTCCGATGGGGCTCGGCAGCTGCTGGCGTGGATCGCCTCCTTCCTCGGCTCACGGCTGGGGAGGCTCCTCCATCACGACGACGCCGAGCGGAGGTGGCTGTTCCCGGCGTCTGAGGCAGCGACGGCCTCCCAGGCCTGTCGCTCACCGTGCCCAGCCAGGGTCTGGCTGGGAAGCTCGCCGAACAGGCGGCGGTAGTCGCGGGCGAAATGCCCCGCGTTGAGAAAGCCCCAGCGCAGGGCCAGCCCACCGATGGACACCGCCCCTGGATCGGCCGTCAGCAGATGGCGGCGGATGCCGTGCAGGCGATGCAACTTGATGTAAGCCATCGGGCCCATGCCGAGAACCTCCTGGAAACCCTGGAGCAGGCTGCGGCGGCCAGCGTGAAGCTGGCGGCAGAGGGCATCGAGCGTGATCGGTTCCTGGGGATGCTCCCGCACCCACTGCTGTGCCTGCTTCACCAGCTCAAGCCGGGTGGGAGCTGGGAAGAGGCTGGCCTGGCAGCTGGAGCCATGGACCAGTGCCTCCAGCACCAGGGGCACCAGGTCGCGGCTGAGCACGTCCGGCGGCGGTGCGGCGCTGGTCAGCAGTGTCAGCAGGAACCGTCGCAGGCGTCGATGGCGTTCGGGGCTGAGCTCCAGACAATTCGAGCCAAGGGCGGTGGCCTCAACGTCCGCCCAGCCAAGGTCCGTGCTGCAGCGTTTCAAACTGCTGCGCTGCAACATGATCAGGCCAAGATCAAGCCCTTCCGGCGTGGAGAGTTGAACGTCCGAGCGGACGTCGAGTCCGAACACCATGTCGGGACCCACGGTCACACCATGCGCCCGCAGCGGAGTATGAGAAGGGCGGGGGCTCTGGGCCAGATCGAGGGCCAGCAACTGCTGATCGGCAGGCTTCGGTCCGGCGAAATGGAGCCTGCGGTTGAGCTTCAACCGCATCAGCCGCAGAGGCCCGAGCCGCCTCAAGGCCAACTGTCCGCGCAGGCGACCGCCGGACAGCTGGCAGAGCTGCAGATCCAGACCGGCCTCTGCGAGATGAACGGCCAGCTGCTCAACCCCGTCGAACGAACGCGGCCGATCCATCAAGGCTTGCACTTTTTGAGTGCTCCAAGCTTGCCACCCTCTGCACCATGGGCAGGTGGCGTTCTACACGCCTGCTCCCGAGCCCCTCAGCGACAGCCATGCCCAACGGAAAGCCCAACGTCCTGATCCTCTGGGGCGACGACATCGGCCAGAGCAACCTCAGCTGCTACAGCGATGGCCTGATGGGGTACCAGACCCCCAACATCGACCGGGTGGCCAAGGAGGGGGCCCGCTTCATCCACTACTACGCCGAGCAGAGCTGCACCGCCGGCCGCGCCGCCTTCATCTCCGGCCAGAGTGTGATCCGCACCGGCCTCAGCAAGGTGGGCCTGCCCGGAGCCAAGGTGGGCTACCAGGACGAAGACCCCACGATCGCCGAGCTGCTCAAGCCCCAGGGCTACCGCACCGGGCAGTTCGGCAAGAACCACTTCGGGGATCGGGATGAATACCTGCCCACGATGCACGGCTTCGACGAATTCTTCGGCAATCTTTATCACCTGAATGCCGAGGAAGAACCGGAGCTGCGCGACTATCCCCCCGAAGCTGATTATCCCAACTTCCGCAAGAACTTCGGCCCCCGGGGCGTGTTGCACTGCTGGGCCAACGGGGACGGCACCCAGCGCATCGAGAACACCGGCCCGCTCACCAAGAAGCGGATGGAGACGGCCGACGACGAGTTCATGAAGGAGGCCAAGCGTTTCATCACGGATGCGGTGGCCTCCGGCGAGCCGTTCTTCGTGTGGTTCAACACCACCCACATGCACTTCCGCACCCATGCCCGTCCCCAGGACATCGGCCAGTCGGGGCGGTGGCAGTCGGAATACCACGACGTGATGATCTATCACGACAACTGCATCGGGCAGATGCTCGATCTGCTCGATGAGCTGGGCATCAGCGACGACACGATCGTGATGTACAGCACCGACAACGGCCCGCACATGAACAGCTGGCCCGATGCCGGCATGACCCCGTTCCGCAACGAGAAGAACTCCAACTGGGAAGGGGCCTACCGGGTGCCGTGCATGGTGCGCTGGCCGGGCCACATTCAAGCCCGGCACCCTGCTCACCGGGATCGTGAGCCATCTCGACTGGCTGCCCACGATCCTGGCGGCCGCCGGCGAACCGGAGATCAAGCAGAAGTGCCTCGAGGGCTACCAGGCGGGCAACAAGACCTTCAAGGTGCACCTGGATGGCTACAACATGCTCGACTACTGGACCGGGAAGACAGAGAAAAGTCCGCGGATCGACTTCTTCTACTTCTCCGACGACGGTGACCTCACCGCCCTGCGCTACGACAACTGGAAATTCGTGTTCATGGAGCAGCGTGCCACCGGCACGCTGCAGATCTGGATGGAGCCTTTCACCGTGTTGCGCGTCCCCAAGATCTTCAACCTGCTCACCGATCCCTACGAGCGGGCCGACATCACCTCCAACACCTACTTTGACTGGCTGACTGGACCATGTCTTCCTGCTGATTCCTGCCCAGGCGAGGGTGGCCCAGGCCCTGGAGACCCTCAAGGCCTTCCCGCCCCGCCAGAAGGCGGCCAGCTTCACGGTGAGCGATGCGATCGAGAAGATGACCTCCACCCTCGGCAGTTCCTGAGGCCTGCCAACCTCGCCAGCGCACCTTCCACGACGTCCCTTGTGGCCCGAACCGCCCCCCAGATCCACACCCCACAGCCGGGGTCGACCCGGCCAGGTCGCCCCCCGGCCCGGGACATGGTGTGGATTCCGGGGGGCACCTACCTGATGGGCTCCGATGATCACTACCCCGAAGAAGCCCCGGCCCACCGGGTGAGCGTGGAGGGGTTCTGGATGGATCGCCACCTGGTCACCAACGCCCAGTTCCAGAAGTTCGTGAAGGCCACCGGCCACCGCACCCTGGCCGAACGCCCCGTCGATCCAGCCGATTATCCCGGCGCCGACCCGGCGTTGCTGCAGCCGTCCTCGATTGTCTTCGCCCCGCCCCCGGGGCCGGTGGGGCGGCACGATCCCTACCGCTGGTGGGCCTTCCTCCCTGGTGCCAACTGGCGCCATCCCGAAGGGCCGGGCAGCTCGATCAAGGGCCGCGAGCACCATCCGGTGGTGCATGTGGCCTATGAAGACGCTGAGGCGTACGCCACCTGGATCGGCAAGCAACTTCCCAGCGAAGCGGAATGGGAGCGGGCCGCTCGAGGGGGGCTCGAACGCTGCGAATTCGCCTGGGGGAGCGAGCTCCATCCGAACGGCCGCATGCTGGCCAACACCTGGCAGGGGGAGTTCCCCCACCAGAACACCTGCCAGGACGGCTATGCGCGCACGTCCCCCGTCGGGGCCTTCCCCGCCAATGGCTATGGCCTGTTCGACTGCATCGGCAACGTCTGGGAGTGGACCGCGGACTGGTACCAGGACCATGCCGCCGATGCCGAGGTCCAGCGGCATCAGCTGCAGGCCAAGCAGGGCTGTTGCCCCATCCCCAACCCCCGCGGAGGCTCCCGTGAAGCCAGCATCGACCCCAGCCTCCCAGCACATGCACATCCCCCGCCGGGTCGTGAAGGGGGGCTCCTTTCTCTGCGCCCCCAGCTACTGCCGCCGGTACCGGCCAGCGGCACGCATGGCCCAGGGCATCGACACCTCCACCTGCCACATGGGGTTCCGCTGCATCGTGCGGAGGTGATCGGTGCAGGTGGTTCCGGTCCTTGCAGATTCCCACGGGGCTGCTCAGGGTGGTCATGGAGGGTGCCGCCGGGGGCCTTCGTCTCATCCTTGAGTGTCTGTCGCTGCTCTGCGTGGCGATCGGCCTGGGCGTCACCCTGATCCGGCCCCTCTGCCAGGGTCGACTCTCGCTGCGACGGGATTCCCGCCCCTCCAACAGCGCCCGACTCACCTTCGGCAGCTGGTTGTCGATGGCGTTGGAATTTCAGCTCGGGTCCGACATCGTGGCGACAACGGCGATCGCCCTCAGAGCAAAATCTGATTCAGCTTGGAGTGGTGGCCGTGATTCGAACCTTTCTGAATGTGTTCCTGGCCAGGGAGGTGGAAGCGGAGCGGACACTGGAGGATCAGGAGAACCATCGCCCCAGCCTGATCGCCAACGAGCAGCGGCCATGAGCGGCAATCTCAACAACGAACTGGCCAAGGAGCGCAGCCGGGCTGCCGCCGAGCGCACCATGATGGCCTGGATCCGCACCAGCCTCTCCCTGATCAGCTTCGGTTTCGGTCTCGACAAGATCATTGCAGCGATCAACCGCAGCCGGTTTGAGGACAGTCAGCATGCCGGCATGAGTGTGCGCCTGGTGGCGATGGGATTCGTGCTGATCGGCATCGTGTCGATGGCGGCGGCGACACGCCAGCACCTGCGCACCCTGAAACAGCTGAAGCGGGATGACTTTGTCTATATCGATCAGACGTCGATCACCATCTTCACCGCCATTGCACTCACCATCATCGGTGTTGTGGCGCTGTCCTTGCTGATCACGGGAACTTCTGGATTCTGATCGCCGAATCACGATCCATCACGCTTTCGCTGTCCGGGCCCTCTACCTCCCCCTCAACCGCCCTGCCACACCATGCCTCCAGTCGTCACCGTGTTGGTCAGTGTCACCATCTTCATGGTGATGTTTTCCCTGGGATTGGATCTGAACATCTCCTCGTTTTCCTTCTCCACGGCATCGCACGGGAGTGCTCGTTCGGATTCTGATCGGCACCTGTCTGCTGGTGCCCCTGGCGGGTCTTGTGCTGCTGGAGCTCCCGCTGGTGGCCGGGTTGTCATCGCCAGCCAAATACGCCATCACCCTGATGGTCATCTGTCCGAGCGCTCCGCTGGCGCTGCGTCGGGTGAGTTCCCCGGCTGGCCGCGCCGGGCTGGCGGCCCTCATCCAGGTTTCGGCGGCCATCGTGGCGATCGTCTCGATCCCACTGATGGCGGTACTGTTCCAATCGGTGAAGCCGGTGCAGGGCTGGGAGATCACTCCCGCTCAAGTGGCTCTGCAGGTCACACGCGTGCAGCTCATCCCATTGGCGGCAGGCTTGCTGGTGAGGGCCGTGAGGCCGGGCTGGGCCCAGCGCTGGATCGGCGTCATCAACAGGCTGGCCACGGCTCTGTTGCTCCTCATGATCCTGGTGCTGCTGGTGATCACCGGCAGCAACCTGATTCCCTTCCTCACGCAGAATCTGCTCGCCCTTCCGGTGATGCTCGTGATGGTGGCGATCAGTCTGGCGATCGGCTACGGGCTGGCCGGGCAGGATCCGATCGAACGGAACACGGTTGCCCTGGTGACGAGCACACGCAACCTGGGGCTGGCCGCCCAGTTGGCGGTGGTCTACGGATCAGCCATCCAGGGCCTGATTCCCGCCCTGCTGACCTATACCCTGATGAGCATTCTGCTCTCCACCGCATTTCTGAAGCGGCGGGCTGGTCGCGTCAGCTCCTGATGCCGCGTCGTGAGGGTGATCTCAGTCCCGTGGTGCTCCATCCACCGCAATCTGGTCGTACTGCCACAGGCGTTTGAAGAAGCGGAGCGAGCGTTTCTCCCCCATCTCCGTTGGCGTGTCTCGCAGAATCTCCCCCAGGGTCCGCTCTCCATCGATCGCCTCCACCAGCCGCTCCTGATCGGTGTCGATCGGTAGGACCAGATCCGGGAAGTGATGTGCCCTGTTGACCAGCATCCCCGCCGCCCCCGCGGGAAGGCGCTCCCGCAGGCAGAGAGTCCACGGGAGGCGGAGGGGAATCAGGCTTCGCCAGGGCTCGGCACGGCGGGATGAACGCCGCTGGATGAAGGGATCGGGGGAGGGAAGATCACCATCCTCCTGCCGAAAGGCCGTGAAATGGTGCTTGGTGATCGTTCCCCTGAACAGTTCCACAGCGGCATGTTGTGACGCGGCAGGCAAGGCCCCCAGCCGGGCCGCATGGGGCGTTTCCGCCACCACGCCGCACTGGGGAAGGTAGGGAGCCTGCTCCATCCAGCGGCCGAAGATCATGCCGCAACGGTCCAGCCAGCCCTGCAGCTGGGGCACGCTGTAGGCCCGGTCCTGGGGGTGCAGCAGGGCGTCCGCCAGGGCATCGGGATGCAGGAAGTCCTTGCTGGTGCGCATCACGTTGGCGAGCGGATGCTGCTGGGGCAATCTCTGCAGGGTTGCGCTGAGATGTTGGAGTTCCACTTCGGAGCTTCCAATCTCCAGCAGGCGGCAGTAGTCCTGCAGCATGTAGAGGCCCGAACGGCCGTAGAGGGCATACACCATCAGCTGCATGGCCCCCCGGGGGTTCAGCACATCCCGCAGCGCCGTCAAGCCCTGATCGGGGTCGCTCAGATGATGCAGCACCCCAGTGCAGATGATCTGGTCAAAGCCCTGATTCAGTTCGCCAATGCGTTCGATCGGCAGTCGATGGAGCTCCAGGTTGGTGAGGTCATGCTTCTTCTGCAGCAGGCGGGTATGGGCCAGGCTGGCATTCACTGAGGTCGATTCCCACCACCCGGGACTCCGGCTCCCGCAGCGCGATCGACGCGGCCTGGGAGGTGCCGCACCCGGCGACAAGAATCGTGCGGGAGGCTCTGTAGGGGAGAGTGGGCCAGAGCAGATGAAACATCACCCTCCGTCGCATGGGATTGCGATAGAGCTCTGCAAGCTGATGGAGATCGTTCGCTGGAGCAGGATAGGGATGGCGCTCGTAGAAGCTGCGAACGTCTGTCATTGATTCATGGTGGTCAATCCGATGACCGGAGCGTTCGTTCAGGCATCGATTCGGACGACCGGTTCTCGATAGATTCCTGAACCCTGAGCGTCTCTTTCCTTGTCAGTTTCTCAGCGGGGTGAATATAGCAGTGAAACCCAACCGGGATCGCCGCCTTGCCGCTTCCGCCCAGGGTTCCCGCCGCCGGCTCTCCCTGGCCGTGCATGGCCGCCGCCGGGAACCCTGGGAGCATGCCCCGCCCTCCCCGGCTGCCCCTGCCCCTGCTGCTGCTGCTCCTGGTGCTGCTGCAGGCCCAGCTGCGGCCCCTCCAGCCCGGGGCGAACGATCCGCTGCGCCTGCTGGCAGGGGCGGACGGTCCGCGGCCGGTGATGCTGCAGGGACACCTGCTGAGTGATCCCATCGCCGCGGCTGCCGCCCCCGGGGAACCGGCGCTCCGGACCCTGTCGGGTCCTGCTGCAGACCTCCGGCGGCCGCAGCGAGCTGGGTTTCGCCACCTGTCCTTCCCTGCGTGCGGGCTGGCGCGTGCGGGCGTCGGGGATCTTGCGGCGTCCCCGGCCGGCTCCCCACCCCCTGCTGGCGGGGTCGGCGGAGCGCCTGGCCCGCCAGGGCAGCTGGACGCGATTGTAGGTGGAACGCCTGGAGGTGCTGGAGCGGCCGGCCACCCCCATCGCCGATCTGCGCCGCGCCATCGCCGCCCGCTTCGTGGCCGCGGCGGGCCCTGACCGGGGTGGCCTGCTGGCGGCCCTGGTGCTGGGCAGCGCCGTGGTTCCCCTGCCGGCCGAGTTGCGGGCCGACTTCCGCGTCGCCGGCCTCTCCCATGCCCTGGCCGCCTCCGGATTCCACCTGAGCGTGCTTCTGGGGGCCGTGCTGGCGCTGGGCCGAGGCCTCGGCCGGACGGCGCGGCTGGCCCTGGGCGGGGGCGCCATGGCCCTGTTCCTGCTGCTGGCCGGCCCTCAGCCCTCGGTGGTGCGGGCAGTGCTGATGGGGGGCATCGCCCTGCTGGTGCTCGAGAGCGGCCGGCGCGGCCGCCCGCTGGGAATCCTCGGCCTGAGCCTGGCGGGGATGCTGCTGCTGCGTCCGGCCTGGCTTCACGACGTGGGCTTCCAGCTGAGCGCCGCCGCCACCGCCGGCCTGGTGCTGACGGCGCGGCCCCTGGAGCAGGCCCTGGCCCGGCGCCTTCCGGGCGGCCCCCCCGCCGCTCCGGGCTGGTGGCGGGGCTGGCTGGCGCCGGCCCTGGCGGTGCCGGTGGCGGCCAGCCTCTGGACCCTGCCCCTGCAGCTGCTCCACTTCGGCGTGGTGCCTCTCTACGCCGTGCCGGCCAACCTTCTGGCGGCTCCCCTGCTGACACCCCTCACCCTCGGAGCGATGGCCCTGGCGGGGGTGGCCGCGCTGGCGCCTCCCCTGCTGCCTCCCCTGCTGGTGCCCCTGGGCTGGCTGGCGGGTGGGCTGCTCCAGCTGGTCCACGCCGTTGCCAGCCTGCCCCTGGCCCAGTGGCAGAGCGGCAGGCCGCTGCCTCTGCTGGTGCTGGCCTTCGCCCTGGCTCTGCTGGGCCTGGTGCTGCCGGGGCTCGACCGGCGTCTTCGGCCTCTGGCGGCGGGTCTGGGCGCCGGGGTGCTGGTGCTGCATCTGGTGCTGCTCACGGGCGACCAGTTGCTGCTGGTGCACCAGGGCGGGGGAAGGGCCGGACGTGACCTGCTGCTGGCGCGGCACGAAGGGCGGGCTGCCCTGGTCAGCACCCGTGCCGATGGGCTCAGCTGCCGCCAGGCCGCCCAGCTGGCCCAGGGCCTGGGGGTGGCCCGCTTCGACTGGGCTCTGCTGCTGGATCCCGTGGCCCCGGCCGATCCCGCCTGCTGGCGGCACCGGGCTGGCCGGGTGCTGGCCTACGGCGACGGGGCGGTGCCCCTGGCGACCGGGCAGCGGCTGGAGAGCCGGGGGCTGGCGGTCCAGGCCCTGGCCATGGACAGCCATGCCCTGCGGCTGCACCTGGGTCGACAGCAATGGCTGCTGCTGCCGGATCGCCAGTCGCTGGCAACGTGGCGATCCCGCACCCAGGAACCCGCCGGGGAGGCGCTCTGGCTGGGATTCCTGCCCCGCCCAGGGGAGCACCGCGCCCTGCTGGCCCGCGCGCCGCGGCAGGTGTGGCTCAGCGGCGCCGCACCGGCCGGCTCACCCCTTCCGCCGGGGTGGCGGGCCAGTGGGGCGAGCGGCGCGCTGACCGCTCCGTAAAGTGATCGGCGGCCGGAAGGCTGTGGAGAGGTGGCTGAGTGGTCGAAAGCGAACGACTCGAAATCGTTTGAAGGGAAACCTTCCGTGGGTTCGAATCCCACCCTCTCCGTTTCCGCTCTCTCCGGCGAGGGTCGTTGAAGCCCGGAAAGCCAGGCGCCACTGGGCTTTGAGAGAAAGGTGCCCTTGCCGGCTCCATCGCCGCCGGGGCCAGGCCTCTGCTCATCCGCCGAAGGCCTGGCGCAGGTGAGCCACGTTGCGGCGCATCACGCTGAAGTAGCGGCCCGGATCGCGGGAAGCCTGCTCACTGGCGGTCTCCATCGGGTCGAACACACTGATCGTCACCCCCAGATCCTCCGCCAGAGCATTGAAGGAACGGGGGCCTTCCTGGGGCTCACTCAGCAGGGCCTTGAGCTGGGTGCTCCTGACCTGTTCGGCCACGCGCTGCAGATCGGCTGGCGTGGGGTTCAGCTCCGGCACGTCCACAAGGAACTCGGCCTTGAGGTCGTAGCGCTCAGCGAAGTAAGGGGCAAAGTCGTGGAAGGCCACGAACGTTTTGCCCTGATAGGGCCTGAGCTGGCCGCCGATCTCCCTGTCGAGATCCCTCAGCTGGATGATGAAGGCCTCCGCATTGCGGCGATAGCCCTCCGCGCAGCTGGGATCGGCCTTCACCAGGCCGTCGCGGATCGTTTCCACCTGCTGCACGGCCCTCAGCGGATCCAGCCAGATGTGAGGATTCACCGGGCCATGGCGATGGGCGTGATCGCCCGCATCGTCATCGTGCCCTAAGTCGGCTTCCTCGTGTCCTGCCGCTTCCGGGGAGTCGATCGTGGCGATCCCGCGGCTGGAATCGATCACCATCAGGGCGGGGTTCTCGGCCGAAGCCACGAGCCTGTCGAGGAAGGCCTCCAGCTCCAGACCGTTCTTGACCAGCACCCGCGTCTCCCGCAGGGCCGCCAGATCCCCTGGTCTGGGCTGAAAATCGTGGGGCCCACTGCCGGGCGGAATCAGGGCCTTCACCTCAGCGCAATTCCCTGCCACTGCCCGGGTGAACAGCGTCATCGGCAGGAAGGTGGTCATCACCCTGAGCCCCTTGCCGCTGGAGCCGGGAGCAACGGCCTGCCGTGGGGCCCCGCAGGCCACCAGCAGCAGTGCCAACCCCAGCAGGCTTGTGCGGCGAGCCCATGGGAACAGGAAGCGCATCAGGAATCAGGAGGTGGCAGACGGCGCTCGATCAGCAGGGACCGGACGGGACAAAAATAAGAACCATTCTCAGGATAGGAGACTCTGGGCGGCCCTCCCGGTGGCCACCTGGATCCCGATGGAAACCCCCGGGGTGCGCACTCTGTCGGCTGAGCTGTTCCTGGTGGGCGGTGCCCTGCTGGGGGCCTTGATCGTCACCCCCACCAGGGAGCAGTGGGCGGGCCAGCGGGGACGGCTGCCGTCTGTGCCGGCGTCGCGGAGACGGGACGAGCGATGAGAGTGGGACCCCAGAGATCGGCTTCCGGCCGCGGGTGGGTCCCTTCAGGTGGCCGAGCAGACGCCCCTGAGGGATGGGTTGCTGAGGGTCCGTCCGACGGCATCAGGAATGAAACAGAAGGACAAGGCCGGACTTCACCTGGTGGAATTCCCGCTCCTCGCGGCTGAGATCCAGACCCACCTGGAGTCCCTCCTTCAAGGCCACGTCGAAGGGAGGGGGGGTGGGGGGGGTGCCGTCGCACCAGAGCGCCGCAATCCCCACCGGCGTGGCATGCCAGCGAAAGCAGGGTGTGGAGCCGATCGAGGGCTCCTGCAGGGCATCTTCGAGAAGCTCTCGGATCGCCATCGTTTCCCGGCTCTCGCCCTCCCAGTCGTCGCCTTAGCTTCGGCAGGGAGCTCCGTCAGGGCAATCGGCTGAGAGTTTTCGTGATACAGGCGCCTACCGTGCCCGCCATGGCGGCCTTCCCCAGTTCGATCGCTCTGGTTCACGAGTGGTTCACGCCCCGGTCCATGGGTGGGAGCGAGCAGGTGGTGCAGGAGCTGGACCGGCACCTGACGGAGCGGGGAACCCCCACCGAGCTCTTCGCACTGGTGGACGGGGAGAGCCGCCGGCCCGGCAGCTGGCTGGCGGGCCGGACCGTTCACACCAGCTTCATCCAGAGGCTGCCCTGGGGCGTGAGCCACGTACAGCAGTACCTGCCCCTGCTTCCCCTGGCGATCGAGCAGCTGGATGTCTCCGGCCATCCCCTGGTGATCAGCAGCAGCCATCTGGTGGCCAAGGGGGTGCTCACGGGTCCCGATCAGCTGCATGTGAGCTACGTCCACACCCCGGTCCGCTACGCCTGGGATCAGATGCACACCTATCTGGCCCGATCCGCCCTGGCCCGCGGTCCCCTGGGCCCCCTGGTGCGGTTGCAGCTGCACCAGCTGCGCCAGTGGGACGTGGTCAGCAGCGCCCGGGTGGATGCGCTGGTGGCCAATTCCCGCTTCACCGCCCGGCGGATCCGTTGTTTCTGGCGCCGCCGTGCCCACGTGCTCCATCCCCCCGTGGCGGTGGACCGGTTCCGCTGGGACCAGCCCCGTGACGACGTCTACGTGAGCCTCTGCCGGCTGGTGCCCAACAAGCGGGTGGATGTGGTGGTGGAGGCCTTCAACCGCACCGGTCTGCCCCTGGTGGTGCTGGGCGACGGTCCCGAGCGGCGCCGCCTGGAGGCGATGGCTGGACCGACCATCCGCTTCCTGGGGCACCTGCCGGACAGGGAGGCGGCCAGCTGGCTGGAGCGCTCGAGGGCCTATGTGTACGCGGGGCTGGAGGATTTCGGCATCGCGCCGGTGGAGGCGATGGCCGCCGGCGCGCCGGTGATCGCCTACGGCCGGGGCGGTGTTCTCGACAGCGTGCGTTGCCTGAGCACAGGGGAGCCGGAGCCCACCGGCCTGCTGTTTCCTGAGCAGACCCCCGCCAGTCTGGTGGCAGCTCTGGAGCATTTCGAGGCGGGGCGACGGTGGCGTTCCCTGCCGGCGGAGGGCCAGCGCCGCTGGGCGGAGCGCTTCGCCCCCGAGGCCTTCCGGCGGCGGATGGACAACCTGCTGGAGGCGCTCTGGGCGCAGCACCTGCGGCGCCTTCGCCGTCCTGTGCCTCTGATCTGAGTGGCCCTCAGGGATGGAGTTCCGGTCGGATGGATCCTTAAATTCAGCGGATAAAAGCCGTCCCCCATGTTCTCTTCGATCGGGACCCCCTACGCCTCACCACAGGTTGCGACTGCTTCGGCGCAGGTGTTCACCGCCGAAGAGCTGATCGCTTTCCAGTCGAAGCGCGATCGCGTCATCAAGCGCAGCGGCGACATTGTCTTCTCCCTCGCCGTGCTCACCCTCGGTGCGCCTGTGCTGTTCGCCCTGGCGCTTCTGGTGAAGGTCACCTCCCGTGGCCCGGTGTTCTACGTGCAACAGCGGGTGGGTCGCGACTACCGCAGTTTCGGGTGCATCAAGTTCCGTACCATGCGGCGGGATGCCGATCGATATCTCTCCAAATTGCTGGCCGAATCTCCCGATCTTGACGAGGAATTCCGCAACGATTTCAAGCTCAGGAATGATCCCAGAATCACCCGCCTGGGAAAGTTCCTGCGGCGCTCCAGCCTTGATGAGTTGCCCCAGTTCCTCAACGTCCTTCGCGGTGAGATGAGCGTGGTGGGCCCCCGTCCGATCGTGCGCAACGAACTTGATCGCTACGGCGACCGCATGAACGAGGTTCTGGCCGTGCGTCCTGGTCTGACGGGTCTCTGGCAGGTTTCCGGCCGCAACAATCTCAGTTATCCCGAACGCGTACGGCTGGACGTCCGTTACGCACGCCATCGCAACTTCCTGTTGGATCTCCGCATCATTGTTCGGACCATCAGTGTGATGCTCGATCCCCGCGATCGGGGCGCCTACTGAAATCCCTTTCGTCAGGCCCCTCTCCGGGGATCGGACCCCGGCCAACTTCACCTGGCTGATTCCATAGCCGCCAGGCCCGGCAGGGCCACCAGCAGCCAGAGCAGTTCCAGCCGCTCCCCCAGGGCCAGGATCAGTTCCACCCCTTCCACGTCAGCGGGCCGGCCGGTGGCCGCGAGGATCGGCTTGATCCGCACACCGTCCGCGTAGGTGTTGGCGCCCCCCAGCCGCACACCGGCCCCGTGGGCAAAGGCCGCTTCCGAGACCCCGGCATTGGGGGAGGGGTCGCGGCCTCCGTCCCGCAGGGCCGCCAGCAGCAGGCGGCCGGTCTGCCGGGGTCGTCCCGCTGCCAGGGGCAGGGTGACGGCCACCAGCCGGGTCGGCAGCCAGGTGAGCAGGTCGTCGAGTCGGGCACCGGCGGTGCCCAGCCAGCGCAGCCGGCCGTGGCGGTAGCCCAGCATGGAGTCGAGGGTGCTGCTGGCCTTGTAGGCCCAGGCCAGGGCCAGGGGGCCCGGCAGCTGGGGATTCAGCGTGCTCAGGGCTGCCCCCACCAGCATCCAGAACAGGGGGGCGAACAGCCCGTCGACGGCGTTTTCGGCGGCGGTTTCAGCGGCGGCCCGCAGGATCTCTCCGCGCGGCAGTCCGCTCACCTGTCGGCCCACGATCCAGGCAAGGCGTGCCCTGGCCAGGGGCAGATCGGGCAGGGCCCGCAGCACCGCCCGCACCGCTCTCACCAGGCTGCCTCCCGCCAGGGCGCTGGCCAGGCCGAGCAGCAGCAGGGGAGTTCCCAGGATGGGATCCTGGCGGGCCAGAACCTCGATCCCCCTGCCCACCAGCCCGCTGCCTGCCACCACCAGCAGGGTGAGCAGCAGCCCCCCCAGGCGCAGCCGCCGGGGGCTGGAGCCCGCCAAGGACTCCACCATCCTGCGCAGGCCTGCGATGGCCATCCCCATCACCTGCACCGGGTGGGGGCACCAGCGCGGGTCCCCCACCAACCTGTCCAGTCCACAGGCGAGCAGCAGCAGCAGCGGGAGGCTCAAGGCCGGGGCAGACCCCATCCCGGGGCCCTGGGGGCGACAGGGCCGACGGTCAGCAGGCGCCGTGGCATCGCGGGACGGGTTCAGGCGGCCTTGAGCCAGCTGAACATCGAGCGCAGGCCCTTGCCCACCTGCTCGATCGGATGGTCGGAGTCCCGCTGGCGGGCTTTGGCCATCTCGGGCTTGCCGGCCTCGCATTCGGCCACGAAGTTGCGGGCGAAGGTGCCGTCCTGGATGTCGGCCAGGATGCGCTTCATCTCCGCCTTGGTGTCGGCGGTGATCAGTCGGGGCCCGCTCACGTAGTCGCCGTACTCGGCGGTGTTGGAGATCGAGTCGCGCATCGCGGTGAGGCCCCCCTTGACCATCAGATCCACGATCAGCTTCACCTCGTGCAGGCACTCGAAGTAGGCCAGCTCCGGTTGGTAGCCCGCCTCGACGAGGGTTTCGAAGCCGGCCTTCACCAGTTCGCTGAGGCCGCCGCAGAGCACGGCCTGCTCGCCGAACAGGTCGGTTTCGGTCTCTTCCTTGAAGTTCGTCTCGAGGATGCCGGCACGGGTGCCACCGATGCCCTTCGCATAGGCCATCGCCAGGGCGCGGGCGTTGCCGGAGGCGTCCTGCTCGATGGCGAACAGGGCAGGCACTCCCTGGCCGTTCTGGAATTCCCAGCGCACGGTGTGACCGGGGCCCTTGGGAGCGATCATCACCACATCCACGTCGGCGGGGGGCTTGATCAGGCCGAAGCGGATGTTGAAGCCGTGAGCGAAGCTGAGCACCTTGCCGGCACGGAGATGGGGAGCGATCTCCTTCTCGTAGACCGCTTTCTGGGCTTCATCGGGCAGCAGCACCATGATCCAGTCGGCCTTGGCGCAGGCGTCGGCCACGCTGAGCACCTCGAGACCGTCAGCCCTGGCCTTGGCCGCCGAACGGCTGCCTTCGTAGAGGCCCACCACCACGCTGACACCGCTGTCCTTGAGGTTCAGGGCATGGGCATGGCCCTGGGAGCCATAGCCGATGATGGCCACCGTCTTGCCGGTCAGCAGGCTGAGATCGGCATCGGAGTCGTAGAAGAGCTGGGCCATTCCGGTCGGCGGGCAGGGCAAACGCAGACTGTAGATGTGCGGGCGCACGGGCTCCCGGCCCGACCGGGCAGGGGCTCAGGTGCCGGTCGCCTCCGAAGGGTGGGCGATCACCCGGTCGATCAGACCGTACTCCTTGGCCTCGGCGGCGCTCAGAAAGTAGTCGCGGTCGGTGTCCTTGGCCACCTTCTCCAGGGGTTGGCCGCACATCTCGGCCAGCGACTTGTTGAGCATGTCCTTGATGCGCAGGATCTCCCGTGCCTCGATCTCGATGTCACTGGCCTGGCGCTGGCTGGTGCCGCCCAGGGGCTGGTGGATCATGATCCGGCTGTGGGGAAGGGCCAGCCGCTTGCCCTTGGTGCCGGCGGCCAGCAGGAAGGCGCCCATGGAGGCGGCCAGTCCCACGCAGATCGTCACGACGTCGGACTTGACATACTGCATGGTGTCGTAGATGGCCAGGCCGGCGGTCACCGAACCGCCCGGTGAGTTGATGTACAGATAGATCGGCTTGGAGCTGTCATCGGAGTCGAGGTACAACATCTGGGCCACCAGGCTGTTGGCGATCCCGTCGGTCACTTCCTGGCCCAGAAACAGGATCCGCTCCACCCCGAGCCGGGTGTAGATGTCGACCCAGCGCTCGTACTGGCTGCCGGGCAGGCGATAGGGAACGCTGGGAGTGCCGATGGGCATGGAGGGAAGGCTCTCGTGCGGAGCCGGAGAGAAGAGCAGGGGGAAGAGGTTGGCCGGAACGTCGGCCGGCCCGGGGGTGGTGGGTTCGTGATCAGCCTGAGGAGGCGGACGACGGCAGATCCTTGCGGCTGGTGAGGACCCGATCGATCAGGCCGTAGGCCATGGCCTCCTCGGCGGTGAGGTAGGTCATCCTGTCGGAGTCGCGGGAGAGCTCCTCGACGGTCTTGCCGGTGTTCTCGGAGAGGATCTCCAGCATGCTGTGCTTGTTGTGCAGCACCTCCTTGGCCCGGATCTGGATGTCGCTGGCCTGGCCGCGGGCGCCGGAGCGGGGTTGGTGCAGCACGATCGAGGCGTGGGGAAGGGCGGCCCGCTGGCCCTTGGTGCCGGCGGAGAGGATCATGGCGGCGGTGCCCATGGCCTGGCCGATGCAGATGGTGTGCACCGGCGGCTTCACGTAGCGGAGGGTGTCGCAGATGGCGAAGGCTTCGGTCTCGAAGCCGATCGCGTCGCCGGAATACCAGCTGGTGCCGGTGGAATTGATATAGAAGAAAATCGGCTTCTCAGGATTGTCGAATTCCAGATACAGCAGCTGGGCGATGATCAGTTCCGTGACATCGATGCCCATCTGCCGCTTGGCATCGTCGTCGGAGAAGAGGGGCAACCCCAGGTAGACGATCCGTTCCTTGAGCAGCAGGGACGGCAGATCCGGCGGCGGCGTGCGCATCACCGCGGAATCGCCGTAGTAGGGGGCCGACACCGTCATCCGCGCTCACCATCAGGCATGAGGCAGGAGCCTAGCCGGGGCCAGGAGGCTGGTGCTCCCGCAGGGCGACGGGTTTCCCGCCCTGCTTGCCGGGGGTCTTGCCATTGCCCGGCTCGCCATGGCGCTCCTGGTTGCGGTCGCAGCGGGCGAACACCATGCGGCCGGTAGGAGTCTGCAGGGCGCCGGTCACGGTCACGGGCAGCCGTTCTCCGATGCGCTGACGAGCGTCCTCCACCACCACCATCGTGCCGTCCTCCAGGTAACCCACCCCCTGGTCGGCCTCCTTGCCTTCGCGCACGATCTTCAGCTGCAGGCCATCGCCGGGCTGGACCTCGGGTCGCAGGGCGATGACCAGCTCGCTGAGGTTCATCACCCGCAGCTCCTGGACCTGGGCCACCTGGGCCAGGTTGAAGTCGGCGGTCAGCAGGGTGCCCCCGGTGTCGGCGGTCAGCTTGAGCAGCTTCTCGTCGGCGCCGTTGCCGCTGTAGCGGGTGCTGTTGACCACCAGCCGGCGGCCGTAGGCCTCCCGCAGTTCGGTGAGCAGCTTCAGCCCCCGGCGCCCCTTGGCCCGTTTCTCTCCGTTGGAGGAGTCGGCCAGGGCCTGGAGTTCGTCGATCACGGCCTGGGCGACGATCACCTGGCCCTCCAGGAGCCCGGAGGCCAGCAGGCCGCGGATGCGGCCGTCGATGATCACGCTGGTGTCGAGAATCTTGGCACTGGCGGGCTGCAGCACCCCGTCGGCCACCAGCAGGGCCTCGGTGCTCGCCGGGTTGAACAGCCGCAGCAGGGTGCGTCCGTGAACCTCCGCCAGGTTGTACCCCAGCACCCCGAAGAAGACGTTGCTGAGCACCGCCGCCAGGGGCTTGATGAGGATCACCTCCCAGGGCAGGGGCAGCAACAGGATCGGCGCCAGCAGCAGGTTGGCCACCAGCAGACCGAGGATCAGTCCCACCGCCCGGCTGACCAGCAGATCGGTGGGCATGCTCCGCACCTGGGCCATCAGGCGCCGGCGCAGCTGCTGGAAGAAGATGCCGGCGATCAGCCCGAAGAAGGCGCCGAACCCACCCATCACCAGCCGTAGGCCTTCCTGGTTGGTGACCTCGATCAGCAGCTGCTCCGGCAGCAGGTCGACGCCGAGCCAGCCGGTGGCTGCCCCTGAGACCAGGAACAGCAGCAAGATGAGGGTGTCCACCATGCTTCGAAGTCCCGACGCCTTGGCCGCCCTGCAGGTCCGCAAATCAGCTTGGCCGATCTTCCCCCGTTTGGGCTCCAGGGATTACCGCCCGTGATGGATCCCCGATCCGCCTACGTGCACATTCCCTTCTGCCACCGGCGTTGCTTCTACTGCGATTTTCCCGTGGTGCCCCTCGGGGACAGGGCCGACGGGGCGAATTCCGCCTCGATCGCCGCCTACCTGGCGCTGCTGCACCGGGAGATCGGCTCCTCCCCCGGAGGTCCGCCGCTGGCGACGGTCTACTTCGGCGGCGGTACTCCCTCGATGCTCACCCCCGCCCAGGTGGGGGCGCTGCTGGAAGCCCTCTCCTGCCGCTTCGGCCTCGCCCCGGGAGCGGAGGTGAGCCTGGAGCTGGATCCGGCCAGCTTTGACGAGGCCCGCCTGGCGGGCTATCTGGCAGCGGGCATCAACCGGGTGAGCCTGGGGGGCCAGAGCTTCGATGATGGGGTGCTGGCGGATCTGGGACGGCGTCACCGTTGCGCTGACCTGCGCCAGGCCGCCGGCTGGCTGCGCCGGGCAGGGCGACGGGGCGAGCTGGCCAGCTGGAGCCTCGATCTGATCCAGGGCCTGCCGCGGCAGAGCGCGGAGCACTGGGCCGCTCAGCTGAGCCAGGCCATCGCCCTGGAGCCCCCCCATCTGTCGGTCTACGACCTGATCGTCGAGCCCGGCACCGTCTTCGATCGGCTCCACCAGCGGGGGGAGCTGGCCCTGCCGGCGGAGGATCTGGCGGCCGATCTGATGGAGCAGACCTGGGCCCGGCTCACCGCCGCCGGCTACGGCCACTACGAGATCTCCAACTACGCCCTGCCGGGCCATGCTTCGCGTCACAACCGCGTCTACTGGAGCGGCGCCGGCTGGTGGGGTTTCGGCATGGGGGCCACCGGGGCCCCCCGCGGCCGTCGGCGGGCCCACCCCCGCACCCGGGCCGGCTATGCGGAGGCCGTGGCGGCGCCGCCCCCGGAGTCGGCCGAAGGAGCGGGGAGCGAGGGGATGCCCTTCGATGAACGACTGATGGTGGGTCTGCGGCGGCGGGAAGGGGTGAATCTGGAGGGGCTGGCCCGCCGGCACCACCTGGATCCCTCCCTGCTGGAGGGACTGCGGCGACGGCTTGCCGCATACGAGCGGCGCAACCTGCTGTGCATCGAGGGACCCCGCTGGCGCCTGGCCGACCCTGCCGGCCTGGCCCTCAGCAATGGGGTGCTGCGGGAGATGCTGGCCTGGTGGCAGGAGCTGGAGCCGAGCCGCCGGCGCCTCTGCTCCCTGACCCAGCGGCCGAGGGCCTCCACCGCGATCGCCCGGCCGTCCACCAGGGGAGGGCTGAAAGGGGGCTGGCGACTGGTGAGCCCGAGCAGGTCGGCCGTCACCCGCACCTGGCCGTCGCAGCCGGCCCCGGCGCCGATTCCGATCACCGGGATCGCCAGGGAGCGACTCAGGTCGGTCGCCAGCTCCTCCGGCACATGCTCGAGAACCAGGGCGAAGCAGCCGCTCTCCTGCAGGGCCAGGGCCCGGCGCCGCAGCCGTTCCCGGCTGACAGGATCGCCGGCCTGGCGCCGGTACCCCATCTGATGCACCGACTGGGGGGTCAGCCCCAGGTGGCCCATCACCGGTATGCCGCTGCGCCCCATCCGATCGATCACGGCAAGGGTCTCGGGCTCGGCCCCCTCCAGCTTCACCGCGGCAGCGGGGGTTTCCTTCAGCACCCGACCCGCCGCCGCCACCGCCTCGTCGGCACCGCACTGGTAGGTGAGGAATGGGAGGTCGCAGATCAGCAGCGGTGGGTCTTTTGGCGCCGCCGCCGCCAGCCCCCGGCCGGCGGCGCGGCAGTGGTGCAGCATCTCCTCGAGGGTCACCGGCAGGGTGGTGGCATGGCCGAGCACGACCATCGCCAGGGAGTCGCCCACCAGGACCGCATCCACGCCGGCTCCGGCCACCACGGCGGCGGAGAGGGCATCCCAGGCGGTGAGAACGGTGATCGGCAGGCCCGCCTGCTTGCGCCGTTTCAGATCAGCGGGTCTCAGCGGCACGGCACGGCGTCAGAGGACGGGGATATCTGGCTGCATTGCTAGCATCCACCCGACTCGGACCCACGCGGCTCTGACGCCCAAATCTGGTCAGGACCGGAAGGTAGCAGCCACACGGGATGCTCAGGGCAGGCGTGGACTCCGGGTCACCCCCTTTCCAGCTGCCATCCCTCCGACCCCCTGACCATGGGTCAGGCATCCGTTGGAACCGGTGCCTGGGAAGAAGCTGTTCCTGTCTGCCACCCACCGCCACCCTCCTCGGATGGCACAGGCTGCAACCGACGCCGTCCTCAGTCGACCCGGTTCTGGCGATTGATCAGGAACGGCGGGATCATGGCTCCCCGCTCCTCGGCTGTATGGGTGAGGTTGTCGGCAAAGGTCGTTGTGGGGCGTTCAGGCCTGTAGTGGCCCCCGCTCTCGAAGCCTGTGGCGATCACGGTCACGTGGATCTCGCCTTCGTAGGACTCGTCCACCACCGCGCCGACGATGATGTTGGCCTCCGGGTCGACCACGTCGTAGATCACCTCGGAAGCGGTGGTCATGTCCTCCAGGGTCATGTCCTTGCCACCGCTGATGTTGATGACACAGCCGTGGGCGCCGTCGATGCGGGCCGATTCCAGCAGGGGGCTGCTCATGGCCGCCTGGGCGGCCTCGATGGCGCGGGAACGGCCCGAGCCCACGCCGATGCCCAGCAGGGCGGTGCCGGCGTCGGCCATGACCGAACGGATGTCGGCGAAGTCGACATTCACCAGGCCGGGTCTGGTGATGATGTCGGTGATGCCCTTGACGCCCATGCGGAGCACGTCATCGGCGGCCCGGAAGGCCTCCTGGAGGGGCGCTCCGGCAATGGCGTCGCGCAGGCGGTCGTTCGGAATGATGATCAGGGTGTCGACATGCTCGGCCAGACGGGCGATGCCCTCCTCCGCCTGGCGCAGGCGCTTGCGACCCTCGAAACCGAAGGGTTTGGTGACGATGCCCACCGTGAGGGCGCCGCACTCCTTGGCCACCTCCGCGACGATCGGAGCGGCTCCGGTGCCCGTGCCGCCCCCCATGCCCGCCGCGATGAAGACCAGGTCAGCGCCTTCGAGGGACTGCTGCAGATCGGTCCTGGATTCTTCAGCGGCCTTCTGGCCGATCACCGGGTTGCCACCGGCACCGAGGCCGCGGGTGAGTTTCTGGCCCAGCTGGATGCGCTGACCCGCCGCCGACTGCAGCAGGGCCTGGGCGTCGGTGTTGAGCACCCGGTATCCCACCCCCTTGAGATCGGTGGCGATCATCCGGTTGACCGCGTTGCTGCCGCCTCCCCCCACGCCGATCACTTCGATCCGGGCCGACTGGCTCGGGACGATGCCATTGCTGCTGGGCGAGATCTGGCTCATCGCGTGGTGCTCCTGCGGGGACGAAAGATCGACGGGGGATGGACGGTCCTGTTCGCACGCCATCGCGGGAGGGGGAGTGAGGCCGTTGATCTGCGGCTGCATTATGTCGTTGGCCAGCTCAGCCGGAGTTGCGGATAGATCACATTGGACCGAATCGCCTCTGGGCGCAACGGCCTGTGAGGAATGGCTCGCGGCCCCCTGCGGCCATGATCTCTCACTGGGCCCCCGCGGGAGGCCTGGCCGCGCCGTCCGGGGGGCTGGCTGGAGCCTGGGCCTTGCCGGCAACGCTCAGTTCAGGCTGCTCGGGATCGCTCAGGTCGATCAGCTGGGGAGCCGATCCCTTGATCCGTGGCGGCAGGGTGCGGCTGAGATGGGCGGTCACCTCCAGCCGTCGGTCCAGCTGGGCGTCGGGGGGGCCCAGTCGCACCCGACCCAGCGTGTTGGTCACCAGCCAGAGGCTGCCATCCGGCTCGAAGCGGATCTCCCGGAGTCCGGGTCCGAGCAGCTCCCGCTGACTCAGCACCCTGGCCAGCACGGCGCGGTGGCGGGGGCTCCAGCCCACCACCCGCAGAGACAGCTGCCCCGTGTTGCCCGCCCCCCGGTGCTGGAGGACGCTGATCCAGTTGCCCACCCCATCCACGAACCCCACTTCCGGACCGTGATCGGTGCGTCGCTCGGCCCGGGCCACCGCCTTCCGGTCCTTGAGCTCCACCCGCAGCCGCGGCGGCAGCATCAGCCGGCTCACCTTCACCTGATCCACCGGCAGGGCTCCCATCAGCACGCTGGCCACCTGGCGGGGATGCAGCCCCATCAGGGGCTGGGGAAAGCGCAGCCCCGCAGCCGCGATCACCTGGTCGCGGCCGACCACCGCGCTGCCCAGCACCTCCACCTGGCCCGGCTCCCGCAGGGTCCAGCCCTGCCGCAGCAGCAGGAAACCCAGGCCGGCCGAGAGGCCGCTGAACACCAGGATGCGCCAGAGCTGACGCAGCCGCTCGTTGCGGCGTTGAAGGCGCAGCTCCTTGCGGCGCAGGACCCCTGGCGGAAGCGGTGCCTTCGGCGACGGGGGGGCCTGCTTCACAGCTCGCAGCGGGAGCGGGCCATGAGTTGATCCATCCAGAGGCGCGCCCGACGGGCGTCCGAGAAGGGCAGATCGTCCTGCTGGCCGTCACCCACCAATCGCAGGCGACAGGCCCCTTCACTCTCCTCGGTCAGAGGGGCCTCGCCGGAGCTGAGCGAAAGCAGTTCGACCATCTCCAGACGCTTGATGGTGAAGGAGCCCTCGGGCTGGAAACTGCCGGCCACGAAGCGGCTCCAGCTCAGTTCACCGTCCAGCAGCCGGGCGGCACCGCAGCCGTCAAGCTTGGCCAGCTCGGCGCCTCGGGCCCAGTCGCGGAAGAGGTGCTGGCGACGCCGCTCGATCCAGCCGAGGGCCACCAGGAGCACGAAGACCGCCAGAAGCGGCAGCCACAGCAGGCCATGGATCATGCCGCCGCTCCGTCCATGTTCATCCGGGACCTCCATCCTGTCGCGCCCCGCACCAATTGATCCACCAGGTCCGGGAGTGGTAATCCACTGGCTTCCCACAGCATCGGGTACATGCTCTGGCTGGTGAACCCCGGCAGGGTGTTGATCTCATTCAGCCAGAGGGCGTCTTCGGCATCGTCATAGAAGAAGTCGACCCGGGCCAGCCCCCCGGCGGCCACGGCCCGGCAGGCCGCGAGCGCCATCCCGCGGGCCCTTTCGCTCACCGCTTCGCTCACCGCGGCGGGGATCACGGTGTGGCTCAGCCCTTCGCTGTACTTGGTCTCGTAGTCGTACCACTCGGCGTCGAAGCGGATCTCGCCCAGCACCGAGGCGCTCAGCCGGTCGCCCTCTCCATCGGCCCGCTGCAGAACGGCGCACTCCAGTTCGCGGGCCTGCACCCCCCGCTCCACCACCAGGCGACGGTCGAGGCCGGCGGCCAGCTCCAGACCGGCCAGCAGGCTGGCCCGATCCGTGGCCTTGCTGATGCCGACCGAGGAGCCCATGTTGGCCGGCTTGACGAAGCAGGGGTAGCCGAGCCGGCGCTCCAGCCGATCCACCAGCGCCTCCGGATCGCCGGAGCCTTCAGGGGCCAGTTCGGCCGCCTCCACGCAGACGTAGGGCACCTGGGGCAGGCCGGCGGCGGCGAAGGCGGCTTTCATGGCCTGCTTGTCCATCCCCATGGCCGACCCCAGCACCCCGGATCCCACGAACGGCACCCCCATCAGGGTGAAGAGGCCCTGGATGGTGCCGTCCTCTCCGTTGGGGCCGTGGAGGACCGGGAACCACACCTCCATCTCCAGAGCCCCCTCCGGAAAACCTCGGAAACCACCCCGCTCCGGCTGGCCCGGCAGATCTCCAGGTTCGGCAGGCAGGCCCCGCTCCAGCACCGCCGCGGCGACGGGCTCGGGCCACCAGCCCCCCAGCCGGTCGATGTAGAAGCAGCTGACGCGGTAACGATCGGCATTGGCGCCGTCCCGCAGTCCCCTCAGAACGGTGCGGGCCGAGAGGATCGAGACGGCGTGCTCGCCGGACGCACCACCGAAGACCAGGCCGACGCGGGTGGGGACGGTTGCCATCGGCGCGGGAAAGAGCGCCAAACGTATCAGCGAACCCGGTCCCGGCCCAGGGGATGGCCACGGAGGGAGAACGGGCGCACCGCCTCGATCGTCACATCCACCAGATCACCCGGAGCGAAGGGGCGGCCATCGCCGGGGTCCGCGGCGAAGAAGGTGAGGCGGTTGGTGCGGGTGCGGCCCATCAGCTGGCCCGGTTCCCGGGGGTTGACCCCCTCCACCAGCACCTCCTCCCGGCGACCCAGGTAGCGGGAGCTGCGCTCCCCGGCGACCTTTTCCACAAGGGCGTTGATCTCCCGCAGCCGGGCCACCTTCACCTCTTCCGGCAGCTGATCGGGCCAGTCGGCGGCCGGTGTGCCGGGCCGGGGTGAGTAGGCGGCGGTGTTGACCTGATCGAAGCCGATCGACTCGATCAGGCCCAGGGTGCGCCGGTACTGGGCATCGGTCTCGCCGGGGAAGGCCACGATCACGTCGGCGCTGATGGCCGCATCGGGGATCCGCGCCCGGATGCGGTCGATGATGCGTCGGTAGCGCTCCACCGTGTAGCCCCGCGCCATGGCCCGGAGCACGGCGTCGTCTCCGCTCTGGAAGGGGATGTGAAAATGCTCGCAGACCTTGGGGAGGTCGGCGCAGGCATCGATGAGTCGGTCGGTGAAGTAGCGGGGATGGCTGGTGGCGAAACGGATCCGCTCCAGCCCCGGCACGTCGTGCACGGTCCGGAGCAGGTCGGTGAGGGTGTGGGCGCGGCGCCCTTCGCTGGTGATTCCGGGCAGGTCGCGGCCGTAGGCGTCGATGTTCTGGCCCAGCAGCGTGATCTCCCGGAAGCCCCGGGCCGCCAGCTCCTCCATCTCCCTGCGGATGGCCTCGGGCCGCCGTGACTGCTCCCGGCCGCGCACCGAGGGCACCACGCAGTAGGTGCAGTGCTCGTTGCAGCCGTAGATCACGTTGACCCAGGCGCAGACGGCGCTGTCCCGCCGGGCCGCGGTGATGTCCTCGAGGATGGTGTGCTCCTCGGTGGCCACCACCTGCTGGCCGTTCTCCACCCGGGTGAGCAGGGCCTCGAGCCGGTTGGCATGCTGGGGGCCCATGACCAGATCCAGTTCCGGCACCCTGCGCAGCAGCGACTCCCCCTCCTGCTGGGCGACACAGCCGGCCACCACCAGCGTCAGGGCCGGATTGGCCCGTTTGCGCTGGGCCTGGCGGCCCAAGTAGCTGTAGACCTTCTGCTCGGCGTTGTCGCGGATGGTGCAGGTGTTGAAGAGCACCAGATCGGCGCTGTGCTCATCCCGGCCGGGGACGTAGCCCATGGCCTCGAGGATTCCGGCCATGCGCTCGGAATCCGCTTTGTTCATCTGGCAGCCGAAGGTGGTGATCCAGTAGCTGCCGCGCCCGGCGGAGGGCGCCTGGTCGACCCTGGGGCCGGAAACGGTGGCTGTCATGGGATCCAGTTTCCGTCATCGCGCCGCCCGCGCCCGACCGGCTCCTGTGGCAGCGTGAAGATCCCGGCCCTTTCCTGGCATGCGCTGCCGCCTGAGCCGCTTTCCCCTCACCAAGTCGGTCCCCCTGGCGATCAGCCGGGGCACCACCGCCGCTGTTGAGCACCTGCTGCTGGAGATCGAACATGACGGCCTCACCGGCCTCGGCGAGACCGGCGGCTTCGACACCGGCCACCGGGCCTATGGCACCGACGCCGTGGCGGCCGAACTGGAGGCCCTCCTGCCGCAGCTGGAGACCCGTGATCCCGAACCCCTCCAGGCTCTCGAACCGCTGCTGGAGGGCCTCTCGCCGCCGGCCCGCTGCGCCGCGGACCTGGCCCTGCACGACTGGTGGGGTCGGCGACTGGGCCTGCCGCTGCGGCGGATCTGGGGCCTGGACGACACCACGATCAGTCCCACTAGCGTGACCCTCGGCCTCGGCAGCGAGGCGGCGGTGCTGGAGCGCCTGGAGCGCTGGTGGGGCCAGCTGCCCGCCAGCCGCATCAAGCTCAAGCTCGGCAGCCCGGAGGGGCCCGATCACGACCGGGGGCTGGTGCGGGCCGTGGCCGGCGCTCTGGAGAGACGCCGCCAGAGCCACGGGACGGCCTGCGAACTGCAGGTGGATGCCAATGGCGGCTGGAGCCTGGAGCAGGCCCGACCGATGCTGGGCTGGCTGGCGGACCAGGGGGTGGTGCTGGTGGAGCAGCCCCTGCCGGCCCTGGAGGATCCGGAGGCCGACAGCGCCGCCTTCGCGGCCCTCGAGCTCGACTGTCCCATCGCCCTGGTGGCGGACGAGAGCTGCTGGAACCTGGCCGATCTGGTGCGGCTCGCCCCCTACGTCGACGGGGTGAACATCAAGCTGCTCAAAAGCGGTGGCCTGGGCGAAGCTCTCCTGATGGCCAGGGCCGCGCGGGGTCTGGGGCTCGGCGTGATGCTCGGTTGCTATTCCGACAGTTCCCTGCTCAACGCTGCCGCCGCCCAGCTGCTGCCCCTGGTGCGCTGGCCGGATCTCGACAGCCACCTGAACCTGATGGACGATCCTTTCACGGGGCTGGGTCTGAACGGCGATCGGCTGGTGCCGCCGGCCGACCCCGGCCTTGGGGTGAGCCATGCTCGGGGCTGATGTCCCGATCGTGCTCCTGCAGCACCGGGGCCTGGACAACCTGAGCGGCAAGACAGGTCTGGCGATGCTCCGCTATCGCCGTGGTCCGATCGTGGCGGTGGTGGACCCGGCCCACCCCGGTGCCGACCTGGGGGCGGTCACCGGGATCGATCGCTCCGTCCCGGTGGTGGGGTCGCTGGCGGAAGCCCTTCCCTTCGCGCCGGCGGTGGCGGTTGTGGGTCTCGCCCCCTCCGGTGGCCTTCTGCCCGAGGACATGGCCGCTGATGTGGCCGCCGCCCTGCGGGCGGGCCTGTCACTGGCCAGCGGCCTGCACAGCCGCCTGGGGGACGATCCCACCCTGGCCGCCCTGGTGCGTCCGGGGCGCTGGATCTGGGATCTGCGCCGGGAACCCTCCGACCTCGCCGTGGCGTCCGGACGGGCCGCAGGCCTGCCCGGACGACGGCTGCTGGCGGTGGGTACGGACATGTCGGTGGGCAAGATGAGCGCCTGCCTGGAGCTGCATGCCGCGGCCCGGCGCCGGGGGCTCGATGCCCGCTTCGTCGCCACAGGCCAGGCCGGCATCCTGATCAGCGGCTCCGGTGTCGCCCTCGATGCCGTTCGGGTGGACTACGCCGCCGGCGCGGTGGAGGCGGCGGTGCTGGAGGCGGCCGGCGATGCCGGCCCGGAGACTCTGGTGCTGGTGGAGGGGCAGGGGTCCCTGTGCCATCCGGGTTCCAGCGCCTCCCTGCCCCTGATCCGGGGCAGCCAGCCCACCGCCCTGCTGCTGGTGCATCGTGCCGGCCAGCGCACGATCCAGCGGCTCGAGGGCGTTCCCCTGCCGCCCCTGGGCCAGCTGATCGTTGCCCTCGAGGCCCTGGCCGCCCTGGCCCGGCCGGCCGACCCGGCCCTGTTGCCTCCCCGGGTGGAGGCCATCGCCCTCAACACGGCCCATCTGGATGGGCCGGCGGCGGCGGCGGCCCTGGCGGCCACGGCCGAGGAAACCGGGCTGCCCTGCTTCGACCCGGTGCGGCAGGGCGGCGAGGCCCTGCTGGATGGGCTGGGCAAAAAAAGAGGCCCGACGCCTTAGCGCCGGGCCTGAAGGGCGAGCGAGGGGACTCGAACCCCCGAATGGTGGCGCCACAAGCCACTGCCTTAACCACTTGGCGACGCCCGCCGCGGTCTTTGCCAATGTATCAAGCGAGCCTGCCGGCCCCCCTTGCCCCCCCCTTCCGCCACCCCCCGCGCCCTCTCCGGGCTGCTTGCTCTGAGCGCCCTTTCGGCGGGAGTGGTCGGCCTGGCCCTGACCAACCCGGGTCCGGGCGCCTTCGAGGAGTTCGCCGCCGAGAAACTCACCGAACTGGCCAGCGAGGAGCTCTGCCGCAACGACGGGCTGCCGCTGCTGGCCCGGTTGCTGATCCAGAACTGCCCGGAGCTGGTGCAGTCCCAGAGCAAGGTGCTGGGGCGCCTGGCGCGGGAGCATTCCCGCCGTTACAACTTCGGCCTGCTGAGCATCTACGGCACGCGGCTGGGGGGGCAGAAGATTCTGCCCAACTGGAGCATCCCCCGCTACGAGGCCGTCACCCTGGCGGCGGCGGGTCAGTTCGTGCTGCTCAGCACCGGCGAGAGCAGGCCCGACAGCCCGAACCCATGACGAGGGCGATGCTTCCGGCCGGACCTCTGCCGCCGATGCGGATCCCCCGGACCCTGCTCGATCCGCGCCGTCGGCTGCCGCCCGCTGACGAGCAGGGCCTGGTGGCCGTTCGGCTGGAGCAGGCCGAAGGACGGATCCGCGCCATCCATGCCCTGGGGGAGCGGCCCGGCGAGGGCACGGGAGAGGGTGGCGCCCTGCCCCTGGCGCTCACCCCCCTGGTGGAGCCCCATGCCCACCTGGACAAGGCGTTCAGCGGTGAGGCCTTCCCCAACCCCGACGGCACCATGGCCGCCGCCATGGCGGCGAACCGGCGGGAGGCCGTCAGTCGCCAGCCCGAGGCGGTGCGCCGCCGGGGAGAACGGGCCCTGAATCGGGCCTGGCGCTACGGGATCCGGGCGATCCGCAGCCACATCGACAGTCTGGGTCCCTGGGCCGCCCCGAGCTGGGAGCAGCTGGTGGAGCTGCGCCGTCAGTGGCGGGGTCGGGTGGAGCTGCAGCTGGTGGCCCTGGTGCCGGTCGGCCACTGGCGCACGGCCGAGGGGGTGGTTCTTGCCGAAGCGGTGGCGGCCCGGGGGGGGCTGCTGGGAGGCGTGCTGGGAGCTCCCTTCCGCTCCTCACCGGACGATCGCGCCGGCCTGCTGGCGCTGCTGCGGCTGGCCGAACGCCTGGGCTGCGGTGTCGATCTGCACGTCGATGAGAGCGCGCAGGACCATGGCCAGGGGGTGGCCCTGGTGAGCGACATGCTGCTGGAGCATCGCATTGAGGTGCCGCTCACCTGCAGCCACGCCAGCAGCATGGGCCTGCTGGCCGACAGGCCCTGCCGGCGGCTGGCGGAGGCGATGGCGGCCGCAGGGGTGGGGGTGGTGGCGCTGCCGGCCACCAACCTCTGGCTGCTGGCCAAACACCACCGCCGCACCCCGTTTCTGCGGCCCCAGGCGCCGATCCGCCAGCTGCAGGAAGCCGGGGTGACCGTCGCGGTGGGGGCCGACAACGTGCAGGATCCCTGGTTCCCGGGGGGTGATTTCGATCCCATCGCCCTGCTGCGCTTCAGCCTGACCGCCAGCCACCTGGCGCCCTGGCGCCGGCTGGGGCTGAGTCCCTTCAGCACCGCCGCCGCCCAGCTGATGGGTCTGGAGTGGGACGGGGTGCTGCGGGAGGGGGGGCCTGCCGATCTGGTGGTGCTGGGGGCGTCGTCCTGGGGTGACCTGCTGGCCCGCCCGCCCCGGCGCCGGGTGCTGCGGGCAGGCCACTGGCTGGCGCCTCCCCCCTGCGAGGAGCCTTCCCCCCTGCTGGCCGGCTGCCATGGATGACCTCGCCGCCAGCGGGGCCACTCCGGCGGGCTTCCCCGCCCTGGTCGATCCCGGCCGGATCGAGGCGCTGGTGGCCGAGCTGAGGGCACGTCCGCTGGAGCTGAAGCCGATCGTTGCCGCCGCTGAGCTGAACCGCTATGGGGCTGACTTCTATGACTATTCCCCCCTGCTGGTGCCCCTGCTGAAGGACAAAGGGGCCCAGCTGGCGGTGAAGGCCAGCCGCATCGAGCAGGTGCTGGCGGTGGCGGGGGCCTGTGCCCGCCACCGGGTGCCGCTCACGGTGCGGGGTGCCGGCACCGGCAACTACGGCCAGTGCGTACCGCTGGCCGGTGGCCTGGTGCTGGAGCTGACCGGCCTGAACCGGCTGCGGGCCGTGGATCCGGTCAGCGGCGTGGTGGAGGCCGAGTCCGGCTGCCTGATGGCCGATCTGGACGGCCAGCTGGCGCCCCATGGGCGGGCTCTGCGGCTGGCGCCCAGCACCTATCGCACCGCGACCCTGGGGGGATTCATCGCCGGAGGTTCGGGCGGTCTCGGTTCGCTGCGCTGGGGCTTCCTGCGTGATCCGGGCCATCTGCTGGGGCTGGAAGTGGTGACACTGGAAGCCGAGCCCCGGCTGCTGCGTCTTGACGCCGCTGCCAGTGCCCCCCTCAACCACGCCTATGGCACCAACGGCATCATCACCGCCCTGCGCATGGCCACGACCGAGGCGGTGGCCTGGCGGCCGCTGGTGGTGGGTTTCGACACCTGGGAGGCGGCCCTGACGGCCGCCAGGGACCTACCCGCCACGGCGATGCTGCTCAACGCCCTGTGCCTGCTGGAGGCCCCTGTGGCGGCCCGCATGCCCTGGCCGGCCGGCTGCCCCGCCGCCGCGTCCGGTGAGCACCGGCTGCTGCTCCATGCCGCCCCCGACAGCCTGGAGGTGCTTCCCGCCTGGCTGGCGGCCCGGGGCGGCCGCCTGTGCTGGCAGGGGGCCAGGCCGGAGGGGGGCCGGGGGCGGGCCCTGCCTCTGGGGGAACTCACCTGGAACCACACCACCCTCCACTGGCGTGCCCAGGCCCCGGACTGGACCTACCTGCAGCTGCTGCTGCCCCGGCCCGAGGCGCCCCTGATCGAGGCCGTCCGCCGCCGCTGGGGGCCCGACGTCCTCTGGCACCTGGAGGCCGTGCGCCACCAGGGGGCGCCACGGTTGTCGGCCCTGCCCCTGGTGCGCTGGCAGGGGAGCAGGCCCCTGGCCGACCTGATCGACCAGTGCCGCGCCCTGGGGGCGGTGCTGTTCAACCCGCACGTGATCACGGTGGAGGACGGCGGCCTGGGTGTGGTGGATGCCGACCAGGTGGCAGCCAAGGCGGCCTACGATCCGGCCGGACTGATGAATCCGGGCAAGCTGCGGGGCTGGCAGGGACCTTCGCCGCAGGCTGGTGGCCCCTGATCCTCAGTGGCAGTCGAGGCTCAGGCGGGTGTCCGCGCCGGTGACCGGGTTGGTGCCACGGGCGCTGCGGCAGAGGTTTCGTTGATCCACCCGATCGATCAGGGCATCGGTGAAATCGGCATCGGTGACCGTGGCGCCGGTGAAATCACTGCCGGAGGCGATCACCCCCCGCAGCACCGCACCGGTGAAGTCGACGCCGCTCATGTCCACCTTGTCCATCAGGGCATCGCTGAGGTCGGCGCCGCTGAAGTCGGCATCCGGGAAGGCCGCCTGGGTGAGAATCGCTCCATGCAGGTCCGCCCCCTTGAAGTTGGCCTGGCGGCCGGTGGCGCCGGCGAAGGAACTGCCGGCCAGCTGCTCGCCGCTGAAGTCCTTGCCGCTCTGGTTGGTGAGGGTGTAGTCCACCCGGTCCTGGTAGTCGGCCCGGGCGGCCGGGGGCGCCGCCAGCAGCAGGGCCACCAGCAGCGGCAGGATCACCGCCAGGCCCCGCTTCCACCCCGGCCGTCGGGCCGCTCCCGAGGGCCGGGGGAGATCGGAGCCGAATGCCGTCGTCATGGTCCGTGGCTGCCGGGAACCTCCCCAGGCTGGCCAGGCCCGGGGGGTTCGTCAGCCCGCGGGCCCTCCTCGAGCAGGGGAAACGCTGCGCCCAGCAGAAACAGGGAGCCCGCCACCACCGGCAGGGGGCCCGGGACCAGCAGCCCCTCCAGGCCAGCGGCCAGGTCGGGGGCCTCCTCAAGCTGATCGGCCAGGCCGGGACAGGCCGCGGCCAGCGTGTCCCGCGACCAGCTGGCGTGCTCCGGCACCGCCACCACCGCCGCCCGATCCCCGGGGCGCAGGAGCAGCTGCAGCATCGCCGGCCCTTCCTTGTGGCGCTGGACGCCCAGCAGCCAGCGGCGGGGCAGGCCGCCGTCCAGCCGGTCCAGTTCCCGGCGCAGGGCCGCCGCCGCCGGAGGGTTGTGGGCCCCATCCAGCAGCAGGTCGCGCCCCCGCCAGCGCCGCCGTTCCAGCCGCCCCGGCCAGCGGGCCGCCGCCAGACCGGTGCGGATCATCCCCTCGTCCAAAGCCCTGCCGGCGAGGGGACCGTCCGGGGCGAACAGGGCCCGGACCATGGCCACGGCCACGGCTCCGTTGCGGCGCTGCAGTTCACCTGCCAGACCCAGTGCCGGTCCGCCGTCGGTGACGGAGGGCAGGGCCTCCAGCCACTGCAGGCGGGCGCCGCGGCGTCGGGCTTCCCCCTCCAGCACCCGCTGGGCTTCCAGGTCCTGGGCCGCGCTGAAGGCCCGGCAGCCCGGCCCCATCACGGCGGCCTTCTCGGCGGCGATGGCCGCCAGGGTGTCGCCCAGATGCTCCTTGTGGTCGAGGCCGATGGCCCCGAAACCCACCACCGGCCGATGGGGGTGGAGCGTGGTGGCGTCCAGCCGTCCCCCCAGGCCCACCTCCAGCACCGCCAGCTCCACCTGTTCGCGGGCGAAGCGGTCGAAGGCCGCGGCGGTGATCAGCTCGAAGGGGGTGAGCCGGTGGCGGTGGGCCAGGGGCTGCCAGCGGGTCAGGTCGGCCCGCAGGGTGGCCGGGTCAATCCAGGCGTCATCGATCTGGATCCGCTCGCACCAGCTCACCAGGTGCGGGGACCGGTAGGTGCCCACACGGATTCCGGCGGCCCGCAGGATGGCGTGCAGGAACGTGCTGATCGAGCCCTTGCCGTTGGTGCCGGCGACCTGGGCCGCGGCGAAGCGCCGCTCCGGGTGGTCTCCCTCGGCCAGGGCTCCACCGAGGCGTTCCAGGCCCAGGTCGACGCCGCGGCGGGAGAAGGGTTCGAGCAGGTCGCCCAGCTCGACGGGGGGTGGCAGCAGGGAGGGCAAAGGCGCTGGGCCGGTTCAGGCCAGGGAGAGCAGGGCCTTCTCCAGGCGTTTGACGGCCTTGCGCAGCTGGCGTGGCTTGATCACCAGGGGAGGGACGAAGCGCACCACCCCCGGACCGGCGGGAACCAGCAGCAGCCCTTCCGCCATGGCGGCCTTGACCAGCTCCGGAGCGGTGGGACCATCGGCCTGGAGCACCAGGCCCCTCAGCAGACCCCAGCCCCGTTCGCCCGCCAACCGGTCGGGGTGGCGGGCCACAAGCTCCTGAAGCAGCGACTGCAGCAGGGCGCCGTTGGCGGCCACCTTTTCGAGCAGGGCGCGGCGCTCGATCTCCTCGATCACGGTCAGGCCGGCCCGGCAGGCGAAGGGGTTGCCGCCGAAGGTGCTGGCGTGGTCGCCGGGGCGGAAGTGGTCCACGGCGGTCTTCACGGCCAGGGCGCCGATGGGAATGCCGCCGCCCAGGCCCTTGGCCATGGTCAGGGCGTCGGGTTCGACGCCCAGCTGCTCATAGCCCCACCAGTGGCCACTGCGGCCGACGCCGATCTGCACTTCATCGAAGATCAGCAGGATGCGGTGGGCATCACAGAGCTCCCGCACCCGGCGGAAGAAGTCCGGATCGCCGGGGTGGACGCCGCCCTCGCCCTGCAGCGGTTCCAGCAGAACGGCCGCCACGCGGGGACCGTCGGCCTCGCAGGTCGCCAGCAGTGCCTCGAAGGCGGCCGTGTCGTTGTAGGGGAAATAGCGGAAGCCCGAGACCATGGGTTCGAACCCCTGGTGGTATCTGGGCTGGCCCGTGGCGGTGACCGCCGCCAGGGTGCGTCCGTGAAAGCTGGCTTCGGCGGTGAGGATCAGGGGATCGGCGATGCCGCGCACCTGATGGCCGTGCTTGCGCGCCAGCTTGATGGCGGCCTCGTTGGCCTCGGCGCCGGAGTTGCAGAAGAAGACCCGGTCGGTGCAGCTGCGGGCGGTGATCGCCGCCGCCAGGGCCTCCTGTTCCGGGATCCGGTAGAGGTTGGAGACGTGCTGGAGCCGTCCCAGCTGGTCGCAGAGGCGGCGCTGCAGCACCGGATCGCTGTGGCCCAGGGTGCAGACGGCGATGCCGGCGACCATGTCGAGGTAGCGCCGCCCGCTTTCATCCCAGAGCCATACACCCCGGCCGCGCTTCAGGGCCACGGGGAAGCGGGCGTAGGTGTCCATCACGGGCTGGATGGGAGCGGTGGGACTCGAACCCACATGCCCGAGGGCGCTCGATTTTGAGTCGAGTCCGTCTACCAATTCCGGCACGCTCCCGCAGGCTGGACTCTAGGCGTCGGGAAGTCTGCGGATCGAGGCGCCGACGGCGTTGAGTTTTCCCTCCAGATCCGCGTAGCCCCGATCCAGGTATTCCAGGCCCCGCACGGTGGTGATGCCGTCGGCCGCCAGGCCCGCCAGCACCATGGCGGCGGAGGCCCGCAGGTCGGTGCCGTGGACGGGGGCGCCGCTGAGCCGGGCCACCCCCTCGACGCACGCGGTGTTGCCCTGCATGCGGATCGAGGCGCCCATGCGCTGCAGCTCCGCCACATGCTGGAGACGGTTCTCGAAGATGTTCTCCACGACCATGCCGGTGCCCCTGGCGGTGGCCAGCAGGGCCATGAACGGGGCCTGCAGGTCGGTGGGAAAGCCCGGGAAGGGCTGGGTGCGCAGGTCCACCGCCCGCACCTTCTGGGCGGTGATGATCAGGCCCTTGCCGTCGGCCTCGATCCGGCAGCCAGCCTCTTCGAGTTTGGTGATCACCGCGCCCAGGTGTTCCGGAAGCGCGGGGAACACCCGCAGCCGGGAGCGGGTGATGGCGCCGGCCAGCAGGAAGGTGCCCGCTTCGATGCGGTCGGGGATGACGGCGTAATCGGCGCCGTGCAGCCGTTTCACCCCCACGATGGTGATGGTGGGGGTACCGGCGCCGCGCACCTTGGCCCCCATCGCCAGCAGCAGCCGGGCCAGGTCGATCACCTCAGGCTCCTGGGCGGCGTTGTCGATGACCGTTTCGCCGTCGGCCAGGGCGGCCGCCATCATCAGGGTCTCGGTGGCGCCGACGCTTGGGCAGTCGAGGTGGATGTGGCCACCGATGAGCCGGCGCTGGCGGCCCGGCACCACCGCGGTGACCACGCCGTGCTCGATGGTCACCTGGGCTCCGAGGGCCTTGAGTCCCTTGACATGCTCCACCACCGGGCGGGTGCCGATCTGGCAGCCGCCGGGCAAGGGGACCTTGGCCATCCCCATGCGGGCCAGCAGGGGGCCGATGCAGAAGAAGCTGGCCCGCAGGCTGTTGACCAGTTCGTAGGGCGGGGAGGACGTGGCGATGGCATCCCCGTGAAGGACGATCGCGTCTCCCCCCCGCTGCACACGCACGCCCAGGGCAGCGAGAATCTCCCCCATCGCGGTGATGTCGGTCAGGGGCGGAACGTTGCTGAGGCGCAGCTCGTCCTCGGTGAGCAGGCAGGCGGCCATCAGCACCAGGGCCGAATTCTTGGCCCCGCTGACCCGCAGGTCTCCGTCCAGACGCCGGCCACCACTGATCTCCAGCCTGCCGGCGGCGATGGCCTTGACAGGCATGGGGGATACGGTCATGGACTGGAGTCCTGGTATCAATTTCGGGGGCATCTTGACAACGAATGATCCCGTCGTCTAGGGGCCGCCATCCAAACTGGCTTGTCGCTGTTCCCATTGGGACCGGTCCCGACACCGGTCCGGTGACCCCCTTGGGGGCTGTCCGTCGGACGGGGGCGGGGCCGGTGATGATTTATGCTCACGCAAGCGCCCCGGATTTCGTGGCTGCTTGTCGCCCGCGGATGTGGCGGAATTGGTAGACGCGCTAGTTTCAGGTACTAGTGGCAGCAATGTCGTGGGAGTTCAAGTCTCCCCATCCGCATGATTCATCCATGATTGTCCTCAAGATCACCAACGCCTCCGATGTCGTCGCCTCGAACATCGGCAAGTTTCTGGAACGGCTGACCCCTGACAGCTACGACCAGAACAAGGTGGAGGACATTGTCATCGACCGTCTGGCGGCAAACCTCAAGGCGGAGGGCATCCGCGGAGAGGTGGCGGCCGTCAAGGGGCTGGACCTCCAGGATGAGGATCTGGTCATCCACGACCGGCTGAAGATCCGGCGCCGAAAGACCATCTGACCGTCCCAGGCTCCATCCCTGCCCGTTGCGAATCGGCCCTGGCGGCGGAGCCGATCCGCAGTGTGCGCAACTCCCTGATCCAGTCGGTGCGGCGCCTGCAGCGCGCCAGCGGCCGGCAGGAGCAGGGCCAGATCCTGCTGGAGGGCACCCACCTGCTCCAGGAGGCCCTGAGGCTGGGGGTCACCCCGGAACTGGTGCTGGCCACGCCGGGTTGGATCGGTCACCATGCCACCCTGGTGAGCAGGTTGCCCGCCGCTGCGGACCTGAAGACCTGTACCGAGGAGGTGCTGGCTGCCGTCGCCACCACCCGCCACCCCGACGGGGTGCTGCTCACCCTGCCGGTCGCCGCCCTTCCCGTTCCTCCTGCGACACCGGCGGATTTCGTGCTCGCCCTGGACCGGCTGCAGGATCCCGGCAACCTCGGAACCCTGCTGCGCACGGCCCTGGCGGCCGGTGTGGAGCGGGTGTGGCTGGGGGACGGGGCCGATCCGCTCCAGCCGAAGGTGCTGCGGGCCTCCAGCGGCGCGGCCCTGGCTCTGCCGCTGGAGCGGCTGACGGCAGCGGCCCTGCGCGCCCGGCTGGCGGCGGCCCGGGCCGGGGGGCTGCAGGTGGTGGCGGCGGTGGTGCCCGAGACGGGGAGTGGGGCCATCCCCTACTGGCAGCTGGACTGGCGGCGCCCCACGGTCCTGCTGCTGGGGAATGAGGGGGGGGGCTGGATCCCGAGCTCAGCCGACTGGCGGAGCGGCACGTCACGATCCCCCACAGTCCGGCGGTGGAGTCGCTCAACGTGGCGGCGGCGGCGGCGCTTCTGCTGCTGGAGCGTCCTCGCCAGGCCCACGGCCGATCCGTGCCCTGACAGGGGAGAATGCCCCGATCCCTGCAGCAGCAACCGGTGACCGCAGCGCCCGCCTCCTCCCCTTCCGGCTTCGATTTCGACGTGATCGTGATCGGGGCGGGTTACGGCGGCTTCGATGCGGCCAAGCACGGCGCCGAGCATGGCCTGAAGGTGGCGATCGTGGAATCCCGCGACATGGGCGGGACGTGTGTGAACCGGGGCTGCGTGCCCTCCAAGGCCCTGCTGGCGGCCAGCGGGCGGGTGCGGGAGCTGGCCGATGCCGAGCACCTTCGGGGCTTCGGCATCCATGCGGCGCCGGTGCGCTTCGAGCGCCAGAAGATCGCCGACCACGCCGCCCAGCTGGTGGCCACGATCCGCGGCAACCTCACCAAGACCCTGGAGCGCTCCGGCGCCGTGATCCTGCGGGGCAAGGGCCGGCTCGACGGGCCCCAGAGGGTGGCGGTGCGGGAGGCCAGCGGGGTGGAGCGGGTCCACACCGCCCGCGAGGTGATCATCGCCACCGGCTCCGATCCGTTCGTGCCGCCCGGGATCGAGACCGACGGCCGCACGGTGTTCACCAGCGACGAGGCCATCAACCTGGAATGGCTGCCCCGCTGGATCACCATCATCGGCAGCGGCTACATCGGCCTGGAATTCGCCGATGTCTACACGGCCCTTGGCTGCGAGGTCACCATGATCGAGGCCCTCGATCGGGTGATGCCCACCTTCGACCCGGACATCGCCAAGATCGCCGCCCGCCACCTGATCGACTCCCGCGACATCGACGCCCGCGCGGGTGTGCTTGCCAGCCGGATCACGCCCGGCTGCCCGGTGAAGATCGAGCTGGTGGACATGGCCACCCGGGAGCCGGTGGAAACCCTGG